>NZ_NFLT01000001.1 GCF_002161055.1 Tyzzerella sp. An114
TAAGTATATATTATAGCAGACATATACCATAAATGTCCAGAAACATAATCTATTTTAAAAAAAGGACACTCATTAAATATTATAAATTTTAACATACTATTAATTGTAAACATGTTGTCTAAATCTATATAAAAAATATTGCTTATAATCATTTTTTCTAAAAAAGCTAATATAAAAAAAATTAAATATATATATATCAAATACTTCAAAATTTTTAATATCTGTCTTTTTAAATTTCCACTTTCAACAAGATTTTGATAAAAAAAACCACTTATCATAAAAAATAATGGTACGGCTGTTCTTATAATAGGCTCAATATATTTTTGTATGCTGTTTGGAAATTTTATGTGTATAAAAACTACAAAAACAGCACATATAAATCTAAGAACGTCTAAACCATTATATCTAATTTTATCTTCCATAAATATTTATCCCCCTTAAAATATATATTAAGAAAAATTTAAACTTTTTATAAACCTTCTCTTTAAAATATGGTGATAGAATATACTCATAATACAACAGAGGAGGTTTTTTAATGATAAGAATACACTCAGCGATACTAAACACAATTTTTTCTTACATAATAATGTTTGTACTTATAACACCTTTTTTAAAAAATTCAAAAAAGCACAGTACAGCCATTGAACACAGAACAGGAATTATACTTTTTTCACTTTTTATAATAACAGTTTTCAATATTACAGGAATACCTAATTTTGAGAATATAGCCTATTCACCAAATATAAATTTTCAACCTTTTAAGTATTTCTCAAGAAATTTTATTGAATACTTTTTAAATGTAATACTTTTTATACCTCTTGGATTTTTTCTTCCATCCCTTTGGAAAGGTTTTCAGAAATTCAAATATGTATTTATATCAGGCTTTATGATTTCAGCTTTTATAGAACTTTTCCAACTTTTCGCAGTCAGAGTTACAGACATAAACGATATATTTACAAACACATTAGGTGCAATTATAGGTTATTATTTCTACAAATCAACAAAAAAAGTAATACCAAACACAACAGAAGCCATGTGTCTTTCAGATACAAAAAACTCACTTTTTTTAAAGACAGAACCCTTTTTATATTTTACAGTCTGTTGGGCATCAATGTTTTTTATAAAACCTGTAATCGAAACATATATTTCATTTAGATAGAAAAAAGCCCTTTATTGGGGCTTTTTTATTTTATTTATCTTTTTTATTTTCCAAATAATTTTCAAGTGCCATAAGTGCCATAACATAGCCAAACTCACCGAAACCGCAAATCTGACCTATACAAGCAGGAGCAGTTCTTGAAATATGTCTAAATTCCTCTCTTGCATGGACATTTGATAAATGTATCTCAACAGTAGGTATCTCTGAATTTCCTTTTATTGCGTCATGTATAGCATAGCTATAATGAGTATATGCACCAGGATTTATTATAACACCGTCATAATTTTCAAAATATGCAGTCTGTAAAAAATCTATTATACCACCTTCACTATTACTCTGTAAGAGAGTAACTACATGACCTCTTTTTTCAAACTCATCTTTTATATAACGGCAAATATCGCTGAATGTTTTTGTGCCGTATATCCCCTTTTCTCTTACACCAACCATATTAAGATTTGGTCCATTTATAACCATAACTTTCACAAAAAATTCCCCCTAAAAAATAAATGTGTCTACATTTAAGCAGACACATTTTTATTTATATAATTATAAAAATTTTAAATTAACATTTTATAGGTTCAGGATACTCCTCGCCAAAAAGCTCAACAGTAACCTTTTTCATAACCTGAGGTTTCACAGGTTTATCACCGAAAGATGTTTTTGTCTCTGCGATTTTATTTACATTTTCAAGTCCCTCTATAACTTTACCGAAAGCAGCATAAGCACCGTCAAGATGAGGTGATTTCTCATGCATAATAAAGAACTGAGAACCAGCAGAGTTAGGCATCATTGTTCTAGCCATTGATATAACTCCCGGCTCATGGGCAAGGTCATTTTTAAAGCCATTCTGTGAAAATTCTCCTTTAATTGAGTATCCAGGACCACCCATACCTGTTCCATCAGGACAACCGCCTTGTATCATAAAGCCTCTTATTACTCTGTGGAATATAACTCCATCATAGAAACCTTTTTTTACAAGTGAAATAAAGTTGTTTACTGTGTTAGGAGCAACATCAGGATATAATTCAACTTTTATAATATCTCCGTTTTCCATTTCAATGGTTACGATAGGATTTTTTTTCAAATCAATCAATTCCTTTCAAATTATATTTTTATTTATTATATAACAAGGCTTATTCACTGTAAAGTGTGGTTACAGTAATTTCAGGTCTATTAAATATTCTGAAAGGAAAAACACTGTTTCCAAGCCCTCTACTTATAACCATAGCAGAGTTATCAAAATATCTTAAACCACTTGTATATTTAGGGAAAGCCCCTTGATTTGGTGCAAAAAGACCATCTGTAAAAGGAAGTCTTATTTGACCACCATGGGCATGACCTGTAAAAGAAAGGTCAACGCCCTTTTCATCATATACAGAGTACAATTCCGGTCTGTGGGATAAAAGTATTTTGAAATATCCTTCATTTTTATTAGACATATCTTCTATGACTTCATCAAAATCATAATTCATTCTTATATCTTTTATTCCCATAATAGCAATTTTATCGCCATTTCTATCAATATACTCATATGTATTTTCAAGTATATTGACACCTCTAATTTTAAGACCTTCCAAAAGTTCCTCATAAACACCAGAAGCATTTTCATGATTTCCAGAAACATAATAAACTGGTGCTATTTTTACAGCCTCATCTATAAAAATATAAGCATTATCAATATTTGTTCTGTTAGCGTCAACAAGGTCACCTGTTATGACTATAATATCAGCATCTGTTTTTTTCAAGTTTTTTATAAGGCTACTTTGATTTTTAAAAAACATTTTATTTTGTAAATCAGAAACTTGTGCTATTTTAAATCCTTCAAAGCCCTCAGGGACTTTTTCACTTTTATATTCATATTTTGTAACAACAATATCATTATCCTGCCAATAAAGAAAAACTGATACTGCCAAAACTGTTCCAAGTAATATTTTTATAAACTTCTTCATATAAAACCTCCTTTTTGTTATTATATACTATTATTTGTAACTTTTGTTAAAGTTCATAAAAAATTAATATTTATTTATGAAAATAGAAAAATAAAAAGCCCTGTACATTACAGGGCTTTTTATAAAAATTAATTCATTTCTGTTGTTGTTTGATTATTATATATTTCATTGTATAATTCTTCCCTCAAAATACTTATCTCAGTCATAAGTTCACTTCTCATGTTTTCCATTTCAATTCTTAAAGCATCATTTTCAGCCTGAATATCAGATATATTTTGATTAACACTTAATTCCATTTCTCTTTGATTTTCAGCTTCCATTTCAGCCTGAATAGTTTCTTTATTTGCAAAATCAATATTGCTATAAATCAATTGCTCAATATGATAATATTCCCCTTTTGTCTCAATCTCTATATTTTCAGGTATATATACAATTAAATCTGGATGATAAAAAAACTCTCTTGAAACAAACTGATTAAAAGTATCCTTTGTAAACCTCTTTGAATTTTCATAATCTTTTTCAATATCAAGATAAGCTATATTTCCGTTTTCTGTAAGCTCAACTTTATTTTCAATATAAGAAAAATTTCTTATATCCCCTGAACCTTCAAAAACTTCAACATAAAATTTACCATTTTTAGACTGTCTAAATCTTATATCACAATAATCATTTACCGAAATAACAGCTTTTGTAATATTAGTATTTGCTTCTTTTGTCTCCATTTTTGTTTGAACACTTGATATATCATTCATAAAAGACTTTATACCAAAAGGAAGGCATATGAGAAAAAGCACAAATGTTGCAAGCATAACAGCACCTGTATATATAGCTATTTTTTTCAAAACTCCATTCATTTAAAAAACCTCCTTTTTGATAAAAAGTGTATCAAAACCATATTTAAAACATTTTAAAGTATACTGTATTACAACTATAAAAAGTAGTGTCAACATCACAGCTAAACCAAGGACAAATATAGAACCAAAAACTCCACTGGCAATTATAAAACCTGACACAAATCCTATAACTGAAACACTAAACACAACTCCTCCAATTCCCAAAGCAGCACAGAATAAAACTGCACTACCTAAAATACCGAGAATTGTAAAAACTGCACCAATTATAATAAAACATAAAAATCCAAAGAAAATTGCTTTTACAATTGTAGCCATAAAATCAATAATAGATTGAAAAATTCCTTTTTCATTTCTTTTTACTCTAACATATGTTAAATCATCATCTTTTTCTGATTTTCTGCCTAAAAATTCAGTTTTTTCCTTTATATTTTTAACCACAGAAGATGCTGTGTCTTTTATTTTTTCCATTTCATCTTCATGTTTTTTTCTTCTTTCTTCTCTTACCTCATCTATAAATTGAGATGCTATAACTTCTGGGTCTCCCAATTTTGCTGATATTTCTATATCAGATTTATTTTGTCTTCTTCCATCTTCAAAATATTCACCATAATCCATAAGTATATCTTCTATTTCATCTCTTGAGAGATATTTTTTAAGGTACTGTTCAAGTTTCTGAAGATATTCTTCTTTATTCATATTCTGTTTCCCCCTCCATTTTTTCAAAATCATCATCAGATGAATTAAGAATATCATTTACCATTTTTGAAAAGTCTAGCCAGTCTGCTTTTATAGAACCAAAATATCCTTGTCCTTTTTCTGTTATATGATAATATTTTCTGGCTGGTCCTATTGTACTTTCCTTTAGATATGTGACAAAATACTCTTCCTTTGTCAATCTTCTAAGTATTGGATAAACTGTTCCCTCATTTATTTCCATATATGAAGCAATTTTCTGTACTATCTCGTATCCATACATATCGCCTTTTGCTATGAGAGCCAAAACGCACATTTCAATTACGCCTTTTCTGAACTGAGTATTCATTTTCTCCCTCCTTTGTACTGATTATAACACACTACTTTGTATTACACAATACTAAATACAAACAAGTATTAAACCTTAAAGAGTTCTTAAGAAATTATTTAAAGATTTGATAATAATAACAAAATTCTACATTAATATTTAAACAAAAATTACGAAACTTTTAAGGACTTTAAAACGTCAATATAATATAATTAGATATATAAGGAGGCGATAAATTATGAAGAAAATATTATACATACTAGCCCTTACAATATCAATGAATGCTTTTTCTTTAGCCGTCTATGCTGATGAAAAAGGATTTGACAAAACTATTGTTCCTACATATTCGGAAAGACAGAATTATTATATAGATAAAGGTGAACTTTCAACATATATATCAGAATTATATAAAGGTCTTTCAGGAAAAGAACTTCCTGAAGTCGAAAACACTTTTACGGATATAAATATCAACACTCAAGATTACATACCAAAATTAGTTTCTCTTGGAATTATGTCAAAAACTTCAGACACAGAATTTTCACCGGAAAAAACTTTGACAGGTGATGAATTTTCTAGTGTTATAACAAACACAATAAAATCTGTATATCCTGACATTGAAATAGGAGAAAGCTCCTATGAATTTTTAAAAACAAGAGGAATATGGGATAATACAGCTAAAAGAGACCAAAAAATCACATTGGGAAATGCAATAAATATGATTGATGCTACATTAAAATCTGCACCAGAATTTAAAATAGTTGAAGAACCAAAAAAAGAGTCCTCAAATCCTGTTACATATGACAAAATTGCATATTTAACATTTGACGACTCACCTTCTGAAAATACAATAAAGATACTTGACACATTGAAAGAATACAATGTAAAAGCAACATTCTATCTTACAGGAAAGGCAGACCCTGCAATTATTAAAAGAATGGTTGATGAAGGTCATGCAATAGGAAATCACACATACAGTCATGATTATGCTTATATATACTCAAGTGTTGATAATTTCTTTGAAGATTTTTACAAAGAAGAAGCATATCTTGAGTCTATAATAGGATATAAACCTAAATTGGTAAGACTTCCGGGAGGTTCAAACAACACAGTAAGTAATAAATATGGTGGAAGTCAGATTATGAAAGAAATAACAGCTGAATTAACAAAACGAGGATATATATATACAGACTGGAACTCTGAAGCTAAAGACGCCACAACAAAAAATATAACTCCACAACAAGTTAAAGACAACATATTCTCAACAGTATCAAAAAATAGAAATGCTGTTGTTTTAATGCATCAGACTGTTGGAAAAGAAGCCACAGCAGAGGCCTTACCTTCTGTAATAGAAGAATTTAAAAAATTAGGCTTTGGCTTTGATGTTATATCAGAAACCTCTTATAATACTCAATTTACTTTAAAATAACACAAAAAATCCGATAACAAAAGTTATCGGATTTTTTGTGTTATGTCTGATATTAAATTCAAACATATACATATTACAAGAGAAGAATTATGAAGTTTGTTTATTTAAAGAGTTGGGAGAAAATCTCCCAAACTCTTTTTTGTGTTTTTAAATTTTAATACAAATTTCTTATTTATTTTCTGTTGTCTCAGTTGTTGTCTCTGTGTTTTCTGTTGTTTCTTCTGTAACTTCTTCAGTTTCATCAACTTTATCAACTATTTCTGACATACGCATAACCATTGATGCAACTTCTGCACGAGTAGCTTTACCCTGTGGGTCAAGTTTTCCATCAACACGTCCTGAAATTATGCCATTTTCAACAGCCCAATTAACTGCATCTGTTGCCCATGTTGATATTGAAGCACTGTCTGTAAATTCAGCAGTTTTTTCAACTTTTGGTGAACCGTTGTAGCGATAAAGTATAGTTGCAAGCTGTTCACGAGTTATAGGACTATCCGGAGCAAACTCATCAGCTGTAATTCCTGCAACAATTCCTTCTGAAGCAGCCCATGCAATAGCGTCTGCATAGTATTTATCTGATGTAACATCTTTAAATGGAGATGCTTCTGTAACTTCTGGCTGTCCTTCTATGCGATAGAGTACAGTTGCTAACATTCCTCTTGTCATCTGCATATCTGGTCCAAACTGTGCTGGTGTAATACCCGCAAATATATTGTTTTCTGTTACATATTCAACAGCTTCTTTAAACCAGCTATTTTCAAATACATCTTTAAATCCTTCTACTATTTCTGGAGTTTCTGTCATTGGAACATCATCATCTTTAATTTCTGAGCTTTCTCCAGGTCTTGTTGGTTTTACAGTATAGTGTCCACCGCCTGATGATGTGTTGTTATCATCATTATTATTATCCTCTGTTTTATCATCGCCAGTAATTGTAAATGTCTTTTCAAATGTTCCTGTATACATTCCAGCACCTGTAATTATAACTTTAGCTTCTCCAGGAGCTTCATTATTTTCATATGAGAGTGTATAGTCAACATCTTTTTCAAGTAAGTATCCTTCAAATACAACCTTTGGTTCTGGTGTAACAGCTTTTCCGTCAAATTCAAATTTTTCTTCCATTTCAACTTTTGCTTCTGAAATATTTGGAGCTACACATACACGAATTTCTGCCGCTGACATAAATCTCTTACCAGAGTCAGTTGCTGTCTCAAGACCTTTAAGACGAACATATTTAGCTTCAACTGCATCAAATGTTACAGTTTTCCAATCAGCTTTTCTGTTCCATACTCCAGTAGCAACGTCTGTCCATTCTTCACCGTCCATACTTACCTGTATTAAGTATTTATCAACTGTACCATTGATACCATTTGGACGTGGAAGATATCTAAATCCACTTACAACAGTAGCTTCATCAAGTTCTACCTGTATCCAAGATTCATCAACTGAACAACCATTCCAGTTGCTATGCCATATTGATGTTGTATCTTCGTCAATAGCTTTCTGTGGACCTTCTCCACTCTGTGAACTTCCTGCTGTAACATTTGCATATTTATCAACAGATATATCATATTTTCCTTCTGTCATAACATTGTCAGTCTGTGCTGTTGTCATGACAACGTTGTCAATAAGACCTGTAAATGCATTTGTTGTACTTCCTATACGTGATACAGGAATACTGAATGATGAATTTGTAATTCCAGTTTTACCTTTAAACTGGCTGTTTGAGTTTTCATCTGGAAGGAACGAACCTACTGCACTTACTGTCTGTCCATTAACAATAAGTTTTGTTGATAATTCTTCACTTACTATTTCAACATCTACCCATTCATTTTCTGGTAAATCATAGTCAAATACATAATCATAAAGTTCACGTGAGAAACCAAGTTTCCATGTTGTAGCATCTTCGCTTTCACGTATAGCTTTTATAGCATAATCACCATAAGCATGGTCGCTTTCAAATATTACCTGTTCTAAAGCTCCGCCAGCTGTCTTTTTAACTTTGAATGAGAGTTTATCTCCCCAAGCCATTTTATCAAGACCAGTTGAAGCATAGCTTGAACCACCATTTAAGCTTAAAGCTCCATTGTTAATTTCAGCACCATTAAGTGTAAGATTATGATTATTTCCTGATTTATCGTTTAATGACTCAAAATCATAAGAAGCATAATCACGTGTTCCAGCTGCTTTTTCAACAGTGTTAAGAGGATTTGTTCCAGGTGCAAGACCTATAATTTTTCCGTCATCCTGTACTTCTTTAACTGTACGGTCAAGGCCGTCTCCACCTTCACCCCACATTTTAACACTTGCAGGAATGATTGCATCATACATACGAACAAATGTATCCTGCTCATTTATACCAGCAGCACGAGTGTCAATATTATCCTGCCATATAGCAAATGAACCACCGAGAACCTGACTTGAACTTGCAGGAAGTTTTGTTCCACCCATGTTATTAGGTGTCCAACTGTAAACAGCGTTAGGGTCAAGATAATCTCCATAGCCGCCTCTATTACCATTTCCATTAGGAACCATATACATAGGTCCGTCTGTTATATTTATAAGGTCAAATCCAAGGTCAAACATAGCTTTTGGATTTGCCCAACCTGTATTCCAAATATCAAGCTGTGCACCTTTAACGTCTTCAGGTGTAAATGGACTTTCTGAAGGATTGTTGCTCATACTTGTCAAACTTCCCCATACACGAACCTGACGTCCCATGTCTTCCTCTATAAATGTAATCATTTCTTTAAGGAAGTTACGATATGCAGGGTGGCTGTCATAGAATTCATCAGCACCAATATGAACAACTGTATCTTCATCACCAAATGTTCCATTTTCAATATATTCTCTAAATATATCTTTTATAACTTCAATAGCTTCAGGGTTTGAAATATCCATATGGTCAATCCAAGGACGACTTCCACCTGCTTTATGAAGTGCTAATTCTTTATAAACTTTAGCTATTGAGAGAGCATGAGCAGGAACGTCAATTTCTGGAACAACATTTACGCCCATAGCTTTACAACCATCTATAAATCCTCTAAACTCTTCATTTGTATAATAATAGTCTTTTGACTGAAGCTGATGTCCGTTGCCTTCTCTGTCTGACTCAAGACGGAAACCGTCATAAGCATTCCAAGCTGCCTCAATGCTGCCATAGTCTTCCATGAATATAAGGTTATCACTTAAGTGAACATGAAGGTCATTAAGTTTGAACCATTCCATTGTTTTTGCAACCTGTTTAAGCATATCCATTGAGAATGGTTTACGTCCAACGTCAATCATAAATCCACGAAGTCTAAATTCTGGATAATCTTTTGCAGTACCTTGGTCAATAGTGTGAGCATCTCCGCTTAATGTGAGAGCCTGTAATACTGAACGAGTACCCCAGTTAATACCTGTTGGATGAATAGCTGTTATTGTAACGAAGTTTCTTACCTTCATTTCATAAGTCTCATCATCGTATCCCGGAAGGGCTTCTGTATCTTTTATTGTAAGATAAATATCGCCTTTTTCTGGCTGACCTGTAACTATTTCAAGGTTCCAACCAAACATATTAAGTATATCAGCCTGAAGGTTTTTACTTACTTCTCCAAGTTCTGAAGCTCCAGCACCTAAAACAATACGGCTTTGTGATGTAAGTTCAAATACTTTTCCTTCCTCATCAGATGAGCTGTACCATTCTGTAATTTCTGGAACAACTTTAGGTTTTGCATTTCCTTCATTTTCAGAATGTTGTCCCGGTATTGTGAGAACACGAGCCATATCTATGGCTTTATCCTCTGGGTCAGACTGATTTACTGCTGTAATATCAAATTCAATGTTCATATCAACAAGAGGTGTATAAATTGTGCCATCAGCACCTACAACCTGCTCATAGTTTGCCGCAAAAGTAATATCAAATCCCTCTGTAAGATTTTTTGCAACTACTTTTCCGTCCTCTATCTCAAGAGTAACTTTTTTAGCAACATTTGCTGCTGTATCTTTAGGAACTTGTTTTTCCTGATATGCTTCAAGTTCATACATTGAAACATTGTTCCATCCTGAGTTTGAATACTCTGCAATTCTTACTCTCAAATACTTAGCATCAACAGCTTTATCAAAGTTTATTGTTTCACCAGTTGATGCGTCAGCTTTTTCAGTGCGAGTTGCCTGTGTTGTCCATTCTTCTCCATCAAGAGATGTCTCTATATAATATTTACTTGCATTTGATTTCGAAGTATTAAGTCCAGCTTCCCAATATATAATAACACTATTTACAGAACGTATCTTTTTGAAATCAAGAGTTATTGTAGGCTCTTTTGCATTCATGTTTGTAGCCCAACGAGAAGGTTTGTCTTTTTTGTTTCCGTCAATAGCCTTATCTGCTGTAAACTGTGTTCCATTTTCATAGTCTGTTGCACTTGCTGTTGTGCCTTCATAACGAGCAAGGTTTGTTCCTTCTGGAGCTTTTACAGCCTGACTTGGAGCTTCTTCTTCCTGAGCTTCCTGATATACTTCAAATTCATACATTGAAACATTATTCCAACCTGAGTTTGAATACTCTTTAATTCTTACTCTTATGTACTGTGCTTCAACATCTGAATCAAAGTTTATTATTTCTTTAATAGCTGCACCTGCTGCTCTTGTCTGTGGAGCTTGTGGTTTTTCAGTGCGAGTTGCCTGTGTTGTCCACTCCTCTCCATCAACAGATGTTTCTATGTAATATTTACTTGCATTTGCAGTGTCTGCTTCAAAACCAGCTTCCCAATAAATAACTGCACTTCTTATTGAACGAAGAGCACCAAGATCAAGTGTTAATGTAGGCTCAGATACATCTCTGTTTGTAGCCCAACGAGAAGAACCATCTGTGTGATTTCCGTCAATAGCTTTATCCGCTGTAAACTGTGTTCCAGTTTCATAATCTGTTACAGTAGCTGTTACACCTTCAACTGTTGCAAGATTTGTTCCTTCTGGAAGTTTCTCAGCTCCACTTTCCTCTCCGCCTTCAACTTTCTGGTCTTCCTGATAAACTTCAAGTTCATACATTGAAACATTATTCCAACCAGAACATGAATATTCAGCTATTCTTACACGTATATACTGTGCTTCAACTGCATTATCAAAATTAATAACTTCTGGAGTTGCTGCATTAGCTTTCTCTGTGCGAGTTGCCTGTATTGTCCATTCTTCTCCGTCAACTGATGTCTCTACATAATATTTGCTTGCACTTGCAACCTGTTCGCCATATCCAGCTTCCCAGTATATTACTGTGCTTTTTATTGAGCGAAGTGTTCCAAGGTCAAGAGTTATTGTAGGTTCAGAAACATCAACATCAGTAGCCCAACGAGAAGGTTTTTCTGTGCGGTTTCCGTCAATAGCTTTATCTGCTGTGAAACTTGTTCCAGCCTCTGAATTTGTAGCAGTAGCTTTTACACCTTCAACTCTTGCAAGATTTGTTCCTTCCGGAAGTGTTTCAGCTGCTTTAATTTCAAGAGTAGTAGCTATATCCTCAATTAATTCTGCATTAATTACAGTTCCTTCTGTTTCTTCTGTTTTTTCTGTCTCTCCTGTTACAATTCCATCTGTTTCCTCTGTTTCTTCTGTCTCTCCTGTTACAGTTCCTTCTGTTTCCTCTGTCTTAGGAGTTTCTTCTTCTGGCTTTTCTATTTCCGTTGCCTCAATAGACTCTTTTCTAAAATCATCAGCAATTTCTGTTGCAATAGCTGATACCCCTGTTCCAAGAGTCATACATGATGCCAAAAGAAGCGAAATACTCTTCTTATAGAAATTCTTTTTCATTTTTTATCCCCCTTTTTCTATAAATACCCTAATTAAAACAATTAGGTTTAAAATTCCAGACAAAAATAAAAAAAACCAAACCATAAAAACTCAGTATCACATTTTATATAAAAGAATAGAATAATACTGCGACTTTATGGTTCGGTTTTGCCTGCATTACCAGTAACAATCCGAATAACGAATTTTACTTATGGATAAAGCATATCATGAAAATAAAATAGTTTAAATAGGCAAATTAGACATACTTTTTCAAAAAATTATGTTAAATATCAACAATAAGATTACAAAAAATAACTTTTTATAGTATATAATTATATTATTTTTAAAAAATAATAAATTTAAAATTTATTCTTTGTAATATTTATTATTGTAACAAAACTATTTTCTTCACAATACTTCACAAAACAAAAAGAGCTTCTATCTATAAAGATAGAAGCCTTTTTTATTAAAATTAATGTACTTTTATTGATACATTAACGTATTACAAACTCATCATTCTCAACATCAATAACAAATTTTGTTTCAGGTGCAACATCATCTCTTATGATTTTCTTAGCAATAAGAGTTTCTATATATCTCTGTATAAATCTCTTAAGAGGTCTTGCACCATAAACAGGGTCATATGCACTTTCGATAATGTAATTTTTAGCATTTTCAGTAAGTTCACATGAAAGTTGTTTATCTTCAAGACGTTTATTAAGGTCTTTTACAATAAGGTCAATAATAAATGTTATGTCATTCTTTGTAAGTGGTTTGTAGAATACAATTTCATCAAGTCTGTTTAAAAATTCAGGACGGAAAGAACGTCTTAAAAGTTCATTAACTTGTTCTTTTGCCTCCTCTTTAATCTCTCCACTTTCGTCAATACCGTCAAGAAGATAGTTTGAACCAAGGTTTGATGTAAGAATAATTATTGTGTTTTTAAAATCCACAGTTCTACCCTGTGAATCTGTAATTCTACCATCATCAAGAACCTGTAAAAGAATATTAAATACATCAGGATGAGCCTTTTCGACTTCATCAAAAAGTACAACTGAATAAGGTTTTCTTCTTACAGCTTCTGTAAGCTGTCCACCCTCCTCATAACCTACATATCCTGGAGGAGCTCCGATAAGTCTTGATACTGAGAATTTTTCCATATATTCAGTCATATCAATTCTTACAATATTCTTTTCATCATCAAAAAGTGTTTCTGCAAGAGCTTTTGCAAGTTCCGTTTTACCTACACCAGTAGGACCTAAGAAAAGGAATGAACCTATTGGTCTTTGTGGATTTTGGATACCTGCACGACTTCTCATAATAGCTTCTGAAACCTTTGTGACAGCTTCATTTTGACCGATAACTCTTTCATGGAGTATGTCCTCAAGATTTATGAGTTTCTCTTTTTCTCCCTCCATAAGTTTTGATGTAGGAATACCAGTCCATCTCTCAATAATCTTTGCAATTTCTTCTTCTGTAACTTTATCACGAAGGAGAGTTGCTCTATTTTTTTCCTCTGCAATAGCTTCTTCCTGTGCCAATTCTTTTTGAAGTTGTGGAAGTTTGCCATATTTAAGTTCAGCAGCCTTATTTAAGTCATAGCTTCTTTCAGCCTTTTCAATTTCAATATTTACATTGTCAATGTCTTCTCTTAATTTCTGAACTTTATTTATTGCATTTTTCTCATTATCCCATTTTGCTTTAAGTGTGTTAAACTCATCACGCATTTCTGCAAGCTCTTTTTGTATTTCTTTTAAATGTTCCTGAGATATTTTGTCACTTTCTTTTTTAAGAGCAGCCTCCTCAATTTCATGCTGAATTATTTTTCTCTGTATAATATCAAGCTCCATAGGCATTGAGTCAATTTCAGTTCTTATCATAGCACAAGCCTCATCAACAAGGTCAATGGCTTTATCCGGTAAAAATCTGTCTGAAATATATCTGTTTGAAAGTGTAGCAGCAGCAATTATAGCTTGGTCTTGAATTTTAACTCCATGATAAAGTTCATATCTTTCTTTAAGACCTCTTAAAATTGCTATTGTATCTTCAACAGTAGGCTCATTAACCATTACAGGCTGGAAACGTCTTTCAAGAGCTGGGTCTTTTTCAATATACTGTCTATATTCATTAAGTGTTGTAGCACCTATACAATGAAGTTCACCTCTAGCAAGCATTGGTTTTAAAAGGTTTCCGGCGTCCATAGCACCATCACTCTTACCCGCTCCAACAATAGTATGAAGTTCATCAATGAAAAGTATAATTTTTCCTTCACTCTTTTTAACTTCGTTTAATACAGCTTTAAGTCTTTCTTCAAACTCTCCTCTAAATTTAGCTCCGGCAATTAAAGCACCCATATCAAGAGAGAATATAGTTTTATCTTTAAGACTGTTTGGAACGTCCTCTTTAACAATACGCTGAGCAAGTCCCTCGGCAATAGCTGTTTTACCTACACCAGGCTCACCTATAAGAACAGGATTATTTTTTGTCTTTCTTGAAAGTATTCTTATTACATTACGAATTTCGTCATCTCTACCGATTACAGGGTCAAGTTTTTTACTTCTTGCCCTCTCAACAAGGTCTGTACCATATTTTTTGAGTACATCATAAGTTGATTCTGGATTATCACTTGTAACTCTTGTATTTCCTCTTACTGTTGCAAGAATTTTATAAAAATCTTCACTCTCTATATTAAAAAGTTTGAAAAGTTTTTTGTCTACTGGATTAGGATTTTTAAGTATACACATAAAAATATGTTCAACAGAAACATATTCGTCTTTCATATTTTCTGCAAGTTTTTCTGCGGCAACAAGAACCTTGTCAACATCAGCTGAAACATATATGTTGTTTGCAGGTCTGCCGCTTCCTGAAACATGAGGAAGTTTTTCAATTTCACGCATCAGTTCAGCCTGAAAGGCATTTACATTTACGTTCATTTTCATAAGAAGCTGAGGGATAAGTCCGTCTTCCTGTGTAAGCAACGAATATAATAAATGCTGTTCTTCTATCTGAGGGTTCTGATGCTCTACTGCAATATTTTGAGCATTCTGTATTGCTCCCAATGAATTCTGTGTAAATTTTTGAGCGTTCATATATACATCTTCCTTTCTACAATATTTTAAGATTTCTAATCTATGAATGTATTATAACTCATTAGCACTCACTTGACAAGAGTGCTAACAAATTATTTACATATAAATTTACGCTAAATTTTATTACAAAGTCTGTACTATTTTTAAAATTTTTAACACTTTTTTTGAAAATACATATAATATACTATGAATTCAGGGAGGATTGAAAATGAAATTTTATAAAAAATCAACTGTTTTTGTATCAATTATGATTGTTTTTGCAATTATATTTTCAGGCTGTCAGAGTGAAAAAAGTGAACTTACAAAAGTAAGACTTAATGAGGTAGTTCACTCTGTATTTTATGCCCCACAGTATGTAGCTTTGGAAAAAGGATTTTTTGAAGATGAAGGACTTGAAATTGAAATGAGTGTTGGTCAGGGTGCTGACAAATCAATGACAGCTCTTATATCAAATTCCGCAGACATTGCACTTTTAGGTACAGAAGCCGGAATTTATGTATATAACGAGGGAAAAGAAGACTTCCCTAAAATTTTTGCACAGCTTACTCAAAGAGCTGGAAACTTCCTTGTATCAAGAGAGGAAGAACCAAATTTTAAATGGGAAAACTTAAAAGGCAAATCATTGATTGGCGGAAGAACTGGCGGAATGCCACAACTTGTACTGGAATATGTTTTAAAGAATAATAATTTAAAAATTGGGGAAGATTTAGATATTATAAATAACATTGCTTTTGAAAGTACAGCAGGAGCATTTCAAGGAAATTTAGGAGATTACACAGCAGAATTTGAGCCTACTGCAACAGCTCTTGAAAATAGCGGAGCAGGTCATGTTGTGGCATCACTTGGAACAGAGAGCGGATACATTCCATATACTGTTTACATGGCAACAGGAAAATATATGGAAGAAAATCCAGACATTATTCAAAAGTTTACAAATGCCATATATAAAGGTCAAGAATGGGTTGACACTCACACATCAAAAGAAATTGCAGAAGTTATATATCCACAGTTTAAAGAGTCTGACATAGACACATTGACAAAGATTATAGAAAGATATAAATCTCAAGACACATGGAAAACAAACCCACAGATTGACGAAGATGGTTTTGAACTTATACAGGACATTATGGAAGAAGGCGGAGAGTTATCAAAAAGAGTGCCTTATAATGATATTGTAGTTACAGATTTTTCAGAAAAAGCAGAAATAAAATAAAAACACCGAATATTTATTTATAAAATATAAATAAATATTCGTTTATATAAAAAAGCAGACCGAAAATTTTTTCAGTCTGCTTTACTTTTTATATACTATAAACTTCTTTTATAAAATTTTCACTTATAGAACATTTCAAATCAAATTTAAGCTGTAAAAGTGTATTTTCAAGGGCTTTTAATGTTTCAAAAACATCACTTACATTACAATTTTCACCCATGTGACCTATTCTCAAAACTTTACCTTCCATAATATCGAAAGAGCCAGCTATAAGTATATTATATTTATTTTTCATAATATCAATAATTTCTTTTGCCAAAATTTTTTCAGGCACATTAAAAACCGTTACAGTATTTGAAAAACCGCTTTCAGTATAAAGATGAAGTCCACCTTTTACAATAGAATTTCTAACAGCAGAACCAATTTTTTTATGGCGTTCAAATATATCTTTATCATTTAAAATATTTTCCAAAGCACTTCTTAAAGCATAAATATCATAAATAGGCATTGTATAAGGGAACCACTTATCTCTATAATATGTCTTAAATGTTGAAAGATTAGCATAAAAAGAAGCTATTGGAGTTTTTCTTTCTTCCATAGATTTTTTAGCTCTATCACTAACTCCAACTATTGTAAGCCCCGTAGGAGCAGACAAAGCCTTTTGAGAACCAAGACAAAGTATATCAATATGTCCCATTGATAAAGGTTCACCGAAAGAAGCTGAAACACTATCAACAACAGTCATAATTCCATAATTATTTAATACATTTGATATGCTTTCAACATCGTTTAATATTCCGCTAGGTGTATCACAATGAACAACAGTAGCATATTTAAAATTACTGTCTTTTTTGAGATAATCATCAAGTTTATTTACATCAACAGGATTTTTATAATCAACAGTATATAAAACAGGTTCTCCCCCATACATACTTACAAAACCTTCAAATCCTCTGCCATAAACTCCATTATCTATAACAAGAACTCTATCACCTTTTTCAGTTAAAGAAGCACAGGCAGCCTCAAGCCCCAAAATACCTTCTCCCCCAAGTATATAAAACTCATTTTCAGTATTAAAAAACTTAGAAAACATTAAACAAGTTTCGTGATAAAATTCACAAAATTCCTCATAAATATCAGGATTTCCCCTCTCAATACTCATTGACATTCGTACATTTTCCCTTATCTGAGTAGGTCCCGGTGTCATCATTTTATACATATATTTACACTCCCAATCTTATATATTTCTTAATAACAAATACAACAGGTAATGTGACAACTGCTGCTGTCATAATCTGAACAACATTTCCCGGTATAGAATATACAGGTGCAATTATATTTCCTGTTATAATAATTTCAGCTATATAATAACCTATAATTTTCACAAAAAGAGCCACAATAACTGACAAAACATACTTAAAAACAGTGAAATTTTTTTCTGTAATTTTCCCAAAAGTCCAACCTATAAGACCACATATAATAAATGTAAAAGGTGACCATAAAACCCAACCGGAAACCAAATCAAAAAATCCCATTCCGAAAGCTCCAGCATACATTCCTGTTTTTTTACCAAATATTACAGCTGCCACAAAAACAGGCACATTCCCCAAATGGACAAGTCCCCCGCTAGACATTAAAGGCAATTTTATATTTATGCACATAGTAGCAACAAATGTCATAGCTATAAAACAGGCTGTAACTGTAATTTCTTTTGTACTTTTTAAAGCAAAAACATTATTCACTTTAATTCCTCCTTTGTATTTTCATTGACTGTAAAAAATCATAGACGTATAATAACAGCAAACTGATATTATTAAAAATATCAGTTTATTAAAATTTAATAGTATCAGTTTATGTTTATAAAATTGTATGGGTACAATTTTTAAGGGAGGAAATATGATAAATATAAATCCAAAATCAAAAGAGCCTTTATACAGTCAAATATACAATCAAATAAAACAGTCAATAATAGAAGGCAGAATAAAATCAGGGGAAAAACTAAAATCAAAGAGAAATCTATCGAAAGAACTTTCAGTCAGTGTAAATACAATTGATACAGCATACGGTCAGCTTGTATCAGAAGGTTTTATAAAATCTGTTCCCCAAAGTGGTTTCTATGTCTGTGATATAGAAAGTCTTGACATAATAAATTTTGATAAAAAAGAAATCAAAAAAAATATAACAGAACAGAAAGAAAATAATAATTACATTGATTTTTCACTTTATGGTATAGACATCCCCTCTTTTCCCTACACATCATGGAAAAAACTTATAAGAGAAGTAATATCATTGAGTCCAGAGGAATTTTTAAAAACTTCACCATCACAGGGAGAGTTTTCACTTAGATGTGCTATATCTTCACATATATACATAAGACGAGGAGTTATAACTTCACCGGATAACATTGTAATAGGAGCAGGAACAGACAATCTTATGGAAATTTTAAATGGAATACTTGAAAAAGATTGTAAAATAGCCATGGAAGACCCTGTGTATAGTAACTCTTACAGATATTTTAATAGAATGGGACATAAAATAATATCTGTTCCAACTGATGAAAAAGGAGTAATAACGGATAATATTAAAAATATAGATAACACAGCTCTTTATATAACACCCTCTCATCAGTTCCCTTTAGGTATAACAATGCCTGTAAGTAGAAGAATAGAAATTTTAAAATGGGCAAAGAAAGGAGAAAAACGCTATATAATAGAAGATGACTATGACAGCGAGTTTAGATACAATTCAAAGCCTATATCCTCATTACAGAGCATAGACCGAAATGGAAATATAATATATCTAGGAAGTTTTTCAAGAAGTATATCACCCTCACTGAGAATAAGCTATATTGTTTTGCCTGAAAAACTTATGGAAACATACAAAGAAAACTATAAAGACACCAGTTGTCCCGTATCACGATTGGAACAGCTTGTTTTAGAAAAATTCATATCATCAGGACAATATGAAAAACACATAAACAGAATGAGAAAAATTTATAGTGAAAAGAGAGATTATACAATAAAAAAATTAGTTTATGAATTTGGAGAAGATATAAGTTTTTATGGAGAAAACGCCGGTCATCATATACTTTTTAAAATAAAAAACTATAAAGATGAAAAAGAGATATGTAAAAAAGCTTTTTTAAACAACATTAAAATATATGCTGTATCTGATTTTTATAAGGGAACTGTTCCTGAAAAATTTAAAGGAGCTGTAATGGCAGGCTATGGAAATTTAAGTTTTGAAGATATTGAAAAAGGTATAAAAATATTAAAAAAATCTCTTTAAACAAAAAAAGGCTGATTAAAAATCAGCCCTTTTATTATTTATTAAAAAGTTTTTTCATTTTTTCTTCTATACGTTTTATTCTTTCTTGTTCCTCAAAAACATCTATAAAAAAACCCTTTTCGTTTTCAGAAATAATATTGCCCTCTTTTATGCCAAAGGGAAGATTTTCAAGGGGAATATTTTTAATTTCACCGTTTTCAAGTTCACAAACAGCAAAATCACCCTCTATTCTGTCAACAGTCATACTCATTAAATATCACCTCAAAATACATTATATATTATGTATTATGGATTACATCTTCCACAAGGTTCATATCCTTCAGATACAGCCTCATTACGGCTATCAAAATAAACACTGTTACTTTCAGAAGGAAGTGATGAACAATTTTCTGTGTGGAATTTTTTTGAATTAACATTTCCTATGTAAACTGTATTTTCTGTATTTGTAGCTTGTGTATCACCCTTTGAGAGTTCATAAGTTGTTCCATCACTTGCTGTAACAGAAATATTTTTGCCATCAGACTTCATTACAATCTCGCCCATTGTATCATTTCTGAATATCTGTATTTTAGCATTATTAAGTTTTTCAATAGTTTCTTTATGAGGGTGTCCATAGTCGTTTCCTGTTTCAGACTGTATAACAGCATAGCTAGGAGATACAGCAGTAAGCCAAGCATCAGATGTTGATGTACTTGAACCATGATGACCAACCTTTAAAACATCAGCTTTAAGGTCATACCCCTTTGATAAAATATCACTTTCAGCCTCAGCCTCTGCATCACCAGTAAACATAAACGAAACATCACCATAAGTCAATTTAAGAACTATTGAATTATTATTATGGTCGCTATACTTTTTCTGAGGTCCTAATATTTTAAATGTTCCTCCACCTACATTAAAAGTGTCTCCCATAACAGGTTCTGTAATAGACAATCCCTTTTCATCTATTGCATCAATGACATCTTCAAAAGTCTTTGTTGTAGCAACATCGTCAGGCATATATACAGCACCAACATCAAAATTTTTAATAACAGTGTCAAGAGAACCTATATGGTCTTCATGAGGGTGTGTTCCAACAACAACATCAAGTTTTTTAACATCTTCATTCTGAAGATATTCTGTTATATAACTACCATCAGCATTATTTCCAGCATCTATAAGCACATTTGAACCGTCACTGAATTTAATAAGTGAACAGTCAGCCTGTCCCACATTTAAAAAGTGAACCTCCATTCCCTCCAAATTATTAGAAACGGAACCTGATACACTATCCATAGCACAGCCTGTAAAAAATAATGATGTCAAAGCTGCTATGGAAATCAATTTTTTTAAAAATTTAGTCATAAAATTCTCCTCTCATAATAATATCTAAATTATTTCAATTTCAGACAAAACGATTTTCAGCCTTAGAATAATCATATCCTATTGTTTTTATTTTTCCTACAACCTCTGTTTTATCTATATCAAGACTTTTACAAAGGTCGTCAAGGTCAGAAAACTCATCACGAAGTTTAAGGTTTAAAAAACTTAAAAGCATAACAGGGTCTTTTGGTATATTCATAATAAAAATTCCTCCATATATTTTTAATTTTCACTGTATTTAAGTGTAAACAAATTTTTATTAAAGTCAAGTATTCCTTCTTTTCTAAGTTTAGAAAGTTCATTTGATAATGCACTTCTATCAACGGATAAATAATCAGCCATTTCCTGACGGTTAAGCTTTATTTTAAATGTACTACTTCCATTTTTGACAGCTTCCTCAGAGAGAAAAGAAAGTATTTTATCTCTTGTAGTTTTTTTCATAATATGTTCCATTTTTCTTGTAAGCATAATATTTTTTTCACTTATCATTCTAATCATATTTTCAGTCAAAATTCTATGGAAACCACAGCCATTATCACATGAAAACAAAATTTTATGACAATCAAGGAAAAGTATTTCTGTTTTTTCAGAGGCAACAACACTTACATCAAGCTTTTTTTCTTTAGAGAAAGCAAAAGCCTCACCAAAAAGGTCACCTTCCCCCATTTTAGCTATAATGGCACGATTGCCCCAAAAATCCTCTTTTATAATATTAACTCCACCACACAATACAACACCTATTTCTTTTATAATATCGCCAGTATGAAATATATATTGTTCTCTATTAAATTTTTTACTGTATGCAGAAAAACATGAAAGCATTTTTTTCAAATCTTCTTCCGATATATCTTTAAAAAGCATATTTTTTATCATAATTCCTCTTTTCCGTTGTAAAAACAACCGATATAATATGATTATCATATTATAATACAATTATTAAATCAAGGAGGAATTTTTTATGAGAAGAAAAGACAGAGAAATGGGAGAAGAGTTTGCCCTTAATGTATTAAAGAACTGCGAATATGCTTTTCTTTCAATGAACCTTGATGACAACACTCCCTATTGTATACCAATATCCCCAGTTTTAGAGGGAAAAAGCATATATTTTCACAGTGCCAAGGCAGGAACAAAAACAGATATATTAAACAAAAAAAATAATGTCTGTGTTACTTGTGTAGGAAAAACAAATCTTGTACCTGAAAAATTTACAACAGAATATGAGTCTGCCATAGCTTTTGGAAAAGCCTATGAAATAACAGATGACAAATCAAAAATAGATGCCTTAAAACTTATATGTGAAAAATTTGCAAAAAGCAATATGGAAAACTTTAATGATGCAATAGAGAGAAGTCTTGCTATTACAGCAATATGGCGAATAGATATTGATAGTATAACAGGAAAAAGAAAAAAATATGATAAAGACGGAAAAGAAATGAAATTTGGAAGAATGGAGTAAAAAACATGATAAAAAGAAGAATTATAAAAATAGATACAGAAAAATGTAATGGCTGTGGAATATGTGCAAGAGCTTGCCATGAAGGAGCAATAGGAATGGTAGATGGAAAAGCTGTTCTTTTAAGAGATGACTACTGTGACGGTTTAGGAGATTGTCTCCCTGCTTGTCCTGTGTCTGCCATATCCTTTGAGGAGAGAGAAGCCCTTGAATATGACGAGGAAGCTGTTAAAAAACATATGGCTGAAAGAAAAATGGCTGAAAACACTTGTAGTTGTGCCGGCTCTGCCTCAAAAGCAATAGACAGAGAATTTTCAGAGGAAACAAATACAAACATAAAAAGTTGTCTTTCTCAGTGGCCTGTACAAATTAAGTTAGCACCTATAAACGCTCCTTATTTTGACAACTGTGATTTACTTATAGCTGCTGACTGTACAGCTTATGCCTATGGAGATTTCCACAATAAATTTATCAAAAACAGAGTAACTTTAATAGGCTGTCCAAAACTTGACATGACAGACTATTCAGAAAAATTATCTGAAATATTAAGATATAACAACATAAACACAATAACAGTTACAAGAATGTCTGTACCTTGCTGTGGCGGAATTGAAAACGCTGTAAAAAATGCAGTTATAAAATCAGGAAAAAATATACCTATTGAAGTTGTTGTAATATCAACAGAGGGAAATATAATATAATATAAAAAAATAAGGCACAATATTGTGCCTTATTTTTATGTTTTTATGCCCTTCTCAAAGCTCCCGTTTTAGGGTCTATAACGAGACCATTTACAATTATACCTTCAGGTATAAGAGGGTGATTTTTTATAATATCAACACTCTTTCTAACAGCCTCCTCAACATTCTCAAAACCTGTGAGCCAGCTATCCATATTAGTTTCACAGCAAATATGACTGTCAAGGTGTTTTTCATCAATTCCTCTTTCTCTCATTTCATTTATAAGCTTGTCCGATTTTAATCCCTGCATACCGCAATCGTCATGACCTATAACAATAATTTCTTTAACTCCCATATCGTATATACCAACAAGTATACTTCTCATCTCACTGCCATAAGGGTTTGTTATAACAGCTCCGGCAGTTTTTACAACCTGTGCATCACCATTTTTAATACCTATTGCATGAGATAAAAGCTCTGTAAGTCTTGTATCCATACAAGTCACAATCAATAAATGTCTATCTGGGTATTTACTTGTCTCATACTGCACATACTCTTTATTTTCAACAAAAGATTTATTATATTGAAGTATTTTATCAATCTGTAACATCATTTACACTCCTTAAAATTATTTTTAATATATATTATATACGAAACATTGGAAAATTTTATTAAAAATGATATAATTCAAATAAAAAATTAAAGGTGGAAAATATGAAAATACTTGTAGATGCAGATGCTTGCCCTGTAAGAGACATAATTGTGTCTGAGGCAAAGGCTTTTAATATACCTGTCATAATGGTGACAGACACAAGTCATATAATTGACGAAAAAGGATTTAAAGTTATAACAGTTGATAAATCTTTTGACAGTGCAGATTTTGTTATTGCAAACATGGCACAAAAGGGAGATATTTCAGTAACACAAGATTATGGACTAGCTACACTTCTTATATCTAAAGGCGTTTATACTGTCAATCAAAACGGATTTATATATACAAATGAAAATATAGACAGAATGTTATTTGAAAGGCATATATCAAAGGAACAGAGAAGAAAAAAACACAGATTTAAAGGTGGAATGAAAAAACGCACAAAGGAAGATGACGAAAAATTCAGAAAATGTTTTGTAGAGCTTTTAGAAAGACTTTGCAAATAAAAAAAGGTATCATAATGATACCTTTTTATTTTATTTCATCACAACAAGCTCTATATCAGCCTCATTAAGTATTCTCATTGAAAGTTCATCAGGATATGTTCCTTTATACACAATTTTAATAATACCTGCATTTACAGCCATTTTAGCACATATAACACAAGGCTGTAATGTGACATATAAAGTAGCACCCTGTGTACTTACTCCCATGTTAGCCGCCTGTATAATAGCATTCTGTTCAGCATGTAAAGCTCTACAAAGCTCATGTCTCTGACCTGAAGGAATATTAAGTTTTTCTCTTTCACAGTATCCCATATCACTACAATGCATAAGACCGGAAGGAGCCCCATTATATCCTGTTGTTATTATTCTGTTATCTTTTACAATAACCGCTCCAACCTGTCTTCTAAGGCAAGTTGAACGAGTTTTGACTATCTCTGCAATTTCCATAAAGTATTCGTCCCAAGTTGCACGCATATTTTAAAAACCCCCTTAAAAATAATTTTTATAAAAGTATATCAAAAACAAATTTATTTTAAAAGTTCTTTTTCAACTATCTCAGCGGCAAGTTTAACAATATCACCACAAGGACGTTTTTTATAATATTCATCAGTACGCTTTGAAGGCTCTGGATTATCTTTTTTTACATTAATACCCAAAAGATTTCGACATATAATAGAACCATTTTCGTCCTCAAAAGATTTAGCTAAATTTTGAACTTTTTCATAAAGTTCTTTTTTCTCATCAAAGGCTTTAGGGTCATTATATCCATTTTTCATTCCAAGAACAATAAACATTCCAGAAACAGCACCACAAACCTCTCTCATTCTTCCCATACCTGCACCCAGCGGAGATACCATTTTAACTGTTGTATCAAAATCAAGTCCAAAATCCTCACAGAAAGCCCCAACAACAGATTGACAACAATTAAAACCGGAATTAAAAAGATTTTTGGCTTTATCGCCCTTTTCACTCATAAATCATACCTCCAAATTTTAAATTTATTTTTAAAAACTAAAAAATCCATCGGCAGGATAAGGGTCGATGGATTTTTAGTACTTCTTAATCTTTAATTTTGGGGGAATTAAAAGATTAAATAAATATATAAAGCACAAAATGCTTTAAAGCTTATTTAGTTTTACAGCAAGTACACATTGTTACTTACTTTACTATTTTAACATATTTATTATAAAAGTAAACTATTTTTAATGTAAATTTTAAAATTTTTATATTTAAAACAACTTATATATACATATTAGTATAAAATTTAATATATTTGTATATAATTAAGTGAATTTATTATACTTTTAATATAAAAAATAGTAAAACGATGTACCAATTATACGAAGTTTCTTACAGCACTTCCGTCTGTATACATATATAAATCCCCCTGTATATACCCTTTTTCTGTCATTTCTTTTTCTATTTCGTCATGTATCTTCCACCAGCTCATACTCCAATTTGAAAATAAAGTATTTTCCTCAGGAGCTCTGCCTATTATTCTTTGAACGGCAATATCAGGAGATAAATGACGCAAAAAGGCAATAACTCTATCTTTATATTCAGAGACAGAGCAAATTTCAAAATCCCCTCTCATATATTCATCTGCCATGTCTGTATCTTTCTCAATATATAAAGCGTGAAGTTTTATATAGTCAGAGCCTAAAACAGACACAATTTTTGCACATTCAACAGAGTCATCAATATTATCCCAAGGTAAATTTAATATAATATGGGTACATATTTGAAAGCCGTATTTTTTAATTCTAAGTACAGCGTCAATATACTCTGCCAAAGTATGACCTCTATTTACTTTTTTCAAAGAATGATAATTAACTGTTTGAAGTCCCAACTCAACAGTAATATTAATATTTTTTTCCTCTTTTATCTTTTTAAGAACATCAAGATACTTTTCATGTATACAATCAGGTCGAGTTGAAACGGCAATCTCAACAATATCAGAAACTTCGGAAGCCTCATTTATATACTTTTCAAAATCACAAACAGGTAAAAAAGTATTTGTAAAACTTTGAAAATAGGCTATAAACTTTTTAGCTTTATACCTTTTTCCAATATATTCTTTATTTTTTGAAAGTTGTTCATAAACAGAAAAAGTACCGGATAAGTTTTCAAATCCGGCACCTTCTCCTCCACAATATGAACAACCTTTTTTTCCATTTAATCTATTAGGACAACTCACAGGTATTGAAACCGGAAGTTTATAAACCCTCTCTTTGTATCTGTCTTTAAGATAATCGGAATAACGGTTGTAAATGCTCATAATTAAATAACGTACTCCTTAGCTTTTTCAGGAAGATTTTCTAAAACTTCGCTGATAATCATAACAAAATCAACGTTTGAAGAAGCAGAAGTTTTTTCAAGCTCCTTAATAAATTCTGTAAGTGACTCATTGTCAACTTCTTTAACGATGTTATGAAGACCATCAATAAAAATTTTCTCTATATCGTTATCCTGTGAAAGTATACCACAAATGAACCCAAATAATACTTTTAAGTCCTTCATAACAAAGCCAGATGTTTCAACAAAACGAATATCGTAATGTAAATCATACATATGTCTGTTGTCATCATCAATAAAAACAACGTGACCTTTAGCCACTTTACCAGCATCATTAGCCATAGCTAAGAGCTTTTTACTTTTTCCTTCACCTTTACCACCAGCAAGAATCTGAATCATTGCAATCTCCCCCTTTTACTTGGATATGATATACTTTTGATTTAATAACATAATAATTAATAAAATAAATTTATTTTTATTTGTTTAATGTTATATTAATATTATTCTACCATTCAGCAAGAATTCCTCTTTTTTTTTATAACTTTTTTCACCAATGGTGTTTTTTGTATATATTATATATAAATCAATAACATTTTTTATATATATTACATATTGAAATTCCAGCCACAGGTGGTACAAAGATGTTCAACTCTCTTATTTCTTCTAAAACCTTCAACTATATTTAAAGCTCTTTCACTCTGCAAAATATCAGATAAATTTTCATCAAATATATTTCCTAAATTTATATTTCCGCCACTATCAAGACAACAAGGCACAACAGTTCCATCAACAAGTATTCCTATATGACTTTTAAGCCCAAAACATTTTCCTTCAAAAAACTCAGGTTCTCTTTTTATATCAGGCCAAAAGAAAACTTTATCCTGTTGTAAAAAAACTCTGTCTTTAAGTTTTATACCATTTCTGTCAGTACGCATTATTTTTATATCTGTATTAAAATTTTCTTTTAAAAGTTTAAATGTCAAAGCGTTTTCAGAAAAAAGGCTACTTTCCATATTCCAAAGTCTTAAACAATTTATTATTCTTCCTTCAATATCAGTCTTTTTTATAAAATCAAATATATTATTCAAATATTCCTCATTTGTAAAATTAACTGTATTAGCAGGAAAACTGTGTAAAGAATAATTTATCTGTCTAAGAGCTTTTTTATTAAGTATAATATCCCCTTTTTCTTTTATGAGAGTTCCGTTTGTAGTCATGTTAGCTTCTATATCATAGTAACTACAAATATCAAGTATCTCTCCAATATCAGGGTGTAAAAGAGGTTCTCCCATAACATGAAGATATATAAAATCAGTATGAGGCTTTATTTTTTCAAGTACAGTTGAAAATTCATCTGTACTCATAAATTTAGGTTTTCTCTCTGTTTTAGGACAAAAAGAGCAATTCATATTACATATATTTGTTATCTCAACATATATTTTTTTGAATTTTTTCATATCTCACCTTTTCTTAGTTTTATAAGGGTTTACATGAACCATACAATGTTTAACATCAGGTATAGTTTTTTCTATATTTTTATGAACAGTTTCAGCAATGCTGTGACCTTCTCCAACAGTTATATTACTATCAACGGATATTTCAACATCAACATAAAGTCTTGAACCGTGAAGTCTTGTTTTCACATCATCAACCCTCAAAACACCTTTAACATTTTCAATATTTTTTTCAATGTTTTTAATTATATCACCATCAGCGGCTCTGTCAACAAGCTGATTAAGTCCTTGCATAAGTATTTCAAAACCAACTCTAATTATGAGAACAGAAACTATTATACCAGCAATAGGGTCAAGAATTTGAAGTCCAAGGATAGCTCCACCAATACCTACAAGAGTACCGATAGATGAAAAAGCGTCAGAACGATGATGCCAAGCGTCAGCCTTCAATGCTGTACTGTTTATTTTTTCAGCTGCCTTTAAAGTATATCTATACATAAGCTCTTTTACAACTATTGAGGCGAAAGCTGCCGCAAGAGCTAAAGCTCCGGGAGTTGTAAACTCTCTGTAAACTATTGTTTTTATACCTGAAAAAGCTATACCAAATCCAGTAACTGAAAGCATTAATGACAAGAGAACAGTTACAACAGACTCAATTCTCTCATGACCATAAGGGTGTCCCTCATCGGCTTCTTTCTCAGAAAATTTAACACCTATCATAACAGCCACTGTTGATATAACGTCTGAAACAGTATGAACACCGTCAGCAATCATAGCACTACTTTGTGCCACAAATCCAGCTATTATTTTTACCACAGAAAGTATAACATTTGCAATAAGTGTTTTCATTCCCACATCATTTACAACATCCATTCTGTCCTTACCATTAATATTATTGTTCTTCATAATTTCCTCCATAAAAAATTCATCTCCTTATAATATATTCATAAAAAAAAGGGACAATTTATAAAAAAATTGTCCCACAGAATATTCTGCTGCCAAAAGGCCCGAGATTTTTTAAATTTTTAAATCTCTGATTTATCAGATTATAACTAATAAAAATCCTCTTAGTCAATACTAACATAATTTAGTTTTTAAATTTTTACAATATTTTTTTAAAATCCTATTTTTATTTCTATTGGCTGACTTAAAGCTGACACAACTCCATTTTTAACGGAAGCCACTTTTATATACATTTTAAGTGGTCCTTCACTTTTAAGTCCAAATCCTTTAGGATAACCCCAATACCATAAATAATCCCCAGTATTAGGATTTTTAGCCTCTTTATACTGACCACTTACAGTATTTGAAATATAAACATAATATCCATCAGCACCATAAACCGGTTCCCAATATACATTAACAGAATTTTGTGTTGTTGTAACATCAAATCTTGAAGGTGGATTTATATTTACCTCAAGTGCTTTATACTGTTCAAGAGTAAGGTTTTTATCAAGAGTCACATTTTTTATGTCATTTACAGGTATTGAAAAATAATTATTTCCTGTGTCATAGGAAAAAGTCATTCCAACAATTTCCCCCACACTATTTAAAAGAACTCCGCCACTGCTACCCTGTTCAATTTTAGCAGATGTAACAATAAGTCCAGGCATTTTTCCTGTTACAATTCCTGTTGTAACAACATTAAGTCGTCCCATAGGTGAACCTATTGCAGTCACACTGTCACCAACATTTAAACTATCAGAGTTTCCCATATTGAGATATGTATTTCCTGTTTTATTTATTTTTATAACAGCAATATCATTTGTAGGGTCATATCCTATTACCTTAACATCACCGTCATATATTGAATAATCATTGAAAACAACACTAAGCTCAGAAGCATTTTTTAAAACGTGTCTATTTGTAACAATAATTCCGTCACCTATCATAAAACCACTGCCCTGTGTTACATCAGTATTAATTTGTACAACAGCCTTTGAAGTTTCATTCATTGAGAAACCATACTGATTTGATATATAAACCGTACTTGTTGAACCGTCCCATTGTACATTAGCCCCAGAATGGTCAGAAACAAATCTAACAGGAACCATTGTAGTTCCGTCTACAAGAACAGGAGGAGAGTCCAAAGTATATTTTTCTCCGTTCACATCAGCAAGCATACTGCCAATTCTTAATTTTATTGTAACTCCCTCTTTTGTTGCCGTAACACTTTTGTTTGACTCTTTCCAGTCTATTGTATATCCAAGACTTTCAAAAATCCCCCTCATAGGAACCATTACTCTATCATTCATTATTACAGGTTCATGGGAAAATTCTATGGGTGTGCCGTTAAGTTTTACAGTAATACCAGAACCCATCACAGAAACTGTAAGTATAAATACGCTTATAATTGCAAGTATAAGTCCTCTTATTTTTTTCATTTGTGTTTCACCTCTTTTATTAAATAAAATCATATAGAATTAAGTATACACCAAAATGCACAATAAATGATTACAATTATTTTACAATTTTGTTAATTCGACTGGCTATTGTTATTCAAAAAATGTATATATTTTAAAAAATATCAGTTATCAAATTTTATTATTGATTTTCATTTATTTCTGTTGTAATATATAGCTAACAATAAGTTAGCCTGATTTAACAATATTGGAGGTAATATAAAAATGCTTGTTTCACTTGATAAATTTAAACCGGGAGAAAAAGGCACTGTACAGAAAGTTACAGGAGAAGGAGCCGTAAGAAGAAGGCTTTTCGACCTTGGAATAACACCTGGAGCATTTATAATACACAGAAAAACAGCTCCTTTTGGAGACCCTATTGAAATTACAGTGAGAGGCTATCAATTAAGCCTTAGAAAATCAGAAGCCGAGTCAGTTTTAATAGAAAAAGAATAGTATTGGAGGAATATATGCTGAGATTTGGACTTGCTGGAAACCCAAACTGTGGAAAAACGGCACTTTTTAATGAACTTACAGGAAGTACAGCCCATGTAGGAAACTGGGCGGGAGTTACTGTTGACAGAAAAGAAGGTACATATCGAAACAAAAAAGGAGAAGATGTAAGTATAATTGACCTTCCTGGTATATACTCTCTTTCACCCTACACCCCCGAGGAGATTATCGCAAGAAATTTCATAATAAACGATACTCCAGACCTTATAATAAACATAATAGATGCAACAAACATTGAGAGAAATCTCTATCTGACAACACAGATACTTGAAATAGATTGTCCTGTTGTAATAGCTCTTAACATGATGGATATAGTTGAAAAACAGGGAGATACAATAGACATAGCTGGTTTATCATCAATATTAGGAGTGCCTGTTGTTCCAATATCAGCCTTAACCGGTGAAGGAACAGAAAAACTTATGGATACAGCCATAAAAACAGCAAAAAACAAACGTTTAGGAAAATCTGTTCTTATGGAAAGCCATATAAAAGATGCCATAATACAGGTAAAAACACTTCTTGAGGAACACAATATTCCCCATGTTGTATTTAACTCTGTAAAACTTCTTGAGGCAGATTCAATATCTCTTGAAAATCCTCTGCTTTCAGACCATAAAGAGGAACTTCACAATATACTTAATGAGATAGCAAAGAAAGATATATATAACGATGTTGAAGCTGTTGTTGCCGACCTTAGATACAAATTTATAACAGAATATTGTTCTCCAAGAATAAAGAGAAAAAGAAAGGTCACAGATTTAAGCCCTTCAGATAAATTTGACAGAATACTTACAAACAAATTTTTAGGAATACCTATATTTCTTATATTTATGTTTCTTGTATTCCACCTTACATTCAGCGAATCACTTTTCGGAATTGAAGGTTTATCCTCTCCAGGAGTATTTTTAAAAACTCTTGCTGAAAATGGTGTTGGTGTTATAAGCGAAACAGTTTCATCACTTCTTGTGAAAGCTGGTGCTTCTGACTGGGTATTTGGATTTTTAGTTGATGGTGTAATAGGTGGCGTTGGTTCTGTGCTTTCATTTGTGCCACAGATACTTTGTCTTTTCCTTTTCCTCTCAATACTTGAAGATAGCGGATATATGGCAAGAGCTGCTTTTATAATGGATAGAATACTTAGACATTTTGGTCTTTCAGGTCGTTCATTCCTTCCCCTTCTCATGGGCTTTGGTTGTTCTGTACCTGCCATAATGGGAGCAAGAACCCTTGAAAATGAGAGAGACAGAAAAATAACAATGCTTATTGTACCTTTCTTCTCATGTGGTGCTAAACTTCCAATATACGCTATGTTTACAGCAGCACTTTTTAAAGAGAACTCTGACATAGTAGTATTTGGAATGTATCTTATAGGAATTGTTACAGCTGTTATATCTGCAATAATACTTAAAAAAGTTATATTTAGAGACGAAAACGCTCCTTTCATAATGGAGTTACCACAGTATCACTGTCCAAGAGCAAAAAGCCTTATACTTCTTTTATGGGAAAAACTCAAAGGTTATCTTTTAAGAGCGGGAACTGTTATACTTGCATCAACAATAGTTATATGGTTCTTATCAAACTTCTCATTTAAACTTGAAATGGTTGGAAGTGGTTCAGCAGAAAGTATACTGGGAGTTTTAGGAACAGCTCTCGTTCCATTCTTCAAACCATTAGGCTTTGTAAATGGCTCTGACGGTTGGAAAGCTATCGTTGCAATAATAACAGGTCTTATTGCAAAAGAGGCTGTTGTATCTACAATGGGTGTACTTTACACACCTTCTGCCGGAGGAGATGCCCTTGAAAATGCAGAGGCAAGAGAAGCTCTTTTAGCTGTTGTAGCCTCATCATTCTCACCTGCCGCCGCAATTGCTTTCATGGCATTCAATCTTCTCTGTGTGCCTTGTATAGCTGCTGTATCTGCTGCAAGAGCAGAACTTAACTCTGGAAAATGGACTGCCTTTGCAATTCTTTTCTGGATTTTCACAGCTTGGGTTGTATCTTTCATAATATACAACGTGGGAACACTTTTAGGATTTTAATATTTTAATATTTTTTAAATAAATATATAAAAAAGCTCCTCTTTTTTACATTTAAAGAGGGGCTTTTTATTATATATAAATTGTGTTAGAATATAAAAAAATAATATAAATACAAATTTAGGAGTTTGATAAAATGCTTTCAGAAATGAAATCTGATGAATTTGATTATGTTTTCAAAATAATGGACGAGTCCTTTCCAAATACAGAAATGAGAGTATATGAAGGACAGAAAAACCTACTTTTAGAAGACAAATATTCAATAATCGTAAAAAGAAATGACAGTGGAGATATACAAGGTTTTATATCCTGTTGGGATTTGACAGACTTTAAATATATAGAACATTTTGCTGTTGATAAAAACCAAAGAGGAAACAACATTGGCGGTAAAATGATTACAGAATTTTGTAAATCTCAAAATAGACCTGTTGTTTTGGAAGTAGAGTTTCCAGAAGATGATATGTCTATACGTCGCATAGGTTTTTACGAAAGAAACGGATTTTTAATGAATGAATATGATTATCTTCAACCACCTATGAGAAAAGGCAACGATTTTTTGCCATTAAAAATTATGAGCACTCCTCGCTCTATAACAGAGAAGGAGTTTAAAACACTTAAAGATGATTTATATAATGTAGTATATAAATATAAAAAATAAATTCTTGGGGAGGAAATTAATATGAGTAAATTCTGCTTTGGTGCTGACATGGGCGGAACAACTGTCAAAATGGGACTTTTTACAACAGAGGGAGAGCTTCTTGACAAATGGGAGATTGTAACAGACAAAACAGAAGGTGGTAAAAATATTCTTTCTGACATTGCAAATACAATAAATGATAAAATTGCCGAAAAAAATATATCAAAAGATGAAATAACAGGTATAGGACTTGATGTTCCAGGCCCTGTAACTGATGACGGTTATGTTAATGGTTGTGTAAATGTAGGTTGGTCAGCTTTCAATGTACGTGAAGCTTTAGAAAAACTTACAGGATTTAAAGTGCGTGTTGCCAATGATGCCAATGCAGCAGCTTTAGGCGAAATGTGGCAAGGTGGCGGAAAAGGTCACGACAGCATTGTAATGGTTACACTTGGAACAGGTGTAGGCGGTGGAATTATAATAAATGGTGATATTGTAGCTGGATTTAAAGGTGCTGGCGGTGAAATTGGACATATCACAGTATCAAAAGATGAAGAAGATTACTGTAACTGTAAGAGAAAAGGCTGTCTTGAACAGTATGCTTCAGCAACAGGAATTGTAAAATCAGCAAAAAGATTTATGGCAAAATGTGATACACCTTCACCATTAAGAGACATTGAAAATGTTACAGCAAAAGATGTCCTTGACTATGCAAAAGAAGGAGACAAACTTGCAAACGATATAATGGACTTTGTATGTGATTGCCTTGGTTTTGCTCTTTCAAATATTGCCTGTGTAGTAGACCCTGAGGCGTTTGTTATAGGTGGTGGAGTTTCAAAGGCTGGAAAATTCCTTCTTGACAAAATTTCACATTTCTATAATATATATGCTTTTGATGCTTGCAAAGACAAAGAATTCCGTATAGCAACCCTTGAAAATGATGCTGGAATTTATGGTTGTGCAAAAATGATTTTAGGTAAATAAACCGGAGGAATATAATGGCTTTTAAGAATGACAAAAAAGGAAAATTTTATAAAAATAATTTTTTCAAAAAAAATACTGTAAAAAAGGTAAAACCAACAGAAAAATATAATACTCCTTCATATGTTCTCAAAAAAATTGAGGACTGTGTGGAAGTTGCTCTCACAGCCAACAAAACAGCTCTTATAGCAGGTAAAATTTATGAAGCTTCAAAATACATAAAAGAGCTTGAAAAGTTGGAGGAAATGGGTATATATAAGGGAAAAACAAAATCAAAAGACTATACAGCAACTCTTATACACAGAAAAGATAAAATACTCATTGACGGTATAAAAAGAGCTTACGCTGCCGGAGAGACTAAAGAACAGATTATGGAAAACAGCAAATATTTTAGCGATGAAGTAAAAGATTTTGTTGATACATTAGAATAATATATTATACAGGGACATACATAAGTAATATGTATGTCCCCTTTTTAATTTTACTAAAATATAAATTTTAATAAAACTTAAGAAAATTTTAATAGTAGTCTTAATATTTTTATTTTATAGTTGTTATATTGCAATAGCTTTTTTACGGTATTATAATTGTATAAAATATAAATTATTAATTTATAAGGAGATTTTAAACTATGGAAGATACAGTAATCGTAATAATGCTTAAGGATATTAAAACAGGATTTCTTGACAAAGAGCTTGCAAGCTACACAATAAGCGAAAACGAAAATCTTATATATAATACTTATGCCGTTGAAAAAGAAGATGGAACAATAGAGGTTTTTATGCGTCTTACATGTGACAGAGAGCTTTCAGATTGGGAATACGAAGCAGTATTTGATTACTATGATGATGAAACAATTAAGCCCTTTGTTGCGTCTATTAAAGAGAACGATGATTTTTTCAATCCATGCTGGGATATAACATTTGATTTTTCGGACAATACAACAGAGATGGAGGAAAAAATCCAGAAACTGTTAACGCTTCACAAACAGGAACTCCTTTCTGTTTACGAGGCAATAGCCGACAAAAAGGATGAATATATGAATGAAGAAACGAATATTTAAAATTTTTATGATGTCAGCTCTTACACTGGCTGTTTCAATGGCAGTTTTTGGCTGCAAAAATTCAGAAAAAGAAAATAATATTAAACCAAATGATACTACTGTATCAGAAAACAATGATAATTCCAACGAAAACACACAGGACAAAGAAACTTCTACTGATGATGATTTTGTCATAACAGATAATGAACAAAACTCAAACTTTGAAACTATTACAGAAAACAACAACGATACAACAGAAAATAAAAATACATCAAAACAGAAGTTTTCACTCCATGATGCACTATCAAAAATATTTGGTAGTCCTACAAAAAATGAACAACACACAGCATCTGTGGAAAAACCAACTGTGTCAGAGGAAGTTCAAAGTTCAGAATGGGATGCTATTGATGCCATTTCAGCCTTTGCAGATGATTATTACACTGAAAATTACTCAAAAACACGTCTTGTAACAAAAAATGGTCGTCTTTATAACAAGGCTTCTGAAACTTACATTGATGTAAACTATCTTATTGACAGAGGTCTTGATGAAAGTTACAGGGATTATCCTTGTGATATACTTTTAATTGACCCTGATGATTTAAGAGAATTTGACAGTTTATCAATTAAAAATGCTGAAAAAAATTTGACAGTTTTTGTATCTGTAAAATCATCTGACCAAAAAGGTTATATGATAGCTTCAGCAAATAGTGCCGGTGGAATAATTACAGATGATGAATACAACAAACTTATGTATAAATACTCTCAAAATCACGGAACACCTCTCGATATAAACCCATATTCAGAAAAATATCAAGATATATTGGGCTTTATAAAGCTTTATGAAGGTGTTTATTCAGATTATTTTGTAAGAAGTATGAAAAGTGATGATAAATACGCCTGTGTTGTTCTCTCCCCTACTTCAAACATAAATGATGTAAGACAATACATACTTGTAAATGAAAATAATTTCTGGGAGGTTGCCATATCCGACCTTCAAAGTGTTTCAAGGGTTCCTGTATATGTAAATGAAAAACTTCCTGATTTTAATCTTGACATTCTTCCTAAATATGAGATAAGCAGTTATAATCTTGACAACTATAATCCAAATGACATATACTATACACTTATAAAGAATGGATATATACAAGGTATGACAGACATTGTATATATTGCAGGTGCAGGAAAATATTACTATGCAAGAGACTATAAAAAGAACTGCTATCTTCTCAAATATGACAATAATGTTTGGAATATATATCATCCAGCTAACTATAAAGAAGCCTATGAAATGATGATAAAAGATGACAGTTTTGCACCTACATTCATACTGCTTAATGAATAGGAGTTTTTAAATTATGGAATACAATTTTGAAAATAAAAAAATAACACTTCCAAAGAGTGATAGTTTTAAAATATCTGAAACTTTAGAGTGTGGTCAGTGTTTTAGATTTGAAAAATTAGGCGAAGAAAAATACACTGTTACAGCTTTCGGAAAAGTTATACTTTTACAGGAAAATGAAGATAAAACAATAACAATTTATGGTGTTGATGAAAAAGATTTCTCCGAAATTTGGGAAAATTACTTTGATTTCAAAAGAGATTATGACAGTATGAAAAAATTACTTTCAGAAAAAGACAGTGTTCTTAAAGAGGCAATTGACTATGCACCGGGAATAAGAATACTAAATCAAGAGTTTTTTGAGTGTCTTATATCCTTCATAATATCACAGAATAACCGTATACCTATGATTAAAAAAGTTATCAAAAACATAAGTGAGAAATACGGAAAATTTATATGTGAGTATGAAGGAGAAAAATACTATTCTTTCCCAACTCCTGAAGAACTCTCAAAGGCTGATGAGGAAGGTCTTAAGGAGTGTAAAGCAGGATTTAGAGCAAAATATATAATGGACGCAGTTTCAAGAGTTATAAGCGGGGAAATAAACTTTGATGAAATCAAAGAAATGACATCAGATGAAGTCAAAACTAAACTTATGACAATAAAAGGTGTTGGACCAAAAGTTGCCGACTGTGTGACACTTTTTTCTTGTAACAAATGCGACTCATTCCCTGTTGATGTTTGGGTAAAAAGAATAATGTCCCACTTCTATTTTGACGGTGAAGAAGCCAGCATAAAGGATATACACAAAATAGCTGATGAGAGATTTGGTGAGTATGCCGGATTTGCTCAGCAATATTTATTCAACTATGCAAGACAGTTTCAAATAGGAAAATAAACATTTTGACAATTAAAAATTTATAGTATAATAAAACAGACAGTTTATAAAGCTGTCTGTTTTTTTGTTTTTATTTTAAGGGGGAATTTTTAGATGTTAGGAACAATAGTAAACTCATTAGCCATAATATTTGGCAGTATTTTGGGACTTTTTTTGAGAGGTGGACTTAAAGAAAACTATAAATCAATAGTTATGAATGCCCTTGCCCTATCTGTAATATTTATAGGTTCATCATCCGCCATAGGAGGTATAAACAGCGGTAATGCAAACCCTGTACTTTTCATAGTAAGCCTTGTGTTAGGCTCATTGATAGGTGAATTTTTGAAAATAGAAGAAAAACTTCAATCATTAGGTGAAAGCTTACAATCAAAGTGTGGTGGAGAAAATAGCACAATAGCTCAAGGTTTTGTAACAGCCAGTCTTGTATTTTGTATAGGTACAATGGCAGTTGTAGGCTCAATGGAAAGTGGTATAAATCACAATCACACAACACTCTTTGTAAAAAGCCTTATAGACGGCACAGCCGCCATAATTTTTTCATCAACTCTTGGAATAGGTGTAATTTTTTCTGCTGTATCTGTATTTATATATCAAGGTATATTGACAGTTTTTGCATCATTTTTAAAACCTTATCTCACAGATAATATGCTTCTTGAAATATCAATAACAGGAGGAATACTTATAGCAGCCATTGGAATAAATATGTTTGAGATAAAAAAGATAAAAGTTGGAAATATGCTTCCTGCTATATTTATACCTGTAATATTCTACACACCATTTTTTCAGAATATAATAAACTTTTTTAAGGGATTATTTTTTTAATTATAATTATGTATTGAAAAAATATCATATTATCTGTATAATCTCTCTGTAAACGTTTACAAATTTATAAAACCCAATAAATTTTTGGTGGTCGCTAACGACGACATAATAGGGAAACAGGTGTAAATCCTGTGCGGTCCCGCCGCTGTAAGAGAGGAGTTTTTATCCGATATATCACTGTATTTTAATTTTAAAAAATATGGGAAGATGGATAAAAGTTATGATACTCAAGCCAGAATACCTGCCAAAAAATACTGTAACTTTATCTCTACGAGCGATGGAGAAAAGGCTTTTTTACACTTTATAGTGTAACTATGCCCTCTTTGTATCTCGAAGAAAGGGCTTTTTTTATTTTAAAATATAATAAAAAAGCCCCTTATTTAATCAAAGGAGGATTTATTAATGAAAAAAATCAATGTATTTATTATCTGTGCCATAATAACTCTTATGGTGTCAGTGAACGCTTTTGGTATGCACATAGCAGAAGGCTTTTTGCCAAAAGAATGGTGTATAGGTTGGGATATAGTAGCCCTTCCCTTTATGATATATGGCTATATATCAATCAAAAAAACAGTTGAAAACAATCCAAAAATAAAACTCATATTAGCAATGGCAGGAGCATTTATATTTGTTCTGTCAGCTTTAAAGATACCTTCATTTAACGGAAGTTGTTCCCACCCTACTGGAATAGGTCTTGGAGCAATACTTTTCGGTCCTGGTGTAACCTGTCTTTTAGGTCTTATAGTTCTTATTTTTCAGGCTTTACTCCTTGCCCATGGTGGTATATCCACTTTAGGAGCTAATGTTTTTTCAATGGCAATAGTAGGCTCATTTACAGCATGGGGAGTTTATAAAATTTCAAGAAAACTCAATATATCCACAGAGATAAGTATATTTTTAGGTGCATTTTTAGGAGACCTTTTAACATATGTTGTAACATCAATACAGCTTGCCATTTGTTATCCTTCAGAAGTTGGAGGAATTTTTGCGTCATTTATAAAATTTGCAGGAGTATTTGCAGTAACACAACTTCCTCTTGCCATAAGTGAAGGCATACTTACAGTAGTTATTTTTAGAGGTATATCAAAATATTTCGGAGAAGAAATATCATATCTTGGTTTTATAAATGAAAATAAGGGGGCTAGAATATGAAAAAGAACATAATACTTTTAATTATAGTTGTAATACTTGCAGTTGTCCCTCTTTTTATAAATTCTGAAAAAGAATTCGGCGGAGCTGACGGTGAAGCCGAAAACGTTATAATGGAAATAAATGAAAACTATGAACCATGGACAGAAAGTTTCTGGGAGCCACCAAGCGGAGAAGTTGAAAGTCTTATATTTGCCCTTCAGGCTTCCGCTGGAACAGCTGTAATAGCTTTTGGTTTTGGTTATGCTTTGGGAAAGAGGAAAAGGGATAAATAATGAAATATTTTATAGAATATGCCGCTTATACATCAAAACTTAAAAATAAAGACACAAGGGGAAAAGCTCTTTTTGCTTTAATTCTACTTTTATGTGGAATTTTAGGAAATAATATATTTTCACTTTCATTTATATTTTTAGTGTCAATATATTTTACAGTTATAAAAAGCGGTACACCAATTATAAAATACATTAAAATGTACATATCCCCTGCCCTTTTTATATTCATGGGCATTATTGCAGTATCTGCAAATATATATAGTGAGAGGACAGGCATAATATGCCTGCCCTTTTTTGCAGATAAATTTATATGTACAACAGAAAGCTCAATACACAGAGGAATTTTAACAGGACTTAGGGCTTTTTCCTGTATATCATCAATGTATTTTTTAATACTAACAACAGACATATACAGCATAACAGCTCTTTTTACAAAATTAAAATTCCCACAGATAATAACAGAGCTTATGTTTTTAATTTATCGTTTTATATTTGTTTTGACTGAACGACGAGACGCCATTATAATTTCCCAAAAATCACGATTGGGCTATGAAAATTTTAAACTTTCAATAAAATCACTGGCTATGATGTTTTCATCAGTATTTATAATATCAATGACAAAGGTCTCAAAAATATATGACTCTTTAGAGTCAAGATGTTTTGACGGAAAATTTATATTTTCAGATACAAAATATAATAAAAAAGATTTTATATATTTTATATTAGTTTCAATAATTGTTTTAACTATATTTATATTTATGGAGGTAAATTTAAAATGAAAAACATAATAGAACTTAAAAACATAAATTTTTCATATGCTGATAAAACAGAAGCCTTAAAAAACATAAATATAAATATAGAAGAAGGCAAGACAACAGTAATATTAGGTGAAAATGGGGCTGGAAAATCAACACTTTTTACAATTTTAAATGGTATATCAAAGCCTTCATCAGGAGAATATATATTTAATGGAAACAAAGTAAATTATTCAAAAAAAGAACTTTATAACATAAGAAAAAATATAGGTATAGTATTTCAAGAACCGGACAATCAAATTTTTTCATCAAGTGTATATGATGAAATAGCTTTTGGTGTGAGAAATTTGGGATATAATGAAAATGAAGTAAAAGAGTTTGTAAATAAATCGGCAGTTGAGACAGGAGTGACAGAATTTTTTGATAAGCCTGTTCATTTTTTATCCTACGGACAGAAAAAACGAGTTTCAATAGCATCAATATTATCAATGAACCCTTCTGTAATAATATTTGATGAGCCTTCAGCCTGTCTTGACAATAAACAGACAGAGAGACTTTATAATATTTATGAAAATCTAAACAAAAAAGGTATAACTCTAATAATATCTACCCATGATATGGATTTTGCTTATAAAATATCAGAAAATGCTATTGTTTTACATGAAGGTACAGTTATTTTTAATGGAAAAACAGAGGATTTATTCAAAAATGTAGAAATTGTACAAAAAGCCGGTTTAAAAGTGCCAGCTATACACATTTTGTACAATAAACTTGTTGAGAAATCTATAATTAAAAATGCAGATTATACACCAAAATCTATCGACAGCCTTATATCAATCTTAAATAGTTTATAAATTAACAATATATATTTCACACATTAAAAGTGCAAAAAATTTGAAACCCCTTGTAAAAAATGCTTGTACGTATTATAATTTTATTGTGTAACTTATGTTTTAAGGGACAAAAAAATATAGAGAGGTGTTTTTAAAATGGCATTAGTAACAACAAAAGAAATGTTCGCAAAAGCTTATGAAGGACATTACGCAATCGGTGCGTTCAACATCAACAACATGGAAATTATTCAGGGAGTTGTTCGTGCTGCAAAATCACAGAATTCTGCAGTTATTTTACAGGTATCAAAGAGTGCATTAAAATATGCTAATCCTCTTTACTTAAAAGGAATGGTAGATGCTGCTGTTGCTGAAACAGGTATCGACATTGCTCTCCACTTAGACCACGGCCCAGACTTAGAAACAGTTAAAGAATGTATCGACGCTGGTTTCACATCAGTTATGTTTGACGGTTCACACTACGATTATGAAGAAAACGTAGCTAAAACAAAAGAAGTTGTTGAGTATGCTCATGCTCACGGCGTAGTTGTTGAAGCTGAACTTGGAAAATTAGCAGGTGTTGAAGACGAAGTTAGTGTTGACGCTGCTAATGCAACATACACAGACCCAGACCAGGCTGTTGATTTCGTAAAACGTACAGGTGTTGACTCACTTGCAATCGCTATCGGAACAAGCCACGGTGCTTACAAATTCAAAGGTGAAGCTAAACTTGACTTTGAAAGACTTGAATCAATCACAGCTAAATTAGAAGCAGAAGGAATTCATAACTTCCCAATCGTATTACACGGTGCTTCTTCAGTAGACCAGGCTTCAGTTGAAACTTGCAACAAATACGGCGGACAGATTAACGGTGCTAAAGGTATGCCAGCTGAAATGCTTAGAAAAGCTGCATCTATGGCTGTATGTAAAATCAACATGGACACAGACTTAAGACTTGCTATGACAGCTGCTATAAGAAAGAGCTTTGCTGAAAAACCAGAAGCATTCGACCCAAGAGGATACTGTGGTGCTGCTAGAGAATATATCCAGGAAATCGTTACAAAGAAAATCCAGGAAGCTCTTGGTTCAGTAGACTCAATGAAATAATTTTTTAAAATAAAAAATACGGGTGTCTTTTAAAGACACCCTTTTTTATTTATCATTTATAATATTTCTATAATACTCTTTAACCTCTCTATACTCATCAGAATTAATAAATTCTTTACCTTTTTCTGATACTCTATAAGTCCCCTTTTTAACTCTCTCAAACCACCCATAAACATTGTTTTGAAGTATATTTCCCGTTTTTTCTTCATTACAGATTGATTTTATATCCTTTGGTGATGATGTTTGAAGTTTATAAAGAGTACAGAGTACATTTATTGATTTTTCCATATAGGCAGTCAATATTCTTCTCTTATTTATACCTCCAGAATTTAAGTCCATATTCCTTTCAGAAAATTCTTTTTTCAAAAGAGATTGTTTCTTTTTGTTTTTATAACTTTTGCCCTCAAAAGGTTCAATTATAACTTCAACAATTTTAATAGGACTATCTAAGGCAACTGTTATAAGTCCCACATTAAGTAATTTTAAAAGTTTCACCATATTTTTAAAATCTTTTGTATTCTGTCCTTTTTCCGGTCTTGGTATAACAGCATAAACATTTTCACTAATTGTTTTTCTATCCATAACTTGATATACAAGTTTTAAATTAAATGCTGTTTTAAGTTCACATATAACAGTAATATCATCTTTTAATGCCACAATATCACAGTTTTTAACTTCTCCCTTAACAGAAAAACCTTTATTCTCAAAAAAGTTTTTTACAGGTAAAAAAAGTTCTTCCTCTTTATATTTCATAACTCTTTAGCCTTTGCCATAAATTTTTCTATATCCTCAACAGTTTTTATCATATCTTTAGAGAGAACTTCATTTCCATTTTCAGTTATAAGAACATCGTCCTCAATTCTTATACCTATTCCATATTCTTCAATATATAATCCCGGCTCAACAGTTATAACCATACCCTTTTCAAGAACTCTGTCTTTATATCTTCCAACGTCATGGGTTTCAGCACCTAAGAAATGACCTACACTATGATAATAGTATTTTGATACATCTTCAAAATTTTTAACAAGACCAATTTTTTTAAGTTCTTCAAAGTAATGTTCCTTTAATATCTCATTAAGTCTTGAATAATTCTCTCCCGGTTTCATAGCATCAATAACTTTAAGCTGACCTTCAAGAACTATATTATATATTTTTTTCTGTAAATCAGTGAATTTTCCATTTACAGGGAATGTCCTTGTCAAATCACCGTTATAATACCCCCACTGTGCCCCCACATCAAAAAGTATAAGGTCGCCATCATTTGTTTTACAATTATTTTTAGAATAGTGAAGAATAGTTCCATTTTTTCCAGAAGCACCTATTGTCTGAAAAGCCTTATCCATAACACCATTCTTTTTAAGTATAAAATCAAAATAAGCCTCTATCTCATACTCATACATACCGGCACGAGAATTTTTCATCATTTCTTCAATACCCAGTCTTGTTATATCAATAGCCTTTCTCATAAGTGATATTTCATAATCACTTTTTATAACTCTTAAATCTCCAATAATGTCATATACATTTATAATTTTTATATGAGGATATCTTTTTGAGAAACCTTCATAAAAAGCCACAGAAGGAGTTATATTTGATGTAATATCTCTACACTCCAAATCAAGATATAAATTTTTAATATTATTTTTAAATATAAATGATGAAATATCATCATTGTACCAGTCAATATAATTTATATTTTCAATGCCTGATTTAAAAGAGGCTTCTTCCGGTGTAATATTAGCACCAATCCATTTTGCAAGATATCCATTATCACGCTTTATATATAAAGTTTCACCATATTCACCATTATTTTTTGTAAGTACAAATATAGCTTCCTCTCTGTCAATGCCTGTAAGATAATAAAAATTTCTATCAGGAGTAAAAGGATAATTTTCATCACCTCTTTTTACAGGAGCTTTTCCTGCAAAAAGTATAACCGCTGATGAGTCCTCTATATTTTTAAAAAGTTTTTTTCTGTTATTTTTAAAAAATTCTGTCAATAGTATCATCTCCAAAAATATATAATTGTGTATTATTATATTATCTTTTTCCCAAAAGTTTTTCAAGTTCCACAATTACAATAGGCATAAATGATAATATAAAAACTATAAGCCATTTATCAAAATCAAGAGTACAAACTTTAAAAATATACGAAAGTTTTGGAACGGTTATTACAGCAGACTGTAATATTAAACCAACGATAAATGAAACTACAAGAATTTTATTTGAAAATATATTTATTTTAAATATAGAACCTTCTGAACGCATATTAAAAGCATGAACAAGCTGTGAAATACTTAAAACAGCAAAAGCCATTGTTCTTCCATAACTATATCCAACACCTTCATCAAAATATACATGACCTATGGCAAAGGCTAAAAGTGAAAGCATACCTATCATACAGCCTTCAAGGGCAATTCTTAAACCAAGTCCCCCTGAAAATATATTACCATTATCAGAAACAGGAGGTTTCTCCATAATATCTTTATCAGCCTTGTCCATACCTAAAGCCACAGCCGGCAGAGAGTCTGTAACCAAATTAACCCACAAAAGTTGAATAGGCAAAAGAGGTGTAGCCCAACCAAAACACATAGCTACAAATATTGTTATAATCTCACCAATATTACTTGATATTAGAAAATGTATTGATTTTTTTATATTGGCATAAATTCTTCTTCCCTCTCTTACAGCCTCTGTTATAGTTGCAAAATTATCATCGGCAAGTATCATATCAGCTGCACCCTTAGCCACATCTGTTCCATTTTTACCCATAGCACAGCCTATATCTGCACTTTTCAAAGCTGGTGCATCGTTTACACCATCACCAGTCATAGCTGTTATATAGCCTTTACTTTTAAAAGCCTTAACAATTCTAACTTTATGTTCAGGAGAAACCCTTGCAAAAACACTATATTTTTCTATATTTTCCCTCAAATACTCATCAGGGACAATATTAAGTTCAGCCCCTGTCATTGTTCTGTCACCATCTTTATATATTCCTATCTCTTTAGCTATTGCCTTAGCTGTAACAACATGGTCTCCTGTAATCATAACAGGCTTTATTCCAGCTCTAACACAAGTTTTTACAGCATCATATACTTCCGGTCTAGGTGGGTCTGAAATACCAGCCAAGCCGGCAAAAACAAGATTTTTTTCAATAAACTCACTTTTAATTGACAAAGGTTTTTCATTATACCAATTATAAGCAACAGCGATAACTCTCAAAGCTCCCTCAGCCATGTTATTATTTAATTTTTTTATATTTTCAATGTCAATACTGTTTATATTTCTTTCCACATCTCTATCAAGAACCCTATCACAAAGTTTTATTAAAACATCAGGTGCACCCTTTGTAATTGATATGTATTTTCCATTTTTCATTTTATGAACAGTTGTCATAAGTTTTCTCTCTGATGAAAAAGGTATCTCATAAATTCTTTTATAATCACTGTTTATATTAAAAATACTCTCTCCACACTCAATAGCACCTTCCATAAGAGCTTTCTCCGTAGGTTCTCCCAAAACTTTTCTGTCTTCATATCTGCAATTATTACATAAAGCTGAAAGTTTTAATATAAATTTTTTCTTTGAAATATCATCAGTAATCTTTTTTACACTGTCCGTAACTGTAACAACTCTCATTCTATTTTGTGTCAAAGTTCCTGTTTTATCGGAACATATAACAGAAGCACTTCCAAGAGTTTCAACGGCAGGAAGTTTTCTTATTATGGCATTCTTTTTTGACATATTTTGCATACCAATAGCAAGAACTATTGTTACTATGGCTGGTAGACCTTCCGGTATAGCAGCAACAGCAAGACTTATTGAAGTCATAAACATTTCAAACCAATCGCCCTTTCTAAAAACTCCCATAAGAAATATAACAAGACATATAATTACAGCAGCTGTTCCCAAAGTTTGTCCCGTTTTTGAAAGACGTTTTTGCATAGGTGTTTCAGTTTCCTCCTCATCAATCATCATTTTTGCAATTCTTCCAACTTCTGTATTAAGTCCTGTACTTATAACAACAGCTTTTCCCTTTCCTGCTGTAATATAAGATGAGGCAAAAACCATATTTTTTCTATCTCCGAGAGATGTTTTTTCATTTGTCTTAAAATTTATATCTTTCGATACAGCTAAAGACTCACCAGTAAGTGAGGACTCCTCAGCCTTTATGCCATTACATTCTATAATTCTTCCGTCAGCAGATATAAAATCTCCTGTTTCTATTAAAACAACATCACCTAAAACAACATCCTCCGACAATATTTCTTTAACCTTTCCCTCTCTTATAACCTTTGTATGGGGTGATGACAGCTTTTTCAATGCCTCAATAGCCTTTTCAGCTCTACTCTCTTGAACAACTCCCAAAACAGCGTTAAACACAACTATTACAAGTATTATAAAGGAGTCTATATAATCACTTTCACCTTGCATTTTTGAAACAACGAAAGACACCACAGAGGCAATAATAAGCGTTATAACCATAAAGTCTGAAAACTGCATAATAAATCTTACAAATATATTTTTTCTCTTATCATTGTGAGAAATTATATTTTTTCCATTTTCATGTAGTCTCTTTTCAGCCTCATAATCAGAAATTCCCCTTTCAAAATCAGTATTCAATATACTTTCAAGTTCTTTCAATGACATATTTCTTTTATCCATTGTTTTTTCACTCTCCCAAGACAAGCTTTTGTATATTGAAAATATATTCCACACTGTCAGAAATAATGCCATAAACATAATATATTTAAAAAAGGATTTATAAAAAAATGGATACCAGTATAATAATACTTTCATTGTCGCTCAGTATAGACGCTTTAGGAATAGGCATATCCTATGGAATGAAAGACATAAACATTCCCATTGTCTCAAAAATAATAATATCAGCTCAATCATTTTTAATAATAGCCCTATCACTTTTTATGGGAAATAAAATATTTCAAATTTTGCCTTCATATGTGGGAAAATATACAGGAACAATAATACTTTTATCAATGGGAATTTTTATGATTTTTCAAGGAATTTCATCTAAAAAAGAAAAACAGGAAACTACAAAGATATTTTCAATAAAACAATGGGGAATTACTGTAAAAATAATAAAGTCCCCTCCTATTTGTGACTTTAACCGTTCAAAAAAAATAGAGCCAAAAGAAGCTATATATTTAGGTTTAGCTTTGTCTTTGGACTCTTTGGGAGTATCTTTGGGAAGTGGTATATCAGGAAATTTCAGTATTTTTCTACCTCTTTTCGCTGTAATATTTCAATCTTTATTTATGCAAATGGGAGTATACTCAGGTAAAAAAATTAAAGGTGTATCAAAACTTTCAGAAAACATATGGGTTATAATTTCAGGTTCTCTGTTAATACTAATTGGTATTTTAAAATTTATATAGTAAAATATATTTATAAAGGGGTGATTTATTATGTTAGAGTTTATTATTTTTCCATTTATTATAAATATAATAATATATATAGTGAAACCCAAATATATTTTACTTTGTCCCGTTATAACAGCAATATTAAACATAATTGTTTACAGAATAATGTTTAATAATATTTTTTCAGTCAATGAATACAGAGGTTTTTTATTAATAAATACATCTTTAAAAATAGTCATATCTCTTATAATTTCTTTAATTCTATATTTCATATATAGAAATAAAAATTAACATAAAAAAGACCGAAAATTTTTAATTTCGGTCTTTTTATTATTTATTTACTTTTTCTCTTTGCCATATTAATAATACCATAAGCAGCTATTACAAAAGGAATTAAAACAACACTTATAAACATTATAATAATAGAAGCTGTTGCTCCAATATTAAGATATCTGTTACCCTCAATATTTTTAGAAGGAACAGATGTGCTTTGGTCTTTATCAATAAGCCAATTTATAGAATTTAATATAAAGTCATAATTTCCGCCGTCAACATAGCTATCTATGTTTGAGTCAGTAATAGAACTTCCACCTAAAGCCACAATTTTTGTAGTATGTTCTGTATCTGTTGTGAATTTATCAGTTACAGCCACAGCTAAGTTAAAAGGTCCTGAAATGTCATTATCTGTCTTTTGGAAATTTTCTATACTGTCAAGCTCTTTTTTGCCATAGGACTGTCCAGAAGTTGTGAGAAGTGGTTCTATTGTTAAAGTATCTTTTTTATTTTCAACTTCCTCAAATCCTTGAGCATAGGGGAAAAATACTTCTTCCTCATCACTAACCATATTTTTTGTTATATCATGTTGTTCAACATGAGGCATAATATAATATGGATTATTTCCATAAACATAGTCCTGTGAACCTTCAATAGTCATTGCATTATTTGCCTCAATGCCATAATTTGATAAAAGCACAGACATATTTGTCATTGTCTCAGTACCTATACCAACATTTATAAAGGCTCTACCATCATTTGAAAGATATGTTGAAAGTTTTTGAAGTTCACCTTCTGTTATATCTGTCATAGGACTATTTATAACAACAATGTCAGCGTCTTCAGGAACAGACTCCTCACTGTCAAGATAAAGACTTTCAATTTCATAATTATCATTTTGAAGTTTTGTCAAAAGACTACTTCCAAAATCCTGTTCACTGTGACCTTTAAGCATATATATTTTATTCATTTCAGCCCCAGAAACATATAAAACAGCACTTGTTATACAAGTCTCAACATTGAAACTTTTCATATACATCATATTAGTAGCTTCATCAACACCATATTCAGCCATATCATTTTGAGTTATAACCCTATATTTTTCTCCACTCTCAACTATGACTGTACCAACAGATAAATTTTGAGTTGTAGTTGAATACATCATAGCGATTTGTGGATTTTCATAAGGGTCAACAAACTCTGTATGTATATGAGAAGATAAATTTTCATAATTTTCAAAAATCTCCTCTATAACAGGGTCTTCACTTCCCTTTTCATATAAAGCATACATATTTACATCTGTATCAAGAGATGAAATTATATTTTTGCTCTGTTCAGAGAGAGTATAAAGTTTTTCTTTTGTGGCATCAAATTTTATATTTAAACTGCCAGCAAAAACATTTAAAACAATTATCACAGCCAAAACAACAGCTGTTATAATAGCACTTTTTGTGCCATATTTTAATACAATATTATTCTTATCCTTCAAAATTTTTACCTCCTTAACTCCAGCGTTTTTTATCAACACTTCTTACGGTTAAGTATATAAAGCCTGCCGCAAAAGTAATATAATACACAATAGTTGTAAAATCAAAAATACCCAACATAAATTTAGAAAATTTGGATATTACAGCAAAGCTCATAACAAAATTGTAAAGGAAAGTATCATAAAATTCAGGCTTAACAAAAAATACTATCAAACCTATAACAAAAAACACACCGCCTGAAATAACTGAATATTTTATATTATTTACAGAATTATACACAAAAAGTCCTATAATAATACAAATCAAAATAGCCAAACCACAGCCATAATTTCTTCCTTCAGGCACGCCTTTTCCTATTGCCTCTATCATAAAAAGTACAAACAATATGCCGAAAGTTCCAATTCCTGCCACAACTTGGTTATCTGTCAAAGATGAAACCCATATTCCAACAGCTATAAAACACATACCCATAAAAAAGAAACCTACATAGGCACTTATAATCTGACCTGTGGGAACATTTCCAAAGAAACTTAAAATTATAGGAAATATTAATGTAATTATAAGACCCATAGCAAAAAGTGCAGAAGCTGCAAAAAATTTAGCTAAAACTATTTCATAAACCTTAACAGGGGCAGTCAAAAGAAGTTGGTCTGTTTTCTGTTTTGACTCCTCACTAAAAAGTCTCATTGTTATAATAGGTACAAGTATAAGTAAAACTATAACAACATTTGATAAAATCAAATGATAATCAGGGCTTAATGATAGCACATTATAAAGTGAAAAATATATGGCTGTAACAAGTACAAATATTGTCAAAAAAGCATATCCTATAAATGAACAAAAATAATTGCCAAATTCTCTTTTAAATATAGCTGACATTATAAGTCACTCTCCTTTTTTTCATCAGAGGATATATTTTCTGTTTTTTCTTCATTTTCAGCATCTTCAGAATTTTTTTCATCAGAAACTTCTTCCTCTTTATTTTCTTCATCACATTCAAAATCAGAGTTTGTGACCTCCATAAATATTTCTTCAAGAGACATTTCAACAGGTTTTATAACAAGTATTTTATATCCGTTAGAAATTGCATTGTCAAACAAAATTTCTCTTAAATCACAATTTTCATCAGTTTCAAGTATAAAATCAAAAGAACCTTCCTCTTTATCTTCCTGTCTCTCTATATTTATTATTTTTTCTTCTTTTTCAAGAGCTTTTTCAATAATATCAATATCACCTTTCAAACAAACTCTAAGTTTATGAGTTTTAGATAAAGTATCTGAGAGTCTTTCTGTTGTGTCCTGTGCAACAATTTTTCCGTTATTTATAATCATTACTCTGTCACAAATCTCTTGAACTTCTGAAAGTATATGAGAGCTTAATATAACAGTATGATTTTTTCCCAGAGATTTTATAACATTTCTTATATCTATAATCTGTTTAGGGTCAAGACCAGAAGTAGGTTCATCAAGTATTATTATTTCAGGATTTCCAATAATAGCCTGTGCAATACCCACTCTCTGTTTATATCCTTTTGATAAGTTTTTTATAAGTTTTTCTGAAACGTGAGATATTTTAACTTTATCCTTAACATCTTCAATCATATTTTGTATTTCAGACTTTTTGACCTTTTTCAGTCTACAAACAAATTTTAAATACTCGTCAACTGTCATATCCTGATAAAGAGGTGGATTTTCAGGCAAATATCCTATTTTAGATTTCGCCTTATAGGCATCTTTGATAATGTCAAATCCTGCAACTTTAACAGTACCTTCACTAGGTGAAAGATAACCTGTTATAATATTCATTGTAGTTGATTTTCCGGCACCATTAGGCCCAAGAAAACCTAAAATTTCTCCATCGCTGACTGTAAAAGATATACCCTTTACAGCAGTATAGCTTCCGTAGTTTTTAAAAAGATTATTTACTTCCAGCAAAGCTATCCCTCCATTATAATATTAATCAAATATTATTTTATAACATATGACTTAAAAAAGTGTGAATATTTTATGAACTTTTTACAAATAAATTATGATGAAGCAAAAGTAAAAAACACGACACTTTTAGCACCAGAAGATACAAGAAGTTTTGAACATTCATTTATTGTTGTACCTGTTGTAAATATATCATCAACAATCATTATTCTTTTATCCTGTATAATATCAGTATTTTTAATGTCAAAAGCATCTTTTATGTTATATATTTTTTCTTTAGGTTGAAGTCTACTTTGTGGAATTGTCTTTTTAATTCTCTCAATAACTGTATCACTGTACTCTATATTATATTTTTCACTTATAAAACGACCTATAATATCAGCTTGATTAAAGCCTCTTTTTTTCATTTTACTTGAATGTATTGGAACAGGTATTATAATGTCAATATCATTCATAACATTAGGATAATTTCTTTCCAAAAATATACACATAAGTTCAGCCATATAAAAACCAAGTTTTTTAATTCCCTTATATTTAAAACGGGCTATACTTCTTTTTATAAGCCTATATTCAAAAGCAGAAAATCCAAAATCAAAGGCAAAAGACTTTTCCATACATCTCAAACATAAATTTCCATGCTCAACAGGTCTTCCGCATTTTTCACAAAACTTTCCCTTCAAAAAAGGTATATCATCACTACACTTTTTACATAAATATCCTTCTCTTATATTAAACTCAATAATATTACTGCAAACAGCACATTTAGGAGGATAAATTACATTTATAATAAATTTAATAATATTTTTAATATACTTTCTCATAACTCCATATTCATAAAATCATAAAGACTTTGTATTCTATATGCAAGGGTTGAATATCTGTTTATCTCTCTGTTATTTAAAACCATAGATGAGACAGTCTCAACAAGTCCAACCAACACAACAAGTTTTCTAGCCCTTGTAACACCTGTATAAAGTAAATTTCTTGACATAAGCATAGGAGGTCCACTGTGTATAGGCATAATTACAACAGGATATTCACTACCCTGTGACTTATGTATAGTAATAGCATAAGCAAGTTCCAACTCCTCAATTTGAGTAAAGTCATATACAACTTCCCTATTATCGTCAAACATAACTGTTATTGTCTCATCAACTTTATCAATAGACAGTATTATACCTTGGTCACCATTAAAAACTCCTGCTCCCTCATCAATTTTTCTGCCTGCTTTATTATATATTTTCCATACAGCATTATAATTATTTTTAATCTGCATTACCTTATCCCCTTCACGGAATATAACATCTCTGAACTCTTTTTCTTTTTTATCTTTCTCAGGGGGATTTAATACACTTTGTAATACGGCATTAAGATTTTGAACACCTATTTTACTTTTTCTCATAGGTGTTAAAACCTGTATATCTTCCATACTGTCACAATTTAGAAAATTAGGTATTCTCCTTGTAACAAGGTCAGCAATAGTTGTAACAACATCATCACCATTTAATCTTCTCAAGAAAAAGAAATCTTTTTCTTTCTCATTTAAAACAGGCTGTTCACCCATATTAATTCTATGAGCATTCATTACAATAGCACTTTCCTGTGCTTGACGGAATATTTTATCAAGTTTTACAACTTTAAGTTTTCCTGAATTTATAATATCTTTCAAAACATTTCCCGGACCAACAGAAGGAAGCTGGTCAACATCTCCCACAAGTATAAGCCTTGTACCTCTCGCAATAGCTCTTGTAAGACCAAACATAAGATTTATATCAACCATTGAAGTTTCATCAATTATAATAACATCGGCATCAATAGTATTTTCTTCATTTTTATCATAAATTTGTCGTCTGCCTTCCTCATCAGCAAATGTTATACCTAAAAGCCTATGTATAGTTTGAGCCTCCATACCTGTTGCTTCTGTCATTCGTTTAGCTGCTCGTCCTGTTGGTGCTGCCAATACAATTTCATTTTCCTCATCAGACAGAATTTGTATTATAGTATTTATAGTTGTTGTTTTACCTGTTCCCGGACCACCTGTAATAATTAAAAGTCCATTGTTCATAGACTCCTTAACAGCTTCTCTCTGATTGACATCAAGAACAACTCCCGTTTTTCTCTCTGCTTTCTCAATTATTTTATCTATATTTTTATAATTTTCAGAGGAATATTCCATTGAAAGCTCAAGAAGTTTTCTAGCAACAGCAATTTCAGAATAATAATACATTGACAAATATACACAATCCACACCATTAATTTTTTCTTGCCAAAGTTGATTATCCACTTGTAACTCTTTAAGACAGTTTTCAATAATAAGTGGATTTATACCTAAAAGCTCCGATGTTGTTTGTATAAGCTCTGTTTTAGGCAAATATACATGGCCATTTTGTGTAGCTTGATTTAAAACATACTTTACACCGGATTTTATACGGTTAGGGCTATCCGGTTCTATTCCCGAATTTTGAGCCATTTTATCGGCCATTTTAAAACCTATTCCCGAAATATCATCAGCCAATCTATAAGGATTTTCTTTCACAATCTCAAAGGTTTTACCCTTATATCTTTTATATATTTTCATAGCATAGGAAGGAGTTACACCAAAATCCTGCAAAAAAAGCATAGCACGTCTAAGTTCGTGCTGTTCACAAAAAACATTATGTATTGTCATAGCTTTTTCATAGCTTATTCCCTTTATCTCTGCCAATTTATCAGGTTTCTCCTCTATAACATAAAATGAAGCCTCGCCGAATTTATCAACAATTCTTTCTGCTGTTTTCTTTCCTATACCCTTTATAACTCCTGAGGCAAGATATTTTTGTATTCCCTCGGCTGTTGTAGGTATTGTTTTTTCAAAAAAACTGACTTGAAATTGTTTTCCATAGGTAGGATGTACAGACCAATTTCCCGACATTGTTACTTCTTCGCCTTCATGTATCTGTGTTACATTTCCCACACAGGTCACTTCTTCCCCCTCAGAGTCAACAGAAAAAACACAATAACCGTTATCAATATTATGAAATATAATATCCTCAACAGAGCCTGTTATAACTATATTTTCCAAAAAATCACCTTCTTCTTGCCCAAAATCGATATTTATATATTGTACCACCTTTAAATATATAAAAAAAGAGCCCTAATAAAATCAGGGCAATTTAAAACATACAATTTATTATTTAACAGCAGAGCTGAAAACTTCTGTTTTATCTATTTTTTCCCAAGGAAGGTTAAGGTCATTTCTTCCAAAGTGTCCATAAGCTGCTGTCTGTTTGTATATAGGTCTTCTAAGGTCAAAGTTTTTGATTATTGCAGCTGGACGAAGATCAAAGTTCTTTTTAACGATTTCTGTAATTTCAGCGTCTGAAATTTTACCTGTACCGTATGTATTTACAAGTATTGAAACAGGTTTAGCAACACCGATTGCATAAGAAAGCTGAATTTCACATTTTTTAGCTATTCCTGAAGCTACAATGTTTTTAGCAACATATCTTGCAGCATAGCAAGCTGAACGGTCAACTTTTGTAGGGTCTTTTCCTGAGAAAGCACCGCCACCGTGGCTAGCGTATCCGCCGTATGTGTCAACTATAATCTTTCTTCCTGTAAGACCACTGTCACCCTGTGGACCACCTATAACAAATCTACCTGTTGGATTTATAAAGTATTTTGTTTTGTCATCAAGAAGATTTTCAGGAATAACAACTTTTATAATATTTTCTTTAACATCTTTTTCAATCTGTTCCTGTGTAACATCTGGGCTATGCTGTGTTGAAAGAACGATAGTGTCAATTCTTACAACTTTGTCATCATCATATTCAACAGTAACCTGTGCTTTACCGTCTGGACGAAGATAAGGCATTGTTCCGTCTTTTCTAACCTCTGTAAGTCTTCTTGTAAGTTTATGAGCAAGATATATAGGCATAGGCATATATTCTTCTGTCTCATCACAAGCGAAACCAAACATCATACCCTGGTCACCAGCACCTGTGTCAAATTCACTTGTGTCCTCGCCAGTTTTATTTTCATAAGCTTTATCAACACCCATAGCAATGTCAGGTGACTGACCATGTAAAGATGTTATAACTGAGCAAGAATCACAGTCGAAACCATATTTTGCTCTGTCGTAACCAATTTCACGAACTGTTTCACGAACGATGTTTTCAACATCTACATAACAATCAGTTGTAATTTCACCCATAACAAAAACTATACCTGTTGTTGTACAAGTTTCACAAGCAACACGAGCCATAGGGTCTTTTGCAAGAATATTATCAAGAATTGCGTCAGAAATCTGGTCACAGATTTTATCTGGATGTCCCTCTGTTACAGACTCTGAAGTAAATAATCTTTTAGCCATTTTTAAACCTCCTAATGATTACTGTTTTATTTATAAAATTTGTTTTTTTGCAATAAAAAAAGCCTCTAGGGCTTAATAACAAAATCCTCATCTTCCACAATATATTTATATATAATGCGGGGGAATTGGCACCGTGCTATTATGCCGGTTGCCGGGTGTCACAGGGCCCTGTCCCTCAACCTCTCTTGATAAGTTTATATTCAATTCTGTGATATTATATCAATATAATCCACTATTGTCAACAATATTTTTTAAAAACAGCAGACACATATAAAATATATGTATCTGCTTATAATTTCAAATATTATTCTTCATCTTCTTTTGTTGCTACAAAATCAGAAGATTTATTATTGTGTGGTTTTCCGAAAATATCAAATTTGCCTTTTCCTCTACCTTCACCGAGGAATTCAATATATTTTCCTGTACCAATAGCAACACAAGAAACTGAGTCCTCTGCAATAATTGCATTTATGCCTGTTCTTGATTTTATAAGTTTATCAAGACCATAGAGAAGACTTCCACCACCTGTCATTACAATACCTCTATCAGAAATATCAGCAGCAAGTTCAGGAGGAGTTTTTTCTAAAACTGTATGTACAGCGTCACATATAGCGAGAACAGACTCTTTTAAAGCCTCATGCATTTCCTCTGATGTAACAGTAATATTTTTAGGAAGACCTGTTATAAGGTTTCTACCTCTAACCTCAAGGCTTACAGGGGTTGTCCTCTCATAAGCTGTACCAACATGTATTTTAAGGTCCTCAGCAGTTCTCTCACCAATAAGGACATTATGTTTCTTTCTCATATATCTTATAATATTTTCGTCAAAGTTATCTCCGGCAATTTTTAAAGATGTGCTAACAACAGTACCACCTAAAGATATTACAGCAATATCAGTTGTACCGCCTCCAATATCAACAACCATGCTTCCGCAAGCTCTTGAAATATCAATACCAGCACCAATAGCCGCAGCGATAGGCTCCTCTATAATATGAACCTGTCTAGCACCAGCCTGTTTTGTAGCATCCTCAACAGCACGTCTTTCAACTTCTGTTACACTGCTAGGAACGCAAACAGCGATAGTAGGTTTAACAAAAGAGCGTTTTCCTATTGCTTTTTCAATAAAATATTTAAGCATTTTTTCAGTGATTTCATAATTTGAAATAACACCTTCACGGAGAGGTCTTATTGCAACAATATTTCCCGGAGTTCTTCCGAGCATTCTTCTTGCCTCCTCACCAACAGCAAGAATAGTATTTGTATCTTTATCAATAGCAACAACAGAGGGTTCTCTTATAACAATCCCCTGACCTTTTATATAAACCAGAACTGTGGCAGTACCAAGGTCTATACCTATGTCCTCGCCAAATCCCATAAAACCAAACATGGCAATTCTCCTTTTCATTGCAAAATACATTCCCATAACCTTCAATAATTATACATAATTATTCCGTTCTTTTAAAGAGAATAGACAAAAATATATAAAAATCGTCAATATAGTCATTTAATAAAAAAGACAGAATCTTTTTTTAGAGATTCTGTCAACATAAAATCACAAAATATAGAACTACTGTGTTATTTTAACTGTTCCTCTATAACCTCCAAAGCTTTTTGAAGCTGAGTATCTTTGTCTTCTTCTATTGTAAGCTGGTACTGAAGTTCTTCTGGAAGCTCAACAACATAATCTGGTGTGATACCTTCACCCTGTATACAAACTCCCTTAGGTGTATAATATTTCTGTATTGTTATTTTAAGTCCTGAACCGTCAGAAAGAGGATAAAGCCCTTGAACAAGACCTTTTCCAAAAGTCTGTGTTCCAACAAGTTTTCCTGTTCCTGTATCCTGAACAGCACCGGAAAGAATTTCAGAAGCACTGGCACTATTGCCATTTACAAGAACACAGAGAGGAATATTTATACAATTAGCATCAGAAGTATAATCCTCACGTTTTCCCTCTTTATCTATTGTATATACAAGTGTTCCTTCCGGTATAAGCATATCTGTTATTTTCTCAACAACGTCAAGATTTCCTCCCGGATTATTTCTGACATCAATAACAAGACCTTTTATATTTTGTCCCATAAGATTGTCATAATGCTCTTTAAACTGGTCATATGTATTTTCTTTAAAACTTGTTATTCTTAAATATCCAATATTGTCATCAACAATTTTACTTTCAACAGTCTGAACATTTATTTTTTCTCTTACAATGTCAAAATCTTTTATCTCACCTGTACTCTGTCTATAAATAGTAACTTTAACAGATGTACCTTCCTCACCTTTTATAAGTTTTATAGCTTCATCTATGCTTTCAGCTGAAACATCTGTATCATTTACTTTTATTATTCTATCATCAGGAAGTATTCCCGCTTTTTCCGCTGGTGTTCCAATAATAGGAGAAATTACACGAATACTTCCGTCTGTTGTGTCACCTATAACTTCAACGCCTATTCCGTAAAATTCACCTTCATTATCTTCTAAAAACTGAGAAAACTCCTCAGCTGTCATATAATCAGTATATGGGTCTCCTAAGGCTCTAACCATACCGTCATATACTCCTTCTTCCATTTTGTCAAAGTCAATTTCATCAACATACTTTTGGTCAAGTATTGTAGCTATTGTTGATATTTTTTCGGAAAGCCCCATATCTTTATACATACCTATACCAAGAGCAGATACAGCAAAATTACCACCTATACCTACAACAACAGTAAGGGCAATACCAAGTATGAGACCTTTCAAAAATGGTCTTTTTTTCATAACTTCACTCCTGATTTTTGTTATTATAAATTCTATTAAAAAAATTTTTATATTATTCTAAAAAAGGCTAAAAGGCATAAAAGCCTTAAAGCCCCTTTTTTTTAATATATTATACTCCTAAATATGGTTTAGGACTTGTGTGACTGCCGTTAAGTCTAACCTCAAAGTGACAGTGATTTCCAGTAGAATTTCCTGTACTTCCTGCTTTAGCTATAACTTGTCCTCTTGAAACAGTATCACCTTTTGAAACTACAAGTTTTGAGTTATGACCGTAAAGAGTAACCAATCCGCCCCCGTGATTAATCATTACTGTATATCCATAACCATTCATGTAGCTTGCATATATTACAGTGCCCGCCTCAGCAGCAACAATGTTTGCACCGTAAGAAGCCGGTATGTCATAACCTGTGTGGAATTCGCTTCCACTTCCAATAGGTCTTGACCTATAACCGTAACCACTGCTTATGTAAGAACGTCCAGGAACAGGCCAAGCAAACTGACCTCCTGTATATGTAACGTTGCCCATTGCTGAGCCACCTGAATTTGATGAACTTCTTGTAGAAGCTGCACTTGCCTGAGCTATAAGACTTTCAACTTCTTTACTTGCCTTATCCCATGAAGCAAGCTCCTGTTCATATTTTGCAGCGTCAAGCTGATACTGGCTGTATGTAGCTTGTTTTTCAGCCATTTTTGCATTGAGTTCATCAGTTTTTGTCTGTTGTTCAGCCACAAGGACTTCAACTCTCGTTTTGTCCTCTGCAATCTCTTTTGTTTTTTCTTCAATAACTCTTTCGCTTTCCTTTAATTCTCCTAAAAGCTTGTTGTCATAATTCATAATGTCGTTTACATACTGCATTCTAGTGAGAAAATCAGTAAAGCTCTCTGCACTTAATATAATCTGAAGATAGCCTATTGAACCATTTTCATGTAAGAATTTAATTCTTGTCTCAAAACTCTTAAGCTGAGCTTCTTTTTTATCTGTTGCTTCTTTAAGCTGTATTTCAGACTCTGCAAGTCTTGCTGTCACTTCATTAAGTTCTGTTTTAACTGCATCAAGCTGATTTTGAGCCTCAGTAACAACCTTATCAAGACTCTCAATCTCAGCACTTATATCCTGCTGTTTAGCTTTTGTCTCATTAAGTGCATTCTGTGTTTGCTGTTTTTTGTTTGCCAAGTCACTCTGCTCCTGTTTAAGCTCATTGAGAGTTTTGGCATCTGCCACCTGACTAAAAGCAAGTGAGAAAGCAAATGTAACAGCAAAAAAACCTCTTAAATACTTCTTCATTATTTGTTTCCTTCCTTTGAAAAAATTATACTTTGAGGTGTTTTCTTATAGATGTAACACTTCCGACAGTTCCCAAAAGTATTCCTGCCAGTATTGAAACAGGTACAAGCACAGAGAAAATGTCTATACTGTATCTGAAAGTAACCATATTTTTAATTACTGGCAGATTTGTGTATAATACATCTATTATTTTACTGTATGCCGGCCAAGAAATCAACATAGGAATGAGAGAACCAATAATTCCTATTAACATTCCTTCTATGATGAAAGGCCAACGTATAAACCAGTCTGTGGCACCTACATATTTCATAATGTTTATTTCATTTCTTCTTGAGTATACAGAAATCTTTATTGTATTCATAATTATAACAATGGATATAACACCAAGTATAATTATTACTAAAACACCTGTAACCTGAGTAATATTATTTATTTTAATTAAAACTTCTGTCTCTGTATGGGCATCTCTTACACTGTCAATACCTTCAATTTCAGATAAAGCTTTTGAAACGTCTCCCTGATATTCAACACCTTCAAGGGCTATTTCAAAAGAGCTTGAAAGAGGATTATTTTCACCACTAAATCCATCAAGTATTCCAGCCATATCCCAATCTTCCTGAAGTTCTTTAAGGGCATCATCAGGAGATGTATATATAACCTGTTTAACATGAGGAATTTCTTTTATTTCAGTACTTATTCTCTCAACATCTTCACTTGTAAGTTCTTCATTCAAAAATACTGCAATTCCAATGGAGTCTTCCATCTGTCTTAAAACATACTGAAGATTACTCACAACACAGTATGAGAAAGACATAATAAAAATACATGCTGCAACAGTAGCAATAGATGCAACTGTCATAAGTCTGTTTCTTAAAAGGCTTGTGAAGCCCTCTTTAAAATAATATCTTATAGAACTAGGCCTCATTATCATAACCACCTTTTTCAACATCTCTTATAATAACACCTTTTTTAAGTGTTATAACTCTTTTTTGCATAGCGTCAACAATATCTTTAGCATGAGTAGCAACAACAACAGTTGTACCTCTGCTGTTTATATCCTCAAGCAAATTCATAATACCCCAAGCAGTATCAGGGTCAAGGTTTCCTGTTGGTTCGTCTGCAATAAGTATAGGTGGATTATTAACAATAGCTCTAGCAAGAGCAGTTCTCTGCTGTTCACCACCAGAAAGCTGATTTGGATAAGCTCTCAATTTTTTCTGCAAACCTACAAGAGAAAGAACTGTTGGAACATTTCTTCTTATTATTCTTGAAGGTGCTTCAATTACCCTCATAGCAAAAGCAACATTTTCATATACTGTTTTGTTTGGCAAAAGTCTAAAGTCTTGGAAAACAACACCAAGGTTTCTTCTGAGATAAGGTATCTCATTTCTGGCAAGATTTGTTGTATCTATACCATTTATAGTAATTTTTCCTTCTGTGGGGTCAAGCTCTTTCAAAAGGAGCTTTATAAGAGTTGATTTTCCGGAACCACTGGAACCGATTATGAAAACAAACTCGCCTTTTTTGATGTGTATTGAAACTCCCTTAAGGGCTTGGGAGCCGTTAGGATACACTTTTTTAACATTTTCAAGTTGTATCAAAAAAATCTTCCTTTCTTAACTCATAAAAAGACAGGGAACGCCCCTTTTTTTTAAATTACGCCCCTGTCCTTTGCATTGTGTATTATTTTTTAAATTTTAATAAGACATCTTGTCCATATAAATCATATATTTGCTTACCATAAGAGTTATTTTGAATATTATGGCATCATCAAAATTTCTAAGGTCAAGACCTGTCATTTTCTGAAGTTTATCAAGTCTGTATACAAGTGTGTTTCTGTGTATATAGAGCTGTCTTGATGTTTCAGAAACATTAAGATTATTTTCAAAGAATTTATTTACTGTTGCAAGAGTTTCATCGTCAAAATCGTCCATTGTAAGACCATGTAAAACCTCTTTTATGAACATTCTGCAAAGAGGAAGTGGAAGCTGATATATAAGTCTACCTATACCAAGTTTCTCATAGTTTACAATAAATTTATCTCCTTCAAAAATCTTTCCAACTTCAAGAGCCATTTTAGCCTCTTTATAAGAACGGGAAACATCTTTAAGGTCATTTACAACTGTACCGATGGAGATATAAACTTTGCTCTTAATTTCATTATTGAGAGTATCGGCAATCATTTTAGCAATCTTTTCGATTTCGTCCATAGTTTCCTTTTCTCTCAATTCTTTAACGAGTATTATGCTATGCTCGTCAACAGCTGTAACAAAATCTTTTGTCTTTGCTGGGAATATACTTCTTACTATCTCAACAATATTCATATCTTTGTCGATATTAGTTTCTATAAGATATACAATTCTTCTTATATTGTTTTCAATGTGAAGTTTTTTAGCTCTGCTGTAAATATCAACAAGAAGAAGATTGTCAAGAAGAAGATTTTTGATAAAGTTATCTTTGTCGTATCTTTCTTTGTAAGCAACAAGGAGACTCTGAATTTGGAAAGCAGCAATTTTACCTATTCTGTAACCTTCTTCATCCTCACCTTTAACCTGTACAACATATTCAGGAATACCGTTATCATATATTTTGAAATACTGATAACCGAGTATAAGCTGGCTTTCAGCCTGAGAACCAATAAAATTCTCAATGGCATCAATCTGTCTGCCAATCATGTTTTCCTCTGTTGTAGCAATAACCTTTCCTTCTTTCTCAACAACACTAAGCTCTTTACGAGTTATGTTCTTAAGACCATCGATTGTGTTTTGTAAAATTTGATTTGAAATCATACCCTCACCCCAGAAAAAATTATTTTTTTGTTTCCCCAAATGACTTTTTTGCAAAACCTTAAGCTGTCAATTAGAACAAATTGTACATACAAAACATCTTTTTTGCCCTATTACATTTTATAACAAAATACCAAAAAAATAAAGAGAAATATTTAAAAAAAGTACAAACTTTCTTCAAAATATTTATTTTTTAATAAAAATAGCAAATTAAATTTGTCTATAAAGTGATTTTTCACTGTCTGAGTTCAAAAAGTGGGCACTTTTTACAATCAAAGTTTTTATATTACACAGTATTGTCATACAGTAAATTTCAACAAAATTATTTTAATATCACAATTTGTATGTGACAAAACCTTCACCCATAACCTCTTTTATGTCTGTTACCATCATAAAAGCACTACTGTCAATATTCATAACAATTTCTTTTACAATAGAAATTTCCTTCTGTGAGAAAACACATAAAAGAACATCTTTATCATTATTTGTATACATTCCCTTACCTTTAAGAGCAGTAACTCCTCTTTTAAGGTCTTTCATAAGACTTTCTGATATTTCATCGGATTTATCTGATATTATAAAAACAGCCTTGGCAAATCCTATACCGTCTATTATACCTCCAGCAACCTTAGTACATATAAAAACAGATATTACAGAGTACATAGATTTTTCAATACCAAAAACAAAAAGTCCCATAGCAATAACAACAGCATCTATAACAAAAAGTATTTTGGATATAGATATATGACTATTATACTTATATATTATAGCGGCCAAAAGGTCTGAACCGCCAGATGTTGCATGCCCCCTAAGTATAAGACCAGAACCTAATCCAAGAATTGCTCCACCATATATAGCAGAAAGCATTAACTCCCCTTTATATACAGGTAAAAATTTTGATGTTTCAAGAAATAATGAAAAAAGTATTGTAGAAAATACAGTTTTTCCAATAAAATCTCTGCCCATTACAATGTATGCAGCAACAAGCAGAGGAACATTTATAAAAAGACTTATTACTGAAAGAGGAAATTCAACACCAAAAAACATTTTTCCCAGTTCTTTTATAACTATGGATATACCCGAAACTCCCCCAAGTACAAGACCATTAGCGTCAAAAAACATCACAACAGCAACAGCTGTAAGGAATGTTCCAACCATCACTACAAAAAAATCAAAAAACTGTCTTTTGTCTGTTAAAACCATAATGTTATCCCTTCTTTATTCAGTTTTATTTATTTTTATTTTTCTTTAAGTACTTTTAAAGCAAACTTTGGAAGTCTCATCATACGTTTAATTCTTGTAGGCTGTGTTATAAGTCTATAAAACCATTCAAGACCAAGTTTGCAGAATATTTTAGGTGCTCTCTTTACATTTCCAGACATAACATCAAAACTTCCACCAACACCTATACAAACTTTAGCACCTGTAAAACGCATATTGTCATATATCCATTTTTCCTGTTTAGGTGCTCCAAGACCAACGAGAAGTATGTCAGCCTTTGATTTCTTTATATCGTCAATAATTTTAGCTTCATCATTTTTATTAAAATATCCGTTTCGTGTTCCAACAATTTTAAGACCTTCATATTTGTGCATCATTTTTTTAGCGGCTGCACTGGCAATGCCAGGAGCTCCACCAAAGAAATATACAGTATAATCCATGTCTTTTATTTTATCAAAAACATTCTGTGTAAGGTCATAGCCTGGAACTCTCTCTTTTATTTTAATTTCGCTGTATTTTGAAGCCCAAACAACACCTATTCCATCAGGAATTACCATGTCAGAAGCCTTTAATATTTCCATAAGCTCCTTGTCATTCTGTGCTTCCATAACTATTTCAGGGTTTGGAGTACATATTATATGCTGTCCCCCGTCACCAAGAAAAGTCATAACTCTACCAACAGCCTCTTTCATTGTATATGTGTCAAAAGGTACCCCTAAAACGTGTGTAATTTTTCTCATTTAAAATGCCCCTCCTTATTTTTTCAAAAGCTCCATAAGGTATTTTTCATTATTATGTGCCGCCTCTTCAAGCTCTTTAGCAGACTTGTCAAGTATCTCGGCGTATTTTTCATGATTTACAATCATGTCATCTATTATTTCAAGAGTTTTATCCATATCAAAATCATTTATATCTCCACCTGAAGGCATTTGAAGTTTATCAAGATAGTATTTTATTTTAGGGTCATAAACAAATCCAACAAGAGGAACTCTCTGTCTTGCTGCAAATATGAGTGTGTGAAGTCTCATACTCACAATAAAACTCATACAACCTATTATACCCATAATCTCATATGGAGAATAAGAGTCTCTAAGTATATAAGACGGATTTTTCATTTTTTCATGGACTTTTTCGCTTATTCTTATGTCATTAGGAACTTGCATAACTATAAACACAATATTTCTATTATATTTTTCATATATTGTGTCACAGAGATAAGCCATCTCCTCAACAAACTCATCTTCATTTCTCCAATGTTTAACATTTCTAACAGAAACTCCGACAATTTCTTTATCAGTAGGAATATTAGCTTTTTCAAACAGTTTATATGCTTCATCTTTAGATATACCATCAAGAGTGAAAACAGGGTCAGCAGTCACAAAAGACTTTGCACTTACACCCATTGATTTTAACTCCTCATAGGAATAGCCTTCTCTTAAAGTTATAAGGTCGGCTTTATTGACAACAGTTTTAACAATTTGTCTATTGAAATTTTTTGAGACAGGTCCAATTCCGTTAGCATAAAGCATTACTTTTTTTCTCAAAAGTTTTGCAAGAAGTATTATTGATAAATAGTACATAAGTGAGCGTGTGCTTGTACTATCCTGAAGGAGACTTCCTCCACCACTTAATACAACATCACAATTTTTAATGGCATTAAAAACCTCTTTAAAACTGAAACGATACACAACATCAACGCCATATTTAGCCTTTGTCTCCTCCGGTCTATTTGAAAGAACAGTTATATTTATATTATCTCCCATTCTCTCTATATTTTTATGCATTGAAAGTAAAATAGCCTCATCACCGGAATTATTAAATCCATAATATCCTGACATAATGACATTGTAATGGGTTGAAGCACTGTCTTTCAATCCTGCTTCATAAGCCTCAATACAGTCTTTTGCCATTCTACTTACAGAGTAGTATTCAAATATAACTTCTCTGCCGTATGCACCAAGTTCTCTTTTTTCTTCCTCTGGCATTTTTTTGAAGAAATAAAGTATATCTTTAACGAGAGGTTCAACCCTTGTCTCCTCAAAACCTCTACAACAGAAATTGTTATCCCTTGCATCAACAAGTTTTTTATCATTGAATATTCCCATATATCCGGCATATCCTGCAAGTATTACAACTTTTTCAGCCGCCATAGCTTCCAAAGCCGCACGGCTAACACCTACAAAAACATCTCCAGCCATGAGAATTTCATTTATATCAGTTCTAGGTCCAAGCATAATTATGCATTTTCTACCCATAACTCTGTTGACTTCATCAGCCTTTGATTTAAGACTTTTAAAAAGATTTCCACCACCAGCAATAACTATTTTTATATTAGATATTTCTTTTGAAAGTTTATAGGCAGAATCAATTAAAACTTCCGCAGCAGTGGCACTTCCACCTTCGTCAAGTCTACTTACATGAACAACAACAGGCTCATCATCAGAAAGACCTAATTCCCTTCTAACTTTAGCCCCTGAAGTTTTTGGAGAAAACTTGTCTGTGTCTATACCATTTATAGTTATAAAAATATCTTTACTTTTAACTTTATAGCATTTCATAAGATATTCTTTTATATCTTCACTTACTGCTATAACCTTTTGTCCCCAATTTGTAAGGTATCTCAAGCCCATTTTAGTTGAGTACACACCATGAGTTGATGTTACAAAAGTAAAATTGTTCATTTTTTTGTGTAATAAACCACATATAAAGCCTGGTATTCTTGCATGGGCATGAACAATGTCAACTTTCTCTTTGATGATTATATCTTTAAGAAGATAGTATGATTTTATCATCTTAAAAACATTTCTCTGGTGCATAGGCACATTATAATGAGTTATACCAGACTCAAGAAGTTCCTTTTCATACACACCGCCATTGCTGGCAACAATTATATTATACCCCTGTTTTTTAAGTTCCTTAGAAAGCTCAACAACATGAGTTTCGGCACCGCCTATTTCAAGGCCCATAAGGGTCATAAGTATAGTCTGTTTTTCAGCCATATTATGCCTCCCTGTAAATAATCATATTTTATTTTAAAAACTATTATCTTTCAGATATATCTGTAATAGTACCATTACATTCAAAATATTTTGTCATAAATTTCTTTGCAGAGTTTCTTATAACTTCATATGTTCTGTTTATATGATATGTTCCATTAGAAGATTTTACAGCTTCAGCCTCAACTGTAAATTTAACATCAACCCTATTTTCAACGTCCATAAGAACAGTCTGACCATTAAATGTTGCAGTAGCTTCTTTTGCAGGAGTTCCCTCAACAGCTACTATTGTTCCAATAGAGTTTCCAGAAGTTTTATCGTATAATATATCCCCTTCTTTTACATTATCGAAAACATAAGGTCTAACTTTTTTAACTTCAACAGTGTATGTTACAGGAACCATAGCTGCATTAGTGTTTGTCTTTGCAAGACCTTTAAATTTATATACTGTACCAGCTGCAAGTAATATTATAACTACAATAACAGCTATATCAACAATGCTTATTTTGCCAAAAAGCAAACCTTTTTTATTACCATTTCTCATAATTCACAGCACCTCTCATCTTTCCATTGAAATTATATAACCGCTTCCGGCATATCCTGGTCCATGAACATTTACTTCAAGACCTGTTTTAACAAGAAAACTTCCGTCAACTTTATAATCTGCTCCAGTTTCAGTAACATTAGCTTCAACTGTAACAACAGCTCTTTCTTTTCCTGGAACAACGTTTTCTCTTATAGTATTTGTCTCATAGTCTGTTGAGAGAACTGTGTAATCTGTTTTTTCAACAGCAATTACAGTACCCATATTATAATTTTTCACACCATCAGTAAGTTTGTCCCCTACTTTTATATTTTCTGTAAATCCTTCAGGAAGACTGTTAAGCTCGAAAGTATAAACAAGTTTTTTTGTCTCAACAACTTTTTCTTTATTAGTAAAGAAATAAATTCCTCCTGCAACTGCAATTATAACCACTGCAATCACTATATCAAAAAAGTTTATTCTAAATTTCTTTTTTTCCATTTTGGCACCTCACTATTATTTTTTAAGTACATCTCTATATACATTTTCTATATTTCTTGCATATATATCAGCAGTAAATTTTTTATTGAATATCTCTTTTGATTTATTTTTCATATACTCAAAAGTTTCAGGCTCATTCATTATTTTTTCAATGTATAAAGCCATGTCTTTACTGTCTTTAAGTTTAAATATATATCCATTTTCACCATGGGATATAACCCCCGGATTTCCGCCGTAATCACTTACAACAGCAGGAATACCCATGCTCATTCCCTCAAGTAAAGCAAGGCTTGTTGCCTCCGTTCCATAAGAAGCATTAGCCTGAATATCCATAATACTAAGTATTTCTCTTACATTCTTTATAAATCCTGTAAATACAACAGTATCATTCATATCTGTTTTATTTACATAATCTCTTATTTTATCTTCTATACCGCCAGTACCTATAATAAGTATTTTTATTTTTTTACCTTTTTTCTTAAGTATTCTTCCAGCATCAATAAGATATTTATGTCCCTTTACAGCCTCAAGTCTCGCCATAATTCCAATAACAAAATCATCATCATTTATGCCATATTTTTTCTTAGTCTCTGCAATTTCAGAAGGTGTACACTTTTCAACAGTCTCAACACCGTTAAGTATAACTTTTATTTTTTTATCTGAAATTCCGCCCTCTGTGAGATTATCTTTTGCCGCCTCAGCAACAGCTATAATATCATTAGAGAAGAACTCATTTACAAGTTTATTAACTGTTTTTCCCGGCTGTCTGCTTATTTTTTTACTTACAGGGAAAACAGAATGTCTTGTATATATTATTTTTTTATGACAAAGCTTAGCTGCAATTCTTCCTGAAAATGTTCCATGGGTATGGACAACATCAGGATTTTCACTTTTTATAATTTTTTTAAGGCTACCTATACATTTTAAGTCAAGAGATTTATCAGCTATACCGGAAACTTCAATAACTTTAGCATTAAGTTTTTCAATCTCAGGTATAAGAAGACTTCCTTCCGGCACAACAACACTTATATCAAAATTTTTTCTGTCATAGTGCTTTAAGAAATTTAAAACACATCTTCCTGCACCACCGATATTTTTATCACTTATAATATTTAATACTTTTATCATATTAAGCCTCCTTCATATCAGAAAACTTTGTAAAGAGTATTCCCACAGCTAAAACAGCCCAGAAAAGGAACATTACTCTGTAATTATAGAATGTATAGTCAGTCATACTCTGAACCATAAAAGCAGTAACGGCAGAAGCCCCTGCAATATTATAAACTCTAGCTTTTTTGTCTTTTTCCTTTTTAAGAGAAGCAAAAGAGGCTTTATAATACTGATATATAACGGCAACAAATATTGCAAAACCGATTACACCTGCATCACATATTATCTGAAGGAAAAGATTATGAGAGTGTGGTGCACTTATTGAGTTAAAAGCATAGGCAGGGTATACAAGGTTAAAGGCATCAATTCCCGGACCTATACCACAAAGCCAGTAATCTTTTAACATTGCTATTGTACCAAGCCAAATATAAACACGATAACTTGTTGATGAGTCAGACATATCACCTATACTCATAAAACGATTTATAATAGTGTCAGGAAGTATAAAAGGCAAAAGTATGAGCCCTATAATTCCAAGCCATATAAATCTTTTATCATAAAGTACAAGAAATACTGCTGCACCAAAAAGCAAACCTAAATAACAACCTCTTGAGTATGTCAATATAAGGCATATTGTCATAATACCTGTACAGCCGGCAAAGAAAAGTTTTCCTATAATACTTTTTGTATTAAAAATATAAGCACAGCCGAAAGGTATAACAAGAAGGAAATACTCTCCCAAAACATTAGGATTTTCAAGAGTAGAATAAACTCTAAAACTTATATCCTCAAACATATCCTTGTCATGCCATACACCACTAAATTTATCAGGGAACATAAACTGATAAAATCCGTATAAAGAAACAACAACACCAATGCATATCATAAAAAACATAAGTATATGAAGTTGTCTTTTTGTATTTACAGAATTTACAATAACTATAAATGAAAGTATAAATAAAACTGTAAGCATACCTCCTAAAAGACTTCCCGAAACTGTAACAGAAGTTATAGTTGCATATATATAAGCAAAAGCATAAAGGTATATATACTTATTTATAGCAAAATATTTAAGTTTTCTGTCCTTATTGCATATAAAATCAAGAAATAGAGACAAAACTCCGGCAACACATATTGCCAAAAGAACCATTGTAGGTATAACAGGAGCTAAAATTACAGCCAAAGCACACCATAAAAATGAAATCCTGTATATACTGCCCTTAAAAAGTTTATCAAGTCTCAAGGCAGAAAATATTTTTCTAAAAATTCCAATCACACCATAAAACAGTCTATTAAATATACTATTTTCAACATTTTCCTTTTTATCATTCTGTGTAAGGAAAAAGTTTATAATATGACTGTTTTCAAACTGTGATGAAAACCACATTCCCATACGGGAGAGGATTTTTATAACAACACTATTTTCAAACACATTATCCCTCCGTACTATTTTTTAAATTTTGATATAAACTTGTTTATAAAGTTAAAAACAAATTGACTTTCCTCAATTTTAAGAATATAAGAAGAAACCATATAAACAATAACACCTATAATTGTAGGGACAGCTACAACAATAATTCGCCCTATAATATTATCTGCCACTGAATTGTAAATTATATCTTTAAGAACAATTACAACAACAGTCATAAGAATAGCAGAAACAAACATTTTTATTGTGGCAGTCAAAAATCCCTTTCCCATAATATCTTTACTTTTCTTTTTCATAGGTATTATGAGAAGAACAGCAGAAACTATTGATGATAAAGATGAAGCGAGGGCAAGACCTCCAACGTCCATTCTACCTACAAGTAACTGACAGAATATAACATTAATTCCAATAGAAACAACACCTGTTATAAGAGGAGTTTTCCCGTCCTGTAAAGCATAGAAAGCACGACTTAATATTGTCTGTATACCAAAACCAATCATACCAACAGAGAAGAAGGCTAAAGCTCTACCTGTAAGTAATGTAGCTGTATGGTCAAACTCTTTCCACTCATATATAAGTCTTACAATAGGAGTGCTTAAAGATATAAGACCAAACATCATAGGTATAAGAAGGAACAAAAGAACCTTCATAGTTGAGTTTATTGTCTCACCATACTCTTTTTCCTCATTATTAGCAGTCTGTCTTGACAGTTTTGGAAATATTACATTTGCTATTGATAAAACGAATACACCAACAATAATTGAATATAAATTATTAGCATAATCAACTATTGAAGAACCACTTCCACCAAAAAGGCCAGAAGCGTATCTTCCATTTATAGCTATATTAATAGGCTGTATCCAAGTACTAACCATAACAGGAAGCATAAGAGCTCCTACTTTTTTAAGTCCCTCATCTTTAAAATTTATAAAAAATTTAAAACGGTATCCTTTTTTGTAAAGAGGAGGAATTTGTATAGCCATTTGCATAAACCAACCGAAAAGGAAGGCAACAGCAAGACCTTTAACACCGAATTTTGTTCCAAAAACAAAGTAGTAAAGTATTATTATACCATTTGATACTGTGCTCATTGCAGCTGGAACAGTAAACTCATCTAATGACTGTAAAACACCTACATAGGAGAAAGCTACACCTGTAAATATAAGCATTGGGAAAAGTATTCTCAAAAGCTCAGTACAAAGTATAGCTGTTTCACCCTCAAAACCTCCTGCAAAAAGTCCTTGAAGGAATGAAGCTCCCAAAATTCCAAAAATAGTCATCAAAGCTGTGACAACAATAACAATACTTACAAAGTTATTTGAAAAATCAAAAGCTCGTTTTTTACCGTCTTTTTGCAGATACTCATTAAAAACGGGAATAAAACTTGAAGACACTGCCGATGCAAAAACAGCATCAAAGAAAATACGTGGTATTCTGCTGGCTGATGTAAAAGCATTAGCCTCAACACCTACACCGTAATTCCAAGCAAGAAGCTGGTCTCTAAAAAGCCCCAAAACTTTTCCCATAAGAGTTATAATCATAATAGAGCTTACCAGTTTTACTGCATTTTTACTTTTTTCAGACATCTCTATACCTCATTTAAAAATTTTAATATATATATAAATTCCAGATATTTAAAATCCGCAAAATTATTTTCAACGTCCAAACCATAACAAAAACAATAAAAACATCAAAATAATAAAACTTATTTACGCACATAAAGCAGGTGACATAAAAATGCCATCTGCTTTAGTGCTTTATGTACAATAATAAACCAATGTATATAAATTTACAATATTTTATTTAAACTCATAAACAATATTATCTCCACTAACTTTAAATCTGAGCATTTTGTAATTCTGATTATAAGTTCCATTGCTATTCCAAAGGTCAGGAAGACCAAGATATCTTATTCCTTCACTTATTTCAGAAACAGCAGTGCTAGTTCCTGTATACACAACAAATACATTCTTTCCACTATTTTTTATATCCTGTAAAACTTCCTCAAAAAGCTCTTTTTCTCTTGCATCAGTAAAGAGACTAGGAGCTCTATCAAGCATGAATATAACATTTTTGTCATTGCTTGAAATCGCTGAAGTTTTAAAAGATGTCCACTGAGAAGAATTTGTGTTTGATAAAGTTCCGTTTGCAGCCTGAAGTCTTATAAGTGTGACACCATTTTTATCATATACAGCATAACCGCCTTGACTTCTCTTTATAGTCTCAACACTATTCTGTAATGCTACATCGTCAGAACCGGCATAAACAGCAAGATTAGAACCGCTCTGAATATTATTATTAACATTCACTCTTGCAGTTGTATAATCAGAACCTCTCTTATCAGCTGGAGCAGTGACATTTCCTGTCATTGTTATGTAATATGAACCATCAGCAACATATGTTGTGTCGCCACTGAATTTATCTGCAATTCCTGTATCCTGTGGCATATTTGAAACTGTATTAGGAACAACAGCTCTAAGATTATCAAAACAAAGCTGAGTTGTTGCAGTATTTGTATTTGATAAAGCAGCAACATATATTGTCTGAAGGCTTACAGGATAAACAGCACCCTTAGGAATATCGGCTGTAACATCTGACCAACCGTTCCAATTTATATTCTTTGTAAAGTCTACAACATACTCATTTCCGGCAGCATCTTTTATTTTACCTCTAAGCCAATGACCGGAATTATTGCCATAGACAGACATTTTAATTTTTGAAGGTTGTCCCGGTATAGTAACAGGAGTTACAAAGTCCATATAAGCTGCCTGTGTAACTGTACTCTGTGAGAATGTATAATTTAATAAAAGTGATGTTGCTCCGTCGCTATAAAATGCATTTGAAAGACCGGCAAAGCCTTTTATAAGCTCTGAAGGATATGAGCTAAAGGAAAGAGCCGGACTGTTTTCAAAAGACGACACAGGAACTTCTGTACCACCAACAGAAACAGCTATATATGTTGAAGCATTGTTATATGTACATTTAATATATCCAGCACCTTCACTCTGAGCAGTAAACACACCATTTACAAGAGTACCCAAAGCAGGATTTGAAAGTTCATATGTAACACCGCCTGAAATTGTACCTGTATAACCTTCTGTACTTACACCACTTACAGTTATTGTACTACTCTCTCCCACAGAAAGAGCTATTGAATTTGTATTAGCCTTTATAGAAGCTGGTGTCATACCATAAATTACAGTTGACTTTGTAAGACCGTTCCAAGTAGCTGTCACAGGAATAGCACCGTCAATAAGAGGTGTAACAGTTGAACCATTCACAGTAGCAGTCCCTTCTGGAACAGATAACTGAACCTGTGATGCATCGACAGTCTGTTTATGATAAACACTATCATAAGCCACAAAATCAAAACTTATAGGAGTTCCAACAAAAGCTCTCTCTGTATTAGGTCTCACAGAAAGCTCCACAGGAGTTCCCATAGTTCCTGTATTAAATACACCAATAGATGTCATTACTTTTCTCTCAGCACCATCAGAAACAGTATTTTTAACTTCATTCTGAGTGTCATTTATAGTATTTGCAACCATTGTTGAAGAACCGCCACCGTCAAGGTGCATAGCTTCATAAGCACCATACTCTTTCATAAGCCAAGCAAGCTCATCATGAGTAGCACCTATACTGGAACCTCTACCATCAACAACCATAAGTATAAGTTTTGTTTTATCCTGTGAAATACCAAGAGCAGTTCTTGGCTGTCTACCAGATATAACAACACCGTCATTTCTTGCAATCTGACCATTTGTTAAAAGCTTTCCACCGCCACTCATAGCTGTATCAATATTGTTTAAGTCAAGAGTAGTTTTAAACTCTGTTGTTGCATACTGACCAACAGCAAAACCTGTTGCAATACCGTCATAATAATCACCATTCATAATTATAAGGTATCCGTCTTCAGGTACAGTGACAATCTCGCCCTTTGATGATATTTTTGTTATTGTATTATTTTGAACAACAACTTTTACAAGATTAGGGAAACGAGCATCAAGAGCCTGTGTAGTGCTTCCACCATGGCTATCAAAATATATAGGATACTTCATTTCTGTAATTTTATTTACAGAAGCAAGTTCAAGGTCAATAGGACCTGTTTTAAAGTGTATATCTGCATGAAAGAAATCTATAAAAGGATTTCCACTATTGTCTATAAAAAATGTAGCATACTCATGAGCAGATATATTTTTATCTGTACCAACAGATAAAAGTTCTCCATTATCCATAGTAAGACCGAAAGAAGCTGAATGAGTTCCAGCCATACCAAAGAAATCTGAGTTTACACCAGCAACAGCACCACTATCATTAAGCATTTTTAAAACAGTGTCTTTTTTACCAATCTCACCTGATGACTCAACAGGTGCAAGCTCAATATTTGGTGAATTAAGGTCTATTGTTAAAACATGTATGTCTTGCCAACCTTCAGCATTAAGACGCTGATTATGTTCATATGTAACACCACTAGCTACAATTTCACGAGTAACACTATCATAAAGTTTTGTTGCACCAAATACATTTACAGATGTACATAAAATGCAGGCAGATATTAAAAGTGCAGCAATTTTTTTAAGTCTGTATTTCATATTGTCATTCCTCTCCTAATGTGTTTCAAACATCAAGGTCTACAATCTGATAACTTCCCTTGATAATGAACCAAGCCTCCTCTGTTGTAACTCTCACGCCCCTGCCATCATTTCTTGGTACAATGAGGAGATTATTTTTTTCTATATTTGTATCATTAAAAACCTCTGTGCCTTTTGTTGCGTTTACAATGCCGTCAGTACCAGTGCAATATCCCACAGCCTGACCACTTCTAAGTATAATCTCACTTCCTTCTCCGCCTATAATAACTTGCCCCTTTATAGCACTTACAGGTTTATATGTGGAAGAATCTGTGCCTCCAGAAAGTCCTGAAAGCTGTTCCATAACGCTATTTACTATTTCTTCCTTATCAGCAGACGAAATAGTTCCTCCGTTTGTTCCTGTTGTGTTGCCATTTCCGGAATTATTGAATACTCCCATAAGCTCGCTTATTTTTTCATCAACATAGCTTTTTGTAACAACAGGGTCAGCACTAGAACCCGGCTCAGCATTTGCCGCATTAACAGAATATAATGTACCGCATATAAGAGCTGCTGTCACAGCAACAGCCGCAATATTTTTCTTACCCATAAAAATTACCTCCGAAAGATTTAATCACTGTCTCATTTTACCACAAAAACAATGTAATTTATTAATAAATTAAGATTTTTAATAAAATTGTAAAAAAGAGGCATATAATGCCTCTTTTAATTAAAATTTATTCTTGTTCTGTTCCTATTATTATTGTTATATCATTGCCTTCACTTATTAAAGACTCATCAACAACAACTCTAGCATCAGAGAAATATTTTTTGAGGTCTTCACCCATATTTTCTTTAGGAACAACTATTCTTGTATATTCAGTTCTCTCGCCTTTATATGTTGTAGTGGAATTTACAGTAAATCCATCAGCTTGAAGTTCTTCACTTTTTCTTCCAGCAAGACCGTTTACATCTCCACCGTTTGCCACTTCAATTTTTTTATCTTTACTTGAAATCGTTCCATCTTCAAGGGTTTCATCACCTTTTCCATAGAACATTTTATCAACAATTTCTTGAGTTGCTTCTGGGTCATACACATAGTAGGAAACTCCACCTACATATTGACCTTGTCCCGGAAGTGTCTCAAAAACTGCATTTTCCATGTCTATATCATCAATATATCCGGAATATTTAATAGCATCGACAATATTTATATCTGTCTTAACATATTTAAAGAATGTTTTTATATAAGTGTCAATATTGCTCATTATATTTTCTGTGCTTAAAATCTGTTTAGCCGCTTCTTTTAAGAAATCCTGCTGAACCTGAACACGGGCAACGTCACCTTCTGCATATCTTCTAAAACGAACAAGCTGTATAGCTTTGTCACCGTCAAGAACTTGCTGACCTTCCTTAAGGTCAATAAGAATATCACCTGTGTCACGCATATCCCAATACATATCCTGTGGAACATAGAAATCTATACCGCCGATAGCGTCAACAATCTCTCCAAAGCCGTCAATATTTACTTTAACATAATGGTCAATATTTATTCCCAAAAGGTCTTCAAGCTGTAATACAGCACATTCAGCACCTTTATCACCACCATAAGCATGAACAGCATTTATTTTTGTAGGTGTCTGATAATATCTGTCATTTTGTTCATATATCTCTTTAACTTCATCACAAATATCAACCCTTGTATCACGTGGTATTGATAAAAGACCTAACTCTTTTTTCTTACTGTCAAAATGAACAACAAACATAACATCAGTTCTTGTTTCATCTTTATCAACACCAAATACAGCTACATTAAGTTTTATACCTTTTCCAAGTATAGAGTCTATAAAGCTATTATTTGATGTGCTCTCAACAGAATTTCCTGTAAGTTTTGTGTAAGCAAAAACAGCCGCAGAAGCCATAACAACAAAAGCAAGAACCATACTTATTACTATTTTGAAAAAAGTTCTTATAGGACTTCTTTTTCTTCTTTTTTTAGTTTTCTTTTTTCTTTTGACATATTCATCTCTATCATCATGCATATACAAACACTCCTGTAAATATTATTTTTCATCAAGACCAAGTATTATTTTAACATCATACTCGTTGCCTATAAGGCTGTCATCAACTACTAGTTGGGCATTATCAAAGTATTTAAGAAGGTCTTCACCAACTCCCTCTTCTCTTACAACAATTCGTGTATTATTTGTTTTATCACCATTGTATGTAGATATTGCCACAACATTATACCCCAGTTCTGTAAGCATATCTTTTTTTTCACCAGCAAGACCAGTTGTTGTTCCACCATTAGCTATTTCAATTTTCAAAAAACTACTTTCATAAGGAGCTTTTTCAACTTCTTCTTCACCTTCAGGCATTTTATTATAGAATACCTTGTCAATAGTTTCCTTAAGTCCTTCCTCATCCAATATATAATATACTGGCTCCCCTACTCCAGGAACAGTATCCATTGTAACTTTACTTTCAGCAACTTCATTTATATACTTTGAATATTTTATTGCATCTGATACACCTATATCTGTTTTGACATATTTTATAGTAGTCATGAGTATATTAGGAAGATTTTTCATTATATTCTCTGTGTTTGTAACTTTTTCAAAAAGTGCATTCATAAAGTTTTGTTGTGTCTGTATTCTTTCTATATCCTGCTGTGCATAGCCGTGTCTAAATCTTAATAACTGTAAAGCTTTTTCACCATCTATATGCTGCATACCTTCATCAAGGTCAATAAGAATATCACCTGTGTCACGCATATCCCAATACATATCCATTGGAACATAAAAATCAACACCGCCAAAAGCGTCAACAAACTCTACAACAGAGTCCATATCAAATTTTACATAGTGGTCTATCTCAACTCCAAGCAAATCTTCAAGCTGTAAAATTGCACACTCAACACCATTTTTGCCACCATAAGCATGAACAGCATTTATTTTTGTAGGTGATTGATAATATCTATCATTTTCATCATATATTTCTTTAACTTCCGGTGCTATATCAACCTTTGTATCTCTCGGCACAGAAAGCAATGAAATTTTCTTAAGCTCACTATCAAAATGAACAACAAAAATAACATCAGTTCTTGTTTCATCTTTATCCACACCAAATATGGCTACATTAAGCTCAAGTTTTTCTCTTTTTGTATTATCATCTGTATTTTCTGAATTTTCAGACTGTTGTTTATTTTGGTTTAATCCACCGCCAAATTTACTATAAACAAAATCAGCTCCCCATATAACAGCTACAAACAATATAAGGAAAACAAAAAACATTCTAAAAAGTCTTTTTTTCTTTTTTTTAACTTGTCTTTTTTTTCTGTTACCACCTCTTCGAGGGGCTACATTTTTTTCTTTTTTATCTGAACGCATATTAATGTATCTCCCAAAAGTTATTTTTCATCAAGCCCTAATATTATTTTAATGTCATATTCATCAGATACAATATTATTTGTGTCAAGTTCAACATAAGCTCCATCAAAATACTGCACAAGGTCGCTTCCTTGTCCTTCCTGTTTAACAACTATTCTTGTTGCTTCCTGTTTATATCCTTCATAGTTAGAAATGCCTGTAACATTATAGCCAAGTCCTATAAGCATATCTCTTGTCTTTGCCGCCAAACCGTCTGTTATACCGCCATTAGAAACTTCTATTCTAAGACTTTTACTGTCCGCAGAAGCTGTATCATCAATTTTGCCATGTATATATTTGTCAACCATTTGAGTTACGCCTTCAGCATTATATACATAGTATAATGTTCCATTTCTTTCTTCATATACACCAGGAACCATTACAAATGAAATTTCTTTGACTTCAAATTTCTTCATATATTCAATATATCCCAAAGCTTCCTGTCTGTCCATATTTGTATTTACATATTTTTCTGAAATTATATTTTCTTTAGATAATTTATCTTCTTTTACACTGGCAAGTATATTTTTGAAAATAACTTCTTGAACAACTATACCATAGTCACTTCCATCATATTTCATAAGTTGACCGGCTGTTTTTCCGTCAATATGGTGTTCTCCTGCTTCTATATCAAGAACTCCGTCTTCCATTCCCATATCAACATAAATATCTTTTTCTGTATAAAAATCAATACCGCCTAAACTCTCAACAACTTTTTCAATTCCCTCAATATTTACAGCAATATATCCGTCAATTTTAACTCCAAACATATTTTCAAGCTCTGCAACAGTAGCATTAAAAGCCCCATCTTTTGAATAAGATTTAAGGTCTCTAATTTTAATATCTTGATTAATTTCAACTCTACTAGAGTCAATCATATCACTAATATTTTCAGACACAGTAACCATAGTATTTTTAGGCATAGACATCATTGAAATTTTTTTGGAACTGTCATCTGTATGTATTAAAGCTATACCGTCAACAGAATTATCATTTTTATCATACACAAAAAATGCTGTATTTCTACTTCCAGAAACAGAAACTACATTATCATCAGTTTTTTTTGAAAGAAAATTAAAAACTACCACAACAACAGCAGCTACAACCGCTATAATAACTACAAATATTAAAATTTTTAATGGCAAACGACTATTGCCTTTATTTTTTCTTCTATCAACTCTGCTCATGAGACAACCCCCCTAAAAACATTAATTTTCACTATACCCTACAATTATTTTTATATCACAGCCATCTCCAACAAGCTCACTATCAACTTCAACATTTGCATTAACAAAATATTTAACAAGGTCATTTCCTTGACCTTCTTCTTTTACAACTATTCTTGTTGCTTCCTGTTTCTGTCCTTTATATGTTGATATTCCTGAAACAGTATAACCTTCTTTTTCAAGCATATCACGCTTTTTACCAGCCATACCATTTGTCATTGTACCGTTAGCAACTTCAATATTAAGATTTTTACTGTCAGAAACCTCTGATAATTCACCTGTTTCTTCTTGAGCTGTTTCACTTTCTGGTATAATATCATAGAAAATTCTGTCAACAATTTCTTTTACAGCTTCCATATCAGGAGTATAATAAGAACCTCCCTCTCCTGGAATTGTTTCCATAGTTACATTCTCCATATCAATATCACTTATATATTTTGAATATTTTATGGCATCTGTAATAGATATATCTGTTTTTGTATATTTTATGGCAGTTGTTATAATTTCAGGTAAATTTTTAATTATATTATCTGTACTTGTAACTTTTTTAAGAAATTCTGAAAGAAAATCCTGTTGAACCTGTATTCTCTTAATATCCTTCTGTATATAACCGTCTCTATATCTTACAAGCTGTTCTGCTTTATCGCCGTCAAGATGCTGATAACCAGGATAAAGGTCTATATACAAATCCTGAGCTGGGTCTGAATAATAAAGTCTTTCTTGAACAACCATATCCACACCACCAAAAGCGTCAACAATATTTTTAAATCCTTGAAGGTCAACAGTCACATAATGGTCAATTTCTATACCCAAAAGGTCCTCAATAGCCATTTTAACAAACTGGTCTCTGTAACCATCACCAGCATAAGCATAAACTTCAGTCAATTTACACTGTCCCCTAACTCCTTTAGCATTAGGTATAAATTGTTCTCTGTCCCTATCTAAAAGACTTTGTATCATTTCATCTGTCATTACAACTTTTGTATCTCTTGGAATAGATAATAAACTCATTTTCTTTGTTTCAGTGTCAAAGGATACAACAAAGTCAACATCTGAATGAAGTCCTACTTTGTCAGTTCCCATAACAAGAACATTTATTTTTGTATCTCCTTTTTGAGTTTCATCTTCTATATTTTCAACAATTTCATCTGTATTTTCTTCAGGCTGTGTATTTACAACTTCATTATTATTTTGCTGATTATTTTTATTTCCAATTTTAATTTTGCCATTCATAGCAAAAAATACACTTGTCCCTCCAAAAACACATACAATCAACAGAACTAAAAGGGCTATAAATTTAAAACTTTTAGCCTTTTTTTCCTTTCTGTTTTTCATTCTTCTTCCTTCCACCAAACCAACTCCCAAAAATATTACATTTTTTTACATTATAAACCAAAACATGGCTCTGATTATTATATCAAATACTACATTTTTTTACAATAAACAAACTTCTTAAGATTTTATAAATACAAAAACAAAAGTTTTTTAATCAAAGTTAACAATTATTAATAAATTTGCGTATATTTCTTTACATTGCCTTAAAAAAGTTATAACATATTTAATCGGATTAGTATTTTTCAGGAGGTAGAGATGAAAACTTTTTTAAAACAAAAAATACAACTTGGTATAATATCATCAATTTTACTTATAATAGTATTTTCAATCGGAACAGCATATTTTATGATTAATGTTGCACCGGAAAATACAAAAGAATTTTTTGCTATGACAGAAAAATATCCTGCTCTTATATGGTTAAATTACATACCAATTCCACTATGCATGATACTTTTATATTTTCTTTTTAATAATGCTCTTTTAAGTGTATTTATATGTTCCGGCATATTTTCACTTATGGCCGTTGTTAACAATGTAAAAATACAAATGCGTCAGGACCCTTTTATTCCTTCTGACATAACTCTTATAAATGAAGTAAAAGCCATATTCACAAGTTTTGACGAAAGCTATATAAAAACTGCAATAACCGCTATTATTGTTTTTGTAGTTCTAATATTAATATCCATAATACTTTTTAAAGGCAAAAAGATGAATAATACACTGCGTTTTACTTGTTTTGCCTCAACCCTTGCAATAATGATGTGTATACATTTTTCTGTTTATGCAAGTTCATCATATTATGACTCCTTTGAAATAGAAGGAAATTACTATTTTAAAGTAAATCACTATGAGTCAAAAGGTTTCCTTTATAGTTTTATCCATGATATACATACTTTAAGTGTCCAAAAACCTGTTGGTTATGACAAAACTGTATATGAAAAAATGGAAAAGGAAACAAAAATTCCAAATTCATTAAAAACAAAAGAAAAACCTCATATAATAATGATTATGGGTGAAGCTTTCTCTGACCTCTCAGAAAATGAAAACATAGATTTTAAAGGTTACAGAGACCCTTTAAAAAACTTTAAAGAACTTTCAAAAAGTGACAATGCTGTAAGTGGTCACATAGTTGTACCAAACTTTGGTGGAGGAACATCCGACACAGAGTTTGACGTTTTTACAGCTTGTTCCACAAGATTTATAGACAACCCTCTTTCTTCATATAGTTTTGTAAGAAAAGATTTTGATGCTATGCCTTCTATACTTGATACAATAGGCTATGACAGTGTAGCAATTCATCCGGGGTATTCTTGGTTTTACAATCGTTATAATGTTTATAATTATTTCGGTTTTGACAAATCAATATTCCTTGAAGATAATTTTGAACCTGTAACTCAAAATAAAGGAATGTATATAAGTGATGAAGCCGCAACAGACAAAATAATAGAAAATTTTGAGGAACACATTGAAAACAGTGACAATCCTCTTTTTACATTCTGTGTAACAATACAAAACCATGGTCCTTATGAAGAAAAATATGGTTTTGACGGTAGAAACTTTAACACAGATATGGAACTTACAGACCACCAAACAAGTATAATGGGCAACTATTTTGAGGGCGTAAAAGATGCCGACAAAGAGCTTGGACGTCTTACAGATTATTTTGAAGACAGTGATGAGCCTGTTGTAATTGTATATTTCGGTGACCATCTTCCAGGATTTTCAAATGGTACTGAAAATTTTGAAGCTCTTGAATATGATATAAACCTTAACGGAACAAAAGAAGAATATCTTAATGCTTATAAAACTCCTTTCCTCATATGGGAAAATGACAGTGCAAAAGAAATTACAAATATCAAAGAAGTAGAAAAAACATTAAATCTTCCTAGTGATATGACTATAAGTTCAAATTATTTAGGTTCTCTTGTAATGGAACTTATGGGTTATGATAGCCTCTATCCTTTATGGCAATTTTCAAATAATCTTATGGAGGAAGTTCCTGTTGTGACAGAATATTTCTATGTAAACAACAAGGGTGAAATAACAGAAAAACTTCCCGAAAAAGAAACGGAAGATGTAAACCTTCTTAAAGGTTGGGCATATTATAAACTTTTTGATGAACAATAAAAAATCACTTAAAATAAAAGAGCGTCAAATAATTGACGCTCTTTTATTGCAAAAAGTTTCAAAGTTTTATTTTTTTATCATTTTTTGCCAAATATAATACATAAACTAATGTATATACAGCCATTATAAATGACACAGAAGGAGCAACAGTGCCTATTACACCTAAATTTTCCGGAAAATATTTACACACAATATATATAAGAGGCATTCTCAAAGCCAAAGCACCAAAACAACAACTTATCATTGTAAATATAGTTTTTGACCTTCCGTTCAAATATCCATTCATACAGAACACAAACAAAACACATATATAGTCAAAACTACAAGTCTTAAAAAATGGAATACCAACGGATATTATATTTTCATCTTTAGAAAAAATTCCTATCATACTTTCCGGTGAAATTTGAGCCCAACCGAAAAAAGCCAATGAAAATGGTAAAGCCGCCAAAATTCCTATAAATAATGATTTTGTCATTCTGTCATATTTTTCAGCTCCATAATTTTGGGCTACAATAGCAGATAAAGCAGAAGCAACAGATGTAGCAGGAAGCATTGCAAAAACATCATATTTGCTGGCTATTCCAACAGCTGATGAAGCATTAACTCCTAAACTGTTTGTTACAGATGTCAAATATAGAAATGAAAGTCTAACCATACACTCTTGAAAGGATACAGGTATACCAACCCATGCTAAAGATTTTAATTTATCCTTTGAAATTTTAAAATTTGAAAGTTTAAAATCAAATATAAAATTTTTATTTTTAAGATATATAATAGCAAAAACCATGCTTATTCCCTGTGAAAATATAGTTGCTAAAGCTGTTCCCTTAACACCCATATTAAAATATTTAACAAGCAAAATATCCCCAAAAATATTTATACATCCGGCTATAAAAACAAAAACAAGGGGACTTTTAGAGTCGCCATAACCTCTCAATATAGCACTTATAGCATTATACCCACATATAAAAATAATTCCACAGGCACATACAGAAACATACTCCTTAGCCTCATCAAAAGCACTTTTTGGAGTTTGAAGAAGTGTAAGTATATTGTCAACAAACACAAGCATAACCACAGTAAGTATTATACCTACAATAAAAAATATTGTAAGATTTGTTCCTATTGTTGTTTTTATATCCTCCTCCCTTTTCATTCCTGCATATCTTCCTACAATAACAGTTCCTCCCAATGTCAAACCAGATATTATACTTGTTATAATCTGTGTAACCTGAGTTCCTGTTGACACAGCCGAGACACTATCAGGAGTACAATATTTTCCTATAACCATAAGGTCAACAGCTCCATATAATGCTTGTATAATATTTGCCAACAAAAAAGGTATTGCAAAAGTTATAACAGTTTTTACAATATTTCCACTGGTAAGGTCTTTTTCATCTGTCAATTTAATCCCCCCTAATATTTTATAACAAAAAAATAAACCCTCCAGTAATTGGAGAGTCAAGTATTTTTAAAAATACTATAATTATAAATAGGGTATCTGTATTTCTGTTACAAACTTATCTCTATCATTCGTCATTCCATAATCTATTAAAGTTATCTCAACCGAATTTCCATTTATATTATATCCCTTATTATATATGTATTTTACAACGTCCCTATAATAATTTTCAGCCTCACTGTGAGTTCCTTTAAATCTCACTGTCACATAATTTCCCGAAGGTATTGTTCTCATTTTATCACTGCTTATATATTCATCTTCAAGTATAACGAATATTGATGAAAAAGTTTTAAAAGAACCTTTCTTTATATTCTCCTCAGAAATAGAAACACCAACCTTTCCCAAAAACATTACAGCATCAAGGTTATTTTCTATTTCAAGCTCCCTTATTTTATATTCAAGATTTTCATTTATAGGAATATTTTTTCTTAAAATAGCCACATTTCTCTCATGTATATATTTTTCCTCTATAATACCATACTTTGTATTTACAGCATCATTTATCTGTTCAAGTCTTTTATTTATTTTTCTTTCAATAATCTCAAGTTTCTTTCTTTTTCCTTCAATCTCTTTTTTGTGCATATTAAAAATATTTATTATATTGTCTGTATCTCTATTTTCAATGAAATATTTTATTTTTGGAATAGGCACATCAAGAGTGCGAAGATATTTTATTGTATTTAAAAGTTCAAATTGATTTACAGAATAGTATCTGTAACCGCTTTCAGGATTAACATACTCAGGTTTTAAAAGTCCTATATCATCATAATATCTAAGGGTTCTAACATTTATATTAAAGAGTTTAGATATTTCACCTATCAAAAAAAGCTCTTGCAATTATTTTTCCTCCTCTATATTTTAACAAAACAAAGGGAAACGGAAAAAAATCCGTCTCCCTATAACTTTACTTAAATAATCCCAAACTTGTCATAAGAGCTGTGTCAACTTTTCTCATAATAGGCATATCTAATTGACAAACTTTCTCTCTCAATCTTTTTTTGTCTATTGTTCTTATCTGTTCAAGAAGTATAACAGAGTCTTTCACAAGTCTATATTTTGAGGCTTCTATCTCTATATGAGTAGGAAGTTTAGCCTTATTTATCTGAGAAGTTACAGCGGCACATATAACAGTTGGACTATATTTATTTCCAACATCATTTTGCACTATTAAAACAGGTCTAACACCTCCCTGTTCACTTCCCACAACAGGACTTAAATCAGCATAATATATATCTCCTCGTCGTACAATCACAATATTCACACTCCGTAAAATTATTTTACAGTCAATGTGAAACAAATAAAAACACTATATAAGGATTACTCTTTTTTTAAATTAATATGTAATATCCATAAAACTGTTTCACAGACCAAAGTTATATTTTTATTATTGCCTTTAGCCTTATTTTTAATACAGTTTTAAATAAAATTTACAGTTTTTATTGTCTTATTATTTTTTATGTACTCTCTAGGCACTCTTTTTCCTATCATACACACAACTTCATAGTTTATTGTATCAAGTACCTTAGCAATTTCATCAGCAGTTATTGATATATTTCCGTCAGAACCCATAAGTATAACATCATCTCCCGGTTTAACATCTGGAATGTCTGTGACATCAATCATAAACTGATCCATACAAACCCTACCTACAATAGGAGCATAATGACCATTAACTATAACTCTACCGCCCTTTTGCATTCTTCTAATATATCCATCAGCATATCCAACAGGCACAGTTGCAATAACACTTTCTTTATCTGTATAGTATGTTCTTCCATAGCTTAAAGGAACACCAACACCTACATTTTTAACATAACTGATATGAGTTTTTATGCTCATAACAGGTTTAAGGCTTAAATTCTCTTTTTTAACATCATCAGAAGGATACATTCCATAAAGTATTACACCGGCACGAACCATATTAAAGCCTAAATCCTCCAAATCCATTATGGCCGCACTATTAGCACAGTGTTTAACAGGAAGATTTATTCCCCTTTTTTCAATTTCATCTATTGCATACTTAAATCTTTCAATTTGAAGTCTTGTAAAGGATTTATCAGTCTCATCAGATGTTGAGAAATGAGTAAATATACCATTAATCTCTATATTAGGAAGTTTTGATATTTTTAAAACCTCCTCACCAATATTTTCATCAGGCATAAAACCAATTCTTCCCATACCTGTATCAACTTTTATATGTATCTTAGCAATTTTATTCTGTTTTACAGCTGCATCAGAAACAAGTTTTGCCATATCATAAGAAAATACAGTCTGTATAATATCATATCTCACAACATCATCAATTTTTGTTTCAAGAGTATAACCAAGTATGAGTATAGGAACCATAATATTATTCTGTCTAAGCTGTATAGCCTCATCAATCATGGCAACTCCCAGCCAGTCAGCACCATTATATAAAAGCACCTTTGACACTTCAACAGCACCATGACCATAAGCGTCAGCCTTTACAATACCCATTATTTTTGAATTTTTATTAACTCTTTCTCTTATGTTTCTTATGTTATATGCAACAGCATCAAGGTCAATTTCTGCTGTCACTCTCTGGTATTCTGTCATTTTACTTCCTCCTAAACTTCAGGTATTTTAAAAATATTTTCATCAATATCAATGTTATATTCAAAATCCTTATATTCTATAATATATCTTTCTTTACCCTCTGTGTCATAAATGACAAGTTTTAAAGGTTTTAAAGTTTCCTCATCAATCCATAATTTTTCTGTGGCTGTATATTTATTTTCTCCTGGTATAACCGCCTCAAGAACTGTACTTTTTTGAATATCCATATTTCCCGTCTCTACGGTCACATCTTCAGACTGAAAATAATTTTTTATAAAACAGCCTAAAAAAAGCTCGTTTCTCATTTGAGATTTAGGAACTCCCTGTATAACTTTACCCTGTATTCTTGGATTATACTGAAAAACAGACTCACCATTATATACAGTATAATTTCCTGCTACATCTTCAGGAGCTAACATTTCTAATTTATACTCTCCTGTACTTTTATAATACTGTTTTATTTCATATACATTTTCGCTTTTGTTTGAAATTCTTGTGAGTGTTCCTGTACATTGATAGCTTTCCATATTTTTAAGTTGATTTTGTATTTTTTCCATTGTTGAAACTTCATCTTTTTTAATACTGCAACCTGAAAATACAGTAATTAAAAAAACTATCAATATAAAACTTTTAAACACCTTCATAAAAAACTTCCTTTCAATATATGTTTAAAACATTATATTGAAAAAAAGTGTAATTTATTCTAATATGCTTTTCAAAGCTTCCGGTATAATATCGGCAAAATCTCCCGAAAGACTACCATAGTTTGTAAATCTTTCACCTGCAATTTCTCCTGTTATGCCATGTATATAAGCACCTAAAACAGCACTTTCAAAGGTGTCACAGCCTTGAGACACAAGGCTTCCTATTATTCCAGATAAAACATCTCCCGAACCACCTTTTGCCAGTGCAGAACTGCCCCTTGTATTAATATAAAACTCTCCTTTAGGATTTGCAATAACCGTTCTTGAATCTTTTAAAAGAACAACACAATTATGTGTTTTTGCAAAATCTAAAGCAACATCAACAGTATTATTTAAAATATCTTTAACAGGAATGCCTGTAAGTCTCTCCATTTCTTTAGGGTGAGGAGTTATTATAGGCATTTTTTTCATTTTTTTAAGTATATCTGTATCATCAGCAATGGCATTTAAACCGTCAGCATCTATAACAGCTGTAACATCAATATCAACAAGTATCTGTTTTACAAACTCTGAAACTTGTTTTCTACCTCCAAGTCCCGGACCTATAACAAAAGCTGAAGCCTTATACATTTCATGCTCCACATCATCAATGCTATCTTTATATACAAATCCTCCCATATCTTCAAGAGGTATATATACAGCTTCAGGAAGTATACTTTGCATTACACTGACAGCCGAATTAACAATACAAGAATGGACAACGCCACAGCCGGTTCTGTAAGCACTCTTACAACAAAGATATGAAGCTCCTGTCATACCCTTTGAACCTGCCACAACAAAAAGTCTACCATAAGTGCCCTTATTACTTCTCTTAATTCGTTTAGGCATAATTTCAAAGGCTTCTTCCTTAGTCAAAACATTTCCCTTTATATCCATATCATTTTCATAAATTATACTAGGCATAGAAATATCAGCCACAGTAAGTTTGCCCGTATATAAAAATGAATTTTCCAAATAAAGACCTCTTTTAGGTAATGCCAAAGTTACAGTCTCATCAGCAACAACACAAGAACCTAAAATTTCTCCTGTATCACTATCAAGACCAGAAGGAATATCAACACTTATAACATATTTTTCACTTTTATTTATACTTTCAATAACAGTTTTATAAGGCTCTCTAACTTCACCCTTTAACCCTGTTCCAAGTAATGCATCAACTATAAAATCACATTTAAAAATCTCTTTTTCAAATATTTCAGGTTTATATGTTTTTATATCTATTCCAATTTTTTCGGCAATTTCAATATTTGTAAGAGCGTCTCCTTTTATATCACTTTTCTCAGATACAACTATCAAAGAAACACTATATCCTTTATTTTTTAAAAGCCTTGCAACTACAAAGCCATCTCCACCGTTATTTCCTTTTCCTGCAACTATTAAAACATTACTTTTACCACTTTTAGAAATATAATTTTCACAAACATCAAAAACACATCTTCCCGCATTCTCCATAAGAACAATACCGGGAATACCATATTTTTCAATAGCTGTTTTATCTATATTTCTCATTTCCGCCCCTGTTGTAACTTTCAAATCAAAGACCTCCCTCCGCAACAGCGAAACTTTGAGCATAATCTTTACAATGGGTTATTGACACATGAATAGCATCAATACCCTTTTTGTCACATATTTCTTTAGCATTATTAAAAACATTAACAAAAGGCTTACCCTTTTCGTCTTTTAATATTTCTATATCAGAGGAACTAAATCCTGAAAAACCTGTACCCATAGCCTTGACAACAGACTCTTTTGCAGAAAACACTCCAGCTATTGTTTCAGCCCTATTTTTTTTATCTAAAAACTGCCGTCTCTCATTTTCTGTAAAATATTTAATTAAAAAACTTTCTCTCTCAATAGCTTTTTTAATTCTATTAATCTCTATAATGTCAGTACCTATTCCCTTTATCACAAAATATCACCTTTTTTATTATTTATTATACTCCCATAAAATTAATAGAACAATATACATAAAAAACAGGTATCTGAAAAAAATCAGATACCTGTAATTATTATAAACCAATATTAAACAAACTATTATGAATTATTTCTTTAACCAGCTCATCATGCTACGAAGTTTAGCACCAACTTTTTCGATTGGGTGTTCAGCAGCAACACGACGCATAGCAAGGAAGTGAGCTCTACCACTTGCACGGTTTTCAGCAATCCAGTTACCAGCGAATGTACCGTCCTGAATGTCTTTAAGAACGCCTTTCATAGCTTTTCTTGTTTCATCAGTAACAATCTTTGGTCCTGTGATGTAGTCACCGTATTCAGCTGTATCAGAGCAAGAATATCTCATGAATGACATACCGCCTCTGTTGCAAAGGTCAACGATAAGTTTCATTTCATGGAAACATTCAAAGTAAGCCATTTCTGGAGCATATCCAGCTTCAACAAGAGTTTCGAAACCAGCCTGCATAAGAGCACAAACACCACCACAGAGTACAGCCTGTTCACCGAAAAGGTCTGTTTCTGTTTCTTCTTTAAATGTTGTCTCAATGATACCTGCACGAGCAGCACCGATACCAGCAGCATAAGCAAGAGCATAATCTTTAGCTTTTCCTGAAGCGTCCTGATATACAGCGATAAGAGCAGGAACACCCATACCAGCCTGATATGTTTCTCTTACAGTATGTCCAGGTCCTTTAGGAGCACACATTGTTACGTCAACAGTAGCTGGTGGTACTATCTGATTGTAATGGATATTAAAACCGTGAGCAAACATAAGCATTGCACCATCTTTAAGGTTTGGAGCAACTGATTCTTTGTAGATATCAGCAGCTTTTTCGTCTGGAACAAGCATCATAACAACATCAGCTACTTTAACAGCTTCTGGAACTTCCATAACTTCAAGACCAGCAGCTTTAGCTTCTGCAACTCTTGCAGATGTACTTCTTAAACCTACAACAACGTCCATTCCACTTTCTTTAAGGTTGTTAGCATGAGCATGTCCCTGGCTACCATAACCAATAACAGCTATTTTCTTTCCTTCTAATAATCCTAAATTACAATCTGCATCATAGTACATTTTTACCATAATTAATTCCCCCAAATCTGTTTATTATATTTTTTACAATCCATTAAACAAAAAAACCTTTGTTCTAAAATATTAGAGACAAAGGCAAAACTCTGCGGTACCACTCTGATTGCTTTTTATACCAAAAATATAAAAAGCCACTCACTGCCAAATAATTGGCTAACACTTTAACGGGTGTTATGCGTTCAGAGCTTACACAGCAATCATATTGCCTTCAGCCGAATACTCAAAGGTGATTTTTCATATACATATTGTACTATCTCTCACTAACCGATAGCTCTCTGAAACAAAAATATATACTACTTTTCCTTGTCAATGTATTTTGTATTTATTACTTTGTGACACCAATTATGCACCCATTCACAAAAAAAGGCAATAGTCAAAGATATACAAAATAATATAAAATTCTTTATGTTTTTTGTATACATACATACCCTTTATATAAAACTTTACCAAAGTTTATAGGTTTTTGACCCAAAGACAATGTAAGCCTTTTACATACATATGTCCTTGTCACATTGTACAAAATCAAATACAATTTTATACTGTATTCAAAACACAGAATATATTTAAAATAAAAAAACAGAGTGTATGAAAAAAAATACAACTCTGTTTTTAAAAAAATACAATTATTCAGCTAATTTCATAAGTTCAATAACTGTATCAATCTCCTCTTTTGAAACATAATAGTTTGTTACAAAACGCATTATACCATTATCTTCACCATTAATTGAAACACCATTATCATCAAGGTATCTTACAAGACTATCTGCTGAAAGTCTGTAATCTTTAAGTTTAAAGAATACCATATTAATTTCAACTCTATCTTTAAACACTTCAATTCCTTTTATCTCTGAAAGTCTTTCTGCAAAATATTTTGCATTTTCATGGTCTTCTTTAAGTCTGTCTGTCATTTCTTCAAGGGCAACAATTCCAGCAGCAGCAAGTATTCCAGCTTGACGCATTCCACCGCCCAATATTTTTCTTTTTCTTCTTGCTTTTTCAATAAACTCTTTACTTCCTATAAGTACAGAGCCAACAGGTGCACAAAGTCCCTTTGAGAGACATACAGATATAGTATCAAAATATTTTGAAAGTTCTTTTACATCTGTACCAAGAACACAAGCGGCATTGAAAATTCTTGCACCGTCCACATGGACAGGTATTCTATAACTATCAGCAAGCTCTTTTATATTTTTCATATACTCAACACTTCTAACACGTCCGTCAGAGTCTGCATTTTCATATGTAATAAGAGAAGTTCTTGGCTGATGAATATCATCAGGGTCTTTTCTTATAGCATCTTCAACGGCATCAAGAGGCATTTCACCGCCCTTTATAGTCTGTATACATCTAAGCTGTGCTCCTGCTATTATTGAGGCAGCAGCAGCCTCATGCTGTACAATATGACATCTATCTGGAAGTATAACTTCTGTTCCTCTATCAGCATGAACAAATAAAGCTAACTGGTTACTCATTGTACCAGAAGGAACAAATATAGCAGCCTCTTTTCCAAACTTTTCAGCGGCAAGTTTTTCAAGTTTATTTATTGTAGGGTCTTCACCGTAAACATCATCACCCACAGGTGCTTCAAACATAGCTTTACGCATTTTTTCAGTAGGTATTGTTACAGTGTCACTTCTAAGATTGATTTTTCCGTTTATCATAATAATTACACCTCTTAATATAAATTAAATATAAAAAATAAGGCTGTCCCTTTTTCTCTGATAAATATATCATAACTATAAAAAAGGAACAACCTATTTTAATTATTTATATAAATTAGCTGAGTTTAGCTCTCATAGCGTCAACGTCCTCATTGTCGATATACTCGTCAAATGTTTCACGTCTGTCAATAATTCCATTAGGAAGTATTTCGATAATTCTGTTTGCTATTGTTTGAACAAACTGGTGGTCATGGGAGTCAAAGAGAAGTGTTCCCTTATAATCACAAAGACCTTCATTTAATGCTGTAATTGACTCAAGGTCAAGGTGGTTAGTTGGCTCATCAAGTATAAGTACATTAGCTCCTGACATCATCATTTTACAGAGCATACAACGAACTTTTTCTCCTCCTGAAAGTACATTAGCAGCTTTTAAAGCCTCCTCACCAGAGAAAAGCATTCTACCAAGCCAGCCTCTTATGTCTGAGTCGTACTGTTCGCCTGGTTTAGCGTATGGTCTAAGCCATTCTATAAGAGACTCTGTAAAGTTGTCGAAATATTCGCTGTTATCTTTAGGGAAATAAGCTGTTGATGTTGTTATACCCCACTTAAATGTTCCTTCGTCTGGCTCCATTTCACCCATAAGTATTTTAAAGAGTGTTGTTCTTGCAATTTCATCATCACCAACAAAAGCGATTTTATCGTTAGGTGAAACAATAAAGCTTACATCATTTAAAACTTTTCTGTCACCTATTGTTTTTGAAATTCCACTAACTTCAAGAACGTCATTTCCAACTTCTCTATCCTGTTTAAAGTTTACAAAAGGATATTTTCTTGAAGAAGGTTTAATATTATTCATCTGAAGGTTATCAAGAAGTTTCTTTCTTGATGTAGCCTGTTTTGATTTTGACGCATTAGCACTGAAACGCTGAATGAACTCTTGAAGTTCTTTCATTTTCTGTTCAATTCTCTTATTCTCGTCTCTAAGCTGTCTCTGTGTCATCTGTGTATACTGATACCAGAAATCATAGTTACCTACATACATAGTAATTGCACCGTAGTCAATATCCGCAATATGAGTACATACTTTATTGAGGAAATGACGGTCATGAGAAACTACTATAACAGTGTTTTCAAAGTCCATAAGGAAGTTTTCAAGCCATTTTATAGATGCAAGGTCAAGGTGGTTAGTAGGCTCGTCAAGAAGAAGTATATCAGGGTTTCCAAAAAGAGCCTGTGCAAGAAGAACTTTAACCTTCTGATTACCTGTAAGTTCACTCATTGGAACATAATGAAATTCATTTGTAATTCCAAGACCATTTAAGAGTATTTCAGCATTAGACTCAGCAGTCCAACCGTCAAGCTCTGCAAATTCAGCTTCAAGCTCAGAAACTTTTATACCGTCCTCATCATTGAAATCAGGTTTTGCATAGAGAGCTTCTTTTTCTTTCATAATATCAAAAAGTCTCTTATGTCCATAAAGAACCGCATCAACAACTATAAAATCATCAAACATGAAGTGGTCCTGTTTTAAAACTGCAAGTCTCTCACCTGGTGTAATTGAAACTTCACCTTTGTTAGGCTCAATATCTCCTGCAAGTATTTTTAAGAAAGTTGATTTTCCTGTGCCATTTGCACCTATAAGACCGTAACAGTTACCCTTTGTAAAAGTAACATTAACATCTTTAAAAAGTGTTCTACCTCCATACTGGAGTGAAACGCCATGTGCTCCTATCATTTATAAATTCTCCTTTTTAAAATATATATTTATTTTTCCAATAAAAAACCGCTGCAAAGGCAGTGGTTTTTTAATTATTAATTATTGATTATGAACCGAAAACAGCTGTTGAAAGAGCTGCCTCTGGTATTTCTGTCATTTCCACAGAGTTATAGTTTGACATAACAATGTCTATTGTATATTTCTCTGCTGTAAGCTTTGTAACTCCTGAACCTTCAGGGAAACTTGCTATTATATTATCTATAAGAGTTTGAAGTGTTTTTTCAAGATTGCAATTTATTTCAGCAATATTTCCTGTCTCAGAGTCAACATACATTGTGAATTCAATAGGCTCAACACCTTCATAGGACTCCTCTGAATAACCTGAAAAACCTACATATGAAAATGCATTAAGCTCATTTATAAGCTCTGAAATTTTTTCTGCTGGTATTGTAGCAGTAAGTTTTATTCTATCATCATTTTTTGTATTCTCGTCCATTGTAATATTATCAGCAAGTGTGAGAATTGTCTCTATATCTTTTCTAATGTCTTCATTGTCATAAGACTCTGCATACTGTTCAATAGTTTTTTTCTGGTGTGTCCACTGTCCACCATTAGTATTATAAGTATGAACATCATCACCTTCAACAGTTACATAAGTCTCTGAAGTTGTAGCCTGTCCTGTTCCCTCATCAGCTGATACAGTCTTTTTAATATAAAGAGGGTCTGCAATAAAATCTATATTTGACTCAACTAAAACATTTGAATCAACTCCGCCTCCTGTAAGAGTACCGTCAACTTTTGTTGTAGCTGTATAGCTTGATGTATTTTTAATATTTTCCAAAGCCTTGTCAAATACACTTTCTGCTGTTACAGTTTCTGTTGTCATAGTGCTTTTGCTATCATTTTTATCATTATTACAAGCAGTGAAAGAAACTGCCATAATACCTATCATAATAGCTGCTGCAAATCTCTTAAAAGTCTTCATATTTCATTCCTCCTTGTATTTCTCTCAAACATATAATTAATGCTGAAATAATACTTTAAATATTCTATATTATAAATTAATATATTTCAAGAAAATTTTAACTTAAATACAGTTAATTTATATATATATTATAACACAGGAAATATAAAAATAAAATTTTATAAATTCTTACAATTTACCTACTTTTTAATAAAGTTTTTTACCTTTATTAATTTGCTTTACAAGTTTTCTTGCATAATCAAGAGTGTATTTTTCGCCTTTTTTAGAAAGCATACAGAGAAGCTTTTCCAAAAGTTTTTGAGCCTTAGGGTGCATTATCACAAAATCCCTTCCCTGCATATAGTATTCCAAAGGGCTACTATCTGTATACATTTCTTTTTGGTAAACTTTACAAGCTGCAATTCTATCTGCAAGCATTTCTATGACATACTTTTCAGGTATTTTCATACCTGTTAAAGGTGCGTCTTTTCTTCCGCTGTAATCTATCCAATACTCATAATGATGTTTGTTTCTGCCTTTGTGATGTAACCATGAAGAAGAATATCCTATATCCTCCCTCTCTGCATTATTAGGGCTTCTATTCCCTTGAAAATATTTAGCTCCCACAATAAACTCTGTATAAGAATACTTTGACATATCATGTAAAATTCCTTGTTTAAAAAGTCCCATTTTAAAGCAGTATTGCATTACAAGCCATTTATGGTATGTTATTGTCTTAAAATGTCCTATAAATTTATTCATAAAAATTCCCTCTATTCCTATAATCAATCCTAACTATATTATCACAAAAAACTCTATAAATACAGGGTAAATTGCATTTTTCTTGACAATGTATTAATATACATTTATTATATAATGTAGTCTAATTAATGGAGACGTATCGAAGTGGTCATAACGAGGCTGACTCGAAATCCAATAGGTATATTTAATAACAGATGCCTGAAAATAGCTAAATATAAGGCTTTCAGCAAATATATTAAATAGAAAAAAGCTAAAATGCTAACAAATTGCTAACAGAATAATTTTTCTGATTTTTTAAAAATAATTTAATATTAATATGGAGATGTACCGAAGTGGTTGTAACGGGTCTGATTCGAAATCAGTTTGTCGTTAATAGCGGCACGTGGGTTCGAATCCCACCATCTCCGCTTATTGAAACCTTGATAATTCAAGGTTTCTTTTTTATTTCAATCTATATTAATAATTTATTTACTTTTTAATGCATTACCAATAGCATCAGCAGACAGTTGTTTTGAATGATAATCAATATGAGAATATACGTCTGCTGTTGTAGAAAAGTTAGAATGTCCAAGCCATTCTTGAATTGATTTCATAGATATTCCTTCTGATACAAGCATACTGGCACAACTATGTCTTAATTCTTTAAAGGTTATTTTCTTTAATCCATATTTTTTCAATAATATTCTGAAATGGTCACTTACAAAATTAGGACGAAAAAGTTTTCCCATTTCATTTACACAAACATAGTCTAAATATTCTGTACAAAAACTGTTTCCAAATAAGTTCCTGTTACGCTCAAGCTTTGCTTTATGCTTCAAAAGATTTTCTTCAACAACTGGAATTAATGGAAGTGTTCGGTAACTAGATTTTGTTTTCAGCTTGTCCTCAGCATAAACAATTGTTTTTCCGTTTTCAGTAAGCTCTATAACTTTATGATTTACTGTAATTGTTTTATTTTCAAAGTCAATAGCACTCCAACGCATACCAATAGTTTCACTTCTACGAAATCCATAATATGCACTTAAAATTATTGGTATGTAAATAGGGTCGTCTTTTGCAACATCTAACAAAGTCAAAATTTCTTCCTTGGTATAAAAACTTGCAATGTGCTTATTTTTCTTAGGACGTTTTACACGTTCAACAGGATTACTTGGTATATAATCATTTTTCACAGCATAGGCAAGTGCCTGATGAAGTACAGCATGATAATGAATTACTGTATTTGTTGTATATCCCTGTTCTAAAATTTCATCATAAAGCATTTTTATGTGTTTAGGTTCAACTTCTGTTAAAAGCAAGTTTAATTTCTTAAAATGAGGTTTTATTCGTGCTTCAATCATATTGCTGTAACTTTTATATGTGGCACGTTCCACTAAAGGCTTTATAATTTTAAGCCACTCATCTAAGTAATCATTTATAAAAATTCTACTGCCGTCCATATTTTCCATTGACTCTTGTGTTTCGTATGTGCGTTTCATATTCTCCAAAAATTCTAAAGCACGTCTTTTATTTCCCTTTATAGATAAACCTGTACTTGCAGATTTTTGTTTTCTTTTGCCATTAACATAATAGCTGACAACAGCATAATAAATTCCGTTTCTTTCATAAATACTTCCTGTTACCATAAAAATTCTCCTTTCTTTAAAAATCGTCCATCTAAGGTGTTTTGGTATATTACCATAGTCGGATAGTTTTTAACAGTCTTTTTTATTGTTTCTTTTTATTTATTGTTTTCATATAGAAATTTAATGATATTGACTTTTGGAATTAAATACATACGTCCTATTTTCACAGATTGCATTTTTCCACTTTTTAAAAGAGCATAAGCAGTAGTTCTACCAATCCCCCCAAGCATTTTTCGCATATCTTCTACATGAACTACATCAGGATATGAGCGAAACATTTTAAAATAATCATTTTTTGATGAAATTTGCGTCATATTATATCCCCCACTTTACGTTTTGTGTTATAATATTAAAAAAGTAATAGTATAACTGCTTAAAACTATTACTTATATAATAAAGACGGTGAAAATATAAAAAACGGTATCACGTATCGAAACATTTTAAAAGAAGGTGATTATTATTGATACATACAATGATTTAATGAACCAAGAAATACTTACAAATCAAGATAAACTGTTGATTGAAAAATGGAAAACTGTATTAGATGAACTTGACAACACTGAAAAATGTAATGAACGCCGACACAAGGAAAAACGTGATATGCTTGATATAACTTTGTGTCAATGCCAAAATGATAATGATGACTATATTTCATCAAAAATAAAACTTAAATTGAGCACCACTGATGAAAACTGGATAGATTGGATTTTTTCAAAAAGCTCTGCTGATTTATATCAGCTGACAGAAAGTAAAGAGCTGTCAAAATCATTGATGACTCTAACAACAATGCAAAGAAAAGTTGTTTTTTTATTTTATATCCATGGTTTTTCAGTAAGGGATATTGCTAGAATATTTGGTAGCAGTGAAAGAAATATCCGTAAAATACGTGAGAGAGCAAAAAGTCATATGAAAATATCAATTTAAGAAAGGACATAGCAATAATGAAAAAGATAAAAGAAATATATGAAAATAGAATTTCAAAGTGGAAAAAATATTCATCTTATGAAATTATTAAAATAAAAAATTGTGATTATATTGTGCCAAGTAAAAATTCAGTAGCTGAATGGTATGACCCTATTGAAAATGAAGAAGAATTAATATCTGATGTTTTAAATATGGGAAAGATAGTTGCCGATACTGAAAAATATGAAAAAATTAAAAAAACTGTTTTTGATTTTGTATCAAAGTATGGTTTATTAGGCTGGATAATGTATCTACCTGTAAATGAAAATTTTTACTTAGAAAGTACTGTTTTTCTTACAGAAAATGAATACTTTATTTTTTCAAACACCACAATGGACACAAAAAAATATATTGAACAATTTCAAATAGAACCAAGTAAAGAAAATATTTTTGGAACAGCCAAAACTTTGGGGCGTTCTCCTGTATATGAATTGATATTTTCAAAAAATTATTGTGAACCTGTTGACTGGGCTATTTGTTTTTTACAAGAAATGTATGAACATTTCCGTGCAAAAGAAATGATATATGACCCTAAATATAATCCACTAGAAAAATTTATGTTAATGAAAAAAATAGAAAACTTTCATCATGTTGGTGTTCCATATGTGATAAAGTATTATCCCACACTAGGAACCTATTGGATATTTAATAGTCTAACAATGATAATAGAAACAGCTTGTTTGATTGCATTAGGTCAGAAAGAAAGTCCCATAGCTATATGTAAACATTGTGGAAAATATTTTTATCGTGAAGATATAAGAATTGAATACTGCTCACATAAGTGTAGAAACCGTTATCATGTTTATAAAAGCAGAAATAAAAATAAAAAACAATTAGAAAAATAATTAATCATGCACATTTACCCCGTTGTTTGCCCCTGTGTGGCGTTTTATTCAGACTATGGAGTAAATAGCCGATTAGATGTAAAAGCCACAGAAAAACGGGAATTTAGAAATAGTTGAAAATATGAAAAGTAAATAGACAATATCTATGCTCCAAAAAGATTGCAGGTTAAAGTGGCGGTGTCTTGTTCCGCCACAAATTCCTCAAATCACCGCAGTGCGGAGATTTATTGCCACCGAAATTTGGTGTCATAAATAAGTTACAGACTCCAAAAACAGCACTTTATTATAGAAAAAATTAGGTTTTACCTTAGGAAATAGGGACTTTATGCCCGACATCGTTACCGACGTCAAATGTTTTTCAAAAGGAGTGAAGAAAATTGCAAAAAGATAATATAAAACATACATTTACTGTTAGACTTTCGGAAGAAACAGCCAATATTTGTGCTGCCGGTATGGCAATAGATGATTGCCGAAGCCGAAATGAATTTATTGAAAAGGCCATAAAATATTATGTTGGATATCTTTCCGCAGATAAAGATAAATTAGTATTAGGAGAACAAATTCAAAAATTAGTAGAGTCATCAGTAAAATCTTCTGAGAGCAGACTCTCAAACCAGACATTCAGAATAGCAGTAGAACTAGCAAAACTACAAAGAATACTTTCTTTTTACTGTCAGATAGACGAAGAAACGCTGACTCAACTTCATAGAGTATGTGAAAAGGAAGTCAAAAATATAAATGGTGCTTTATCTTTAGAAGATATAATAAGACATGAAAAATAATAGAAATGAGGTTGTATACTTATGGCAAAAATCATTTTTACTGCAAGGTATATGAAAAATATTTCTCAGGGAAAAATCAAAAACTATGTAAAATATATCGCCACAAGACCAAACTCAGAAAGATACTCCCACCCTATCTCCCATGAAGTTTCAGAACTACAAAAGGAATGGATAGAAAAAGAACTAAAAAAATCTGTAAAACTTAAAGAAGAATGTACACAGGAATATCAGGCTTATAAAATAAATCCTAACTGTCATACAGCAGAAAATCTCATTCATAAAATTGCTGAAACTAATATATACCATGGAAATGATATAAAAAAATATATTGCTTACTTGGCTAAACGTCCTGGAGCAGAGTTTACAGAACAAGGACACGCCCTTTGGAATGATAGTAATGAAAAAATCCATTTACAAAAAGTACAAAAGAAAGCCGCAGAATATCAGGGACGTATTTGGAACTTTGTTGTTTCACTAAAACGAGAAGATGCTCAAAGATTAGGGTATGATAATGCTAAAACTTGGAGAAATTTAATCATACAAAAATCTTTATCAATAGCAAAAGAAATGAGAATTAAACCTGAAAATCTTGTTTGGTATGGTGCATTTCATAACGAAGGTCATCACCCTCATGTACATATTATGTGCTATTCCAAAAATCCAAAAGAAGGTTATCTGACCAAAAAAGGTATTGAAAACTTGAGAAGTACCTTTGCTCACGAGATTTTTCACGATGAATTTTATCATCTCTATGAGCAGAAAGATGAGATGCGTAAATGTATTCGTGATAACTGTAAAAACTTTCTGGAAAAATCGTTATCTTTGGAAAGTGGGGAAAATGCTTATGTACAGGCATTGTTATTAGCCTTGGCAAAGAACCTTAAGACAGCAAAACATAAAAAAGTCTATGGTCGTCTCGCCAAAGAAAATAAACTTTTGGTAGATGAAATCATTTCTGAAATCAGCAAAGATAAAAAAATAGATTCTCTTTATCAATCGTGGTTGGAATTAAAAGACGAAATCTTATCTTTCTATGACGGTAAAAACTATGCAAGACACTCTTTTTCTGATGAGCCTGAGTTTATAAATATCAAAAATCTTGTACTTAAAACTGCATTAGAAATTAGTAATATGCAAAATGAAACACAAAATCATAATAATCAAATAAAAAATGATATAATCAAAAATCATTTTATACAGTTGATTAAAGAAGTTAGTAATATAATTGAAGAAGATTACAAAAAACAAGATGCAGATATAGATATTATAGAACATAAGTTACGACAGAAAATACAAGAAAAGAAAAAAGCTCAAGGAATAAAAATGGGATAAAAACAGAAAATACTTTATAAAAATATAATAAATTTGAATTATTAAAAAATTACTCTTACCAACAATTATAAATTATTGGTAAGAGTACAATAATAATTATCTATCCTTACTATATTTAAAAAACAGCTTTGTATTTATTATTTTACATGTCTATTTCATCAAAAATAAAATCACCAATCATATAATTCTTAGGGTCTAATGCCGCAGAAATGACATGATTTTGAAAAGTGTCATCTGATATATCAGATAAAATTTCATGGGCACGCTGTTTTATTTTTAATAATAAATCTGTTCTATTTTTATTGTTTTCCTCAGAAGTCATATATGTTTCCGGTTCAATATCTAATTCTTTTAATTGACGAATAACTCTTTCCATTGTACCATCCGGATTTCTATAATACTCACTACCTCTAATACGAATAAACTGCCAACCAAGACGTTCTAAAACAGTTTGTCTTTCCATATCTTCTCTAATTTTTGCCTCTCCGCTATGATAACGCTCTCCATCACATTCTATTGCAATTTTTTTATCTTTACATACAACAACCATATCTAAACGGTAAGCACCAACTTGCCATTGTTGTACTAAGTGATAATTTCTTGCAGAAAGATATTTTGCAACTTCAGCTTCAAATGGAGATTCTGATTTTTTCTCAATTTGTGCTTGAAGTTCTGTTATTGCCTCAGGGTGTAATGAATACTCAATCAATTCTTTACGAATATCTCCAGGCTTTAAGTCATTAGCAGGGTCAATAGAATCAACAACCCATAATTGGTCTTTAGCACGACTAGTTGCAACATTATATCGTTTTCGATAAGAATCTTCTGTGCCATATCCCTGTTTTGTCAAAGGACCATTTCCATTTGAACAATCTACTAAACTAAGGAATATAACATCACGTTCATCACCTTGAAAGTTAGAGGCATTGCCACATAAAATACGACGTTTATTACATTCCTTTATATCAATATTATTATATATTTCTTCTTGAATTTTTTTTACTTGTTCATCTCCTAATAAAGAAATAACACCAAAAGTTTTATCACAGTATTCTGGCTGTTCCATACATGCTTTCATAAGTGCCACAATAGCTTTAGCCTCATTTGGATTTGTTTTTCCAACACGCTCACCATTCTCTACACGATAATTTATTACAGCAGGTTTCAACAAGTTTTTACTACCATCACGAAGTGGTTTTATCTTGAAATCATAAGAAAATTTATTTGAAAACCCAATAATTTCCGGTACACAACGAAAATGTTCTCGTAACATTAAAGGTTGAAATGTTGTAGCTGCAATATCATAAATAGAAGTTTTAGCATCATATAAATGTGCATTTGGAATTTTGTCAGTTATATACATATCTTTTAAGCTATTAATTTTTTCTATATCAACTCCTACAGCCATAGGACTTACCTGTTTATCATCACCTACAATAACAAGTTTTTTTCCCATATATAATATTGCTAGAGACGAAATATCTGATTGACTAGCTTCATCAATAATTACTACATCAAACTTATTCTCTTTCGGATTAAGATTTTCTAAGGCTTTACTAATCGGCATAATCCAAGCTGGAACAGCATTTTGACATTTTATCATGAGTTTTCTTGCCTCAGCACGGTACATAGGTGCATTTTTACCTGTTCCTTTACCAATTTTTTTTACAGTCTGTTTCCACCCTATTAAAGCTTGTTTCATGTCAATATCATGCTCTGTTCTTTTTAAAAGCTGATACCAAGCACATTTTTCTGCATATTTTGCTGTAATATCTCTGTACTCTTTACTTAAAAAAAGACTTTTCTTTTGCAATTCTTCAAAAGGTTCTGAGGTAATTTCCTCAATTATGCCATAATATTGCTTCCATTTCCAAGCTTCTTCCAAATCTGAAGGCATAACTTCAAGACCATGAATTCCGGTTCGATTTCGAATAGCTTCTGCCCACTCAAAAGCAATAGGTGATAATTTATTCAAATATTCTTCTCTCTTTCTTTGTAAATCATATTTTACATAAATTTGTTCCAAAACCCTATATGCATTACGATACATAGAAATATCACCATTTTCTATGGCTTTTAAAATATCTTTACAAATATTTGATGCCACTCTCTTATCAAGTGTCAAAATATTTTTATTTTTTTCTAATTGTTGATATATATGGTCAATAGTATTTATTTCATCAAATACATCACAAATAGAAGGAATTATATAATTCATTGAGTGTAAAATCTTTTCTGTTGCAACTATTTCTGAATCCAATGGATTTTTTTTGAAAACTATATCACAAGGAATGTTGACACCATTAATATAATCTACTAAATCTGTATATTCGTTATCATACCAATCAAGATATCTCTTTATCCAAGATATATAATTTGCTGCCACACGTTCTGGTTCATTAATATCTAAATCATAAAACAATGGTACACCGTATTTTCCAATCAAATTATTCCAATAAGAAGCACATTGCTCTCTTATTGTGTTCATCTCTATAGTTTGAATAATAAGATTACAGTCTTCTACATTTTGAGGTTTATGTCTATCAACGGTTGCACCATCTAACGCAATTCCTAAATTTTTATTTAGAAAAAGTGTTAATTTACTGATTTTACTATTTTGTTTATACTTTTCATGTAACTGTTTTACTGCTTCAACATACTCAGGGTCTTTATTTAAAATTCTTATATCTTTACCAAATCTTTCTGCTAATATTTTTTCTGCATATTCACATGTTTTTTCAATCTGTTCTATTAAAATAAGCCATAATTGTCTATACTGACCACCTTTTTTTCCGTCAACTGCACAATGTAACTTCCACGGTTCAAAGCCAGAAAAGGTACTAATATAAGATTTTAACTTTTTAACAGCTTCTTGATTTGGATAATTTAAGTTTAATTCAATATCTTCCCCTTTTATAGAAACCGTTCTTTCTCTTATTAAATTTTCTATTTTCCATATATTTTTCTTAGATATATTATCCAAATTTCTATTAGCATCGTGCAAATGCTGCATAACCTCTTCAAATTCAATTATAGACATTAATTCATTTGGATTAGGCAAATTTGCACTTAACTCCATTTCATCTATAGAGCTTATTTCGCCATTACTTCGGTATAAGTCATTTAATTCCGCAAAATTAAGTGGTAATGGTTCATATAAACGAACTTTACCTGGTATATAAGATAATTTTTCTTGATGTTCTAACACATAAGCAGCAGCTTCAGAAGGAGAAACACTTTCTCCTTGATACACAATACAATTACATTCTTTATAAATCATAGCAAATAATTTTTTTCGAACATCAGCAAGGTCATTAATTACTTTTGTTCGTTCCTGTGCTAACTTTTCCATGTCATTCTTTAGTTCATATGATGTAAAATGTGACATGTATTCTGTAATACCATCAATAGATTTTTCCATATCTATATTTGAATCATCTAACATTGAAACACAAAGACTCTGTAAACCTGGTACCAATTTTTCTTTTAATACACTTAAAGCCTTCTGTGTATGACTTGTTACCAAAATACTTTTTCCCTGTGCTAGAAAATGTCCCATTAAGTTTGCAATAGTATGTGTTTTGCCAGTACCTGGTGGTCCCTGAACTAACACAGCATTGTATCTCTCTATACGTTGAGCAATTTCCAACTGTTCTTTGTTTGCTTCCTTAGACAATAAAATATTGACACTCTCCCCACCAACAGCTGCTAACTGTTCTTCAACAGAAACTTCTCCTGTTTCTTCCAGAATATCAATTTTACCACCATCTACAATATCTTTAATTGGATTAGGAATAACATCTGTTTCTTCTATATTTTCAATAATTTGTTCAATAGTTTTTAATGCACCATCTAATTTTTTTCGTAAAATATAACAAGGATTTCTATACATTAATAAACGCTCTTGTTCTTCCCATTCTTTTGGAATTCCTTCGTCTGAATAAATACTTTCTCCTGAAAGTTGATGAATAAATCTCTGAAAAAATACTGGTAATTCGTTTCTATCCAAAGGGTGATAATCATTTTGTCTTAAGTATTCATTCATATAATTTATTGTTCCAAGATTTATATCTTCCATATTTTGAAAAAGAACAGTATATAATTCTGTTGTCACATCTGTATCTTTAATATAAATAGTATTTTCCATATCATCATAATAGATTTTTACACGTTTTGTTAAAATAGGATGGTCAATTTCAGGATTATTTTTATCACGAATAAATCCATCTGCAACTACTAGTTCTAAAGTTTCTGAGTCTCGTTCTAAATCCACAGAAATTTTATATAATTCTGTAAAAAAACTTCTCGTATCATCATAAGTTTTTTGTTTTGTTGCCCAAACTTTTCTATCTTCCAACCATTTATGAAAATCTTCTACACGCTTAGGATTGTCATAGAAATTCTCTAAAGGTTCTTCTTCTGTGTCTTCTTCACTTAATACAGGATTAATATTATTATATTCTTTTATGGAAACTTCTATATGATAATCATTCCAACCATCATTTAACCATTTTAAAATATCTTCACTTGGTTTAGGACAATGTTGAAATTCTGGTTTATGCACAGCTAATAAAATATCCATAGGCTGTTCTGTGTCGTTTTCCTGTACATAATCACGATAATATACTTTTATATTTTCAGAGTCCTTTGGAAAAGATGCAATAGAACGATACCACTGATAATCTTTTGCTTTTAATACCACTTTTTGTTTTAACTTATTAAGTTCTGCAATAAATTGAAACAGAGAAATTACTTTATCATGTTTTGTTATTTCTTCTGTACCCCCGTTTTCAATCAAAATAATACCCCCTTATATTACTTTAATATGATATAAACAATATCTCTAATCTAATCCATATTATTTATCTAATTAAATTTAGTTTCGTATTCTCAAAATATCAATTAACTTTATATAAAACTTTATAATCATATTTTTTATTAAATTATGTTATATATCCATTACAAACATATTCTTTTATGTAACTAATCGAGTATTATATTAGCATAAATTAACTTATTTTTCAAATTTATGGTATCTAAAAACTTAAAATTAGATGTTAACTCAAATTTCAATAAATTAAGTTTTAGATTTTTATTATATCTTTAGTAATTCAGAGTAAAAGCAAAAATATAATAATATCAATATTTTTCTTTTGTAAAAATATATTATATTGTTTTTTAAAAGCTATGATATAATTAGAAAAAACGGAGTTGATGGAAATGAATAGTTCTAACAATTTTTTAATTGCAAAATTTGGAAATAAAAATCATTTAGAACAGCTTCAAAACGGCAATATATTTTTTAATTCAATTCAGGCATATCGAAATGACGGAACTGATTATAGAGGAGATTCAATGGAAGGGAAAATTCCTATTAATCCAACAGATATTAAAATATTTAATAGCGAAGGTAAGAATATTTTTGAAACACTTCCATATCCTGATATAGCAATAGAATCAATATTAGATGATGAAAATCTTATGATGTTCTGTGCTGCAATGATTAACATAGAAATTTTGGATAATGTTAAGAATAACAAATGGCATTTTAAAGATATATTTAAGTCATCAATTAAAGACTTTGGAGATTATGTTTTATTACTTTGGTCTACAGAATTATTAGATCATATAAAATCATCAACAGATTTGAACAAACAGAAAATAGTATATGATTCAAGACCTATTCTTTATAGAAATCTCTATGATTTTGATAATACAGAAGAATATAGAACAACTGGAAGTTGGATTGATAGATATTTTGTAAAAGGTTTATCTTATAAAAATCAAAATGAATGGAGAATTATTATCGATGGTGAAAAAGAACCTTTAAAGGCAAACTGTGGAAACGGTTTTTTATTACAAACATCTCCATTTAAGTATAGTACACTTATGAAAACAACTGAATTACTCAATGGAGAAATAGAGATCAAAAATTAGAAATATAAACTAACAAAAGTGGTGGTTATCTCTTAAAATACCACCACTTTTGTTATATAATAGACCTATCACTAGCAATATAGACTTTTATAACTTGTATTTTAAGTTCTTTGTTATAACGTACTGATATAACATATCCTTCTTGAATAATTATAATATTAATATGTTCATATTATTCTAACAATGTGTTGCAATTATATTATACTAGTAAACTATAATTTTCCCATGATTATAAACTTTTATTCTTATTATCCATATGTTTCAAACATATACTGTGCACGTTCAGCAGTAAATTCCCACCCTTCTGGAATACGGTCTATTGTTCCACTTCCAGCGGCACGAGATCCCCATTTGTGATATTCATAAAGAATTGTATCACCACGACCACCAGCAGAAACATTTAACACTTCTGCAAATTCAACAGGAGATGCAAGATACATTCGTGGCATTTCATCATCCCTTATTCCTTTAAACTGCACCAAACAGAATATAGTCTTTTTATTATGACTATCTAACCATTTTTGAACTGCTTCATGATAATCACAACCTTTTTTGTAGTTTTGAGTCAACCCCCAACTACCATCTTGACTACCCTTTACCGAAATTTTTAACATTTTATCTCCAGAAACAGCAATCAAATCATACTCTGGTTGATTTGCTCCATATTGAACAGATACATCGTAACACAATCTTGCAAATTGTGCAGCAACAAACGCCTCTGCAGCTATACCAACGTGCCATGATGACATTTTTCCCATTTATATTACCTCTTCTATACAAATTATCAATTTCAATTTCTTTAACGCTTTTAAATACCCAACTTTAATTTCAAAACATTAATAACTTTTTACAGGTTTAGAATAAATCAAACTTCAAACTTAACTTCATAAATCCCCTTATCTATGTATTTGTCCAATAATAATTTCAATAATTCACAAACAAAAGCTTTAGATTTCTCTTCTCTATGAGAATTTTCCATAATTTATTGTAACAAACAGGCATGATATTTTTTCTTATTTTATGTTTCTATTGTTTTTATTATATCAAAAACCAAATTACACTTCAATTTACAATTAATTATACCAATATTTAGAAATTAAACCGCCCTTTCATTTTACTTTCTAGTATAATTAATACATCCATATTGTGTAAACATTACACTACACTTGTTTCCTACGTTCACCTCACTTGTTTCCCATATTCACCCAAACTATACTAAATAACTATAAACATATAACTATACTCATCTATCATATCTTCGGATAGACAGCTGTTGAAATAAGCAATTTTTCAGTCTGTAAATATTCCATAAACATCGTTTTCAAATATGCTTTTAAATTCTTTTTATCAGAATAATTTCTACAAGCAATATGCTGTAAAAATCCCAATATATCTAAACTGCTAACTTCTTTCAATAATTTCTTATCTTCTGAAGAAGATTTATTATAAAGCTCAGGAATACACCTACAAATAAAATCAACCATATAAATGTTATCTGGCATATTCTCAACAAAATATTCATAATCAATTTGTTCTTTTATTTCCTCTAACTTATAATCATATTCAACTTGTTTTTTCGATTTAGAGTTTTCAGAAGAAGTAGTTGATGTATATTCATTTTTTATTTGGCTATTTGGTGAACTTATATTTTCTGATTTCTTAGAAAGAAAATATATATTACTTTTGTGACCTCCATTTTTTGTACGTTGTTGTTTTTTCTGTATCCACCCCTTTTCACACAAAGAAGAAACACACTGTATGACAGTCTTTTTAGAACAGCCAACTTTCTCAGCTATAGTATTATAAGACGGATAGCATGTACGTGTGTCATTATCAGAAAAGGCACACAAAATACAATAAACTAATTTTTCAAGATAAGTTAATTCTGAATCAAAGAGAACATCTCTTTCCACCATAACAAAAGGTCGTGTTAATTTCATAAGCATTCCTCCAGACAGAAAAAGACCATACAGTAAGAGGTTTTACTCTTTCTGTATGGTCTTTTGACCTAAGATAGACGATTTAATAAATAATATCTGCTAACAAAATGCTAACAAAACAATATGAAATCAGCTTTTTTCTATGGTTGGATAAAAGTCTAATTTTCCGCTGTTTTTTGCCTTAAAAGCCAGTATTTTCAAGGGTTTTAGCTATCACTTATTAACACAAACCAACACATAAAAACACTAGAAACAACTCAATTTTAAAGACTCGAAATCAGTTTGTCCGAAAGGGCACGTGGGTTCGAATCCCACCGTCTCCGTTTTGTGTTTTATATTTTTGTATTTTAAAGGTCGCTTATTTTCAAAAAGCGACCTTTTTTAATTATTATTCAGTTTCAATAACAGGTGGAAATATAGCAACTCCGTTTCTGTAATCATTAATTTCATCAACAATTTTATTTATATCTTTTACCTCATTTTCTGTCAAAATTTTTTCTGAATAATCGGTATTATATCCAAAATAATATGTATTCCCCTCATAGGTTCCCAACACTTCTATATTATCATAAATCCCCGCAAATATAGTGTAATAATACTCCGCCTGAGTATTATTTTCAGGCTTACAAAAAACACCGAAAATATCAAAAACAGATTGTTGAGCTGAGTCAATATACTCTTGCTGTTCCTCAACAGTAAAATTTTTTTCATTAGCTTTAAGTATTGAAAATATATTATTGCTACTCTCTGTTATATATGATGTTCTAACAAAGTAAGGCGAAACTGTACCACTAACTTTTTTGTCAATTATAAATTGTTGAAGGGTTTCTGTAACAGTAATACCTATTCCATATTCCTTAGCTGTCATAGTTTCGCTTTTATCCTCAACATCATACTTTGAATTATTAAGAGTTATCATATTTTTATCACTGTATAAATTATTTATATATGTATTATCACTAAGTTGTGTTTTGCCATAACTACATCCTGTAAGTGATATAAATATCAAAATAGCAATACACAATATTTTTTTCATAAACTCTCCCCCCTTTAATTTATATAATATTATAACCAATAATATTAATATTGCAAAATTTTTTATATTAAAATAATGTTAAAATAAAAAAGTGCAGACAAATGTCTGCACAATTTTTTAATACATTTAATTAATCATCATAATCTGCTTCCCACTCAATTATTGTTCCATTTGTGGCATTAACTTTAAATTCATATTCCATATTGCCCTTACGGATTTCACCTTCATAAACAGCTTTGCCGTCATCGTAATCAAATTCAATTTCTTTAACTGTTCCACCAGGAACTTTTGCAAGAACTATGCTTTTAATTTCATCATAAGTTTTATAAGATGTACTACTTACAGTATAATAATCGTCATAGTCGTCATCATAATAGTCATCATCATATTTATCATCATAATCATCATGCCAATCATCATATCCGTCAACGTCCCAATCTGTAATATTTCCTGTAACAGCATCTATCTCAAAATCATACTCAAAATTTTCTTTATACATTTCACCTTCATATACAGCTCTGCCGTCATCATATTCAAATTTGATTTTTGTTATATTTGCATTAGGTACTTTTCCAAGGGCTATTGATTTTGCTTTCTCTAAAGTTATATATTTTGTTGAACTGTTTTCAACAGCACCTTTTTCCCAAGATATAATATTACCTGTTATAGCATTTATTGAAAATGTATAATTAACACTATCTTTTTCAACTACACCATAATAAACAGAATTTTCATCATCAAAATTAAAGTTTATTGTTTTTATATTGCCATTAGGAAGTTTTTTAGCAACAATATTTCTTGCTTCACTATAAGTAATATACTGTGTATAATTATTATTTCCATAATTTATATCATCGTCATAATCATCTTCAATGCCTTTCCAGAGTATATTTCCGTTTTGTCCATCTACTACAACAACATATTCAATATTGTTTGTTGGATAAAAAAGTTCAACCTCATAATATATTGAACCATTATTATGTTCAAGATTTATATCTTTAACAACTGAATTAGGTAAAACTTTTAAAACAGCATTTTTTGCCTCTGAAAATGTTATTATATTTCCTATGCCTTTTACAATATTTATATCTCTCTCAATAATAACTCCTGTTGACGGATTTATTTTATATTCTCCATAAGCATCATTTGATTTAAACTCAACTTCATATTTATATTTTTTGTCATCATCATCAAAATCTGTTTTTGTGGAAAGTATTGTTGCATTAGGCCATTCAGATTTTACTATTTCCATAGCCTTTTCTTTTGTTATTTTAACATTAGCATCTCCATCATCATAAATTTTTTCTGTATCTATTGAAGTTATGCTTTTTGTATTTTTATTAACTTCTATTTCATGGTATTCATAATTTTTTTCATCATAGAAACGAACTTCAAAATCTTCATAATCATTTTCTGTAAACATATGAACACTAGTTTCAGATAATTTATAAGGAATTTGTTCCTTTGCAATTTTTAATGCCTCATCAGCTGTGAGAGAGGAGCTTTCACCAAAAACATGGTAAGAACCAAAAGCTGTAATAATTAATGTTGTAGCTAAAGCTATTGATAATAATTTTTTCATAATATATACCCCCTTAATGGATTAATTTTTTCAACCTTTATTGTAATTTGAGTATATATTTGAAATATTAAAGGAACATTAAAAAATAAATTAATATTTTAATTTTTAATATCAATAGGTATTTTAACTGTAAACTGACTTCCTATGCCAAAAACACTATCAACAGAAACATTTCCCCCATGTATTTGAGCTATCCATTTAACCATTGATAAGCCTAAACCTGTACCTTCTCCACTTCTTGATGTATCAACCCTATAAAATCTATTCCATATATCTTCCAAGTTTTCTTTTTTTATGCCTATACCTGTGTCACTTACATTTATAATAACAAAGTCATCATCACAATCTAATGAAAGTTTAACACTTCCTGAAGGCTTATTATATCTTATACCATTAGAAATAAGATTTGTTATAAGTCTAGCAATTAAAACTTCATCACAGACAGCATAGACATCTTTTTTAATATCACTTTCGCATTTTATACCTGCTTTCTCTGCCATAACCTCCATATCAAGTATTATCATTTCACACAAACTTGTAATATCTGTTTTCTCCATATGAGGTTTAAACTTTCCATTTTCCGCTCTAACAAACATTAAAAGTTGAGAAACCATATCAGACATTCTTTTTGAATTTTTTAATACAGCCTCCCAAGCCTCCTCCTTCTCATCATTAGAGGCTTTTCCAGAGAGAGCATACTCACACTGTGAAATCATAACAGCAATAGGTGTTCTAAGTTCGTGGGATACATCTGAAGTAAACTGTTTTTCAGTTTCAAAGGATTGTTGTAATCTCGATAACATATCATTCATTGTTCTTACAAGGTGGGAAAGTTCATCCTTTGAATTCATGTTTTCAATTTTTATACGACTTGAAAGGTCATTTCCAGAGTTTATTGTGTCGGCAGTCTCAGCAATATTTTTTATAGGTTCAAAAGCCTTTTTTGTTATTTTAAATCCTCCAAAAGCTATGATAAATACAAACACAGGAAGTATTGCCAATGCTGCAAAACTCATATAACTTAAAGTCTGTCTTGTGCCTGACATTGACACTATTCCCCTTACCCAAAAATTTGTATTTTCTTTAGCAGCAAAAAGGTCATATACAAGCCATTTTTCTCCTATACTATCAACAATCTTAACTGTTTGGTCCTCAAGGAGAGAGTCCACTTGTATACCTTTATTCACTCTAGGTGCAATTAAATAACCGTCTATATCATATATAAAAAGAGACACACCATTATTATAAAAATCCATATCAGTATCCATAACACCATTATGAAAATTTACATTTTGTACTGTATCGGTAACTATATCAATAACTTTTTCTTGAAGTTGTTTTTTTGAAAATTGTTGTGAAAAAGATATTAAAAAAACTACAACAAGACTTGTTATTATAAGCATTGAAAAAGTATACCACATTGTAACTCTTGCTTTTATTGACAAAAATTTTTTCATAAAACCTCCCTTATGGTATATCCCATACCTCTTATAGTATGTATAAGTTTTACTTCAAAAGGCTCATCAATTTTCTTTCTCAAATATCTTATATATACATCAACTATATTACTTCCACCTTCAAAGCCATAATCCCAAACATGATTTTCAAGCTGTCCCCTTGACAATACAGCCCCTTTATTTCTCATAAGATATTCCAAAAGTGAAAATTCTTTGGCAGAAAGTACAATCTCTTTTCCTCCTCTTGACACTTTTTTTGTAGAAAGCTCTATTATAAGGTCTGCAACTTTTAAAACATCAGTTTTTTCAGTTGAATTTCGTCTTAAAAGGGCTCTTATTCTAGCTATAAGCTCATCATAGGCAAAAGGTTTTATTAAATAATCATCAGCACCAGAATTAAGTCCTTCAACTCTGTCACTTATAGAGTCTTTAGCTGTCAAAAGCAAGACAGGTATAGCATTTCCCCTTGCTCTCAATGTTTTTAAAACAGTCAAACCATCAATTTTAGGCATCATTATATCAAGAACAGCCATATCATATTTTGTATTTTCTATATAATAGAGAGCGTCCTCTCCATTTTCACAACCGTCAACACCAAAGCCGTCAGATTTAAGTCTTTTAACAGTAATTTCAAGAAGGTCTCTTTCATCCTCCGCAACTAAAATTCTCAAAAAAATTCCTCCTTTTAATGTTTTTCTCATATTTTAATTGTATAATAATTAAAAAGGTTTATAGGAGGATTTTATCATGAAAGGATATTTATTAACAAGTATAACAATATTACTTCTCATTACAGGTTGTCAAAATTCCAGCGGAACTAAAATGACTCAAAAAATATCTGAAAATAGTCTTATATCATCACAGGAAAATAATGAAAATACAACAGATACATCCAATACATCTAACACAGATGATACAATAAATACATCTGATACTTCTAATACTTCTAATACATCTAACACAAACAATACAACAAACACACAAAATACCCAGAACACTTCATCAGAAACACAACAAAATAAATCATATGAAGATGTAAAAGCTGAAAAAAATGCTGTGGAAGCTGAAATTGATGCTCTTGAAGCTGATTATAGAGTTGGTAAAATAGGTACAGATGAATTTAAAAATGCAAAAAAAGAATTGGAAATTAAAAAAGATGCCTTAGATGATATGGAAGATGATATTGAAGACCATATGGAAGAAAATTACTCTCAAAATAACAACTTTGTTTTAGGAACAACAGTTGAAGAACTTTTAAATCAAAAAAGACAGATAGAAATAGAAGAAGAATATCTTGATGACCAAGAAGATATTATTGAAAATGAATATAAAGCTGGAAAAATAACAAGAGATGAGTTTGTGGAAAAACAAAAACAAATATCAACAAGAGATGAGGAACTTGATGTTCTTGATGACATGGTTGATGATGCTCTTGATAGATTAGGCTATGACGATTAAACATAAAAGTAAAAAAGGTGTCCAAAAAGACACCTTTTTTATATATTAAGCTATAAACATTCTAAGGAAAAGTTCAAAGCCATCTTTAAGAGCTTTTTCAGCATCTCTCACATAATCACTGTCACCTATTATTGAATAAGATATTCTTTCATTCATAAGTTCTTCTGCAATAGTTGAACTTACAGGCTCAGAACCTGTTGCAATTATAATATTATCGTATTCAATCTCTTTATCATTAGAAAGAACTATACTATTTTCTTTAACTTCAATAACTTCAGTATCTGTAAACATTTTAACATCATTATTCAATAAGCCATTTATAACAGTTTCTCTTGTTGAATTAAGCTCAAAGCCAAGAATTGGAAGTTTTTCAATTATAGTTATATCTGGCTTTTTATACATATCTGACAAAGGTATATCAGTATATTTTGATAAAACATCTATGTTTTCATCACAGATACAACATTTATCATTTATAAACTCCGCCAATTCAAGACCGAGAGAACCTCCACCTATAATTACAGTTTTACCTCTCTTTATATTTTCAATAACTTTGTTTGAACCAAAGAAAACATCTTTTGCAAGTATATATTTTTTATCCTTAAAAACATCAGGAACAACAGGAACACTTCCCATAGCCAAAACAACAAAATAAGGCTCATAGGATTTTATTTTCTCAAAATCTGCAAAAGTATCATAAACAATATTAACATCAAGGGCTTTAAGGTCATTTTCAAGATTTTCTATAAATTTAAAAATATCATCTTTTTTAGGTGGAAGACCTGCCATATTAAGCTGACCTCCCAAACGACTTTCATTTGTTATAAGTATTGTTTTGTATCCTCTCTCAGCAGATTTTTTAGCTGCCATCATTCCCGCAGGGCCTCCACCGACAACTACAATTTTCTTTGCTGTTGCAATTCTTCTGTGAGTATTTTCAATATACTCAAAACCAGCTTCAGGGTTATATGAACAGTAAAGCTCCTCACCTCTCATAATACTTTCAATACATTTATTACAGCCTTGACAGACATTATAAGTTTTCTTTTCCAAAATCTTTATAGCTATATCATAGTCAGCCAAAAAGCTTTTACCAATAGCTAAAAAGTCTGTCATAGTGTTTTCAATCATTTTTTCACCCATTGTTACACTATTTAATCTTCCCTCTGTTATAACAGGAATATTTAAGTTTCTCTTTATACTGTCTGAAATAGCTCCAATTGTTTCAAAAGGCACAAAATATGTTTCACAAGGCACTTTTGAATTATACCAACCACCTGAAACTTTTACAGCATTTATAAGACCTTCTTTTTCAGCCTTTTCACAGAGTTTAACCATATCAGAAACAGTATATCCGCCCTCTGTCATTTGTGCACCTGACACACTCAATATAACAGGTATTTCAGCCCCAACAGCCTCTCTGACAGATTTCATAACATTAAATACTATATTTACTCTATTATCAAAAGAGTCTCCATACTGGTCATCTCTGTCATTTGTAATAGGTGATATAAATTCTGATAATAAAAATCCTTTTCCTGCCTCTATCTCTAAAGCATCAGCACCATTTTCAACAGAAATTTCAGCCGCTTTTTTAAAACTTTCAACTATATGTTTTATATCTTCAACAGACATATTTTTTGGAATAAATTCTTCTCTTTTTTCTCCCTGAAAAGTTGAACCACTTCCATAATGAAAAAGTTGTACAATATGTTTACATTCATATTCTTTAAGCATATTTGACATTTTATTACAAAAAACATCAAAGCCTTCACCATTAAAAGGCATATTATTAAAACTACCTTCTTTATTAACAGCACATATTGTAGTTATAGCAGCAGCTCCACCCTTTGCCCTTTTTTTATAAAATTCAGAAACTTTATCTGAAAATTCATTATCAATAACAAAACCTGTGTTTAACGCTGACATTATAAGTCTGTTTTTAAATTCTTTTCCGTTAATTTTAAAAGGTGTGAATATCATAAATCTTTACTCCTTTATTGATAAATTATGCTGATTAAAGCATAACATAATTAAAGAATAAAATCTATGAAATACACACCTATAAATTATTTTTTAACGCCGTTTTCGGCTAACCATTTTTTATTTTTATAATGTCCTATTGTAAGAACAGGAATAACAACTACAACAACACTTAAATATCCGCTGTAAACATAGGCATATTTTATAATATTTGTAAGACCTGCCATAGATACAAGAGTTGAAAGTATAAGTCCTGAAAGGGAAATTATCATACGTCTTCTATTAACATCAAATTTCTGAAGTATTTTTGTATTTTCAAATCTTGGAACAAGACCAAATATACATGAAACACCTGTTGATATAAAACATAAGAAAAGTGATATTGTATAACAATAATAAAGGAAAGGATATCCCAACTGATTACATATATAAAGAGTTGGAAGTTCTGTTCCTGTTACACTGTAATCAGAATACCAACCTAAAAGCATAAGGCATGATAAACCAAGAGCAAGAGCATTCATAATAAAACCTATTATAGTTGCTTTTGTTGCATTTTCTTTTGTCTTTAATAAGAATGAACAACTTATCAAAGCTGGAGCACAGAGAACCTGAAAACCTGCATATGATAATACTTTTAATATAGGCTGTAATATTCCTGTGCCGGCAGTCTCTCTTGCAGCTATAACTGTTTGAATTTCCATTCCTTTTGTTTTAATACCTAAGAAAAATATAATAGCACAGCAAACAAGTATACATACAGACATTACTGTGGAAGCCTTAGCCACAAGACTTGCACCAAAAATTGTAAGTATAAAAAGTATAACACTTACACCTATAACAGCAACTCCATAATTAACTCCATAATCTGTAAATAATGTAGCAGCTCCTGCAATAGCAGCACCTGTTGCACTTAAAGCTATAATATAATTAAAGATTTCAAAAAGAATTTCTATTTTTGTGTATGGATAAAATAATTCCTCAAAAACCTGTTTATAGTTAGTAAAGCCATGGTTATTTGTCATTATAACAATCTCTCTTAATACAAGAGCAAGTATAGCCATTGAAATTACAGCCATTAAAGGACCATACCAACCATATTGAACAAAATACTGTGTCGCCTGATTTCCCGTAGCAAATCCACCGCCGGCATGAGAACCAAACCAAACAGAGGCAACAGAAAATATACTGGCAAAACTAACTTTTCTGATAACTTCTTTAGACATTTAAAATTTACCCTCCCTATTTTCAAAATACATAAATTTTCAAAAAAGGGTCATGACCATAAAGTGATAAATTTTTTCACTTTTAAATGTACATTTTTAAAAACAAGAGCTCTTTTTTATGTCAATGATGTATATTAATATATTTATCGTTAACAGGTTATATTATACTAATATTAGACAATAAATTCAATATATTTTTATTGATAATTTATATCTGATTTACTTTTAACAGTATTACTTGAAAAAACTGTAATTTATCTATTATTATTGTATAGTTAAAGTGTACATAAATAAAAACATAAATTTATGTACACTTAGTTTATGCAAAAATGTTCAATGTTAAACAACCAAATTAATACATAAAAAAAGGACTTCGATATAATCGAAGTCCTTAAAAAAATTATATATTATCAGTCTTTTAATCCCATAGGAGCTTCAGCGAAAATTCTTGCGTCCATAAGTTTGATTTCGCCGTCAACTCTGTCAATCTTAGGCTCAAAGTCCATCATATCAAGAATTTGTGTCTGAAGGTCGATACCAGGAGCTATTTCTGTAAGGTGTAATCCGTCTTCTTTAAGAGTGAATACACATCTTTCAGTAATATACATTACCTGCTGACCATTTTTATTAGCTATATCGCCATTGAATGTAATCTGTTCAACAGCTTTGATGAATTTTTTCTTTTTACCTTCCTGAGCGATAACAACTTTACCGTCTTCAACTTTAACTTTTAATCCACCTGCTGTAAATGTACCACAGAAGAATACTTTAGGTGTGTTCTGAGTAATGTTGATAAATCCGCCACAACCAGCAATCATTGGGCCGAAACGGCTAACGTTAATATGACCATTTTCGTCACATTCAGCAAGACCAAGGAAAGCAAGGTCAAGTCCGCCACCGTCATAGAAGTCAAACTGATATCCCTGGTCAAGGATAGCATCAGCATTCATTGTAGCACCAAATCTTGGGCCACCCTGAGGAATACCACCAACTGGACCACCTTCAACTGTAAGTGTCATGTAGTCACCAATGCCTTCTTCACAAGCAACAGAAGCAACATATTCAGGAGCACCAACACCAAGGTTTACAGCAACGTCTTTTTCAAGCTCTAAAGCACCACGTCTACCGATGATTTTTTTAGCATCGAGAGGAAGTACAGCAGCACTGTTTGTTTCAGGAGCACGTTTTTCTCCTGAAAGAGTTGGGTCGTATGGACAACCTAATGACTGTTCATGGTCAGCAGGGTCTGCAACTACTACATAGTCTACATAAATTCCAGGTATTTTAACAAGACGAGGGTCAAGTGTTCCTGCTTTAACAACTCTTTCAACCTGAACAACAACGATACCACCGCTGTTTTTTGTGGCCTGAGCAACAGATGTTCCTTCAAGTGTAGCAACTTCTTTTTCTAATGTAATATTACCACTCTCGTCAGCATATGTACCTCTAAGGAATGCAACATTGATAGGGAATGCAGGATAGAAAAGATATTCCTGTCCTTTAATAGTCATAAGTTCAACGATATCTTCTTTTGTAATATCGTTAATCTTTCCACCGCCGTTTCTAGGGTCGATAAATGTACCAAGACCTACTTTTGTAAATGTACCTGGTTTGTGAGCAGCTATATCTCTGAAAAGGTGACATAAAGCACCCTGAGAAACATTGTATGCTTCCATTTCATTGTTCATAGCCATTTTACCGATAGCAGGGATTGTTGCCCAATGTCCGGCAATAAATCTTTTCATAAGTCCTTTGTGTGCATAGTGTTCAGCACCACGACCATCTTTATTTCCCTGTGAACCAGCGTAAACATATGTTATGTTGTTAGGTTCTCCAGTTTCAAGGAATCTTTTTTCAACAGCTTTATTAAGTGCTTCAGGAATAGCACTTGCAACGAAACCACTTGTTGTAAATGTGTCGCCATTTTTAATAAGTTTAGCAGCTTCATCGGCAGTAATAATTTTAACCTGTCTCATTATTATTCTCCTCCTACTTGCATTTATTAAAAACACAGGCTCTAAAATAATATACATTATCCTAGAGCCTGGTTGTACTCATTCAAAACCCGTCGGGATTTTCAACAAAATATATTACATCATTTCAACGAAGCTCTGAATTCTTGTTCTAGCCTGCTCGAAAGCTGTAGCTTCCTGGTCTACTTCTATCATGATGTTTTTGATACCTTTTTCTTCGAACTGTCTGTACATTACTGGGTAATCCCATTCTTCTGGGTCACAGAATTTCATCATAGCAACTATGATAGCATCTGCTCCTGTCTGCTCAACCATATCCATGAGCATTTTTCCTCTGTATTTCTTTGTATCTGTTGCTACTGAACATCCATACATTCTCTGCCATACTTTAGCAAGTCTGTATAATGGAGCTTCTTCTCCGTCAAGAACGTCAACTCTAATCTGTCTTGATTCCTGAGCAAGGTCGTCAGCAACAATAGCGATACCGTTTTCTTTAAAGATGTCAAGTAATTCGTTAGGCTCAACAAGGATACCTGTAACAACTGCTTTCTTACCTGTCCAAGGCTCAACAGGCATAGCTTTGATTTCTTCGATAAGTTCTTTAACAAGTGCAGTATGTTTTGATTTTTCCATAAACATTCTTGATTTGAATACTGCATGACGAGAAACTGGGTCGATAATCTGTGGATAATCAGCTGCTACTTTAACGAATTCACGCATAACTGCTCTGTTTTCATTGTAAACTTTGATAGAAGCTTCGATGTCAGCGTTTGTTATAGGAGCTCCAACGATTTCTTCAAGTTTTCTCTTAACGATTTTGTATTCTTCTACTAAGAATTTGTTAGCTGCTTCAAGTCCTCTGTTCTGAGGGTGTGTAAATACGATTACAGGTGATGTTCCTTTCCATTTCTGGCTTAAACATTTTAATGTATCACAAGGAACTGAAATAAGTACAGCTGCTAATTCATCATAAGCACCTTCACACTGTAATTCCATAACCTGCTGCATTATTGAACATGCGAAAGCTGGAAGGTATGTACGAGCTTTTGTGATTGTTTTCTGTCCACCCCAGATACCCATTGGAAGGTAACCTGTTGCGTGTACTAATTCTTCAGGAGCGTAAAGTGGTAAAATACCGATAGCACCTTTACCTGTTTCTGCTTTATAATCATCCATTGCTTTTTTAGGATTTGCTGCAACGTCTTTTAACTGGCTTAAAATTGTTTCATATTTACTCATTGTATTTCTCCCCCTTATTCTGCTTCTCCAGCAATCTGCTGTTCCATCATTTCTGCTAATGCCTGAACACGTGTATCGAACTGTGCAGGTGCAAAGTTACGAGGGTCTGTCTGGTCACCATCAAAGCTTACATATGGTTTTCCTGTTTTCTCTTTGATGATTTCAGCTGTTTCAACGTTAAGGAAGCTCATTAACTTACAGCTTCTGTTAAGGTGGTAAGCAACACCGTCACACTGTCCGCCATTAACAATATCAAGAAGAACATTTACTTTATTTTCAAGGCAAGTGTTGATGTAAATTCTTGTGTATGCTTCAGCCATTCCGTGTAATGACTCGTCATTAGCATCATATGAAAGGTTCCAAAGTCCTGGGTAAGCTGAACCTGTCATTATTGAACCAAGAGCTTTGAGTGATTTGAAAGTATGTCCTAAGTAAGGCCATACAGCGATACCTTCCCAAGTGATACGTGTTTTTTCAGCACCTTTGAATGCATAAACACCATTTTTAAGGTTTTCTTCGATTTCATCAGCAAATTTCTTGAATGTGATTTCAGCATAGTCACGGCTTCTTGCACAAACGATAAGAGCCATGTAGTTGAATAAGTCGAAGCAGTTAAGTGGAGATGGTTTGTAGTGTGATAAAGCTGCAATTCTATTCCACTGAGCAACTGAACGCTGTGTCTGCTCTCTAACTTCTTTAAATTTCTTATAATCAAATGGTTTTCCACAAATAACTTCAAGCTGAGCAATAGCATTTCTGAACTGGTCAGCAATGTATTCTTTAGCATATTCAGGGATAGGCATTGTGTGGTTAAATGGTACGTCGATTACGATACATGGAATATCTAATTCAACTGCAAGGTTTTCATACCATTTAAGAAGTGTATTACAGATGTTGTTACATGTGATAACAAGGTCTGGAAGTGGAACTCTTGCTGCTGGAGAATTAGCAAGTGTCTCAGGAGTTTTTCCTGTGATAGCTTCTTCTTTTAATAATTCCATATAACCCATGTTTACACGGCCATATGAACAACAGTCAAGTGAGTAGCCTTTTCTGTCTGCCACTTCAAGAAGGTCTAAAGCACCTTTTCTAGCACCGATACCAGCAGCGTGTGTTTCAGGATATACCATAGCAATATCCATAGTTACACAGAACTCAGATGGTGCAACTGAAGCTGACCAACAAACGAGTTTGCCGTTCTTTTTAGCTTCTCTTGCTTCTTCGTCTAATTTTGCCTGATAGTACGCTAACAATTCCTTTGCTTTTTTGCCTGTAGTTTCGAACATCTTCAATCCCTCTTTCTTTATCTTTTTGCTTCTTCGTATGCAAATAATGCAGCACCGAGAGCACCTGTTGTTTGTGGGTTTGGAGCCACAATAACTTCCCTATCTAATTCTCTACTTATTGCTCTTACAACACCGGCATTTTTTGCAACACCGCCTGTCATAACAACAGCATGTTCAAGTCCGCCTCTGTAAGCAAGACCGCAAGCCTTACTTGCAACGGACTGATGTACACCTGCAATGATGTTTTCTTTAGAAACACCTTTTGATAACTGAGAAATAACTTCTGACTCGGCAAAAACAGTACATGTACTGCTTATAGAAGCAATCTCTGTTGCACGACTGTCATATTCAGCCATATCATCAATAGTTATCTCAAGAACTCTTGCCATAACGTCAAGAAATCTTCCTGTTCCGGCAGCACATTTGTCATTCATAAAGAACTGTTTAACATATCCTTTATTATCAAGACGTATAGCTTTGGCATCCTGACCGCCAATATCTATAATTGTTCTAGCCTCCGGTACTAAGAAGAAAATACCTTTTGCATGGCAGCTTATTTCACTGACCTGCTTGTCAGCTTCTTTAAGAGCAAAACGTCCATATCCTGTTGCTACAATTTTAGTCATATCTTCCATTTTAAGTCCGCTAACTTCAAAAGCTTTTTCAAGAGCACGCTGAGGACCGGAAGAACCAGTACCAACCTGAATGACTTCTGCTGCAACGATGTTTTTTCCGTCTTCAAGAATAACTACTTTAGAAGATGCTGAGCCAACATCTATTCCCATTGTGTACATTAGAAATCCTCCTTTAAAATAATGCATTTAAAAATTTGCAATACAAATTGTAAACATAATGCATTGCAATTATTTAAAAACGAAAGACTGTTGTAAAAAGCAGCTGTCGTATAATTGCCAAAAAATAAAACTATAACATTTATTTATAATTAATAGTCAAAACACAGTCTTTTTTATCAATTTTTAATTATTATAACATTTTTATCTTTCATATGCAACACATATTGTTAAAAAATTATTTTTTTAAAATAAAATTCAAAATTCAAAATTCTTTTCAAATTTTATATGATATAACTATTAAAAAGGGACATATTGCATACAAATATAAACAATACATCACAATTAATTTAATATAACAAAATAAATATAGTACTTTTTAACATTAACCTTATTTTTATCAATAATACTAACGATATTCAATAAAAAGATATTTGATTAGTTTTTAACACAATCCATACTGTTTTATAATAATATGGTATGTTTATTAACAATCTTTTATTATAAAAAAATAAGGACATACAGTTTTATAACTGTATATCCTTTAACTTTAACCTATAAAATAAGACATAAGTTTATATCCTTCATCAAACATTAAGTCAGATTTTGATATTTCTTTCTCACTATATGCCTTTATATCTGAACTTTTATTATTTCTACTATCATATATAGCAAAAGGTATAGGGTCAGAAACATGAGTTTTAAGAGAAATAGGTGTAGGGTGGTCTGGAAGAACCATTATTTTAAAATCCTCTCCCATATTTTTAAGACCTTCCATAACAGGTTTTACAATCTCACTATCTATAAGCTCTATTGACTTAATTTTATTTTCAATCTCTCCCCTATGACCACATTCGTCTGGAGCTTCAACATGGATATAAACAAAATCATTTCCATTTTTAAGAGCAGAAAGAGCAGCTTCTCCCTTTCCTTTAAAGTTTGTATCTACATTTCCTGTTGCTCCTAAAACCTCTATAACTTCCATTCCAGCACATATTCCTATTCCTTTTATAAGGTCAACAGCTGAAATGACAGCACCCTTAAGACCTGTCATTTTTTCAAAGTTTCCTATTGCTGGTTTAGTTCCCTCTCCCCAAAGCCATATTGAATTGGCAGGATTAAGACCTTTTTCAATTCTCTTTTTATTTATAGGGTGGTCTTTTAAAATGTCTCTGCTTTTTTCCATAAGTGAAAATATAAGTTTATTTTCAGGCAGATAATTTGTTACTTTTCTGTCAGAAATATCGTGGGGAGGTGTTAAATTAAGGTCAGTTTTTCCTCCATGCCATATAAGACAATGACGATAACTTATACCAGAAAAAAACTCAAGTTCATCTGTTGACAATGCTTCATTTACAGCTTTTATAAGTTCTGCCGCTTCCTCTGTTGATATTTCTCCAGCACTATAATCAACCATTGTTCTATCTCTTATATCTTCTTCATCAGAAAGTGTAACAAGATTACATCTAAAAGCAACATCATCATCTTTCATGTCAATTCCTATACTTACAGCCTCAAGAGGTGAACGACCTGTATAACAAGAAACAGGATTATATCCCATAGCAGAAAGATTTGCCACATCACTTCCCGGTTTCATTCCATTAGGTACAGTTTTTACCATACCACACACACCATTTTTTGCAATAAAATCTATTGTATCTTTTTTTGCAACTTCAAGAGGTGTTCTATCATTAAGTTCTTTTATTGGGTAATCGGCCATACCGTCTCCCAGCATAACAACATATTTCATATTAAATACATCTCCTTACTTTCATAGAAAAACATTTGTCTTTGCAACAAATACTTTTCTATTATAATCAAAATAGTTAAATATGTAAAGTTTATTTTTAATACAAAAAACAGCCCCTAAAAAGGGACTGTTTTTAAATTAAAAATTATTCTGTTTTTATAGCTGTTAAAGCTGAAAGTTTCATGGCACGTTTTGCTGGAAGATATCCTGAAGCAACTCCAACCAAAGTTGCAAAAGCCAAAGATGCTAAATAGAGCCATAAAGGTATTGATGAAAGCATATCGCTTGATTGTTTCATAGCAAAGTAATTTACAGCTTTTGAAGCTCCAAAACTTAAAAGCATACCAAATATACCTCCCATAAAACCTATTATAGCTGCCTCTGTCAAAAATAATCGTTTTATATCTTTTAAAGATGCACCTATAACTTTCATTACACCAATTTCTCTTGTTCTCTCATATATTGACATTACCATAGTATTTGTAATACCTATTGCCGCAACTATAAGAGATATAGCACCGATAGCTCCAAGCATCGTTCTTAACATTTTTGTTGTTTCTTTCATAGACTCAAGAATATCAGATAAACTAGATGCATTGTATCCCATATCTTTTATCTGTTGCTGTATACTTTGAACTTTCTCTATATCCTCAACTCTAACCATAGCTCTTTCATAATTACCACTTTTTTTCTTAGTTGTACTTCCTCCTGCACTTTCATGTTTCTGTTTTTCCTTCTGTATGCTTTCAAGCTGTTTTATAGGCATAATAACAGAGTAAGCATTCTGGTCACTTCCTGCAAGAGTTCCAACAACTTCAACCTTTATAGGTTTTATTGATTTATCAGCATTTTTTGTGCCATAACTATAATCATATGTAAGTTGAACTTTATCATTGAAAATATCAACCTCTGGAGGGTCTGAGTTATATCTGGCTCTCCAGTCAAGTTTTGGATTATAAAAACTTGTCAAAACAGTTTGTCCAACAACTATGGCATTTTTATCTTCACCCGTCAAACCTCTGCCCTCAGCTATATTATATCCTAAATCGTCAAAACACTCTGGGTCTATACCTATAAAACTTACATCGGATACATATTTACCACATATAATTTGAAAATAATCATTTACAACAGGTGTTGCTGCCATAACTCCTGGTATATTTTTAAAACTCTGTATAGCTTTTGTATCAAGAACAACATTTCCGTTATTTTTTGAAGAAGATGACGAAGATGAACCAGAACTCATAACAACACCCATTCCGCCATTAGGAGCATATACATCTATAACTTGCAAACTTCCCCATTCGGAAACTTGTTTAGTATAGCTTTCATTCATTCCTATACCTATTGAAACCATAACAACAATAGATGCAGTACCTATAATAACACCCAAAATTGTCAAAAATGTTCTAAGCTTTCTTTTCCAGAGGTTTCGGACAGCCATTGATATTAAATCTTTTATACTCATAGGCACCAAACCTTTCTAAATATATATAGTTTTATGTTATTATTCATCATCGCTGTCATCTGCTTCTAAAAATGCAGCCTCTTTTTTAGCTTTTATTTTTTTGAATATAACAACACCTGCTATAACAACAACTACAACTATTCCAACAATTATACCTATTTTCTTAAAATTAACTTTTTCTTCTTCAGGAGGCATCATACTAGGGTCAAAGTCATCTGTCATAGGCATAGCTTCAGTAACATTCATTGTAAAATCTTTTCTTACCTCAAAACTCTCACCACTAGGGTCTTCATAGGTAAGAACAATACTTACAGGTGTTTCACCCATATTCATAGGTGTAAAACTTCCGTCAAAATATTCTGTATTTCCAGCATCAAAGTTTCCTATGAATGTACTCTTATTCTGTGTTTCAACATCGCCTTCAATTTTTATCATAAAATTACTTAAAACAACTTTTCCTGTATTATAAATCTCAAAGGATACAGGCACAGGAACACCCATTTCTGTTGTTTCAGGTATATATATCTGACCTGTCTCAACCTGTGTAGGCTGTTTTACATTTATACCTAAAAGTTCTGTTGCTGTATATTCATTTCCTTCAGTGTCTTCATATTCAAAGTTTACTGTAAGGGTATATGTTTTAGGCTGTGCATCAGGTACAACAAAAAGTCTAAGTTTTTTATTTACAGTTTGTTTTGCACCTATTGAGTCAAAATAGAATGTATTACTGCTGTCAACAGGTGTAAATATATTACCAGTTTTTGCAGTATCTGTTGAAGTTTCCTCTGAAAGAGTTAAATACATTTTTATATTTTTTACAGTTTTAGTTTGATGAGTATTTAAAAATGTCATTGTAAGGTCAAACTCATCACCAGCCATAACTATAAGAGGGTCACTCTGATAATCACTTACAATAATTTTAGGTTTACTTGTTTTTTTGTCTCCATCTTCTCCCGATGAGTCAGCTTCAGGATTACTTATATTAACTCCCGCATACTGGGAGAATGTTACAACGTTATTTTCTCCCTCTTTCATTGAACCATCTTCATAAGAAACAGCAAACTCAATAGCATAGTTCTGAGATTTTGCTAAAGATGTTCCAGCAAAAGTAAATTCCATAGGTGTGGAAGCTCCACTTGCAAGCTGTGTAACAGTCTTAACACTTGATGATTTAGGAACAACAGCACCTTCTCCAGCAGGAGTTGCAGTTACTTTTATATTTTTTGCAACACCTTTTCCATTATTAAAAAGGTTAAATTTTACTACAAAATTCTGATTTACACCATAAACACCACTAGGCTCTGCCATATTTCTTATTTCAAGAGAAGATTTTTCAGTTGGACTTCCTGTTCCAACAGAAATAAAGAAACTCTGTTCAAGAGTATGCTCTTTTCCGTCAACATCTTTACATTTAATATTAACCTTAACAGGATAATTTCCAGCACTCATACTTCCATTAGCTATAATATTAAATGAAACAGTCTGAGCATGTCCTATTGAAATCTGTTTATAATTTTTTGTATTTGTACCATTGTTTATACTTATTCCCTGTGGGTCAAGGTCTGCAAGAGTCACATAAACATCATTCATCAAAAGTCTTCCTTTATTAAAGACATCAAAGCTTATTGTTGCTGTCTGTCCCGGAAGAATTGAAGGTTGTGACATTTTAAAATTCTGTATAACAAACTCAGGAGCTTCTGCACTCTGTGCTTTTAAATATATTGTGGAGCTTCCTGTGAATTTCTTTCCAAAAGTATTAAAGAATGTATAATTAATTTTAGCAGTGTAAGTTTTATTTGAAACAGTCTGGTCTGCATCAACAACAAGAGTTATATTTTTATCTCCCTGACCAGCTATTGTAGTAATTTTATTGTCACTGCCTGCTATGTACATATTAAAAGGGTTATCTGTTACATCTGTAAGCTCTGTTTGAACAATTATGCTTTTAGCTGCATAAGGTGTAGGGTTCTTTATGTTAAGTTTTATTTCATTTTTAGAACCACCCTTTATGTCAAAAACAGGACCATTTGTTAGTATAAGTTCTGGAATGTATTCACTTTTGTCTATAACCTCATCATCTGCACCAAAAGCGCTTACCATTCCTCCCATACTCATTTGAAGGACAAGTATTATTGTAAAAACAATTCCCAACAAACTTTTAATTTTTTTCATAATATACCTCCGCTCTCTACTTAAGTTGGTCTTTGGTTAATCTCGATTTTTTCTATGGCACCATCAGAAAGATGTATAATTCTATCAGCATATTCCGATATCTCCAAATCGTGAGTAACTATTATAAGTGTCTGATTATTTTTTCTCGCCATTCCCGTTATAAGGTCCATCATTTCATAAGTAGTTTTTGTGTCAAGATTACCTGTTGGTTCATCAGCAAAAACAACTCTAGGATTATTTATGAAAGCTCTTGCAATACTTACTCTCTGTTGCTGTCCACCACTCATTTCATTAGGCTTATGATTTGCTCTCTCTTTAAGCCCAACAGCGTCAAGCATTTTTTTAGCTCTCTCAATCCTTTCTTTTTTAGGAACCCTCTCAAATATAAGGGGAAGCATTACATTTTCCATAGCTGTAAGAGTTGACAGAAGATTATAGGACTGGAAAACAAAGCCTATATTCTGCTGTCTAAAAAGTGCAAGTTGTTCTTCATTCATTCTCTCAACGTGCTTATTAGCTATTATAATCTCACCTTTTGTAGGTTTCTCCAAACCTGCTAAAAGATTTAAAAGTGTTGATTTTCCCGAACCTGATTTTCCAAGAAGACAACAAATTTCTCCCTCAGCAATATTAAGGTCAATGTTATTAACTGCAAAAATCCTCTCATTTCCCATACGAAAAACTTTTTTTACACCTCTTATCCTGATTATGTCTTTAGCCAATACTGTTACCTCCTTTCCGAAATCAGTTTTACTCATATATTAGATACATATACTTTATAATTTGTTTCAAAAATTTTAAAAAAATATATTTTTTTATTTTTAATAATAAAAAAAGCCCGAATAATATTAATTATTCGAGCTTTTTAAAACCTATATTTATTTTAATATTTCAATTACTTTTTTATTTTTAAGTATATACTTAAACACAGGATATCCTATACAAGTAACAACAGCAAATTCACCCATCATAACAGTGGCTGTTGTTGGAACGAAAGGTAATCCCGAAACAAAATAAAGTTCAATACCTACAAAGAAACAGAAAAATGTAGGCCATAATGTAGCAACAAAAAGACTTTTTGTGCGAGTTATAGCAAACATAGTACATATAGTAGCAGTTGTACCAAAAATAACATCAATAATTCCCAATGGACTAAAACAGTTAGCCATTATACATCCTATAACAAGTCCTGGAGCAAATATAGGATTTATATAGGCAAGAAGAACCATAATCTCAGAAAATCTAAGCTGTATAGCGCCATATGAAAGTGGAGCTATTAGAACAGTTAAAACACAATAAAGTGCTGCTGTTATACCTGTAATAGCAATATCTTTTGCAGTAATTTTTCTAGAAACTCTCTTTTTTGAAATTAAATTTATCATAATGTACCTCCTACACCAAAATCAGTATTATTCCACAAAACTTCTATATTAGGGTTTTCGTCAAGATAGCTGTATTTATCTCTAAACCATTTTATAAGCTCATTATCAGCCTTTATATTGGTTGTATTATCAATAAATACATTTACACAGCCATGCTTGAAATATTCTTGGAGGCACTCCATATCATAATCAATCATTTCTTTTGTCTGTCCCTGTATGCCAACCATAAGACATATAGAGTCAAAATATTTTGCTACTTCCTCAGGGCCACTGAATACAGTTCCCTTTTTAAGTACATTGTTTCTGAAATAGTCATTAAAAGTTTCAACACCATTTTTAAATATTATAGGCACACCGAAAAACTGACGCATTTCATCAAGTCTGTCTCTGTATGACCAATAACTTTCAAAAAACAGTAATTTTATTCCTTTCTCTTTGACTATCTCTTTAATTTCAAAAAGAGTTTTCTTTGGAAGTTCAAAAACACTGCCAGAGTTTATGACCTCAAGGACACCTTTAAACCCTGTAACATTTTTTAAAACTTCGCTATTAAATTCTGCCATTTCTTCTTCGTTTTTGGAATTATCATCAATATAATCACAAAAGGCACATCTACCCCATATACAAGGGTGACCTTTTAGAAGAACTATTTCTCGTGGTTTCTTGTTTTCGACAACACTGTATCGAACCATTTCATTCATTTAATTTTCCTCCCTGTTTTTTATTTTCGAGATGGTTATGCAAGGAACATCTCGATATTTATTATAAAAGGTAAAAACCTTCATAATCAAATATAACGACCTAAAAATAAGCCGGCTTGCTTTTTTATTTTTTATATTAATTATTTAATTCTTGCTGGGAAACCAATTTTTTTATGAACTTTTCTAAGAGTTCTATCAGCTAATCTTCCTGCTCTCTCAGCATTCATTTTTATTATTGAGTCAATATAATCTTTATTTTTCTCAAGTTCTCTAACTTTTGCCTGTATAGGCTCAAGGTTTGCCACAACAGCCTCACCAACAGCTGTTTTAAATGTGCCATATCCCACATTTTCAAACTCTTTTTCAGCCTCAGCTATTGTTTTACCAGTTGAAGCACAATAAATATTTAAGAGATTTGAAATTCCTGGTTTATCTTCACTAAAACGAACCTGATTATCAGAGTCTGTAACAGCTCTTTTAATTTTATTCATAATTACAGCAGGCTCGTCCATAATTGCTATTGTATTGTTTTTATTTTCATCAGATTTTGACATTTTCTTTGTAGGCTCCTGAAGTGCCATAATTCTTGCACCTACTTTTCCAATGTATCCTTCTGGAATTTTAAATGTATCACCATAAACAGAATTAAATCTTCCAGCAATATCTCTTGTAATTTCAAGATGCTGTCTCTGGTCTTCACCAACAGGAACAAGGTCAGCTTGATAAAGAAGTATATCAGCAGCCATAAGTACAGGATATGTGAAAAGACCTGCATTTATATTGTCAGCGTGTTTTGCTGATTTCTCTTTAAACTGTGTCATTCTGTTAAGCTCGCCCATATATGTGTAACAATTTAAAATCCAACCAAGTTCAGCATGCTGTGGAACATGGGATTGATAGTATATTATATTTTTTTCAGGGTCAAGACCAACTGCAATATACTGCATAAGTAAATCCCTAGCCTGTTTTCTAAGTTTAGCAGGGTCCTGTCTTACAGTTATAGCATGCATATCAACTATACAATAAAGACAGTTGTAATCTTCCTGAAGTTTTGTCCAGTTATTTAAAGCACCAAGATAATTTCCAAGTGTTATAAGTCCTGAAGGTTGCATTCCGCTGAATATTATTTTTTTATCATCTGACATAATAAATCACTCCTGTTACCAATAAAATAAGGAAGAAAAAAAATCTTCCTCGATTTATTAAAATATTTTTTTAAGTACAATATTTAAAAATATTGCAAAATCAACGTTTTTTTTATATAGTATAGAGTATACTATTAAAAGTGACATTTTTCAATATAGTTTTTTTATATATAATTGTAATAAAATGTACTTTTTTTAGTAAATACATCCTTGTTTTGAAAACAGGGGGAAGTTTTCAGAAAGGAATTTTAATATTATGAGTTTCAAATGTGTACAAGTTATACCATCTCCAGAGGAGATGCTTTCAGAAGTTGCAATGCCCGAAAATCTCAAAAAGATAAAAGCTGAGAGAGATGAAGAATTTAAAAGAATAATTGAGGGCAAAAGCGATAAGTTTGTTGTTATTATAGGACCATGTTCTGCAAGTGATGAGGACGCTGTTTGCGATTATGTTTCCCGTCTTGCAAAAGTCAATGAGGAAGTAAAGGATAAGCTCTTCATTGTACCTAGAGTATACACAAACAAACCAAGAACAACAGGTGAAGGATATAAAGGTATGCTTCATCAGCCAGACCCTGAAAAGGGAGCTAATATTTTAAAAGGTATAAAGTCATTAAGAAAAATGCACATTCGTGCTATTTCAGAGTCACATCTTACAGCTGCTGACGAAATGCTTTATCCTGAAAATCTTGCTTATGTAGATGACCTTCTCACATATATAGCAATAGGTGCTCGTTCTGTTGAAAATCAGCAGCACAGACTTGTTTCAAGTGGAATAGATGTGCCAGTAGGTATGAAAAACCCTACAAGTGGAGACTTTACAGTTATGATGAACTCAATTCATGCTGCACAGTCAAGCCATACATTCCTTTACAGAGACCAAGAGGTTTCAACAACAGGAAACCCATATGCTCATGCAATACTTAGAGGTTCTGTAAACAAACATGGTCAGAGTATGCCAAACTACCACTATGAGGACCTTTCTCTTGTATGTGATATGTATCATAAACACAACCTTGAAAATCCATTTATAGTAGTTGACGCAAATCATGCCAACTCAAAGAAAATATATTCAGAGCAGCCTAGAATTGTTGCTGAAATTCTTCACAATCGTACATTAAACACAGACCTTCATAAAATGGTACGTGGTATAATGATAGAAAGCTTCATTGAAGAAGGAAATCAGAAAGTTGAAGAACATGTATATGGAAAATCAATAACAGACGCTTGCATTGGTTGGGATACAACAGAAAGACTTCTTCATTATATGGCAGAGCACGTATAATAAAATTTTTAAAAATAAAAAGACAGCTTATTGCTGTCTTTTTATTTTTTATTATTCCCAATCCTTACAAATATCAACCCATTTTTCAGCCTTAGAAATATCAAAAAGCTCATCACAAGAAAGAGCTATGGCAGAGTTACTACTACCACAAGCAGGATATACAGTATCAAATCTTTTCATTGATATATCCATAAAGACTTTAACACCTTCAGGAAGTCCAAAGGGACAAACTCCCCCTATTGCATGACCTGTCCTATCCAAAGTTTCCTCAGGAGATAACATTCTTGCTTTCATAGAAAATTCGGCTTTAAATTTTTTATTATCTATTTTTCCATCTCCAGCAACACATATAACCATACAACCATCATCTTTTGTTTTAAGGGCTAAAGTTTTTGTTATTTTTGCCGGTTCAACACCAACTGCCTCCGCTGCCAGTTCAACTGTTGCACTTGAAACATCAAACTCCATAATATCATTATCTCTGTTGTAATTTTTAAGATATTCCCTAACAACTTCTATTGACATTTTTTAATCCTTCTTTCCCCCAAATTAATATTTAGGTAAAATATATCACAGCAAGCTATTTTTTTCAACAAAAAAACAGAGCCGGATTGAAAGGGGGGCTCCGACTCTGAAAATGGGGTATTAAATTTCTGACGACATTTCATCAGTGAAAAGACTGTTTTTAATCTTTTCACATAGATAAACGAAAGTTTTATAAAAAAGTCTTATGAAATAATAAAAATTTTTGATATTTTTTTTGCACAAAAACGTATGTATTTGTGTTACAATACATTCTATATTAAATTAAAAGCGAGGTGCATATATGTCAGGCTCGATTTTCGGAAAAAATTTTACAATAACAACTTGGGGTGAGTCTCACGGAAAAGGACTTGGAGTAGTTATTGATGGTTGTCCTAGCGGTATATCTCTCACTGAGGAAGATATACAAAAAGATATGGACAGAAGAAAACCTGGTTCAAATGCTTATGGAACAAAACGCAGTGAAGGCGATAAAATACATATAATGTCAGGAGTATTTGAGGGAAAAACAACAGGAACTCCCATATCTCTTATGGTATTTAACGAAGACCAACGCTCAAGAGATTACTCTCAAATAGCAGAATGCTATCGTCCGGGACACGCTGATTATACCTTTGACAAAAAATATGGTTTCAGAGATTACAGAGGCGGAGGACGTTCTTCTGGTAGAGAAACTCTCTCTAGGGTTGCAGCCGGTGCTGTTGCTAAAAAAATACTTGAAGAATTAGGAATAAAAGTAGTATCCTATACAGTTTCAATAGGAAATATATCAATAGATAGAGAAAAATTTGATTTTGATGAAATATCAAAAAATCCTCTTTTTATGCCAGATAAAGATGCAGCAGAAAAAGCCTCTATATTTTTAAACAAATGTATGAGTGAAGAAAATTCTGCTGGTGGTATAATAGAGACAGTTGTATATGGTATGCCTGAAGGTATTGGAGAACCTGTATTTGACAAACTTGACGCAAACCTTGGAAAAGCTATGTTTTCAATAGGTGCTGTAAAGGGTGTTGAGATAGGTTCAGGATTTAATGCCAGCAAATCAACAGGTTTTGAAAATAATGATTTCTTTGAATATAATAATGGAAAAGTTTCAAAACTTTCAAATAATGCTGGAGGAATTTTAGGAGGAATGAGTGATGGTTCTGAAATAATAATAAGAACAGCTTTCAAACCTACACCTTCAATACATAAAACTCAAAAAACCATAAACAAAAACAATGAAAATATAGATATAAATATTAAAGGTCGCCATGACCCTGTAATAGTTCCCCGTGCTGTTGTTGTGACAGAAGCTATGGCATCTATTACTATTGTTGATTTATTATTTGCCAATATGTTTTCAAAAATTGAAAACATTAAATATTTATACAAAAGATAAAAATTTTTAAAATCGAAAGGAGAAAAATATGCAAAAAGTATATTCAAAAGTAACAGATAGTATGAATTTTTTTCAGGGAGTAGACCCAACAGAGTTAGCAGAAAAATATGGTACTCCTCTTTATGTTTATAACGAAAGAATTTTACGTGAAAGATGCCGTGACCTTAAAAATCTTGTAACATACCCTAATTTTGTTGTAGATTATAGTGCTAAGGCAAACGGAAATCTTGCATTTTTACAGATTGTAAAAAGTGAAGGTCTTGAAGTTGATGCTATGAGTCCAGGAGAAATTTTTGTTGAGAAAATGGCAGGTTTTGAGCCTCACGAAATTTTCTATATCTGTAACAACGTATCAGAGGAAGAAATGCTCTATGCTATAAAAGAAGGCGTTATAACAAGTGTTGACTCTCTCTCTCAGCTTGAACAGTACGGAAGACTTAATCCAGGTGGAGAAGTTGCAATCCGTTTCAATCCAGGTGTAGGTGCAGGACACCATGAGAAAGTTGTAACAGCAGGAAAGAAAACAAAATTTGCTGTAAGCCCTGAATTTATACCACAGGTTAAAGAGATACTTAAAAAATATGACCTTAAACTTATAGGTATAAATCAGCATATAGGTTCACTTTTCATGACAGGTGAGGCTTTTGTAAAGAGTATCGCTTCCCTTCTTGAAATTGCAAAACAGTTTGAAAATCTTAAATTCATAGATATGGGTGGCGGATTTGGTATACCTTACAAAAAAGAGTTTGATGAAGCTCCTCTTGACCTTAAAGACCTTGGAAAACATATTGATGAGGCACTTTATAAATTTGCTGAGGAATATGGTAGTCAGGTGACATTCAGAATTGAGCCAGGCAGATATATTTCAGCAGAATCAAGTGTAATTCTTGGTACAGTTCACTCTGTAAAATACAACCATGATAAAAAATTCGTTGGTACAGATATAGGTTTCAATGTTTTACAAAGACCTATTATGTATGATTCATATCACGGTGTAGAAGTATTTAGAAAATCTGATGTTAAATCAGAAAAAGATGAGACAGTTACTGTTGTAGGAAATATATGTGAAAGTGGAGACATTCTTGCAAAAGATAGAACTCTCCCTGAAATATTTGAAAAAGATACACTCTGCGTTCTTGACGCTGGTGCTTATGGTTTTGCTATGAGCAGTAACTACAATAACAGACTTCGCCCAGCAGAAGTACTTATCAGAGAAAACAATGAAGTTGTACTTATTAGAGAAAGAGATACTTTTGAAGATTTAACAAGACACTTCATTCCATTAAAATAATAAATTTTAAGGAGGTCATTAATATGGCAACACCACTTGAGAAAAGAAATGAATTACTTGCAAAGAAAGTAATTAAAGGGCTTGAAAGCAGACATTTTGAAGCTTATTACTGTCCAACAACAGAGGAAGCATTAAAAAAAGCTCTTGAAATTATTCCAGAGGGAAGCTCTGTAACATGGGGAGGCAGTGTTACAGTAAGAGAATTAGGACTTGCAAAGGCTCTCAACGAAGGAAACTATACAGCATATGACAGAGACCAGGCAAAAAGCCCTGAGGAATCAGCTGATATAATGCGTAAAGCATTTACTTGCGATTATTATGTAACAAGTGCCAACGCAATTTCTGAAGACGGTGAACTTGTAAATGTTGACGGAAATGGAAACAGAGTTGCTGCCATATGTTTTGGACCTAAAAATGTGCTTGTTATTGCAGGTATGAACAAAGTTGCAAAAGACATTGACGCTGCAATAGTTAGAGCAAGAACAATAGCTGCACCTATAAATCAGATGAGATTTATGGGAAAAACAGGATGTTCAGTAACTGGAGCTTGTGAAAACTGTAAATCACAGGAGTCTATATGCTCACAGATTGTAATAACAAGACTTACAAAACCAGCTAAGAGAATAAAAGTTATTCTTGTTGGTGAAGATTACGGATTTTAATTTATTTTAATGGAAAGGGATAAACTTTAAAAGTTTATCCCCTTTTTTATTATTCTATTTCTAAAGTTTTAGAATTTATTGACAAAATAACTCTCTCACAACTGTCACTGTTTATTCTTCCAGCATTCTATAATCAATATGTATTTCTCTTATCTCTGATGTTTTTGAATTTATTTTTATAAGCAATGTTTCACCCTGTTTATTATCAACATAAAAATTATAGTCATCAAATTTTTCACCATCTTTATGGTTTGAATGTGTATACCTTACATTTTCATATCCATTTTTTTCAATAATACTTTTACTTTCCTCTATTGTTTTAAGCCCGCATATATGGGGAAAAGCCATATATACAACTGATGTAAATATGTATACAAATATAAACATAACTAAACTTCCATTTTTCTCATTTTCCAAATATTTAAACCATTTTGTTTTAAAAACATAACCTAAAACATAAATAACACATATTGTCAAGTATACGTAAGTTATAGGTTCATATAACATAAAAATAAGCATTACAGCAACAAGTATAATAAAAATAATACTTGTTATATTAGCACTATTTTTTCTTTTTTCCATTCTTTTATTGGATTTAAAATAACTTATACCAAATATTATTGGTATATAAATTATAAATTCATAAGAAGATGAGTCAAAAGCCCCTTCATAATTATTTTTAATATATAAACTACATAGTATAAATAATATATAAGATAAAACAATACCTAAAACTAATATAATTTTTTTATTTCTCATAAATTACCCCTCCCCTTCAATAAGCAAATCCATAAAATCATTACTTCCATCTTCGGAATAATCTATAATTTTACCTCCTTCAACATTTACAATAATATCATACTCCTTATCACCCTTACGTGCTCTAAAGCAATAAGCTCCAAAATGAGTTTCTTCATCAAAAAATATTTTTATAGCTGTATTATTTAATATTGAAATATACTGAACATTTTCATATCCTTGTTCTTTTATAGTTTTCTCAACCCTATTTATTGTATACATATTGTTAACTTTTGGAAATATAAAAGCTCCAACAAATATAACTATAATCATGATAAAAACAAATATATTTTCTTCATTTAATATTTTTAATTTAAAAAAACTATCCAAAAGAAACAAAACAGAAATACATAAAAGTATATATATAACAGGAGAATGTCTATCAATCAAAAATATAAAAGTAATACTTCCAATAAGACATAAAAAAGCAATTATACAACTATATTTATTTTGTTTTTCAGATTTATTTTTTCTAGAAAAAATATTAATAACTCCTATAACAGAAATCACTATCATAATAGATATAAAATCTTTACAATAAAATCTGCCATAATAATTATAAATACAATATATAACAATCATATTTACAAAATACATAAATATGTTTATACCTGAAACAAATAATTTTCTTTTATCCATAAAATCCACTTCCTCATATCATATATAGAAATATTATATAATTGCTCACAAAAATTTTATAGTGTATAATAATCCAAAACTATATCTATTTATTAGATACATAAAATCACAATTTTCTTACAAAAACAAAAGATTTTTATCGAGGTTATTTTTATGGAAAAGAATATATTAAAAGAAGCATCTTTAAAATCAACAAAAAAGAGAAACATAATATTAAAAATTGTAAGTGAGTCAAATTCTCCTGTAACAGCAGAGTATATTCATGAAAAATCAGAAATAAAAATGAGTCTATCTACTGTATACAGGGCTTTAAATGTACTGTGCGAAAAAAATATAATAGAAAAAAACATTCATCAAAACGGAATTGCATATTTTTCAATGGCAAACAAAGTCCACAGACATAGTATTATATGTACTTTGTGTAATAAAAGAATACTTTTGGAAAGCTGTCCAATAGCCAGTCTTGAAAATGAAATATCACAAAAAACAGGTTGCATAATAACAGGTCATAACTTAGAATTTTTCGGAATATGTCCCGAATGCATAAAAAATATGGGGAATATATTATAAAAACTGTGATTTTTTTAGAAATATTCATAAATTCTTAAAATAAAAGTACTTTATATGTTATTTTGTATCTGTTATAATAACAGAGTATAAAGGAGGTTCCAACCTATGAATTATTCTCAGGACGGAAAAAAACGTCAGACAAACAGTAATAAAAAGAAGAAGAAAAAAAGAAAAAAGAATAGTATAGGACGTGTAATTTTAAGAATATTCCTTATCCTATTTATAGTAGGAATTTTTGCCGTAGGTGGTGCATTTTTAGGTGCATATATGGGAATTATCGAAAATACAGGTTCTATAAATACTGCTGACATAACTCCGGGTTCATATAACTCCACAATTTACGACCAACAGGGTAATGAGATTGATACCCTTCATGGTGACGAAAACCGTGAATATGTAAAACTGGAATATATACCGGAAGATTTACAGCATGCTGTTATAGCCATTGAGGACGAGCGTTTTTACAGTCATAGCGGTATTGATATTAAAGGTATAATGCGTGCCTTTGTTGTCAATATCAAAGAGAGAAACTTCTCTCAAGGTGCTAGTACATTAACTCAACAGCTTATTAAAAACAATGTACTTAACAAAAGAGAAAAAACAATAATAAGAAAAATAAAAGAACAGTATCTTGCTGTTGTATATGAAAAAGAGTTTGAAAAACAGTTAGGTTCAAAAGAAGCTGCAAAAGATTATATTCTTGAGCTTTATTTAAACTCAATACCATTAAATCATGGACTTTATGGTGTTGAAGCAGCAGCAGAGTTTTATTTTGGAAAGAGTGTAAGTGAACTTAATCTTGCTGAGAGTGCTTGTATAGCAGGTATCACTCAGAACCCATCAAAATATTCACCAGTAAGTCATCCTGATTTTAACAGAGAAAGACAACTTACTGTACTTCAAAAAATGCTTGAGCAAGGATATATAACTCAAGAGGAATATGACGAAGCCGTAAATGATGATATTTATTCAAGAATTGTAGGAAAAAGTAGTGAAGGCTACACAGAAGCTCTTCACAGTTATTTTGTAGATGCTCTCATTGTTGAAGTAGCAGAGGACCTTGTGGAAGAAAAGAACATGACAGAAAAACAAGCCTACGACCTTATATACAGTGGTGGTCTTCAAATTACATCAACAGTTGATACAAATATGCAAAATATAATGGAAGAAGCCTATATGGACGACTCTCTTTTCCCTCCTAAGGGAAACACTCTTGATGTTGAGTATACTATATCTGTAAAACCGATAGACGGTGAAGAACAAACTCACCATACAAAACGTACAACTGTAAAGACAAGAGAAGAAGCGGAAGCCTTTGCAGAACAAGTTAAAGCCGAAGTTTTAAATGATACAAATGAAATGGTTCTTGATAAACTTACAATAACAGAGTCATTACAGTCTGCTATGGTTATAATGGACTATCACACAGGACAGGTTAAAGCTCTTGTGGGAGGACGAGGACAGAAACCAGGTGACCTTGTATTTAACAGAGCAACTGATGCTTATCGTTCACCAGGTTCAAGTTTCAAACCTTTAGCAGTTTATGGTCCAGCCATAGACATGGGACTTTTAACACCTAATTCAATACTTATAGATGAGCCTTACACAATAAACGGCTATTCTCCAAGAAACTGGAACGGAACATTTTTAGGTGCTGTAACAGTTAGAGAAGCTATAAGAGACTCTATGAACGTTGTAGCAGTAAAAACTCTTGTGGAAGATGTTGGAGTTGATAATGCTTATAACTATCTTTTAAAATTCGGATTTACATCACTTGTTGAAGATGACAAAGTTCCTTCAATGGCTCTTGGTGGTCTTACAAACGGTGTTTCTGTACTTGAAATGACAGCTGCATATTCAGCAATAGCAAATGATGGTGTATATAATGAACCTATATTCTACACAAAGATACTTAACCATGATGGTGAAGTTCTCCTTGAAAAAGAACCTGAAAGTCATACTGTATTGAAGAAATCAACAGCTCTTATGCTCACTGACATGATGCAAGATGTTATTACAGGTGGAGGAAGTGCAACAGGTCGTTTAGCAAACTTCCAAAACATGGATATGCATATAGCCGGAAAAACAGGTACAACAAATGATAATAAAGACCTTACTTTTGTAGGATATACACCTTATTACTGTGCCGGTATATGGCTTGGATATGATATCCAAAAATCAATGACTTATGATAAGAGTTATCATCTCATACTTTGGAGAGAAGTTATGGAAAAAGTCCATGAAGGATTGCCAGATAAAGCCTTTGAAAGAGCTAATATACCTAATGTAAGTACAGAAGAAAAAGAAGAACCAGACAAACTTTGTACTGTTTCAGGTAAAAAAGCTATACCAGGAGTTTGTGAACTTGACTATTTCAATTCAGGTTCTGTTGTTGCAAGTGGCGATATTCCTTCAGAAACTTGTGATATACACAAAATATATCGTATAGATACATCAACAGGAATGATAGCAAATGAATATTGTCCTGCTGATAGTGTAAAGAGTGTTGCTCTTGCTGTTGACGGAAGTGGTAATGTTATAAATTCACCAAACGGTATGAATGTAAACAATGTATGTACAACTCATACTGCTGATAATACTCCTCCTAGCGATGAAGACCTTTTCATTCCGGGAGAAGAAAATAATACTGAAAATGGTGAAAATCAAAATAATAATAACGAAAATAACAACAATACTGAAAATAATAATTCTAATAATAACAGTAACAACAGCAATAACAATAACTCTAATAATACTGAAACTACTCCGAAACCTCCCGAACCGGATGAAACTATACCTGAGAATACAGATGATGGTATGGATGACAATCTTTTCATACCGTCATAAATATGTTTTAATAAATAAAGGGATAATCTTTTGATTATCCCTTTTTGTTATTTATAATTTAATATCTATATCATTATTTACATTTATAAAATATGAAAAATCTTTATCAGACAATTCAAGTATAACCTGTTTCCCACTGTCATTTATAACTTTTATTCCGCCTTCAACAGATTTTATATCATATTTTTTGCCTTTAGTAAAACCTCCTGATGAATTATTGCAATAAACAAAAGATTTTGTATCACTAATAACACTAACTATTTTTTTACCCAATGTAAATTTCCAATAAACAGGATTTTCTATTGTTGGATAATCTTTTTTTGCTCTAGCTTTAAGTTCATCATTTGTGTATACTTCGCCCTTATTTATAAGCTCATCAAGATATTTCAATGTAGCAACAGGTATACGTTTTGTCCACATATATCCTTCTTGTCTTGTTATAAGTTGTATACACTTTCCGTCGTCAAGTATAATATCATTTTCATTAACATCAAAATTGTACTTTCCAAATACCAACACTATCACCTCATATAAAATTATACCATAAAAATAAAGGTTTCCCGCAATATATACGAAAAACCTTTATAATATACTAAAGTATTATACATATAAGTCCGCCGCTGCCTTCATTAACTATTTTCTGTAAAGTTTCTTGAAGTTTAAGCTGAGCGTCCTCTGGCATTCTATAAATTTTATTTTGCATACCCTCATTTACCATAGAATTTAATGTCCTTCCAAAAATATTAAGCTCCCATATTTTTTCCGGATTTTCATCATACTCTTTAAGTATATTATCAATAAACTCTTTTGATTGTTCCTCACTGCCTATTATAGGGCTCACTTCTGTCTCAATATCAGCTTTCACCATATGTATTGACTCGCCTTTTGCCTTAAGTTTTATTCCAAATCTTTGACCTTGTTTAAATACTTCCGGCTTTTCAAGTTTTATATCATCAAATACAGGAGAAACAATACCATAGCCTTTTCTTTTCACATCAATAAGAGCCTGCTCTATTTTATCATACTCTTTTTTAACATCAGAAAGCATTTTTATTTTTGATATAAGGCTACAATCGTCCTCAATATCCATTCCTGTTGTCTCGCTTATAATTTTATAGAAAAGACTGTCATCAAGGGCAATATCAATATCAGCAGTGCCCTTTCCCGGCTCTATTGAATTTATATAAGATTTTTTTACATAACTGTTTTCTCCAAAACTTTCAGCAAAATTTTTAATATCCCTAAGTTTATCAACAGTATACATTATATTTCTTACACTTTTTATAATATCGCTTTTAAGCCAATGGTCATCACTTAAAGACTGTACCCAATTAGGTATATTCATTTTTATTTCCCTTACAGGAAATTCATAAAGTATATTTTCAATAATCTCTTTTATATCCTCTGTTTTAAGGGAGGCACAGTTTACAGGTAAAACAGGCACATTATATTTTTCATGCATTTCATTTGCCATTTCTTTCGTATTTTCAGAATAAGGCTTTGATGAATTTAAAAGTACAACAAAAGGCTTTTTCATCTCTCTAAGTTCATTTATTACTCTTTCTTCTGCCTCCTCATAGTTTTCCTTTGGAATATCTGTAACAGTTCCGTCAGTAGTTATAACTATACCAATTGTGGAATGTTCTGTGATAACTTTTTTTGTTCCCATTTCAGCCGCCTGTGTAAAAGGCATAGGATTTTCAGACCACGGTGTATTTACCATTCTAGGTTCATCACCGTCAAGATAACCTTCTGAGCCGGGGACAATATAGCCTACACAGTCAATAAGCCTTACTTTAAATTTTGTATTATCATTTATATTTATCTCTATTGCTTCATTGGGAACAAATTTAGGCTCTGTTGTCATTATAGTTCTTCCTGCTGAAGATTGGGGAAGCTCATCTCTCGCCCTATCCTTTGTATATGTATTTTCAATATTTGGCAAAACGTAAAGCTCCATAAATCTTTTTATAAATGTAGATTTTCCCGTTCTAACAGGTCCAACTATACCAAAATATATATCTCCACCTGTTCTTTCTGCTATATCCTTGTAAATATCATACTGTTCCATAGATTATTAATCCTCCTTGAAATGTATCCCTACAATTAAAATATATGCAGTAAAAAACAGGCATATTCAAAATATTTAATTACTTATTTATAACAACAAAAGCCTCTCCTAAAGTCATATAACTTTTAGGCATCATTTTTCCGTTTCTTCCAGTCATAATATTTTTATCAATACAATATAAAACTGCATCTTTATATTTATCATTACATTCATTGTAATCTAAAATACGTGATGATATAGAATTGTCTGTATCATAATCAGCATAATTTAAATTTAATAAGCCCTCTGAACAGTAAATCAAAAAGGCTGCTTCCTCACGAGTTATATAATCATCAGGTCTAAAATTTTTTCCAAAAAATTTATCCATAACAGAGTTTAACTCAATATACTGTTCTGGTGTATATTTATCTTTTACAACTTTTTTAATAAATCCGCCTATATCCTTATTATATTTATAATCTAATGGAACATCATTAAAATCATTTGTAGCTACTTTATCACAACCCATTTTATTTGAAAGCCAGTATACAAACTCACCTCTTGTTACAGGTAAATCAACATTTATACTGTCTCCCATTTTATAATCAACAGCACCTATTTTTAAAAGATTTAAAAAGCTGTCTTTTGACCAATGTTTAGATATTTCACTATTATTATTTATATAATTTATAGTTTCTGTTGTAAGATTGTTGTTATCTTTTTTGAGATTTAAAGTATAGTTTCCATTTGATTTCATACTCTTATATGACAAAAGACAATTTATAACTAAAGATTTTGTTTCATTATCATATATAATTTTATTTGTATTGTAAGTGTTATATATATAATCCAAAACATCAACACCATTAACAGAAAGTCTTTCATCTTTTAAACAGTCAATACCGTTTGAACAAAGGGCTGTTGCTGCTATTGATATTTCATTTATGTTATTTTTATTGGCTGTGTACATTTTTTCAATATTTTTATCAATAAAACTTTTAACTTCAGGTATATCGCTGAAATTGGATAAAACAATCAATGCTTTTCCAAGGGTATTTATATCTTTATAATCATAATTTAATATATAATTTATACTGTTTTCTTTCAAATCTGTTCTTTCATAGTTTCCTAAATTTAAAGCATATAAAACTGTACAAACTGTTTCAATTCCTTCATTTTTTATTGTGTCAAAATCAGAAAGTTTTTCTATTAAGTTATATCCACCTATACAAGTTGCATCTCTCCCAGAATTTGTTGAATGCATTATCATTTGGGCGATTGTTTTATTACTGTCATCTTTAAAATCTCCCTTTTTGTCATTTATATATTTTCTCATTTCATAATAATACACATCATGATAAATATTGATACCTCGGTTTATAATTATATCATATCTTGCATTTAATACAGCATTGGCAATATTAATGTCTTCAATTTTGAAATCTCTCAAAGTCTCACCATTTTCCATAGCAATTTCAGAAACCTTTTTTGAGATATCGTTTAGGTATAACCTATCACTTTCACCTTCCATTCCATAGACATTTAAAGAGCCTACCAAAAACACCATAACTAAAAATAATGATATAACATTTTTAAACAATTTTTTCATAAAATCCCTCCTTTATACATTACTGACGCCTTTTAAAATTATTATGTTTCAAAATTATATAAAAATTTTTAAAATATTTGATATATATTAAATGTAATGATATACTTGTCTTAATTTTCACTTTTACATTTTAAGGGGGACATAATTATATGCAGTCAAAAAATATATTTGGTCATATATTGGCAGCTATAACAGTTATTGTTTGGGGTACAACATTTATATCAACAAAAGTTTTATTAAAAGATTTTAACCCTGTTGAAATACTTTTCTTTAGATTTATAGCTGGATTTATTGCACTTTTTATTGCTTATCCAAAATTTTTAAAGATTAAAAACATAAAAGAAGAAATTTTATTTATAGGTGCAGGACTTACAGGTATATGTCTTTACTATCTTTTAGAAAACATAGCACTTACATATACAATGGCTTCAAATGTAGGTGTAATAGTTGCTGTATCACCATTTTTTACAGCTATTTTATCTCATATATTCCTTAAAGGTGAGGAACATCTCAAAATAAGCTTCTTTTTAGGATTTTTATTTGCCATAACAGGAATATTTATTATAAGTTTCAATGATCAACAGCTTTCATTAAATCCAAAAGGAGATATTTTAGCTGTTTTGGCAGCTCTCGTTTGGGCAATATATTCTATAATAACAAGAAAAATAGGAGCTTTGGGATACAACACAATACAGACAACAAGACGTACTTTCTTTTATGGTATAATATTTATGATACCTGTTGTAATGTTTTCTGATTTCTCAATGGATTTACAATTAATAATAAAACCTGTAAACTTGTCAAATCTTATATTTTTAAGTTTTGGGGCTTCAGCCGCTTGTTTTGTCACATGGAACTGTGCTGTAAATATTTTAGGTGCATTAAAGACAAGTATTTATATATATGCAATACCTGTAATAACAATAGTTACATCTGTAATAATACTACATGAAAAAATAACACCTATGGCTATTATAGGAACAATACTTACTCTCATGGGACTTTTAATATCAGAAAGTAAAATACCTTTTATAAAATTCAAAGAGAAAAAACCGCAGTTATAAAAACTGCGGCTTTTTTAATAATTTTTAACATCTTTTAACATTATTTAATTTTACATATAACAAATTTTATAATCTGATTTACAACAAATGTAAGGAGTGATATTCCGTATATTGTCAAAATAAGATTTGTGCTTAAAGGAGTTATCTCAAAAAGTCCAAAAAGTGCAGGAACTAAAAGTACAATATTTAAGAGTATAAAACCTACAAAGAAAGCACCCCAAATATAAATATTGTTAAACATTTTATTTGTAAATATTACAGGTTCTTTTGACTTACAGTTGAAACCATGTATAAGTCTTGAAAGACAGAGTGTAGAGAATGCCATAGTCATTGCTCCACCAGCACCTAAAGCATTTAATCCCACATAGTAAGCTGCCATTGTACCTATACATATAACAATACCTTCTCTTACAACATCAATTATAAAATCTTTTGTAAGTATAGACTCATTTACAGGACGTGGCTTATTTTTCATAACTGATTTTGAATGAGGTTCAACACCTAAAGCTATGGCAGGCAAACTGTCTGTAAGAAGGTTTATAAAGAGAAGATGAACAGGTGCAAAAGGAACTGCAAGACCTGCCAATGAAGCATATAAAACAGCAAGTATACCGGCTGTATTACCTGAAAGCAAGAATTTTATTGAGTTTTTGATATTTATATAAAGATTTCTTCCGTTCTCAACAGCCTTAACTATTGTTGCAAAGTTATCATCAGCAAGAACAACATCTGCTGCATCTTTTGCAACTTCACTTCCTGTTATACCCATAGCAACACCAATATCAGCCTGTTTTAAAGCTGGGGCATCGTTTACACCGTCACCAGTCATGGCAACTATATTTCCTCTATTCTGCCAAGCTCTAACTATTCTTATTTTATGTTCTGGAGAAACTCTGGCATAAACAGATATTTTATCAACATAATTTTGAAGTTCTTCATCTGTCATTTTATCAATTTCAGCACCATCAACAGCTTCACTCTCATTTTTAATTATTCCAATTTCTTTTGCTATGGCTGCCGCTGTGACTTTATGGTCACCTGTAATCATAACAGGTCTTATTCCAGCACTTATACACTCTGATACAGCATCTTTTGACTCAACTCTTGGAGGGTCCATCATTGATATTAAACCTACAAATATCATATTGTTTTCATCATCAAGACCTATATTTTCATTATCAACATATTTTTTAGCAAAGGCAAGAACTCTAAGACCGTTTTTTGAGAAGTTTTCATTTATTTTTGAAACTTCATTTTTATCCTCATCAGTAATATCTACAATCTCACCATTTTTTACTATATATTTAACTCTGTTCATTAAAACATCAACAGCACCTTTTGTAATCATTGTTTTATTGCCATCAACAACATTTACTGTTGACATGAGTTTTCTATCAGAGTCAAAGGCAATTTCTCCAATTCTTGGATAATTCTTTCTAGCTTCAATATAGTCATAACCGTATTTTTCACCAAAATTAATTAGAGCTATTTCAGTTGGGTCACCTATTTCATTTCCATCTTTATTTTCAGCATCATTACAGAGCATTGACATATAAAGTATTTCTCTTTCATCTTTATTTGAGAAATCTGATTTATCTTCATCAATAACAGTGTTATTTACAGAATATTTTTTGACAGTCATTTTATTCTGTGTCAAAGTACCTGTTTTGTCAGAACATATAATTGATACACTTCCAAGACCTTCAACAGCGTGAAGTTTTCTTACTATGGCATTTTCTTTTGCCATTTTCTGAGTACCAAAAGATAAAACTATTGTAACAATAGAGCTTAAAGCCTCTGGAATAGCTGCAACAGCAAGGGCAACAGCAAACATAAAGGCATCAATAACCTCATCACCTCTCACAATACTTACAGCAAAGAGTATACCGCATATTATAAGTATTATAATTGAGAGTTTTTTTCCGAAGTTATCCAAATTCTGTTGAAGTGGAGTTTTCTTTGTCTTTGTATCTTTCAAAAGTTTAGCAACTTTTCCAAGTTCAGTGTCCATTCCTGTTCCTGTAACAACAAATTCGGCTCTACCGTATGTTACAAAGCTTCCTGAGAATACCATATTTTTTCTATCTCCCACAGGAACTTCACCAGAAATTTCACAATCCTCTTTTTCAACACTTATTGATTCACCAGTTAATGAGCTTTCATCAACTTTTATATTATAGTTTTCAAGTATACGACCATCGGCACATATATAGTCACCAGCTTCAGCAATAACTATATCTCCGGGAACAACATCTTTTGAATCAATACTTATTTTCTCTCCATCTCTTATAACTTTAGCAATAGGAGATGAAAGAGCCTTAAGACTTTCAAGGGATTTATCAGCTTTTATCTGCTGAACTGTTCCAAGGATAGCATTCATTGTGATTACTACAAATATTACAGCAGAGCTTTCAATATCTCCTAAAAAGGCTGATATTACAGCGGCAGCAATAAGTATTATTACAAGAAAGTCTGTGTACTGTTCAAGGAATATTTTTAATACACTCTTTTTTTCTCCCTCTTGTATTTCATTTTTGCCATACTTTTCAAGTCTTTTTACTGCCTCTTTTGATGAAATACCATTTTTTTGTGTTTCAAATTCATTTAGTATCTTTTCTTTTTCATAATTATAATAATCTTTCATAAAAGCACCTCTCTTTTTTAGTATTTACATTTTTAGCTTAAAAATTTAATTTATGTACATAAAAATTTTAAAAAAAAAGACTTTTGATATGATTATAAAACCATATCAAAAGTCTTGTAACCTTAATTAAGGCATATACCACCAGATAAAACACATAAATTCTTATCGGGTATGTTGATGGTATATTTGCACTACTCCCTTTTAATATCAAAATATATTCATTTGATGTAAGGTATTTTATCATTAAAAAAAATCTTTGTCAATAACAATTACAATAAATTTACATTCTCAAACTGTTTTATATTTTGGCTATGCTGATATATTTGTTCTATAATAGTGTTTTCCATTTCAGCCACTTGATTTTCAGCCTGTAAAAGCTCTATTTCTGATATAGAGCCTATATCATATTTAAGTTTTGCAATTTCAAGATTTTTGTTTAAATCAGAAAGTTGTTTTTTATTGTTTTCAATACTTGTCTCAAGGGATTTTATTGTATTATAAAGATTTACAATCTGATTTTCCATATTCTCTTTCATATCAGAAAGACTCATTTCTGATGTGGAAACACTGTTTTCAGCCTGCATAAGTGAAACTGTTGTACCTGTATCACTTACCTGTTCAACAACATAAGATTGTTTTGTAACTTGCAAATTTCTCTCTGCATTTTTTACTGAAACTGACTCTAATGTTCTAGCCTCTGCATAAGTCTCAATAGATGTTTCAATCTCTAAAGGATTATATTCAACATCAATTAAAATATTATATTCCTTTGATGTATCACTCTCACCTATTATTATATTAAGATTTTTAAAGGCATTTTTAAGATTTGTTTTCTGTGTTTCAATACTTTCTTTTGATTTTTCAAAACTACTTTCAGCTTCATTTAATTCCTGCTTAGATAAAAGTCCCATATTATATTTAGCTCTTGAAATATTTAAGTTTTTCTCCTGAATATCAATATTTCTTTCACTGATTTCAATATCTCTTTCAAGATTTAAAATCTCAATAAAAGATTGTTCCATTTCATAGGCTATTTTTTGCTCAGTTACAGCCTTTTCTTCCTCTGAATTCTTATATGATGTCTGATTTTTTATAAGACTTAAAATACTTTGAAGTCCATTTGAACCTGTATTATAATCAACTGTATTTTGTGAACTTTCAAGCTGTTTTTCAGAAACCTCAAGAGAAAGATTTGCTGTTTTAAGCTCTGTACTATTTTTAAGTGCCATTTCAGTAGCTGTATCTATATCAAGATTTTCTCTTGTGTCATTTGATGTGATTTCAAGTTCATTTACAAATGAAAATACATTGGTACTTTCTAAAGTTTCATCAGCACCAAAAACAGTTATATTAGAAAACATACAGCTTAGAGCCATAACAACTACAAGTAACTTTTTTTTCATATTCCGCCTTCTTTCATATCATCAAGAGGAAATTTATTTATAAAAACACTTCCCTCACCAATTTTACTTTTCACTTCTATTTCACCATTATTATTTTCAATTATCCATTTTGCTATTGAAAGACCAAGTCCTGTTCCTGGTATATCTTTATTTCTTGATTTATCAGCTCTATAAAATCTATCAAATATATTTTTCAAATCGCTTTCATCAATTCCAATTCCATTATCTTCTATATCAAAATATCCATATTTTTCATCTTTATATATTCTAAAAGTAATTTTTCCATTATCCTTTGTATATTTTATTGCATTTTCAGCATATATCCAAACAAGCTGTTTTATAAGGTCACTGTCAGCAAAAATATGAACATCTTCCCCTCTCTCAAAGACAATTTCTTTTCCCGTCTCCATAACTTCTATATCTTTTACAATATCAGATACTACATCATTTAAAATTATGTGTTCTTTCTTTACATTAACTGTCTTTCTGTCACTTCTGGCAAGGAAAAGAAGTTTTTTTACAAGCTCTGACATATGCTCTGTCTCACTTATTATAGAGTCGATAGACTCCTGAAGAACAACAGGGTCTGTTTTCCCCCATCTATTCATCAAAGAGGCATATCCTTGTATAACACTTATAGGAGTTCTAAGTTCATGGGAAGCATCAGAAACAAACTGAATTTGACTTTTAAAAGAACTCTCCAATCTATCTATCATTGAATTAAATGTTATAGAAAGCTCTTTAAGCTCATCATCTGGACCATCAATAGATATTCTCTGGCTCAAATCTTCAACAGATATTCTCTCAGCAGTTGTTCTTATATTATTAACAGGCTTAAGCATTACACTGCTTATATATCTTGCAAGAAGAAAAGCAATAAGTATTCCAAAAAAATCCATGGCAATAAGTTTTATTGTTAAAACAGTCATATATTTTCTATCATCTATATTTTCTGTAAAAACATCTATTCTATAATTTCTGCCATTATCCATATATTCATCATTTAAAAGCATATATTCTGTATCACCAATATATATCATTTTAAAATCATCATTTCTCTTTGCTGGCTCTTTTGGTACAGCTGAAGAATTTTTTATATAATCATTTTCAGGAAAATTACTTGTCTGTTGAACATTATCATCTAAATCTTTTACCATAAAAGAAGGCATTTCAAATTTTTTAACCATGTCTGTAATATCTGTTACAGTGGCAAAGACAGATTTATTTTTAAGAGCTTCCTCCATGCCTTCGTCAGTCAATGTATCATTTTCAGATATATATTGTTTAATGTCAGATACTGCTTCATCAAGCTCATTTTTAACTATACTTTGACTTATATTTGAGGCATTACTCCAAAGTATAGCACTTATTATTATTATTGTTATTGAAAACATACTGCCATAGAGGAGTGTGACTCTTTTGGCTATGGTCATGTTTTTAAAAATTTTAATCTTCTTCATCTTTAACAATATATCCCACTCCTCTTACGGTATGTATATATTTTATATCGTAAACTTCATCAAGCTTTGAGCGAAGATATCTGACATAAACATCAACAACATTAGTCTCTCCCATATATGTATATCCCCAAACAGAATTCAATATCTGTTCTCTTGAGAGCACTATATTTTTATTTCTTACAAGGTATAAAAGAAGCTCAAATTCTTTTTTTGTAAGGTCGATTATATCAGAGTCAACCTTTACAATTCTTTTATCTGCATCAACTGTAAAATTTCCAACGGTTATTATATTTTTCTCATCTTCTTTTTTTATACTGTGCTTAAGGGCAACTCTCATTCTCGCAAGAAGTTCCTCTATGGCAAAAGGTTTTGTCAAATAATCATCAGCACCACTGTCCAATCCTGAAACTTTATCCATAACTTCATCTTTTGCAGTAAGCATTATTATTGGAACATCAGATGTTTTTCTTATTCTTCTACATATCTCTATGCCATTAAGACCTGGAAGCATAAGGTCAAGAAGAATAAGGTCAAATTTTCCAGAAAGAAATGTTTCAAGTCCTTCTCTTCCATTATGAACAACTGTAACATCATAGCCCTCATATCTGAGTTCCAACTCAACAAATCTTGCCAATTTAACTTCATCTTCTATAATTAAAACCCTTACACTATCCATAAAAATTACCTCTTTTCAAAATTATTCATATCTTAAAGCCTCAATAGGGTCAAGCTTTGCCGCTTTATTTGCAGGAGTAACACCAAATATTATACCTATTGCCATTGAAATTCCAACAGCAACAATTATTGATGTTATAGACATAACCGGCTCTATATCAACAATATTTCCTACAATAACAGCACCTATATATCCAAAGAAAAGACCTAAAAGTCCTCCTGTACCTGTAAGTATAACAGCCTCAGCAATAAACTGTATTCTTATATCTTTGTTTTTTGCACCTATTGATTTTCTTATACCTATTTCTCTTGTTCTTTCTGTAACGGTAACCATCATGATGTTCATAACACCTATGCCACCTACAAGGAGAGATATTCCAGCAACAAAACTTATGAAAAGAGTTACATAAGAAAGTATTGAATTTATACTTTCAACCATTTCAGCAGAATCCTGTATATAATATTTATCTTGATTATTATGCTCTTTCTCAAGAACAGATGTTATAATCATTTTCATATAATCAAGATTGTCTGTATCCTCTGTAAGAACCTTAAATCCAAGTACATAATCAACTCCGTAAAGTTTCATAGCTGTACTTATAGGTATCAATACAGTTTCAGGATATTCATCACTATATGCTGTTTCTGTACTGGCATTTGTATTTTCAACTATTCCTATTACAGAAAATTTGCTTGTTCCTTTCCAAGTTTTTAATGAAATCTGTTCTCCTATAACATCTTCAGACACTTTTCCAAAAACTTTTAAAGCTGTAGTGTCATTTATAACAGCCACATTAGTTTTCATATCAACATCGTTTTTTGAAATATATCTTCCATAAAGTATGTTAGGATTATCTATATATTGTAAATCATAAGTAACACCGCTTACAGAAGCACTTTTTGTCTCTTTAGGGTCAAGAAGTTTTATATATGTATTGCTACCACTATAATTAGGTGAAACATATGAAACTCCCTCTATATCCTTTAAAATCTCATAGTCATCCATTGTAAGCATATCTCTTGTCTCTATATCTGTTGATGTTGTCATGCTTACAGTCAAACTTCCTGCGGAAAAAGACTCAAACTCCTCCTCTATGGCAGCTTGACTTCCATTTCCTATTGAAACAATAAGTATTACCGAACTTATACCTATAATTATACCAAGCATGGTAAGTATTGTCCTCATCTTGTTTGAAAAAACATTTCTGAAAGAGGATTTTATACATTCATATATATTCAATTAACTCCCTCCCCAGCTATTGTTCTTTCAAGAACAGGAGCATCACTTATTATATTTCCGTCTTTAAAAGTAACTATTCTCTTTGTATATGTGGCAACATCAGGCTCATGAGTAACCATAACTATTGTTGTTCCTTCATCATTAAGTTTTTGAAAAATTTCCATAATCTCAAAAGTTGATTTTGAGTCAAGATTTCCCGTAGGCTCATCAGCCATTATTATTGCTGGGTCATTTACAAGAGCTCGTGCTATTGCAACTCTCTGTCTTTGACCTCCTGAAAGTTCATTAGGCTTATGATTTATTCTCTTTTCAAGACCAACTTTTTTTAAGGCTTCTTTTGCTCTTTCATGACGTACTTTTATAGGTACATTGGCATATACCATAGGAAGTTCAACATTTTCAATAGCTGTCATTTTAGGAAGAAGGTTAAAGGACTGAAAAACAAAGCCTATTTTTTTATTTCTAACATCAGCAAGTTTTGAGTCATTATATTTTGATACATCCTCACCTTCAAGAAAATACAATCCCTTAGTTGGACTATCAAGACAACCTAAAATATTCATCATTGTAGATTTTCCAGAACCACTACTGCCCATTATAGAAACAAACTCACCTTCAGATACAGTAAGATTTATATTGTTTAATGCTGTAACGGACAATTCACCCTGATTATACTGTTTATATATATTTTCAAGTCTCAGCATTTCCATAAACAAAACCTCCTTATCTCATTCCGCCTCTGCCACCACCTGAAGGCATTCCTCCACCAGCTGGCATTCCTCCAGAAGGCATTCCTTGCATACTAGCACCGCCCATATTTTCCATAATTGAGCTTTCCTGTTCTTCATTGCTATTGACTGTTATTTCAGTCTTATAATCTGACAGAGAAGTTCCCTCTTTCATGTCATCAGCTATTGTCTCAACAATCTTTTCACCTTCTGAAAGACCACTTACAAGCTCAACATACATATCACTATATGTTCCAAGTTCAACAGTTGTTTTTTCAAGAATATCATTTTCATTAACTGTATATACAAATGTGTTTCCCTCATCATCTTTACTTACAGAGGATATAGGAATATAGCTTACGTCAGAAAGGTCTTCTGTTATTATCTCAATATCAAAACTTATTCCTGGCATAACTCTTTCATCTGGGTCATCCATATGTATAACAACAGGTACAACTGTTTCTTCACCACTAAATGTACCCTGTGAAGAAGCAACAGGTTCAATTTTTCTTACTGTACCTGTATAAACTTTACCTTCAATACCGTCTGATGTTATTTCAACTTTCTGTCCAACTTTTATATTTGATATGTCATACTCTGATATAGATGCATCAAGGTCAATATTTGTAAGGTCTGCAATAGTCATCATTACTGTACTATCTGTCAACATCTGACCTTCAACAGCATTACATTCTATTACTGTTCCTGATATTGGGCTGTATGTTGCATCTGTAAGTTTATTGATATCTTCCTGAGCTTCATCAATACTTATCTGGGCTGTTTCAAGAGAATTTTTTTGTTTTTCATAGTTATTAGCATTTGATGAGTCAGAAAGTTTGTCTGTACCTGTTTGTAAATTCAAATTAGCTTTTTCAAGATTAAGTTCAAGGGACTCAAGGGAATTTTCAAGAGCAGTTTTTGACTGTTTCATCTCCTCTAAACTTGTAAGTGCATCTTCATAAGCATTTTTTGAACTATCAAGAGTATCCTTACTTATTCCTCCCAATTCATAGAGTTTTTCATTATTTTCCATTGTTGTTTTTGTAGTCTCAAGGTCTCTCTCTGCTTGAGCTATTTTGGTCTCTGTGTTTTGTATTTCTGTTTTTGTATCATCAATATTTTTTTGTGCTGAAATAACTTGATTTTGTAAATCTATAAGCTCTGCACCTGTTGCCGGTTCTGCTATTTCATTGAGGGATATTAAAGCATTATCATAGTTTATCTGAGCTTGTTTAAGTTTGTTTTCAAGCTCCTTTTTTGTATCTGCAATATCATATGTTACAAGAAGCTGCCCTTCTTCTACTTGGTCACCAACCTCAACAAAAACTTCATCAACTTCCTGTGAAAGCTCTATAAATATAGAGTTTTCGTCTGCCGCTCTGGCTGTTCCTGTTGCAGAAACTCTTTTACTTAAATCACCTTTTTGCACTGTTGTTGAAGGTATTCTCTCAATAACCTGTGAAGATGTTTTTGCTTTTACAGAATAAAAAGATACTCCACCTACTGCTATAATACATACAATAGCTACTATTTTCTTTTTGTGCTTTATAAAATTAAACATACCTTTAAAAACATTAAATTTCAGCTTCAAATAATTCACTCCCTTAGATATTTTCTGTTCAATTAGAATTACAACTAAATTTTATGTTTCTATTTTTAATTAATCCTTTGTTTAAAATTAAAAAATGATTAGAAACCATTTAAAATTTTTTACTATAAAAATATTCATAATTGTAAATACTAACCCACAAAAAATAATACTTCAGTATACAAACAATTATATAGCTACATAATCAATATATATTTTGTCCACTTATATATTATATGCACAAAAAATGTCGTTTTTTATCACTATAAAACAATATAAATTTTTCTTGCATATGAAATGTTTTAAGAGCAATATATAGAGTATTGGCTATCAAAATATTAACTACATATTTTAAGGAAAGGAAATTTTTATGTTTACAAGAAAAGATATTATAAAGCTCATAATTCCTCTTATTGTAGAACAAATTTTACTTATGACAATAGGTATGGCTGACACAATAATGGTTGCAGGAGTTGGTGAGGAAGCAGTTTCTGCTGTTTCAGTAGTAGACTCAATAAATATTCTTCTGATAAACGTTTTTACAGCACTGTCAACAGGTGGTGCAGTTGTTGCTGCTCAATTTTTAGGAAGACGTGATTTTAAAAATGCTTCTATTGCAGCAAAACAACTTATAATGGTATCAGCAGGTTTTTCACTTTGTATAATGGCTATATGTCTTTTAGGAAATTCATTTATACTTCACATTTTGTTCGGAAATATGGATGAGTCTGTAATGAAAGACTCCATAACATACTTTGCAATATCAGCTCTTTCTTATCCATCTTTAGCTTTATATAATTCTGGAGCGGCTATATTTAGAGCTATGGGTAACAGTAAAGTATCTATGATAAATTCCCTTATAATGAACATAGTAAACATAACAGCAAACTACACATTTATATACATATTTGATATGGGTGTTGCTGGTGCAGCTTTAGGTTCTCTCATAGCACGTACTGTAAGTGCTGTATGTGTAATAACACTTTTAAAATTCTCAAAGGGTGATATAAGAATTAAAAAACTCTTTAAGTTTGACCCTAATTTAATTGTAATAAAAAATATACTTTCAATAGGTATACCAAACAGTATTGAAAACAGTATGTTTCAGATTGGTAAAATTATAGTTCAAGGTCTTGTTGTATCTTTTGGAACATCAGCCCTTGCAGCAAATGCAGTTGCTGGAAGTATTGCAAATATAGCTATAATACCGGGAATGGCTGTTGGACTTTCTATGATTACTGTTGTAGGTCAATGTGTTGGAGCTCAAAGATTTGATGAAGCAAAAAAATATATTAAAATACTCACTTTAGTTTCAATAGCATCTATGACAATAGTAAATATTCCTGTTGCACTTTCAACGAATATTATAGTTTCAGTATATAAGCTGACAGCAGAAACAGCTATGATGACAGAAAAAATAATAATATATCACAGTATATGTGCAATAGTAATATGGGCAATATCATTCACTCTTCCAAATGGTCTTCGTGCTGCAAACGATGTAAAATTTACAATGATTGTAGCAACAATATCAATGTGGGTATTTAGAATAGCTTTTAGTTACGTTTTATGTGTATACATGAATATGGGTGTATTTGGTGTATGGGTTGCCATGACAATAGACTGGTTGTTTAGAGCAATAGTTTTTACAATAAGATATTTCAGTGGAAAATGGAAAAACAAGGCACTTATAGGATAAAATAATAAATAAATTGAATATAACTTTGTTTTATGATATTATATATATAATTTTTTACTTATCATCAATAAAAAATTTTAAAGGGGTGTATTTATGGAAGCTATAAATGTAGGAATTCTCTCATTACTTCCACCTATCATAGCCATTGGTCTTGCCCTTGCTACAAAAGAGGTAATATCATCACTTATAATAGGTATTGTTTCCGGAACATTTATTTATGCAATCAATACAGCAGACGGTTTTATAGGTGTAACTGTAAAAACCGCAGACGTTGCCATGAGCCTTATGGCTGAAAAACTTGCCGGCAACACAGCAATAGTATTATTTCTTGCCATGCTTGGAGCTCTTGTTGTTGTAATAACAAAAGCAGGTGGTTCAAGAGCTTATGGTAACTGGGCAAGTACAAAAATAAAATCTCGTGTAGGTGCATCTTTAGCAACTTCAGCTCTTGGTGCTCTTATATTCATTGACGACTATTTCAACTGTCTTACAGTAGGTACAGTTATGCGTCCTGTTACAGACAAACAGAGAATATCTCATGCAAAACTTGCATATCTCATTGACGCCACAGCTGCTCCTATATGTATTATAGCTCCTGTCTCATCATGGGCTGCTTCTGTTATATCACAGATGGCAGACACAGGACTTAACGGTATGGAAGCTTTTATACAGTCAATACCTTTTAACTTCTATGCACTTTTGACAATAGTTATGATTGTTGTTCTTTCCTGTACACAGCTTGACTTTGGTCCTATGGAAAAATTTGAAGTTCATGCACAGGAAACAGGTGACCTTGATTTTGTTCAGAGAGGTTCATCAATATCAACACCAGCTGACGAAATGAGCCAGCTTAGAATTTCAGAAAAAGGTCGTGTTTTTGACCTTTTAATACCTATATTCGCACTTATTATATTCTCAATATTATCAATGCTTTATGTTGGTGGATATTTTGAAGGTGGAATGTCAATAGCAGACGGTTTCGGTAACACAGATGCCGGCCCAGCTTTAGCACTTAGTAGTTTTGCTTCTTTAATAGTAGCTTTCCTCTTATTCGTTCCACGTAGAATTCTTGGTTTTAGAGAATTTATGGAAGGTATTGGAGAAGGTGTAAAATCAATGTGTGGTGCTATAATAATACTTACACTTGCATGGACAATAAGCGGTGTATGTAGAGACCTTTTAAGCACAGGAGAATATGTTGGTGACGTTGTTGCTCATTCAAATATGCCTACTGTTCTTATACCTGCTATAATATTTGTTGTTGCAGCTTGTTTAAGTTTCTCAATGGGTACTTCATGGGGTACATTTGGTATTCTTATACCTATCATAGCTGAGGTTTGTTCAAGAGTTGCTCCAGAACTTACTATTATCTCACTTTCAGCTACTCTTGCAGGTTCTGTTTTAGGTGACCACTGTTCTCCTATATCAGACACAACAATACTTTCATCTGCCGGTGCTTCATGTAACCATATAGACCATGTTTCAACACAGATACCTTACGTTATACTTGTTGGTTTCTGTTGTCTTATAGGTTATATAATTGCCGGAATAACAAAGAGTCTTATATTATCATTGGGAACATCTCTCATAATACTTATAATTCTTCTTGTTATACTTCATAGAAGGTCAGACAAAAAACTTGGTATTTCAAAATAAAAAAATTCAAACGCAGGTTTTATTTTAACCTGCGTTTTATTTTTAAATAAAAAATTGGAGGTGATTTTTTATGAAACAGATTATAAAATTTATTACAGGTAGACTTTTTATAATAAGTTTTTCAATTTTATTTCAATTATCTGTTTTATTTACACTTATATGGAATTTAAGCAACTATTTTGTATATATATATGCCGGATTTATGATAATAAGTGTAATAATTGTTTTATGGATTATAAATAACAATTCAAATCCTTCAACAAAACTTCCATGGATTGTTCTTATACTTTTGTTTCCTATATTTGGTGGTATATTTTACATAATATTCGGAAAACACAGACATAGAAAAGGTTACAGAATAAAAACAGAACAGTCTAATAAAAAGTTTATAGAAAATGCAGGTAAAGACAACGGAATAATAGATGAAATTGAAAAAATAGATATTCAAACAGCTAATCAATGCAGATATATATATAAATACTCTTGGATACCACCTTTTAAAAATACTGAAAGTACATATCTTTCACCAGGAGAAGTAAAGTTTGAACATATGCTTAAAGAGCTTGAAAAAGCTGAAAAATTTATTTTCCTTGAATATTTTATAATAGAAGAAGGAAAAATGTGGAACAGTATTTTGGAAATACTTGAAAGAAAAGCAAAAGAAGGTCTTGATGTAAGAGTTATGTTTGATGACCTAGGTTGTATAAACACACTTCCTTACAAATACAATGAAAAACTTAAAAAAATGGGCATAAAATGTGTTGTTTTCAATCCATTCACACCGGCACTTTCAAGGGCTATGGACCACAGAGACCACAGAAAAATTACTGTAATTGACGGAAAAGTAGCTTTTAATGGTGGTATAAATCTTGCCGATGAATATATAAACGAATATGAAAAACATGGTCATTGGAAAGATGCTGCTGTTATGATAAAAGGTGAAGCTGTATGGGGTTTTACTCTTATGTTTCTTCAAAATTGGAATTTTTATTGTCCTGAGGATGATGACTATACAAAATTTAAAAGTCATACAGAAAATAAAAGTGATGGATATATTCAACCTTTTATGGACACACCTCTTGACAATGAACTTTTATCAGAGACAGTTTATATGAATATAATAAACACAGCTTGTAAATATATTTATATAAACACACCATATTTAATAGTTGACCATGAAACCGTCACAGTTCTTTTAATGGCAGCAAAAAGAGGCGTTGATGTGAGAATTGTCACACCTCATATACCTGACAAGAAATTTGTTCATATTATAACAAGAGCTTACTATCCTATACTTATAGAAGCCGGAGTTAAAATATATGAATATACACCGGGATTTATACACTCAAAAACATTTTTAGCTGACGACACAACAGGAGTTGTTGGAACAATAAATCTTGATTACAGAAGTTTGTATCATCATTTTGAGTGTGGAACATTCATATATAAAGCTGAATGTCTAAAAGACCTTAAAAAAGACTATATTGAAACACTTAAAATCTGTACTCCTATAACATATGATTTCTGTACAAATGTTTCTTTACCAACTCGATTGGCTAGAGCTATTTTAAGAATATTTGCACCTCTTATGTAATAAAAAAAGGTTTCGAAAAATTTTCGAAACCTTTTTATTATTTAGCCTATTCCTTTATATATAATACTTAAAACAACAACTGCTGCTGCAAGGAAAACATATATGTATTTAGCAGTAAATCCAAATATATTTCCAACATGTTTTTTTGCTCCAAGTGCAAGCTCATCACCAATTTTCTTAACACCAAGAACCCAATAAATCATTATAGAACAGAGAACAGCTCCAATAGGAACAACGTATATTGTTATAATATCCATCCATTTTCCCATATAAGGTTCATATTCTATAAATAAACCTACTATAAATACAAGAGCTCCTACAAGGAATACAGCATGATTTCTTTTAAGTTTTATATTTGTCTGAGCAGCTTCTGAACAAACTTCAAACATATTCATAAGAGATGTTAATCCAGCAAATAAAACTGATATAAAGAACATACAACCGAAAAGTCCACCCATAGGCATTTTAGCAAATACCTTTGGAAGTGTTATAAACATAAGAGGAGGACCTGACGCTGGGTCAAGACCAAAGGCAAACACTGCTGGTATAATAGCAAAACCTGATATTAAAGCTGCACAAGTATCAAGAAGTGCTGTTATAAGAGCAGAGTGTACTATATCCTCTGATTTACTTAAATAACTTCCGTATATAATCATACCTGAACCAGTTATTGAAAGTGAGAAGAAAGCCTGTCCCATAGCCATTATCCAAGTTTCAGGATTTACAAGATACTCCCATTTAGGAATAAGAAGATATTTATAACCTTCTAAAGCTCCCGGAAGGAAAGCAACTCTTATTGCAATAACAACAAAAAGTATAAAGAAAGCCGGCATCATAAATTTATTTATTTTTTCAATGCCCTTTGTTACTCCTCCAATAAGGAAAATTATTGTCATAAGTACAACACAGAGATGCCAAGGAACACTTCCAAAAGCTCCTGTTATCTCACTAAAATATTCAGTTGACTCTTTTGCAATCATAGCACCTGTTGCAGAACCAACAGAAAATCTTAAAACCCAACCAACTATAATAGCATAACCTATTGCTATACCTAAAGAACCAAAAAGAGGTATTGCCCCTAAAATTTTTCCGCCCTTTTTACCTTTTGTCTTTAAAGCATAGTCATAAGAACCAATTGGACCTGTACCAGTCATACGACCAAAAGCAAACTCACCGGAAAGACCTACCCAGCCAAAAAGTGCAACAAAAAAGAAATATACAAGCAAAAATGCTGCTCCTCCATACTGTCCTACTCTGTAAGGGAACATCCAAATATTTCCCATACCAACAGCAGAACCAACAGAGGCAAGTATAAATCCCAGTTTGCTGCCAAACTGCCCATTTATTGAGCCATTGATGTTACTCATTTAAAAAACCTCCATATCATTATGTCTTTAAAATATAAGTACATTACGACACTTTAAACTGTAACAGTTTAAAGCGCCGACATATATAATATATTAGGTTAAATAGAGAATTATTTCAATAGCAAAATATAAATTTATATAATTTTAGACTTATTTATAATATTTTTATACTCCATTATTCTATCAAGAGGATTTTCACATTTCATAAATTCAGACATTATAGCAATACCTTCTGCTCCTGTACTTATAACATCAGAAATTCTTTCCTTTGTTATTCCGCCTATTCCACAGACAGGAATATTTACAGATTTACATATATTTTCAAGATACAAAAGACCTCTACCCTCAAGACCTTTTTTGCAATCTGTATTATATATATGACCTGCTATAATATAAGTAGCTCCCATACTTTCAGCCTTAACAGCTTCATCAAAACTGTGAACAGAAACTCCTATATTATCAAAACAACTTAAATTACTATAATTTTCACATAATATATTAAAAGGTAAATGTATATTTTTTATTCCAATTTTTTTAGCACAATCAATATTAGAATTTATAGAAAATTTAGTCTTATATTTATTACATATATCAAAACATTCTCTTGCCAAATTTTCATAATCATTATTTGACATATCTTTTTCACGAAGTATAAAAAAATCCGGCTGTCCTTTGGCTATTTTTTCAACTCTATCCAAAAAGTTTTCACAAGATATACTTCTTTGGGATACAGATATAATCATAATGTCACTTCCTTAAACTCTTACATAATCTGTAAATACAGGCTGGAGACCATGACATTTTATTGATGATATAACCTCATCAACAGTTCTAGGGTCTGAAATTTCAAACTGTTCATCACCCTTTTCTTCTTCAGCATGACCACCAACTCCAACACTTACACCTGCTGAAATTTTTGTTGCAACCATACCTATTACATTGTCTCTAAAACCTTGTCTCTCTCTTGTTGATATTGTCATTCCAGCAAAAGGAAGGAAAAGACGTAAGGCACACATAACTTGTAAAAGCTGTGGTTCATGGACATCTTTTGAATTATTTTCATAATTATTTATATAAGGTCTAAGTCTTGGAACGGAGAATGATATTTCAGCCTGTGGATATTTTTTCTGTATAAGTGAAGCGTGAAGACCTGCTGCAAAGGCATCTTTTCTAAAATTGTCAAGACCAAGCAAAGCTCCAAAGCCTACTCCTCTCATTCCTCCCATTAAAGCTCTCTCCTGAGCATTAAATCTATAATCAAACACTTTTTTAGGTCCACTTAAATGTACTTCATCATATTTTACTGTATTATATGTTTCTTGATAAACACTTACAAAATCAGCACCTTTTTTGTGTATATATTCATACTCATCAGCATCCATAGGATAAACTTCTATACCTATTGTAGAGAAATATTTTTTTGCAAGTTCAACAGCCTCTCCAATATATTCAACACTTGAGTGATATTTTGACTCACCTGTCAATAAGAGTATCTCTTTTAAACCTGTTTTTGCTATGGCTTTGTATTCTTCTTCAATTTCTTCCATAGTAAGTTTAGCTCTATTTATATTATTTTTACAGTTAAAACCACAATAAACACAATTATTTACACAATAGTTTGCAATATAAAGAGGTGTGAAAAGAGTTATAATGTTTCCAAACTGTCTTCTTGTCTCTTTTTTTGCCTTCTGTGCCATTTGCTCAAGATAATTTATAGCCACAGGAGATAAAAGAGCGGCAAAATCTCTCTCATCAATAGTATCTTTTGATAAAGCCTTCTCAACATCATAGGCTGTAAATTTATCAAAATCATACTTATTATATTTTTCCAAAACTTCTTCTATTATCGGTCTTTCCATAATTTAATCACACCTCCAAAAATCCTGTAAGAGGTGATGAGGCTTCTCCCTCATATTCAAGAACACGTCCAAGACCTGCAAGGTATGCTTTTCTTCCTGCCTCAACAGCCATTTTGAATGCTCCTGCCATAGCTACAATATCATTAGCAGTTGCAACAGCAGTGTTTGCCAAAACAGCAGCAGCTCCCATTTCCATTGCTTCACAAGCCTGTGAAGGTGCACCAATTCCCGCATCAACAACGATAGGAAGGTCTATTTCATCAATAAGTATTTTTATAAAATCTTTTGTTCTTATACCTTTATTACTTCCAATAGGTGAAGCAAGAGGCATTACAGCAGCAGCTCCAGCTTTTACAAGTTTTCTTGCACATATAAGGTCAGGATACATATATGGAAGTACAATAAATCCTTCATTTGCAAGTATTTCTGTTGCCTTTACAGTTTCCTCATTGTCAGGCATAAGATATTTTGTATCGTTTATTACTTCTATTTTTATAAAATCACCACAGCCAAGCTCTCTTGCAAGTCTTGCAATTCTTACAGCTTCCTCAGCTGTTCTTGCTCCTGATGTGTTAGGAAGAAGTGTAATATTTTTTGGTATAGCGTCAATTATATTTCCCTGTCCTGCCATATTAGCACGTCTTATAGCAAGAGTAACCATTTCTGTTCCTGAGGCTTCAACAACATCTTTCATTTTTGAAAGCTCAAATTTCCCTGTTCCCAAGAAAAATCTTGAATTAAATTCTTTTCCGCCGATTATAAGTTTATCTTCCATTTCACTATCTCCTTTTTTAAAAAATTTATGGTTCATATATTCCAAGTATAATTCTCAAAATCATATTTGCTTGATGACCTGCACATATGTTCACACGTGGAGCCATAAGACCCCGTCCTTGTCGTGCTTCATATACCCCATCACCACAAACATAAAGATTTTTAAATTTTTTCTCTGTTTTTATAATATTAGAACTTTCATATCCTGCCATTCCTGATGATGCTATAATTTTTGTATTTGGCATATTTTCAATTATATAATTTACAATTTCAGCTTTATAAACAGGATTATCAAAGGCCTCACAGACTATATTACAATCCTTTAATATTTCACCTACATTATTTTCATTAAGAAGTACATTTTTTGTTATAACTTCTATGTAAGGATTTATTTCCTCTATCTGCATTTTTAAAGCATCTGTTTTATTCATTCCCAAATGCTTTATATAATAGCTTTGTCTGTTAAGATTACTAGGTTCAACAACGTCAAAATCTATCAAAAGAAGTTTTCCCACACCTGTTCTAGCTAACATAACAGCTATGTTAGAACCTAAACCACCAAGACCACAAATAGCCACAAAGGCTTTTTTAACTTTTTCATGGACAAAAGGTGTATGTCTTGACATCATAAGACTTTCAAGAACATCTTCTGATGGCATAACCCCTTTTTTAAGCATTGTAACATTGTCATTATTTTTTAAAATACAGTCTTCATCAGTTTGAAAACCATTTAATATAATAACATCAGCATAAGCCATATATTTTTCTTTAAATTCAATAAGACTTATACCCTCTTTTTCATATATAATGTTACCATTAAACACAATATTCATAAAATATCAGCCTCCTCCCACAAAGCTGACAACCTCTATTGTATCATCATTTTTAAGAGTAACATTTTTATAATTACTTTTTGGAACTATATCTCCATTTAATTCAACAGCTATTTTCAAAGTGTTATATCCCTGTTTTGTCAAAAATTCATAGAGATTAGTTTCTTTTGTTATTTCAATATTCTCTCCGTTTACTCTCATATTTTCATCTCCTTACTTAAAAATTTTAAAAAATAAATAAAAAAAGACTTTCTCCATAGGAAAAAGTCTTTAAATAATGTCAATTAATCAATCAATCAATTAATAATAAAACATAAAATCAAGAAACTCCCTACGTAGGTACTAACCTTACAGGTTCAATGAGTAAGAGGACAACACCTCACTCTCAGCTGATTTAATCAGCTCCCCAGTTCTGAATAAATATTCAATTTTTATAAGGTGATTATATGACTTAAAATTAATAAAGTCAATAATAAATTTATAAAAAATCAATTTTTATTGACAAGTTTGTACATAATGAAACGCTTTTTATACTTTAAATATGCACCTTTCGATATATTATCCATAACAGAAATATTTCCAAATGATGAAATAATTCCGATTACAAAAATACCCTGAACAATTTTAAGACCGCAAACTTTACTTACCATAAGAGCAGAAATTTTCTTTTCTATATCAGAAAATGTAACTTTTAATTCGCTATTTTTTTCAATACTATATGCAATATCATCACAAAGATTTGAATAATATTCTCTCTCTTTTCCACAAGATAATCCAAAACCTATAACAGAAAGTATATATATTTTTTCATTTTCTGTTTTATGGTCATATCCATATTTTAATCCTGTTTGATATATTGTTCTTATTATTTCACCTATAAAAACAGGTATATCAGGCATACCAACTCCCAAAACACCCATAGCAGTACTTTTTATACCTGTAAAGGCTGTATTTATTGTATTTGATATTTTAACAGACCTATCAAAACTTCTAAGATTTGATTTTGTTTTATTTGAATTAAACTTATTTTTATTTTTTTCATATTCATTTAATATTTTTTCTTTTGAATATGTTTTTTCAAGTACACTATCACCTTTTTCAAATATAAATTCAAAAGCTGACTCAAATGTAGCCTCTGTACTTATACGAACTTTTTCAGGTACTTTTTCATCAAAAATATTTGAAAGAGTTTCTTTTTCTTTCTTAAACAGATTTAAAGGTTTTTGTTCTATAAACTTTTTTTCTTTTTTTAACAAAATATTGATTTCATTATTTTTTAAAGCCATTTTATCACCCTTTCGAAAAAGGCAGAGCATAAGCTCTGCCTTTAAAAATTATATCAATTCTATAAAAGGTACTTTTTTAAGTTCTTCCTCAAGAACTGCATTTATTCTTCTAAATTCTTTATTCATTTTACAATGTTTGCCGTTACTGTTATGAATACAGTCAACACCTTTTTTTAAACACAGATTTACACTATTATAATCATCTTCATTTTCTATTGCAACAAGAATATCATACAATGTAAGTGTATTAAGGTCAGCTTCAAGGCAATATCCTCCACCTGCTCCTCTTATTATTTTAAGTATATTTTTTTCACTTAATTTTTTAAGAATTTTATAAGCAAACTGTACAGGTATACATTCAGCCTCACAAATCTGTTTTATATTAAGTCTTTTTCCTCCTGCCAAAGCTCTAACAGTACGCATTGCATAATCTGTTTCTCTAGTTATAAGCATTTACCACATACCTCAAATATATTACTGAATTACTATTGTTTTAGGTATACCATTATCATACTGTAAAGGCAATTCTCCCTGTATGATAGGGTATAAATAATCTATAAGTTCCTGTTTAACATCGTTACCTTCTTCATTTATCCATTCTAAAGGAACTTTTTTAACTTTATTTGCTATTTTTGATATATCCACAAAATCAATACTTACACCATACTCTTTTTCAGTATTTCTTATAAAAACACCCATCTTTCCACTTCCACCTTCAGAAGCGAATTTTGCAGTTTCATAACCTATAAGACGTGACTCTGTTATATCAGTCTTACTTGCAATATGACCTGCACATCTTTGCATAAGTGAAAGCTCTATTGAACGAACTTTACAGCCTATTTCTTTTTTGACAACGTCTTTCAAAAATTCACCTACACCAGCAAGCTGAACATGTCCAAAAGCGTCAAGTTTTCCATCTCCTGTTTCGGATATGTATTTTCCTTCTGCATTTTTAACACCTTCACTGACTGCAACTACCACAGTTTTTTTCTCAGCTATTTTTTTGTTTACGTCATCAATAAATTTTTCAACACTAAAAGGTTTCTCACAAAGATATATAAGGTCTGGAACATGATGTCCATTTAATCTTGCAAGACATGATGAAGCAGTAAGCCAACCTGCATCCCTACCCATAATCTCAACAATATTTACAGTAGGTACATCATAAACATCTCCGTCATATCCAAGCTCTGATATTGTTGTAGCAATGTATTTTGCAGCAGAGCCAAAGCCTGGGGTATGGTCTGTTTCACAAAGGTCATTGTCTATTGTTTTAGGTGCTCCCATGACTTTTATATCATTAATACCCTTTGCGACACAATATTCTGACACTTTATAAACAGTATCCATAGAGTCATTACCACCAATATAGACAAAGTAACCTATATTATATTTTCTGAAAATATCAATAAGTTTTTTGTACTCGCTGTCATCAACCCTATAATCAGCAAGTTTTTTTCTGCAACTTCCCAAAGCTGCAGCCGGCGTCATAGCAAGAGTATCAAGTTTTTCTTCAGTATCAAGTAAATCATTAAGCTCTATAATTCTCTCTTCAAGTATCCCCTTTATACCATGAAGACCACCATAGACCTTATCGATTTTATTACTTTCAAAACCGAAACTACAAACGCCTGCAACAGTAGCATTAATTGCGGAAGAAGGTCCGCCTGACTGTGCAACTATTAAATTCTTCATAATTTTAATATCAACCTTTCACCTTGATGTTATTGAATAAAAAATAAAAATATACTTTCCAATTTTAATCTATTATAGCATAAAAATCAAACCCTTTGTTAAATAAATTTAATATTCTGTTTTTATACTAAAACATAAAAAAAGTACAGACAATTGTCTGTACTTTTTTAACAACTCCAAAAAATATTTAGTCTTCATCCTGAAGAGCATAATATCCTTCTTCTCCAGTTCTTATTTTGATTACATTTTCAACATCATATATAAATATCTTTCCGTCTCCAATGTGACCAGTAAATAATACCTGTTTTGCCACATCGACAACAGTTTCAACAGGAATTTTACATACAACCATTTCAAGTTTTACTTTAGGTCTTAAAGCGACATCAACTTCAATACCACGATAATATTCGCTGTTACCTTTCTGCATACCAAAACCTAAAACCTGTGTAACAGTTAAACCTGTAATTCCTATTGCTGAAAGAGCATTTTTAAGGGCTTCAAATTTACTCTGATTTGCGATAATAACGATTTTTGTAAGTTTTTCATTTTCAGCATTTTCAATTCTTTCAGCAGGTACATGCTGTACTGTGACAGCCTCCTCTGTTGTAACTTTTCTTTCTTTTTTGAAATCTGCACCAAATACACTTTCATTAGGTATCATAAATCCAGCATAGCTACTTGCAAGATTATGTTCTTTAATATCAAGACCAAGGATTTCTTCTTCTTCCGAAACACGAAGACCTATTGTATGTTTAAGTACCTGGAAAACTATTGTCATTGTTATAATAACCCATACAGCAACAGAGAAAACACCTATAATCTGTATTCTTAAGAAATCAATTCCGCCGCCATATAAAAGACCACCGTCAACAGCAAAAATACCTGTAAGAATTGTACCTGTTGCACCACACATACCATGAACACCAACAGCACCAACAGGGTCGTCAACTTTTAAAACTTTATCAATAAACTCAATACCAAATACAACTACAAAACCTGCAATAATACCTATAACAGCAGAACCACCTATTGAAACCATATCACAGCCGGCTGTTATAGCAACAAGACCTGCAAGAGTACCGTTTAAAGTCATTGAAACGTCAGGTTTTTTGTATCTAACCCATGTTATAATCATAGCTGTTATTGAAGCAACTGCTGCTGACATATTTGTAGTAACGAATATTGAACCCATTTTTATAAGAGTTTCGTCACCTTCTGCACTTACTGTTGAACAACCATTAAATCCAAACCAGCAGAACCATAATATAAACACACCAAGAGCAGCAATAGTAAGGTTATGACCTAAAATTGCTTTAGGTTTTCCGTCTTTTGTATATTTTCCAATACGAGGTCCAAGAGTTTTTGCACCTAAAAAGGCTGCTATACCACCAACCATATGAACGGCTGTTGAACCGGCAAAATCATGGAAGCCAAGCTGTGCAAGCCAGCCACCGCCCCAAATCCAATGACCTGAAACAGGATATATAATTGCACTTATTATAAAACTATATATACAGTATGATGAAAATTTTGTTCTCTCTGCCATTGCGCCAGAAACTATTGTTGCTGCTGTGGCACAGAAAACAGTCTGAAATATAAGAAAGGCGAAAAATGGGACACCTGCCGGTGTGATTGATGAGTAATCTCCTCTTGTAAATAAATCAATACCACCAAAGAATGATGATGATGAACCAAACATTATTCCGAAACCTGTAATCCAGAATATTGGAGTACCAATACTAAAGTCCATAAGGTTTTTCATTATGATATTTCCGGCATTTTTAGCTCTTGTTAAACCTGCCTCGAGTATTGCAAAGCCTGCCTGCATAAAGAATACAAGGGCGGCTCCAACCAATACCCAAATGGTATTTACTGATGAAAACATATTAATTCCCCCTAAAATTAAAAGACGTGTATTTTTTATATTATCCTTAAAAATACACGTCTTTGTGATTAGTTATATTTTATTTATTTTTAAGTTCAAAAGAACATTGAATTTAAAGTATGCTGAATAAAAGTTCGCCGTATCTTGGATATGGCCAATATTCATCGCCAACAATAACCTCTGCTCTGTCAGCAACAGCTCTAAGCTCATTCATAGCAGGTATAACTACATCTTTATAGTAATCCGCCTCTGCTTGCATTCCATCTGTATCCTTAACACCTATTACAGCACTTTCAAGTTTTTCTAAGTTATCAATTATTGAAGATGTAATGTATGAAAGTTCCTCAACAATAGATTTTTCTTTACATTTTGATATGTCAATTCCTATACCCTGTTTCGCTGTAAGTGTTTCTGTAATACTGTTTGTATATTTCATTACTGCTGGAAGAATGCTTCTTCTTGCCATTTCAATCATTGTAAGAGCTTCAATATTTAAAGTCTTGCAGTAATTTTCCAAAAGTATTTCATAACGTGAGTTAATCTCAACCTCTGTAAATATATTATGCTTTGTAAAAAGTTTTATGCTTTTTTCTGATACAAAATAAGGAAGTGCGTCTGGTGTTGTTCTAAGATTGAGAAGTCCTCTTCTCTCTGCTTCTTTCTGCCACTCATCGCTGTAACCATCGCCATTAAATATAATTCTCTTATGTTCTATAATTGTTTTCTTTATAAGAGCTTTTAATGATTTATTAAAGTCAGGTGCTTTTTCAAGTTCATCGGCAAACTGGCTTAAAACTTCTGCAACTATTGTATTTAAAACAATATTAGGTCCTGAAACAGAAACTGTTGAACCAAGCATACGGAATTCAAATTTATTTCCTGTGAAAGCAAAAGGTGAAGTTCTGTTTCTATCTGTTGTATCTTTAAAGAAATGAGGAAGTACATGGACACCAATTTCCATTTCTTCTTTATCTTTCTGTTCAAATTCTGTACCCTTTTCAATAGAGTCTAAAACCTGCTGAAGTTCATCACCAACAAACATTGAAACAATAGCTGGAGGTGCTTCGTTAGCTCCAAGACGGTGGTCGTTTCCTGCACCAACAACAGAAACTCTTAAAAGGTCCTGATAATCATCAACAGCTTTTATAACTGCTGCAAGGAAAAGTAAAAACTGTGCATTTTTCTTTGGAGACTCACCTGGCTCAAGAAGGTTTACACCTGTATCTGTTGATATTGACCAGTTATTATGCTTTCCACTTCCGTTAACTCCTGCAAATGGTTTTTCATGTAATAAACAAGCCATACCATGTTTCTGTGCAACCTTTTTAAGCATTTCCATTGTAAGCTGGTTGTGGTCTGATGCAATATTTGTTGTTGAGAATATTGGTGCAAGTTCGTGCTGTGCTGGAGCAACTTCATTATGCTCTGTCTTAGCAAGTATACCAAGTTTCCAAAGTTCTTCATTAAGGTCTTTCATAAAAGCCTTTACTCTTGGTTTTATTGTTCCAAAATAGTGGTCTTCAAGTTCCTGACCTTTTGGAGGTTTAGCACCAAAAAGAGTTCTTCCACAATATATAAGGTCTTTTCTCTGTTTGTATAATTCTTCATCAATAAGGAAATACTCCTGCTCTGGTCCTACTGTTGTATTAACTTTTGTTGTAGTAGTATCTCCAAAAAGTCTTAAAATTCTTAATGCCTGTTCATTAATAACTTCCATAGAACGAAGAAGTGGAGTTTTCTTGTCAAGAGCCTCTCCGCTGTAAGAACAGAAAGCAGTTGGAATACAGAGTGTATCTTCTTTTATAAAAGCGTAGCTTGTTGGGTCCCAAGCTGTATATCCTCTAGCCTCAAATGTAGCTCTAAGTCCACCAGAAGGGAAACTTGAAGCGTCCGGTTCACCTTTTATAAGTTCTTTTCCGGAAAACTCCATAATAACTCTGCCGTCTTCACTTGGAGATATGAAACTGTCATGTTTTTCTGCTGTAACTCCTGTCATAGGCTGGAACCAGTGAGTAAAATGTGTTACTTCTCTTTCAATAGCCCAATCCTTCATAGCATTTGCAACTACATTTGCAACTTCTCTATCAAGAGGTTTTCCCTCTGCTATGCTTTTCTTCATAAGTTTATAAGTAGCTTTTGGAAGTCTCTCTTTCATTGCCTGTTCATCAAAAACCATACTTCCGAAAATTTCAGGAACACTTGTCATATTATTTCCCCCTTAAAATTAAAGTATTATTTCTTTAGTTTTTTAAACGTTCTTTTAAATATTTTATCCTTTGTACCTTAAAAATATTTCATCTTTTGTAATAAATATAATAAACAAAAAAGGCACCGTGGACTATAAAAAATATAATCCACAGCGCCTTTGCTGTTTTATGCAGTTGATTATATGACCACAAAAATGAAAAGTCAATATTTTTTTTACTAATTTTTTTATTTTACCAAAAATGTATATTTAAAATGTATTTTTTAGAAAACACTTGTAATATATTTACAATAAGAAATCTTTATATTTTCAAAGCCATCAAACCGTTGACACAAGGGCAAAACTGATAGTATAATGCTTTCATCGAACAAAGACGTTCGTCACTCACGGTATATTTGTATGTGTTTGGCGGACGTTTTTCTGTTTTTTTATTAAAAAATACTCTTAAATATTAAGGAGGTTTTGATTATGTTGCTTAAAGAAGGACAAACAAGAATACCTTCCGGCTGTGCTATATCTGGTATATTCGCAAAAGACGGAAAAAGGATTTCTGGTGAGTCAATAATAAAATCCATATCAACTATGCATGACCGTTCAAACGGTCTTGGAGGAGGTTTTGCAGGATACGGAATATATCCTGAATATAAAGACTCCTATGCTTTCCATATATTTTATGATGATATTGAAGCAAGAGAAAAATGTGAAAGATTTCTTGACAGGCATTTTGATATAGTAAACCTTTCAAAAATACCAACAAGAAAAAATCCAAGAATTACAAATGAACCTTTAATTTGGAGATACTTCTTAAATCCTCTCCCAACAAAACTTGCAGACAGTCAGCTTGATGAGAAAGAATACATTGCAAGATGTTGTATAAGAATAAACACTCAGATAAACGGAGCTTATGTATTTTCAAGTGGAAAAAACATGGGTATATTTAAGGCAGTTGGATTTCCTGAAGATGTAGGAGATTTTTACAGACTTGAAGAATATTCCGGATACTGTTGGACAGCTCACGGAAGATATCCAACAAATACACCAGGTTGGTGGGGCGGTGCTCACCCATTTGCAATGCTTGACTATTCAATAGTACACAACGGAGAGATTTCTTCTTATGATGCCAACAGAAGATATATTGAAATGTTTGGTTACAAATGTTCTCTCCTTACAGATACAGAGGTTATAACATACATAATAGACTTTTTAAATAGAAAGAAAAAACTTACTCTTGAGGAGGTTGCCTCTGTTATAGCTGCTCCATTCTGGTCAACAATAAATCATATGCCTGAAAAAGAGAGAGAAAAATACACTTATTTAAGAAAAGCATTTTCAAGCCTTCTTATAACAGGTCCTTTCTCAATACTTTTAGGATTTGAAGGCGGTATGATGGCACTTAATGACAGACTTAAACTTAGAAGTATGGTTGCAGCCGAAAAAGACAATATGTTCTATGTTGCTAGTGAAGAATGTGCCATAAGAATAATAGAGCCTAACCCTGATAAGGTTTGGGCAGCTAAAGGCGGAGAGCCTATAATAGTAACTCTTGAGGGAGGTGCAAAATAATGGCATTAAATTTTTTATATCCTGATTATGAAGTTGTAAGAAATTTTGATAAATGTATAAACTGTCGTCTCTGTGAAAAACAGTGTGCCAATGAAGTTCACAGTTTTAATGGCGATTTAAAGAAAATGGTTGCAGATGACAGTAAATGTGTAAACTGTCATAGATGTGTTGCTGTCTGTCCAACTAGAGCTTTAAAAATAGTTAAAACAGACCATACATTCAAAGAAAACACAAACTGGACAGGAAGAACAATAGCTGAAATTTACAGACAGGCAGGAAGTGGCGGTGTTTTACTTTCATCAATGGGAAATCCTAAGCCATTACCTGTTTATTGGGACAGAATGTTAATAAATGCGTCACAGGTTACAAACCCACCTATTGACCCATTGAGAGAGCCTATGGAAACAAAAGTTACTTTAGGAAAAAGTCCTGATAAAATAGAAAGAGACAGTGAGGGAAATTTAATAAACAATTTAGGTCCTAGCATAGAGCTTGATGTACCTATTCTCTTTTCTGCCATGTCCTATGGTTCAATAAGCTACAATGCCCATGAAAGCCTTGCAAGAGCCGCTGAAAAACTGGGAATACTCTACAACACAGGTGAAGGTGGTCTTCATGAGGATTTCTATAAATATGGTAAAAACACAATAGTTCAGGTTGCTTCCGGTCGTTTTGGAGTTCATAAAGATTTCCTTGAAGCTGGATGTGCAATAGAAATTAAAATGGGTCAAGGTGCAAAACCAGGTATAGGTGGACATCTTCCTGGAGGAAAAGTTTTGGAAGATATATCAAAAACACGTATGATACCAATCGGTTCAGATGCTATATCTCCAGCACCTCATCATGATATTTATTCAATAGAAGACCTTAGACAATTAGTTTATTCATTAAAAGAGGCGACAGAATACAAAAAACCTGTTATAGTAAAGATAGCAGCTGTTCATAATGTGGCTGCCATCGCAAGCGGTATTGCCAGAAGTGGTGCTGATATCATAGCTATTGACGGGTTCAGAGGAGGTACTGGTGCTGCACCTACAAGAATACGTGATAACGTGGGAATACCTATTGAACTTGCCCTTGCAAGTGTTGACCAAAGACTTAGAGAAGAAGGCATACGTGAAAACGTATCTATAATAGTAGGAGGAAGTATAAGAAGCAGTGCTGACGTTGTAAAAGCTATTGCTCTTGGTGCTGATGCCTGCTATATAGGAACAGCTGCCCTTCTTGCTCTTGGTTGTCATCTCTGTCGAAGCTGTCAGCTTGGAAAATGTAACTGGGGTATTGCAACACAGAGAGAAGACCTTGTAAAACGTCTCAATCCTGATGAAGGTTGTGAGAGACTTGTAAATCTTGTAAAATCTTGGGAACATGAAATAAAAGAGATTATGGGAGGAATGGGCATAAATTCAATAGAAGCACTTAAAGGAAATAGACTTATGTTAAGGGGAATAGGTCTTACAGAAAAAGAACTTTCCATACTGGGAATAATGCATGCGGGGGAATAAAAGCATATTCACAAAGGAAAAATAAAAACTATTAATTTCAAGGAGGTTTTTAATTATGTTAACATCAATAGTAGGAATTAACTGGGGAGACGAAGGAAAAGGAAGAATGGTAGACCTTCTTTCTCAGGATTATGATATAGTTTCTCGTTATCAGGGAGGAAATAACGCAGGACATACTGTTGTAAATGATTTAGGAAAATTTATATTAAATCTTTTACCATCAGGAATACTTCGTGAGGAAGTTGTAAATGTAATGGGTCCTGGAATGGTTATAGACCTTGAACATTTAAGCGGAGAGATAAAGAGACTTACAGACGCAGGTGTTAAAATTTCTCCAAAAAATCTTAAAATAAGCAACAAAGCTATTGTATGTATGCCATATCACAGACAGCAGGATATTCTTGAAGAAGACCGTCTTGGTGATGCAAAATATGGTTCAACAAGACGTGGAATTTCTCCTGTTTATGGTGATAAATACATGAAAAAATGTATCAGAATGGGTGACCTTCTTCACAGAGAAACATACAAAAAAGAGCTTGAAAGAATTCTTGAGTGGAAAAACCTTACAATAACAAAGGTTTATGGTGCTGAAGAAGTAAAATTTGAAGATATGTTAAGCTGGCTTGATAAATACTCAGCAGAATTTAAAGATTATATCTGTGACACAAGCATTTACCTTAACAATGCAGTAAAAGAAGGTAAAAAAGTTATGTTTGAAGCTCAGCTTGGAGCATTAAGAGATATTGATTATGGTATTTATCCATACACTTCATCATCTTCAACAATAGCTGCATATGCTCCTATTGGTGCTGGTGTTCCTAACCTTAAACTTACAAACTCTATCGGTATTATGAAAGCATACTCAACTTGTGTAGGTGAAGGACCTTTCACAGCTGAAATGTTTGGAGAAGAAGCTGAAAAACTTAGAGAAGCTGGTGGAGAATATGGTGCTGCAACAGGAAGACCAAGACGTGTAGGTCCATTTGATGTTCCTGCATCTCGCTATGGTGTACTTGTTCAGGGTTGTGATGAACTTGCTCTCACAAAACTTGATGTACTTTCATACCTTGAGGAAATTCCTGTTTGTGTTGCTTATGATGTTGAAGGAGAACTTACAAAAGATTTCCCATACTCAACAGAGCTTGATAAAGCAAAACCTGTTGTTGAGTATGTAAAAGGTTGGAACTGTGATATAAGCAAATGCAGAAAACCAGAAGACCTTCCAAAAGAAGCTCTTGACTATATTAAATACATTGAAAAAGCAGTAGATTCAAAAATCAAATACGTTTCAGTAGGTGCTGCAAGAGACGAGTACATTGTAATGTACTAAAATTTATTTTTAAAAAATTATAATCTTTAATTGCCGGGGGGTGCATACATTGAATATATATGCAGGAATGAAACATTTTAAAGACTTAAATGATGAAATAAGAAACTGCACAGATAAAGACATAATAATAGACAACTGTATAGGTCAAAGATATATCGGAAGCGGTCTTAGGGATAAAAACATTGTTATAAATGGGACTCCCGGAAATGCTTTAGGTTCATATCTTGACGGCTGTACTGTACGTGTTTACGGAAACACACAGGAAGCAACAGGCGACACAATGAACAGTGGAACAATATATATACATGGTTCATCTGGAGACGCCACAGGATACGCTATGAGAGGCGGTAAAATATTTATAGAGAAAGATGCTGGCTATCGCACAGGAATTCATATAAAAGCCTATAAAGAGCATAAACCAGCAATAGTAATAGGAGGCTCTGCCGGAAGTTTCTTGGGAGAATACCAAGCTGGAGGAACAATAGTTGTTCTTGGACTTAACACAAACTCTAAAACTCCTGTTGGAAGATTTTGTGGTACAGGAATGCACGGTGGTAAAATATTTATACGCTGTGATGAACTTCCTTTTGACCTTCCTGTACAGATTTCAGCTAAAAAAGCTGATAAATCTGATATAGATGAAATTCTCCCTCTCATAGATGAATACTGTGAAGAATTTAATTTTGATAAAAATATTATATTTACAAAGGATTTTTATGTTTTAACAGCAGATACAAAAAATCCTTACAAACAGCTTTATACAAGAAACTGATTTTATTTATTTGAGGTGATAACATGAACTATACCGTATCCGAGGTATTGCGTTTTGTAGAAGAAAATGATGTTAAATTTATAAGACTTGCATTCTGTGATATTTTCGGCGTTCAGAAAAACATATCAATAATGCCTTCAGAACTTCCAAGGGCATTTGATACAGGTATATCATTTGATGCCTCATCAATAGACGGTTTTATGAATATAGAGGAGTCAGACCTTTTTTTAGTGCCTGACCCCTCTACCCTTTCAATACTCCCTTGGAGACCATCTAGGGGCCGTGTTGTTCGTTTCTTCTGTCATATAAAATACCCTGACGGAAGAAATTTTGAAGGAGACGGAAGATATATATTAAAAACCGTTCTTGATGAACTTAAAGAAATGAAATATGTATGTAAAGTTGGAACAGAATGTGAATTTTATCTTTTTGAGAATGATGAAGAAGGATTTCCAACAAAAATTCCTTTTGATAGAGGAACATATTTTGATATAGCTCCTGTTGACAAAGGTGAAAATATACGACGTGAAATATGTTTAACTCTTGAAGAAATGAATATCACTCCTGAAAGCTCTCATCATGAATCAGGTCCAGGACAAAATGAAATAGATTTCAAATACAGTGATGCTTTAACAGCAGCAGATAATCTTGTATCATTCAAATCTGTTGTAAAATCCGTAGCTGCAAGAAATGGACTTTTTGCTTCATTTATGCCAAAACCTCTTGAAAATGAAAGCGGAAGTGGTCTTCATATAAATCTTTCACTTTTCAAAAACGGTCTTAATATATTTAAGACAGAAATAAACGAACATTCTTTGGCAGCAGAAAGCTTTATTGCTGGTATACTTAATAGAATTGAAGATATAACATTATTTTTAAATCCTTTGACAAATTCATACAATCGTTTTGGAAAATTTGAAGCTCCAGAGTATGTGAGTTGGTCTCACAAAAACCGTTCACAGCTTATAAGAATACCTTCTGCAAAGGGTGAACACAGCAGAATGGAACTTCGCTCTCCTGACCCAGCTTGCAATCCTTATATTGCTTTAGCTCTAATAATAAAGGCAGGAATTGAAGGTATTAAAAATAATGCTACTTTAGAACCTCCACAGGACTTAAATCTCTATAAAGCTCCAAAAGAACTTTCACAAATATTCAGAAAATTACCTAATAATCTTGAAAGTGCTATTGATAAAGCTTGTGAAAGTGATTTTATAAAATCTGTATTGCCAAATAAAACATTTGATAAATATGTTTCAATAAAAAGAAATGAACTTGAAAAATATTCACTTACAGAAGATAAAAACGTCTTTGAAACAGAAAATTATTTTTATAAAATATAAAATTCAAAGATTATAAAAGAGGTGAAAAGAGTTGAGTAATGGAGGAAGTGCTCTTATTGTTTCGGGAACAGAAAAAGGAAGCAATTTAATAGAAGACCTTATGAGAAATACATCAGGTATATCCGACTTTTTTTATACAAGAAACGGCTCTGAGGCAAGAAGAATGCTTATTGAAAATAGTTATGACATTATAATTATAAACACTCCTCTTGCTGATGAATTTGGTCACGACCTTGCACTCTACGCTTCAACAAACACCGTTTCTGGACTTATACTTATAGTAAAGTCGGAAATTTATGAGGAAGTCTGTGACAGAGTTGAAGACTATGGAATATTAGTATTATCAAAACCTTTAAGCAGACAAACTTTTTATAGTGCAGTTAAACTTGTATCTGCAACACAAAAAAGACTTCTTATTCTTGAAAAAGAAAATATGAAACTTCAAAAGAAGATAGAAGAAATACGTCTTGTAGACAGAGCAAAATGTGTTCTTATACAATATCTTAACATGACAGAGGCTGAGGCTCATCGCTATATAGAAAAACAGGCAATGGATATGAGAAAAACAAAAAAAACTATTGCTGAAAATATTCTTAATACTTATGACAGCTGATTTTTTGCTGTCATAATCCATATATAGTTATTAAAAATTATGACTATTCTTGTATTTTCAACATATTTTTACAGCATATATTATATTTTTTATGTTTATAATAAAGCATTTTTGTATATATTATATACAAAAGCAAAGTCAACCTATTACAATGGGTATTAATTAGTCAAAAATACCTATGGACAATGTTGTAGTATTGCTATAAAATGTAAAAAATAAGTTAATATTAATAAGCTTGTAACTTTATAAAGAAACAAACAAGCTTTGATTTATTTTTATATAAATTCGGGGCTTTTGTCCCTTATTTATTATGGGTAAAAGCGGAGAATTTTTTTAAACTCCGTTTTTTTTTGGGCATATTGTAGCATATTCAATGCCTATTATTCTACAATTTCACTTGAGTAATCGGAGGAATTCAGATGGAAAAATTATACTTAGTACTTGAAAACGGACAGATTTTTGAAGGTAAATCTTTTGGTGCCGAAGGAGAAATCACTGGTGAGATAGTTTTCTCTACTGCTATGACAGGTTATCTTGAAACTATCACAGACCCTAGCTACTTTGGACAGATTGTTGTTCAAACTTTCCCATTAATTGGAAATTATGGTGTTATACCTTCCGACTTCGAAAGCGATAGACCATATTTAAAAGCATACGTTGTACGTGAATGGTGTCAGGAACCTTCTAATTTCCGTTGTGAGGGCAATCTTGACACTTTTTTAAAGGATATGAACGTTATAGGCCTTTATGATATAGATACACGTCAGCTTACAAAAATCATAAGAGAATACGGTGTTATGAATGCCAAAATAACAAAATCTATTGATAATATAGATGAAATCATTAAAGAGCTTAAAGGTTACAAAATTGTTGATGCTGTAAAAGGTGCAACTTGTAAAGAAATGAAAGTATTTAATGAAAATGGTGAAAAACACGTTGTTCTTATGGACTTTGGCGAAAAAGCAAATATTCAACGTGAACTTATTAAGAGAGGTTGTAAAGTAACAGTTGTTCCTTCATACACAAAGGCTTCTGAAATACTTGCAATGAACCCAGATGGAATAATGCTCTCAAACGGCCCTGGAGACCCTGCTGAAAACGTTGAAGTTATCGAGGAGATTAAAGCCCTTGTTGAGTCAAAAACACCTATTTTTGGTATCTGTTTAGGTCATCAGCTTACAGCTTTATCACAGGGTGCTACAACAAGCAAACTTAAATATGGTCATCGTGGTGGAAACCAGCCTGTAAAAGAAACTGCAACAGGTAGAGTTTATATAACAAGCCAGAACCACGGTTATGCTGTAAACGCTGACTCACTTCCTGAAAATGCTGAATTAAGCTGGGTAAATGTTAATGATGGAACTTGCGAAGGTGTTTCTTATAAAAATGCTCCTGTATATACTGTACAGTTCCACCCAGAAGCTTGTGGTGGTCCACAGGACACAATGTTCTTATTTGATAAATTTATTAATGTTATGGGAGGTACAAAATAATGCCACTTAAAAATGATATTAAAAAGGTACTTGTTATCGGTTCAGGTCCTATTATAATCGGACAAGCGGCAGAATTTGACTATGCCGGAACACAGGCCTGCCGTGCCCTTAGAGAAGAAGGTCTTGAAGTTGTTCTTGTAAACAGTAACCCTGCAACAATTATGACTGACAAGGCTATGGCTGATAAAATTTATATCGAGCCTTTAACAATAGATGTATTAAAAAGAATTATAAAGAAAGAAAAACCAGACAGCATTCTTTCAACCCTTGGTGGACAGACTGGTCTTACACTTTCAATGCAGCTTGCAAAAGAAGGTTTCCTTGAAGAAAACAATGTAAAACTTCTCGGTGCAAATCCTCTTACTATTGATAAAGCTGAAGACAGACAGATGTTCAAAGATACAATGCTTGAAATCGGAGAACCTGTTATACCTTCAGAAGTTGTAAACACTCTTGAAGATGCAATAGCATTTACAAACAAAATAGGATACCCTGTTATAATTCGTCCTGCCTTCACTCTTGGCGGTACTGGCGGCGGTATCTGTTATAATGAAGAAGAACTCAGAGAGATTGCTGCAAATGGTCTTCGTCTCTCCCCTATTACTCAGATACTTGTTGAAAAATGTATTTCAGGTTGGAAAGAAATCGAGTTTGAAGTTATCCGTGACAGCAAAGGAAACTGTATAACAGTATGTTCTATGGAAAACTTTGACCCTGTTGGAGTTCACACTGGAGACTCTGTTGTTATTGCTCCTGCTGTAACACTTTCAGACAAAGAATATCAGATGCTTCGTTCTGCATCATTAAATATCGTTTCTGCTCTCGGTGTTGAAGGTGGTTGTAACTGTCAGTTTGCTTTAGACCCTAACAGCTTTGAGTATGCAGTAATTGAGGTTAACCCTCGTGTATCTCGTTCTTCTGCTCTTGCTTCAAAAGCAACAGGATACCCTATTGCAAAAGTTGCTGCAAAAATAGCTATCGGTTATACACTTGACGAAATCAAAAACGCTGTTACAGGAAAAACATACGCTTGTTTCGAGCCTGCTCTCGACTATGTTGTTGTTAAACTTCCAAAATGGCCATTTGATAAATTCGTTTATGCAAAACGTACTCTTGGTACACAGATGAAAGCTACTGGAGAGGTTATGGCTATCGGTCCAAACTTTGAAATGGCTATAATAAAAGCTGTAAGAGGTGCTGAAATATCTCTTGACAGTTTAAATCTTCCTAAACTTGCAGAGCTTAGCTATGATGAAATAAAAAATAAAATCAGTGTATGTGACGACGAAAGACTCTTTGTTGTATTTGAAGCAATAAAGAGAGGCATTTCTCTTGACTACATCCACGACATAACAAAAATTGACCACTGGTTCTTAAATAAATTAAAACACCTTGTTGAGTATGAAAAAGAGATTGCAGAAAACACTCTCACAGAAGAACTCTACATTAAAGGTAAAAAATATGGATATCCTGATAAAGTTATTGAAAGAATTTCAGGACAGAAAGTTGAAAACCCACGCACAGCTGTATTCAAAATGGTTGACACTTGTGCTGCTGAGTTTAAGGCTGAAACACCATACTTCTACTCAACATATGACACAGAAAATGAAGCTGCTGAATTTATTGCAGAAAGAAATTCTGATAAAAAGACAGTTATAGTATTTGGTTCTGGTCCAATAAGAATTGGTCAGGGTATCGAGTTCGACTATGCTTCAGTTCACTGTGTATGGTCACTTAAAAAAGCTGGATATGAAGTTGTTATTGCAAATAACAACCCTGAAACTGTATCAACAGACTTTGACACAGCTGACAGACTTTACTTCGAGCCACTTACACCAGAAGATGTTATGAATATAATCAGAACAGAAAAACCTTATGGTGTTGTAGTTGCTTTCGGTGGACAGACAGCTATCAAACTTACAAAATTCCTTGAAAGTCAGGGAATAAACATTCTTGGTACTCCAGCAGACAGCATTGACGCTGCTGAAGACAGAGAACGTTTCGATGAGCTTCTTGAAAGCCTTGGAATTAAACGTCCTTCTGGTTACACTGTTATGACAACAGAAGAAGCATTAAAAGTTGCAAATGAACTTCAGTATCCTGTTCTTATGCGTCCTTCTTATGTATTAGGTGGACAGAACATGATTATCGCTTTCAGTGATGAAGATATAATTGAATACATGAAAATTATTCTTGCTCACGAAATCGAAAATCCTATACTTATTGATAAATACCTTATGGGTGTTGAAATCGAAGTTGACGCTATATGTGACGGAGAAGACATTCTCATTCCTGGTATTATGGAACACGTTGAGAGAGCCGGAATTCACTCTGGAGACTCAATAGCTGTATATCCTGCTTGGAATGTAAGCGGAGAACTTACAGAAAAAATTATTGATTATACAAAGAACCTTGCTATCTCATTAAAGACAAAAGGTCTTGTAAATATTCAGTATGTAATATATGAAAATGAAATATATGTTATCGAGGTAAATCCACGTTCTTCAAGAACAATTCCTTATATAAGCAAAGTTACAGGTGTTCCTATGGTAGACCTTGCAACAGCTTGTATGCTTGGAGCAAAACTTAAAGACCTTGGATATGGCACAGGACTTTATAAAACACCTCCATATGTTGCTGTAAAAGTTCCTGTATTCTCTTTTGAAAAACTTATTGACGTAGACGTTCAGCTTGGACCTGAAATGAAATCAACAGGTGAGGTTCTTGGTATAGGTACAACTATGGGAGAAGCTCTCTACAAAGGTCTCATTGCTGCCGGATATAAGATGAAGAAAAACGGTGCTATGTTTATCACTGTAAGAAACAGCGATAAAGGCGAAATCGTTGATATAGCTAAAAAATATGCTGCTCTTGGATTTGAGCTTTACTCAACAAAAGGTACAGCAAAAATATTAAATGACGCTGGACTTAATGTAACACCTGTAAACAAAATCCATGAAGGAAGCGAAAATACAAAAACTCTCCTTGAAAGTGGAAAAATCAACTACATTATTTCCACATCATCAAAGGGAAGACTTCCAAGCCGTGACAGCGTTAAAATACGTCGTATAGCTGTTGAGCATGCTATCCCATGTCTCACATCTCTTGACACAGCAGACGCTCTTGCAAACTGTCTTATGAGCCGTTTCTCACAGAATAATATTGAGCTTATAGACATCAATAATATGCGTGAAGAAAAACTTGCTCTTAACTTTACAAAAATGCACGGTACAGGAAACGACTTCATTTACTTCAACTGTATGAATGATGATAATATGATTGAAAGCCCTGAGTCTTTAGCAGTTACACTTTCAAACAGACATTTCAGCATTGGTGGTGAAGGTGTAGTTCTTATATGTAAATCAAATGTTGCAGATGTAAGAATGAAACTTTACAACCTTGACGGTACAGAAGAATTTATGGGTGGTAACGCTATAAGATGTCTTGCAAAATATGTTTATGACAATGGTATTGTAAATAAAACAGACCTTACAGTAGAAACATTAAGCGGTGTAAGACACGTTAAACTCTTTACACAGAACGGAAAAGCAGTTTCCGCTACTGTTGAAATGGGTAAAATAGTTCTTGACCCTAAACTTGTTCCTGTAAATCTTGAGGGAGAAACTATTATAAATCGCCCTGTTGTAATAAACAGAATACCTTATAACATTACATGTTTAAATCTTGGAAATCCTCATTGTGTAGTATTCTGTGACAACCTTGATGCAATAGATGTTGAAAAGATTGGATATGAATTTGAATACAATCCACTCTTCCCTGAAAGAGTTACAACAGAATTTGTACAGGTTATAAATAAAACAACAATACGAATGAGAGTATGGGAAAGAGGAAGCGGTGAAACATGGGCTTGTGGTACAGGTGCTTGTGTTGCAGCAGTTGCTTCTGTTCTTAATGGTTACTGCCACGAAAATAAAGAAATCACTGTTAAACAAAAAGGTGGCGACCTTCTCATAAGCAATATCGATGGTACAATATATCTTTCTGGAAAAGCTGAAAAGGTATTTGATGGTACAATAGAAATCTAATTATTCTTATTGTATAAATATTCATCCTTGGACCAGACATAAAACATTAAACTCAAAGCCTCTGTTCAGTTAAATTCTAAACAGAGGCTTTATTATTTATAGTATAAAACAATGATATTTTTATTGCAAAAAATATCAAATTAATACATTTTTTTCAATTTTTATAAAAAAATACTTAATTATTTCCATATTTTATGATATAATAATATCGTATTAATTTAATGAAGATATTATTAAGGTAGTGATTTTATATAATGAATAATATAAATATAGGTAAAAAAATACTTTCATTTAGACATAAAAATCATATGGCAATAAGAGATTTTTCAAAAATTTCAAATCTTAGTCCTGCTCTTATAAGTCAGCTTGAAAGAGGAAAAGGTAATCCAAGTTTAAACGCTCTCGTAGCAATAGCAAATGCCCTTGGAGTTAGTTTATCATCTCTCGTTGAAGAAGAAATACCAAACAGCGAGCTTATACTTTATTCTGATAATAGAAAAGAGATTTTCAACGATACAAAAGGTTGCAGACTTTTTGATATTCTTCCAAATACTGCAAATAAAAATTCTGTCAGTTTAAGACTTATTGAGCTAGAACCTTTATCATCATATACAGGAAATATATTTTCTGATGAGAAAAAAGAATGTATAATTTTTGTTATGGAAGGTACTTTGTCAATTAGTTTTGACAATGAAAATTACATACTCAAAAAAGGAGACACTATAATAATACTTCCAGACCGTAATTATACTATATCTAATAATTCTGATAAAAAATCCATTTTTATGGCAATAAAATCTAATAATTAAAAAAAAGTGCAGTTTAAAAACTGCACTTTCTTATTGCTTAGATTTATATTAAAGAAGACGTTTTTCAAGAGCTTCTTTTTCGCTTTCATATCCAGGTTTTCCAAGAAGAGCAAACATATTTTTCTTGTAAGCTTCAACACCTGGCTGGTCAAATGGATTGATACCGATAAGGTAACCGCTTATTGCAACAGCTTTTTCAAAGAAGTATACAAGATAACCAAAGTTGTAAGCATCCATAGCATCAATTTCAACTATGATATTAGGAACTCCACCGTCCATATGAGCAAGGAGTGTTCCACCAAATGCTTTGCTGTTTACATACTGTAATGTTCTTCCTGCAAGGAAATTAAGACCGTCAATGTTTTCTTCATCACTGAATATTTCAAGTTCTGTCTTAGGAGTTTTGCTCCAGATAACAGTTTCAAACATTGTTCTGTTACCGTCCTGAATGAACTGTCCAATAGAATGAAGGTCAGTTGAGAAGTTAGCACTTACAGGGAATAAACCTTTTTTGTCTTTTCCTTCACTTTCAGCAAAGAGCTGTTTGTACCATTCACCAAAAGATGTAAGGCAAGGCTCATAGTTTGCAAGTATTTCAACTGTTTTTCCTTTATGATAGAAAATATTTCTTAAAGCAGCATATTTGTAGCTGTCATTTTCTTCAATGTTAGGATTGCTGTATTTTTCACGGGCATCAGCAGCACCTTTCATAACAGCATCAATGTCAATTCCTGCAACAGCCATAGCAAGAAGTCCAACAGGTGTAAGAACTGTAAATCTTCCGCCTACTGCATCTGGAATAACAAATGTTTCATATCCTTTTTCATTACAAAGGTTTTTAAGAGCTCCTCTAGCTCTGTCTGTTGTTGCATAAATTCTTTCTTTTGCGCCTTCAGCACCGTATTTATCTTCAAGCATTTTTTTGAAAATACGGAAAGCGATAGCAGGTTCTGTTGTAGTACCTGATTTAGAAATAATATTTACAGAGAAATCTCTATCTCCTATAATTTTGATAATTTCATTTAAGTATGTTGAGCTTATATTATTACCTACGAAATAAATGTCAGGTGTAGTTTTTGATTTATCTTCGTTATAGAATGGTGATTTGATGAAATCAAGAGCTGTTCTTGTTCCAAGATAAGAACCACCTATACCAATAACGATAAGAACCTGACTCTGTTTCTGAATTTTTTCAGCTGCAACTTTAATTCTTGCAAACTCCTCTTTATCATAGTCAACAGGTAAGTCAATCCAACCAAGGAAGTCGTTTCCTGCTCCTTTTCTTTCGTGTAAATATTCGTGGCAAGTTTCTACTAATGGAGCAATATATTTGAATTCATGCTCATTAATAAAAGGTGCAACACCATGTAACTTTAATTCTACTGCCATTTCCATTCTCCTCTCTTATTACCTTCACTTTTGTTCTAACGAACATAATTATTATAACATATTATGCAAATTCTTACCATATTTTTTTACTAATTTAATGCTCAAAATACATAGTTTTTTCACAATAATAGTTTTATATTTGTAACTATATACAAAAAACATGACTATAATTGATAAAAGAAAAATATTTATAACAAAATTTACTGTTAAAATATTATAAAATATCCAAAATTATAATAATATTTGCACATATAAAATTTATGTACATAAATAATATAAAATAGTATAATAACTCTATAAAAAACAAAGGAAGTGTTAAATTTGGAAATTTTTAAAGAAATACAGCCGGAAGAAATTTCGGAAAATGCATTTAAACTTATAGGAAAAGACTGGATGCTTGTAACATCATCTGCCGATGACAAAATCAATACAATGACAGCATCTTGGGGTGGATTTGGTGTATTATGGGGAAAAAATGTAGCTTACATAGTTGTTAGACCTCAGCGTTACACAAAAGAGTTTATTGACAAAAGCGGTAGATTTTCTCTTACATTCTTTAATGACAGTTTTAGAAGCAAACTTTCATATCTTGGAACAGTTTCCGGACGTGATGAAGATAAAATCAAGAAAAGTGGTCTTACAGTGTCTGAAAACAGCGAAATTCCTTTCTTTGAGGAAGGAAAACTTGCAGCAATATGTAAAGTCCTCTACAAACAGAAACTCACTCCAGACAGCTTTTTAGATAGCTCAATAGCTGACAGATGGTATCCTGACCATGATTTCCATACATTATATGTTGCTGAAATAGAAAAAGTTTTTGTAAAATCAAATTAATTAATAAAAACAAAAGCCTTCGGATTTTTCCGAAGGCTTTTTAATTATTCTAATAATTATTATTCTGGTCTACCTGAATATATAAATCCTTTAACAGGGTCAACTGTTATAAGTGCATCGTTAGCAATAAAGTCAATAACTTTAGCGTTACACATTACAACAGGAATGTCAAGAGCTCTACCAACTATTTCAGCATGGCAGTTTTCAGGATTTGTTACAGGACCAACAACGATAGCAGAAGCTTTCTTCATATATGGAAGAAGTTCATTGTTTGTTGAAGTTGTAACAAGGATATCTCCTGTTTTAAACTTTCTTGAAGCTTCAGAAGCTACTTTTATAACTCTTGTTTTTCCACTTACTTTCTTTGTTCCGATACCAACACCTTTAGCGATAACGTCTCCAACGATTTCAACTCTTAAAGTATTAGTTGAACCAGAAACACCAACAGGCACACCAATAGCCATTACACAAGTATCTCCGTTTTCAGCAAGTCCGCTTGAAACAGCCATTTTCATAGCTACATCAAAAACTTCATCAGATTTGATAGGCTGTTTGTAAAGAGATGGACGACATCCCCAAACAAGGTTAAGCTGTCTCCAAATCATTTCGTCCATAGCACAAGCTGATATTGGGCAAGCTGGTCTGAATTTTGAAATCATTCTTGCTGTAAATCCTGATTTTGTAAGAGAACAAATACAAGCTGTATGAAGCTCAGCAGCTGTTGTACAAGCAGCGTAGCTTATAGCATTTGTAATATTTGTCTGGTCTGGTGTAAATTTACCGCTAAGTTCTTTTACATAGTCAATGCTTGACTCTGTTTTTTCAGCAATTCTTGCCATTGTAGCAACAGCCTGAACTGGATAATCACCTTTTGCAGTTTCACCAGAAAGCATGATAGCGTCTGTTCCGTCGAAAATAGCATTTGCAACGTCATTAGCTTCAGCTCTTGTTGGTCTTGGGTTAGTAACCATAGACTCAAGCATCTGTGTAGCTGTTATAACAGGTTTGCTATAATAATTTGCTCTCTTAATAAGGTCTTTCTGAACAAGAGGAACTTCCTCAGTAGGAATTTCAACACCAAGGTCACCTCTGGCAACCATGATACCATCAGCAACTTCAAGAATTTCATTGATGTTGTTTACACCGTCACGGCTTTCGATTTTAGCGATAACCTGTATATCAGAACCACCATTTTCTTCAAGCACTCTCTTGATATTGATAATATCGCTTGCAGAACGTATGAATGAAGCGAATATATAATCAAATCCCATTTTGATACCGAATTTAATATCATCAATATCTTTTTCTGTAAGAGCTGGAAGATTTACATATATATCAGGAACATTTACACCTTTGTTTGAGCTTAAGAAACCACCGTTTTCTACTCTACATAATATATCTGTTCCTTTTATTTCTTCAACTTTTAATTCAACAAGACCGTCATCAAGAAGTACTCTTGAATCAACTTCAAGGTCTTTTGGAAGGTCAGCATATGTAACGCTGACAATATCCTGTGTTCCTTCTACGTCTCTTGTCGTAAGTGTGAATTTCTGTCCTCTTTCAAGATAGATTTTATCAACACCAAATTTTTTAATTCTTATTTCAGGACCTTTTGTGTCAAGGATAAGAGGAATAGGTGCATTAAGCTCCTCTCTAGCCTGTTTAAGCATATTTATTATAACACTGTGTGACTCATGAGTTCCATGTGAAAAATTAACTCTAGCAGCATCAAGACCATTTTTGATAAGTTCTTTCATAATTTCAACGCTGCTTGTAGCTGGTCCAAGAGTACAAACTATCTTAGTTCTTCTCATATTAAATTTTTTTCCTCCTGTAATCAATTAAATAGATTGATAAATTAGATTGATAAAACTTTGATTATTTCATACATTTCAGGATTGAACTGTTTCTCCATGCTGAGAGCTTCTTCAATATCAATTGTCTGATATTCTCCTTTATTGTATGCAACTATTTTGTTTACATTGCCTTCCATAATTGATTTAACAGCAATGTATCCCATTTCTGAAGCACGAATACGGTCTAAAGCTGTTGGGCTACCACCTCTCTGAAGGTGTCCAAGAATTGTAGCTCTTGTCTGAATTCCTGTTGTATCCTGAATTTCTTTAGCAAGCTGCTGTGAGCCTCCAATACCTTCAGCAACAACTACAAGGTTATGGCGTTTACCTTTACTTCTGTTTTCAAGAAGCTGTTTGATAACTCTTTCGCTTGTTCCAAGTTCTTTTTCTTCTGGAATAAGAACTTCTTCAGCTCCGCCACCCATAGCACACCATAATGCTATATATCCGGCATCTCTACCCATAACTTCACAAACAGAGCATCTTTCATGAGAACCTGAAGTATCTCTTAATTTGCTTATAGCTTCAACTCCTGTGTTAACAGCAGTATCAAAACCGATTGTATATTCTGAACAACTTATGTCAAGGTCGATTGTGGCTGGAATACCAATACAGTTTACACCGTATTTAGCAAGGGCTCTACAACCTCTGAATGAACCGTCTCCACCAATAACAACAAGTGCATCAAGTCCTAAGATTTTATAGATGTTAGCAGCTTTCTGCTGTCCTTCTTCTGTAAGCATTTCAAGGGCACGTGCTGAATGAAGGATTGTGCCACCTCTGCCTAATATTTCAGAAACATCTTTTCCGTTAAGGTCTTTAATGTCACCATTCATAAGACCATTGTAACCTTTTCTTATACCTACAACCTGTATATTATTATTAAGTGCAGTTCTAACAACGGCTCTTATTGCCGCATTCATTCCAGGTGCGTCTCCACCACTTGTAAGAACTCCTATTTTTCTGACTTGTTTGTCCATTTAAAATACCTCCCTGTGTTTTTAATATACCTTGCTCCAAAAAAATTTTTAAAAATACTTTTAAAGGCATCTATAAAAATTATTACCTGAATAAAAATTATATATCAATGGCAAAAGCCCATTGTTGTTAAATTAATTTAATATTATTATAAATCACCGCTTGTTATTTGACCATATTTTGTATAAATAACAGCTTTTCCTCTTATTTTAATTGCAGAAGTGTTTTCTGTAAACTGTGCAACAAGAACCTCTCCGGTATCAAGTTTTTCTGTGTGGTGAATTTTAGTATCCTCACCACGGGTAACACCTATTATATTTACACCTTTTTCAAGGGCTTTTACACAAATATAAGGTGTATTTGCAGTTTCAAAATTATTTTCCATTGTTTTATCCCCTTTATTCATTAATTTATTTTTCTTTTATAGTTATACAATCATTTCCAATAATACTTCCAAGTTCTGACACAATATTATCATTAGGTTTTATCCAATATTTTCTATCAGCCTTAAAAGTTACGCCACCAGCAATATCTTTTATATATACAGGACAATTTCCCGGATACTTTGAAAGTATCGGTATAATATCCTCTGTTTTAATATTGTTTGATTTTCCTATAATTATACCAACAGAAAGCCATTTTTTTTCTTCTTCCGGCTCATTTATGCCTCTTATACTTTCGCATATTATTTTGCCGTTTTCATCATCAGAAATATTGACTCTTCCCTCTATAATTATAACATTTTCTTCAGTAATAAGGTGTGAAAATTTTTCGTATACATTAGGAAAAACAATAGCTTCCACAATGCCATGCATATCCTCTATTGAAAGGAATGCCATTTGTTTATTATTTTTTGTGTATTTTATTGATATAGCTGATATAAGACCACCAATTATAACACTTTGATTATCTTTCAAAGGATTTTCATAGTCCCTTGTATCAACCATAAAATCTCGGCTTGAACAACTTGTTTTACGTTTCAAAATCTCCTCATAAGCAGAAAGAGGATGACCGCTAACATAAATACCTAAAACTTCTTTTTCCATGGCTAAAATTTTATTTTCCGGAAATTCATCAATATCCGGTAAAACATCAGACATACTATTAATATTATCTATATTATTACCCATATCAAAGAGATTTAATTGTCCTTCAATATTATTTTTCTTCGCCTGTCCAATTCCCTCAATAATGCTTTTATATGATGACATATATTGACTTCTTTTTTTACCGAAAGAATCAAAGGCACCAGATTTTATAAAACTTTCTACACATCTTTTATTAAGTTCTCCACCGCTTAAACGATTACAGAACTCAGTAAGACTTTTATAATAGCCGTTTTTTTCTCTATCGGCCACTACTGCCTTTATAACATTTTTACCTACATTTTTTATAGCTGCAAGACCAAAACGTATCTTGCCGTCAAATACGGAAAAATGTGCATATCCTTCATTTATGTCTGGGGGTAAAAGTTTTATCCCCATTTTTTTACATTCCTCAATATATCCAGAAACCTTTGGTGTATTATCCATTACAGATGTCATTAAAGCTGCCATAAACTCAACAGGATAGTGATATTTAAGCCATGCAGTTTGATAACCAACAACAGCATAGCAAGCAGCATGAGACTTATTAAAAGCATATTTTGCAAAGTCAGTCATTTCATCAAATATTTTTTCCGCAACATCGACAGGTATACCATTTTTCACACAGCCGGGAACATCATCCCCTATGCCATATACAAAATTTTTTCTCTCCTCTGCCATAACAGAAGCTTTTTTCTTAGACATAGCCCTTCTTACAAGGTCACTTCGTCCAAGACTGTATCCTGCCAAATCTCGCACAATCTGCATAACCTGTTCTTGATATACTATACAGCCATAGGTTGTATTGAGAATAGGTTTTAATGATTCATGGGTATATTGAATATCATTTTGATTATTTTTTCCCTTTATATATTTAGGAATAAAGTCCATAGGACCTGGACGATAAAGGGATATTCCGGCTATAAGGTCTTCAAGTCTTGTAGGCTGAAGTTCACGCATGAATTGCTTCATGCCGCCACTTTCAAGCTGGAAAACTCCTTCTGTTTTTCCTTGGGAAATCATATCATATACACCTGGGTCATCATCAGGTATATTTTCCATGTCAAGCTTTATGCCGTGAATTCTCTCTATTTCTTTAACGGCATTTTGAATTACTGTAAGAGTTCTAAGGCCTAAAAAGTCCATTTTAAGAAGTCCCAGTTCTTCAAGTGTTGTCATGGTATATTGTGTTGTTATTGCCCCATCATTTGAATTTAGAGGGACATATTCCATAACAGGGTCACGACAGATAACAACCCCAGCAGCATGAGTTGAAGAATGTCTTGGAAGACCTTCCAATTTCATAGACATATCAATAAGATGTCTTGTATCTTTCTCCTCATTATATGCTTTTAAAAGCTCTGGGTTCATATTAAGAGCTTTTTTAATGGTTATTCCAAGCTCTATTGGTATCATTTTTGATACTCTGTCAACATCAGCATAAGGCATTGCCAATGCTCTGCCTACGTCTTTTATAGCAGCTCTAGCTGCAAGAGTACCAAAAGTTATTATCTGTGCTACGTGGTCCTCACCATATTTTCTTATAACATAATCAATTACCTCTTGACGTCTCTCATAACAGAAATCAACGTCAATATCAGGCATACTCACTCTCTCAGGGTTTAAAAATCTCTCAAAGATTAAATCGTATTTTATAGGGTCTATTGTTGTTATAGAGAGGCAATAAGAAACAATGCTTCCTGCTGCCGAACCTCTGCCAGGCCCTACAATTATACCATTATCCTTTGAATATTTTATAAAGTCCCAAACTATAAGGAAATAATCAACATAACCCATTTTTTCAATGGTATCAAGTTCATATATAAGTCTTTCCTTAAGTTGGTCTGGCGGATTTTCATATTTTTTATAAAAACCATCAAAGCACAACTCTCTAAGATATTCTGAAGCTGTTTTGCCTTCTGGAACATCAAATCTAGGGAGTTTAAGGTCATGGAAAGTAAATTCCACATTACACCTTTGTGCAATTTTCCATGTATTTTCCAAAGCTTCCTCAGCATAAGGAAAAAGTTCATACATTTCATCAGAAGATTTTAAATAGAACTGTCCGCCTTCATATCTCATTCTATCTGAATCATTTACGGTTTTACCTGTCTGAATACAAAGAAGTATGTCATGAGGAGTGCTGTCCTCTTTATATATATAATGACTATCATTTGTGCAAATCATAGGTATTCCCGTTTCATTATGCAAACGCATAAGAGCATGGTTCACAATCTGCTGGTCCTTCAATCCATGGTCTTGAAGTTCGAGGAAGAAATTACCTCTGCCAAAAATTTCATCATATTCAAGAGCAACTTCTTTTGCTTTTTCATATGAAACTTGAAGAATATTTCGTGCAACAGGGCCTGCAAGACAAGCACTTGAAGCAATAATACCTTTATGATATTTTTTCAAAAGTTCAATATCAATTCTTGGCTTATAGTAAAAACCTTCTATAAAACCATAAGAAACAAGTTTTATAAGATTTTGGTATCCTTCATTATTTTCAGCAATAAGAACAAGATGACAATAATTAAAACCTGTATTTTCCTTAGAAAATCTCGATTTTGAAGCAACATAAACTTCACAACCTATAACAGGCTTTATGCCTTGAGCTTTAGCCTCTTTATAGAAGTCTATAACTCCATACATGGCACCATGGTCTGTTATTGCAATAGAGTCCATATTTAATTCTTTGGCTCTTGCAATAAGCTCTTTTATTTTTGCAGACCCGTCAAGAAGACTGTACTCAGTATGTACATGCAGATGGGTAAAAGGTCTTAAATTTTCTTTTCCTATTTCCATAAATATACTCTAAAGCCTCCCCTTCAAGTCATACATTTCATAGTATATTGTATCACAAAACAGTGTAATAATAAAATACGACAGTGTTAATTATATATAAAATTTACATTTTAAATTATTATAACAAAATTATTACACTAATTAATGGTAAAAATACTCAAAAAACATTGTCAACGAAAGTATAAATATAAGTAAAATTGCAAATAATTATAAGTAATATAGGTAAATTTTTTTACTTTACAATAGACAAAAAAGGCTGACCTTTCGGTCAGCCTATAAAATCATAGTCAAAAATTACTGCTGTTCAGCAAGTCTTTTGTATGATTCATATCTTTCTTTAGCATCCTGCTCTGTCTTAGCGAAGAGTTCCTCAGCAACTTCTGGGAATGTTCTCTTAAGTGAGCTGTAACGAACTTCATTAGCGATGAAATCCTGGAAGCTTGCTGTTGGCTCTTTAGAGTCTAATATGAATGGATTCTTTCCTTCTTCTTTAAGAAGTGGATTAAATCTGTACATATGCCAGTAACCAGCTTCAACAGCACGTTTGATTTCACTCTGAGCACCGCTCATACCGCCTTTAATACCGTGGTTGATACATGGAGCGTAAGCAATGATAAGTGATGGTCCGTGATAGCTTTCAGCCTCTTTAAGAGCTTTTACAAGCTGTGCCTGGTTAGCACCCATAGCAACCTGTGCTACATATACATAACCATAGCTCATAGCCATCATACCAAGGTCTTTTTTCTTAACTCTCTTACCTGAAGCAGCGAACTGTGCAACAGCAGATGTTGGTGTAGCTTTTGAAGCCTGTCCACCTGTATTTGAGTAAACTTCTGTATCGAATACGAATACGTTAACGTCTTCACCAGATGCAAGAACGTGGTCTACACCGCCGTAACCGATGTCATAAGCCCATCCGTCACCACCGAATATCCACTGTGATTTCTTAACGAGCTGGTCTTTATTTTCAAGAACGAAATCAACGATTTCTTTAGCTTCTCCCTCAAAGCTTCCTGATGTAAGAACATCAACAAGTTTAGCAGAAGCAGCTTTTGAAGCGTCTCCGTCAGCCATTGTGTCAATCCAAGCTGTAGCAGCTTCTTTAACATCATCAGCACAACCCATAGCCATAAGAGCTTCAAGTTTAGCCTGAATGTTTTCTCTCTGCTGTCTAACAGCTGTTGCCATACCTAAACCAAACTCAGCGTTATCTTCGAATAATGAGTTTGACCAAGCTGGACCTTTGCCCTCATGATTTGTTGTGTATGGTGCTGTTGGAGCAGAACCACCCCAGATTGATGAACAACCTGTTGCATTAGCTACATACATTCTATCACCAAAGAGCTGTGTGATAAGTTTAGCATATGGTGTTTCACCACAACCAGCACAAGCACCTGAGAACTCAAGTAATGGCTGTTCGAACTGGCTTCCTTTAACTGTCATCTTATCCATTGGATTAGCTTTTGGTGAAAGTGATAATGCATATTCCCAGTTAGCAGCCTGAGCTGACTGAGTAGCAAATGGTTTCATAACAAGAGCTTTGTCTTTAGCAGGACAAACATTAGCACAGCTTCCACATCCAAGACAGTCGAGTGAAGAAACCTGCATTCTGAATTTGTATCCTTCAAATCCTTTACCTTTAGCCTGAACAGTAACGAAGTCAGCTGGAGCATTGTTAGCTTCTTCTTCTGTTAAGAGGAATGGTCTGATTGTAGCGTGTGGACATACATAAGCACACTGGTTACACTGGATACATTTTTCTGGATCCCATTCTGGAAGGTCAACAGCAACACCACGTTTTTCGTAAGCAGATGTACCAACAGGAACAGTACCATCTTCGTGTCCAAGGAATGCACTTACAGGAAGGTTATCTCCAAGACGTGCATTTACGCTCTTAACGATTGTTTCAACATATTTTGGAAGTTCTTTAACTTCTTCAACTTTTGTATCAACTGCATCAGCCCAGTTAGCAGGAATTGTGAATTCTTTAGCACCATCTACACCCTGGTCAACAGCAGCATAGTTCATGTTAAGGATAGCGTCACCTTTCTTGCCGTATGATTTTTTGATAGCAGCTTTCATATAATCAACAGCTTCATCAATAGGAATGATGTTAGCAAGTTTGAAGAATGCAGCCTGTAATACAGTGTTAATTCTGTTTCCAAGACCGATTTCTTTAGCAATCTGTGTACCATTGATTACATAGAATTTAGCTTTTTTAGCAGCGAGAGCTTTCTTCATTTCAGCTGGAAGATTAGCTTCGATTTCGTCAGCTGACCATTCTGTGTTAAGAAGGAATGTTCCGCCAACTTTTAAGTCTGAAACCATATCATACATATGAACATATTCCTGTTTGTGGCAAGCTACGAAGTCAGCTTTTTTAACAAGGTATGTTGAACGGATAGGTTTCTTTCCGAAACGTAAGTGTGACTGTGTAATACCGCCAGATTTCTTTGAATCATAGTCAAAGTATGCCTGAGCGTACATATCTGTGTGGTCACCGATAATTTTGATAGAGTTTTTATTAGCACCAACAGTACCGTCAGCACCAAGTCCCCAGAACTTACAGCTAATTGTTCCGTTATCTCCGTTTACGTCAACGTCTTCTCCAACTTCAAGAGAAAGATTTGTAACGTCGTCAACGATACCTACTGTAAAGTGGTTCTTTGGAGCATCAAGTTTAAGGTTATCATATACTGCGATAATCTGAGCAGGTGTTGTGTCTTTTGAACCAAGACCGTAACGTCCTGCAACAACAACAGGTTTAATATCAGCTTCAAAGAGTGCTGTACAAACGTCCTGATATAAAGGCTCGCCTAATGAACCAGGCTCTTTTGTTCTGTCAAGAACAGCAATCTTTTTAACTGTTTTAGGAATAGCAGCAAGCATTTTGTCTGCTACGAATGGTCTGTAAAGATGAACTTTAAGAAGACCAACTTTTTCGCCTTTAGCTGTTAAGTAATCGATTGTTTCTTCGATTGCTTCACAAACTGAACCCATAGCGATGATTATGCTTTCAGCATCTTCAGCACCATAGTAGTTGAAAAGGTTGTATGTTCTTCCTGTTATTCTGCTGATTTCTTTAAGGTAATCTTCTACAACAGAAGGAATGTTTTCATAATATTTGTTTGAAGCTTCACGTCCCTGGAAGTAGATGTCAGGGTTCTGAGCTGTACCACGAAGAACTGGATGTTCTGGGTTTAATGAATTTCTTCTAAACTCATTAACAGCGTCCATATCAACGATTTTTGCTAATTCATCATAGTCGATACATTCAACTTTCTGAATTTCGTGTGATGTACGGAAACCATCAAAGAAATGAAGGAAAGGAACTCTACCTTTGATAGCACTAAGATGTGCAACAGAAGCAAGGTCCATAACTTCCTGAACTGAGTTAGAAACAAGCATAGCAAAACCAGTCTGACGACAAGCCATAACGTCCTGATGGTCACCGAAGATTGATAATGCATGAGTAGCAAGAGCACGAGCACTTACATGGAATACACCAGGAAGAAGCTCACCTGCTATTTTATACATATTAGGAATCATAAGGAGTAATCCCTGAGATGCTGTATATGTTGTTGTTAAAGCACCTGCTGCAAGAGAACCGTGTACGGCACCTGCTGCACCTGCTTCTGACTGCATTTCAACAACTTTTACCTGCTGTCCGAAAATGTTTTTCTTTCCGTTTGCAGACCAGTCGTCTGTTTTTTCAGCCATTGGTGATGATGGAGTAATAGGGAAAATAGCTGCAACCTCTGTAAATGCATATGATGCAAATGCAGCAGCTTCATTTCCGTCCATTGTTTTCATTACTTTAGACATAAATTTTTTTCCTCCTTTGAAAAAATAGCCTTTCGGCAATTTATTTATTGCAGTTTTTTCAAAACTACAATTTATACTGTTGTTATGCGTTACCCTTAAACCTGTTTGCTGTAAAATTACTTTTAACCCTTTAAATATTACAGTACACTATCAACATAACACTTTATATTATATTCCTATATTTGTTTTATTTCAATATTTATATCATAATTACATGAAAAAAAACATACACTGTCATAAATTTTGTCACTTATTTATAAAGTTCAATATTCTCTTTAAAGTTGTATACATTATATTTTGTATATTTTCTCTAAAACAAAAAAACAGGGAAAAATTTTCCCTGTTTCAAAATTAAAATTTAGCTCTTATGATTAATATCATCTGTGTTTTTTGCAAGATATTGCATTTCAGATTTCATATATTTTCTTACATCATAGAATGGTATTCTAAACTCAGAATATGTGACACCATCTTTATTTTTTATAAATATAACCATGTCATTTTCATCAACATAGAAGTTATCCTGTATAATAGTTTCAATGTCTTCAGATATTGAAACAGGATATTTTTCAGGATTTGAAACCCACATATGATTTATTTCATCAAGTACATATTCTTTATATTTATCATTTTTAAAGAAATCTCCAAGTTTCATTGTACTTTGAGTATTAAGATTTATTGTAACAGGTTTCATAATTGTTGCATTTATTCCGCCTGGTTCTTCTTTAACTCCCTTGCTTATAAAACTTATAATTTTTGAGTCTTTTGTCTTAACTTCAACCTGCTCATTCCAATAATAAATAGATTCCGCTTCTGTATCAAGACCAGATTGTCTTGCAAAAATCTTTATATCATCCATAGTCTTTGTAACAAATGAATTATTAAGATTTTCTTCATACTTTTTATCATTAAGCCCTGTTATAACAGGAACTTCAACAAAGTATTCCATTTTACTGTCTTTATACTCAAATCTATTTACATTTATTATAGGACTAGCATTAATCTCTGTTTTTATTGTAAGTAATTTATTAGCTTCATCCCACTCAACAATAGCACCAAAATTATTTGCTATAAAATCTGATGAAACATAGAGACAACCATTAATATTTCTAGGAGCATCATCAAGATATATGCTATAACCATTTATTGAGGCTTTATTATCATTTTCCTTTATAGCAACCTCAGTTCCCTTAAGACTTACAACAACAGCAGACTTTTCACTGTCCCATTCAACTTTTCCGCCCATCTCCTCAATTATCTCTCTAAGAGGAAGGAAAAACTTTCCTGTGGCACTGTCAAAAACAGGTTTATTACTGTTTTCTTCCTCAAACTCAACAGTTCCACCCTCTGTATATTGTTCCTCCACAACAGAAAATTGTTTTTCATAATCATTTCTTATCTTTGTTGTAAAAGCCACCACAGCCGCCATCATAATAACTCCCACTAAAACCGCTGTGACGTATTTATTAAGTTTCATTTTAAATCCTCCCAAAAAAGCAGATAAATGCTTATTTATAAACATTCTAACAGATTGAATTATATTATAATAACACTTTATTGTAAAGCACAAAACATATTCAAAAACACATCATATAATATTGTCCATAAAAAAATACAGTATTTTATGTATTTTTTATCTTTTACACTTTATTTTTGATTTTATTTTTATATATTGTGCATAAATTCGTTGATTTTTTAACAGAGATATTATATAATTAACTTGTAATATAATTCTTTACTTTTAAAGGGGGTCTGCGTTATGAAAAACAATACTATTATAACTATAAGCCGTGAGTATGGAAGTGGCGGACGAATAATAGGTAAACAACTTGCAGAAAAACTTGGTATACCTTTCTATGACAACGAACTTATTACTCTTGCAGCAGAACGCAGCGGTATAAACGAAGAATATTTCAAAGAAGCAGAGACAATGGCAAAAAGCAGTATAATACTTTCTCTTTCAATGCTCTCACCTGCAACAGAGGTTTATGGAATGCCTTTAAATGAAAAAATATTCCTTACACAGTCAAAAGTTATAAGAGAAGTTGCAGAGGAAGGCCCTTGTGTTATAGTAGGAAGATGTGCTGATTTTGTTCTTCAGAACAATCCAAATGTAATAAATATATTTATACATTCATCACTCCCTAACAGAGTTAAAAGAGTAAAAGAAGTTTATGGCGATGTTTCCCATGATAATGTTGAAGCTATAATTAAAAAAGTTGATAAACGCCGTGCTAACTATTATTCATACTTTACAGATAGAGCATGGGGACGTGCCAATAATTACAGTCTTGTACTTAACAGTGACCAGATTGGTCTTGATAACTGTGTTGATTTAATAATCGAATATATGAACCGCAGAGATGAATATAACAAATAAATAAACTAGCAACAAAAAACGACGGTTAAAGCCGTCGTTTTTTATTTACATCATTTATACATACATAATATTAAAAGTCCTATATAACCCTAATTAATCCTCATCAAGAAACTTTGGTACAAAAAGAAATTTCCATGTTGCAAAAATAACAGCCACTCCAAGAACTCCTATAAGGTTTTCCAAAGCTCCTGAATGAGATATTATTACCTGTCTAGCAACAGCAAAAAGAATAACCTCTATAACAGAACCTGGTGTATTTTTTACAAGCATTTTTATAAACTCTATTGCCACAACAAGAGTAAGGGCATATTCAAGAGTTTCATTGAGAACCCTAGTTCCATCAAGAATATCCTTTATGTTAGCAAACATTCCAATAACAGCAGCTACAAGGGCAACTGTAAGTATAAGTGCTATAACAAGCTCTATATACTCGGATATTTTAAGTAAAATTTTTTTGAATTTTATTTCCATATAACCTCCTTGATAAAATATAAAAGGGCGTCATAAAACGGTCATATTAAGTTTATGGCTGTTTCAAGACACCCCAGTGTTATATAAAAACTGCGACTTATATTATAATTATGCTTTTGTTACCCAGCCGAATTTATCTTCAACAGCTCCGCTCTGGATACCTGTAATTGTGTCATATACTTTCTGTGAGATAGGTCCGATTTTTCCGTCATTGATAACAACTTTCTTTCCTTCCCACTCAAGAAGTCCGATCGGTGAAATAACAGCAGCTGTACCTGTTCCGAAAGCTTCATCAAGTTTTCCATTTTCAGCAGCTTCAAAAACTTCTTCAATAGAAACTCTTCTCTCTGTTACCTTATATCCTGCATCTTTGAGAAGTTCTATTGTTGACATTCTTGTTATACCAGGAAGTATACTACCATTTAATTCAGGTGTTACAACCTCACCATCAATTACGAACATAACGTTCATTGTTCCAACTTCTTCGATATATTTTCTCTCTATACCATCAAGCCAAAGAACCTGTGTATAACCTTTTTCTTCAGCAATAACCTGTGATTTAAGGCTTGCAGCATAGTTTGCAGCAGTCTTAGCATATCCAAGACCACCTTTTACAGCTCTTACGAAGTCGTCTTCAACGTAAATCTTAACAGGGTTTATACCCTCTTTGTAATAAGCACCAACTGGTGATAATATTACAATAAATTTATATGTATGTGAAGGATGAACTCCAACATGAACATCTGTTGCAATAACAAAAGGTCTTATGTAAAGGCTTGTTCCTGGTGCAGTAGGTATCCACTCTTTTTCAATATTTACAAGTTTTTTGATACCTTCAATTACAAAATCACCGTCAAACTCTGGTATGCAAAGTCTTTTGTTTGACTCATTAAGACGAGCCATATTTTTTTCAGGTCTGAAAAGACGAATGTCTCCATTAACACCATAGTATGCTTTAAGACCTTCAAAAGTTGCCTGTCCATAGTGTAAAACCATTGAAGCAGGGTCCATAGTAAGTGGACCATAAGGCTCTATTCTTGCATCATGCCAACCTTTACCCTCTGTGTAATCCATAACAAACATATAGTCTGTATAGTAATTACCAAAACCAAGATTGTTCATGTCTGGTTTTTCTTTAAGATTTTGACTTTCAATAAATTTAATTTCCTGCATTTTTATTCCCCCATTTAACTAACATTTATACCTTATATGAAACGGTACAAAATATTGTATTTGTATACATTAAACTATATAAGATTAAAATGTATTCTAGCACATTTTAAATTAGTGTGCAATATAATTAGCAATTTCTGAAAGTTTTATTTCCTGTACATCTCCAGTTTCCATATTTTTAAGAGAAACTTTATCTTCTGCGATTTCATTGTCTCCAATTATTACAGAATACTTAGCACCAATTTTATTTGCATATTTCATCTGAGCTTTTACACTTCTTCCAACAGTGTCACATTCAGCTTTTATGCCTTCTTTTCTAAGGTTATAAGTTACAGCCTGAGCTTTTACAAAACCTTTATCTCCAATAGCTCCAATATAAATATCTTTGTAAGGTTTGTTTTCAAATTTTCCATTTTGAGCCTCAAGAGTTAATAAAAGTCTCTCCATACCAAGACCAAAACCTACTGCTCCTGTTGGCTGACCGCCACATTCCTCGATAAGCTTATCATATCTTCCACCGCCACAAACTGTGCCCTGTGCACCTATACTATTTGTGACAAATTCAAAAACAGTTCTTGTATAATAGTCAAGACCTCTTACAATTTTAGGGTCAACAACAAATTTTATGCCCATTTCAGTGAGTATTTCCTGAACTTTATTAAAGTGTGCTGTACACTCCTCATCAAGACAATCTAATACAGAAGGTGCATTTTCTATAATTTTTTTACATTTTTCTTCTTTACAGTCAAGAACACGGAGAGGATTTTTTTCATACCTCTCTTTACAAGTTGGACAAAGATTTTCAAGGTTTTCACCTATAAACTCTCTTAAAGCCTTATTGTATCTTCCACGACATTCAGGACAACCAAGACTGTTAAGTCTAAGCTCTATATTTTCTATTCCAAGACTTTCAATAAGTCTTGCAGCAACAGAAATAGCCTCTACGTCCTGAGCTGGACTTAATGAACCAAGCATTTCAACACCAAACTGATGGAACTGTCTCTGTCTTCCTGCCTGTGCCTTTTCATATCTAAATGTAGGTGCTGAAAGATAGTAAAGTTTTATAGGCTGTGGCATATTGTGCATACCATGTTCAATATAAGCTCTTGCAATGCCGGCTGTACCTTCTGGTTTAAGTGTTATACTTCTATCTCCCTTATCATTAAATGTATACATTTCTTTATTTACAATGTCAGTAGTCTCACCAACACCTCTTAAAAAAAGCTCTGTATGTTCAAATATAGGAGTTCTTATTTCCTCTATACCTGCATTTTCACAAATCTCTCTTATTTTGGCTTCAACTTCCTGCCATTTTTTTATCTCCGCACCGAATATATCTCTAGTGCCTCTTGGTGCCTGTGTAAGCATATATAAAAACCTCCTTAAAATTCCTTGAGCCCTTCTTTTTTACGCTCAAGCATTTCATCTATTCTTGATATATAATCATCAACGCTTTTAACATTGAAAATTCTCTCTATTCTGCCTGTATTTTTATCAACAGTCTTTGTTGTAGCTCCTGCACCACAAGCGAATATTGTCTGATTTTCTTCCATAATCTCAACATTATAAACGCCCTCTGTGCCCTCTTTACAGTATCCCACATTTTCAAAGCTACCAACCATATTTTTTTGACGGTACATATAATAAGGTTTAAGTCCCATTTTTTCAGCATAATTATATGAAACAGAAAGCATTTTTTCCATTTCCTCAAGACTTGTAAGAGTATATAAATCAAACTGCTCTTTAAGTCTTGATGCACGTTTAACGGCTAATGTATGGACAGTAACATTTTCAGGAGAAAGTTTCATAATTTCTTCCATTGTATGAGCAACATCTTCCGCTTTTTCTTCAGGAAGTCCCAATATAATATCCATATTTATATTATCATGTCCCGCTTTTCTAGCTTTATAAAAAACGTCTTTTATATCTTCAACAGAATGTCTTCTGCCTATTAAATCCAAAGTTTTTTGGTTCATTGTCTGTGGATTTATAGATATACGAGAAACATTATGTTTTTTCATAATTATAAGTTTTTCTTCTGTTATAGTATCCGGTCTACCAGCCTCAACAGTATATTCAAGAGTATTTTTAACATCAAAATTTTCATCAACAGCAGTCAAAAGTCTGTCAAGCTGTTGTTCATTTAATGATGTAGGAGTTCCTCCACCTATATATATATTTTTAACATTATACTTTAAAGCATAATCTTTTACAAATTTTATTTCTTTTATTAAAGCATCAAGATATAAATCAACTTTATCTTTATACTGGAATAAAGGATATGAAGTAAAAGAACAGTAAAGACATCTTGTAGGACAGAATGGAATTCCTATGTATATACTTACATCTTTTTTATTATCTGATTTTAATATTTTTCTTTCCTCAAGGGCAACTTTAAGGCTAAGTTCTGCTTTTTCCCTCGATACAAAATATTTATCACATAAAAATTCCAAAGCTTCCTCACCGGTCATTCCCTCATCAATAAGGTCATTTATAGTTTTTGCTGGACGAATACCTGTAAGTATACCCCAAACAGGAGTATATCCTGTAATATCAGTTAAAAGCTTAAATATGGCAGTTTTTATTTTTCTCTTTTTCTCTTTTATATTAAGTATTTCACTTTCTTCATAACTTTCAGTATATCTTCCCAAAAATTCACCACAGTCATAAAGCTCCGCTCCGCTTATACCATTTTCAAGTATACTTATAACTGTAAATGTTTCATTAGATATTTCATCAGTTTCATAATAATGTCTGTTAGGATAAAAAACCTGCACTATTGTCTGAACCTCATGGGGCAGGTCATGTCCTTTCAATATAAATTTTATCATATCAACAATCCTCAAAAAAGATTTTTATTTATACAACTAAAAAGGTTTGAGGGCAAAAGCACCCCAAACCATTTTTTCAAAAATTTCTTTCGCTGTCAAGAAGAATTGTAACAGGGCCGTCATTTAAAAGTTCAACTTTCATTTCAGCCTGAAAAATACCTGTCTCAACCTTCAAAGGCAGTTCTTTTGCTTTCTGCACAAAGCGTGCAAATATACTTTCAGCCTCCGCAGGAGATGCAGCATTGGCATAACTTGGACGTCTGCCCTTTCTAGCATCACCATAGAGAGTAAAATTTGGAACAATGAGAATTTCTCCTTCTATATCTTTAACAGAAAGGTTCATTTTATCATTCTCATCTTCAAATATTCTTAAATTTACTATTTTTTCAAGCATATAGCCCATAACTTTTTCATCATCGGAGGGAATAAATCCCACAAGAACCATAATACCTCTTTTAATCTCTCCTGCAACATTACCGTCAACAGTAACTTTTGCATTAGAAACTCTTTGTATAACACCTCGCATAATACCCTCCAAAAAATTATGTTGTAACACGTTCTATGTCTCTTACACCTGCAATATTTTTAAGTCGTCTACTTATCTTTTCAAGCTGTGCTTTGCTTGTTATCTCTATTGTAACATTAAATATTGCAACAAGGTCTTTTGTTGTTCTACCATTAAAGGCTTTTACAGGTATACTTTCCTCAGAAATAACCCTTGATATATCAAATATGAGATTTACTCTTTCATCTGCAATAATTCTTATTTCTGCAAGATATGAAACATCACCGTTTTCTTCTTTGGCATTTTCAGCCCATTCAGTTTCTATGAGTCTGTGTCTCTCGTCCTCTGTAAGGTTTATAATATTTATACAATCAGTTCTGTGTATTGTAACTCCTCTACCTTTAGTTACAAATCCTATAATTTCATCACCAGGAACAGGAGAACAGCATTTTGAAAACTTAACAGCAACATCGCCTATACCTTTAACAATAACACCACTTTTACTCTTTTCGTTTTTGCCATTTTTATTGGCGTGAGCCTCCATTTTTCTTAAAAGGTCCTCAGCAGTTTGAGCCTTATTTTCTTCTTTTTGGAGTTCCTCAATAAATCTATTTACAACTTGACCTTCCTTTATACCGCCATGACCAACACCAGCACAAAGGGAGTCCCAATCTCTATATACAAATTTTCCTACAACAGTGTCAATCCATTCAGGACGTATAAGCTCAGCCATTGTATAGCCTTTTCTCTTAACATCCTTTTCAATTAACTCTTTACCTTTTATAATATTTTCTTCTTTAAACTCTTTTTTGAACCACTGATTAATTTTTGTTCTAGCCTGTGAGCTTTTTACAAGGTTAAGCCAATCACGACTTGGACCTTTTGAGTTGTTTGAAGTTATAATCTCTATACGGTCACCATTTTGAACCTTATAGTCAAAGTTTACAATTTTATTATTTACCCTAGCACCTACCATTTTGTTTCCAACAGCAGAATGTATCATATAGGCAAAGTCAATAGGTGTTGAACCCTTAGGAAGGCTTATAACATCTCCTCTAGGAGAGAATGCATAAACTTGGTCATCAAATATATTAAGGTCAGTTTTTATTGTGTCCATAAACTCTTTGTTATCGGACATATCTTTCTGCCATTCAAGGATTTGACGAAGCCATGTAAGTTTTGCTTCCTCTTTTGCTGAAGATTTCTCTCCGCCTTTACCTTCTTTATATTTCCAATGGGCAGCGATACCATATTCACTTGTACGGTGCATTTCCCATGTTCTTATCTGTATTTCAAAAGGTTCACCCTCAGGACCTATGAGAGTATTGTGTAAAGACTGATACATATTAGGCTTTGGCATAGCTATATAATCCTTAAACCTTCCCGGCATAGGCATATACATATCATGGACAATACCTAAAACAGCGTAACAATCTTTTACATTATCAACAATGGCACGAATTGCAAAAAGGTCATAAATCTGGTCAATGGTTTTATTTTGATTTACCATTTTTTTATATATACTAAAAAAATGTTTGCTTCTTCCATCAACTTTTCCTTTTATTCCAGCCTCGTCCATTTTGGCTTTAACATCTGTAACTATTCGCTTTACAAAAGCTTCTCTCTCAGTTTTCTTTCTCTCAATCTTCTCTGCCAAATCATAATATTCATGGGGATTAAGATATTTAAAACAAAGGTCTTCCATTTCTGTGCGTATTTTACTAATACCAAGTCTATGGGCAAGAGGAGCATATATATCCATAGTCTCCTGAGCCTTTTCTCTCTGTTTAGCCTCTGTCATATAGTTCAGAGTACGCATATTATGAAGTCTATCGGCAAGTTTTATAAGTATAACTCTAATATCCTTTGCCATTGCAAGGAACATTTTTCTATAATTTTCAGCCTGAATTTCTTCTTTTGAAGCTGAATATGAAAGTTTACTGAGTTTTGTGACACCATCAACAAGGTTTGCTATTTCCTCACTAAAAAGATTTTTAATATCATCAAAAGTATATGGTGTATCTTCAATAGTATCATGGAGTATTCCCGCAACTATGGATTCCATATCAAGCTCAAGTTCAGCAAGAATATAAGCAACTTTAAGAGGGTGTATAATATAAGGCTCACCAGAACGTCTTTTCTGCTCTTTATGAGCATCAACAGCCAGTTTATAAGCCTTTTCCACCATAGTGAATTCCTTAGCAGGGTGATACGTTTTAATTTTTTCAATTAATTGTTTATAAAGTTCTTCTTCTATTGGTACTGATGGTACTGACACAAAAATCACCCCTTTTCACTCAAAAATATAATTTAAAAATTTATAAATAATATTATAGTAATTAGATAAAAATTTTTCAAGTACACATACTGTCAAAAAGCCCTAAAATATGCAAATTTATTTATTTTCAATATTAATGAGACCTATATCATACTTTTCATTAAGTATTCTTTCAACTGATTGGTCAATTCTTTTCTGTGAAATCTCTCCATTTTTCACACTATTCACAATATAATCATACATTTTATAAGTATCATCAGGCATAAGAAACATGTCAACTCCTGCATCAAGGGCATATTTTGCTACTTCTTCTGGAGTATAATACTCCGAAATCGCTCCCATATCTAAAGCATCAGTTATTACAATACCTTCAAATCCTAAATAATCTCTCAATATGCCAGTTACAATACTTTTTGAAAGAGATGAAGGAAGTCCCGAGTCATCAACATTAGGTACTTTTATATGACTTACCATTACAAAATCAACACCATTTTCTATGGCACTTTTAAAAGGCACAAGCTCACAGCTTTCAAGTCTTGCCATATCATGGTTTACAAAAGTTTCTGTATTATGAGTATCTGTGTATGTATCTCCATGTCCTGGAAAATGTTTTACACAAGCTACAACATTATTTTTTTGAAGACCTTTAACAGCTGATACAACAAACTCAGAAACCGTTTCAGTGTCACTTCCAAAAGCTCTGTCACCAATTACAGTATTTTCAGGATTTGTATTTATATCGGCAACAGGTGCAAAATCAACATTAAATCCAAGTTTTTTAATCTCATTTGCAATAATACTCATATTATTTTCAGCGTCGGAAGGTCTGCCATTTTCAGCCATATACTGAGCTGTTGGAATATTAGGTGTATTTATTTTTCCACTTTGGTGAAGTCTTGAAACTCTGCCACCTTCCTCATCTATACCCATAAAAAGAGGTATATCTGAAACGCTTTGGAGATTTTTAATATATTCTTTTGTTTGTTCTTCTGTGTCAATATTCTCACCAAAAAGTATTACCCCTCCCGGCTTAATATTTTCAATATCTTTTGAAATTAAATCATTTACCGCTGTAATTCCATTATCATTGCTGTCTTTTCTCCAAGCAACCATAAACATCTGTCCAACTTTTTCTTCTAATGTCATTTTTGACATAAATTCATCAATATAATCTTCTTTTATTTCCTCAGCAGTTTTTTCCACTTTTTCTTCTTTATCTTTACTATCATCATTTTCAGAACTCTGTGTATCTTCATTATTCTCAAGAACGTATTCTTCAAACTCTTTATTTTCTGTTGGTGTAAATCTGTCAATAAGTCCACAACCTGACAGTAGTGCAACTGTCATTAAAACTGCAATTATTTTTTTCATTATTTCAACTCCTAAAAAAACAGATTATAAAAGAATTATAGTATCTTTACATCAAAAAGGCAAATAGATATATTATCATTTGATTTACTTTTGTTTTTACTATATAATATCTTGTAACAAAATTTACGGAGGTATTTTTTTAATGAAACTTCAGAAACTTTTAAGCTATGTAAGACGTGCAGTTGATGATTATAACATGATTGAAGAAGGAGACAAAATAGCCGTTGGTGTATCTGGTGGTAAAGATAGTATTTGTCTTCTCATAGCATTAAAAACACTTCAGAGATTTTATCCAAAACATTTTGAACTTGAAGCAATAACAGTATCTTTAGGTCTTCCTGGAGCAGAATATGATGATATCCGTGAACTTTGCGAAAAAATCGGAGTAAACTACACTGTTGTAGAGACAGATATAGGTCAGATTATATTTTATGAGAGAAAAGAAAAAAATCCATGTTCTCTCTGTGCAAAAATGCGTAAAGGTGCATTAAATGATGCTGCTGAAAAATTAGGTTGCAATAAAGTTGCTCTTGGTCATAACAAAGATGACGTAATAGAAACATTCTTTATGTCTCTTTTCTATGAAGGAAGAATAAACACATTTGCACCAGTAAGTTATCTCGACAGAAAAAAACTTTATTCAATACGCCCTCTTATGTATGTACCAGAATATGAAGCAAAAAGTTTTGTCACAAAAAGCGGTATAAATATAGTAAAAAATCCATGTCTTGCTGATGGAAACACAAAACGTCAAGAGACAAAAGAATTTATTGCATCTATATCAAAAAATTATGATAATTTACCTGAAAAAGTATTCGGTGCGATACAGCGTTCATATCTCAAAGGCTGGGAAAAACCTAAAAAAGATTAATTTAAAAAAGGAGTGATTTAAAAATGGCAAGTTATTTTGAACAGCAGAAAAACAAACAGATGGTTCATCTTAGAAAACTTATAAAAGACTTGCCTCCTTTTACAGAACAATTTTTCAGAGGAATGTCTGATACAACTGCAATAAAAACAAGACTTGCTTATGCCTATGATTTAAGAATATTTTTTAATTATATACTTGATTTCAAAGATGGCTTTGAAGAAAAGACAATGAAAGATATTAAAGTTGAGGATTTGGACAATATAGAATCTGAGGACATAGACCGTTTTTTAGAATACATCACTTACTATACAAAGCCCAATCCTGAAAATGCTGATATAGAAATGGAATTTCAGAATGATGAAAACGGCAAAGCAAGAAAACTTGCAGCTATACGCTCAATGTGCAAATTTTTCTACAAAAGAAAAAAAATAAAGGCTAATCCGGCAGAGATAATTGATATACCAAAAATACATGACAAAGCAATAGTATATCTTGATATTGATGAAATGGCAGACCTTCTTGATGAAATTGAAAATGGTGAAAATCTCACAGAAAGACAGAAAAAATTTCACGAAAAACTCAGAGTGCGAGACCTTGCCCTTGTATCTTTAATGCTTGGAACAGGAATACGTGTGTCTGAATGTGTTGGAATAGATATTGATGATATAGATTTCAAACAAAACGGTGTTAAAGTTACAAGAAAAGGAGGTAATCAGGTAATACTCTATTTCAGTGATGAAGTTAGAGAAGCCCTTTTACCTTATATAGAACAGCGTGAAAAAGCAAAAGTTAAAAAAGGTCATGAAAAAGCTCTATTTTTATCAAACAGAGGTACGAGAATAACAGTAAGAGCTGTTGAAAATCTTGTTAAAAAATATTCTCAAATAGTAACAAAAGTAAAGAGAATAACACCCCATAAATTGAGAAGTACATATGGCACAAACCTTTACAGAGAAACAGGAGATATATATCTTGTAGCTGACGTTTTAGGTCATGCTGATGTAAACACAACAAGAAAACATTATGCAGCCATAGAAGATTCAAGAAGAAGAAGTGCCGCAACAAAAGTAAAACTTAGACGAGATTAAAAAAGTTTATATATTTATAGAGAAGTGATTTTATGGATATAAATGAAATTAAAGAAATTTTTTCAGAGCATACAGTAGGTATAGAAGGAACATATATAAAAAGTGCTGTTATGGTTTTATTATTTAAAAGACCTGAAGGAATAGAAGTTCTTTTCAATCAGCGTTCTTTAAAATTAAAACATCAACCAGGGGATATATGCTTTCCCGGTGGAAGACAGGAAGAAAATGAAACTTTAATTGAGACAGCATACAGAGAAGTATATGAAGAATTGGGAATAAACCGAGGAAACATAGAAATTATAGGACAGGCTGACACTATTGTCACAACAGGCAGAGGCATAATAACTCCTTTTGTGGGAATAGTTAATGGAATTAATATTGAAGATATTAATTTTAGTCGTGATGAGGTTGAAAAAATATTCACAGTTCCTTTATCATTCTTTTTTGAAAATCAGCCTGATGTTTATACAATGGAGCTTTCCCCTTCTCTTCCTGAAGATTTTCCATTTCATCTTATTGTAAACGGTGAAAATTATAAATTTTCAAAACTTCCAGTACATCATTTATTTTTCAAAGCTAATGGTCATGTTATATGGGGAATAACTGCTAAAATAATTTCAAATGTTGTAGATATACTTAAAAAACGAGTATAAAAAAAGTACTGCCATTTCTTTGGCAGTACTTTTATTTATCTCTTTTTAAATTCCTGTTTTCTCTTATAGTCAGCTTCTTTTTTAGCTTTTTCTTCTTCCTCTTTTCTGTCATTCATATTCTTTATGTCCTCAGGAAGCTCAAGAGTTATTCTTCCAAGTTTTCCCCCTCTAAACTCGTCCATAAGTATTTTAGCAGTTCTTTCAAGGTCAACTTCTCCACCTCTTATTTTAAATCCTCTTTTTTCTCCTATTTTTGAGAGTATTTCATGAGGTTCTTCTATGGAGTCAAACTCTATGTTATAACGTTTTCTTATACAATCTGCATCAACTGACATCATAAGATTTATAAACTCAACACCCATTGTCTGAATATCAAGTATATCATCATTTATAGCACCTGTAAAAGCAAGTTTAAGACCAACTTCTTTATCCTCAAATTTTGGCCAAAGTATACCTGGAGTGTCTAAAAGTTCAAAGTCTTTTTTAATTCTTATCCACTGTTTTCCTCTTGTAACTCCTGGTTTATCTCCTGTTTTTGCTGTTGTTTTTCCTACGTATTTGTTTATAAATGTAGACTTTCCAACGTTAGGAATACCTGCAATCATACTTCTTATAGGTACAAATATTCTTCCTCTTGCTTTTTGTTTTTCAATTTTTTCTTTCATAAGCTCTTTAGCGGCGTTTGTTACTTCTGAAATTCCTGTACCCTTTAAAGCATTAACCTGTATAACTTTAAAACCTTTATCCTCAAAATATTTTGTCCATATAGCTGTTGATTTCTCATTAGCAAGGTCACATTTATTCATGACAACAATTCTATATTTGTTTTTTGCAAGGTCATCAATATCAGGATTTTTGCTGCTGTAAGGTATTCTTGCATCAAGAAGCTCTATTACAACATCAACAAGAGATATATTCTCCTGCATCATTCTCCTTGTTTTAGTCATATGACCGGGATACCACTGTATATTCACTAAAAAATCACCTCTTTTTTACTTTAATCAAAAAATTCTATCTGGTCAAAAGGGTATATTCTCACAAATACTTTTCCCTTTATATTTTCCTGTTTAATAGCACCAATTCTCTCTGTACGACTGTCAGAGCTAGCATTTCTGTTATCACCCATAACAAAATAACAGTCATCAGGCACAATATAAGGATAATCAATATCACCTATTTGCTGAATAGGCTCCATTATATAATCCTCCTCAAAGAGAACTCCATTTATATATAAATCATATTTAAGGTCAACACTGTTTTCATCTTCAAGAAAATCAATCTCATCACCGGGAAGACCTATAACTCTTTTAATGAGAAGCTCATCACTTCCCTCATATCCACAAACTATAATATCATCTTGTTTAGGCTCCATAAATCTATAAATCTTGTTTATACCTACAAGGTCATAATGATTGAATGTAGGTTCCATAGACTCACCTTTTATTCTTATTGTACCGAAAGCTTGAAGTATTATTATTACAACAAGAGCAAAAATTATAAAAAGCCTATTTTCTCTCAATTCTTTTTTAAATTTATCAAACAAAACTGTCACCTGCCTAAAAAACGGTAAATTTTAAGGGTACTGAAAAAATTCAGTACCCTTTCAAATTTTAATTATTTTAAAACTTCTTTAACTTTAGCTGCTTTACCAACTCTATCTCTTAAGTAGTAAAGTTTAGCACGTCTTACAACACCACGTCTTACAACTTCGATTTTCTCGATTCTTGGTGAATGTAAAGGCCATGTTCTTTCAACACCTACACCAGAAGCAATTCTTCTTACTGTAAATGTTTCTTTTAAACCGCCATTCTGTTTTTTGATAACAACACCTTCAAAAGTCTGAATTCTTTCTCTTGTTCCTTCAACAACTTTTGCGTGTACACGGATTGTGTCACCAACATTAAAAGGAGTTATTTCTGATTTTAACTGTTCATTTTCTAATTCTCTAATTATATCCATTTGAGTTTCCTCCTTCCCTCAAAGACATTCTTAACACAAACCTTTATTGCGTCAGAGGACTGTCCGTACTCACAGGTCAATATTATATCATCACAAATATATTTTTGCAACATATTTTTTTACATTTTTCAAAAAAATTTTTTAATAATGAAGTATTGAATTTACTTTATATTTTGATAAAAGTTCTCTACCCTTAAGTCCATCAAGTTCTATAAGAAATGTGAATGAAGTTACAACTCCTCCCATCTCCTCAACAAGTTCTGCAATAGCTTTTGCTGTGCCACCTGTTGCAAGAAGGTCGTCAACAATAGCAACCTTTGTTCCTGGTTTTATAGCGTCCTCATGAATTTCAATAGTTGCTGTACCATATTCCAAAGAATACTCTTTACTTCTTACTTTAGCAGGAAGTTTTCCTTTTTTTCTTACAGGAACAAAACCTTTTTTAAGGCTGTATGCAGCAGGCATACCAAATATAAAACCTCTTGACTCTGGTCCTGCTATAACATCAAAATCTTCATCTTTAATACATTTTATAACCTCATCAACAGAGTATGTCATAGCCTCAGGGTCTTTTAAAAGTGTTGTTATGTCTCTAAATATTATGCCTTTCTCTGGAAAATCCTCAATATTTCTTATTTTTGATTTTAAATCCATTTTTAAATCCTCCTATAATTATTGGCTGTATCTTAAATCTTTAATATTTAACTGCACTGTCTCTCTGCCATTATACGAATTTATGCCTATTGAATATATTATATCCAAATACACATCAGCACGGTTTCCGGATAGTATTCTATCACAGAATTTCTCTCCGTACAAATCTTTTGTTTGTTTTATAAAATCATCATATCCATCAAAGGATATTCCATATATTTTCTCACCTACATAATTTGTTTTAAACATAAATTTAATAACATTTTTATTTTTACCCATAATATAAATTTTTTCCAAAAGTACATTTTTAGCACCAAACAAAGGAGCAGGATTTTCTTTTCCAAAGGGAGCTAATATAGTAAGCTCATTAGCTAAATTCATATTTACATTATCAATAGGAAGTTGTTTTTCAATTTTTATTACAGGTGTAAGGTCTTTTTCTGTCAATGTAGAATTTTTATTGAGCATTTCTCTCAATATATCAATATTTTCTTTTTTAAGAGAAAGACCGGCAGCCATAGGGTGACCGCCAAACTTAGTAAATAGCTTTTTACATTTTAAAAGTTCCTCAAATATATTATAACTTTCAATACTTCTTCCTGAACCCTTAGCAATATTTTCATCTTCTGTATTAGTTATAACAATAACAGGCTTATAAAATCTTTCTTTTATCCTTCCCGCCACAATTCCTGCAACACTTTCATGTATATCTTCATTATATACAACAAGAATATCATCATTTTTAAGACTACTGTTTTCTATGTATTCCACAGCTTCAGTAGCTGCATTTACTGTAAGCTCTTTTCTCTCTCCATTAAGTTTATGAAGTTTTTCAGCCAATTCATAAGCTTTTTCTTCATCTTCCTCTATAAAAAGCTCAACGGAAAGTTTAGCATTTTCAAGCCTTCCTGTAGCATTTATACAAGGTCCTATTATAAATCCTATATGATACTCATTTATGTTTCTGTCTTCCAGTTCACATACTTTTATAAGAGATTTTAAACCTATATTATTTGTATTATTTATATTATTCAAAGCATTTTTTGCTATTGTTCTATTCTCAGAGAGAAGGTCTACTATGTCGCATATTGTAGCTATACCGGCAAAAGTAACGTATTCATTAGCTTTTTTAGTTTCTATACCCATATTTTCAAATATATACATTGCAAATCTATATGCAATACCTGCCGCACACATTTTTTTAAAATCATACTGACAGTCTTTCTGTTTAGGGTCTATCACCGCATCAGCACAGGGAATAATATCTTTTCTTTCATCATCAAAGGCCGGTTCATGGTGGTCAAGGACAATAACAGTCATACCTATGTTTTTTGCTGTTTCTATCTCCTCAAGGGCAGCTATTCCATTGTCACAAGTAAAAAGAGTATCAACTCCCATACTATGGAGTTCTTTTACAGCATCACAATTTAATCCATAACCTTCTTTCTGTCTATCTGGAACGTAATACATAACATTTCCGCCACATTCCTTTATGGCAGAATAAAGTACAACTGTACTCATAACGCCGTCAACGTCATAATCACCATAAACAGCAATTTTTTTATTCTCTCTTATTTTATTTATTATTATATTAAAAGCCTTATCAACATCTTTCATAATAGATATATCAGAAAGGCTATCTAAATCACACTTTAGAAAATCCATAGCACTACTATAACTGCCTATACCTCTATTTGCCATTACACAGGCAGTAACACTGCTTATTCCTAAAGCCTCTCCCATTTTTTCAATATCAACTTTATTTCTTTTAAGAACCCATCTTTTCAAAATATCACCACCTACAAAAGTTATTATATATTAATAATCTTTTTATTCAAAGGCATTTTTATGTACATACCAAAATTTGTATGATAAAATATTGAAACAAAAAGAAATACTTTAACGTCAATATAATAAAAAAGGAGGAATAATAATAAAATGAAAAAAGTATTATCTTTTCTGCTTACACTTATAATGATGATATCATCAATTACAATAAATGTTTTTGCAGAACCAAATTCAAAGGAAATGAGAGCTGTATGGCTTACAACAGTATATAACTCTGATTTCCCTTCAAGAGACAATCTTGCAAACGCTGAAGGTCAAAAGCAAGAATTTATACAGAAACTTGACACTCTCCAAAAAGCAGGAATAAATACTGTAATTGTTCAAGTTAGACCAAAGGCTGATGCTCTTTACAAATCAAACATAAACCCATGGTCAGATGTTTTGACAGGTGTACAGGGTAAAGACCCAGGATATGACCCATTAGCATTTATGATTGAAGAAACTCACAAAAGAGGAATGGAACTTCACGCATGGCTTAATCCTTACAGAGTTACTACATGGGGCACAGATACATCTGTATTAAGTGCAAATCACCCAGCAAGACTTCACCCTGAATGGCTTATAACACACAATTCTGCTCTTTATTATAATCCTGATTTACCTGAAGTTAGAGAGCATATAAAAGACACTGTTGCAGAGATAGTTACTAATTATGATGTCGACGGAATACATTTTGATGATTATTTCTATCCTTCAAACTATCCTCTCCCAGAAGGTGAAACTCGTGACGGAGCAGTTGCCAATGCCAGACGTAAAAATGTTGATGATATGGTTGAAATGGTTTATAAAACAATAAAATCAATTAAACCTTCTGTAACATTCGGTATAAGTCCAATGGGTATATGGAAAAACAACACATCAGACCCAACAGGTTCAGCCACAAAGGGACAAGAAGCATATTATGCTGTATTTTCAGATGTTCGCTCATGGATAAAATCAGGAACAGTTGACTATATAACTCCTCAGATATACTGGGAGACTGGAAACTCTGCTGCTGATTATGAAACTCTTGTAAAATGGTGGTCAAATGAAGTTAGTGGAACATCAGTAAAACTTTATATCGGACAGGCTATATATAAAGATGTTGTTGCTGCACAGATTGACACACAACTTAAAATAAATGAAAAATATCCACAGGTCAGAGGAAGTTTCTTTTTCTCTGCAAAAGATATATTTGAAAACAGACAGGGTTGTACTGATAAAATAACTACTTACTACGCTTCAACAACTACACCAGGACTCCCTCCTGTGACAGATAACAGCGACAAAAACACTGAAACAGACAACAACACAAATAACAATAATAATGAAACAGTAAAACCACCTGTAACAGATATTCCTGTTATAGAGGACAAACCAGAAGACAACAATACAACAGAAAAACCTAATATTACAATAAGAACTGTAACATCAACACCTACAACAGACACTGTTATGGTAAATGGAAAGGCTGTTATATTTGAGTCCTACAACATAGACGGATACAATTATTTCAAACTTAGAGATATAGCTTCTATATTAAATGGCACATCAAGTCAATTTGCTGTTGATTGGGATAGTGAAAAATCAGCAATAAACATTACACCAAGTTCACCTTATAAAGTTGTTGGAAATGAGCTTGCTTTGGGAAATGGAGAGTCAAAAACTGCCACTACATCAACAGACAATCTCTATATAAACGGAAAATATGTTTATCTTGACACTTATAAAATAGATGGAAACAATTTCTATAAACTTAGAGATTTAGGCTCAAATCTTAATTTTAACGTTGAGTGGGACGAAAGTGGTATAATAAATATAAATTCAAAATAACAAAAAATGCTCGGAAAATTCCGAGCATTTTTTATATTAAAGTCTACATTTAAAATCATTATAATCAAAAGATTTTATAAGCTGTATTTCACCATTAATATTTTTAAAAGCAATCTGAGGAAGGGGCATACCATTAAATGTATTTGTCTTTACCATTGTGTATAAAGCCATATCCTCAAAAATAATAGTGTCACCCTCTTTTAAAGGATTGTCAAAGGAATAATCTCCCATAATATCTCCTGCAAGACAAGTTCCACCAGCAAATCTATATGTATATTTCTTTTCATTAGATTTTCCGCTATCTTTAACAGGTGGTCTGTAAGGCATTTCTATTACATCAGGCATATGACAAGCTGCTGATGTGTCAAGTATAGCAATATCAATTCCATTGTTTACAATTTCAAGAACCTCTGAAACAAGATATCCTGAATTTAAAACAACAGCCTCCCCTGGTTCAAGATAAACTTCTACATTATATTTTTCTCTCAAATATTTTACAATATTAATTAAAAGGTCTCTGTCGTAGTCATCTCTTGTAATATGATGACCACCTCCAAGGTTAAGCCATTTAAGACCTTTTATATACTTTCCAAATTTTTCTTCAAAAGCATCAACAGTTGTTTTTAAATCATCTGAATTTTGCTCACAGAGTGTATGAAAATGAAGTCCATCTATAATATTAAGTACATTTTCATCAAAGTTTGATATTGTTGTTCCAAGTCTTGAGCCAAAGGAACAGGGGTCATATATTTCATGGCCTTCCTGTGTGGAACACTCTGGATTTACTCTAAGTCCTATTGATTTTCCACAATCTTTAGCTTTTTTACCATACTTTTCAATCTGCTTACAGGAATTAAAAACAATATGGTCAGCATATTTTAATATTTCATCAAATTCATCAGCTCTGTATGCTGGTGAAAAAACGTGGGTTTCTCCACCAAACTCCTCAGCTCCCAGTCTAGCCTCATAAATACCACTGGCTGTTGAACCGTAAAGATATTTACTTATAATAGGATATACAGAGTACATTGAAAATGCCTTCTGGGCAAGAAGTATTTTTGCTCCTGATTTTTCTGAAACATATTTTAATATTTCAAGATTTTCAATAAGTTTTTTCTCATCTACCAAAAAATATGGTGTTCTAATTTTATTATTCATCAGTCTACAAGCTCCGGATTAAATGATTCTTTCCAAGGAAGTCCCCATTTGTTTAATGCTTCCATGAATGGGTCTGGGTCAAGCTCCTCAAGGTTATATACTCCCGGTTTATTCCAAAGTCCATTTATTACAAGCATTGTTCCAATCATAGCAGGCACACCTGTTGTGTATGATATAGCCTGTGAACCAAGTTCTTTGTAACATTCCTGATGGTCACATACATTGTAAAGATAGTATGTTTTATCTTTTCCATCTTTTTTACCCTGGAATATACAACCTATATTTGTTTTACCTACTGTACGTGGTCCTAAAGAAGCAGGGTCTGGAAGTACAGCTTTTAAGAACTGTAAAGGTATAATTTCTTTTCCTTCATACATAATAGGTTCTATTGATGTCATACCTACATTTTCAAGACATTTAAGGTGTGTAAGATAGCTCTGTCCAAATGTCATAAAGAAACGTATTCTTTTTATACCCGGAATATTAAGAGCGAGTGACTCTATTTCTTCATGATGAAGAAGGTACATATCTTTTTCACCTACTTCATCAAAGTTATAAACTCTCTTTATTTCCATTGGCTCTGTTTCTACCCAATGACCATCTTCCCAATATGAACCTTTTGCAGATACTTCACGGATATTTATTTCAGGGTTAAAGTTTGTAGCAAATGGATAACCATGGTCACCACCGTTACAGTCAAGAATATCTATATAATTGATTTCATCAAAATGATGTTTTAATGCATAGGCAGAAAATACACTTGTAACACCAGGGTCAAAGCCACTGCCTAAAATAGCTGTTATTCCAGCCTCTTTGAATTTTTCACGATATGCCCACTGCCAGCTATATTCAAATTTTGCTGTGTCTTTAGGCTCATAGTTTGCTGTGTCAATATAATGTGTCTTTGTAGCAAGACAAGCGTCCATTATTGTAAGGTCCTGATATGGAAGTGCAAGATTTAAAACTGCATCTGGTTTATATTCATTAATTAAAGCTATAATTTCATCTGTATTATCAGCGTCAAGCTGTGCTGTTGTTATTTTTGTTTTTGTTGTATTTTCAATTTTAGCCTTTAAAGCATCACATTTTGATACTGTACGGCTTGCGATACAAATTTCTTCAAAAACTTCACTGTTCTGACAGCATTTCTGAATTGCAACGGAAGCAACGCCTCCACAACCTATAATTAAAACTCTACCCATTTTTTAAAATCCTCCTAAATATAAATTAAATTGCTAAAAGCATTTCTCTTACTATTTTACAAGCTACTGCTGTTGAAGCTCCACTTTGGTCATAGTGTGGGCTTAACTCGTTTACATCACAGCCCACTATATTACACTTAGAACAAACAAGAGTTACAGCCTTTCTAAGGGTATCAAAATCAACTCCGCCTGGTTCTGGTGTTCCTGTTCCCGGAAATACTGAAGGGTCTAAAACATCAAGGTCAACTGTAAAATATACAGGTTTTCCCTCTAATTTTTTAACAACATCTTCAAGAGTATCAAAATTGAATTTATTTGTTATAACGTGTTTTTCTCCCCAGCGGAATTCTTCTCTGTCTCCTGAACGTATGCCAAACTGATAAATTTTATTATCTCCGATAATATCCCAACATCTTCTAATAACACAGGCATGGGAAAGTTCTGCTCCAAGATAGTCATTTCTAAGGTCTGCATGGGCATCAAAATGAATTATATGGACATCTTCATATTTTTTTGATACAGCCCTAAATGTTCCCAATGTCACAAGATGCTCTCCACCAATCATAAAAGGAATTTTTTTGTCATTTAATATAGTTTCTGCTCTCTCCTCTATATCAGCAAGGGCATTTTCTGTGATACCAAAAGATAACTCTAAATCTCCACTATCAAATATATTTTTATCAAGTAAATCTTTATCCTGATAAGGACTATAACTTTCAAGACCAAAAGACTCATGTCTTATGGCACTACTTCCAAATCTTGTTCCCGGACGAAATGATGTTGTTGAATCGAAAGGTGCTCCAAAAAGCACTATATCAGCATCACTATATTCACAGTCACAGGCAAGGAATGTTTCTATATTTCTATTCAACATCTTTAAGCAACTCCTCTACATATGCAGGTATATAAAAGGCTCCCTTGTGAAGTGTTGTTGTGTAATATTTGCAAGGGAATTTATTTTTGTTCCATTTTTTCTCGTTTAAATCCTTTAATGGATGATATTTTTTTGAGGCAAAACCAAAAAGCCAATGACCTGAAGGGTATGTTGGTATATGAGCTTGATAAACTCTACTTATAGGGAAAGACTCAACAATTCTTTTGTGAGCTCTCTGCATAGCCATTGCGTCCTCTGTATAGAAAGGGCTTTCATGCTGATTTACCATAATACCGTCATCTTTCAAAGCCTTATAACAGTTACCGTAAAATTCTTTAGTAAAAAGTCCTTCTCCCGGACCAAAAGGGTCTGTTGAGTCAACTATTATAAGGTCATACTCATTTTTACAAAAACGGATAAATCTAAGTCCATCCTCATAATATATATTCAGTCTTTTATCATCAAAGGCACAGGCTGTTTTGGGAAGATATTTTTTGCACACTTCAACAACTTCCTCATCAATTTCAACCATATCAATTCTCTCTATGTCTTTATATCTGGCAAGTTCACGTATAACACCACCATCACCTGCTCCAATAACAAGAACGTTTTTTACATTAGGGTGAACAGCCATAGGAACATGAGTTATCATTTCATGATATATAAACTCGTCCTTTTCTGTTAACATCATATATCCATCAAGAGTTAAAAATCTTCCAAACTCAGGAGACTCAAAAACGTCTATTCTCTGAAAATCACTCTGTGTACTGAAAAGCTGTTTATCAACTCTTATAGATATTTTTACATTTGGAGTGTGTGCCTCCGAAAACCAGAAATCCATATTAATCAAAACTCTCCTTTCAGCACATTTAATTTTTCTATGTATGGGTCTTCTGTTCCTGTCATAGAACAACCCATATCTTTTGCACATTTTATGTATTCAAGTATCTCCTCCGTTATACGCTCTCCCGGTGCAAGAATAGGAATTCCCGGAGGATAACACATAACAAATTCACTACAAACTCTGCCTTTTGTCTCATCAATAGGAAGGGACTCTTTTTCAGCATAAAAAGCTGTATTTGGTGACATTGCAACGACAGGAGAAATATATTCAGGCACAATAAAATCCATTTTTTCTTTTGAGTGAACTCGTCTTATTTCAGACATAGCACTTACAAGTCTTTCAATCTCTCTTTCTCTATCTCCTATTGAAATATAAGCAAGTATATTTCCCAAATCACCAAACTCAATCTGTATATCATACTCATCTCTTAAAAGGTCATAAACTTCTATACCTGCAAGACCTGTATCAAGGGTAAATACAGAAAGTTTTGTTCTATCAAAATCATATATACTGTCCCCGTTTATAAGCTCGTCAGAATAGGCATAAAATCCACCTATTTTGTTTATCTCTTTTCTTGCATACTCTGCAATTTCCATAACTTTCTTAAAATTTTCTTTTCCTCTCAAAGCAAGGTTTCTTCTTGATATATCAAGGCTCGAAAGTAAAAGATAAGAACCGCTTGTAGTCTGTGTAAGATTTATAATCTGTCTTATATATCCTTCTGAAACTGTATTTTTTGCAAGTAAAAGGGAGCTTTGAGTTAAACTTCCTCCTGATTTATGCATTGATACAGCCGCCATATCTGCACCGGCTGCCATAGCTGAAACAGGTAAATTTTCACCAAAATATAAATGTGTTCCATGGGCCTCATCTGCAATACACAACATATTATTTTTATGGGCTATATCAACAATAGCTTTTAAATTTGAGCATATACCGTAATATGTAGGATTGTTTACAAGAACAGCTTTTGCGTCTGGATTTTCTTTTATGGCTCTTTCAACCTCAGACACTTTCATTCCAAGAGGAATACCAAGTCTCTTGTCACACTCGGGATTTACATACACAGGTATAGCCCCACAGAGAACCAAAGCACCTATAACACTTCTGTGAACATTTCTTGGAAGTATTATTTTTTCTCCTTTTTTAACTGATGAAAGTACCATGCTCTGTACTGCTGATGTTGTTCCACCAACCATAAGAAATGCATAATCTGCCCCAAAGGCTTCTGCTGCAAGTATTTCTGCATCACGTATTACAGAAACAGGGTGACAGAGATTATCAAGGCATTTCATAGAGTTTACATCTATACCGACACATTTTTCACCTAAAAGCTCCACAAGTTCAGGGTTTCCCCTTCCTCTTTTATGCCCCGGAACATCAAAGGGAACTATTCTTTTTCTTCTAAAATTTTGGAGGGCCTCATAAATAGGAGCTCTCTCCTGTGACAGCTTATTCACAGCCATCCCCCCTTTTTAACAATCAAAATATATTTTTACCGTTAAAAATTTCTATCATTTCTTGACGCAGACTGTTCATAATAGAAAGCCTTCTTCTTGGTGGCAACTCATAAACATCTGTGTTAAAAAGATAGTTTTGTAAATCTATTTCTTTAATAAGCATTTTTGTATGGAACAGATTTGCAGTATACACATTAATATCAACCGAATCATATTTATCTAAAGTTTCATCAGCTATATAATCCTGTATAGAAGTTATTTTATGGTCTGTAAAAAGTTTTTTACCGCTTAAATCCCTTGTAAAACCTCTGACTCTGTAATCCATTGTTATAATATCAGAGTCAAAAGAACCAATTAAAAAATCAAGAGTTGAAAGGGGTGTAATTTGACCACAAGTTGCAATATCAATATCAACCCTAAATGTAGCTATACAAGTGTCTGGGTGATATTCAGGATATGTATGTACTGTTATATGACTTTTATCAAGATGTCCAAGTTGAACCTCACCACTAGGAACCATTGAATTTTCAGCAATAAGTATTGTAACAGAAGCCCCTTGAGGTTCATAATCCTGTCTTGAAACATTTAAAACTCTTGCTCCTATCATATCAGCAAGACTTGTCAAAATTTTTGTGAGACGCTCAGAGTTATACTGTTCATCAATATATGCAATATAATCTTTCTGTTCTCTAGGTGTTTTTGCATAACATACATCATAAATATTAAAGCTAAGAGCCTTTGTAAGGTTATTAAATCCATATAATTTTAATTTCTGCTCCATAGATATATCTTCCTTTTCTTTATTTGTGCACAAAAAAACGCAGACAATGTAAATACATACAATGCCTGCGTTGGAAAATCTGCTTTATTTTAAATATCCAGACAAAATTATTCTGAATATTATGATTTTAGATATGCAGATAAAGTTTTCAGAGTCTATATAGCAAATATCTTACTTTTACTACTCTTATTGACCGTTTCACAAGTTTTGTGTCGTATTCACACCGGTTATAAAGGAACCAACTTATAAAATTTGAGCTTCTAACTCAATCAATAAGGCAACGAAAGTTACCAAGTTTAATCGGCTTTCGACCAGGCTGTCCGTATGGCCATAGCTCTTTTTACAAAGAGCGGTCGACAATATTTGCACAAAGACTTCTAAAAATTCATCTTCATACGCAAAGAATAATATCATAACTGGAATAATAAGTCAACAATATTTTTATATATAAAATTTTTTGTTAAATATTATCGAAAAATATTTAGTATTGTTAAACAAAATATTTACAATATACTAAATTTTATATTTTCAATATATTCATAAGGTATTTTTAAATTGCCCATACCTGTTCCAATTTTTATATCTGGTTTATTGCCACCGTGAAAGTCACTTCCTCCACTTATCATAATATTAAACTTATTAGCAATCTTTTTAATATTTTTTTCCTGTTCATCTGAGTATGTGGAGTATTCTCCCTCAATACCTTTAAGACCATACTCTATAAGCTCTGATACAAGTTTTTCAATCTGTTTATAACTCATTTTATAAAGTGTAGGGTGAGCCAAAAAAGCAACTCCTCCTGCATTATTTATAGTTTCTATACACATTTTAGGAGTTATAAACTCACGTCTAACATATCCCGGTTTTCCTGGTGAAATAAAATATTTAAAGGCTTCATTTTTAGATTTAACATATCCCTTTTTTTCAAGAACAGCAGCAAAATGAGCTCTTGTTATTATATTTCCTCCGGCTTCATTTATAATGTCATCAATAGTAATATTCATACCTATTTTTCTTAAATTTTCTACCATAAGAATATTTCTTTTATCTCTTGCCTCTTTTATTGATTTTAAAGTTTCATTTAATTTATGATTTTTATAGTCAATAAAAAATCCAAGTATGTGTATTTCAGTTTCTCCCTCATAGGCTGCTGCAAACTCTATTCCAGGTATAACCTCAATACCAACTTTCTCTCCCTCTTTCAAAGCTTCCTCTATACCTTCAACAGTGTCATGGTCTGTAACTGCCACAGCTTTAAGTCCTGTTTCTTTTGCAAGGTTTATAAGCTCTGTTGGTGTAAGTGTTCCGTCAGAAGCTGTTGTGTGAGTATGCATATCAATAAAATAATTGTTCATATAATCACTCTTTTCTATTATCAGTAATTACAGTTTCTTTTCTTATCTCCTTCCATATGTCCTCATCTTTAATTTCTTTCAATTTATTATAATTATTTTCAGGCATATTTATGTCAAATCGACATATGGAATGATAACTGCAATATCTGCAAGGTGTCATGTCTTTACTCTTATATGGTTTTATATCTATATTTCCAGAAAGTATATTTTCACCTATACTCTTTGCTTTTTCTCCTGTAAATTCCATTAAACTTAAATAATCATCTTCAGAGGCAACAGATGTACCTGTCTTTTTCAATTTACCTTTTGACCCATAGGAAACAGGTACAATGTCAGATGTTCCCCCATTTTTAAGGTCTTCATCAAGCCCTTCAAATACAGCTTCATTATTAAGCACAAGTCCTGACATTTTAAGTTCCTGTAAAAGTTTCTTTTCAATTTCTTCTCCTGTCATTTCTGAAACAGATTTTATTACAGGGTCTTGTATTTTGAAATAGAAAACTCCTCCTGGAAGAAGATTTTCAGAGTCTCCCATATTTTTAATTAAAGCGTCAATATATATCATAAGCTGTAACTGCAAACCGTAATATATATCTTGAAGATTAAAGGCTTTTGTTCCTGATTTATAATCTATTATTTTTACATATTTTTTACCATCTGCGTCAAGAACGTCAACTCTATCAATTTTACCGTTCATAATCATTTTTTCACCGTTTGAAAGTTCTATAACGATAGGTGGTAAAGCACCATTTATGCCAAACTCCATTTCATAGCCATAAGGTTTAAAACTTCCCTTTTTAACGTGTTCTGTAAGTGTTGTTGCGGCTCTTTTTGATATTCTCTCAAGACGTTTTACAAGATATCTATGGGAAGCTGTACTTAAAAGAATTTCATTTCCCAATTTTGGAACATTCTCAGATACAGCACTCTCAATAAGTTTATTTGTATCCTCTTTACTTATATCATTCCAATTTATATTATTTTCTGCCATTTTAACTTCAAAACTTTCAAGTATACTGTGGAAAAGGAAACCAAGGTCAGGAGTTCCCAGTTCATATAACTTTCTTTCTTTTGCTGAAAGAACATACTCAACAAAATAGGAATATGGACAACTTACATATCTTTCAAGCCTTGAAATACTTGAATAAAGTTTGCCATTATATATTCTCTTTACAGTGTCTTTACTGAGTTTTTCAGATATATTTTTATCGTATATTGAATTTACAACAGTATCAACAGAGTTTTTCCAGTCCTCTTTCTCGTTATAGAAAGATAATATATCTTTCCAAACATCAAAACCTTCACCCTCCAAAATCATTCTTAAATTTTCTCCCAATCTATGGAATACAGGTACAGGAGAAACTATATTATCAATACTGTTTTTGTCATATTCCAAAACTTCAATATCATTAAAAAGATTTTTAATTCTTGTTATAAGTGGAGAAGGTCTCAAAGATTTTCCGTCAATATCACTTTTTCTATAACTCATATAAAGGTAATGGGAAGGCTTTGTTATACTGGTGTATATAAGAAATTGTTCCTCAAAAGCCATTCTTTTTCCATCTGGTGCTAATTCAACACCTTTTTTATCTATAATCTCTCTTTCACTATCTGTAAATATTCCACTAGCTTCTCCCGGTGAAGGAAGTATTCCCTCATTAACTCCCAAAACAAAAACAGCTTTCACATTTGGAAGTCTTGTTCTCTCAATATCTCCCACAATAACACTATCTGCCGTAGGAGGAACAATGGCAAATCTACCTTCTCCAAAACCTGCATCAAGTATTTTTGAAAATTCTAAAACTGTCATTCTCTCATCGCCCAAGAATGTATTCATTTTTTCAAAAATATCATTCATTATTTTCCATACCTGTTTGTATTCCTCAGCTTTTCCTATATCATAATTACTCTTTAAAGTATTTACTCTGTCAGCTAATATTGAAGATATGTTCATATTATTAAGTGTATTGTATATACTCTCTATAAACTTTCTTATTGTATATTTTTTATCTCTTTTTATATTTTCATAAAAAGGTTTTAAATATTTTAAAACATCAGACTTTATTCTATTTATATTGTCTTTTTCTTCGCTTTCTTCATCTTTCTTAAATCCATATTCCCACAAATCATTATGCCATCTATAACCCTTTATTCCATAGGCAAGGACATAGTTTTCTAAAAGGTCTATATCTTCTCTTTCAATAGGAACAAGACCTGTTTTTAAATATCTGAACATACTTTCATAAGAAAATTCTTTATTTACAATATCAATTATACTTCTCACAAGTTCAACAACAGGCTGTGAAATTATATCATCTTTACTGTCAATGAAAACAGGTATATTATACTCTGAAAATATACTTTTTATATTGCTCTCATAGTCATTGACATTACGCATTAAAACTGCAATTTCTCTAAATCTAATATTTTCATCTCTAGCCATTTTTAATATATTTACAGCACAATTTTCAATCTCATCATATTTACTGTTGGCAGAGAATATTTTTACACCATTACAATTATCAGACACAACAGGAGGATAATAATTAAAATATCTCTCAATATGTTTTACACCTTCATTTACAGCTCTTTTCTGTTCATAGAATATAACAGGGTCATTTATTTTAACCCCTCTTTCCTGTGCCTCTGTCATAAGTTTTTTTGCAGTCTGTGCCGGCTCAAAAAACAATCTTGCAACAGATGGATTTTTATCATAATAAGTATACTTATCCATAGGAAGAACAACATTTACTTCCAAAGCACTCTCCATAAGTTCCCCTATTACTTTATTTTCCTGTGGTGTAAAACCATAAAATCCGTCAATATATATATAACTGTTTTTAACTATTTTTGAATTTTTTAAATCCCTTGCAAGAATATCAAGTTTTTCATCAGATGAAATATATTTCTCTTTTACATATTCATCATAACCTTTCATTATTGTTAAAAGGTCTTTTATTTTCATTTTTATTACAGAGCTTTCATCTACATTTTCATAAAGTTTTAAAAGTTTTTCATTTGTAACATCATAGTTATAAAGCTCTCTGACAGTCATTGAAAGCTGTTCCATAAATCCTTTTTTGTCAATAGAATTTTTATAATAAACAAGCTCATTTTCTTTATCAAAAATAACTTTTCTAAGTACCATTGATTTTCCCGACTCGTCAAGAGTTTCTTTTACACTTCCACCCTTTTCAATTGCCACATTATGAGAAAGTCTGCCAAAGGTCAAAACTTTTGCAGATAACATTCCAAAACCCTTTGTTTTTTCGGAAAGTTCTTTTTCTCCCTGCAAAGAAAACTGTTCAGGAACAATATATATTACATTAAGTCCTTTATCCTGTTTTTTTGAAATTTCATTTAAACAAAAATCTGTTTTTCCTGTTCCAGAACGTCCTATTATAAATCTTAGGCTCATAAAATCACCTCAAAAAAATTTTTTACAAATAATATTTATTATAACATTAATCATAAATACAGTCACAGCAAAATAAAATATATTAATCATGTAATTAAGGAGGCTGTGTATGGGAAAGACGAGATTTATGGTAATAAAATTTAAAGAGCTTGTAAAAACAGCAATATTTGCCATACTGGGAACAATACTTATAATAGCAATAATATATTTTCTTATACCCCACAACAGTGATGATAAATCAGTATACGTTCCCGGCGTATATACATCAAAGATAGGCGTAAATGATGATAGTCTTAACATTGAACTGACTGTTGATGAAAGCCAAATAAAATCAGTAAAACTTATACATACTTCTGAGACAATACCTGTATTTTATCCTCTTTTTGAAAGTACAGCAGAATATATAGGAAATGAAGTTGTAAAACTTCAAGATGTCTCAAAGGTTACAGTACCGGAGGAAACTGCCGTTACAGGAAATCTTATAATAGATGCCATAGAGGAAAGCCTTCAAAAGGCAAAGAACCAATGAAAACATTTTTTCTCCTCTTTATATTATAAAAAGCCTTTGAAATATCAAAGGCTTTTTTATTATTAATAGAAACAAATTAAAATTCATTCCAATATTTATCTATTGTATCTTCACCAACTGCTTCTATGTATGAGTCAGCAATTTCAAAAATTTCTTCCTCATCTTTAATTCCTATGCAGTATCTTCCCTTAGACTCCATAATCTCTTTTTTGCCCTTTGGAGTTTTCATCCACTGTCTGAATTCTTTTTCCCATTCATCAGCACGACTTTCCATTCCCTCGAAACAGAGAAGTTCATCTTTTACCTGTAAAATAAGTTCTTCAATTTCAATTCTCATACCCTAACTACTCCTTACTTTTCTAAATATCCTATTCCAAAATGTTTATAACCTAAATCCGTAACAATTCTTCCTCTTGGTGTTCTCTGAATATATCCCAACTGTATGAGATAAGGCTCATATACATCTTCTATTGTTTCGGCTTCCTCACCTATCGAAACTGCAAGAGTATCGACACCAACAGGTCCACCAGAAAATTTTTCTATCATAGCCAAAAGCATTTTTCTATCTACATTATCAAGTCCCATTTTGTCAACTTCCAAAAGGTCAAGGGCATATTTAGAAACTTCCTCAGTAATTTCGCCGTCATATTTAACCTGTGCAAAATCACGAACTCTCTTTAAAAGTCTGTTTGCTATTCTAGGTGTTCCCCTTGAACGTCTTGCAATCTCCTCTGCCCCTTTATCATCTATTGGAATATCAAGAACTGATGCAGAACGTTTTATTATTGTTTTAAGCTGTGATATGTCATAAAGCTCGAGACGGTGTATAACCCCAAAACGGTCTCTTAATGGAGCTGTTAAAAGTCCTATTCTTGTTGTAGCACCTATTAGAGTAAACTTTGGAAGGTCAAGACGGACACTTCTTGCTCCCGCCCCTTTACCTATAACAATATCAATAGCAAAATCCTCCATGGCAGGATAAAGTATTTCTTCTATCATTCTATTAAGTCTGTGGATTTCATCTATAAAAAGTATATCGCCTTCTCCAAGGCTATTGAGTATAGCAGCCATATCCCCCGGTCTTTCTATTGCCGGTCCTGATGTGGTTTTAATATTAACACCCATTTCGTTGGCAATAATATTTGAAAGAGTTGTCTTACCAAGTCCGGGAGGCCCATATAAAAGAACATGGTCAAGGGCTTCACCTCTACCCTTTGCCGCCTCAATAAAAACTTTCATATTACTTTTTACTTTTTCTTGACCTATGTATGATTCAAGATTATTAGGACGGAGTTTAGGTTCATTTTCCAAGTCCTCATCTCTAAACCCAGCAGTAATAATTCTGTCTTCTATTGTTATCACCTGTTTCTAATTAAAATCTAGCAAGTTTTTTAAGGGCAAGTTTTAAAATATCTTCCGTTGTTTTACCCTCCTCAAAAACAGCAGAAACAGCCTTTGCCGCCTCACTTCTTCCATATCCCAAAGAAGTAAGAGCCTCAATGGCTTCAATTTTTGAGTTATCAGTAACAACAGAAGAAAGTCCCTTACCTTCTCCAAATATTTTTTCTTCAATAAAATCTTCTGTTTTAAATTTATCTTTAAGTTCCAAAATTATTCTTTGAGCAGTTTTCTTTCCAACTCCCGGAGCTTTTGAAACAGCAGCAACATCATCAGATATTACAGCCATAATAAAATCAGCAGGAGTTAAATTTGATATTATACCCAAAGCACCCTTAGGCCCTATACCGGATACTGTTATAAGTTTATTGAAAATTTCCAATTCTTCAAAATTTTCAAAACCATATAAAGATATGCCATCATCTTTTACACTCATATAAGTGAAAACTGTGACATTATCACCTATTTTACCGATATTAGACATAAGTTTTGGAGAAACAAATATTTTATATCCTATTCCTCCATTATCAATAATAACGAAACTGTCAGACAAATATTGAAGTTTTCCTTTAATATAAGAAATCATAATTGTTCCTTTCTTAAATAATAAAACAGCATATTTTATATAATTATACTTGATTATTAAAAAAATAACAATAATATTATATATTGAAAAAGCTGTCTTAATAAGACAGCTTTTAAAAATTAGTTTATAAATTATTTTGAGCTTTTATCAGCCATAGCTTTTTCCTGAGCTTCAATCATTTTTTTAACCATATATCCGCCTACATAACCATTCTGAGCAGATGTGAGGTCTCCATTATAGCCCTGTTTTAAAGGAACGCCGATTTCGCTTGCAACTTCGTATTTGAATTTTTCAAGAGCAGCTCTTGCTTCGGGTACATTTACCTTATTTGATGTTCCTGAACTAGAATTGTTTGACATAATTAAATTCCTCCTAAAAATTAAATACTTTTTTGTTACAATAGTATTATTTCTCTTTATAATTTTTATATTCAAGTACTTTTTTCCGTTTTTGCCATTATATATTAAATAAATAATTGTCAAAAATATAACTGTCAATTTTACAAATAAAAAAACAGCTTTAAAATTTTTAAAGCTGTTTTTAGAAAAATCACTCTCTTATCTGACCATTTCCATATATAATATATTTTGTTGTTGTAAGCTCTTTAAGTCCCATAGGTCCTCTTGCATGAAGTTTCTGAGTGCTTATACCAATCTCAGCACCAAAACCAAACTGTCCACCATCTGTAAATCTTGTAGAAGCATTTACATATACAGCTGCTGCGTCAACTTCATTTAAGAATTTTTGTGCATTTGTATAGTTTTCTGTTATTATAGCCTCTGAATGATGAGTTGTATATTTTCTTATATGCTCTATTGCCTCATCAACATCTTTGACAACTTTTAATGACATAATAAGATCTTCATATTCAGTTGCCCAATCCTCATCAGTAGCCTCATTAATACCACTTGTTATATTTCTTGTTTTTTCGTCTCCTCTAAGCTCAACATTTTTAGCTTTTAAGGCTTCACAAACTTTAGGCATAAACTCTTTTGCTATGTTTTCATGGACAAGAAGTTTTTCTGCTGCATTACAAACTCCCGGACGCTGTGTTTTTGCATTGAGCACAATTCTTACTGCATCATCTTGTTTTGCTGTCTCATCAACAAAAATATGACAGTTTCCAACACCTGTCTGTATTACTGGAACAGTAGAATTTTGAACAACAGAATTTATAAGTCCAGCTCCTCCTCTAGGTATTAAAACATCAATATATCCATTAAGACGCATCATTTCTGTTGCTGTCTCTCGGCTTGTATCTTCAAGTATTTGAACAGCATATTCAGATATACCCTGATTTTTTAATGCCTTCTGAATTGATTTTACAATAGCAGTATTTGAGCCAATAGCTTCTTTTCCACCTCTCAATATTGTAGCACTACCTGCTTTAAGACAAAGACCAAAGGCGTCAGCTGTTACATTTGGTCTAGCCTCAAATATAATACCTATAACTCCCATAGGAACTCTCTTTTGACCTATTATAAGTCCATTATCAAGAGTTTTCATAGATATTACTTCTCCAATAGGGTCAGGCAAAGATGCAACATCTCTTAAACCGTCAGCCATACCTTTTATTCTATCTTCTGTAAGGGTAAGTCTGTCAATAAAAGCACCTTTTATGCCATTTTCAATAGCTTTTTTAACATCATTTTTATTGATTTCAATAATTTCTGCCATATCAGCTTCAAGTGCATCAGCTGCTGCATAGAGAGCCTTATTTTTGTCACTTGTTGAAAGTCTAGCAAGTTCAACAGATGCATCTTTAGCTCTAATACCCATTTCAATAAGATTTGTCATTTTCTATCCCCACCTATCATTCTTTTTTCTGTTACTACATATTTCATTTTCTTATCGTGAGGCTCAGTTTCAAGCCTTTCCACAAGTTGAAAATCATAACATACACCTATTGTATTAGTGATATTATACTTACTTATGTAAGTATCATAATATCCACCGCCATATCCCCAGCGATTTCCCTTTTTATCAAATACTGAACCAGGTACTATAAAAAGGCTTTTCTCATTGGGAATAAACTCTCTTTCTCTGCCTATTTCAGGCTCAAGAGTACCTATCTTTTTTCTTTTCATATTTGAAAAATCTTTTATCTCAACAAAATACATATCTCTGTTTCCCATACTAACAGGAACAGCTACTTTTTTGCCATCTCTCCATGCTCTTTCTATTATATCAAAAGTAGATACTTCCTCACCAAAATTTATGTATATAAATATACTTTCAGCTTCATTATAAGCATTTGAAGCAAAAATTGTTTCACTTATAATTCTACTTTTTTCTTCTACTTCAATTTTAGAAAGACTTTTTCTTTTTCTAATCATAAGCTGTCTTAATTCTTTATACACAATTTAACCTCCTGTTATAATAGAAACAAATATTATTATAGATACACCCATAATAAAAGATACAGACAATATAATTTTATCACTAGTTTTTGAAAAAATAAGTTTTAAAATTACAGCACATATTTCTGAATAGTATATCACAATTCCCATTGATATTAAAACAGAAAAAACAAAGTATAATTTGTCTAAAATGCCGTAATATATAGTAATTCCTATTAAAACACAGAAAATACATATAAAAATAACGTGGTAATCCTTTTTAAATATAGGAACGGTATTTTCTCCCTTTGAAGAAAAATTATAAACAAGAACCATAAAAGGCACAACAGCCCAACCACCTATTGAACCTGTAATTATTCTTAAAAAATTGTTTGATTGCCAAAGACCAATATAACTTCCTGCACCGTCAATCATAAAGGGCAAAAAACAAAGTATCATAAAAACTGTCTGATATAAATTAAAAACTTTATTTCCCTTATATCCCTTTGAAAAAAATAAATAAAGGGCAGAAATTGAAAAACCAATATAAATCCCTGTACAACGGGCACATACCGGCAAATAATTTCCACCCATAAATATGCTTCTCTCAAACATTTGATGACATACAGAACTGCCTATGGCGAAAAATATATCAATCAATATGCAGTAAATAATGCAAGAAAAATATCTATAAATCCTCCCAGACAGCAACAGAGGAATGATATTGCAAATAATACAATACTTAATATTACAAGTAATTTACCAAAAGAACGATGGTCCTCATAAGGTTTTCCCATAAGTACAATACCTGAAATAAGACCTATAATAGGGCCTAATCCACCAAAAAGAACAGTAATAGCTACAAGTAAAACTTTTATACCATTATTTAAAGTAGTATTTTCATTATTTTGATTTGAATTAAAATTATAATCTGTTTTATCGTAAATAGTTTCCTCCTTTACAGTTTCCTCTGTAAATTCGGCATCTATAACATCACTTTGATTACTATTTTCATTACCATTAATTTGGTAGCCACATTTTTCACACTCTTTACTAAATTCATCTATAAAAGAGCCACAGTTTGGACAATACATAAAATCACCTCATCAATTATATAAATTCTTCAAATTCATAATAATACTCGTAAGGTATATTTTCTATTCTATCAATAGTATTGAATATACGTACATTAAAGGCTGCTAAAATAACACAACAAAGCATACTCCAAATAACTATAATAATACTAAGTATAAGAATAGCTTTACCAAAGGATTTTGAATCGCTTTCACTATTATTCATAAAAATAATTCCAGCAATAATTCCGCCAATCCAACCTACAAAAGGAATTATACATATACCAACAACAATAAGAACTTTTACAATATTACTTAATTGATTTTCTGTTTTTAAAACATTTGAACTCTTAGCTTTAAATCCACATTTGGGACAGAAATCAAATTCATCGTCAAATTCTTTACCACATTTTTTACAGGTCATATAAAACCTCCTTCAAAAAAGTTTTATTGAAGCATTACATATTTATTTTATCATACATAAATTGACAGGTAAATAAATGTAATTTATTCTTAAGATATTAATGTTTTCCTATAAAGAGAGTTCCAACATCCAAACCGTCTATAACATCATCAATTATTGTAGGGTTTTCACCATGGGCAACAACCATATCTATATTATTTTCTTCACACATTTTAGCAGCTTCAAGTTTTGTAATCATACCACCAACACTATATTTTGAACCATTACTTCCCGCCATAGCCATAATTTCATCTGTAATTTTTTCAACACATGAAATTCTTTTAGCATCAGGGTTAACTCTTGGGTCACCGTCATAGAGTGCATCAATATCAGTTAAAATTATGAGAAGGTCGGCACTTGTAAGCTGTGCAACCAAAGCAGAAAGTCTATCGTTATCACTGAACTCAATTTCGTCTGTTGATATAGTATCGTTTGCATTTACAATAGGTACAACACCCATTTCAAAAAGTGTTCTGAATGTGTTTTCAACATTGTGACGTCTCTCATCAATATTGACATCATCTTTTGTCAAAAGAATTTGTGCAACAGTCTGGCTATACTCATTAAAGAAATTCTGATAAATCTGCATTAAAACAGCTTGACCAACAGCAGCAGCAGCCTGTTTTTTTCTTGTTTCTTTTGGTCTTTCTGTAAAATTAAGTCTTGTTGAACCAACACCAATAGCACCTGAAGATACAAGAACAACATCTTTTCCCTGATTTACAAGGTCAGAAATAACCCACGCCATTTTTTCAATTCTTTTAAGATTAAGTCTACCGTTTTCATGGTATGTAATTGTTGATGTACCAACCTTTATGACAACTCTTTTGCTTTTTTTAAGTCTTTCTCTTATGTCCAAAATAAATTCCCCTCCAAAATAAATTGTATACATACAATTCTACTACAAAAAAGTAGTATTGCAATATAAATTATAACTTTATTCTACAACCTTTTTTATCACTTTCAATACAAGCCTCTATTATACTTAAAACGTCTAAAGCTTCATCCGGTTTTATATATAATTCTTCTCCATTTATAATATGATTATATATATTATCATAAAACTTTCCATAGTCTCCTACTATTGTCTCAACTTTTTCGATAATATCATTTCCATTTTCATCAGTATAATTAATTTTGCCATAATTTTCTTCAATATCTTTTCCAAGAACACAGTCAGAAGGCTTCATTCCCGAAACAAGTCTTTCCTCCTGCATATCCATTCCATATTTAACAAAAGCTCCTTTTCTTCCATACAATGCATAGTGTGGAAATTTCTCTTTTGCCATAAAAGAAGAATACAAAGTGGCTCTAAAACCATTATTATATATCATATGAACTGTAAAATTATCTACAACAGAACTTTCCTCTTTTTGATTTCTAAGCTGACAGTATATTTCAGAAGGTTTTCCAAAAATACTGTATGCTTGGTCAATAATATGTACTCCCAAATCATATAAAGAGCCTGTTCCCAATATATTTTCTTCTTTCCAAACCTTTTTATTTTTATTTGGAGCAAAACGTTCATATCTACATTCATAATCAAGAAGTTCTCCAAGTTTTCCACTTTCAGCAATACTTTTTACTGTCATAAAATCCCCGTCAAATCTTCTGTTTTGATATACAGCCAACATTAAATTATTTTTATTGGCAATATCTATAAGTTCCCTTCCCTCACTTGTTGTTATTGAAAAAGGTTTTTCAACAATAACATTTTTACCTGCCAAAAGAGCTTTTTTAGCATAATCATAGTGAGTATTATTAGGAGTGCTTATAACAACAATATCAATATCATCTGTAAAAAGCTCCTCAATACTTCTTACAACTTCAACATAGTTATATTTTTCTTTTGATTTTGTTGTTGTTCTCTCATAGACTTTTTTAAGATTAAATCTTTTGTCATTGTCTATGAAAGGGCCGTGAAAAATCTGTCCTGACATTCCAAAACCTGCAATACCAATGTTTAATACTTTATCCATCAAAACACCTCCAAAAAATAAGTTTACAAAGTATATTATATCATAACAGTAAACTTAAATATACAAAAAAGGCGTCTCCCAAAGGAAACGCCTTTTATCTTCACGACACAAAATAAAATTTATATATTAAAGAAAATATTCTAATTACTGATTAGCTTTTTCTTCTTTAAACTTTCTGATAGCATCAGCAAGTTTTGGAACGATAACTTTAACGTCACCTACGATACCAAGGTCAGCAACCTGGAAGATTGCAGCTGTATCATTTTTGTTGATAGCAACGATAAATTCAGAACCTTCCATACCTGCAACGTGCTGGATAGCACCTGAGATACCACAAGCAACATAAAGTTCTGGTCTAACTGTTTTACCTGTCTGTCCAACCTGACGATCTTTTTCAATCCAGCCAGCGTCAACACAAGCTCTTGAAGAACCAACTTCTGCACCAAGTACATCAGCAAGGTCTCTAAGCATATCAAATCCTTCTGGTCCGCCGATACCACGTCCACCAGAAACGATAAGTTTAGCTTCTGTAAGGTCAACAGCTTTCTTTGTAGCTTTAACTACTTCAAGGATTTCAACGTTCATGTCTGCATCTGTTAAGCCAGCATCAAATCTGATGAGTTCGCCAGTTCTTGTTGTGTCTTTAGCGATTCTCTTCATAACGCCAGGTCTTACAGTAGCCATCTGTGGTTTTGTTCTTGGGCACATAAGAGTAGCCATGATGTTACCACCGAAAGCAGGACGTGTCATAAGTAATGCTCTTGAACCGTCAGCACAGCCCATAGCTTCTTCTTTAGCTATTTCTTCTTCTGTTTTAGCCATTCTTAAACCTGTACAGTCAGCAACAAGACCTGTTCTTACACGGCTTGCAAGTCTTGGAGCAACGTCTCTACCGATTGAAGATGCACCAAAGAGCATGATTTCTGGGTCAAATTCTTTAACTACTGCTGCAAGAGCTTTTGTGTAAGGCTCTGTAACATAGTCTTTAAGAAGTGGATTGTCAATTAAAACAACTTTATCTGCACCATAGTGGTATAATCTTTCAACCTGGTCTTCAATTTCGCTACCTAATAATACAGCAACAACGTCGTCGCCTAAATCTTCTTTTAATCTTGTAGCTTCTCCAATAAGCTCAAGTCCAACGTTCTGAACTTTACCGCTTCTCTGTTCTACTACTACATAAATTCCTTTACTCATTGTAGGGTTCTCCTCCTTATTATTATATTTCAACTAAAATTAAAATTAGATAATGTGTTTAGCATCAAGTTTTTCAATAATAGCTGCAACAGCCTGTTCAGCAGAAACATCTTTAAGGATTGTACCTGCACCTTTAACTTCTTTAGTAAATGATTTGTAAACGTTTGTAGGTGAACCCTTTAATCCGATCATGTCAAGTTCAAGGTCATCTTTTAAGTCTTCAAAACCAATGATTTTGATTTCTTTTTCGTAAGCTTCTACGATACCTCTAACTGACATGTATCTTGGTGTAGCAAGCTCAGCAATAGCTGTAAGTAAGCAAGGAGTTTTGATTTTGATGATGTGGTATCCATCTTCAAACTGTCTCTTAACGATAAGATGGTCTTCAGCAACTTCCTGAATTTCTTCTACATAAGAAACCTGTGGAAGTCCAAGTTTTTCACCAATCTGTGGTCCAACCTGTGCTGTGTCACCGTCGATAGCCTGACGACCTGTGATAATTAAATCGTATCCGATTTTTCTTAATGCAGCAGCAAGAATTCCTGATGTAGCATATGTATCAGAACCACCGAATTCTCTACCTGATACAAGGTAAGCTTCATCACAGCCCATAGCTAATGCTTCTCTTAATGCAACGTCTGCCTGTGGAGGTCCCATAGATACTACTGTAACAGTTGCACCTGTCTGCTCTTTAATTCTTAAAGCAGCCTCAATACCTGTTTTGTCATCATGGTTTATAATACTTGGTACACCATCTCTGATAAGTGTACCAGTTTTTGGATCGATTTTTACTTCTACTGTATCTGGAACCTGTTTAATACATACAACGATTTTCATCTTAGTTCTCCTTCCGAAATTTATTTTCTAAAATGTAGGTTTAATTACAGCTTCATTGAGCCTGAGATAACCATCTTCATAGCTTCTGATGTACCTTCATAAATTTCTGTAATCTTAGCATCTCTCATTGCTCTTTCAACTGGATATTCTCTTGAGTATCCGTAACCACCCATTAACTGAACGCATCCTCTTGTTACTTCGTTTGCAACTTCTGATGCGAATAATTTACACATAGCTGCTAATGGAGCATAGTTTTCATGGTTGTCTTTAGCAACAGCTGCTCTCCAAACCATAAGTCTAGCTGCGTCAATTTTTGTCTGCATTTCAGCAATCTTGAACTGTGTATTCTGGAATTTAGAAATTGGTTTTCCGAACTGTTTTCTTTCTTTAACGTATTTGATTGTTTCGTTAAGAGCACCCTGAGCAATACCTACTGACTGAGCACCGATACCGATACGTCCGCCGTTAAGAGCTGTCATGGCAATCTTAAATCCGTTTCCTTCTTTAGCAAGAAGTCTGTCAGCTGGAACTTTTACGTTTTCATATGCAACTTCACAGTTAGAAGCAGCTCTGATACCCATACGTTCAATGTTTGTTCCTACTGAAAGGCCTTCCATTTCTTTATCAAGAATGAATGCTGACATACCTTTCTGTCCTTTTGATTTATCTGTAAGAGCGAATACGATAAATGTATCAGCAAATCCTGAGTTTGTTGTGAATATCTTTGTACCATTTATTGTGTAATATGTACCGTCTTCTGATAAAACAGCTTCTGTCTGAACACCTGAAGCGTCTGTACCAGCGTTAGGCTCTGTAAGTCCGAAACATCCGATTTTGCTTCCGTCTACAAGAGGTCTTAAGAATTTCTGTTTCTGCTCCTCTGTACCAAACTCATTGATACAAGCACAGCAGAGTGAAGTATGAACAGAGATTGTGATACCTGTTGAAGCATCGATTTTTGACATTTCTTCCATAGCTAATGTGTATGTAAGGTTGTCAGCTCCCTGTCCGCCGTACTCTCTTGAATAAGGTATACCAAAAATACCAGCTTTCTGAAGTTTAGCTACAAGCTCCATTGAGTACTCTTCAGCTTCGTCCATATCCTTTGCAATTGGTTTGATTTCTGTTTCTGCAAATTTTCTGAATAACTCTTGACAAAGCAACTGTGTTTTTGTTAATTTGAAATCCATTTTTTATTCCTCCTATTATAATAATAAAAAATTAAAATAACCGGTGGGTGTGTGACCGATTATTAAATTACAAATGCATAACCATTCCGCCGCCTAAATCACAACGGTGAATAAAAAACCGGTGCATCTGCGTGGATTAATACACAAAAGGAAGATACGCAGTAAAGGCCGTGAACATATACACAAACTTTAAAAAATTAATAATTAGTATGCAAAGTATATGCCCCAAAAAACGACACACTAAGCGTGCATCTATTCTTTATATGTATAATAACACTTTACACCCTTGTCTATAATATGTCAATATGTTTTATAAAAATTCTATACAAAATATAAAGGGTTACAGTGATTTTATGGCAATATATACATTATTTATGTAAAGTTTCATGCAAATAATGATATATAGAACCCTTTAACAACATATATAGTATAATTATATGACATTTTGAAATATTTCCCAATTTATTTAATTGTGAAATCAATATCACAGAAAACAGTTTTTTACATTATTTGCCAAGTTTTAACCAGTTTGATATTACTATCTTCTGAACTTCTGATGTACCTTCATAAATCTCAGTAATCTTTGCGTCTCTCATCATTCTTTCCATTGGATAATCTCTTGTATATCCATATCCTCCGAAAAGCTGTAAACATCTTCTTGTAACGTCACTGGCAAGCTCTGCACAGAGAAGTTTTGCCATAGCTGATAAATGACCATAAGGTCTATGAGCGTCCTTTTCACTGGCTGCTTTTCTTAAAAGAAGCTGGCAAGACTCTATTTTTGCTGCCATTTCGGCAAGCTCAAACTGTGTATTTTGGAACTGAGCAATAGTTTTTCCAAACTGTTTTCTCTCTTTTGTATAAGCAATACACTCATTTAATGCTCCCTCGGCAATTCCCAAAGCCTGAGAAGCAATACCTATACGTCCTCCATCAAGAGTCTGCATAGCAATTTTAAATCCTTGACCTTCTTTTCCAAGAAGATTTTCTTTAGGTATACGACAATTTTCAAATATAAGGTCACAAGTTGCAGAACCTTTTATACCCATTTTTCTTTCTTTTTTACCGAATTTAAAACCAGGTGTTCCTTTTTCAACTATAAATGCTGAAATTCCTCTATTGCCTTTTGATTTGTCAGTCATGGCAATAACAACATATGTATCAGCATATCCTCCATTTGTTATAAACACTTTTGTTCCGTTTAAAACGTATTCATCACCGTCAAGTACAGCTGTTGTCTGCTGCATTGATGAGTCAGTTCCTGCTCCCGGCTCTGTAAGTCCAAAAGCTCCTAATTTTTCACCTTTTGCAAGGGGAACAAGATATTTTTGTTTCTGTTCCTCTGTTCCAAACTGGAAAATAGGCTGACAACAAAGGGATGTATGAGCTGAAATTATAACGGCTGTTGTTGCACAAACTTTAGCCATCTCCTCAACACACATTGAGTATGATAAATTATCAGCACCCTGTCCACCATATTCCTTTGGAAAAGGTATACCCATAAATCCACATTCTGCAAATTTTTTTAAGTTTTCTTCTGGAAATCTTTCTTCTTCGTCAATTATTTCTGCAAGAGGTTTGACTTCTGTCTCAGCAAACTTTTTAAAAAGTTCCTGCATCAAATTCTGTTCTTTTGTCAAAGTAAAATCCATTGTATATTTCCTCCTCTTAAAGTGTCCACTAAAAGAAAATATCTAACGATATATCTAGTGTTTATGTTATAATAACCCCTACCAAATTGTCAAGTTTTTATTATAAATTACCTAAAAAAATACAAAAATAGAACAATTTTATTGAATTTTTCACTTTTTTGAATTATTTTTTCAATATTTTTTATAGATTATTATTAATTTCTTTTGATTTTTTAAGATTTGCAGTATATATAGGTTTATATATAAGTTTAGGTCCTTTTCTTACACTTTCCATAAGAGTTATTTTATCAACTGTAAATTCTCTGTGCTCAACAGGGAATTTTGCCCTTATATTTTTAACATTGTTATAAAATTCAACTTCCCTTCCAAGGGTAACATGAGGTTTAAGACCTTGTCTGCCTGCTGAAAATCCCTCTCTTGATAATGTTTTTGAAAGTGTATTGTAAAGTCTAAAGAGTGGTTTGCTCTCCTCTGTTCCAACCCAAAGTATACTGCTGTTTCCTCTGTTAAATGTTCCTAAATCGCTAAGTCTCAATTTAAACTCTCTATTCTGTATAGCAGCACTATAAAGAGCATCGCAGAGACCTTCTATACTTTCTTTTCCAACTTCACCTATAAAATGAAGTGTAATGTGAAAATTATCACGAGGAACAAAATTGCCTTTTTTTGTTGCTGTTTTAACAATGTTCTGAACATCATAAATATAATCTTTTATTTCATCAGAAAAATCTATTGCCATAAATACTCTCATAAAAAATATCTCTCCTCTTTTTTAAAAAAAAGGGTTAGGCTTAAGCCCAACCCTTTTTAAAATATACCATATTATTTTTTAACTACTTTCATAGCTTTTTCAACAACATTATCTACTGTAAATCCAAAATGTTCAAAAAGCTGTCCTGCTGGAGCAGAAGCACCAAAACTTGTAAGAGAAATTATTTCTCCATCAAATCCTGTGTATTTATGCCAACCGAAATCAATTCCTGCTTCAACAGCAACTCTTGATGTTACATTTTTAGGAAGAATGCTTTCTTTGTACTCATCGCTCTGTTCTTCAAAAAGTTCCCATGAAGGCATACTTACAACTCTTGCACCAATGCCTTTTTCTTTGAGAACATCATAAGCCTTGTATATAAGTTCAACTTCTGAACCAGAAGCCATAAGTATAACGTCAACTTTTTCACTATCTTTAAGAATATAAGCACCTTTTAATGCCTCTTTACCTGTCTCAGGAAGTACAGGAAGGTTCTGTCTTGTTAAAACAAGACCTGTTGGGCTTGTATTTCTTGTTAAAGCAGCATACCAAGCAGCAGCAGTTTCTTTTGTATCACAAGGTCTAAATACTGTATAGTTAGGAATACTTCTTAAAGCTATAAGCTGTTCAATAGGCTGATGTGTTGGGCCGTCTTCACCTACACCAATAGAGTCATGTGTAAGTATGCTTACAACTGGAAGTCCCATAAGAGCACTCATTCTAAGACCTGATTTCATGTAATCACTGAATACAAAGAATGTAGCTATATATGGTCTTATACCACCATGAACAGCCATACCGTTTGCTATTGCAGACATAGCAAATTCACGGATACCATAGTGTATATTTGAGCCTTCTGGATTTGATTTTGAGAAATACTCTCTATCCTTCATAACAGATTTATTTGAAGGAGCAAGGTCTGCTGAACCACCGAAAAGATTTGGAACAATCTTCGAAACTTTCTGAAGTACTATTTCAGAAGAAGCTCTTGTTGCAGTAGCTTTGTCATCATATGTCCAGAAATCTTCAGAATCAAGAAGTTCTTTGTCAACTTCACCACTGAACCATGTATCCCACTCTTTAGCAAGTTCTGGATATGCTTTTTTGTATTCTTCAAAAAGTTTGTTCCAGCTTTCTTCTTTTTCTTCTCCAGCTTTTATTATAGAAGCCATACTTTCTTTAACTTCTTCAGGAACAAAGAATTCTTCTTCATATTCCCAACCAATATTTTTCTTAAGAAGAGCAAGTTCTTCAACACCAAGAGGTTCACCATGAGCTGATGCTTTTCCCTCTTTATTTGGAGAACCAGCACCGATTTTTGTTTCTATTTTAATTAAAGAAGGTTTTGTTATCTCAGCTTTTGCAACCTCAATAGCTTTTTTGATAGCTTCAACATCTGTACCATCAGCAACACAGATTACCTGCCAATCCATAGCCTCAAAACGTTTGCATACGTCATCTGTAAATGCTGTGTCTGTATCTCCTTCAATTGTTATATGATTTGAGTCATAAAGAACAATAAGTTTTGAAAGACCAAGAGTTCCTGCAAGAGAAGTGGCTTCATAAGCAACACCCTCCTGAAGACAACCGTCACCACAAAGAGCATATGTGTAATGGTCAACAACATTAAATCCTTCTTTATTAAATTTTGCTGCAAGGTGTTTTTCAGCCATAGCCATACCAACAGCGTTAGCTATACCCTGTCCAAGAGGGCCTGTTGTTGTTTCAACACCTTTTGTATGTTTATATTCAGGATGCCCTGGTGTAAGACTTCCAAACTGACGGAAGTTTTTCATATCTTCAATAGTTAAGCCATATCCAAAAACATGGAGAAGTGAATATAAAAGAGCTGAACCATGACCAGCTGAGAGAACGAAACGGTCTCTGTCAACCCAGTCAGTATTTTTTGGATTGTGTTTAAGCTCTTTTGCCCAAAGTGTATAAGCCATAGGTGCTGCACCAAGAGCAATTCCAGGGTGTCCGCTTTTTGCTTTCTGAACAGCTTCTGCTGAAAGAACTTTGATAGTATTGATTGTTAATAAATCAATATTTTTCATAAATAGTTTTCCTCCTAAAATAAAACATAAAAATTTTATAAAAAATATTTCAAAGATTAATTAATTAATTGAAATACATTATTTTTTTGGTACACTCTCCCAATCTTTAAGGAACTTTTCAATTCCTATATCTGTAAGTGGGTGATTTATCATTTGTTTTATAACATTAAATGGAACTGTTGCAATATGGCAACCCATTCTTGCTGCATTTATAACATGGAGTGGATTTCTTATGCTGGCTGCAATAATCTCAGTATCTATTCCATGAACGTCAAATATATCAACTATCTCCTCAATTATAGTCATGCCGTCAAAGCCTATATCATCAACTCTGCCTAAAAAAGGACTTACATAAGTTGCACCGGCTCTGGCTGCAAGGAGAGCTTGTCCTGCTGAGAATATAAGAGTAACATTTGTTTTAATACCCTCTTTACTGAGTATTTTTACAGCTTTAAGACCTTCATAAGTCATAGGGATTTTTATAACAATATTTTTATGAATTTTTACAAGTTCCCTAGCTTCATTAACCATTCCTTCATGGTCAAGTGAAATAACTTCGGCACTTACAGGTCCGTCCACAATTTGTGTTATCTCTGTTACAACTTCCTTAAAATCTCTACCCTCTTTGGCTATAAGGGAAGGATTTGTGGTAACACCGCATATAACACCAAGGTCGTTGGCTTCTCTTATATGCTCTACATTTGCTGTGTCAATAAATAACTTCATAATTATCCAGACTCCTTTCAATGCAAAAATATTATACCATTTAATGATGTACCTTGTATACAATAATATTAAAGCATATATTGTATAAAATCAATAAAATTACTAGACAAAAATAACAATATAAATTTCATAAAATAGTCTTTAAAAGTGTTAAAAAAATAAAAATGTCCAAAAAATGGACATTTTTATCAAATTATATACAAATCTCAATAAATTATATTTTGGCTGTAATCATAGTTTAGACTCTCAAAATTTCCATTTATAAATCCCATTTTTTCAACTATTTTTTCATAAATAAAACCGTTTTTATCCTCCACTATAATTTTAGCTGTGAATGTGTCATTTTCATCAATATTTATTTTCTCATCTATATTCCCTCTATATTCTAAATCATAAAAATTATCATTACTTTTAACTAATGGTATAGTTTTATACTCTTTATCAGAAACATATAAAACACAATCACATTTCTCAACAGAACTATTATCACTAGGATTTATGATATTAACATACATTTCACCTTGAAGTGATAAATTTTTACTTTTATATTCAAAACCTATACTTCCATCAAAATGACTATTTTCTATATTTAAAGCAAATTTATCTTTAGGTGATACAGTTTCAACATACTCCTGACGTACATTATCACCATTTTCAACACTACCCCAAATATTAACATCAACACTAAAATCTAAATTTTCACATAATGCAATAAATTTTCCCTGATTATTTACCGCTTCAAACTTGTTTCTGCTTCCATCTTCCATACTTTCAACTATAACATAAATTTTATCATTTTGAGTATACTCTCTAGGTGTCAATCTAACCTCAGCAGCATATGTTTTATTTTCAGGATTAAAACTTTTAATATCTATATAACTTTCGCTGAAAACTTCAACTTGTTTTTTAAGCTCGTTATGAACATCATATTTTATGTTTGATATTTCATCTCTTATTCCATAAAATGAGTTAAGTGTATTATTCATATTATTTAATCTTTCTTTAAGTCCCATATTTTGAATAAATATAGCACACAAAAACAATATAACAAAAACTCCAAAAACATTCCTCTTATTAAAAAAACTTTTTTTATTATTATCCTTATTATCAAAATTATTATCCATAATATACACCTCCTATAACTATTAGACGCAAAAGAAGGGATTTTTATTTCAAAATCCCTTCTTTTTAAATATAAAAATTAATTAAGTTTTTCTCTTACAAAATTCTTTATACCGTCTTTTTCACATACATTATTATGGAGCACAGGTCTTGACTCAATTCCCTTTATAGGCTCTGGAATTGAAACTTTTGAAATATTTTCAAGCTCTGTCATAAGTTCAAGAGCATCTCCACTTTCATATTTGCTGTCTATTGCACAGAGAACATCTTTTGTAAATTTATAAGGGCTTGCAGTTGAAACAATAACAGTCTTTGTTTCATCCTTTGTTTCAACTTTATATTTTTCATAAGCAGCATAAGCAACAGCTGTATGAGTATCAAGAACATAGCCTGTTTTTTCATACATATCTTTTATAGCTTTGAAAGTTTCGTCCTTTGTTGCAAACTCTCCAACAATCTCATCATTTTTAATGTCTACGCTATATTTACCCTCTTTTGCAAGAGATGCCATAAGTTCTTTTGTTTTTTCAGGTGATGTAAGTTTACAAAGAAGTCTCTCAAGGTTACTTGATATAAGTATATCCATTGAAGGAGAAACAGTAACCATAAACTCTCTATTTTTGTCATAAGTTCCTGTTTTAAAGAAATCATAAAGAACTTTATTGTCATTTGATGCACATATAAATTTATTTACAGGAAGTCCCATACATTTAGCATAATATCCTGCAAGAATATTTCCAAAGTTACCTGTTGGAACAGTAAAGTTTATTTTTTCTCCAAGTTTTATTTCCCCACTTCTTACCATTTGCATATAAGCATAAAAATAATATACAACCTGTGGCACAAGACGACCTATATTTATTGAGTTAGCTGATGAGAACATAAAACCTTTATCATCAAGTTCTTTTATAAGCTCTGGGTCTGTAAATATGCTCTTTACAGCAGACTGGGCATCATCAAAATTTCCTTTTATACCAACAACACAAGTATTTTTTCCTTCCTGTGTAACCATCTGGAGTTTTTGAACAGGGCTTACACCGTCTTCTGGGAAAAATACCATTATTCTTGTACCTTCTACATCAGCAAATCCCTCAAGAGCAGCTTTTCCTGTATCTCCTGATGTGGCTGTAAGTATTACTATTTCTTTATCAATACCATTTTTCTTTGCTGCTGTCTTCATAAGATAAGGAAGTATTGAAAGAGCCATATCTTTAAAAGCTAAAGTTCTTCCATGGAAAAGTTCTAATATTGATACATCATTCTGTTTCACAAGAGGAGCTATTACATCTGTATCAAACTTACTGTCATAAGCATTGTTTATACAATATTTTAATTCATCCTCTGTGTAATCGTTCATGTAAAGTTTCATAACCTCATAGGCAAGTTCCTGATAACTTAAATTTACAAGCTCCTCAAGGCTTTTATCCATTGTAGGAATTTTATCAGGCATAAAAAGTCCGCCGTCTTCACATATTCCTTTTAAAACAGCCTTAGAAGCCTCTGATATTATATTTGGGTTTCTTGTTCCTATATACTTCATAAAATAATCCTTCTCTCTATGTAAAATTATACTTTTAAAACAAATTGACATAGATATATATTTACAGAAAATTTTAAAAATGTCAAGTAAAAAAAATACATTTGTCCACCATAGAAAGCATGTTTTATTGACTATTGTATTATAAGGACAAGTGTGCTAAAATTTATTTTGTAATGTATTTTAATTAAAGGGGATTTTTTTATGAAAAAAACAGTTACAATTTTACTTGCAGCTGCATTAACAATGGCATCTGTTCCAGCTTTTGCTGCTGATGCTGTTACTGCAACACCAAATTCATCAAGCGTACTTGTAAATGGTACAGACACAAAATTTGAAGCATACAATATCGGAGGATATAACTACTTCAAACTTAGAGACATTTCTTATTCATTAAACGGAACAACAAACAGTTTCTCTGTTGCTTGGGACGCTGAAAACAATGCAATGTCTCTCACAACAAAAGCTGAATACACAGCTGTTGGTGGTGAAATGGCTGTTTCTGAAAACACTGATAAAAAATCAGCTGTTGCAAGTGACTCAAAAGTATTAGTAGATGAAAAAGAAGTAACTCTTGAAGCATATAACATTGATGGATACAACTACTTCAAACTTAGAGACCTTGGAGATGCTTTAGGATTTACAGTAGATTGGAATGCTGAAACATCAACAATCTCAATAACAACAGCTGCTGAGACAACAGAAGAAGGTACTACTACTGAAACTCCTGCTGAAGGCACTGAAGAAGGTACTACTACTGAAACTCCTGCTGAAGGTACTGAAGAAGGCACTACTACTGAAACTCCTGCTGAAGGTACTGAAGAAGGCACTACTACTGAAACTCCTGCAACAGAATCTACAAAATAATAAAATAAAAAGCCCTAAAAAGGGCTTTTTTTTATTTCCAAATAACATCTGCTTTTTTCTTAGGTGTTGTCCTAAAATATTTTACATCAGGATATCCAACAAGCATTGTCAAAAATATTTGTTTTTCATTTTCTATTCCTATATAGTTTTTAAGATTAGTCATAGCATCTGTAAGTCTTGCAAGGTATCCATTATACAAAACTCCAAGACCTTGTAAAACAGCCATGTTCTCCATATTCTGACAAGCAAGTCCCACATCAACAGGTTTATCATTTGCAACAAAAATAACAGCAGGTGCATTTCTGAATATAAAGTCATCATCTGGATTTTTACGCTTGTTTTTCAAAAACATACGTATTTCTTTAGGTATATTTTTTGATTTTTCACTATCCTCAAAAATATTTTCAAGGCTTGTCCAAAACATTTCTTTAAATTCTTCTAAATCATTTTGAAGAACAACAAACTGGTTACTCTGTGTATTTTTTGCAGTAGCTGTATATCTTCCGGCTTCAATTATTTTTTCAAGTTTTTCTATTTCAACAGTATTATTTTTATAGTTTCTTATGCTTCTTCTTGTTTTTATCATATAAAGATAATCATCTGGATTTATAGAAAACTCTCTGTTTAAGTCTAAAACTTCATTCATGTCATAATCTTCAATATAAACAGCATTAAATGGACAGGCAGCGACACAATGACCACATTTCATACAATCAATATTATGGTTTCCGGCTTTTCCATTTCTCACAGATATTATTCCAAAAGGACACTCCGAAACACATTTTCCACATCCCACACATTTTTCATTGTCAAATTTAACCATCAAAAACAACCCCCTTTTAAAAATTAGTTTTTCTTTTTATGAACATTTCTTATTGTTTTCTTTTTAGGTTTGTCATTTTTTGATTTTGCTGAATTTTTATTTTTAAAGTCGTTCACCTTTTTACCTGAAAAATAGTTATTTTGTTTTGAATTCTGTTTTGACCTATCTGTTTTAGAACCTTTAAATACTGCACCACCAAAATTTCTTGGTCTTATGAGACAATGCTTATCAAAACCAATAAGGTCTTCTCTGTGAGCCTTCTTTAGAGCTTCCATAACAAGGTCATAGTTATTAGGGTTTCTATACTGCATTAAAGCCCTCTGCATAGCTTTTTCATGAGGAGTTTTAGGAACATAAACTTTTTCTCCTGTTCTTGGGTCTTCCTCTGTATAATACATACAAGTTGAAAGAGTTCCCGGTGTAGGATAAAAATCTTGAACCTGTTCAGGCATATGTCCTATATCTCTCAAATATTCAGCCAATTCTATTGCAGCGTCAAGGTCACTTCCTGGATGTGAACTCATAAGATAAGGCACAAGATACTGTTCTTTTCCTATATTTTTATTTATCTCATAATATCTCTTATAAAATCTATCGTAAACTTCCCTTGTAGGTTTACCCATTTTAGCCAAAACTCTTGGTGAAACATGTTCTGGGGCAACTTTAAGCTGTCCACTTACATGATATTTACAAAGCTCTTTAAAAAATGTTTCATCTTTATCATATATAAGATAATCGTAACGTATACCGGAACGAACAAATACTTTTTTAACTCTTGGTATTTCTCTGAGTTTTCTTAAAAGTGAAACATAATCTTTATGGTCTATTTTAAGATTTTTACAAGGTGTTGGGAAAAGACACTGTCTATGTTTACAAACTCCCTCTGTCTCCTGTTTTTTACAAGCAGGACCTCTAAAATTGGCAGTAGGACCTCCAACATCATGAATATAACCCTTAAAATCAGGCTCCCAAACTATTTTTTCGGCTTCTCTTATAATAGAACTGTGACTTCTAGCTGTTACAACTCGTCCCTGATGAAAAGCCAAAGCACAGAAATTACAACTTCCAAAACAACCTCTATTACTTATAAGACTGAATTTAACTTCCTCAATAGCAGGAATACCACCGTCTTTTTCATACATAGGGTGATATGTTCTCATATAATCAAGGGCATAAACACTGTCAAGCTCATTCATTTTTAAAGGTGGTGAAGGTGGATTTTGAACTACAAGCCATTCATCATATTCCTCCACAAGAGTTTTAGCAGTTATTGCATCAGTGTTTTGATACTGTATCATAAAACTTTTAGAGTATTCTTTTTTAGATTTTAAGACATCTTTATACTTTGGAAGTTTTATAAAATCGAATGGTCTTGTCTCATCTTTTGTTTTATAAACAGAGCCTTTTATAAATGTAATTTCACTTACAGGAATACCACTGTCTAAAGCCTCAGCCAGTTCCACAATCTGATGTTCACCCATACCATATAAAACAAGGTCTGCACCACTGTCAAGTAATATTGAGCGTCTAACTTTATTATCCCAGTAATCATAATGGGAAAGTCGTCTAAGGCTGGCTTCTATACCACCTAAAATTATAGGCACATCCTTATAAACTTCACGTATTTTATTTGAATATACAATAGCAGCTCTATCAGGCCGAAGTCCCATTTTCCCTCCTGGAGAATAGGCATCTTTCTGACGTCTCTTTTTAGCTACACTGTAATGATTTACCATAGAATCTATATTTCCACTACTTACAAGAAAACCAAGACGAGGTTTTCCAAGTTTCATAAACTCTTCTTTTTTATTCCAATCAGGCTGGGCAATAAATCCCACTTTATAACCCTTACTTTCAAGAACACGACATATTATAGCCGCACCAAAAGAAGGGTGGTCAACGTAAGCATCACCACAGACATAAACAAAGTCAGCCTGTTCCCAGCCTCTTTCTTTCATTTCTTCCATTGTTACAGGTAAGAAAGGCATACTATTCCTCTTTTCTATTTTTTATATATTTTAATTCCATTTCCAACTTACAAAATATTTATTCTTAATTCTTCCATTTTTAATTTTTCCCCAACCTAAAGGACTACCATCAACGAGAACAACACACCAGCCTTCACCGTCGCAGTCAACATCAATAGTCTCACCTTTAAGATATTTTATAACGTTAGGGTCTGAAAGTGGAAGGTCTATGGCAATTTTTATATCTTCTTTTTTTAGCCCCATTACAAAAGCTTGAGAAGGTTCAAATCTATTCTTTTTAAGCTCTCCCAAAAGCCAACCACTTCTAATTACTCTAAGTCCTTTAAGGGCTGGAACACCTTTAGGAAGTAAATAAAGGTATGTACCATAAATTTTGAAAACTCCCTCAGGTCTTATATTGAGATACTTATCACAGAACTCATAAAAGAATTCAATTCTCTTATCATTATCACTTTTTTCCTCTACAAAAAGAGCTGATGAACTATATTTTTCACCTTTATGTCTTAAAAGTGCTAAAAAGTGACCTTCTCCCTTTATTTTATGTGGGAAAAGTCTTGCACAGCCTTTAAGCTCCTCTCTGCCATTTTCAATCCATTCAGGGTGTCCCGGCTCAAAACCGTATTCATCAGATATTTTAACAACTTCAAAATCCTCATGTTTATCAAGGAAATCATTTACACTCTTTTCGTTTTCCTCCGGTGCAAATGTACAAGTTGAGTAAAGTATCTCCCCACCACTTTTAAGCATAGCTGCTGCATGTTCCAATATATCAGCTTGCTGTTCAACACAGAATTTACTCATACTGTCACCCCATGCCTTTATAACATCAGGCTCTTTTCTGAACATACCCTCACCGGAACAAGGAGCATCTATAAGTATTTTATCAAAATACCCTTCAAACTTTGTGCGAAGTTTTTTAGGTGACTCATTTGTTATTATTGTATTTTTTATACCGAATATTTCAATATTTTTAACTAGAGCTTTTATTCTACTTGTACTTATATCATTTGACACAAGAACACCTGTATTATTAAGTCTAGCTCCTACCTGTGTACTTTTTCCTCCCGGAGCAGCACATATATCAAGAACTCTGTCACCTTCCTCTATATCAATGACAGCTCCCGGTGACATAGCACTAGGCTCTTGAAGATAATACATTCCTGCATGGTAATAAGGGTGTTTTGAAGGTCTTTCACCCTCTTTATAATAAAATCCCTCTTTACACCAATGAACATCTTCTACTTCATATATACCTCTATTTAAAAACTCATCTCTTGAAATTTTCATTGTATTTATTCTAAGTCCGTATAAACGCTTATCATCAAAAGATTTTTCATAAGCTTCATACTCATCACCTAGCATATTTTTCATTTTTTCAACAAACTTATCAGGCAAATTCATACTTTTCATCTCCTCGAAAATTTTAGTCTGACATTTAATTTTACATAAAAAATATACTTATTACAACATTATTTTAAACTATATCCTTTACAAAATCAAAAACTTAATATAATATATTCACAGTAAAAATGAAGGGAGAAAACATAATGGGAAAATCAGTATGGAAACCGGGCACAGTGATATATCCTGTTCCTGCGGTAATGGTATCCTGTGGAGATATTGAAGGGGAGAAAAATATAATAACTGTTGCATGGACAGGTACAATAAACACAAACCCACCTATGACCTATGTGTCAATACGTCCTGAACGTCATTCCTATGAAATAATTAAAAAAACCGGCGAATTTGTAATAAATCTTGTTACAGAAAATCTTGCTTATGCCTGTGACTTTTGTGGTGTCCGTTCTGGAAAAGATGTTGATAAATTTTCCGAAATGAAACTAACACCTTTTAAAGGAAATGTTGTGTCAGCACCTTTAATATATGAGTCTCCTGTAAATATAGAGTGTAAAGTCAAAGAGATAGTTAAACTTGGAAGCCATGATATGTTTATAGGTGAAGTTGTGTCTGTTAGTGTAAGTGATGAGTATATGGACGAAACAGGTAAATTCCATTTTAACAAATCAAAACCTATATGTTATTCTCATGGCGGATATTTTGGTTTAGGAAAACAGCTTGGAACTTTCGGATATTCTGTAAAAAAACAAAAAGATGAAAATAAGCCTAAAAAAGAGCGTTGGAGAAAGACAGGAAGAAAAACAAAAAATAAAAAAGAGGGTAAATAACCCTCTTTTATTTTTTATTTTTATATAAAATTATAAAATTTAGAAAAATTAAGCATTATATAGGTAAAAACCCACATTCCTAAAGATGTCATAATTATTACAAAACACATTACAATACTTAAAAAATCAAATTTTATATCTTCATTTTTATGAAAATAACTGTTATACAAAATCTCTATACCCAAAATTATAAGAAACAAAGGTGAAAACTTCATAATATGCCATATATCAGAATTTGGGAAAAGAGTAACTATAAGCATATATATACCATATACAATAAGGCATATACCCATTGTAACACTGCCTACTCTCCTTGTACCTGCCATAATTATATCACCTCTCATTTTTCATAATCGTCATCTTTTCCTGTATATTCAATATAATCTTTTTCTTCAGAAGAATTTTTACCTTTAATAAGTCTAAATCCCAAGAATATTATAAATATTGATATTAAAACATCAGGAACCATATTAAATACACTGTGTATAAAATTAGCAACAACCGGATTTATACTGTCCATAAGTCTATAAAAAGGATACTGCACAGTTTTAAATATAGCAACAAATCCAAAAATAATAAGTACAATACCGATAACTCTATTTCTGTTATCTAATTTTGAAAAAAATCCTCCATTTTCAAAAATACTGTCCATATTATAGAAAAATCTATCATCACATTCTTTTCTGTAATCTAATGTAAAATGTTTCATATTATGAGTTTCAAAGAATGAATAAAACCATATTACAGGTAAAGCAAACATTAAAATACTTGAATTTATACCCATACTCCCTGAAATAAAACTTATTCCCCAAAAAAGCCCCATTATAGTGGCACCTTTTTTCATCATATTTAGATACATCTCTCCGGCTCCTGGTATAAACGAAAATACCAGAACCAAAAATCTACTTTTCTCCATTAATATTCATCTCCAATCCTATCAAATGTAAATATTCGTCTAATGCTATCTGATATTTTTTCTGTAAAACTTGTATTTTTATAATAAAATCTATCTGCATTTTCAACAACAGCATTTTTAGTAAAATTCTCAACTTTATTATTAAAATAAGAAAATGTTCCTGTTGTCCAAAGTACAAGAGCAAAACAAGCCGCCACTGCCACTGTACCATATTTATTTACAAATATTCTTCTAAGTCTCATTTTTATTCTAGACATAACACTGTCTGTAACACTTTCTTCCATATCTATAAGAACATCATTTGAAAGCCTTTCAGTATAGGCAAGAAGACATTCATCACAGAATGAAAGATGTTCGGATATTTCAAACCTCTGCATTTCATCAGCCTTTTCATTTATAATCAAATCAAAAGCATAATCTGTAAGATGACCATCATTATTAAATAAATCCATACTATCCCTCCTCCTTGTCTATGTATTCTTTAAGCATATTTTTTGCCCTAAAAATTTGAGTTTGAACTGTTTTCTTTGGTCTTTTAAGTATGGAAGAAATTTCATCAATACTTTTTTCTTCTATAAAATACATAACAGAAACTTTATAATATGGTTCTTTCATATTAAGAATAAATTTCCGTATATTTTCAGCACCTTCCTTTGAAACTACAAGAGTTTCCGGCAAAGGTAAAAGACTTACTGCCGAACTTTCTTCACTTTCATCAGTTCCAAGCATAATACGTCTATTATAAGCACTTTTAAGATAATCTTTAGCTTTATTTGTTGCTATTCTCGAAAGCCACGGCTTTATTGTATCCATATTGCAACTGTCAATATGAGTATAGGCAGAAATAAAAGTCTCCTGTGTAAGATTTTGAGCTTCTTGATAATCTTTCACAAACTGAAAGCATATTGTAAAAATTAATTTCTCATATTTCTCAACTATATTCCTAAATTCCCTCTCTTTCACAACCTGTACTCACCCCCCTTTTTTAAGCCGGCTTTTTTAATTAATTTTGATTACACTTATAATACGACCAAAAATAATATATACCTTCAAAAATTTATAAAATTTTATAAAATTAAGGGGTTAAAAAAAATCGGACAAACGTCCGATTTTTAATTCAAAGTACTTTGACAGGTGAGAAATCAACAAAATCAGCTGATGTAAGCATATATTTAACGCCATTTTCAACACCGTTCATAATATTTTTAAAAGAGTCCTCTCCATGCAAATGACCATAAACAACATACTTTATATTGTTTTCCTCTATTATTTTAATAAATTCAGAGTATTCTTTTTTGTCATTTACGGGTGGATAATGTAGAACAAGTATTATATTATCTTTATATCCGGCTTTTAATGCTGCTTCTATTGATAAACGAACTCTTATTATCTCCCTTTTATACAGTTTATCATCATTTTCTGTAAATCTTGTATCATTAGGACAAAGCCAACCTCTCGAGCCACAAAGAGCATAATTTTCATATACAGCAAAGTCATTTTTTACAAATGTAAGCTGTGGGAAAGCCTTTCTAACCTTAGAGTTTGAACTCCACCAATAATCATGATTTCCGGGGAAAATAATTTTTCTACCTTTTAAATTGCTTATAAACTCCAAATCAGGATAAGCTTCATCAATATTTAAAGCCCAAGAAACATCACCAGCAATAATAACTGTATCATCATCAGATACAATACTGTTCCAATTATTTTTTATTTTTAAAAAATGGTCTTTCCAATTGTCTCCAAAAACTTCCATAGGCTTTTCTTTAAAAAAGCTTAAATGTAAATCAGATAAAGCAAATAAACTCATAAAACACTCCTAAACTTTATAAACCTCTGTCATAACATTAAGTTGTTGATTAAACTCTTTAAGTTTATCAATGTCTCCTTCTTCCCATATGTCAACAAACTTTCTGTTTATATCGTCCATCTCCTCAAGTTTTGCTTTAAAGTATAAGTTATGGAGATTTTCTATTATCTCATTAACAAGATTGCTTTTTATCTCATTAAGTTTCTGAACGTGCATTATCTCTTCTCTTATAGTGCCCATTTCCCCATCAAGTTTAAACGCAGCCTCAGCACAATTTATAAGCCTTTTTTGTAAGTCCATAGGAATATTTCCACTATATTTATATTTGAGAGAATGTTCCGCAACAGCCCAGAAATTCATTGAAAGAGTTCTTATTTGTATCTCAGCAGGAACTTCCATATAACCCATAGCAGTATTCATAGGATATCTTATAATAATATGATAACTTCTATAACCGCTAGGTTTTGTATTTGTTATATAGTCTCTTTCCTCCTCTATAAAAAGGTCTCTGCCATTTCGTTCTCTTATAATGTCTATAACCTTTTGAATATCCTCAACAAACTGACAAAGTATTCTTACACCTGCAATATCCTCAATTTTTTCTTTAATCTTATCAGGAGGAATTTTCTTTCTTGATGCTTTTTCAAGTATGCTTGACATTTTTTTAACTCTTCCAGTGACAGATTCAATAGGTGAATAAAGTCCTAAAAGTTTATATTCATTTCGTATGCCTTCAAACTTCAATGTAAGCTCTTTTACAGCCTGCTCATAAGGGAAAAGCATTTCTTTTAAGTTGTATATTTCCACATAGTCACCCCCAGGCATATTTTTATTATTATATTTTACTATTTTTATAAAATTTTATCAAATATTATAACAAAATTAAAGGCTACAAGTTAAATTATAGATAATATAATAAAAAAAGACGTCGAAAAATTCGACGTCTTTTATATATCAATAGATATTAGTCAAGAAGTTCTTTGATTTCAGCTATTGTGCTCTTTGAGCATACATTTTTTGCAAGCTCTTTGCAATCTTCATATTTAAGATTTCTTACTTTATATCTTGAAGATGCAATTTCTGTTGCAGCCATACTGAACTCATCAAGTCCCATACCGAGAAGTACAGGAAGTGCTTTTTCATCACTAGCGAACTCACCGCACATACCAACCATCTTGCCATATTTATGACCTGCTTCAATAACTCTATTGATAGCACGAAGAACAGCTGGGTGGAATGAATTGTACATCTTAGAAATTTTCTGATTTCCTCTGTCTACTGCAAGCATGTACTGTGTAAGGTCGTTTGTACCAATACTGAAGAAGTCAACCTCTTTTGCAAGGTCTTCAGCACACATAACACCTGCTGGAGTTTCAATCATAATACCTGTCTGGATACTGTCGTTGAAAGGTATATTGTCTTTTCTAAGCTCTGCTTTACATTCCTGAAGGATTTCGTTAGCAGCTCTAAATTCTTCAACAGAAATAATCATAGGGTACATAATTCTTATGTCACCATATGCACTAGCTCTTAATATAGCACGAAGCTGTGTTTTAAATACGTCTTTGAGGTCAAGAGATATTCTTATAGCTCTCCAACCAAGGAATGGGTTTTCCTCTTTGTCAAATTCATAGTATGAAAGCTCTTTGTCACCACCGATATCAAGAGTTCTGATAATCATAGGGTGTTTAATTGTTTCGATAGCTTTTTTATAAGTATCAAACTGTTCCTGTTCTGTTGGGAACTTTGTATTTTCCATGTAAAGGAATTCACTTCTGAAAAGACCGATACCTTCAGCACCTCTTGTAACAGCGTTTTCAACATCTGTAAGGCTTCCTACGTTAGCAAAAAGCTCTACTGTTCTTCCGTCAAGAGTTGTTGCAGGAAGTCCATTCATGCTTTCAAGCTCAGCTTTCATAGCTTTGTATTCTTCAGCTTTCTTTGTGTATTCCTCTTTTGTTTCATCATCAGGATTTACAATAATTTCGTTTCCAAGAGCATCAAGAATGATATAATCTTCATTTGTGACATTCTTTCTGAAATCAACAACACCAACAAAAGCAGGAATTTCCATACTTCTTGCCATAATTGCAACGTGGCTTGTTACACCACCAGCTTCTGTTATAAATCCTTTTATAAATTTGAAATCCATATTTGCTGTATCAGAAGGAGCAAGGTCTTCAGCTATAACAATAACTTCTTCGTCAATTCCTTCAAAAGGATTGCTCTTTACTCCTTTAAGTTTACACATCATTCTCTTACCAACGTCTTTAATGTCAGCAGCTCTTTCTCTTAAATATTCGTCATCAAGACTTTCAAACATTGTTACGATTTCAGCAACAGATTCCTCAAGAGCAAGCTGTGCATTTTTGTTTTCACCATTGATTTTTCCTTCAACAGAATCAGATAAAACTGCGTCTTCTGCAACGTCAAGATGTGCTGCAAAAATTTCATTGTCTTTTGCAAGAACTTTAATTTCTTCAACAGCATCTTTTACAGCTTTCTGGAATTTAAGAATTTCAATTTCTTTTTCTGAATCTTTTATTATTCTAGTGTCAGCCTCAAGTTTCTCCTGAACAGCAACAAATGCTTTTCCCATAACGATACCTTTTGATGCTGCTTTAGATACAGTAAATTTTTTCATAAACAATACCTCTCTCTAATGTTATAATTTCCTTTTTCCCCACAAAGAATTACTCTTCAAGAGTCTCTATGAATTTTACAATTTCGTCTAAAGCTACTTCTTCGTTTTCGCCTTCAACAATAACTTCAAGTTCTGTACCCTGTTTTGCACCAAGTGTAAGAACATTGATTATACTTGCAGCATTTGCTTTTTTCTCTCCGTTAACGATAGAAACTGTGCAGCCTTTAAATTTCTTCACAAAAGATACAAGGCTTGATGCTGGACGAGCATGAAGTCCTGTCTTATTATTTACTACAACTTTTTTTGATACCATAAAAATTCTCCTTCTTTCTCTTAAAATTTCCTCAACCTATATAACACTGAATAAAAAAATTCAGGTGTATAATAAATATTATACACCCAAATTGAATATTTTTAAATATATTAGATTAAATTTTTTACTTCTCTGTAAGCGTTTTCAACATTTTCAAGAAGTTTTTCATCTGTAACCCCTGAAATTTCAGAGAAAGCAGCCTTTAAGCCTTTTTCTTTTATTTTAGCCTGAAGTTCAACACTCTGAGCATCAGCTTCATTATCATAGTTTAAAGCAGCTCCTATACCAATTATAAGATTATCAACTGGGAAACCGTATCCAGCAGCTGTCATAAGAGGTTTTACAAGTCTATCTGTTGCACTAAGTTTTCTTAAAGGCTCTCTGCCAACTCTTGCAACATCATCCTGAAGATAATGATTTTTGAAACGTCCAATAATTTTATCAATATATTTTAAATGGGCCTCTCTGTCAAAGCCATATTTTTCGATAAGTCCGTTACCGCTTTCAGTCATAGCTGATTTTACTATGTTGTATATTTTCTCATCTTTTATACTTTCATCAACTGTTGAATATCCTTTTATAAATCCAAGATATGATGTTATAGCATGACCTGTATTGAGTGTGAAAAGTTTTCTTTCAATATAAGCCATAAGATTTCCTGCAAGGTTCATACCTTTTATCTGTGGGATTTCGCCTTTGAATGCAGCTTCTTCAACATTCCATTCATAATAATTTTCAACAACTACATCAATAAAGTTTTCACTTTTTACAGGAGGAACAATTCTATCTACTGAACAATCTGGGAAACCAACATATTTATCAGCATATTCTTTACCTTTTTCATCAAGTGAAGCATAAACTGCGTCTTTAAGCTGTGAGCTTGCTTTAATAGCGTTTTCACAAGCTATTATGTTGAGATATTCATTAACTCCACTTTCCATACGAAGAGTAATTCCTTTTGCTATTGTTGGAGCAATTCTTGGAAGTATAACAAGACCTACTGCTGTTGTAATTATTTCAGCGTCTTTCATCTCATCAATCATTTCAGGTTTTGTTGAGTTTACACCACTAATATTTGTTATTTTCTGTTCACTACATTCAACGTCCATAACATGAACTGTATAACATTTATCTGCATTGATTTTGTCTATAACGGCATCATTTACATCAGCAAAAACAACATGATAACCAGCTTGTTCAAGTAATGCACCTATAAATCCTCTACCTATGTTTCCTGCACCAAACTGTATAGCTTTTTTCATTTTAAATTCCTCCTCTTAAAAACTATCAATTTTTAAAAAAGAGCGTACCTATAATTTAGGGCACGCTCTTTTTTTGCAATCGCCCGTAAGCAATATGCTTTTTATTTTATTATTAATTTACACAAAATTATTTAAACATTGCAAGAACTTCTTCTGCTGTTTTTGCATTTTTAAGTTTTGCAAGATTAGCTTCATCTTCGATAACAGTACCGATTTTTGCAAGAAGGTCAAGATGTTCATCACCAATACCAGCAATACCAAATACAAGATATGCTTTTTCTTCGCCAAAATCTACACCTTCAGGGTACTGAAGAAGAACGATACCTGTTTTCTTAACTTCATTTTTAGCACTTGATGTACCATGAGGTATAGCAACACCAAGTCCCATATATGTTGAAACAGTTCTTTCTCTCTCAAGCATAGCTGGGATATAGCTTTCATTTACATATCCAAGTTTGTTGAGAAGTTTTCCAGCAGCTTCAATCGCTTCTTCTTTTGAAACTGATTTAAGACCTGTTTTAATACCTTCTGCTACCATTATTCCGTCATTTGATTTTCCAGAAGGTGCTTCAGACTTTTTTGTACTTGAATTACCACTGTTTCCACCTTTAGCTTTAGCTTCAAGAGATGCATAGAGAGCGTCAAGGTTTGCATCAGCAAGGAAGTTTCCTATTGTAACAAGCTGTGCCTGTGGAGCACTCTTTTTAGCTCTATCCTGAAGAACTGTCTGACAAACAACTATATCTGTATCACCAGGAACATTATCAACTGATGTGTTTATAACTGTAATTCCAAGGTTTAAAGGAGCTATTCTGTTTCTAAATTTTGTAGCACCCATAGCACTTGAACCCATACCAGCATCACAAGCAAATACTATTTTTTTGATTTCGCCAGTTGTTCTAGCAATACCTTTTGCTTCAGCTTTCATGTCTTTCATTTTTTCTGTTGCTTCGTTAAGATTTTTGTCTCCTGTCATTTTAACGATTGGAGAAGCTACAAGGAATGATATAACAGTTGCTATTAATACACCAGCAAGAACTATAAGTGTTTCACCTTTTGGTGCAACAGCAAGGAAAGCTATAATTGAACCTGGAGAAGCAGGGCTTACAAGTCCAGCACCTGTAATTGAATAGAAGAATATAGTTACTATTGAAGCAACGATAGGAGCTATAATAATTACAGGGTTCATAAGTATGTATGGGAAGTAAATTTCATGAATACCACCAAAGAAGTGGATGATTACTGCACCAGGAGCAGAACTTTTTGTTGTTTTATCTTTAGAAAATGCCCAGTATGCAAGGAGAACACCAAGACCAGGACCAGGGTTCGCTTCAAGCATATACATAATTGATTTTCCAGCTTCTGCTGCCTGTTCTATACCAATTGGTGTAAATATACCATGGTTTATAGCGTTGTTTAAGAAAAGTACTTTTGCAGGCTCTACAAATATAGCTGTAAAAGGAAGAAGATTGTTATTTACAAGTACATCAACGCCTGCTGTAAGGAATGCAAGTATTGCAGTCATAACAGGTCCTATTACATAGTATCCTATTATTGCAAGTATCATACCTAAAATACCTACTGAGAAGTTGTTTACAAGCATCTCAAATCCAGCTGGTATTTTTCCTTCAACTGCATTATCAAATTTTTTGAGACAGAAACCAGCGATAGGTCCCATTAACATACCACCGATAAGCATTGTCTGTTCAGCACCACATATAACACCAACGGTTGCTATGGCACCTATAACACCGCCACGGTCTCCGCCCATCATCTTACCGCCTTGATATGCAATAAGAATTGGAAGAAGATATGTAAGCATAGGTGGCTGTATACTAGCAAGTCTCTCATTAGGGAACCAACCTTCTTCAATGAATAAAGCTGTAATAAAACCCCAAGCAATAAATGCACCGATATTTGGCATAACCATTGAGCTTAAGAACTTACCAAATCTCTGAAGCTTATTTTTCATAAACTAACACTCCATTCTTTTTAATATTGTTTTCCTGTAAAATTTAAGAAGACTTTTTTCAAGCTCTGTTGAAATCTGGTCTTCACCCTTATCCCTGACAGCAAGGAAAAAGGCTTCATTTTCTATAAGTGCACCGCTCACTTCACTCATAATATCCATATGTACCCTATTATTTTCTTCAGGAACAAGCATTACTATTGCTCCCAATACAATACCCTCTTTAAATTCCATAGGATTTTCAAGTCTTACATATCCAAAACAACACTGGTCCGTACCTTTTGTTTTACAATGGAGAAGCATCATTTTAAAGTCGCTTATATATGTTCCAGCGACACGCTCTCTTTTTTCAAGACTTTCGGCTATAAGTCTTTTAGCTTCAAAGTTACGGGCAAAAAGTCCGGAGGCCTTATCAATAAGCTCATCTCTGTCACTTACAGAGTGAATATTTAATAGCTTTATTGTTGTAAGAAGATTTAAAATTTCACTGCCGAGTTTACTAATATAAATAATTTCATTTTTATCAATGTTCTTCTTGCCTTCAGGTCCTTTTTTTGCTGTTTTATTTTTGCTTATACTTCCTATGGCATTTTTAATAAGTATTTTATCTTGTTCAAGAAGTATAGGATTGACACAGACACTTGGAAAATCCACATCAAGATGAACTGTTGAAACAATAAGGTCAATACCCTCTCTTGATAATCTGTCAACATCAATATTAATAGCAGATACAATATCTTTTATCTCGATATTATGAAAATATTTTGTGATGTTTACCGCAAGCATTCTTGAAGTTCCAAGACCGGTAGGACAAACCACAACAACAGAAATTTGATTTTCCGCTGAATGAATTTTTTCAACTGCCGCACAAAAATGCATTGCTATAAATGCAATCTCTGTTTCTGGCACTTTTTTTACTCCAGCCGCATCTTTTAAAATTTCACAACCCTTTTCCGTCGCTCTATAAATGTCACCATAATTTTCTTTTATAGTTTTTAACTGTGAATTTTTTATTTTAACATTCATTGAAAGCCTGCTTAAAACAGGTGCAATATGATTACAAAGGTCTTCAACAAGCATTTCATTATCTCTAAGATATATGTCAAGCTCTTTTTCAACAAGCATTATCAGAGTGAGAACAAGCTGTCTTATATTTATATTGTCCGAATCAAATCTGCCCTTTTTCTCTGTAATCCATATCTTAGCACTTACAAGATGCATTGTTATAAAACCAATTTCATCCTTTGGAACTGATATTTCCAAACTACTTTCAAGAGCTCTGCCTATTTCTTCTGCAACAGAAAATTCAGGCATCATTTCAAGCTTTGAAAGTTTTTCCTTTTCCATTTCAATTTTTTCAAAATTTTGTATTCTCTTTACCGCCAAAGATATATGAACTATAAGTCCCATATATGCACTGTCGGTATATTTAATATGCATTTTTTGCTCTGTATTGATGAGTATTTCTTCAACAATTTTCATTGTATAATCATCAATAAAGTTAAAAAGCCTACTTTGTGATTTAAGAGCTATTGTTGAGTTCTCAAATGTATCTTTTTTACCATTTAAAAGAGCAAGAATGTCTTCCTCACTCATAAACTCATAAACTGCATTGACTATTGCCTGTCTATAACTACTCTCACTTCCATCAATATAAACACCAAGACCAGGTTTTCTTATTATACTTACACCATAATTTCCAAGCCATTCGCTTAAAAAGTCTAAGTCATTACTAAGTGTACCCTCGGAAATTTTAAATTTTGATGTAAAATAGAATGATTTTAAAGGTTCTTTGGCTGAAAGAAGTTCAACAAGTATAAGTTTTCTTCTGTCATCTTTAGAATAATCATTTTCTATATTTTCAATTTCAAGAAGTTCAAGTATAAGTTTCTGATTTTCAAGACTCTCATCAAGTACAAGACCAACTCCCGGCTTTCTTATAAATTTGAATTCATTATCAGAAAGCCATTTTTCTATTTTAGGCATTTCCCTTAAAATTGTTCTTGAGCTTAATTTAAGTTTTTCTGAAATAGCAGATACTGTTACAGGATTAGCCGCAGTAAATTTTGTTAAAATCTCAATGATTGCTTTTTGTCGTGAGGTTAATCCGGATTTTTTGTTCTCACGTTTTTTCACTAGTGACATTTTTAAAAACCAACCTTTCGATGAGTTAATTATATTATGTATTTTCAGCAGTTACAACTATATGATGTGTCACTTTTGTCTCTAACAGATAGTGACATTTTTTGAGATGGCATTTCTCACAAAAAACCTTTCATAAGACAATATGTTAAAATATACAAAATAAACTATATATTTTATATACATTTTGCATATAGATTTGCATTTGTATGTTTTTTCCAGTATAAAAATATACTGTATAAACCCATTTTTAAACATTTACATTTATATTATATAGTAAGTGACAAATTTTTAGAATATAAAAATATAAATTATAAAATTGTCATAAATTAGATAGTGACAAAATTGAAGAAAAAAACTATAAAAAAACGCTGTCAAAAGACAGCGTTTTAAAATCATAAATTATTCAACTGTAACTGATTTTGCAAGGTTTCTTGGTTTATCAACATCACAGCCTCTTTCAATTGCAACATAATATGCAAAAAGCTGCATTGGTATAGCATTAAGAGAAGCTGTAAATTTATCATCAACATGAGGTATATATATTACCTTGTCAGCAACTTCTCCAATTTCTGTGTTGCCTTCCTTAGCAATAGCGATAACATAAGCACCTCTTGCTTTTACTTCCTTAACATTACTTACAAGTTTTTCATATAAATTATCCTGTGTAGCAACAGCAACAACTAAAGTTCCATCCTCTATAAGTGAAATTGTACCATGTTTAAGTTCACCTGCTGCATATGCTTCACTGTGAATATATGAAATTTCTTTTAATTTAAGAGAACCTTCAAGGGAAGCAGCATAGTCAATTCCTCGACCAATTATAAATACATCATTTGAATTATGATGTTCTTTTGCCATAACCTTTATATCTTTTTCAAGGTCAATAAGTTTTTCTATATATTCTGGAAGTTTGTCAAGCTCACCAATAAGCTCTGAAACTCTTTCATCAGAAATATATCCTCTAACCTGACCAAATTTAAGACCTATAAGATACATAAGAGCAACCTGTGTTGAATATCCCTTTGTTGTGGCAACTGCAATTTCAGGACCAGCCCATGTATAAAGAACATCGTCACTTTCACGAGCAATAGAACTTCCAACAACATTTACTATTGAAAGTATTCTTATTCCCTGTCTCTTAGCCTCTCTTAAAGCTGCAAGAGTGTCGGCAGTCTCTCCAGACTGGCTTATTATTATACAAACATCATTTTTATTTAAAATAGGATTTCTGTATCTAAACTCAGAAGCAAGGTCAACTTCAACAGGTATTCTTGCAAAGTCCTCAATAACATACTTTCCTACAATTCCTGCATGGTAAGCACTACCACAAGCAATAATGTGAATTCTGTTTATATTTTTTATATCTTCATCAGTATATTTTACATCATCAAGTTTTATTGTTCCATCAGCAATTCTTGGGTGTATTGTATCTTTTATAGCCTTTGGCTGTTCCATTATCTCTTTAAGCATGAAATAATCATAACCGCCTTTTTCAGCTGCAGAAATATCCCAAGTTACATTATAAACATCTTTTTTAATCTCATTTTTATTCATATCAAGGATTTTTACACTATCCTTTTTAAGAACAACGATTTCATTATCATTTAAAAGATAATAATTTTTTGTATACTCAAGTACTGCAGGAATATCAGAAGCAATATAATTTTCTCCTTCACCTAAACCTATAAGCATAGGACTGTCTTTTCTGACAGCAACAATCTCATCTGTTTTTTCTGTACACATAACAGCTAAAGCATATGAACCTCTTATTCTCTCTATAACCTTTATAAGAGTATCAACCATATCACCGTTATAATAGTAGTCAAAAAGCTGTGCTACTACTTCTGTATCAGTTTCTGAAGCAAAAACATATCCGTTTTTCTCCAGTTCAGCCTTGAGCTGAATATAGTTTTCAATAATACCGTTATGAACAACTGTAATTCTTCCGTTCATACTTGTATGAGGGTGAGAGTTTACATCACTTGGTGCACCATGAGTTGCCCATCTTGTATGACCTATACCCATTGTACCTTTAACGCCGCCTAAACTCTGAACCTTTTCATCAAGGTCAGCAAGTCTACCTTTTGTTTTAACAACGTTGATACTATCACCATAAACAGCGATACCTGCAGAATCGTATCCTCTATACTCAAGTTTCTTAAGTCCTTTTATAAGTATAGGTGCTGCCTCATTTCCTCCGATATATCCAACTATTCCACACATATTTAATTTTACCTCCAAATATTTTATTAGCACGTTATCTTTATTTTGTAAGCCCGATTTCTCAAACTCTTTGTTAAAGACCTGCGTCCCTGTGCTAATGGGCGGGAAGCATCCGCCGAAAACTTCGATAACTTCCACCTCGTCAGCCAATATCTGCACTATGGCTCTGGCGCTTAAAAATACAATTTATTTATTAAAACTAACCTCCCTATTAAATATTCTCTGTGCAGAAGGATTTATAAATTTATAAAAAACCATTATTATGGATTTTTATACTTTTGAATTATACCATTAAAGAATAAAGTGGTAAAGAAAAAAATTTATATCACAAATAATGTAAATAACAAAACATTCTAAAAAAATGATATTTATAATGGTGTAATCATTTCACACAATATAAAAAAATAATACTAAAAAAATATATAATTTCCATATTTATATAATATTCTAAACTTTTGTCCAATGTTTATAATTTTATTTCTATAATTTTGTCATTAATATACAAAATCCCCTTTTATATACAAAACAAAAGAGGATTTTTCAGATTTAAAACTACTATTTTATATGGATTTATGTATTTACATCACTTATTTATACTCTCATATGTCAAATAATTAGAATTTATATCAGAAAATTTTTCTGCACCAAAAACCTTATTTCCATAAATAGCACTAAAACTTAATATAACACTCAAACAAAAAGCTGTCATTTTCTTCATATACAAATCCCCTTTCAAAAAAATCTATCATCAATAAAAATTAAAATACATAATAATTTATAATGTTTTTCAAAAACTTTTCAGAATTCTTAAAATATAAATTTATACTTTTATGTACGACTTTTCACAATCAAAGTTTACAATTGTAATTTTGAAATTTAAAAATATATTTTTTATTGCATAAAAATATTTTAAAAAGTATAATCTCTAAAAAGGAGATGAATATATTGGTTTCAATTTTAAAATGTGATAACTATGATTTTGAGTTATTAAAAGACACTATAAAAAAATCCTTCGAAAATTTAGGAGGAATTGAAAGATATATAAATAAAGGTGAAACAGTTCTTTTAAAAGTAAATCTTGTAATGAAAAAGCCTCCTGAAATGGCAGCAACAAGTAATCCTGAATTTACAGGAGCTTTAGCTTCAATACTTTCAGAATACGGAGCAAAAGTTATAATAGGAGACAGTCCGGGAGGACCTTTCTCTCCAATGTTATTAAAATCAATATACAATGTATGTGAAATGGATAAAGCAGCAAAAATGGGAAATGCAGAGCTTAATTTCAATACAGAACATATAGTATGTGAATTTCCTGATGGTAAAGTTTTGAAAAAAATAACAGCAGGAGCATATATTAAAAACTGTGACAAAATAATATCCGTCTGTCGTTTAAAAACTCACTGTATGACAAAAATGACAGGTGCTGTAAAAAATATGTTTGGAACAATACCAGGAACAACTAAAGCAGAATATCATTTTAACTGTCCTGATGTAAATAATTTCGCCGACTGTTTAATAGATATATGTTTAAATGCAAATCCTGTATTATCATTTATGGATGCCATTGTTGGAATGGAGGGAGAAGGTCCAACAGCAGGAAAACCAAGAAAAATCGGTGCTATTATTGCCTCTGAAAATCCTTTCCATGTTGATTTTGTAGCTGCAAAAATTATAAATACTGAAGCTGAAACAATACCTGTATTAAAAAATTCAATAGATAGAGGATTATGTCCTAATAATATAGAAGAAATAGAAATGATAGGAGATAATTACAAAGATTTTATAATTACAGATTATGATGTTCCAAAAACAAAAAGTATGCATTTCTTAGGTGGTAAACCACCAAAATTTTTGGAAGGCTTTGTGGATAGACACATACAGCCAAGACCTGATTTTGACTATAAAAAATGTATAGGCTGTGGAGACTGTGCCAGAAACTGCCCTGCAAAAACAATAGAAATGAAAAATCACAAACCTTTTGTACATACATCAAAATGTATAAGATGTTATTGTTGTCAAGAACTTTGTCCAAAGGAAGCTGTTTCAGTATATAGACCGCTCATATTGAGAATAATGTCAAAATTATAATTAAAAAGGTGTCATAAGACACCTTTTTTAATTTAAACCTTTCTTTTTTAATATGTATGAAATTTTGTAATAAGGCATATTTATGCCCTCTTTTTCTAACATTCCTGATATTTTTCTTGCACCTAATCCCTGTTTTCTCAATTCTTCTATGTACTCATCAATGTTTATATTTTTTGTTTCTTTTTTATTTTTATTATTTTTTACAGTATCTCCACCCAATGAATTAAAAGGTATATGTTCCATACCTACAATAGTTGTTATCTCACTTTGGAAACCTATATCCTCAATCAAAGGGGCTGCCGCATCTATACTGAAATTTATAACATCTCTAAATTGACGTATATTTCTTGGATAAACTGCTGAAAGTAAAGCCTCCTTTGCCTCATCTGTAAATTTAACATGGTATACAACTTTATGGGACTCCCAAACAGCCTGCTCATATTTTTTCACAAAATGAGAAAAAAGCATTTCTTTTTCTTCTTTTGGTCTCTCATTAAGGGAAGGCAAATGCATTTCATACTGGGCAAGTCTCTGATACAATTCTGGAAGAAAAACTTCATCAAGATTTCTTGTTGATGCAGCTATTATTATAACATTACTGCTTATTTCTTTTGTATCTCCTATTCTTCTAACTTTTCCCGACTCAATAGCTTTTAAAAGTAAATTTTGATAGTTTTCTATTGTATGTGCTTCATCAAGAAATAATATTCCACCATTTGCCTGTTCAAAAAGTCCCGATTTCTTTTTTGAACCTGTAAAAGCACCTTCAACACTGCCGAAAATCTCCATAGCAGCAATATCCGGATTTACGAACTGGGCACAGTTTACCTCTATAAAAGGAGCATTTTTACCTATAACTCCAATTCTCTTTGCATAGTTATATATAAGTGTTGCAAGCATTGTTTTTCCTGTTCCCGACTCACCAGTAATTATAGAATGTCTTGGACCACCTAAAGAACCAACTATTTTCTTTGCCTGTTTAAAAACATTTTTTATACTTCCCATATCAACAACACCACTTATATTTTCTTCAGGCTTTATAAGTTTTACTTGCATTTGAAGATATTTAATTTTTCTGTTAAGTTCATCAATCTCATCAAGACCATTAAAAACAGAATATGCCCCCAAAAACTCACCATCTCTGAATATAGGATAAGAGTCAACAACATATCTTTTTCCAAAAACGTCATGTATACGTTTATCCAAAAGTGGCTCATGACTTTCAAGAACTGTTAAAAGTACAGCTCTTGGATAAAAATCTGTAATTTTTCTTCCTATCATATCTTCTTTTGTAGACTTGGCATAATGAGCTGAAATTTCATTGGCAAATATTATATTTCCATTTATATCAACAGCATTAACAGCATCATTACAGTTATCCAATATCTCCTCAAACATATTCATTTCAATAAAACCTTTCGGTGTAAGTAACATAAATATTTCCCCCAACATAAAAAATTACAACAATTATAACATTCTATGTGATAATTATAACATTATTCTAACACTATTTTGTTATAATAACAATAAAATCACTTTATTAAACTTATTTTTTAATTAAAATTGAGAATTATTTTACCTTTAAAATACATTGTTTCTTTAAAAATACACAAAAAATTTATTTATTTCTTTCATTTTGGCACAAAGTTTGCTAATATATATAAACAACAATAATTTAAAAATATATTAAGGGGGTTATTTCAATGGCTAATGCAGTAGAAATCAGATGGCACGGCCGTGGCGGACAGGGTGCCAAAACAGCATCTCTCCTTTTGGCAGATGTTGCTTTCAACACAGGTAAATTCGTTCAAGGGTTCCCTGAATACGGCCCTGAAAGAATGGGTGCACCTATCACAGCATATAACAGAATAAGTGATGAAAGAATAAGAGTTCATTCAAATATTTATGAGCCTGATTACGTTGTTGTTGTTGACGAGACACTTCTTGACTCAGTAGACGTAACAAAAGGACTCAAAAAAGAAGGTGCAATTGTAATTAACACAGCACAGCCTAAAGAGGAAATAATTAAAAAACTTAAAGGCTATGAAGGAAAAGTTTTCACAATTGACGCTAGAAAAGTTTCCATTGAAGCTTTAGGAAAATATTTCCCTAACTCTCCTATGCTTGCTTCAATAGTAAAAGTAACAGGAATTATGGACGAAGATACATTCTTAAACGAAATGGAAGGTTCATTCAAACATAAATTTGCTTCAAAACCTGAAGTTATCGAAGGAAACATGAAAGCTCTCAGATTAGCTTTACAGGAGGTGAAATAAATGTCAAGAGCATTTAAAGATATAAACGAATTTAACACTTGGCAGGAAATGAATGAAGGCTGTAATGTATATGAAAGTGCAACATCACAATACTTTAACACAGGTGAGTGGAGAGTAGATATGCCTACATTCATAGCTGAAAAATGCAAACAGTGTCTCCTCTGTGTGCCTGTATGCCCAGACAGCTCAATACCTGTAAAAGATATGAAGAGACTTGACTTTGACTTTGACCACTGTAAAGGTTGCGGAATATGTGCTAAAGTCTGTCCTTTCGGAGCAATTGAAATGAAGAAGGAGGAGAACTAAAATGTCTATCAGAGAAAGATTATCAGGAAATGAAGCAGTTGCAGTAGCGATGAGACAGATTAATCCTGACGTTATGCCTGCCTTCCCTATCACACCATCAACAGAAATACCACAGTATTTTTCAGCTTTCGTTGCAAATGGACAGGTTGATACAGTTTTCGTACCTGTTGAAAGTGAACACAGTGCAATGAGTGCTGCTATCGGAGCAGAAGCTGCCGGTGCTAGAACACTTACAGCAACATCATCATGTGGTCTTGCCCTTATGTGGGAAGAACTTTATGTTGCAGCATCAGACAGACTTCCAATAGCTCTTGCCCTTGTAAACAGAGCTTTATCAGGCCCAATAAACATCAACTGTGACCATTCAGACGCTATGGGTGCAAGAGATGCTGGTTGGATACAGATTTTCTCAGAAAGCAATCAGGAAGCATATGACAACTTTGTACAGGCTTACAGAATAGCAGAACACAAAGACGTTAGACTTCCTATTATGATATGCCAGGACGGTTTCATCACAAGCCACGCTGTTGAAAATATCGAACTTATAGAAGATGACAAAGTAAAAGAATTTGTTGGAGAATATTGTCCAGAAAATTATCTTCTTAACGACAATGGAACAATGGCAGTAGGTCCTTATGCTATACCTGCATACTACATGGAAACAAAGAGAGCTCAGCTTGAAGCATTAAAAAATGCAAAAAAAGTTGCTCTTGAAGTTGCAGAAGACTTTGAAAAGATTTCCGGAAGAAAATACGGATTATTTGAAACATACAAAACAGAAGATGCTGATTACATAATGGTTATAATGGGCTCAGCAGCAGGAACAGGAAAAGAAGCTGTTGACGAATTAAGAGCAGAAGGCAAAAAAGTTGGTCTTCTCAAAATAAGACTTTTCAGACCATTCCCAGCTGAAGAAATTGTTGAAGCAATAAAACACGTTAAATATATTGCTTGTATGGATAGAACAGAAAGCTTTAACGCACAGAGCGGTCCTATCGGTAACGATATAAGAACAGCTTTATACAATGCAAAAGCTGACTGTGAAGTAATCAACTATGTATACGGTCTTGGTGGACGTGACGTAACAGTTGAAAGCCTTAAATCAGTTTATGAGGCACTTATGGAAATTGAAAAAACAGGCGATGCAGGTGAAAGATATCGCTATTTATCATTAAGAGATTAAGGAGTGAAAAACAATGGCATATAACTTTAAAGAAGTAATGAACAAAGAAGAACGTTTAGCTCCTGGTCACAGAATGTGTGCAGGCTGCGGCGGTACTATCGCAGTAAGAAATGTACTTCGTGCACTTCACGATGAAGATAAAGCTGTTATAACAAATGCAACAGGCTGTCTTGAGGTTTCTACATTTATGTATCCATATACAGCTTGGAAAGATTCATATATCCACAATGCTTTTGAAAATGCAGCAGCTACTTGTTCAGGTGTTGAGGCTGCTTACAGCGTACTCAAAGCAAAAGGAAAAGTTAAAAACAATTTCAAATTCATAACATTTGGTGGTGACGGTGGTACATACGACATCGGTTTCCAGTCACTTTCAGGTGCTATGGAAAGAAATCATGACATGGTTTATGTATGTTATGACAATGGTGCTTACATGAACACAGGTATACAGCGTTCATCAGCTACACCTATGTATGCTGATACAACAACAACACCTGTTGGAAAAGAGTCAAACGGTAAAACTCAGAACAGAAAAGACCTTGCTGCAATAATAGCAAACCATGACATTCCTTATGTTGCACAGACAACATTTGTACAGAATTTCAGAGACCTTCACTTAAAAGCTGAAAAAGCTATTTATACACCAGGTGCTGCATTCCTTAATATCATGGCTCCATGTCCACGTGGTTGGAGATATAACACTCCTGACATCATTGACATATGTAAACTTGCTGTTGAGACATGCTACTGGCCATTATTTGAAGTTGAAAAAGGAAAATGGACACTTAACTACAAACCAAAAAATAAACTTCCTATTGAAGACTTCTTAAGACCACAGGGAAGATTTAAACATCTTTTCAAAAAAGGTAATGAACATCTTATTGAAGAATTCCAGGCCGAAGTTGATAGACGTTGGGAACTTCTTCTTAAAGCTTGTGAAGAATAAAAAATCTATATTAAACGGTGGTATTTTGCCACCGTTTATTTTTGTATTTAAGGAGTGATTTTAAAATGTTCAAAAAAATGAGAAGAATAAAACAACAATTAAGTGACAATAACACAATAGAAATATTAGAGAAATGTAAAACAGGAATATTAGGTGTATTGGACGAAAATGGTTATCCCTACACAATACCTTTAAATTATGTTTATAAAAACAATAAAATATATATCCACTCTGCAAAAGAAGGTCATAAAATAGACGCTATAAAAAATTGTGATAAAGTTTCATTCTGTGTAATTGATAAAGATGATGTTGTTCCTGAAAAATTGACAACATATTTTAGAAGTGTAATTGTATTTGGAAAAGCCAAAATATTAGAAGATGAAAAAGATATATTTGAAGCTGCAAAAATATTAGGATTAAAATACAATAGTGATATTGATTTTATAGAAAAAGAAATAAAAAGATTTTGGAATTCTTTATCATGTATAGAAATTACAATTGACCACATGACTGGAAAAGAAGCAATAGAGCTTGTTAAGACAAATTAAAAAATACCTCCTTATTATAGGAGGTATTTTTTTACTGTTTATTTTTTAATATAGCTTTTGCAACATCAAGCAATAATTTTTTATCATTTGAATTAAACTCTTTAACTATATCACTAAGTTCATTTCCTAAAAAATTATCCATACTATCAACTGTTCCTGTCAAAAGTAATGATATTGGTATGTTTAAAACATCAGATATTCTTCCTAACATTTCAAGACTTATCTTTGTAGCTCCTCTTTCCATTCTACTTTCATAACTTATAGATATACCTAATTTTTCTGCTAATTCTTCCTGAGTTAAATTTGCACATTTTCTGTTACTTTTAATTCTATTTCCTATAACTTTATAATCAATAGCCATTTTTGCACCTCCTGTTTCAAATTAGCATATAGACATATTTGCAAACAGAAACTTATAACTTCAATATAGAACTTATAAGTGCTATTTTTGTATTGACTTTCCATTTAATGCATGATATTATAATAAAAAATATTTACAAGTTTTGTCATATTTTAAGGGGGTAGAACTATGATAATAAGAGCAATGTTTATCGGTTTCATAATAGGAGCTTTGATAGGTCTTTTTACAACAGGTATACAAGGTGCTTTGTCAACTGGTTTTGTTTTTGCAATATTTGCTGTACCAATTAGAAAATGGTTATTTAGAACTTTTTGGCATTAAAAAAAAGCTCCTTTATTTTTAATAAAGGAGCTTTAATATTAATAAACTCTTATAATACTTGAAACCTTATTTACAATAGAAAGTCCCTCAAGTATTGTTATTGAGTCTTTAAGGTTTTTCTCTTTTACAGAATCTGTAATTATAACTATTTCAGCAAAATTATTATCTCTTTTCTTTTTCTGCATCATCTGATAAATACTTACACCATTATTTCCAAGTATACTAAGTACACTGGCAAGAGTTCCTGGTTTGTCAAGAAGCTGCATTCTTATAAAATATTTTGAATATATATCATCCATATTTTTAATAGAAAGCTCTTTATAACAAGTGCAACCTATTCTGCCACAACAATTAAAGTTTATGTTTCTTGCAACGTCCAAAACATCTCCCATTATAGCACTGGCAGTTGGAAGCTCTCCAGCTCCTTTTCCATAAAACATTGTGTCACCAACAGCGTCACCCTTAACAAAAACAGCATTAAAGGAGTCTTTAACCCCTGCAAGAGGGTGGTCACTAGGTATAAGCATAGGGTGAACTCTAACTTCAATTCCCCCCTCTGTATTGGCAGCAACACCGAGAAGTTTTATATCACAATCAAGTTCTTTAGCATATTTAATATCTTTAGCAGAAATTTTTGATATACCTTCTGTATATACATCGTCAAAAGTAACCCTTGAATTAAAGGCGATAGAAGCCATTATGGCAACTTTTCTTGCAGCGTCATATCCTTCAATATCAGCAGTTGGGTCAGCCTCAGCATAGCCTAAATCCTGAGCTAATTTAAGGGCATCAGCAAACTCCATTCCCTCATCAGTCATTTTACTCAATATAAAGTTTGTAGTACCGTTCACAATACCCATAACTTCTTCAATTCTATTAGCCGCAAGACACTGTTTTAAAGGTCGTATTATAGGTATACCACCAGCAACAGCAGCTTCAAATAGAATATCGCATTTATTTTCCTTAGCAAGGTCAAGAAGTTCATGACCATAGGAAGCAATAAGGTCTTTATTTGCAGTTACAACAGATTTTCCTTTTTTCAAAGCTTCTGTTATATATGTTCTAGCAGGTTCAATTCCTCCCATAACTTCAATTATAATACTAATACTGTCATCGTTTATGATTTCTGACCAATCATCTGTAATTAAAGACTCATCAACGCCTTCTCTTTTCTTATTCTTATTTCTAACAAGAATTTTTGAAACTTCCAACTGTGAACCTGTTTTATATGGAAATTCATCTTTTTGACTTTCAATTATTTTATAAGTACCGCTTCCAACAGTACCAATCCCAAGTATAGCAACTTTTATACAATCCATTTATAAACACCAGCCTTTTTCATTCTCCCTCTAATAAATACATTTGTATTTGTGAGACAAACAGTATTATACCACAAAAAATATAAACATAGAACATTTAATTTAAAAAAATATTGTATAAATTAGAAAACAATATTATAAAAATTTACAGCACTTTATTAAAACAAAATAAGGTATGACTCTCGTCATACCTTACTTCATTTATTTTTCTTGAAAAATTGCAAGAAACTCATATAAAGGCTATCCTCATCATTTGACTGCTTTTCAAAATTATCAATCTGTTTTTCAACCTCATTCATTATTTTTTCTTTAAGTTTCAGCCATTCTTCCATTTTTTTATTTTTCTTTTTGTCTTTCTTTTTAAATTTAAGTTTTTTATAGAGTTTTCTCTTTTTCTTTTTAACTTTAACTTTTAATTTTTTCTTACCCTTAAAATCTTTAGTCTCTCTATAAACTCTATCATAAAAATCTTCCCACATTTTCAGTACATTTTCTCTTGAATAAAATTTATGTCCTCTGTCAGAGTTTTTGCTCCATTCATCATAAAAATCTTTATCATTTTTTAACTTTTCAAGTAGTTCCAAAAACTCATCAACAGAATTTCCCTTTAAATAATAGTCGAAAAGTATGTCATTATATATGTCTAAATCTCTCAAAAGTATAGGAATTTTAACACACATTGATTCAAGTATAGTCATAGGGAAAAGCTCACTGTATGAAGGAAGAAACATAACATCAGCTAAATTATAAATACTGTTCATTTCATTTCTGTCAACTATACCTGTAAATATAACATTTTCAGGGGGATTTTCCATAAGCTCTTTAAGTTCCTTATATCCATCTGTCATAGGTCCAAAAGAGAAACCTCCAGCCCAAACAAAAACCGCATCAGTAAACTTTTTAGCACATTCTACAAAGTCAAATATACCTTTTCTAGTTTGTACCTGTCCAACACCTAAAACAACAAAAGCATTTTTATCTATATTCCATTTTTCTCTTATACTATCTTTTTTAATTTTATCATAGGGATAAAAAAAGTCATCTGAAACATAATTAGGTATATATGTTACTTTGCTTCTAGGTATACCATATTTTTCAAGCTCACCTATGAAATAAGGGTTTACTGTTACAAGATAATCCATACTTTCATAAAATTCTATCATATATTTATAAAAAAGCTGTTTTATAGTCTTTGGTATATCAAGACTATCTTCAACCGTTTCAGGTAAAAAATGGACATATCCAACATTGGCAGAATTTTTTTTATCAAGTATAACAGGTATAAAATATTCGGGGTTTATTGTATGAAAATGTTGTATATCACATTTCTTTTTTGAATTTATAAGGACTTCATACTTATCCTTAAGACCTTCACTGACAAGACTTACCTGTTCAAGATATGCAGAACCTACACCTTGTCCCTTGACGGAGTCTGCTGATGAAAGCATATTTATTGTAGGCATTTATTATACCTCCTTTGTATCTTTTATAAATATAGATACGTATTTTTTTGATTTTATATTACTGATTATTAACATATGAAAAATAATTATTCAATAAAAAAACTGCCGCACAAAATGTACGGCAGTCTAAATAACACTATAAAATGTATTTTTTAATAATTATTCAGCAGGTGTTTCCTCTACTTTAGCTTCCTCAACAGCTGGAGCTTCAGCAGCTTTCTTTGAAAGGCTGATTTTTTTCTGTTCTGGATTAACTTCAAGAACTTTAACTTTGATTGTTTCACCAATCTTAAGTTCATCTTCAGGTTTAACAACGTGTTTTTCAGCAATCTGAGAGATGTGAACAAGTCCGTCTACACCTGGTTCAAGTTCGATGAATGCACCAAATGGTACCATACGAACAACTTTACCTTCAACAACTGTTCCAACAGCATATTTTTCAACAGCTATTTTCCATGGGTTGCTGTCAGCATCTTTAAGTGAAAGAGAAATTTTTCCTTTTTCTTTGTCAACGTCAAGAACGATAGCCTCAACTGTCTGTCCTTCTTTTAATACGTCTTTAGGATTTGAGATACGTCCCCATGACATTTCTGAAATGTGGATAAGTCCGTCTACTCCACCAAGGTCAACGAAAGCACCAAAGTCTGTAAGTCTGCTTACAGTACCTGTAACTTTCTTTCCAGCCTCGATAGAATCAAATAAAGCAGCTTTCTTTTCGTTAGCTTCTTTTTCAATAAGAGCTTTACGTCCACCGATTATACGGTTTTTAGCTCTGTCAAGCTCGATAATATTGAATGAAAGTTCCTGGTCTTTGAAAACGCTAAGGTCATCAATGAATTTATTTGAAACCTGTGAAGATGGTATAAATACACGAACACCATTAACAACAGCTATAAGTCCGCCTTTAACAACGCTTACTACTTTACCTGTAACAACAGCTTTTTCATTGTAAGCTTTTTCGATTTCTTCCATGCCTTTCTGTGCTTCAATACGTTTCTTTGAAAGTAATACGTTTCCTTCGCCGTCATTTACACGAATAACAAATACTTCTATTTCATCTCCTGGTTTTACAACCTGGCTTGGGATAACGTTAACATCACTGCTGAATTCTCCTCTTGAGATGATTCCGTCAGATTTATATCCAAGGTTTACAGAAACCTCTTCATTCACAACACTAATAACTGTTCCTTTAACTATATCGCCAGTGTGTAAACTTACAAGAGACTGGTCCAGTAATTCCTGGAATGAAAGTTCTTCCCCTTCCTCAATATTTCCGTTTCGAGTTTCGAATTCGCTCATAGTACTAATTACCTCCTTAATTATTGCTGATGGGGTTGATGCACCAGCAGTTATTCCTATTTTATCATTAGAACTGAAAATATTCAACACTAAATCGCAAATAGTTTCAATGTAATATGTATTCTGACAATATTTTTTGCATATTTCGTAAAGTTTTTGTGTATTTGAACTGCCCTTGTCACCTATTACAATCATTTTGTCAACTTTCTTTGAAAGTTCAACGGCTTCACGCTGTCTCTCATCAGTAGCGGAACATATTGTATTGTAAATTTTTACATTTGATATATGAGATTTTATAGCTTCTGTTATATCATTAAACTTTGAACCTCTAAATGTTGTCTGAACAACAACAGCAGTATCATTATCATTGTCAAAATATATATTTTCTACATCTTCAACATTTTCTATAATTGTTGCAGAGTTATCACACCAACCATTTATACCCATAACTTCAGGGTGATTTGGATTTCCTACAATTATAATGTTATTATTATTGTCATAATTCTCTTTTACTATGTTATGGATTTTTTTTACAAAAGGACAAGTTCCGTCAATATATCTAATTCCTTTTTTTTCAAATTCATCATATAAAAACTTTCCAACACCATGAGAACGTATTATTACAGTACCTTCATCAATACCATCAAGACTTTCTATAATTTTAACACCTTTATTTTCTAAATCTTTTGTAACTTCCTTATTATGAATAAGAGAACCATAAGTATATATTTTTCCTTTTCCTATTTCATCATAACAAGCTTGTATTGCCCTATTTACTCCAAAACAGAAACCGGCAGATTTTGCAACAGTAATTTCCATAAAATTATGGCTCCTTTCTAAGTTTTTCAACTTCAGACATAATTTCTTCTGTTATCTTTTCAAGAGTTTCAGTTCTTGCACGTTTTCCTCTGTATTCATCAAGATTTACAGGTTTTCCATAATTTATTTTAACTTTTGAAAAAAGTTTATAATTTCCTGAAATTCCCGCAGGTATAACAACAGCGTTTCCCTTTAATGCAAAAAGAGCAACTCCAGCTTTAGGGTCTGCTGTCTCACCTTCTTTTACTCTTTTACCCTGTGCAAATATTCCCAAAACTTCACCTTTTTTGAGTATTTCAAGAGTTGTTTTAAAAGATTTCATATCAGCAGCCTCTCTATCAACAGGGAAAGCATGAAGACTATACATAAGTTTTTTCATGAAATTATTTCCAAAAAGTTCTTTTTTGGCCATAAAATTTACAGGTCTTTTAACATATATAGCTGCAGAAATAGGGTCAAAATTACTGCTATGATTTGCACATATTATAACAGGACCGTCTTTTGGTATATTTTCTTTACCTCTAACCTCAACTCTAAACATAACAAGATACATAAGTCTCAAGGCATATTTTGCTATATTATAAAACATATTAACCTCCATCAACTAATTTTTTCTCTTATAATATCTGAAATTTTATCTATAACCTCATCTATTGTCATTCCTGTTGTATCAATCTCAACAGCATCTTCAGCTTTTCTTAAAGGATTATGTTTGCGGTTTGTATCGTTTTCATCTCTTTTTCTTATCTGTTCTTTTACTTCATCAAAATCAGGATTTTCACCAAGAGCCAAAAGTTCGCCCACACGTCTTTTTGCTCTCTCCTCAACACTGGCATTTAAAAATATTTTAACTTCAGCCTTTGGAAGTACATTTGTACCTATGTCTCTACCATCCATAATTACAGATGTACCTTTAGCCATATTTCGCTGTATCTGGACAAGTTTTTCTCTTACAGCAAGTATAACAGCCACATCAGAAGCAGCACGACCAGCTTCTTGAGTTCTAACCTTTGAAGTAACATCAACACCATTTAAAAATATAGTCTGACCACCCATTTGGGCTTTTATATCCATCTTAATATCATCAAGTACAGAACAAACAGCTTTTTCATTTTTTGTGTCGATACCATTTTCAATACAGTAAAGGCCAACAGTTCTATACATAGCTCCTGTATCTATATATACAATATTCATATTTTTAGCAATAAGTTTTGCAACAGTGCTTTTTCCACTTCCGGCAGGTCCATCTACTGCAACAGCAATATTTTTCATAATAAAATTTCCTTCTTTCCTGTTATTTTGCAAGGTCAGGTCTCAAAACTTTAGCACCTTCAAGATAAATATGTTTTACATCTTTCTGTTTACAATCCATTTCACAGGTATACATTACTCTTATACATTTTTCAAGACTTCCCTCAATATCAAGCTCCTGATAACAAAGCAAAGCTGCCTGTGTTATACCAATTTTTCTTGCAGCAACAGCAGGATAAACCTTATTAAGGTCTTTTGTCATAGTAAAAACTATTGAAACAATGTTTTCATCTTTTATATTATTTTCTTTGTTTATCTCATTAAGTAAAATTTCTGTTTTTTTCAAAATTTCCTCTTTTGTATTTTCCTGTGCTGTTATAGCACCTCTTATACATACAACTGACATTAAAATATTCCCCCTTATTCCTCCAAAGCATACATACCGGCACAATAACCTGTTGAAAAAGCTATCTGAAGATTAAAACCTCCAGTATAAGCATCAACATCTATAACCTCACCGGCAAAATGAAGATTTTTTATTATTTTTGATTCCATTGTAGCAGGATTTAACTCATCTATATTAATTCCGCCACTTGTCACAACAGCCTCATTATATCCTGTTGTACCTGTTATTGTTAATGTTAGACCTTTTATAAGTCTACAAAGATTTTTTCTCTCCTCTTTTGTTATATCATGGACTTTCTTTTCAGGAGAAATTTTTGAAAGGTCTATTATTACAGGTATAAGTTTCTGTGGGAGAAGGTCATCAAGAGCATTTTTAAAGTCTTTATTTATATACTTTTCAAAATCTCTCAAAAGTCTCTCATCAAGTTTCTTTTCATCTAAAGCCGGCTTAAGGTCTATTATAAGAGTATTACCCTCATCAAGTTTTCCCAAAAGATGACGGCTTGCACTTAATATTACAGGGCCACTTACACCGTAATGAGTGAAAAGCATTTCTCCAAAATCTTTATAAACAGCTTTTCCCTTATTATTTTTAATTACTATTGATATATTTTTAAGACTAAGTCCCATAAGTCTTTGACACCAATTTTCTTTAGCTCTTAAAGGCACAAGAGAAGGATAAAGTTTTGTAACAGTATGTCCCATATCTTTTGCAAAACGGTATCCATCACCAGTAGAACCTGTTCCCGGATATGAAAGTCCACCTGTTGCCACAATAACAGCATCAGCAGTAATTTCATTACCATTAGCAAGTCTTATACCTTTTACAACTCCATTTTCAGAAAGTATATCTTTTACACAGCTTTCAAGATGAAGTTTAACTTTATTCTTTTTAACATATTTTTCAAGGGCAGCAACAATATCTCCCGCCTTATCAGACACAGGAAAAACTCTGTTTCCCCTTTCAACCTTTGTTTTAACTCCAAGATTTTCAAAAAACTCAATTGTAGCTTTATTGTCAAAGGTATAGAATGCACTGTACATAAAATAAGGATTTCCCGGAATATTTTCCATAAAATCGTCAATATCCCCTGCATTTGTAACATTACATCTGCCTTTTCCTGTTATATATATTTTCTTTCCAAGTCTATTATTTTTTTCATAGATATGCACCTCATGGCCATTTTCAGCGGCACGACCTGCCGCAATAAGACCAGCTGCACCTCCACCTACAACTATTATTTTTCCCATTATTTATATCACCTATTTAAAATTAAAATTTTCAAGATGTGCTATGTCATTAAAAGTTCTGAGACGAGGTTTTCCATTGTCAAATATCTCTATTAAAGATATACCAGTATTGTCAATCCATACTTTTCTATAAAAATCCCCAGGAAGTCCCATAATATAAAGGAATAATATTTTTAAAAGACCACCATGGGAAACTATTGCAATACTCTTTCCTTTATCCTCAACAAGAATTTTTTCAAGTCCTTTTGCCATTCTTTTTTCAACATTTTCAAAAGAACCATCACCAGGGAAAGGATAAAAAGCAGGATTTTCAAAGAATTTTATAAAAGTATCACCATATTTTTCTTTAAGCTCGTCAACAGTTCCTCCTTCCCACTCACCAAAATTTATTTCCTTAAAACTTTCACTTATTATAGGTTCAATTCCCAAAACTTTAGCCATAGGCTCTGCTGTCTGTCTAGCTCTTTTTAAAGGTGAAACATATATTTTATCTAATTTTATATTTTTAAATCTTTCACCTAAAAGCTCTGATTGTTTTAAACCAACAGGAGAAAGTTCAATATCAGTCCAACCCTGATATCTTTTTTCAGTATTCCAGACAGTTTCACCATGTCGTATAAAATATATTTTAGTTCTCATATTAACCGCCTTCTTAATTGTCTTTTATATCTTTCATATTATAATGCAATAACAATATCTATTCAAGATAAAAGGGATTTTTAAAGGTTTTTTCAAATATTATACAAAAAAATAGAACTGAATTTTAATTCAGTTCTATTAAAAATATTTTAAAGATTTTTAAGGTATCTTATTTCTTTTTCAGTCAAATATCTATATTTTCCCTTTGGAAGGTCACCAAGCTCCAAATCACCAGTGGCAACTCTCTTAAGCATAGCAACAGGGTGTTTTATAGCATCACACATTTTTCTTACCTGTCTATTTCTGCCTTCCTTTATAGTAATTTTTGCATAACAATATTTTTCTTCTTTTTCAATAATCTCTATTTTAGCAGGAAGTGTTTTTCTTCCATCAACATGGACACCATGTTTAAATTTATTTATATCATTTATATCAGGAGTTCCAAAAAGTTTAGCAATATATGTCTTCTCAACTTCATGTTTGGGATGTGTAAGTTTATAAGTCAAATCACCGTCATTTGTTAAAATAAGAAGTCCTGATGTATCATAATCAAGTCTACCTACTGGAAAAACTCTCTCTTTAACTTTTACAAGGTCTGTAACAGCTGGTCTGTTAAACTGGTCTTTAACTGTTGTAACAAAACCTTCTGGCTTATTAAGCATAATATAAACGTATTTTCTTTCTATATTAACAACTTTTCCATTATATGTTACAGTATCTGTTTTATCATCAACCTTTGTTCCAAGCTCTGTTACAACTTTTCCATTAACAGCAACCTTTCCACGCTGTATAAGTTCTTCCGCTTTTCTTCTAGAAGCAATACCTGCATCAGCAAGGTATTTTTGCAATCTTATTTCCATATTTACCTCCAATTAAAAATAAATTTAACTATAAAAAATAACTTTATCCCCTTCATGTATTACAGTCTTACCACTAGGAATAATATTTTCATTTCCTCTCTTTATAAGAGCAATAAGAGTATTATTATCAGAAAAATCAATCTCTGAAATTTTTCTATCTTTCCACTTACTCGTCTTATCAACAATAATTTCTTTAAGGAAAACATCCGATGTCTCTGTATAGTAAGGAACATTCAAGATTATACTATCACCGGCATATATTATTGTATCTCCTTTAGGAATAATATTTTCTTCCCCTCTTTTTATCATAATAGCCAAAGAGCCATAAGGCATACTTACATCCTCTATCTTTCTATTTTCCCAATTATGACCTTTAGGTATATACATTTTCATAAGAGTCATCTCAGCTTCTTCCTGATAGTCATTGAAAGTCTTTCCTACATCTTCATCATAGTCTACCATTGAAAGAGTTTTCGCAACCTTTGGAAGAAGTGCTCCTTGAAATGATACAGATATCAATGAAACAACAAAAACTATGTGGAATATATCATATTTCATACTAATTCCTGAAACGAGAGCCATTATTGAAAAAACTATTGATGCAGCTCCTCTTATTCCAGCCCATGATATTAAAAGACACTGTTTTGTACTACATTTGAAGATTTTTAATATTAAAAACACAACAATAGGGCGAACTACAAAAATCATAGATATTGATATTAATAGAGCCGGAATTATAACTGTTCCCATTTTATGTGGAAATGAAAGAAGACCAAGTATAAAGAAAAGTATTATTTGAGAAATTCCAGTTATACTGTCAAAGAAATGTATTATTCCTTTTTTATTATTTATAGGACTATTACCCATAATTATACCTGTTATGTAAACACTTAAATATCCATTTCCACCTATAAGAGAAGGAACGGAATAGGATATAAGAGCAACTGCTATTATAAATATAGTATCAAGACCATCTGCCGAAAAGTTTAATTTTCTTAAAGATTTTACAGCAAGAATAGCTGCGGCAACACCTATAACAACTCCATAGGCTATTTGAGAAAACACTACACTTATAACAGATACATTTTCTCCAGAATTCATGAGACTTATAGCAATTACTGTCAACATATAAGCAAAAGGGTCATTACTTCCGCTTTCAATTTCAAGTATTGAAGATGAACCCTCCTTCAAACTTAATTTTTTTGAACGAAGTATTGAAAAAACAGAAGCCGCGTCTGTTGAACCTAAAACTGAACCTATAAGAAAACTTTCTTTCCATTCCACATTCAATACAAATTTACAAAATACAGCCGTTCCCATTACAGTCAACAAAACGCCTATTGTAGATAAAGCAACAGCCTTTTTTACAACAGGTTTTGCAACAGACCATTTTGTACAAAAACCGCCATAAAACATAATAAATATAAGAACGAAACTACATACATTTTCTGTAAGTGTATAATCACTAAAACTTATTTTAAATATTCCATCAGAACCAAAAATCATTCCAAGCATCATGAAAAGAAGAAGGGCTGGCATTCCGAATTTATCAGAAAATCTTGTAGCTCCTATACAGAGAAGTATTACACTGGCAAATAATAATATCCCCATTATCATTTTTATCACACCTTTTCACACCAATAAAATTGCTATCTAATGTCTTATCCAATGTCAAATTATTATTTTAAAGTTTTATATCCTGTTTTAAAGTCTACAATATTATTTATATCTTTTCCATTTATATAATTACATATATTTTCTGCTGAAATATTTACAATTCTGTCTAAAGTCTCTTTAATATGATGACCACCAGAAACATGAGGAGTTATAAAAATATTTTCAACATCCCATAAATTACTGTCAGAAGGTAAAGGTTCTACCTCTGTAACATCAAGAAAAGCACCTGCAATATGACCACCTTTCATTACATCATAAAGAGCCTTTGTATCAATGGCATTTCCTCTACCTACATTTATAATAAAAGCATCTTTTTTCATTAATTTAAGACGTCTTTCATCCATAATATGATATGTTTCAGGTGTTCCCGGCAAACTCATAGCAATAATATCAGCACAAGGTATAAGTTTATCAATATCCTCTGTCATGTAAAGTTCATCTATAAACTCAGGTTTACGTGCATCTTTTCTTCTAACACCTATTGTATATCCGCCCATAGTTTTTATAATTTTGGCAAAACTTCCTCCAATATCGCCAAGTCCAAGTATGAGAACTTTTGAGCCATATATTGATTTAACCTGCCCCAAATCTGTCCAACTATGTTCTTTTTGACATTTTCTATATCCATCAAAATTCTTCATCATATAGAGAATTGCTCCTACCATGTACTCACCTATTGCAACACCATAGGAACCTGTTGCATTTGAAAGTATAATATTATTATCTTTTATAAAATCACAGTTTATATACTTATCAGCTCCAGCAGTTTCAAGCTGTATAAATTTAAGATTGCTAGATTTTGAAATATCATCAACAGATATATTTCCAACAATTATCTCTATATCTTTTAAAATTTCTTCATTAACATTTGAAGGGTTAATATATATAACTTCTCTTCCTTCTCCAGCTTTCTCAATTATTTTTTTATGTTCATCGTTAATTCCCTCAATAGCAACAAGTATTTTTCCTGACATAAAACCTCTCCTTTCCATATTTTTTAAACTATATATAAATCTGCAAAAAATGCCGGTAAAAACCGGCATAAAAATTTATTACATTTCTTTTGCGTCTCCCCAAACTCTGTCAAGGCTATAAAACTCTCTTTCAGATTTATTAAAAAGATGTATAAGAAGATTACCAAAATCAAGTAATATCCATGTTCCACCTGTATATCCTTCTGAGTGATGAAGTTTATATCCCTCTTTAAAAAGTTTTTCTTCAACCTCATCAGCCATAGCTCTAAGCTGATTTGGATTATTTCCACTGGCAATAACGAAACAATCTGCTATATTTGAAAGTCCTTTTATATCAAGAACTTTAATGTCCTCACCTTTTTTATCTTCAAGAGCTTCTCTTGCGATTTTTGCTGCTTCTAAAGTATTAATCATAAAATTCCTCCTTGTTTTCATTATTTATTCTTATAGTATTCTAAAGCTTCAGCAGATAACGGATGAAGCTTTAATTTTCTTTCCTCAACATAGTCTATTGTATGTTCAAGTATAAATTTCATAGCCAAATCAAGGTCTATATAAGCAAGTCTTCTTGCCTCCTCAAGACCTTCAAAAGGTTTTCTATTCTCCTCAATATAATCTGCAATAAAAACAATCTTCTCAAGGAGAGACATATTTTTTCTACCTGTTGTATGATATTTTATAGCATCAAGTATATCCTCATCATCTACAAGATACTCTCTCTTTGCAACCTCAGCACCAAGGAAAGGATGAACAAGGTCAATCTGTTCTTTCATAATATCATTTAATTCAATATGATATTCTTTGCAAAGTCTCTTTTTAAGGTCAGCTGGATAATCCTTTGCACAATCGTGTAAAAGTCCAGCAACTTGTGCTTTTTCAACAACAGTACTATCACCATATATTTTAGCAAGTTTTTTTGCTTCCTTAACAACACCCATAGTATGAATATATCTTTTTATGGATAAAGAGGACTGCAATTTTTCCTGCATAACACTCTTATCAAGCATAAATTTCACCTCAGATTTAACAGGTTTTTTATAAAGACCGAATTTTTCTATATATTCCTCTACACTTTCAGGAAGAAGATATTTTATAGGCTGACCGTCAGCAACACGTTTTCTTATATCAGAAGAAGATATTTCAAGGGCTGGAACCTGCATATAATATATTCTTCCCTTATATTTGCCCATAATTTCCCCTATTTCTTCATAAAGTTTATTTTTTTTATATCCCGGACGGGTAACAGCTATAAAATCACATAAACTGAAAAGTTTTTCGGGATTTTTCCAGCTCATTATCTGTTCAATAGCATCAGCACCTGTTATAAAATAAATATGCACATCAGGACCACACATTTTTTTTAATTCTTCTATTGTATCAACTGTATATGTCTTTCCTTTTCTGTCAATCTCAATTCTTGATGTGAGAAAATTTTTATTTCTTATAGTTGCAAGGGCTGTCATCATAAATCTTTGTTCATTAGGTGTAACTTTCTCTCCAACATCATCTTCTTTCATATAAGAATGTCCTGTTGGCATAAAAATAATCTTGTCCATATTAAAACGATGTAAAACCGCCTCAGCAGTAGCAAGATGACCATAATGTATAGGGTCAAAAGTTCCACCCATAATGCCTATACTTTTATAGTTTTTAAGCTGTTCCTTTTCACTGTACATTTTATTCCCCCAAAAAGCATAAAAGCCATATATTTTAAAATTTTAACTACAAATTAAAGTATACTATTAAACTTCAATTAATTCAAACAAAATCATTAAAAAACGTCGTTCTTAAAAAAGAAACGACGATTTACAAATTATTTTTTAGGTAATTCTATAACAGGCTTTGTTTTTGACTGTCTGAAAAGTACAAATCTATTTCCTATAACCTGTACAACATCAGAATGAGTTCTACCTGCAATAGTTTCAGCAACTTCTCTAGCACCGAGAAGATTATTATCAAGAACATTAGCCTTAACAAGTTCTCTTGCCTCAAGGGCATTATCAATAGCCTCTGTAAGCTCTGGAGTAACACCTGCTTTTCCTACATGAAAAATTGTATCAATAGGATTTGCAAGTCCACGAAGATATGCTCTCTGTTTGCTTGTTAACATATACTCTTTCCTTTCTATAAATATAACTATACTATTTTGCTCATCTAAATGAAGATTTTACAATATTTTAAATAATTAATCAACATAAAAATTTAAAAAACAGCGTAAAACACAAATATTTCCGCTGTTTTTAATAAAATCAAAAAAGAATATGTGCAATAATAGCAATAATAGGCAAAGTAACTATTGTTCTTTCAAGGAATATTATAAAAAGATTTAACAAAGATACAGGTATCTTACTACCCATAATAATACTTCCTATCTCAGACATATATATAAGCTGTGTAACAGAAGTAGCAGCAACAACAAATCTTGTGATATCAGACTCAATTGTACTTGCCATAACTGAAGGTAAAAACATATCGGCAAAACCTACTATAACAGTTTTAGAAGCCTCCACAGCATTAGGAATTTGAAGTAATTTATATAATGGTATAAAAGGAGCACCTATCCATGAAAATATAGGAGTATACTCTGCAATTATAAGAGCTGTTGTACCCATAGCAAGTATTACAGGTAGTGTTCCAAACCACATATCAAAAACATTTTCAAAACCTTCAACAAAAAAAGCTTTTATACTTCTACTATATTTAGCCTTTTCCATAGCCTTTTCAAGTCCCCATTTTGAAGGAGTATATCCTTTAGGTATATCCTCAACAAAAACTTTCTCACCATTAAAATTATCAGGTATTCGAGAAAGAGGAGGAAGTTTAGGAACTATTATAGCAGCAACAATTCCTGCAAAAGCCACTGTCAAATAGAAAGGTATAAACATATGAGAAAGACCAACTTCACTTATTACAACAAGACTAAATGTTATACTTACAGCTGAGAATGTTGTAGCAATAACAGTTGCCTCTCTCTTGCTGTAATAGCCTTCCTCATACTGTTTTGATGTCAAAAGAACACCTATTGAGCCATCACCCAGCCAACTTGCCACACAGTCAATAGCACTTCTTCCAGGAAGATTAAAAACAGGTCTCATAACTTTTATTAAAAGTGCTCCAAAAAAATCAAGAAGTCCAAAATTTAATAATAGTGGAAGCAAAAGACCTGCAAGAAAAAATACACACACAAGTATAGGCATAAGGTCATTTATAACAAGACTCCCTGTTGCATCACTTATTATAAATTCTGGGCCAAAATCAAAATATATCATTGTTGCAAATATAAAACCTACAATTCTAACACCAAACCAAAAATGTGAAGGAGAAAAAAGTTTATTTAAAGGCTCTATAATAATAAAAGCTTTAAAATTAAATATTTTATGCAAAACAGTAACAATAGCACTTATACTTATAAGCACATATATAACTGTAAGAGAATTGTCACCCATAAAATTTAAAAGTCCATTTGCCATAACAGCAACTGGTATTGTAAGATTTCCATTGCTTCCTATTGGTGTAACAAAAAGAAATATACCTATAAGAGATGGTATAAGAAACCTATAAAAATTTTTATTCTTCAGAATTTTCATTATATCCCCCTAACGCAAAATATTTTAAAATAATTAAGTATATCGTTCTATTAAAAAAGAAAGACATTTATAAGAGTTTACATAAAAAAACAATTTCCGTCAATGGTTTAATGAATATTTTTACATATTTTTATAATAAATAATGCATTTTATTCAAAATATACAAAAAATGGCTGTAATTATATATAGCTATTTAATCATGTATTTTATATAACTGCATAAAAAAACAGACAATGTATAAAACTTTTGTCTGTTTTTATTATTAAAATATTATTTTATATTTTGTGCTATTCTCTTAACCAGTTCATCACCAAATTTATAACATAATAAAAATTGTATTGTACTGTCCTCAAGACGTAAATTTTTCTTTAAAACAGCAACAGCCTCATCAGTAGTCATTTTATCCTCCTCTATAAGTTTTAAAATATTTTTCCATTCATCAGTATTTTTAACATAATATAAAGGACAATTTTTTCCTGTAACATCATAATGTCTTATTATATCCATATTTCCATATCTTGATATTATATCTTTACAAAGCATAACAAGAGAATTTATTGTCTTATGGCTAAATTTACCGTCAGAATATTTATGACAACATTCTATTCCTATGTATTCATAATTAGCCTTTGAAGCATGATATGCAACTTCCCCTTCAGGAACACACATTATTATTTCACCGTCAATTCCTATTATATAATGAGAAGAAGCATATATATTATTTGTACCATATTTTAGATTTTCAAAATAATTTCTATTAGCTTCCGCCGATGTATTAGGATTTCCAACATAATGTATAACTATTCCCTTTATTTTATCCATATAAATTCCTGGTCTACTATATTTATTTTTTGAAAGTAACATTTTATTTATATTCATCTTTTCCTCCAACTGAAATATCTGCTGAATTTTCAATTATATCACTACATATTTCAAGACCTTTTATTAAAAATTCAGGAAGAACAATACCTATTTTAACTGAATTTTCAAGTATACTTCTTATTTCATTTACAATATAACTCGAAAGTACAAAATACCCAAGAAAATTCATAAACTGGAGTTTAATTCCCAAAATATCTCCCATTTTTTCAAAAGAAAAACCCATATAAAATGAAATTCCAATAACAATCCAATAGGCAACTTTTTTTACTATTCCCCTAGCACCTATTTTAGAGCTTTCCTCATTTCTCATATAAGCACAGTACCAACCACTCAACCAATCAACAATATTCATAATAAGAAAACCCATAAAAAGAAACCAAGCCGGACCAAAAACAGAAGAAAGAAAAGCCACAATAATTCCCCCTGTAATATTTATTTTGTCAAAAACTTTTGTCAAATATTACACCTCCGAAAAGGGAATACCTGTTATATCAAAAAATTCTTCTTCTGTAATTTTTCCAAGTTCAACATATCTTTTTAACTGGTCATCTCTAACAAAATTCATTTCATATCTTTTTTTAAGTATTTCAAACATATCACTCATAATCAAATACCTCCCTCCAATATAGCAAGCTCAACATCTGTAATCTGCTGTGCAATCAAAGCTCTCTCGTATTGAGCATCAAAAAGATTAAGTTCAATATCAGACTGTTGTTGCCCTAAAGTTTCAAAAGGATTTTCAAAATCATAAGTTCTATTTTTCCACTCATCACTCCACATTTTATTTTCAAAATCATACTTTCTTCCAACAAAACTCATATCATAACAATCAATACCAACACAATAAGGATTATTTCTCAAATTACCGTCAACACAAGAAGAAATCCCTATACAATAGCCATCAAAATCAACATTTGCAAAATACATAAAATCACTCCTTTAATCAGTTTAATTAAACTCTATAATCTGCCAAATACATTTAGGTATAATCATTCCGTAACTAGTAATATAATTACCAAAAATCCTTAATGTATCACCATTAACAAGTTCAGCAATAGCTGTTGCATTAGGTACATTAGTTGAAGAATAATTTAAACAATTAAATATAACTATTGTTTTTTCAGGATTAACAGGATTTATATCTATCTCTATAAAAGTACTATCCAAAACATTCTCTGCAACTACTCCTCTCTGAATAGACTTAATAACAGACTTATCATGTATCAAAAAAATCACCTCCTTAAATAAGAACAAGTATATTTCTTGTAATTCTAGTAGCAGCGCCTAAATGTTCCATAAAAAATGTCCCAAAACATACAATATCAAGCATATTATCGTCATAGTTCGATGAAGTAATAGTTTTTAAAAGTTTTGTTTTTTCAATATCAGCATAAAAATTTATATTTGACCTTAGAGTAGATTCGCCACCTTTAAACATATAAATTATACCTTTACCTTTTTTACCCACTGTTTCAGCACTACCATATTCCAATATTTTAATTGTTCTTGTAGTGAAAATTGTATTTTGAATATTGGCACGATATTTTTGAATATTTTTATAAAAATCAAAATCTATTTCGCCTCCAGAAAGAGCAAGATTATAAAGACAATTTGGATTTTTGCTTATTAATACCATAATTTCATCATTATCTTTAAAAACAGCTGTTGAATATTCATATTGCAAAACAGGAGCAAGTAAACCTATATTTTCTTTAAACAAGCTTATAATACTTTCATTTCCCAAAATGGTATTACAAGCGTTTTCATTTTCACATAAAATCTTTGTAGCAATAGCATTATTAAGAATATATTTGATAATATTGATATTTAATAAAAGTCTCTGATTAAACTGTTGTTTTTTAAATAACTTTTCCAAAAACTCACTATTTGAAATAATTTCAACATAATTTTCTTCATTCACAGAAAACATAAAATTTAAAAACTCTGTATTCTCTCCCATACTTTCAGCCATAACATTACTACTATAAACAACGTCTCTAATACGACTGTCATTTTTAAAGTACTTAAAGAAACCTTCATCAGCCAAAACAGTAGAAACAGCTGAAGAATTTTCAGCCAAAATTTTAAAAGCCTTTTCACTGGCATATATAAGTTTTTTAGATTTTTCATTATTCATAATTATTCCAAAAACAGTATCAGAAGATATAACACTCTCAATATCCGAAAGACTATCAAAAGAAGTGTCTCCACTTCCTGTTACTTTTTTAAAAAAATTTCCCATATGGATTTCACTGTCAATCAACCCATCAAGTATAAAATTGACACAATATGCATCATTCAAAGCATTGTCATCATAAGCTAAATTTTCAAGAAATGTTGGATTTTTATAAATACCGCTTTTCTGACCGAAAACTCCTAATCTATGAGACATAACTCCTTTATCAATACAATCCATAATCTCTTTAGAAGCACTGTCAGAAAGCTGTTTTGCAAAATCTGAAAGAGTGGCATCTATAATATCAGAATTTCCATTCATATCAGCAATATCAAAAAAATCTGTATCTTCCGGCTTTTTCAAATTATAATAATCTGTAAAAGTTGCCATAAAATAAACCTCCTTATATTTTTTAGGGCCCTGTACAATTAAAATAAAATAAAAAAAATCCAAAAAAGTCCCAGATTTTATTTTTTACAAAAAAATAAGGCATTGAAATATTTCAATGCCTAAAAATTCAAATCTTATCTATAATTTCTTTACGTTTTTTGTCATACTCCTCTTTAGTTATAAGCCCCTCATCATAAAGTTTTTTAATCTCATTGAGACGACTTTTTGAACTACTACTGTTAATAAAATCTTTTTCATCATCTTCAATTATTATATCATGTCCCATTATATTTTTATCTTTAAAATACGCATAGCCATTTGAAACCGTTATAACAACAGCAAAAAGTGTCCAAATAGCTCCGAAAGCTCCAAACATAGGTGTGACAAAAAATAAACCTACAAAACAGAAAACGCCTCCCATTATCATTCCCATAAAAGATGAACCTTTGCTAGGTTGAATTCTATATCTCTTTTTCATGATAACCCCCCTTTCATTTTGTTAAAATCATAACACAAAATACAAAATTTTTAAAGTATATAAACAAACCCATTGCAATATAAATAAACAAAGTGTATAATTTTAACAGGATAAAATATACTATTTCAGTAAAAACACTCAAAAATAAGTATGTTCCACTGATTTTGAATTTATCCAAATGTATACATAAAAGGAGGATATATTTATGGCTAAAAAAATATTAATGCTTACAGGTGACTTTACAGAGGATTATGAAACAATGGTTCCTTTCCAGGCTTTAGAAATGGTTGGCTATAAGGTAGATGCAGTATGCCCTGACAAAAAAGCTGGTGACATTGTGAAAACAGCAATTCATGACTTTGAAGGAGAACAAACATACTCCGAAAAAAGAGGCCATAATTTTGCTTTAACAGCTGATTTTGACAGTGTTAATACAGCTGATTATGTAGGATTATTCATAACAGGTGGACGTGCTCCAGAATACATAAGACTTAATCCAAGAGTAATTGAAATCGTTCAGGAATTTTTCAAAGATAACAAACCTGTTGCTGCAATATGCCATGGTCCACAGGTTCTTACAGCAGCAAATGTTGTAAAAGGATACAAAGCAACAGCATATCCAGCAGTAGGTCCAGACATTACAATGGCTGGCGGAGAATATGTTGAAGTTCCTGCTACTGAAGCAGTTGTTGATAGAAATCTTGTAACATCACCAGCATGGCCTGGAGATACAAAAATCTGTGCTGAATTTATAAAACTTCTTGGAGCAAAAATAGAAATCTAATAAATATTAAAAGGTGTCCTAAAAAGGACACCTTTTTTATATAAAATAAATTTAATTATTTAAGTTCGTTAACAAATTCTTCAATTCTGTCCATACCTTTTTTGATTGTCTCAATAGATGTTGCATAAGAAAGTCTTATGTGGTCAGGCATACCAAAGTCTGCACATGGAACAACAGCAACAAATTTCTTCTCAATGAGGAGAGCAGCCATATCAGCAGCTGAATTAATTTCAACTCCCTCATATTTCTTACCATAAATTTCTGAAACATCAATAAAGAGATAGAAAGCACCTTCAGGTTTTAAAGCTGATATAAATGGTATTTTTTCTTCTCTCTCAAAAATATAGTCACGACGTTTTTTAAATTCTTTACACATCTCAACTACACAATCCTGAGGACCTTCAAGTGCTGCAAGAGTAGCTTTCTGAGCAATAGAGTTTATATTTGAAGTCATATGTGACTGTAATGAGCTTATAAGTTTTGCAATTTTAGGATTTGAAGCTGTATATCCAACTCTCCAACCTGTCATAGCATAACTTTTTGAAACACCATTTACAAGTATAGTTCTATCATAAATATCTTTTCCAAGAGAAGCAATACTTATATGTTTTTTATCTTCATCATATATGAGTTTTTCATACATTTCATCGGCAACAACAAATATATCTTTTTCAATTGCAAAATCTGCAATCATTTTAAGGTCATCCATGCTTGAAACCATACCAGTTGGATTTGAAGGGCTTACAAGTATAAAAGCTTTTGTTTTTTCTGTGTAAGCAGCTTCAAGCTCATCTTTAGTAACCATATAGTTATTTTCTTTACTTGTATTTACTATTACAGGAACACCACCTGCAATGTTTACTATTTCAGAATAACTTAACCAGTAAGGAGCAGGTATAATTACCTCATCACCATCATTAAGTATAGCCATAAAGGCATTGACAAGAGCATGTTTTCCACCATTACTTATAACAATCTGTGAAAAATCATAGTCAAGTCCGTTGTCTTTTTTAAGTTTCTTAGCAACAGCTTTTCTAAGTTCAGGTATACCAGCAGCTGCTGTATATTTTGTAAATCCGTCTTTAATAGCCTGTATAGCTGCCTCTTTAATATGGTCTGGTGTGTCAAAGTCAGGCTCTCCAACTCCAAATCCAACTATATCAAGGCCCTGTGCCTTAAGTTCTGATGCTTTTGCTGATATTGCAAGTGTTGATGAAGGTTTAATACCTTCTGCTCTTCTTGATAATTCCATTATATTCACCTCTAAAAATTTATACTCATTGTATTCCAAGTGTATACATCTGTCCTTGTTCAGTACACAATGTTACACTAATTTTAAAAAACTTTCAATACCAAAAATTAATAATAAACTTCAAATTCAAACAAAATATATGTTTAAAGTATACAATCACCTTTCTTAATGTATTATATTATCAAAAATCCGTTATAAAATCCACATTTTTATAAATTAATTTTATAAATAGAGACCATAAGCAAGCCTTATACCATAATAACAAAAAAGCAAGAAAAAAGTCTAGGGAAAAATCCCAAGACTTTTTTCTTGCTTGATTGCGTTTTCATTAGACATTTTAAAGAGAGTTTATTATATTATTATTCTTATACCGGGAAAAGGACATAAGAATAAAGGAGTGCAAGTAAACAGTATACAACCCACAATATACATATAGGTTTAAATACTTTTCTCATAATAAGGCCTTCCTGTCCTCTAAAGCCAACTGTTGCACATACAGCAACAACATTGTTTGTACAAATCATGTTACCTAAAGCACCTCCAGCACTCTGTGCTGCAAATACAACAGGAACATTAAATCCTAATATATTACAAGCCTCATAATGCATAGGAGCAAAAAGTATATTTGAACCTGTTGTTGTACCAGCAACGAATGAACCAAGTGAACCGATAATAACAGCAACTGCTGGATAAACAGGACCAAGCACATCTGCAAGTGCTTTTGCTATTATTGAGAGAAGTCCACCAGATTTCATAAGGTTTGAAAGAGCAACAAGAGCTGCCATAGCTATAAGTGCGCCGAATACACTTAAGAAAGCTTCTTTCATATGTTTAGGCATAGCAGGTATATCTTTTAATATAACTGCTGATACAAGACAGACACAAGTAATTGTTATACCAATCCAAACAGCAAATCCAAGTCCTATAAACCAGTCAGGAGCAAAAAATCTTACTGTTGGAAGAGCTACAAGAAGTATACCATAAGCTGATAAAGCTTTATAGGCAGGCATTGTACTTCTTGGTTTTGTTGGGTCAGGAACATATCTATGTTCTTCTGGAACTACTTCATTTTTACAGAAAAGTTTTATATATAATATTGATACAACAAGTGAGCCTAATCCAGCACATATTGTAGGGAATTCAGCACCTACAAATGTAGCTACAAGAACCATACATCCACCATATGCAAATCCTGTTACAAGAGCAAATTTAACAATTCCCTTATCTATTGCTTTTCTACCCCAAAGAATAACAAGAACTAATATTGGTGCAATTAATGAACCAAAGAAATGGATAAATGATGTATATCTTGATATTTCCATAACATCTACAATAGGAGGATTAGTTGATACGAAAGCAGCAAAACCACCTATTGTTGTAAGACCAGCAGCACCTAATGATGCAGCAATACCATTAAAAACAAGTGCGCCAACTACTGCTGAAAGTGGAGGTATACCAAGTGCAACAAGGAATGGTGCAGCAATAGCAGCAGGAGTACCAGCACCTGCAACACCTTCAAGGAAACCACCAAAACAGAAAGCTATAATTATAAACTGTTTTCTTCTGTCAACAGTAAGGTCTGCTATAATTTCTTTAATTTTATCCATTGCACCTGTATTTATAAGAAGGTTAAGCACAAGGAATGCTGACCAAATCATAAATACCATTTTGGCACCTTCAATCATACCATTTGTTGTCTGTGCAATTATAACACTATTTTCCATATGGAAATAAAGCATTCCAAGGAATATAGTATATATAAGTGATATTACAGAAACGATTGTAGCAGGTTTTTTAAGACCTACAACACCTATTATTACAATGGCTATAGGCGAAATTGCTAATAATAGTTCCATAAAGAACCCTCCTAACCCGTGTAGTAAAACTTTATAACATTGTCATTTAGTCATTGCAAATAAATACAAAAATTTATTCAAACTAAAACATTATACCATATAAATATGTATTAAAAATTAATCTCTTTTAATTTCTCCAACTGTCTGAACAAGTTCAACAAGTATTCCGTGAGAATATCTTGGTCTTAAGAAGTTTACAATAATATCACTTGTTCCTTCAACAGGAGCTTTTTCAAGCATTTCAAATCCTCTATCAATAAGTTCTTTACTGCAAGCTTCAATATCATCTACTTCAAAAGCGATGTGAGCAATACCACCTTTACCATTATTGAATTTTGTAAGAACTCCTTCTTTAGGTATAATGAATTCTATTGGGCTTTCTTTTTCGCCGTATTTTGTGAAAATAAGGTCAGCATGATAAGCATTAACAAATCCTTTATAATCAACTTCAAGACCAAACATATCAATTAAATCTTGTGCATAAGATAATTCTGGTAAAACAATTCCAACATGGTGCATTCTCATAGGTTTCATAATATCATCCTCCATTTAATTAATCAAATTTTTATTTTATACCCATAATTTCATCTTTAAATATTCTCTCATCCATAACCCTTAAATCACCTATAATAGGTTTAAAATCCATAAGGTCAATAATTTGTGTTTGTACATCTATTCCCGGTGCAACCTCTGTAAGATGAACACCGTCTTCTTTAAGTTCAAAAACAGCTCTTTCAGTTATATACATAACAGTCTGTCCTTTTTTGTTAGCATAGTTTCCGCTGAAAGTAATCTGTTCAACATCTTTTATAAATTTCTTTTCTCGTCCTTCCTGAAGTATCTCAACTTTTCCATCACCGGATTTTATTTTTAATCCTCCAGCAGTGAAAGTACCACAGAATATAACTTTCTTTGAATTTTGTGTTATATTTATAAATCCGCCACATCCGGCAATTCTTGGACCGAAACGGCTTACATTTATATTTCCTTTTTCATCACATTGAGCAAGTCCAAGGTATGCTATATCAAGTCCGCCTCCGTCATAGAAGTCAAACTGATAAGGTTGGTCAAGAAGACAATCAGGATTTAATGAAGAACCAAATCTAAGCCCACCCTGAGGTATTCCTCCAACAGGCCCAGACTCTACGGTAAGAGTCATATAATCTCCAATTCCTTCTTCAGCAGCAACCTTAGCAACATATTCAGGAGCACCAATTCCAAGGTTTACAGCACTTCCCTCTGTAAGTTCCATAGCTCCTCGTCTGCCTATGATTTTCTTTGCATCTAATTTTACAGGTTTAACATTATCTCCTGTTTCCTCTCTTATCTCACCTGTAAGAGCCGGATTATAATCACAGTCAAAACTCTGTTGATGGTCTATTGGGTCAGCCACAACAACGGCTGATACACATATACCTGGTATTTTTACAAGTTTAGGGTCAAGTGTTCCTGCTTTAACAACCTTTTCAACCTGTACAATAACAGTTCCACCTCTATTGCTTACAGCTTGTGCAACAGATGTACCTTCAAGAGGAGTTATCTCTCTTTCAAAACTTATATTTCCACATTCATCAGCATATGTAGCTCTTATAAAAGCAATATCTATTGGATAAGCCTTATAAAAAATCTGTTCTGTTCCTTCTATCTCAATTATTTTTGATAAATCGTCTTTTGTAATGCTGTTAAGTTTTCCCCCGCCATTTCTAGGGTCAACGAATGTTTCAAGTCCTACCGTTGTTATTGTTCCAATTTTATTTCCTGCCAAGTCTCTAAACATATGAAGGAGAGTTCCCTGAGGAATGTTATATCCTTCAATTTTGTTATCAAGGGCAAGCTGTGCAAGTTTTGGAGCTGTGTTCCAATGTCCTGCAATGGCTCTTTTTAAAAGTCCCTCATGAGCAAGATGGTCAGCTCCTCTGCCGTCTCTATTTCCCTGAGATGCAGCATATATAAGAGTAAGATTTTTAGGAGAACCTGTTTCAATAAATCTTTCTTCCAGTGCTTTACAAAGTGCTTCCGCATTACAAGAGGCAACAAATCCACTTGTCGTAATAACGTCACCGTCCTTTACCAAATCGGCCGCTTGACGGGCAGTTAATATTTTTACTTTTTTCAAATGAATACTCCTCCTCTGCAAAAATTTTATGACAGCTACGGCGGTAAATGGTTAGTTAGGGTTTAGGAATCTTATTGTAATATTATGTTTTATGATGTAAATTTTTAAAATGTTTTTTATTACTGTAAGAGTTAAATAAGTCGTCAGTTTTATTATTTTTATTGTGTTAAAAACTAAATACTTTTTTCCTTGGTTTGTTTGCCGTAGCTGTTTTACACTTTTATTATAGCCTCTACACAATTTGAAATAAAATACCAGTTATTGACTGATATTGAAACAATAAATTCAATAAAAACGATAAAATTTTGTGTATATTTGTAATTATACCTGTTTTTTATACACTTTTTATATTAATTAATATTGAATTCAATTGAATTCAATTGATTTTTTATATATTTTTATAACGAAAAACATTAATATAAATGAAAATCTACTTAAAATTATTTTGAATTACACATATATGTATGCTATAATTTTAATTGAATTAAAATATAGAACCTAGTCATATATAAAAAAGGCTCTTGAATTGTTCAACATATTCAACTTTATGTATAGTGATATATATAAAGGATTTTAAGGAGGTTATTTATGAAATATGGTGAACTTCTAAAAAAACTTATTGTTTTTACTAATACAAAAATGGCGGTACTGGCAAGAGAAACCGGTTATGATATATCATACATAAGTAAATGGTGTAATAAAGGGCTTCTTCCTACCCCTCGAACAATATCTGTTATAAACAAGAAACTTTCTAAAGTTTTTGCTAAAGAAGTGATTTCTCAAGAAAGAGAAGATGACTTTTTTTTTGATTTTGAAGATGTTATACTTCCTGCGGACGAAACAAGTGAAGATTACTGTATACAATTTGCAGAAAATATAGAGTCAGCACTTAATTCATGTTACAGAAGTTCATCAGGAAATGATATTTCAAAAAATTCAACAAAACCTGAAAATTTTCCTTCATTAACAAAAAAACAAGTTTTGGAAAATATAATTAAAAAAATAAATAATGTAATAGAAAACTCTACTGATGATGTTAATATACTTTGGTCTGTTGATATTTGTAAATGTCTCAAATATATAAACACTCTTGACCCTTTATTAGAAAATCCAAATATAAAAATAAAATTTCACATTGCCCTTGATATTGATGAGTTCAATGGTAATTCCCTTTCATACATAAAAGAGATTTATATGCTTATAAATAATAATAACAATATATATTTTAATTTTTATGACGGCAGAGAACTTAAAAACGCAAATGTTATTGCTGTAAAAAATTCATTTGCAGAATTTATATCCTATGGAAATGATGGGCATATGGACTTTGGAGTAAGTATAACAGATGAAGATGATGTAAACAAAATATATTCATTCTTTAAATACAAATTCAAATCCCAAAGTCTCCTAATTCACAGTTGTTCTTCTGAGGAATTAAGTAAAAAATCATACAGAACAGATTTTTATTCAAGAACAAAATTCAATTTCTTTATAACAACAGGATTTGAATTTTTATTGCCTGCAAGTGTTATAGATAACATTGTTGAAACAGCTAAAGAACAAATTCCTTATGACAATATAGAAGCTATGATACGTAATCTTCAGATTACATGGGAAGAAATATTTGAAAAACGTCAAATAACATTCTTCATTTTAAGTTCTTCCGTTTTAAAATATATAAGCAATGGAGAAATATTCTATACAGATGTTATATATAATCTCACTGTTGATGAGAGAATGGAACATCTCAAAAAGATTATAGATATATCAAAGAGAAATCCAAATATAAGATTTGCTGTGATAGATGATGAAGCAGTATTTTCAAACAACTATTCATTATTATTATCGGTTTTTGCCAACGACAAAAAAGCTTTCCTTAAAAACCACAAAGCATACAGAACAGGAAAAGGGCCAAATCTCTATACAATAAATAATAAATATATTGTATCAAGTATAAATGAATTTGCCTCCAAAACAATTGAAAATCAAACAGTCTGTCAGGAATATAATGCAGAGTCATTAGAAAAACTTCTTGAAGAATATGGAACAATGGTTTATAGAATGATGAATATAGGCTTATAAAATAAAAAAGATATTATTCCAAACATTAGAATAATATCTTTTTTATTTTTAAATATTATACAGGGAAAACATTTTCAGGTATACCACATATATAAGGATTTTCTTTTATACTATTTTCAAATTCCTCTCTTGCCTTTTCAACAAGTTTTTCATCACATAAAAATTCAAAAGCTGTTAAAGCTATTATTTTAGAAGCAGCAACTAATCCCTTAAAAGCTATTGAAGAAAGCCCCTGTGATGTAATCTGCCATGTATGTAAAGCTGTTCCCATAGCAAAACAAGTAAGTGTAAAATGTCCCAAAGGTGCAATATGGCTTACATCTCCCGCATCTGTTGAAGCATTAAAATGAACAAACTTAGGTAAATCCGTATAAATACTTTTAGATGTTAAAATATCAGCTTCACTTTGAGATATACCCTCTTTTACAAATCTTGAAGCAACAGATTTTATAGCCATATCATCAAAAGTATTGCAGAATTTTTCAGCATATAAAAACTCATCTTCTGTATAATCTATTGGTAATATATAATTCATAACATTTTCAATAACATTATTTATAACACTGTTTGTTATAATGTCAGCATAAGAATTTACAGTTCTTTCACTTACTTCTGTTCCTGTCATAAGAGCAGCACCTTTTGCAATATTATCAACACGCTCTGTTATAGATAACACCATATCCATTTTAGGAGCTCTAACAGTGTATAAAACCTCTGCATTTTCCTGAACTATATTAGGAGACATTCCTCCAGCATTAGTTATAGCATAGTGTATTTTGGCCTCTGTTGGTATATGTTCACGAAGGAAATTTGAACCTACATTCATAAGCTCCACAGCATCAAGAGCACTTCTTCCAAGTTCAGGAGCAGCGGCAGCATGGGAAGCCTTGCCCTTAAAACTATAATACTTTCCATTATGAGCATAACAGCCAGAAGGAGTTATAGTAGTTATACACTCAGGGTGCCAAGCTAAAACTATATCCATTCCACCAAAAACTCCTTCTCTAACCATGAATGTTTTACCAGAGCCATTCTCCTCAGCAGGACATCCAAAAAAGTATATTGTACCCTTCAAATCACCCTTTTCAACAGCATATTTAAGGGCACAAGCAGCCATAAGAGCAGCCACACCAAGTATATTATGACCACAGCCATGACCTGAATTTTTACCCTCCAAAGGAGAGTAACAAAAAGTATCTCTCTTTTGACTTAAACCTTCAAGAGCGTCATACTCTCCCAATATTGCAATATAAGGCTTACCCTCTCCAAATTTACCACTAAAAGCAGTAGGTATTTTTCCTATTCCTCTTTCAACTTCAAAACCTTCATCTTCCAATAAATTTGCAAAAATTTCAGCTGATTTATATTCCTCATATCTACATTCAGCCAAATCCCATATATCTTTACTTACATCAAAAAATTTCTTTTTATATTTTTCTATATAATCTATTATTTCATATGAAAACACAACAAATTCCCCTTTAATAAATATTATCAATAAAGTTTTATTTAATTTTAGACCATATATTTCAATTTGTATATAACTTTAGTAAAATATAAGTGTATAACATTTACAAAACATATTTATGTTAGTATAATAATTTTAAAATACAAAGTTTACCAAATAATAATGTATAAAAAAGTGGGGAATAAAAATGGAACAGCCAACATCATTACTTGAGTACGCTCTTGCTGTCATACGTGAAAATATTCTTACAGGAAAATATGAAGCAGGAAAAAAACTTTCTACACAGGATATTGCGGAGGAATTGGGGATAAGCCGTACACCTGTAAATGCAGCAATAAATAGGCTAGTTGCCGAAGGTCTTGCAGAGGCAATTCCAAGACGAGGAACTATTGTAAGACAGCTTTCCAAAAAACAAATAAAAGACATAATAGAAGTAAGAATGTTACTTGAAACATATGCTGTAAAAAAAGCAGTTGAAAATGTCTTAAAAAATCCTGATAAACTCAAATATATGAAAGACATTCTTCATAAATTTGATGAAATAAATGACGATGATTACAGAATGGCATCTTCTATTGAGTCTGATTTTCATAGAGCACTTGTAGAACTTTCAGACAACGAACAGCTTTTAAGACTTTACGATACAAACTGGAGTGTAGGCTCAGCTTTCTATCTTTATACAATGGCAAAAATGCCTTCATCAAAACAGAGAAAACTTTTTGACGAACATAAAACTATTGTAAGACTCTTAGAAGAAGAAAACAAAGAAGAACTTGAAAATGTTATAAAATCTCATATATCAGCTGTAAAAGATGTTCTTGATTATATTTAAAATCAAATAAAACAGAGGCTAAATATTTAGTCTCTGTTTTTTAGTTGTAATTTTAATATAGATTTATGATATAATTTTATTATCATGTATCTAAGAGGTGTTTTTGTGAAAATGACAGAAAATATAAAAATAACAGATATGCATTGTGACACCATTGTAAAATGTAAAAGAGAAAATCAAAATCTTTTTAAGAACAATATTCATATTGACTTGGAAAGAATGAAAAACACAGTTTCAACAGAAACATTTGCTATATGGCTTGAAAAAGAATACTATTCTGATGCATATAATGAAACTTGTCGTTGTATAGATTTTTATAATGCTGAAATCAATAAAAACAGCAATATTATATCTCATGTAAATACATACAATGACATAATTAAAAACAGAAAAAACAACATAATATCTTCAATATTATCAATTGAAGGTGGTGAAGCCATAGAAGGAAGTCTTGAAAAACTTGAAGATTTTTATGAAAAAGGTGTAAGACTTATGACTTTAACATGGAACTATAAAAATCATATTGGCTGTGGGGCTTTTTATGGTGATGAAAATCTTACAGACTTCGGAAAAAATGTTGTAAAACATATGAATAAAAAAGGTATGATTGTAGATGTATCTCATCTCTGTGACAAAGGTTTTTATGATGTTTTAAGAATTTCAGATAAACCTTTTATAGCAAGTCATTCAAATTCAAGGACAATATGTAATTCAAAAAGAAATCTAACTGATGAACAAATCATTGAGCTCAAAAATATTGGTGGTGTTATGGGTATAAACCTTTACAGTAATTTTGTTTCAGAAAAAGAACATTGTAATATTGATGATGTTATGAGACATATAGACCATATAATAAATATTGCCGGTGATGATATTATAGGTTTCGGCTGTGACTATGACGGAATAGAAAGTGCACCAGAAGGGCTTTTGGAAGTTTCATGTATATCAAAAATTGTAACTGAAATTTATAAAAGATATGGAAAAGAAACTGCTGAAAAAATAGCCTTCAAAAATTTTGACAGAATATTTTCGCAGATACTTTAGTATGAAAAAACGAAATTAATTAATATAATAAAAATTTTTAATAATGGAGTTAGGGGTTAGGCTTTTATCAGGAAATTAAATAAATAAATTTATATGGAGGCGAATTTTTATGAATGGACTAATTCAGTTTGGCATAATAATTGGTGTTTCACTTTTTGGAACATTTCTAAACAGTATAATACCATTACCAGTGCCGGGCAGTGTATGGGGTATGATTGTAATGTTCATACTTTTATGTGTAAAAGCAGTAAAACTTGAGCAAGTTGAAATTGCCGCCGATTTTCTTCTTTCAATAATGACAATAATGTTTGTTCCAGTAGGTGCAGGACTTATAACAAGCTATGGAGCTATAAGAGGAGAAATATTTAAAATATTCGGTGTAATAATAATATCGACAGTAATAAGTTTCTTTATCACAGGAAAGGTTGCGCAAATTATAATGAATATACAGAAAGGTGGTAAAGATTAAATGTTCTCAAATGTTTACAGTGATGTATTCGGAAACGGGCTTTTCGGTATATTCTTGACAATAATAGCTTTTCAAATAGGTATTATAATAAACCGTAAAACAAAACTTGTAATATTCAATCCTCTATTGATAGCTATAATATTTGTAATAGTTTTTCTATTAATAACAGGAATAGATTATGAAGACTATTATATAGGAGGAAGTATGTTTCAATTTATGCTTACACCTGCAACCGTGGCTTTTGCCATACCTCTTTACAGACAGATGTCAATATTAAAAAAGAATTTATGGGCAATACTCATAAGTATATTTTGTGGCTGTATATCCTGTACAATGACAATATTTATACTCTCTAAACTTTGGAATATATCCGACTCAGTTTTTTATGGTTTAATGCCAAAATCAGTTACTTTAGCCATAGCTTTAGGAATAACAGAAGAACTTGGAGGAATTTCAGGTGTAACCTGTGTAGGCGTTGTTGTATCAGGAATTATAGGAGCTGCATTTATAACAGTATTTTCAAAAATATTTAAAATTGACAATAAAATAGCTCTTGGTCTATCTGTTGGAACAGCAACTCACGCCATAGGAACATCAAGAGCAATACAGATTGATGAGCTTGTGGGAGCTATGGGAAGTTTATCAATAGTTATTGCAGGAGTTATGACAGTTTTTATAGTTCCAATAGTAAGCAGTTTTTATTAAAACAAAAAAGTGCGTTTTTATAACGCACTTTTATTTTTTTAGTTAAAATATCCGGCTTCGCATAAACTTTCAAAACAGAAATTAACTTCATCATCACTGAAAAGGGTTGAAAATCTACTGTCAGTCACAAGAGCCTCCACAGATAAATCAAGTCTGTTTTTTTCTTTTAACTGTAAAAATCCATTAAAATATTGTTTTCTTTTAAGAGTATTTCTACAAGCCTCAACAGCTCCAAATTTTTCAATATTCTGAATAAATTTCTCACCCTTTATTCCTGTTAATTTTTCACACTCAACAGTTTTTTCAATCAAAAGTTTTTTAAAAAGCTCATCAGTTTTTGCCATATTATCCCTCCTTATTGTACTTATTATGTTTTATTGTGCTTCATAATTATAAATTGATAAAAAATAAAATACAACTAAAAAAACGGCGGATATACCGCCGCAAAAATTAATTTTCAAGACAAAGTTTATAAAAGTTATAATTATAGCTTTCAGGACCTATATCTATTGAAAGAAGAAGTTCATCAACGCCCTCCTCCATAAGGAATTTATAGGCTCTGTTATAGCCGTCAAGTATTGATTTTTTCTCCACATAATATGTATAAAGCCAAAGTATATCTTTTTCCTCTCCGTCAATGGTAACAGTATCAATTTTACCTTCTTTAATCTTTTCTTTACACATCTCCATAGTAATTCCGGTTTTACTTTCCATAGTATTAAACTCATCAATGACCTTTTTACCTTCATTTACTAATTTTGCAAAGTCCTCATGAGTTGCCTTTAAATACCGTATGGTTTTAATTTTTCCGTCTTCTGTAAGATTCATGGTATTCATTTCCACCGCCCCTTTACATTTTTATATACTTATTATATATAAACCATACAGCAAAAATATATAATCTGTCAATAAATTATACCATTTTATTAATTTCTTTTTTAAGACGAGAAATAATTTTCTTTTCGAGACGTGATATATAAGACTGTGAAATACCCAACATATCAGCAACCTCTTTTTGAGTTTTTTCCTCACCGTCACCCATAACGCCAAATCTTAAACTTACAATCTTTTTTTCTCTCTTAGACAATTTATTCATAGCTTTTTTTAAAAGCTCTCTATCAACCTCATTTTCAATATCTTTATAAATAACATCATTATCGGTTCCCAATATATCAGATAAAAGAAGTTCGTTACCCTCCCAATCTACATTCAAAGGCTCATCTATTGAAACCTCTAAACGTATACGGCTATTTCTTCTAAGGTACATAAGTATTTCATTTTCTATACATCTTGATGCATAGGTAGCAAGTTTTATTTTCTTTTCAGGATTAAATGTATTTATAGCTTTTATAAGTCCTATTGTACCAATAGATATAAGGTCCTCAACATTTATACCCGTATTTTCAAATTTTCTTGCTATATAAACCACAAGTCTAAGATTTCTCTCAATAAGAACAGCTTTTATTGTATTATCCTCATCACCGCCTAATTTTTCCATAAGTGCATTTTCCTCCTCTGGTGTAAGAGGCGGAGGAAAAACATCACTTCCGCCTATGTAATATATTTCATCAAAAGTTTTTCTTCTCAATCTGTTAAAAATAATACGAATTTCATACTTTATTTTAAAAATCCAAAATCGTATATTCAAATCAAACCCCTCCTAAAAATTACAACTCTCATAATCAAGTACAGCTTTATAAATTCTTTTAGGTGAAAGCTCTCCACCATACATTCCAACAGTAATATTTTCAATCTCTCTTTGCCGACCGTCCGACAAAGTTATTTTAATTTTATCTGCCAAAAATCCAATCATAAGCCCTCTATCATTATCAATACTTTTAAAAGGAAGAAGTCTTATTTTTTTTAATAAATCACTATTTTTTATACTTCCTATTATTATTTCCGGCTCAGCTCTTGCATTTTCAAGTATTGATATAGCTGTATCAGTATCAAAAAGTTTAACTATATCTATTGTCTGGGCAATTATAGCCGATTTTCCGCTTAAAGGGTCTTTAAGTTCATTTCCTGTGTCTATAAGAGCTGTGAGTTTTATACTTTTATTATTAAAAAATATTTCTGCATTACAAAATTTTTCGCAATTAAGAGTTTTTAAAATATATTTTCTAAAAACAAAAATTAATAAATATACAAAAATTGCCGAAAGTATCATTATTTTACTTGAAAATCCCCTGTATATACTTAAAATGCTTTCATCAAAGCCTTGAAAAATATTTGAAAGCATAATTATAATTCCACAAAAAAAGGCTGAAATTATGTCTGTTCTAACAGTATGTATAAAAGTTTTGTATAATGTTGAAGGTTTAAAAACAAATATAACACCTAAAATCAATATAATCTGACCGGCAAAAATACCATAAAATCTATGAAAAAAACTATTAAATAACATTACCATGTAAAGTATTGTTATTATAAAGGCTCCTCCAAATATTTTTGATATTTTTATTCTATTCTTAATAATAAAAGCTGAAACCCATAAAACAGAGAAGTTCATAAAAAAATTAATAATAAAAAAAATATCAGCATATATCTCAAACTCCATATAAAGCACCCTCTAATGCAAATCTGTATAATACATTATAAGGCTGTACCTCTACGAAATTTGTAATATATACTGATATACTCAAAAAAATAATATGACATTTTTTTATTTTTTATATAACACAAAAGTATAGTTCAAACTATGCTTTTGTGTTATATATATTAAATTATCTTCTTCTTAAAAATTTAGGAATATCAATATCTACTCCTATTCCACTTCCGCCAAAATCAAATCCTCTTCTCTCAAGGCTTTCTCTCTTAGCAATTTCTTCTTCTAAAGTTTCTTTCACTTCTTCAGTTGCAGAAACAGCAGGTTTAACTGTTGTAGTTTTTGTCTCAGTAGCTTTAACAGTCTCTTTTCTTTCTTCTCCAAGACCTGTTGCAATTACTGTTACAACAACCTCATCATTAAGTTCATCATTTATTGTAGTACCGAATATAATTTCAGCTTCTGGGTCAATAGACTCTCTAATAAGGTTTGCAGCTTCATCAGCTTCAAGAAGACCAAGGTTTTCATCACCACTGAAGTTAATAAGAACGCTTCTTGCTCCTTCAATAGTTGTCTCAAGGAGAGGACTCTGTATAGCAGCTTTTGCAGCAGCTTCAGCTTTATTCTCACCACTTGCACGACCAATTCCCATATGAGCAACGCCCTTATCAGCCATTATTGTTCTAACGTCAGCAAAGTCAAGATTGATTACACCAGGTTTTGAAATAAGGTCAGATATACCCTGAACACCCTGTCTTAAAACTTCATCAGCTTTTCTGAAACTTTCAATAAGAGTTGTTTTCTTGTCAATTATAGCAAGAAGACGCTGATTAGGTATAATTACAAGAGTATCCACGCTGTTTTTAAGTGCTTCGATACCTCTCTCCGCATTTGACATTCTTTTCTTACCTTCAAAAGTGAATGGTTTTGTAACAACACCTACTGTAAGTATTCCCATTTCCTTTGAAATTTCAGCAATTCTTGGAGCAGCACCAGTTCCAGTACCTCCACCCATTCCAGCTGTTATAAAAACCATATCAGCTCCTTTAAGAGCCTGAGAAATTTCTTCTTTACTCTCTTCAACAGAAGCTTCACCTTTTGCAGGGTCTCCACCTGCTCCAAGTCCTTTTGTAAGTTTCTCACCAATCTGTATTTTCATAGGCGCCTTTGATTTAATAAGGTCCTGACTATCTGTATTAACAGCTATAAATTCAACACCCTCTAAACCGTCCTCTATCATTCTATTTACAGCATTATTACCGCCACCGCCGACACCAATAACCTTTATCTGTGCAACGTTGCTCTGTGTTATATCAAATTCGAGCAAAAAAATCCCCTCCTAGTAACTAGCAAATATCTATCTGAATAAATATTATACAACATATTATTATAATTTACCACTATTAATAAGTACAATTATCATTTATATATTATCCTTTTTTTCCCGTTTATTCAACACAAATCTTCTTATCTGTGCAAAATTCTGAAATACTCTTGAACCATAAACAACAATTGCAGCAATACTCATATCAATATTTAGATTTTTTCCAATAAAAATCATAGCAACAGCTATTAAAGCATTACCAAAAAATCCTGAAATAAATATACCTATATTAAAATTCTTCTCTGTCATGCCTTTTATTCCACCAAGGACAGAGTCTATACAGGCAAGAATACCTATTGCCACATAAGGAGAATAGGCTTGAGGAAATACATAAGGACTTTGTACCCCTGCATATATTCCCACAATAATTCCTATAACAGGTAAAATATATATCAAAAAAATCACTCCTTGTCCACTGTTGCCTCTTTATACTGTATAACACCATTATATCCAGCAACTTTAACTTCATCACTTTTCTTTATTGATATTTCAATTCCCCAAGGCGCCAATGAATCAACAACACCGCCAGACATTGTAAGAGCAGATTCAAGAATGTCAGGGTCTCCTATGGCTGTTATAACAAAAGGTGCGGCAATTTTAACACCATTTACATTTACAACAGAACCTGCACATCTTACAGATGATGTAGAAACTATTCTTTGACCATTAATTTCAATAGCTTCCGCACCACCTACATTAAGCTCATTTATAACAGAAAGAATATCTTCTGCATGAACAAGATAAGCATTTTGGTCAACATTTTCCTGTTTATTATATGAACTGTCATTCATAGTAACTTGTACACCTCTACCCTTAACAGGAGTTACACCGGCAAGCATTCTAGTCTTTTCAAGTTCATCATTTAAAAGTTTTACAGATTGGCTTACATCAGACTGAGATTTTTCATATTCTCTCACTTTATCCTCACTCTCCATAAGCCTTTCATATAAAGCATCTTTTTCATCAATAACATTTTTAAGCTCTGCTGAAAGCTCACTTACCCTTTGAATATCTGTTGCTTTAGGCTGATTTTTAACAGTCTTAAACTGTATACCTATTATCACACCTAAAACAACACAAACAGCTGTCATTGATGCCACTGCATATTTATAACTTTTCAAAAAATTCACATCCTACCTTTATATAAAATTATGTGAGGTATTTGAATATTATAGGTTTTGACATATCTCTCAAATCAAGAGTTCCTCTGTCACCTTCTGGAAGCTTTTTAAGAACTTCAGCCATGGTTCGAATTTTTTTGTCACAATCACTTATATCACCTAAAAGTATTTCCACATTATTGGAATATGCGTGTATATCAGAAGGATTGCTTACATCAATACTGACAACCAAATCTAAAAGCTCATATTTTGTCATCATCTGTGCTATTTTTACTATTACATCAAAAGATTTGGTATTTTTTACATCTAAAGTCTCACCAAGCTTAAATTCACTAAACTCAAGCCCCTTAACAATAGGCAAAGGCTCTGTATATGATGTTTGTACGTCAAGAACACGCCCATATTCATCTATGTAAAGATATGAACCCATATAGGGCACATATCCCCTCACTCGTCTTTCTTTAACATTAATATTCACAGTATTAGGAAGCTGTTTATCTATTTCACAACTTTCGATATATGGGTCATTTTTAAAATTTCTAAGGGCTTCTCTTTTACTTAGAAATACAAGGTTCATGCCCTCACGTATACCGGTTTTTTCAATAATCTGTGACTGTGTATATTTTTTAATCTGTGTAGCATTTATAGTCTTTATCTGAAAGGCAGGAGACATGAGAATAACAATAACAATTATTGATGTTATAATTATTATTTTATTCCTTTTTCTAGCCTTAGCCTTTCTTCTCTCTTTTCTAGCTTGTTTTTCCCTTTTTTCTTTATGATACTGAAAATCCTCAACATTTTCAAAACTTTGCTTATTCTTTTGAATACTCAAGTATATTTCCTCCCTAAAATATTACTTCTGGAGTTTAATACAACCTCCAAGAAGACATATTTTTTCCACAATATTTTCATAGCCCCTTTCAACATATACGGAATTATCGACAAATGTTCTTCCACTGGCAGAAAGTCCCGCAATTATAAGAGACGCTCCACCTCTAAGGTCACGACAATTAACAAAACCACCTTTAAGTTTTGGAACACCTTTTATAACAGCCGTTCTTTCATTAAAAGATATATCCGCCCCCATTTTACAAAGTTCAAGTATATGTTTAAATCTAGACTCGAACACTGTTTCAATAATAATACTTGTTCCCTTTGCCAATGTCAACACACTCATAATTTGAGGCTGCATATCTGTTGGAAATCCTGGATAAGGTTCAGTCCTTATAATATTTACAGGTTTAAGTATATTCTCCCTTTTAATGTAAATACCATCATTATATTCCTTTATTATACAACCGGTTTCTGAAAGTCTCAATACAGTTTGTCGCATATCTTCAGCTTTTGCATATTTTAAAAAGGCTTTTCCTCCAGTGGCTGCAACAGCACACATAAATGTACCAGCTTCAATTCTGTCTCTCTGTATATTATACTCTGTCCCAAAAAGCTCCTTAACACCTTCAATATAAATAGTATCCGTTCCACCACCTGTAATTTTTGCACCAGCTTTATTTAAAAAATTTTGCAAATCCACAATTTCTGGTTCTTTAGCTGCATTATATATTGTTGTAATGCCCTTTGAAACTGCACCTAAAATCATTATATTTTCAGTAGCTCCAACACTCGGAAAATCTAAATTAATATCAGTCCCCAAAAAACAATTTCCAAAACCTCTTATATAACAGCCATTCTCCTCAAAATCAACACCCATTTTTGAAAAGGCTTTTATATGAAAATCAATAGGTCTTTCACCTATCTCACAGCCTCCCGGATAGCCTGTAATAACTTCATTAAATCTTCCAAGTACAGCTCCCATAAAAACAACAGAGGACCTCATTTTTTCGGATATACATGAAGGTATTTCACAACAGTCTGCATTTGTTGAGTCAATAACAACAGTACCCTTTGAGAACTCTACTTCACAACCTAAAATACGAAGTATTTCTATCATTTTAAAAACATCTGAAATCTGAGGACAATTGTTAATAACACTGACACCTTTTAAAAGTACTGTTGATGCAAGTATAGGCAATGCAGAATTTTTACTTCCAGAAATTTCAATTTCACCTTTAAGAGTATTTCCTCCCTCAATAATAAATCTGCCCACAAAAATACCCCCATAAAATAATTATATTTTATATTATGGCAACAATAAAATTAGGTGCAGGTCCAATATTAATCTTTTTTGAAGTCCTTTTTTGTTGTATACTGTAACAAGAGGTGATAAAAATGTTTTTTAAACATCTTAAAGATAAAATGGGAAAAACCGCAGCAAATATAGTTTTTGTATTGATAATAGCATTTTTAATTTTTTTCTGTTTTCTTCTGTATTTTTTTATATCATCAATAAATGATAACGAAAAAGAGCCAGAAATAACTTCATCTCTCATATATTCAAGAATTGAAAATGCAGATACAATTTCATCAATAAAATATTTGTATACAAACTTTGGAAAATTTGAAGATGCTTCAGAATTTAAAGGTATAACAATACCATTTTCACAAAAGTCATTTACAATATCTTATGACGGAGTTATACTTGCAGGAATATCAATAGATGACATAAAAGTAGATGTATCAGATAAAAAAATAAAAATAGACCTTCCCACATCTCAAATAATTTCCCATGAAATTAAAGAGGACTCCATAGAAGTATTTGACGAAACAAAAAACGTTTTCAATCAAATTAGTGTTAAGGATTATGCTGATTTTACCACAGAAGAGAAGAAAAAAATGGAGAAAAAGGCAATAGAAAACGGACTTCTTATTGAAGCTGATAAAGAAGCCCAAAAATCTGTTAAAAACATACTTATGCTTTATCCTGACCTTTATGAAGATATGGAAATAGTATTTGAAGATTTTGACAAATCAAATTAAGTAACACAAAAACACAGACAGCAAAAACTGTCTGTGTTTTTTATTATCTTCCATATATTCTTGTTATATCTAATATTTTATTTGAAAGTTCCTCTGTAAATTGATTTCTGTCAAGTCTCCATTTCCAGTTATTGCCCAATGTTGAAGGAGTATTTATTCTTGCACTGTTGTCAAGACCAAGCCAGTCCTGAATTGGAATTATACAAGTTTTTGCAACACTTCCCATTACAGCACATATACAATCATCAAGTATGTCACTATCTTTTTCAGATTTTGAATGAATATATTTCAAAAGCATATTTTTTTCTTCTGGTTTTATAGATTTAAACCATCCCATAAGAGTTTCATTATCATGAGTACCTGTATATACAATACAATTATCTGTATAATTGTGAGGTAAATAATCATTGGCACTACTTGAATCTCTTGAGTCAAAAGCAAACTCAAAAACTTTCATTCCCGGATAAGTGCTATCTTTTACAAGCTGTCTTACACTGTCTGTAAGATATCCCAAGTCCTCAGCAATTATCTCTTTATGACCAAGTCTATAATTTATAGTATTAAAAAGTTCCATTCCAGGACCTTTTTCCCAATGGCCATCTATTGCTGTTGTACTTCCATAAGGTATTGAATAATACTCATCAAAACCTCTAAAATGGTCAATTCTTACAACATCATAGGCATAGTAACAATATTCAATACGTTTAACCCACCATTCATAACCTGTATTTCTGTGATAATTCCAGTCATATAAAGGATTTCCCCAAAGCTGACCTGTTGCTGAAAAACCGTCAGGAGGACAACCTGCTACTGCAACAGGCTTATTCTCATTGTCAAGCTGAAATAAATTAGGGTTTGCCCATGTATCAGCACTGTCAAAGGCAACATATATAGGAATATCACCTATAATTTTTATACCTTTTTCATTGGCATAACTTTTTAATTTATACCACTGGTTCCAGAATTTATACTGCATAAATTCATAAAACTCAATATCAAAATATAATTCTCTGCGGTAATAATCCAAAGCATAGCCATATCTAAGGCGAATATCTTCAGGCCATTTTGTCCACTCTTTACCAGCAAAGAAATCTTTTACAGCCATATAAAGAGCATAGTCATTAAGCCAATATCCATTTATATATTTGAATTTATTAAAATCATCATTTTCAGCTATGTTACTTCTTTCATAGGCTTTTCTTAATATTTTAAATCTTCCGTCAAATATTTTTTTATAATCAACATAGTTTCCACTGCCGAAATCTACACTGTCACATTCCTCTTTAGTGAGAAGTCCCTCATTTATAAGTTCATCAAGAGAAATATAATAAGGATTTCCTGCATAAGTTGAAAAAGACTGATAAGGTGAATCACCATAGCCAGTAGGGCCTAAAGGCAATATCTGCCAATATTTTTGACCAGCCTTAGAAAGTTTATCTACAAATTCATATGCATATTTATCAAAACAACCTATACCATAATTTGAAGGTATAGAGCTTATAGGCATTAAAATTCCACTTGCTCTCATAAAATTACTCCTATTCTTCTGCAATTATTCCAAAATGGTCAGATACAACAGGCCCATTAACTCCATTAAACACAACATTGTGATACTTCATTTTTACAGGTTTATTTGAGAATATATAGTCAATTCTCATACCATTTTCATCAACAACTTTATCTTTCCAACCGTCAATGTTATCACATACAGTTACACCACTATCTTTGCTCTCTGCCAATTCATACATATCATACCAACCTGATAAGCGAGCAAAGTCATATCCTTCACCTTTTATATGAGAAGGAGAATTGAAATCTCCCATTACATATATAGTTTCGTCATTTCTATTTTCAAAATGTTTCAAAAGATTAGTCCACTGTCCCTTAAAGTTTTCTTCATCATCATTCCACCAACCGAAATGAACACTATAAAAACTTTTTTTAGTTCCATTATCATTGACAGTAAAACCTACTGATATTCTTGTTTTCCAATTATCATAATCCTTTACATCAGACATATAAAAATATTCAAAATTTTCAACAGGCTTAATTGAAAATACTGCAAGACCTTCATCAAAAATATCAAAGCCTAATTTAACACTGTTCCAATACCAATTATAGTTAAGTCCTCTTTTTATAAGAAGTTTTGAAACAGCAAAAGCGTTATTATCTTCTTTTATTGGCATATCAGTTCCAACACAACCTATAAGTTCTTCTTTTGGAACTTCTTTTGCATCTCTTGACTGATTTGACTCTTGAAGTACAAAGACATCAGGCTTTAAATCTTTTATCATATCAGCAAATAATTCAAGTTTCTTTTCATAATTTTTTTCAACAATACTATGTGTGTTTAAAGTAATGAGCTTCATAATAATTATCTCTCCAGACTATTTATAAAATATCGTTAATATCAGATTTTAAAATATCTGCTTTTGGTCCATAAACAGCCTGAATTCCATTGTCTTTTTTGACAAGTCCCATAGCACCATTCTTTTTCCACTGTTCAACATCAGCAACTTTACTAGGGTCTTTTACAGTTACTCTTAAACGTGTCATACAAGCATCAACAAGTTTTATGTTTTCTCTGCCTCCTAAGAGTGCTATTATATTTTCTGCCTGTTTATTTCCACCTTTTGCAGATTTTGATGATGTTTCATCATCATCGCCTAAACCGTCATAATTTCCAAGACGACCAGGAGTAGCAAATTTGAATTTTCCAATCATATAATATGCTACAAAATATCCTACAACAAAAAATACAATTACGCAAATAACAAAATTTATAATATCACCTGAAAGGCCTGCTTTTATTGACATAGGTATACGTGTAAAAAGTTCAAGGTTACCAAAAGAGTGAAGTCTTAAGTTTATTACACCAGCCATAGCAAAGGCAATTCCCTGTAAAACAGCATAAACAATATATAAAGGAAGGGCTGCAAACATAAACATAAACTCAATAGGTTCTGTAACACCTGTAAGGAATACAGCACAAGCTGTTGAAATAAACATTGATTTATATTTTGCTCTCTTATCAACATCAACTCTACGATACATAGCAAAGGCAATACCAAGTATAAGACCTGTTGCACCTATCATCTGACCAACTTTAAATCTAGCTGGTGTAACATTTGCAAGAAGTGCATTGTATGAAGCCATATCTCCTGCATCTTTGAAATTAATAAGGTCTGTTACCCATGCAAGCCAAAGAGGGTCCTGACCAAAAACTTCGCTTCCAGCATTTATTCCTGTCATAATCTCATAAGTTCCACCAAAAGATGTATAGTTAATAGGAATAGTAAGCATATGATGAAGACCGAAAGGTATAAGAAGTCTTTCAAGAGTTCCATATACAAAAGGTGCAAGTATTGGAGAAGTATCTGAAGAATTTGCAATCCAAATACCAAAATTATTAATTCCAGTCTGTATAAAAGGCCATACTATACTTAAAATTATTGAAATAACAACTGAATAAACTATAACCATTAAAGGTACAAATCTTTTTCCATTAAAGAATGAAAGAGCATCAGGTAATTTTCTGAAATTATAATATTTATTATAAACAACACCACCAACAAAACCTGATATAATACCAACAAACACACCCATATTAAGAGCAGCTTTTCCAAGTATTGATGTAAAATAACCATTTACAGCTATTTCCTGACCAAAAAGAGTATGAGTAACAGCAGTAGGGTCAGAAAGCATTTCTGTTGTAACACCAAATATTGAACCTGTAATTACATTTATAAGTATAAAAGCAATTATAGCAGCAAAAGCACCGCCAGCTCTTTCTTTAGCCCATGAACCACCTATTGCAGCAGCAAAAAGTATATGAAGGTTATTTATTACACCCCAACCTATATTCTCCATTGTGCTTCCAACAGTAAGCATAAATGACATATCAGCACCCGCCATTTGCACAAGTTTCCCAAGAGAAATCATAAGTCCAGCAGCAGGCATAACTGCTATAACAGTCATTAAAACTTTACCTAATTTCTGAAGAAAGTCAAAATCTATTTTAAATTTTTTGTTTTCTTTTTCTTCTGATTTTTCTTCAACGGTATTTTCTACATTTTCATTAATTTTTTCAACTTTTATAATTACATCTTTTCCTTTTTCAACATTACCATATGTACAGTTAATTTTTTGGTCTTCAGAACCATTACATATAAGTACAGGAGTTATCATATTTATATTTTTTTCTTTAAGTTTTTCATAGTCAACCTCTGATATAATATCTCCAACTTTAACTTTATCTCCTGATTTAACTAAAACATTAAATCCTTCTCCATTAAGTTCAACAGTTTCAAGACCAAAATGTATAAGGAGTTCTGTTCCATCATCAGCAAGTATTCCATAGGCATGTTTTGTTGCTGAAACCATTATTATTTCACCATTTACAGGGCTGTAAATTTTACCTTCAGCAGGAATAATTGCTAAACCGTCACCCATCATTTTTTCTGAAAACACTGGGTCTGGTACTTCACTTAAAGGTACCGCTTTTCCTGAGATAGGAGCTTTAATCTCCAAAATTTTGTTTTTTTTCTGTTCTCCCATAAAATCCCCTCCAAGAACCGATTTTTCAAAATTTCATTATAACACTAATTATGCAAAATATTAAATGTCTTTACAAAAACAAATTCCAGAAAACACATCAAAAATTTTAATGCAAATTGCATTATTGTTTGCGCATACAATAATTTTATTAGTATTGGTCTCCCCTTCATTTTTGATTACAAACATATTATAATCCTTTCTTTTCATAATTTCAATAACTATTTGCGTAAAATCACCCTTAAAATTTACTAATTTTACGCAACTATTTGCGTAAAATTTCACAGTATATATTGCATAAAATTTCATGTTAATTTTTATGCAATATATTTAAAAAATTACCTTTTAAAGTAATGCAACAAGAGTAATTGACTTTTATTTTCTATTTTTATAAAATAAAATCATAATTGGAGGTGTTTAAAATGACTATAAAAGATGTTGCAAAACTTGCAGGTGTTTCACCGTCCACAGTTTCAAGAACTTGCCGCAACCACCCTTCCATAAGTGAACAGACAAAGGCAAAAGTTAGAAAAGCTATGGCCGAACTTGGTTATGAACCTAATATACAGGCAACAACTATTGAAAATAAAATATCAAAAACCGTAGGTGTAGTATTTCCAGCATCTCTAAAAGATGCCTATGAAAACTCATTCTATTTGGAAGCAATAAGAGGAGTAGGACAATTTTGTAATCAAAAAGGCTATACTGTCACAGCCATAACAGGAGGAACAGAAGCTGAAATTATGGCAAGCATACAAAATGCTAATGTTGACGGATTTATATTTTTATATTCAAATGTTGATGACAATATAATAAACTATATGTATGAAGAAAATCTTCTTTTTGTTCTTATAGGAAAAGCAACAAAAATGATTAATGACACAATATATGTTGATAATGACAACATTCAGGCAGGAAAAGAAGCCTGTCAGTATCTTATAAATCTAGGTCATAGGAAAATAGGATATGTTGGAACAGACAGCATAAAAGTTTTTTCAAATGACAGAAAATCAGGATATATAATAGCATTAAACGAAAATAATATACCTTTTGACAACAAATATTGCATAGAAGTTCCATATATTCCCGATGATGAGGATATAAAAATAAAAGAGCTTTTATCAATGGAAGAGAGACCAACAGCTCTTATAGTATGTGATGATATGCTTGCAGTAGCATTACAGAGAACAGTTTTTTCATTAGGATTAAAAATACCAGAAGACATATCAATAATAGGTTTTAACAATTCAATATTCTCAAGACTAACTTTTCCAAAGCTTACTTCAATAGATATAAATTCATATCAATTAGGAATTGAAGCAGCTTCACAGATGATAAATCATATAGAACAGCCTGATTTATTTGCAACAAAAATTATCGTTCCTTATTATCTTATAGAAAGAGAAAGTTGTGCAAAAGTTTCCGAATAATTGCATAATTTGCATAAATAAAAAGCGTCTGAATAATCAGACGCCTTTTTTATTTATATTATTCTATTACATTATTTTCTGTATCTTCAACAGTCTCAATATTTACAGGTATTTCAAAACCTTCCTGTGATGTTGTTTTACCATTATTAGAAAGTATATTACAGAAAAGTGTGTAATATGATGAAGCTGACCAGCTAAAGTTCTTTGTATGTAATCCTTCTCCTGTTTCAGGATTATAATTTTCACGAATAGGACCATCACCCATAAGACCTTCTGCATTCTTAAATAATTTTTCTGTCATGGCTTTTGCTTCTCTTTCATATCCATAATTCTGTAATCCTTCAACACCATACAAAGCTTGGTCTAACCAAACAGGACCTCTCCAATATTTAGAAGGAGCAAATTTTGTATTATCTTTTGAAGCAGTTGGGAATGGAACAGTAAGATTTATTTTTCCTGTATCAACAATATTTTTTACAACATTATCAGCAATTTCCTGAGTTGATACTTTAGCCCAAAGAGGTATCCAACCTTCAGCACCTTTTCCTCTATTTACAAGTAAAATCTTTTCACTGCCGTCAGCATTTGTCTGTAAATCATAATAAAATCCTGTATTTTCATCATACATATTTTTGTTTATGTAATCTCTAACCAATACAGCTTCATTTTCATATTTTTCAACATCTTCAGTATATCCAAGTATTTCAGCCATTGATTTAAGGAAACCTTTTTCAGCATAGAGATATGCATTAAGGTCAACAGACTCTTGATTTATTGAATAACCAACAGTTTCTCCAGCTTCATTTTTATTTTCATATACACGAACACCAATATCGCCTTTTCCTTCACCTTCAACATCAAATCTTGGAGCATTGTCCATACCACTTTCCCAAGCTGCCGCTTCAATTATAGCTTCAGCATCAAAAACAGGTTTTCCGTCTTCTCCAATTATGATATTTCCCTCGTCATCATATTTATAATGGGCATCATGAACCATAGCACCATACTCAGCTATACCATTTTTGTCAACGTCTCTATTTGTATACCACCAATTATGATAAGCAACAAGTTTAGGATACATTTCTTTCAAAAATTCAATGTCTCCAGTTTCTTTATATACATTATATACGGCCCATGCAGCTAAAGGAGGTTTCGAGTTTCTCTCGTTCCAATTTCCACCTTCTCCGCCTCTTGATGCATCAGTATTATAAAATATAGCGTCAACAATAGCACCTGCGTCCTGTGGTCTTACATAGTCATTTTCAGTTATCTGATAATCAAACAAAGCTCTTATATTATCTTTTGCAAGGTCACCGTTAAAATGAGCAACTCCAACAGCCTGTTTCCATGAATCCCAAGCCCAAAGACCTATAAACCATTTATAGGACATAGAAGGAACAACACCGTCATGTTTTAATGCTCCAGCGTCACTTCTCCAGTTTGTCATAAGAGTTTCAATAGATTTTACAGCCACATTTTTATACTCTTTTGGAAGTGAACTTCTTGTTGAAAGTGTACTATCTATATATCCTTGCCAACGCTGATTATTTTTTGTAAAATAACTGTCGCCATATTTAAGCATATCATTTACAATAGGTTTTTCTTTTTCCCATTCTTCATTAGTAAATGTATAGCTTTCAGCATACCATAATTTTTTACTTTCACCAGGGTTTAATTTCAAATCATCTTTAAGAGTTGTCTCATAGGCATTTCCTCCTATTGATGTTGTGGTATCTCCACCAAAAGTAATTTCAAATTTAGTTTCATCTGTTGTCATGTAGTTCCAAATAGAACGTATTTTATCAAAATTAACTTTTACACCTGTATCAACAGCCTCAAGGCTTGTTCCCATAGGACTTTGTTTTTCACCATATTCTGTATAAACCTGTCCTGACCATTTAACATTTAAACTGATAGGCTCAATTGTTTTATTTTTTATTTCTGTTTTTATTAAAGCTGTTCTATTTGTTGCAAATATAAGCTCCATTTTAATTTGAAATTTTTCCATATCATAAGTCTGAACAAGTTTCCCCGGATAATATACTCCACTATATTCAGCTTCATTAAGGTCATACATTTTTCCAAATTCATCATATAATGATATTTTACATATAGAATTAGAAAGATTTACAGGATATTCCTCTGCTATTATGACAGGTCCTGCAAAACCTCCTACTATATCAGAAGCTTCAGGGGAAGCAAGATAATATCCATGCCAAACTCCCATGTCGGAGAAATTATTATACATATTAGTATCATAATCTCCATATATGACCTCATCAGGGTTGCCAAAGACATTTAATATATTTCCATAATCCTCCACTTTGTCTCTTGATGCTGCGGTCACACTCAAAGGACAGCATGACATTGTCAAGGCAACCACAGCAATAACTGACGTAACCTTTTTCAATATTGTTCTCCTCATAATTACCCCTCCGCTCATTTTGTCTAAATTTTAGATAAATTGTATAATTTATAACAAATAATATATTTTTATTTGTATAAATCCATATTATCAAATATATTAACCCCTGTCAATCTATGTAAATATTACATTCAAAACAACTGTAATTAACTGTAATTATATACAAATCTATATTATTAAAATTCCATTTAAAAATTGTACATTTAGCTAAATATTTTACAAAGTATAAATAATAAAATATGGTCAACTTTTGGCATGAAGCCGGTAAACTTTATAATGTAAGTGAAATCGTAATATTGTAAAATATGCATATAAAATAGCTAAAAAATAAACAATATTATCGTTAAAAAGTTAAATGATTGAAAGTACTTTCATAAACAAGTCAATCTATTGAAATTAATTTTAATAATGCTATACTGAAATTAACAGGATTACAGAAGAGAGGTGCAAATAATATGGATAAAAAAATTGAAAATATAAAAGGAAAACTTATAGTTTCATGTCAAGCCCTCCCCCATGAACCATTACACTCCTCATTTATAATGGGAAGAATGGCACTTGCAGCAAAAGAAGGCGGTGCATTTGGTATCAGAGCCAATACAAAGGAAGATATAGCAGAAATAAAGACTCAAGTAGACCTTCCTATAATTGGAATTGTAAAGAGAGATTACAGTGACAGCAAAGTTTATATAACACCTACAATGAAAGAAATAGATGAACTTATGGAAGTTAAACCTGAAATAATAGCTCTTGATGCAACTTCAAATTTACGTCCTGGCAATGTTACTATTGACCAGTTTTATGCTGAAATAAGAAAAAAATATCCTGACCAACTTCTTATGGCCGATTGCTCAACAGTTGAAGAAGCTCTCCATGCTGATGAACTTGGATTTGATTTTATAGGTACAACGCTTGTAGGATATACAGAACAAAGTAAAAATCTTAAAATTGAGTCCAACGATTTTGAAATTATAAAAAAAATAGTTGAAAAATCAAAACATCATGTTATTGCGGAGGGAAATATAAACACACCTGAAAAAGCAAAACGTGTTATTGAGCTTGGTGCATATAGTGTTGTTGTAGGTTCAATAATAACAAGACCACAACTAATTACAAAATCTTTTGCAGATGCACTTAAATAATAACCCCCTATTCCTTCTATTTAAAATACATCAAGCTAATATAAAATTAGTATTTTTATAAATTGAAACAAAAAAATTTAAAAGAATATGGTGGTAAATATGAAAACCTATACAAAATCTATTATTCCAATAATAGAATCAAACTACAATAATTTAACCCAAGTTGAAAAAAATATTGCAGATTTTTTCATCAATAACGGTGAAAAAATTAATTTTTCAGCAAAAACTATTTCAGAGAAACTTTTTGTGTCTGAAGCCTCTCTTTCAAGATTTGCAAAAAAATGTGGATACAGAGGTTACAGAGAATTTATATATCAATATGAAGAAAGTTTTGTTGAAAAAAATGAATTTGCAACAAGCAATATAAAACTTGTACTAAATACATATCAAGAGCTTTTAAATAAAGCATATAAACTTGTTGATGAGTCTCAAGTAGCTAGAATAAGCAATTATCTATCAACTTATAGAGTTTTTGTATGTGGTATAGGAAATTCTGGTCTTGCTGCAAAAGAAATGGCTATGCGTTTTATGCGTGTAGGTGTAGATATTAACGCTATCACTGATAGCGATTTAATAAAAATGAATACAGTTTTTCAAAATCCAAATTGTCTTTCAATAGGAATAAGCATAAGTGGCGAAAAAGAAGAAATAATATTCTTTTTAAAAGAAGCTCACAAAAATGGTGCTAAAACCGTTCTTATAACAGCAACAAACAAAGACAGTTTCAAAGAGTTCTGTGACGAGATTGTACTTGTTCCAACTCGTTCAAGATTAGATTTTGGAAAGCTTATATCCCCTCAATTTCCTATCGCTATCATGGCAGACATATTTTATTCCTGTTACACCGAACAGGATAAATATAAAAAAGATGTCATGCACGATAACACATTAAAAGCATTAAAAGGAAACAAACAAGAAAATTTATATTAACTCAAATTTTTTAAAAAATATATTATGGAAAGGTAATGATTAACTATGAGAATTTACAAAGCAAAAGATTATGCAGACATGAGTAGAAAAGCAGCTAACGTTTTATCAGCACAGATTATTATGAAACCAGACTGTGTTCTTGGTCTTGCAACAGGTTCTTCACCTATCGGAATTTATGACCAGCTTATCGAATGGTACAAAAAAGGAGACCTTGATTTCTCAGAAGTAACAAGCGTTAACCTTGACGAATACAAAGGTCTTACAAAAGAAAATGACCAGAGCTATTATTATTTCATGCATGACCATTTATTCAGCCATGTAAACATCGACACAAACAAAACATATCTTCCAGATGGTATGGCTGAAGATTCAGATGCAGAATGTGAAAGATACGACAAATTAATACAGTCATTAGGCGGAGTAGACCTTCAGCTTTTAGGTATGGGACATAACGGACATATCGGTTTCAATGAGCCAGGGGAAGCATTTGACAAAGGAACACACTGTGTAGCTTTACAGCAGAGCACAATCGAAGCAAACAAAAGATTTTTCGCATCAGCTGATGATGTTCCAAAATATGCATACACAATGGGTATCAAAACAATAATGCAGGCTAAAAAAATACTTATCGTTGTAAGTGGTGCAGACAAAGCTGAAACAGTTAAAAAAGCATTCTTTGGACCAATAACACCAGAAGTTCCAGCTTCAATACTTCAGCTTCATAGAGATGTTGTTCTTGTTGCTGACGAAGCTGCATTATCAAAAGTTGACCTTTAATAAGTAAAAAATCTTGTTACAGGGAGAAAAATATTATGATTATTAAAAATGTTAATGTCTATACAGAGGACAAAAAGTTTGAAAAAGGCGAAATAATTATAGAAGACGGTAAATTTCAGAGCACAAGCTCCGACTCATCACAGATTATTGACGGAGAAGATTGTTATGCTATTCCAGGTCTTGTAGATATTCATTTCCATGGTTGTATGGGATATGATTTTTGCGATGGTACAGAGGAAGCTATAAAAGAAATAGCAAAATATGAAGCTTCTGTTGGTGTAACTTCAATAGCTCCTGCAACAATGACAATTTCTGTTGATGAACTCGCAAAAGTTATGGAAGCAGCCGGAAATTACAAAAGAGAGTACGGTTCAAAACTTATCGGAATAAATATGGAAGGTCCTTTCATAAACAGCGAGAAAAAAGGAGCACAAGATGCCACATATATCCGCAATTGTAGTATTGAAATGTACAGAGATTTTCAAAAACTCAGTGGCGGACTTATAAAACTTGTTGACATTGCCCCTGAAACAAATGATGCATTTCCTTTCATTGATGAAGTTAAAGATGAAGTTGCAATATCAATAGCACACACTTGTGCTGATTATGACACAGCAAAGCTTGCTTTTGACAGAGGTGCAAACCATGTAACACATCTTTACAATGCAATGCCTGCTTTCTCCCACAGAGACCCAGGTGTTGTAGGAGCTGCCTTTGACAGCAAACACACATATGTTGAACTTATATGTGACAATGTTCATATACATCCAGCTGTTGTTCGTGCAACATTTAATATGTTTACAGATGACAGAGTTGTTCTTATAAGTGACAGTATGCGTGCAACAGGTCTTGCAGACGGTCAGTATACTTTAGGTGGACAAGATGTTACAGTAAGAGGAAACAGAGCAACTCTTACAGTAAACAATGCTCTTGCAGGTTCTGTTACAAACCTTATGGACTGTATGCGTACAGTAGTAACAAAAATGGATATTCCTCTTGAAAGTGCTGTTGCTTGTGCAACAATGAACCCTGCAAAATCAATAGGAATATACGATAAATGCGGAAGTATAACACCGGGAAAAGACGGAGACCTTATTCTTTTAAACAAAGATTTATCAATTAAAGCTGTATATATAAATGGTGAAAAAGTAGAAATGTAAAAATAAAACAGCACAGAATTAAATTCTGTGCTGTTATTTTTATTTTATTTATTATTTGCTCCTGTAACAACTTTTCTTATAAGGTCAACAGGTATCATTGTAAAGGCAAGTATAAATACAACTATCCAACCAGTTAATCCAAAAGGAACACAACTAAACATATTTCCAATCCACTTGAAAATCTCAAGAGGAACAAGACCTGAATTTACTATAAGGGCTTGTATAACTATTATACCAAAGAATACTTTTAAAAATCCTGTATTTTCATTAAGACCTTTAAATATTCCATAACCGTCATTTCTTACATTAAATCCATTAAACAATGCACTTGCTATAAAAAGAACAAAATATGATGTAAGATGTTGTTCTTCTGTTGCAAACATATTTTTAAATATATCAGCTTTTAAATAAATAAAACTTAATACTGTAAGCCATATACCCATAATTACAATCTGTGTCATCATCTCACGACTTACAATATTTTCATCTTTTCTTCTTGGTTTTTCACTCATATATTTTTCAAGAGCAGGCTCATTTCCAAGCATAATAGCTCCCAAACCATCCATAACAAGGTTTACAAAAAGAAGATGTGTAACCTTTAAAGGCTCCTCAACACCAAAGAAAGGAGCAACAGCACTTACAACAACAGCCGCAACATTTATTACAAGCTGGAATTTACAGAACTTAAGTATATTATGATATATTGTTCTTCCATACCATATAGCATCTTTTATTGATTTAAAGTTATCATCAAGTATAACAATTTTTCCAGCTTCCTTAGCAGCCTCTGTTCCGCTTCCCATAGCAAAACCAACATCAGCTCTCTTTAATGCTGGAGAGTCGTTTACACCGTCACCAGTCATACCTACAACAAGGTTCATCTCCTGACAAAGTCTTACCATTCTTGATTTATCTGTCGGTAAAGCTCTAGCTATAACTCTTATATTAGGTATAATTTTCTTAACATCATCATCACTCATTTCATTGAGCTGTGCAGATGTTATGGCAACATCATTTTCAGATTTTATAAGACCTGAGTCTTTAGCTATTGCAACAGCTGTTTCAAGTCTATCACCTGTAATCATAACAACCTGTATTCCGGCTTTCTGAACTTCATGTATAGCTTCTTTAGCCTCCGGACGAACATCGTCACGTATTCCAACAAGACCTATTATTACAATATCATCATTAATTTTATTTTCAACTAATGGTTTTTCAGAATAACCAAAGGCAAGAACTCTCATAGCTTTGACAGCAAGAGCATCAATTTTTCCATTTAATACATCTTTATCAAGATTTTGCACATTTCCGTTTTTATCTATGTATTTTGTAGCCATGGCAGTAAGTCTTTCAGGAGCACCCTTATAGAATGTCTTTCCTGTACTCTCAATATGTGCCTGACTAAACTTATTTGTAGAATTAAAGCCCTGTGAAGCTGTGACAACTAAATCAGTACGTTCAGCAATATTATTAAATTTAGTTTCACCTAAAAACTTCATAAGTGCTCTATCTGTGGCATTACCACCTATAACGTTATGTTCAGCATCAAACATTGAAGCTGTATTTTTTCCTATGGCAAAACTCATAAGTTCACTTATAGTAGCATTATCATCAGAAGATATAACTTCTCCATCAGCTGTAAAAAATTCAACAACTTCAAGCTCACCTTTTGTTATTGTTCCTGTTTTATCACTAAAAAGTATGTTTAATGCTCCGGCAGTCTCAATACCAATAGCTTTTCTTACAAGAACATTATGGTCAAGCATTTTACTTGTATTCTGCATAAGAACAAGAGAAATCATAAGAGGAAGACCTTCTGGAACAGCACAAACTATAATAACAACTGCAAGAGATACAGCCTCTATAACATCACGTATAATTTCTGTAATCTCTCCTGAGAAATAGGCTGAAACTCCTCCTGCCTTCATTATAAAGAAAACAAAATACATTACAGCAATAACAACAGCTCCAACATATCCAAATTTTGAAATCTGGCTTGCAAGTTTTGCAAGTTTTACTTTTAAAGGAGAATCAAGCTCATCTTCTTGCATTTCCTCGGCCATTTTACCCATCATAGTTTTAAGACCAACTTTTCTTACATCAAGAACGCCTTCACCGTCAAATACAACAGCTCCTCTAAAAAGAGAATGTTTATCAACAAATGTATCTCCTGTTATATCGTCAGCAAGTTGAAAATCTTCACTTGCAGCAAATTTTTTACATTCTTCAGCTTCACCATTAAGAGCAGAGTTATCAACTCTCAAATCACCATTAATAAGAACACCGTCAGCTGGTATTTTATCACCTGATTGAAGAATAACTTTATCACCAACAACCACATCATCAACATCAATAACAGTTACAGCACCATCACGGAAAGCTTTACAAGTATCTTTCTTTGTACTTGCTTTAAGCTCTCTGTATTTTGTGTCGCTGGCAACACCTGTTTTTGCAGATACAAAAGCAACAATAAGTATAGCTATTATTGTTCCAACTGGTTCATAAATCTCTGCATATCCAAAGAAAAACATTACAATCATAAGAACAGCTATGAAAAGAAGTATCTTTATCATAGGGTCCTTAAATGTCTCTTTAAACTCTTGCCAGAATGTAGTAGGCTCTGAGTCCGGTATACTGTTTGAACCATTTTGCAATCTGGACTCCTCAACCTCTTTACTGGTTAATCCTTTGTACTTCATTTTTTACCTCCATCTCCCAAACACATAAATAATAAGGAAATCAAGTAAAAACCTGATTTCCTTAAAATGCATTCAGATTTTAATTAATTAAACAAATCTTTTTGCAAGTTCACCAAGTCCAGGGTCATTCGTACCCTGTCCAATAGGATTGAACTTCCATTCGCCATTATGGCGATAAACCTCACCAAAAATCATAGCTGTCATTCCTGAATAGTCTTCTGTAAGGTCATATCTAAACATCTCAGTACCACTCTGACCGTCCATAATTCTTATGAAAGCGTTCTTAATCATACCGAAATGCTGATTTCTTTTTACTGCCTGATAAATATTTACAACAACAACAACTTTGTCATATTCTGCTGGTACGTGTTCAAGGTCAACAAAAATCTGTTCATCATCACCAACACCTTCACCAGTAAGATTATCACCCATATGTTTTATTGCACCGGATTTATGTTGAAGATTTCCAAAATAAACTATATCTGCATTATTTATAAGTTTTCCTGATTGAAGAACAATAGCTGAAGCATCACAGTCAATAGATTGTGGCTTTGGTGCAAAAAAACCTGTTCTTTTGCGTTCTGCTGCATCCCAACCTAAACCAATCATAACACTTTTAAGGCTATCTTCTCCCTTTTTAAGGCTTACTTTTTGTCCTTTTTTCAAACTAACTGACATTTAAAAACCTCCTTTATTCACACCATGTTAAAAACATTATGTCATTATTTACCTTTTGAAAATCCCATGGAAGCTATCCAATTTGAAAATCCGGAAGGATTTCTTGTTTGAATTAAAACTGTTCCCGGGCCTCTAAATCTACAAACAAGCATTTCACCACTCATAAAACTGCTTGCCCAACCATTAGATGATTTTTCTATATGATACTCCATATAATCAGGCCATGCAACAAGATGTCCATTGTCAATAATAATTTCTTCCCCATCATCAAGGTTTATAGGGTGTATTACACCATAACTGCTTAAAAATATTGTTCCTTTTCCTCTAGCACTAAGTATAAAAAATCCTTCTTGAGAGAAAAAGCCTTGAGCTAGATTTTGTACTTTAGAGTCTATTTCTATACCTTCTGTGGATGCAAGGAAACCATTTTTCTGTATTCTAAGACCATAAGTTCCATCAAGTTCCACATCTATAATGCCTCCTGGAGTAGAATGACCAAACAAAACTTCTCCATTTCCTCTTTTAGCTGTAAGATACTGAAAGAAGAATTTTTCACCAGAAAGCATACGAGTAAAGCCTTTTAAAAGTCCTCCCTCAATGCCACCTTCAACATCAATAGTGTTTGACATGGCAATCATTGCATCAGACTCCGCTTTAAGTTTTTCACCTTTTATAAGTCTACATTTTACAATAGGAAACGCTTCATTGTAAAGAATTTCATAGTCCATATATACTCCCCCCTATTGTCAAAAATTTTTCAAAAGTATTATTCTACTTCAACTCCATAGTTATCACAGAGAGCAGCAAGTCCACCCTGATATCCAGCTCCTATGGCATTAAATTTCCATTCTCCATTGTTTTTATAAAGTTCACCAAAAACAACAGCTGTTTCTATTGAGAAATCTTCTCCCAAATCATATCTTAAAATTTCTGTTCCATCTTCTTCATTATAAATTCTTATAAAGGCATTTGAAACCTGTCCAAAATTTTGACGTCTTTCATCAGCTTCATATATTGTAACAGTGAAAGCTATTTTTGTTATATTAGCAGGAACTGTTGAAAGATTAACTCTTATCTGCTCGTCATCACCTTCACCAGCACCAGTTCTGTTATCTCCCATATACTCAACAGAACCGCTCTTATCCTTTGAATTGCCATAGAAAACAAAATCTTCACTGGCAGAAACTTTTCCCATATCAGTAAGCATAAAAGCTGATGCATCAAGGTCAAAACTTCCACCTGTGTCATAACGGTTTGTATCCCAGCCAAGTCCAACTATAACTTTTTTAAGTCCTGGATTATCCTTTGTTAAACTAACTTTTTGTCCTTTTTTTAAACTTACAGGCATATTCATTACCTCCTAAAATATAAAAATATAATGTTTATTTATTATGCTACTTCAATTCCATAGTGATTGCAAAGAGCTGCCAAACCACCTTGGAAACCACTACCTATGGCATTAAATTTCCACTCACCATTGTGACGATAAAGCTCACCTACAACAATGGCTGTTTCTATGGAGAAATCCTCTCCCAAATCATATCTTATCAATTCTTCATTTGTAACTTCATCAACTATTCTTATAAAAGCATTTGAAACCTGTCCAAAATTTTGGCGTCTTTCTTCAGCTTCATATATTGTAACAGTGAAAGCTATTTTTGATACATTTGAAGGAACTTTGTCCAAATCAATTTTAATCTGTTCATCGTCTCCTTCTCCCTCACCAGTACGGTTATCTCCCATATGAACAACACCGCCACTTACATGTTTAAGATTTCCATAAAAAACAAATTCTTTTTCAGTAGGAACCTTTCCATTATCACCAACAAGAAAAGCACTAGCATCAAGGTCAAAAGATGCACCTGAGTCATAAGCGTTTACATCCCAACCAAGTCCAACAAGAAGTTTTTTAAGGCTTGGATTTCCCTTAGTTAAATCTACTTTTTGTCCTTTTGTCAAGTTAATAGGCATATAAAATCCCCCTTTATGTTATTATACAAAATCATTGTTTTGTTTTATTGTACATTTTGTAAAATTCGTTTTTTATCTCGTTAAGTCTTTCAGCGTCATTATTTCTCTGATTTCTTGCATTTTCACTTATACGTTTTGTTTCTTCAATACCATTTACAATAGTTCTCCATGTATTTTCCAAAGTCTCAATTTTTATAGAACTACTTCCAGCTAACTGTGCTGTCATTTTAGACTGTTCAACAGTGTTTCTTGCATTTTTTATAAGCATTTCATTAGTCTTTTCATCAAGGGCAGACATAGCCTCTGCCTGTATTTTCTGACGTTTAAGCATTATAGCTTGAGCAAGAGCCTGTTTAAAAACAGGAAGTGTAACTATAAATGCAGAGTTTATTTTTCTTACAAGGTTCATGTTGCTAAACTGCATTGTTTTTATCATAGGTATTGACTGTATAGCAACATTTTCAGCAATTCTCAAATCATGGGTTCTCTGTTCAAGCATCATTTTAGCCTGTTCAAGAGTTGTAAGCTCAAAAGTTATAGAGTTATCACCTGTATTTTCAAGGTCAGCTCTTCTCTGATTTATATAATCATCAATTTCTTTTATGCCTTGTTCCCCAGCCATTATATATTTGACAAGTTCATGATAAAAGTTTACATTTGTTTGGAAAATATCTTCTAATTTTCTATTGGAGTCTTTTATCTCACTTTCATACTGTTTCAGTTTTACATATATTTTATCTACTTCCTCGCCCATTGTATGGTATTTTGCAAGTATTTTATCAAGCTGTTTTCTGAAACCTCCAAAAAGTTTTCCCAAAAGTCCCGGATTATCTTTTATCTCCTCAATGTCAAACTTACTCATTATTTTAGCCAAAAGATTAAGCATTTCACCGGAGTCATCAAGCTGTTTCATGTTCATACTGTTAAGTACAACATCAGAGCATTTTGAAATCTCATCAGCCACATCAGCACCGAAAGACACTATTGTCTCAAGGTTGTAGACTTCTATTTTACTTACAATGTCATCAAGTTCTTTTGAGTCCTTTAATTTGATTTCAACCTGTTGGCGGTCTGTCTGAATATTATACTCTTTAACTTCAATATCATCATTGACAGCCGGCACATTACTTGAAGGAACATTTGAATTTGAAGGTCTTCCAAAATCTATTGCCATATTATCAGCTTCCTCTCTTAAATATTATATCCATAAACGAACGGTTTGAAGCAGAAGAAATCCTATTGAAATCAGGCACAGGCAAATCATACATATATTCTCCTATCTGATGTTCTTCTGGTTCACATTCGTTAAAATACAACTCAATACCTTTATAACCAGTTGGTACAAAGAAAATAATATCAAAACCAATAAGATTTAAAAATGCAGTTACAATAGCATCTTCAAGGGAGTAGGTTTTCTCACCAGTATTTATAAAAACTATTTTGGGATTTTTCTTTGTAAAATCAAAATTTTGTATAAGTCTCAAAATATCTTTATTTAGATTTAAAACTGTTGAAATTATTGTATATTCTGTTCCTCTCTCAAAAGTCCCCTTTATAATTCTGCTATTTATAAGCATTTCCAATTTATCAAGTATATGTTCTTGCATTTCATCACGTATAAATTTATACTGATAAGCATTATGATTTTTTATTTTTTCACGAATAAGCCTTCTATTTTTAAAAAATTCTGTTGAGTAAGGCTTTATAGGGTTTCTGTCAGTTCCCTTAATAAAAGGAGCTTCCTTTATTAGATACGTATCTTTTACAAGAAGTCTTTTTATATCCTTCCAATAATTAATAGTATTTCCTTCTTTAACTCCAGAAACCTTAGCATATATAACAGGCATTTTAACAACATCATCTAAAGTCTGAAAATTAGGACGATATTTCATATCCTGTTCCCAAAGTATATATATTTCCTCATACATTGTATTTAGAGAAAGACTATCAGCTTTATTATACTGTCTATTTTTATATAAACCTGAGTCAGTATACATTATATTTTCAAGCTCTCTTTCCGCATGATAGGCTGTTGTTCCAGCCCTTAAAGCTACATTGTCTCTAGGAAATACATTCATATCAACAGAGTATGTCAATTTCTTTTCAAACAAAAGTTTATCATTTATAACACACTCTTTATTAATATCCGGTGATATTACAACAACATCAACAGGCAATCTTGATAAAAATCTTAAAAACAATCCTTGATTTTCATTTTCAGATACACCAAAAAGTATAAAAACAGGTATACTTCTATAATCTATATTTTTATACAAATCATAAACAAACCTATTAAGCCAACACATAATATATACAGCTTTATTTGTAACACGGTTTAAAGGTCCATTTATATTACGACTTTCTTCAAGTATTATTTCAACAAAATTTTTCCTTATAATATCGCAAATATCTTTATTCAGATTATAATTTATGTTTTTTGCAATATCCAAAGCCATATTTTCAGCTGTATTATATATTCCCCTTCTAACTTTTGATATTTCATCAACAGAAGGTATTCCAAGGCCTTTATCACATATTACAACATTTCTATTTGAGTTTTTTATATCAGAATAAAACTTATACAATTCACTTGTATACATAGCTTTATCATCAGTGCCAGCCATACGAACAAAACAATTATAATAAATATTTTTGTCTGTACCTCTTTCAGAAGGATTTTTTAATACGTCTTTTAAAATATCACCTGAAAGCCATATATTAGTACCTCTTTTAGATACATCATTTACACTGTTTTCTCTTTTAATCTGAATTTTTTCATTTAAACGGACTTCTTTTCTTATACTATCAATAGAAAAATTATTAGGGAAATTTACAAAGTCATTTTCTCTATATTCCTTTGAGTATTCCAATCTATTATCGACTTTTTTATAATTTTCATCACCTTCATACTGCAACACAACAACATCACAGCCAAGACCAGCTAAAACAGAAATAAATTTAAGCTCATACATTGTTATATTACCCTGATAAAGTATTTTAGGTATATCATTGTCACCGGCAAGATTTAATACTCTCTTAAATTTATAGTAAAGCCAACACATAAACTTTATGTAGGCATTTTTTATTATGTTTAAGTTTTTTCCCTCTCTCGTCATTCTATCAAAAACATCATACATTGACATGGCAAGATTTTTGATTTTGAAATCACCAATTTCAGGAGTCCATTTTTTAAGAGCATTTGATATAAAATCAACACTCATAACAAAATCATTGCCCAACATTTCTTCATAATACTCAAGATTTTTTTCTGTTGGGTTTTGTATTTTTTCTTCTATAACAGCACCATATTTTTCTGCTATTTTAAAATATTCTGTTATAAAATTTTTAATATTATTGTTAAAACCATTTATTCTATAAAAATATATACCTTGTGAATTTCTCTCACTATATTTTTTAAAATAATCATTTAAACTGACAATATCAGCACATTTATATAACATACCTAACATTCCGCCTCTTTAAACTTTTATTTACCTAATATTTAGGATATATCCAAATACAGCCCCTGTAATTCCACCTATTATATGGCTTAGATTTGATACATTATTTGAAACAAATATACCTTCATAAATCTGACCACCTATATATATAAATGCAACAATAACAAATGTAAGGGGTATACTGCCATCTCCAGTATTAGTTATTGAAGAAAGGAGTATAAATGCAAAAACAACACCACTTGCACCAAGAAGCATTATATTAGGAAAAAGCATTATATTAACAAGACCTGTTATAATAGCTGTTACACCTATTATCAAAGCTATATTAAAAGAACCGTATTTATCCTCAAGAAGTGTTCCTGTTATAAGTATAAGTGTTATATTACCCATAAAGTGGGAATAATTAGCATGACCAAATACATGACCAATAAGTCTTATATATGTCATAGGACTTAAAAGAGAACTTCTATAAACAGAAAAAAATTTCTGTGTTGTAAATCCATTTGTCAAAATTCCCAAAATCAAAGATATAAAAGATATTATAGTAAATGTTAATATAACCGGAGCATTAAAAGAAAATTTTAAATTTCCAAATTGCATAAAAATATAACCTCCCATTATTATCTTTTGTATAATATTATATCAAATAATTGAATAAATTTACAGCTTAAAGCTATAATTAATATTTAATTTGATAATATAATACAAAAAAACACCTAATATCAAAATATTAGATGTTTTTTATTTAATATTATATAGATTTTATTTTCAAAGTATCCAAACGTTTATCAAGTATTTTTGACATACATTTAAAATATACAAAAGCTGAAAGTATAGAGCTTATAACATCCACAACAGGCTCAGCATAGAATACATTTTCAATTCCCACTATAATAGGGAAAACTACCATAGCAGCAAAATAAAAAGCCTTTCTAAAACATGAAAGAGTTATAGCATATTTTACTGCTGAAATTCCTGTAAATCCATCAACAATAGTATACTGTACAGCTAAAGGAACTATCATAAGAGTAAATATTTTTATTGCCTTTATTGAAAGGTCCATATAAATTTTATCATTTGTAAAAAGTCTTACAAAATAAGGTGATATTGTATGAGCAAGAACCATCATTACAATGGTAAACACAATACATACTAAAAGAGTTTTTTTCTGACCATCTTTAACCCTATCAATATTTCCTGAACCATAATTAAATCCAAGTATAGGCTGTGTTGAACCTGTTATCCCTGCCATAGGTAAAGTTACCATAAGGAAAAAACTTTGGGCTATGGTATGGCAAGTTACAAGCTGGTCGCCATATCCCGGACCACCATAATGTTGTAAAACCATATTCATGGCAATTATAAGACCACTATCAAGAGATATAATAACAAAAGGAGAAAATCCTATAAGCAATACTTTTTTCATTATATCAAAACTATATCCTCTAAAAGTAATTTTTATAGGAGGATATTGCCCAAAAAGGAACCATAAAACAAATATACATGAAAACATCTGTGAAATAACAGTGGCAACAGCAGCACCAGCAACTCCCATATCAAAAACAAATATAAATATAGGGTCAAGTATAATATTACTTACAGCTCCAACAACAACAGTAGCCATAGCAACCCTTGAAAATCCCTGACATATTATAAATGAGTTCATACCCATTGACACTATGGCAAATATACTGCCCGCAACATATATTGACATATATGTATTAGCATATTGGAAAGTAACATCACTGGCACCAAAAAGCATAAGCAATCTGTCTTTAAATATAAAAAGAAAAATAGTTATTATAACAGCCATTATTATAAGCATCAAAAAACAGTTTGCCATAATATGCCTTGCAGCTTTTTTATTTTTTTCACCCATTCTTATACTCATCAAAGGGGAACCTCCAATTCCAATCCATGTTGAAAATGATGATATAAGAGTAACAATAGGTCCACATATTCCCACTCCTGCAATAGCCATAGCACCTATCTGTGGAATATTTCCTATAAATATTCTATCTACAATACTATAAAGAACATTTATAAACTGTGCAATCATTGATGGTATGGCAAGACGCAAAACAAGGCCTGTCATACTGTCGGAACCAAGATTATTAACTTTTTTCATAAAATTACCCCGCAAATCAGAATTAAATAATATACTAAAGAATTAATAAAACTGTCTATTTAATTTCTGTCTCCTACATTATATCCCTCCCAAAAACCAATTATTTATATGCCCATTATAAATAAATACTCGAAATATTATATCATCTTAATAAAAACTATAAAACATTTTATAAAATAAAACTCTACAAAAAACAAATATGTTTTATATATAAAAACAACAAAAAAACAACCTGCTTTGAAAAATCAAAACAAGTTGTTTTTATAAACATTTTTATTTATATTTACATTTTCATTCTCTTAATTACATTTTCCATAGAAGGCATTGAAGGTATAGCACCAAATCCCTCTACACATATACTTGCAACAGCATTTCCAAATCTTGCAAATTCACAAGCCTCATCAAGAGTAACTTCATCAGGATTTTTTCCACTCTGACTTAATTTATATAAAAATCCTCCCCAGAAAGAGTCTCCAGCTCCTGTTGTGTCAACAACATTACTCTTAAATCCTGATACAATTTTAACTCCATGCTTTGTACAAACACAAGCTCCATCACCACCAAGAGTTACAACTGCAATCTTTACACCTTTATTTACAAGGAATTTTCCAGCCTTTTCAGGTTCTGCAAAGTCTGTCAAAAGAGCTGTCTCCTCATCAGATATTTTCATAACATCAGCATATTCAATCATTGAACGCATAGTTTCTTTTGCTTCATATTCATTTTTCCAAAGTGAACTTCTGTAATTAGGGTCATAAGATATTGTTGCACCATTTTCTTTTGCTTTTTCAACTGCAAAATATGTAGCTCCCTTACTTGGTTCATCAGTTAAAGAAAGTGAACCTACATGGAATATCTGAGTATTCTCAATAATATCCATGTTTATATCATCTTTATCAAGCATAATATCAGCACTGTGTTTTCTTGCAAAAGAGAATGTTCTCTCTCCCTTTTCGTTAAGGTCTACAAAAGCAAGAGTTGTAAAATATTTATCATCAATAACAAAGCCTTCTGTATTTACATTTTCATTTTCAAGAACATTTTTCAAAAAATGTCCATGCATATCATCTCCGGCTTTACCTATAAAAGCACTTTTTCCACCAAGTTTAGAAATAACAACAGCTGCATTAGCTGGTGCTCCTCCTGCATTCTGTGCAAAGAGTTTTTGATTATTTTTGCTAAGTCCTTGATATGTAAAATCTATAAGTATCTCTCCAAGAACTGCAACATCAATTTTTTTATTCTGTGCCATAACAAAACCCTCCATTATAATTATGGTTTAATATAAAAATCAGATACCTTTCATAGCCTTAAGTTCCCATGCTTCAATTATTTTAGCATCAGAACTTACTGTTATAGAATACTCGTTAACCTCAGGATAAAATCTTGTTGTAAAAACATATTCTCCATCATTTACAAATATTTCAATAGAAGAAACATCTGTTACAATTCTTACATTATTTACATTTTCTATTTTAGCTTTTCGAGTTTTTCTTCCACAGCCAGTTTTTTCTGTAAGGCTTAAAGTAGCAATACCTTCATTCCAATTAAAGTTTACATCTTCACATATACAAATGTCAACTTTATACTTTATTTCTTTTATTTCACAGTCAAAACATCTTCCTTTGAAAATATTTTTAACATCTGATTTTATTTCAAACTTCTCTTTTCTTAAATTATTAAACTCTAAAACAGGATATTGTAAAAGTTTTCCGTCACTATATTTAATTTCACGCAATAATGTAAGGTTATGTTGCCAACCTCTATTTGTAGTAGGATTTGTATATTCATTTTCTGTGTCAGGAACTCCCATCCACCCTATGAGAATTACTCTGCCATTTTCATCAGTAAATGTTTGAGGTGCATAAAAATCAAAACCGTAATCCCACTCTTTGAAATTATCTGTATTTATCTCATCATTTTCTATAATAACATATCCTGACTGATATACATTTTGGAAACGATATTCTTCTCTTGTAAGTCCCTGTGGACACATTGATAAAAATTCTTTGTCTCCAAATTTCAATATATCAGGACACTCCCACATATAACCAAAAGGCTTATCTGACATTATTTCTTTTTTAAATGTCCAATCTTCAATATTATTTGATGAATATACAAGTACAGCTCCTCTATCACCTTTTTTTCTTCCCCCAAGAACCATTAAATATTCATCATTTTCTTTATAAACCTTAGGGTCTCTTATGTGGCAAGTGTAATTTTTAGGCATATCTGAAAGGGACATAAGGCATTTTTTCGGCATAAAATTAACCCCGTCAACACTTTCAGATTTCATTGTATAGGCTTCTCTACCATTATTTATATAATCATAATTTCCGTCATATTTTACATTTCCAGTGTAAAACAGGTGCATTGTGTCCCCTTCCACAAATGCAGAACCTGAATACACTCCATGACAGTCATAAGGACAATCTGGAACAAAAGCCACTCCTCTATACTGCCAATCTATAAGATTTTTACTTGTATAATGAGCCCATGTTTTAAGTCCACCCTTTGCATTAAAAGGAGCATACTGGAAAAATACGTGATACTCACCTTTGAAATAACAAAGGCCATTAGGATCATTAAGCCAGCCAACTGGTGGCATAATATGAAATTTTTGACGATATGCTTCTCTTGAAACATTCATTTTTTCTTTTTCTTCAATTTCTTCTATACTTTTAAATATAACCTTTGTTAATTCACTCATAAAAAACCTTCCTTATTCTGCTTTTATAACTTTATCCATAAAATCAACATCGCCAGTTTTAATAACAGATACTTTTTCATAATCATCTGAATTTGTTACAAGAACAGGAGTTGTTGTCTCATAACCGGCTTTATTTATTTTATCAATATTAAATGTAACGAGAGTTTGACCTTTTGAAACAACGTCCCCCTCTTTTACATGAGTTTCATAATATTTTCCATTAAGTTCAACTGTGTTAAGTCCTATGTGGATAAGAACCTCTAATCCGTCATTACTTACAATTCCAACTGCGTGTTTTGTTGGGAAAAGTGTTGCTATTTTTCCGTCAAAAGGTGCCAAAACTTTTCCTTCTTTTGGATTTACAGCAAATCCCTGTCCTAAAAGTCCCTGAGCAAATGTAGGGTCATTTACTTTTTCAAGCTCAATTCCCTCTCCCTTTAATGGACAATAAATAACATTTTTTTCTATTATTTCTGGTATTTCTAATTTTTCTTTATTTATTACTTGCTGTTTTTCATCTTTAGATGATTTCCCACTGCCAAAAATAGTGTCTCCAATATTTTTTATAAATCTTTTAAAAATATTCTCTTGTTCCATATTTCTATGATTCATAAATAGCCCTCCATTTAAGTGTTATCGTTTCCATTGAGAATATGCCGATATTATATAATATTATATGATTATTATTTATTTTTATATGGTATCGTTCTCATATATTGATTAAATTATAACCGATAGAATTAAAATTGTAAACTGTTATTTATAATAAAAATTCTATCGGTTATTTTGTAAGTTTTATCTAATGGACTCTCTGAGAACAATCTCATATCCCATTTTAATTTCTTTTTTTACATTCTCTCCTGTTTCAAGTATATCCATGAGAGTTTTTCCAGCCTCACTTCCACTTGTCTTATAATAAAAATGTACTGTTGATAATTTAGGTTCAACAACCTCTCCCATAGGTGTATCACCTGTACCTACAATCTGTATTTCATCAGGGACTTTTATATTTTTCTCTTTTATATATGTCAAAGCTCCAAGAGCTACTGTATCAGTAGCACAAAAAACACTGTCAATATCAGGAGCTTTCTCAAAAAGAAGCTTCATATTTTCATATCCATTTTCTATATTAAATCCACCTTCAAACATTAAAGATGTATCAATTTCAATTCCACTATGTTTGAGAGCATCAATAAATCCTTTTTTACGATTTTTTCCTGCCGCCTCGTCCTTTTCAATTACACCTATATATCCTATTTTTTTGCCTTTCTCAATCATTTTTGATGTAATATCAAAAGAAGCGTTATAATCATCTTGATAAACACAAGAATATCCCGAAAGTCTTTGACCTAATATGACAACAGGCACTTTACACTCTTTTAAAAGTTTAATATGTTTTTTTGTAAATACAGTAGCTATAAATATTATACCATCAACCTGATTATCTCTAAAAAGTTGTAAATATTTAAGCTCCTCTTTCTCATCATTATTTGTATTTGCAAGAAGCATCATATAACCATATTTTGTTATAACATCACTTATTCCCGCTGTCATTCTACTTATAGTGCTTGAGCTTATTTTAGGAAGTATAACACCTATAAGTTTTGTTTTTTTAGTTCTAAGCATTTGAGCCTGTGACGAAGGCACATATCCTGTTTCCTCTATAACTTTTTGTATTTTTTCTTTTTTCTCCTCACTTACATAGCCATTATTAAGGTATCTTGATACAGTTGCCCTTGAAACTCCTGCAAGATGTGCAATTTCATTTATAGTCATATCAACATTCTCCCCTAAAAATCATATATAGACTAATTTTATCATAACACACTTTTTTAAATCAAATAAAAAAACGCAGAAAAAATTCTGCGTTTTATATAATTAATATTTTTGACCTGCAAGAACATAAAAAGGCTTAAGACTTCTTTCAAGTATTCCATTCATATATGCAATAGCTGTTCCGTAATTAGTCATAGGAATATTACTGTCTTTAGCCATAGAAAGACGATATTTCATTTCTCTTTCATTAAGCATACAGCCACCACAGTGTATTATTAAATCATAATCAGAAATATTTTCAGTAAATTCTGTTCCTGATGTAAATACAAATTGTGGGTTACTTCCTGTAAACTTTCTTATCATATTAGGAAGTTTTTCTGTTCCTATATCTCCACACTGTCTATGATGTGTACAACCTTCTGATATAAGTATTTTGCTGTTATCATTAATATTATTAAGCTGTCTTGCTCCCAACACAGCCTGACTTATATTTCCCTTATATCTTGCAAACAACACTGAAAAAGATGTCATGAGTATATTATCAGGTGTTATTTTATCAACAAGAGGGAATATTTGACTGTCTGTTATAACAAGTTTAACTTTTTCTCCCAAAATATCAAGAGTTTCTTTAAGCTCTGTTTCTTTACACACAACAGAAACAGCACCACAGTCTAAACAATCACGTATGACTTGTTGTTGAGGCAATATAAGTCTACCTTTAGGAGCAGCCTTATCAATAGGTACAACCAAAACAGCAATATCACCTTTTTTAAGCATATCAGAAACCAGCTTATTTTTATTCTCAAAAGGTTTTATATTCCCAATAAGCTCTTTAAATTCATTTATACCCTCTTTTGTAACACTGCTTACACATATTTCATTTTCTTTTAAATCTGTTTTATTATTATATATATCAGATTTAGTATAAGCAACTATAAAAGGTATATTTTTTGATTTTATAATTTCTACAAGCTCATTTTCAAATGAACTCATTTCATTTTCAACAGCAATAACAGCTATATCTGTTTTGTTTAAAATCTGTTTAGCTTTTTTAACTCTAAGTTCTCCCAAAGTTCCATTATCGTCAATTCCTGGTGTATCAATTATAATAACAGGTCCTATGGGTAAAAGCTCCATTGATTTATATACAGGGTCTGTTGTTGTACCCTTAATATCAGACACAACAGCTATATTTTGGTTTGTTACAGCATTTAAAAGACTTGATTTTCCTGCATTTCTTTTGCCAAAAAAGGCTATATGTACCCTCTCTCCAGAAGGTGTATTATTCATACTCAATACATTTCCCCCTTAAAATCTAAAGTCACGATTTCCTTTTTCAATCTCAACAATATTTTTAGTTACTATATCACGAACTTTATCATTAGGCACATTTAATATTTCTCTTTCAATCATTTCTTCCCCTACTTTTCTTGTACCTTCTGAAGCATAGTCAATTAAATATTCTTTAAGTGTCATAAGGGCATTAGGGTGACAGCAATTCTGTATCTGTCCACTCTTACAAAGGCTCATAAAACGGTCTCCTGTTCTTCCTTCTCTGTAACAAGCTGTACAGAAACTAGGTATATATCCAAGTTCCATAAGCCATTTTACAACTTCATCAAGAGTTCTGTTATCACTTATATCAAACTGTGCAGAGTTTTCTTCCTCTGGTTCAGGCTCAGCATATCCTCCAACACTTGTCCTAGAACCTCCACTTATCTGTGAAACACCAAGTCCTAAAACTCTTTCACGACAAGCCTTACTCTCTCTCGTTGATATAATCATTCCTGTATATGGAACAGCAATTCTTATACAAGCAACAATTTTAGCAAAAGTATCATCATCAATTCCATTATCAAATTCAGAAGGGTCAATGTCATCAGCTGGCTGAATTCTTGGAACACTTATAGTATGTGGACCTACACCGAAAACAGCTTCAAGATGTTCAGCGTGCATTAAAAGTCCGGCAAACTCATAGCGATAAAGTTCAAGACCGAATAAAACACCAAGTCCTACATCATCAATTCCACCTTGCTGTGCTCTATCCATAGCCTCTGTATGATAACAGTAGTCATGTTTAGGACCTGTTGGGTGAAGTTTTTCATAGCTTTCTTTGTGATATGTTTCTTGAAAAAGTATATAAGTACCTATTCCAGCTTCTTTAAGTTTTCTGTAATTTTCAACAGTTGTAGCAGCAATATTTACATTAACACGGCGTATAGCACCGTTTTTATGTTTTATACTGTAAATTGTCTTTATACTCTCCAAAACATACTCAATAGGATTATTTACAGGGTCCTCACCTGTTTCAAGAGCAAGTCTTTTATGTCCCATATCTTGAAGGGCAATAACCTCTTTTTTAATTTCCTCCTGAGTAAGTTTCTTTCTTGCTATATGTTTATTTTTTAAGTGATAAGGACAGTAAACACAGCCATTTATACAGTAATTTGAAAGATACAAAGGAGCAAACATAACTATTCTATTACCGTAAAAATCTTTTTTAATCTGTTTTGCAAGTTTAAAAATTTCTTCATTTTTTTCAGGTATATCACACTCAAGAAGTACAGAAGCCTCTCTGTGAGTAAGACCTTTTCTAAGTTTAGCTTTTTCTATTATGTCACTTATAAGTTTTTCATTGTGTTTGTTTTCCTCTGCATATTTTAGAGTTTCTATAATCTCCTCATGGTTTATAAATTCCTCTGCTTTTGATGACTTAGGGTTGTAGTTATACATTTCATTCTTCCTTTCTTCATAGGGTCAGAGCATAAAGCCTTTCCCGTCAGATTTATTATTTTTTATTATTTATTATTTTTTAAAAAAGGGTGAGTCCCCTCTTTCTTTTACAATCTCGTAACCTATATTTTTCATATTTTTTTCAAGAGATTTAAGACTTTCAGCAGCCTCATCACCTGTACAAATTTTATTATCATACAATAGATAATTTTCTCTAAACTCTAAAGGTGATAAATTAGGCATTACAACATTAGCACCACAAAGTATTCCCAGTTCTCTGCCACCTTCTTTTACAGTGCCTAAAGCTGTTGTTGAAGGAAGTAAAGCTTTAGGAAGCATTATTCTTACAAGGGAAAGTAATAAAAGTGTTTCCTCAAGACTTCCACCTTTTTTATCACAAAATGGTGTTGAGTGCTGGGGCAAAAATGGTCCTATCCCAACCATTTCAGGCTGAAATTTTTCCATAAACATTAAATCTTCAACTATACATTCAACTGTCTGAAAAGGTGAACCAACCATTATTCCACAGCCTGTTTGATAGCCTAATTTTTTAAGATTTTTAAGACATTCCATTCTATTGTCAAAACTCATACTTTCAGGGTGTAAGGTGCTATAATGTTTTTTGTCGGCAGTTTCATGTCTAAGCAAATATCTATCAGCACCAGCATTTTTCCATTTTTCATATGTTTCAAAGGATTTTTCACCAACAGACAAAGTTAAAGCACAGTCCGGAAAATTTTTCTTTATATTTTTTATTATACTTTCCATTCTATCATCATTAAAATATAAATCCTCTCCACCCTGTAAAACAAAAGTTTTAAATCCCAGCTGATACCCTTTTTCACAGCATTTTAATATAATATTTTCATCAAGTCTGTATCTCTCAATATCTTTATTACTTTTTCTAAGACCGCAATAATAACAATCATTTTTACAATAATTAGTAAATTCTATAAGACCTCGTATATAAATCTTATTGCCGAAATTTTCAAGTCTTATTTTTCTTGCTTTTTCTGAAGCATAAGAAAGTATACTGTCATTATCAAAGAGAGGAAGGGCTTTGTCTTTTTCTTTTCTAAACTCAACAATAATACTTTTCCACTCATCAAAAGACAATCTTTTTTCTTTTTCAAGTTTATCAATAAGTTTTTTCATTTCCTATTCCTCGCCTTTAATATTTGAGTATACAGTTTTAGAGCTTACACCCTCAATCATACCTAATTTACCTGAAAGGGCACTTATTATATTTTGAGGTGCATCAACAGCTATACTTATTATATTTACATTTCTTTTATGGTAAGGTATACCCATTCTACCAACTATATAACTTCCATAGTCATGAAGTATTTTATTTAAAGTCTCAACAGCATCAGGATTTTCAACCATAATTCCAATTAAAGCCACTCTATATTCCAAAAAAATTCTCCTTTCAAAATAAAAAATGCCTTAAAAGAAGGCACTAAAAAAACACCGTCCTTCTTTCACATTTTTTAAAATTTGTGTCAGTAACTGTGTAAACAATAAACTTAAAATAAATCATCAAAGTTGGAAAACTCCTCCTTCTCTGAATATATAATAAGTTTGGTTTTTAAATTAAAGTATACTCATTATATCATATTTATAAATCCATTACAATTATCAAAAATAAAGAGAACCATTTTAATTAAAACAGTTCTCTTACAAAATCACCATTTTTCAACGAATGTTTTTTCACCTTCAACAAATGTCATGTCATAAACTTCCATAGAGTCAATTCTTATAAATCTGTTACTCTGCATTTTTTCTATAAGTGCCATAATACGGACTTCACTTCCCTGAACTTCTGCCTCAACACTGCCGTCATATAGATTTCTTACCCAACCTGTAAGACCTAAATTTCTTGCATTGTATGTCATAGTATAGCGAAAACCTACCCCCTGCACTCTACCATAAAAAAAGTAATGTTTTCTTTTCATAAAATATCACCCTCCTATTGAGTATAATTAATTATATATCTTTAACATAATAAAAGACAATAAAAAAAGAAAAAGCATTCCTGCTTTTTCTTTTTTTATTAATTATTTAATAAATCTTGCTTCCTCAGCATACTTTTGCATTTTTTCAATATCTGCATCAGTAAAACCAAGTTGTTCTTTAAGTATTTTAATTTCCTTATGAATATTAGTATCAGATACAGTCATATTATCAGAGTTTACAGTAACTCTAACACCAGCATCAAAAAGTTTTTTGACAGGGTGTTTGTCTATACTATCAACAACTTTAGTCTGATAATTACTTGTAACACAAACCTCAAGAGTAACTCCCTTGTCAATAAGTTCTTCCATAAGCTCTTTGTCAAAAATTGCATTGACACCATGTCCAAGACGTTTTGTTCCATAGGAAAGAGCTTTTCTTATACTGTCAGGACCTGCCGCTTCTCCTGCGTGAATTGTTCTTAGTAAATTATATTCATTAGCTTTTTTAAATACATTTTCAAACATCTCAGTAGGATATAAAGACTCTGCACCAGCAAGGTCAACAGCACAGACAACATCACCCATATATTTTTTAGCAGTCTCTATTGTCTGTAAATTTTTATCCTCAATGTTTTCATTTCTCATACAGCAAAGTATAAGACCACATTTTATATTAGGATATTTTTCCATTCCTCTTTTTGCACCTTTTATAGCAGCTTCAACAATTTCATCTTGAGATAATCCTTTTTCTGTTGAAAGCTGTGGAGCAAAACGTATTTCTGCATAGTCAACTCCAATATTTGAAAGGTCTTCCACAAGCTCAAAAGTAACTCTCTCAATAGCATCAGCTGTTTGAAGAACTTTAAGAGGAACATCAAATCTTTCAAGACATTCATGAAGTGTCTTACAATCATCAGGGACTTTCATCATAAATTTAAGTTCATCAATATCTTTTGCACCTAAGTCAATACCTTGAATTTTAGCAAGCTCCCAAACTGTTTCCGGTCTTAAAGAGCCGTCAAGATGTAAATGAAGTTCTGTCATTTTACGTGTGTCTCCCCTTTCTTAGCATTATTCATCTGTCTTTTAAGTTTATTTCTTTCAACCATAGCACAGTACCATGTATAAACAATTATTATTATAAGATATGGCATAAGCTGTATAAACTGGAGAGGTATACCTGAAGATTGGAGATAGTTCGCAAGACTTGAACAGAAACCAAATATAAGAGATGCAAACATACCTATAACAGCATTACCGGCAGCAATAGCCTGTGTAGCAAGGGCAATATAACCTCTACCAGCGGTCATTCCTGATGAGAAAAGACCTACATATCCCATTGAAAGGAAAGCTCCTGACATACCTGTCAAAATACCACTTATTACAAGAGCAATATATTTTACTTTTTGAACTGAAATACCAACAGATTCAGCAGCTTCCGGAGACTCACCAACAGCTCTTATATGCATACCTAATCTAGTATATTTAAACATATACCATATTACAATAACAAGTATAAAAGCTACATAAGTAAGTATGTGATGACCTGAAAGTATTGTACCAATTACAGGAATATCCTGTATAACAGGTATATTTACATTAGGTAATTTAAGTGAGTGAAGTGATGTTGAAGCACCTTTTTCACCTGTTATGAGATAAAGTACAAATATAGTACCACCGGAAGCCAATGTATTTATGGCAATACCAGATATAACAGCATTTGATTTAAGTTTTAAAACGAAATAGGCAAGTATATTACTTATAACAAAGCCTGCCAAAACAGCTCCCAAAAATCCAACGAAAGCACTCTGTGTAAAAGCACTTACAACAACTCCCACAAAGGCAGATATAAGCATTATACCTTCAAGGGCAATATTACTTGTTCCTGAACGAGATGCAACCATAGCTCCCAATGTTGTTAAAAGTACAGGAGTTGCACTACGGAACATGGCAAAATAGAAATCAGGCACACTTAATGCACCAAATATGTCTCTTAAAATCTCCATATTATGCTTCCTCCTTTAATACTTTTTTAGCTTCCTGTCTCTGTTTCCAACCAGCCATAAATCTTTCAGCAGTTATAAAGAGTATAAGTACCGCCTGAACGATAGAAACAAGTTCATTCTGAACATCAGAACGTCTTGACATAAGGTCAGCACCTACACGAATATAAGCAAGGAAAAATGCTGCAAAAGGAACAAACTTAGGATTGTTTCCAGAAAGTATAGCTATAATAACACCGTCCCAAGCATAAGAAGGTGAGTCCTGCCAATTAAATCTCTGATACATACCAAGCTGTTCAACAGCTCCACCAAGACCTGCAACAGCTCCTGCAATAACCTGTGTAAGTATTATTACACGACTTGTATTTATACCGCTGTATTTTGCAAACTCTGGATTGCTACCTGAAATACGTATTTCATATCCAAATTTTGTTTTATATACAAGTAAATATAAAAGTATAACAACAACTATTGCTATAACAAAACCCCAATGAAGTTTTGTACCACTTAACATATTTCCTAAAGTAGCAGTAGGTGAATATTTTAAAGATGCAAAAGTTCCCGCCTCTCTATCTACAAAGAAACGATTTACTGTATATATTCCAAGATAGAAAAATACATAGTTAAACATCAAAGATGTAACAAGCTCATTAGCTTTAAATTTTACTTTAAGTATAGCAGGTATACTTCCTATAACACCACCTATTAAAGCCGCAACTATAAATATAACAATAGGGTGTATTATCATTGGTAAAGGTATCATAATAGCTATTGCCGCAGCTATAACACCACCTGTATAAAGTGAAGCATCAGCAATCATTGAAAAGTTACCTGATTTAAACACAAGTCCAAGGGCAAGACCTGTAAACATGAGAGGAATACTACTTGCAAAAACATCAAATAAATGACGTTTTGACTGTAAAGGTCCTAAAAACAGATTATAAATAGCTGTGCCTGGCTCATTACTTATTGAAAATATTATAATAACCGTCAAAAGAATAGCAATAGCAAAGGCACATGCAAGACGAACAGCTGTAAATTTTTTATTCACTATAAGCACCTCCAATATGTTCCTTTGTATCTTCTTTTACTCCAAGCATATAAAGACCAAGTTCTTTTTCTGATGTATTTTTAACATCATCAATATATCCAACAACTCTACCTTCATGCATAACGATTATTGTATCACTTAAAGAGAGTATCTCACTAAGGTCAGCAGATACAAGCAATATAGCTTTTCTGTTTTTTCTCATTTCAACTATTTTTTTACGTATAAATTCAATAGCACCAACGTCAATTCCTCGTGTAGGCTGGTTCATTATCAAAAGGTCTGGCATATAGTCATACTCACGACCAACAACAACCTTTTGCACATTACCACCTGAAAGTTCTGATATTGACTGTTTTGAATTATCATATTTTACAAGAAACTCTTCAAGTATTTTGTTTGTAAACTCTGTAATTTTCTTTGAGTCCAAAAGTCCTCTTGTTTTAAGTTTATCTGTATAATAAATTTTTGATATGGCATTATCCTCAAGAGAAAGTTTTGGAGCTGTTCCATATCTCATTCTATCCTCAGAAACATGAGAAATTCCTGACTCCTGACGTTTTAAAACAGATGCATTTGATATATCTTTTCCGTTTATAAATATACTTCCTTTTTGCTGTTTTAAAACTCCCACAATGATTTCTATAAGTTCAGACTGACCATTTCCGTCAATACCGGCAACACCCAAAATCTGACCTTCTTTAATTGAAAATGAAACATCATCAACTTTTGTTTTGCCGAAATGGTCTGTATACATAAGATTTTTAACAGAAAATACAGTTTTACCAAAATCAGCTTCATCTTTTTCAATGTCAAGACTTACATCACGACCAACCATGAGACGGGAAATTTCATTTTCATCAAGGTCTTTTATATCATAAGTACCCATTGTTTTTCCGTCTCTTAAAATAGTCATTCTGCTACAAAGAGCTTTTACCTCATTAAGTTTATGGGATATAAATATAATTGTATGTCCTTTATCTCTTAAAAGTTTTAACTGTTCAAAAAGCTCCTCTGTCTCCTGTGGTGTAAGTACAGCAGTAGGCTCGTCAAGTATAAGTATATGAGCACCTCTATAAAGAGCCTTTAAAATTTCAAGTTTCTGACGCATAGCAAGAGAAATATCCTGAACTTTTTCCTCTGCATCAACTTTTAAGTTATAGTTTTTAGAAAGCTCCTTTGTAATTTCAACAGCTTTTTTTCTATCAACCTTTATACTTGTACCTGTCTCAGCACCAAGTATAAGATTTTCTGCAACAGTCATTGAAGGAACCTGCATAAAATGCTGATGAACCATTCCAAGACCTGCTGCTATGGCATCTTTTGAAGAAGAAAAATGCATTTCTTTTCCATCTACAATTATACTTCCCTCTGTTGGGCTTATCATACCAAAAAGCATTTTCATAAGTGTAGATTTTCCTGCACCATTTTCTCCTACAAGAGCGTGAATTTCACCTTTTTTAATCTGAAGATTTACATTGTGATTGGCAACAACTCCACCGGGATAAACCTTTGTCACATTGCGTGCCTCAAGTATAAAATCATGCTCCATACCCACATTCCTTTCATATGATTTATTTGTATTTATAGTTGTATTACTAAAATAAAGCTGTCGCATTACTGCAACAGCTTTAAAATATTTCAATTACTGAGCACTGTTTATAATTTCTTTTAATGTTGCTTCGTCCATACCATAAGCAGTACTTACAGTTACTTCACCATTTAATATTTTCTGTTTTGCATCTTCAACGCTATTTCTTATATCTTCAGGAACAACTGATTTATAAATATCATTGTCTGCAATTCCAACTGCATTTTCAGCAAGTCCAAGCTGTTCATATGTTCCATAAGGAAGTGTTCCCTCAAGTTCTTTTTCTATTGAGTTGTAAATACTTGTTCCAACACCTTTTATTGCAGAAGAAATGATGTAGTTTGCTTCATCTTTTCCTTCATAAGCAAGAGCCTGGTCAGAGTCAACACCGATTACATATTTCTGACTTTCTGCACCAGCTTCAATAACACCAACAGAAGCAGGACCAGCTGCAACGAATACACAGTCAGCACCACCTGAGTACTGTGTAAGAGCAAGCTCTTTAGCAGTAGCAGAGTCTGTATATGAACCTACATAAGATACAAGAACTTTTATGTCAGGGTTCATAAATTTTGCACCTTCAATATATCCTACAACAGAGTCATTTATAACAGCTGCTGTATCTTTAGCACCAACAAAACCTATTGTTGCTTCAGGATTAGCAAATTCCATGTCTGATGTTGTAACACCAGCAGCAAGAACACCTGCAAGGAAAGCAGCTTCGTTCTGTTTGTAGCTCATTGAGTAAACATTTTCAAGTCCAAGAGAATAGTCAACATCTGTGTCAAATATGATATATTTCTTTTCTGGATATTGTGGAGCAACTCTTTCAAGGTTTTCTTTCATATCCCATGTTCCAACGATAATTACATCAGCATCAGAATCAGAAGCATCTAAAAGTGAGCCTTCAAATTTTGTTTTATCGTTACCCATTTCAATCATTTCAACTTCACATTTGTCACTTAAATCAGCTTTAATTTTTTCCATACCTTCCTGAGCAGAGTCATTAAAAGCTTTATCTCCAAATGAACCTGTAACAAGAAGACTTACTTTTAATTTGTCTCCTGTGTTTTCCTCTGTTGTTGTTCCAGCATTGTTATCTTCAGTAGTTTCTGTTTTTCCACCACAACCTGCAAGCATTGAAACAACCATTAAAGCCATTACAAAACCACTTAATATTTTTTTCTTCATAGTATCTCTGTCTCCTTTTTATAAATAGTTGATTTATTAAGATTATCCAGAAGTTCTAGATAATTTTCTTTACTCATTACAGGTTTAAATCTTTCTTTTATTGAATAGGCTTTTTCTCCTCCATTAGAAAGAAGGTCTATAATAGTATCAGCAAAATAATGAGCTGGTACTTTATAAGCCTGTTCATAGTCTGCTGTTTTAAAGTCAACACCATGCATTGTTCCTGTAAAACCTGCCACACCAATTTCAACAGTAGGCCACATCATAGATATATCACCCATATCACCTGAAGCAAATCCATGAGTTCCCTGTGCAACCCATTCTGGTCCCATATATTTTAAAATATGCTCTTTAACAAGCTCTGTAAGGTTTTCGTCTTGATGAAGTGGGAAATATCCCGGTGTATCCTGAATTTCAACATCACAGCCAATAGCATAAGCTCCAGCTTTTATAGCTCTTTCAACCTTTTCATTAGTTTCAAATATAGCATCTACTGTTTTTGCTCTTACATACATTTCAAGCTGTGTTCTTGAAGGAACTGTGTTTACAGTTTGTCCTCCCTCTGACATAACGAAATGAACTCTTATAGCATCTTCTTCTTTAAATGTCTCTCTAAGGAAATTAATACCAGACATAGCAAGATTAGCTGCATTTAAAGCATTTACACCACCAGCAGGATTACTTCCAGCATGGGCAGCTTTTCCATAGAATATAACTCTCTTACCAATAAAACCATTAAGTCCTGCACCTATCTCAGCATGATATTTTTCCATATCAAGACCCATAGCATGACAAGAAAGAACTATATCAACATCATCAAAAATTCCAAGGGAAATCATCTCCTGTTTTCCTGAGGGGTGGGATATTTTTCCCTCTTTTATAAGATTTTTTCTGTAATCCATATCACAGAATTCTTCAGCAGGAGTTACAACAAGGGTAACTTTTCCACAAAGTTTATCAAGAGTATTTGCCTCTTTAAGGGCAACAAAAAGACTTAACATAACCCCAATTTGAGCATAATGACCACAAGTATGGGCAGCATTATCATCTTTATTTGCGTAAGGGTGGTTAAGTGTTGGCACAGCGTCAAGCTCACATATAAGTGCAATATGTGGTCCTTCTTTTCCTGAGTCAATTTCTGAAAGTATACCTGTATAGGCACAGTCTCTGTACGGAATACACGCCTTTTCAAGAACATCTATAACTTTTTTCCTTGTATTAAACTCTTTGTAACCAAGTTCAGGGTGTTTATATATGTCCTCGCAAAGATTGATAATACTTTCAAGTTGTTTGTCTAATATACCATGAATGTCCGTCATATCAACCCTCCATATTAAGTTACACTAATAAAAATAAGCTTATTTTTTCACTATAATATTATTTTATTATCCCATATATCAAAAAAATTTACAAGATTATTTCACAAATTGTATTTAAAATTAAAAATACAAAATATGCAAATTTTGTCTTTTTTGGAAGGACACAAGTAATTTTATAAAAAATATGTTATTAGTCAAGATAATAAGTATAATTTGTTGTAAATTTAGAACCTGTTTTATCCTCAAACACTGTAACAACATAAATCATAGGTCTTAAATTTAAGTCCAACTGCTTCTCTGCACTTTGGCTGTAAACTTTATAATTTTCAAATCCCTCAAGAGCTTTTTTCTTTGCGTTTTCAATTTCTCCTTCAGAAACATCATTTCCATTTATAGTTATATCTTTACCATTAATATTAAAATCTACTATTTTATTTACGTATTTAATTCCATCATTACTTATAAACACCATTAAATCATTCTGTGTTCTAAAACCTTTATAATAAAGGGAATATATAACTCTGTAATCTCCATTTGAGCCTTCACTCTCTATGTCTTCAAGTTTACAATTTTCATTAAATCCCTGTGCATTTTTAGCTAAGTACTCTGTAAGAGCCTGAACATCTCCCTCTTTAGGATTTATATTAAGTTTTTCATTTATTTCTATAAAAACATTTGATGAATTTGTATTATTGTCATTGTCACTATCCAAATTAATAGTTATCTTATTTTCATTACCATTCCAAATACAATCATAACCTATAATATCTGAAAAATCCCTTATAGAAAAATAATTGTTACCATCTATATTATAAGCTTCAAGATTTCCAAATCTTTTTGCATCTATAAACACACTTTGAGAAGATTTAACAGCATTTTTAGAAATATTTTCGATATGTGACATTTTATCACTGCTATTTTTTGAAGTATCAACATTTATTTCATTTGTTCTACTATCATACTCAACATAAAATTCCATTATTATTCCCATGTCTCTAAGTTTAAAATAGTTTTTACCATTTATATTATAGGCACTCATATTTTCAACTTTTGTTTCCACACCATTTTTAATAATATAAAGATTGTTGTTAGAAGGTAATGCTAAATATGTACTTTGACCATAAGCGTTATAGCATAAACTTCCTATTACAATAGTAGAGGCAAATAATTTAAACATATTTTTAATCATCAAAAATCACTCCTTATAAATATGTATATATCATACTTATAATATACCCATAAAATATGCTACATTCAATTAAAGTAATAAATATTTAATAAAATAATAAGATTTATAAAAAACGGCAGATAAGCTGAATTAAACAGCTATCTGCCGTATTTTTTTCAAATTAATGTTATTTTCCATATAAAGTATAAAAAGTTTTACCCTTCTTTTTTTCTTCTTTTACAATTTTTTGTTTTATCATATAAGGAATTAAAGAATCAACAAACAAAGAAGGCTCTGTAACTCCCATTCTGTCTTTAGAAAAAGGCTGTGAAACCCATATATCTTTCACAACAATTTCCATATCTTCTTTTGTCATTTCACCTTTTTCATTAAGTGCTTTTTTTATTTTTGATATACCCTTTGCTGAAAGCATATTATTAAGGTCAGTAGTTTTTCTCTGAGCTCTCCACAATCCCCAAGTGTAAATAAAAGCTGTTATAACAGCAAACATCAATACATAAGGCACATATTTAAACATTATTTTCACCTTTCCAATGTATAATATTGTTATCTTTCATTATTTCCAAAAACTTTATTAATCTTGATAAAGATTTTTCCATGCCAGGAAATTTTTGTTCCATCTCCAATGAAATATCATATACAGTTTTATTATCATCAATGGCAAGCCATACAAAAGTACCATATTCATCTAAATCTATATCGCTAACTCTTGGACGATTAAAAAATTTCTGAGCTATCTTATAATAAAAGCCCTTCCACTCTATTAATAATACAGCTTTTCCATCATCGTTTATTGAATATTCTATATCTTTATTTCTTACAGGTATAAAATCCATATAATTCTTTGATTTTTTTTTATTTTTAGGCATAAAATATCTCCTTTAAAATATTAAAAATTTTAAATAGTACAGCCTGCTATAAGGCAGGCTGTAATTTTTAAAAATTATTTACTTGATTTTTTGCTTTTTGAAACACAAACATAAACAAGTGAAAGAAGAAGAAGTATAAATACTACAATACTTCCAATCTGTCCTATTGAGAATTTATCAGATATATCAACATCAATATAGAAGAATGCGAGAAGGGCAAGTATTACACCCATGAGACCTTCTCCAGCTATAAGACCTGAAGTATATAATATACCTCTGTCAACAGCCTCTTTCTTTTCTTCCTCTGAACCTTTGCGACTTTCAACAATATATCTAATAATACCACCTGACATAATACCAGCATTTAAGCTGAATGGAAGATACATACCAACAGCAAATGGAAGTACAGGTATCTGTAATATTTCAATAACAATAGCAGCACATACACCGATAAGTATTAAAGCCCAAGGAAGTTCAGCGTTCATAATACCTTCAACAAGCATTTTCATCATTGTAGCCTGTGGAGCAGGTATTTCATTTGAACCAAATCCCCAAACTTCACTTAAAAGATATAATACAAAACCGATAGCAGCTGATGAAACAACAACACCAAGCATTTCACCTATCTGCTGTTTTTTAGGTGTAGCACCTAAAATGAAACCTGTTTTAAGGTCCTGTGAACAGTCACCAGCAATAGCTGCAATTATACATATAATAGCACCAATTGATATAGCACCCATCATACCTGTTACACCAACTGTTCCAGTAGCTTTTAATAAAAGTGTTGCAATGATAAGTGTTGCAATAGCCATACCTGAAACAGGGTTGTTTGATGAACCTATAAGACCAACCATTCTTGATGATACAGTAGCAAAGAAGAAACCAAATACTACTATTATAATAGCACCAATAGGGTTAACAGGGAATACAGGAAGTATCCATATTGCAAGAGCTATTACTACAACAATAATAAGAAGTAAAGGCATAGGTAAATCCTGTTCTGTACGAAGTGAAGCATTTGCTGCATGGTTTTTCTTCATGCTTGACATTGCCTGTCCAAATGTCTTTACAATTAATGGAAAAGTCTTTATAAGACTTATTATACCACCGGCAGCAACAGCACCAGCACCAATATATTTAATATATGTTCCCCAAATTGTACCAGGGTCCATAGTTGAAATAGGAACAGCTCCTGGGAAAATTATTGCATCTCCACCAAAAAGAGCAATCATAGGCATAAGTACAAACCAGCTTAATGTACTACCAGCAAGCATATAGCTTGAAATTTTAGGACCACAGATATAACCAACACCAGTAAGGGCTGGAAGAACCTGTATACCAATCTGTGAACCAGCATATCCTTTTATTGCATATCCTACTTCACTAGGGAATATTTTCGCACCATCAGCAATTAATTTATAAAGTGCTGAAATACCAAGACCAGCAAAAACTGTACCAGCTTTGCTACCACCTTCCTCACCAGCAAGAAGAACCTCAGCACAAGCTGTACCTTCTGGGAAAGGAAGTGTTCCATGTTCCTCAACAATAAGAGCCTGACGAAGTGGAACCATGAAAGCAACACCTAAAATACCACCTACAAGAGCAATCATAAATATTGTGATAACACTTGGAGGGTCTATAACTCCCTCTTTTGCCCAAAGGAAAAGAGCTGGAAGTGTGAATATTGCACCAGCAGCAACAGATTCACCAGCAGAACCTATTGTCTGTACAAGGTTATTTTCGAGAATAGAATCTCTTCTTAATATTATACGAATAATAGCCATTGATATTACGGCAGCAGGAATTGACGCAGAAACAGTCATACCTACACGAAGTCCAAGGTATGCATTTGCAGCACCAAATACTATTGCAAGGAATATACCTATAAGTATAGATGTTACTGTAAATTCTGGAACAACTCTGTCAGCCGGTATATACGGCTTGAAATCATTTTTATTGTTTGACATTTTTTTCTCCTTTTTTACATAAATAATTGTTAATTTTCTGACATATATTCTAATACACTTGAAAGAAGTTTATAAAATCTCTCAACAGAGTCAAGAGGAAGTCTCTCATCTGGTGTATGACAACCATATATGTCTGGACCAACTGCTATTGCATCAATATTATCAATTGCATCAGAAAAAAGACCACATTCAAGACCTGCATGAATAGCTTCTATTCTAAGGTCTTTATCAAAAAGATTTTTATAAACATTACAGAATACATCTCTTACAGGAGACTTTTCTGCATAACTCCAGCCTGGATACTCTCCATCAATACTTTTTTCAAATCCAAAAGTATCAAAAAGTATTCCCAAAACTTCTTTTGTATCTTCTTGGAGAGAAGCAACAGAAGAACGTGGAGCAAAAATAAGCTTAGCTTCACTATCTTTCAACTGAGCAATGCCTAAATTTAAAGAAGTTACAACAAATCCATTCATATTTATATTGCGACTTCTTATACCATTAGGTGCAAGTCTTATTGCATTTATAAAAGAATTACTATCTTCTTTTGATACTGCAAAACATTCTTTTTCTTCAGTTAATAAAGTTTCAACTTTAAAATCAGCCTCGTAAGGACAAATTTCAGATTTTAAAAGCTCTATAATACTATTTAAAGCATTTTCTCCCTTTTTAGCTTCTTCTAATGATGAAAACATAATCTGTGCTTTACACTCTCTTGGAATTGCATTGTCTTTTGTTCCGCCTTCAAAAGAAACAATATTACAATCTGCTACTTTCATTATTTTATATATAATTCTAGCCATCAAAATATTAGCATTGTTTCTCTCTTTATCTATGTCCATACCTGAATGTCCACCCAAAAGACCTGAAACCTCTATTTTCAGAATAACCCCTTTTTTTATTTCGCCTGAAATCTCTTTTGAACCGGTATATCTCAAACCACCTGCACAGCTTACAGTTGCAACACCTTCTTCTTCAGAATCAAGGTTTATCATTGTTCTTGCTGATATTTTTGTCTTATCAAGAGCCACAGCTCCCAAAAGTCCAATTTCCTCTCCTGTTGTGAACACACACTCCAAAGGAGGATTTTTCAAATTATTATCATCAAGCACAGTCAACATAAGTGCAACAGCAATACCATTATCCGCACCTAAAGTTGTACCATCAGCCATAAGCATTCCATCTTTTACATAAAGTTTAAGACCATCTTTCATAAAATCATGTTCAACATCAACACGTTTCTCACATACCATATCAACATGACCTTGAAGCATAACTGCCGGTTTATTCTCTGCCCCCACAGAAGCTTGCTTTTTTATTATTACATTAAAATCTTTATCCTGATAATATTCAAGATTTCTTTTTGTAGCAAAATCTACCAAATAATCACTTATGCCCTTTTCATTTCCTGAACCTCTAGGAATAGAGCTTATTTCTTCAAAAAAATGAAAAAGCATTTTTGGTTCATAGCCTTCAATTTTAAATTCCATATATAACACCTCCTTCTCTAAATAAAAAGCAAACTTCTATATTTTATCACTTTTCCCTACTAAATTCAATTAAAGTCTATGTTTATCCATAAAAAACCTTATTTTTTACACATATAATACCATTTATATTATATTTGTTGTAAAATAATAATAAAAAAAGAGAACTTAAAAAGTTCTCTTTTTTTATTTATAATTATATACGAGATAAAAGTACTACCGTCTCAACATGAACAGTTCTTGGGAACATATCCATAAGTTTAACTTTTTTAGTCTTATATCCACTTTCCTCAAAAATCTGTAAATCTCTAACAAGAGAAGTTGGTTTACATGAAACATAAACTATTTCCGGAGCACCAAAATCAATAATTTTTCCTATTGCTTTAGGATGTATTCCATCTCTTGGAGGGTCAACAATTATAATATCTGGTTTATCTGTAAGTTCATCAACTTTTTTAAGAACGTCTCCAGCTATAAACTCACAATTTGAAATGCCATTCATTTTTGCATTTTCATTGGCAGCCACAACAGCTTCCTCTACAATCTCAATTCCTATAACTTTCTTTGATTTTTCTGACATAATCTGACCTATTGTTCCTGTACCACAATAAAGGTCAAAAACAACTTTATTTTCAGCATCTCCCGCAAAATCTCTAACTATTGAATAAAGTTTTTCTGCGCCCTTAGAATTTGTCTGGAAAAATGAGAATGTTGAAACTTTGAAATCTAAATCAAAGAGTTTTTCCATAAAATAATCTTTTCCATAAAGTACCTCTGTTGAGTCACTTTTTACAACATCAGCAAGTCCATCATTTATTGTGTGAAGTATACCACATATACTTCCTTCAAGTTCTGTTTCAAGCAAAGCATTTTTAAACTCATCTCTGCTAAATGTATATTCACTTGATGTAACAAGATTTATAAGTATCTCACCATAAGCCTCACTTTTTCTTACAACAAGATGTCTTAAAACTCCTTCATGTCTCATTTTATGATAAAAAGGAACGTTTCTTTCCTTAAAGAAATCTAATACAGTTTTTATTATACTTATAAAATCTCTGTCAACAATATTACAATCTGTTAATGTCACAACTTCATAATAACTCATTCTTTTTCTCATTCCAAGAGCAAGGTCTCCACCTTTTTCCTCATCACCGAATGAAAATTCACACTTATTTCTATAACCTTCTAATTTTGGAGAAGGCTCAATTCCAAGATATTCAAAGTCTGTTATATTGCCATCTTTAAAGAGTTTTAAAACCTGATTTTCTTTAAGTTTAAGCTCATCATCATGTTTAAGCTGCTGATATGTGCAACCTCCGCAAAACTCAAAATGTGGACATTTAGGTTCTATCTCGACAGGAGATTTTTCTAAAACTTCAAGAAGTCTTCCTTCAACACTGCTTTTTTTCTTTTTATTTATTCTAGCAGAAACTTTCTGTCCCGGAACTGTATTTTTTACAATAATATTTGTATCTTCAAACTTTCCTCGTCCTTTATTTGGAAAAAGAACTTCATCAATGACTATTTCAACAATATCATTTTTTTTAACCATAAATACCTCCAAACTTAACATCACTTTATTGAATTTTAATAAAAATTGTGCTATACTAATACATCATATTTATGAGAATATCCGTCGGATTTCTCCAACACAAAATTATTTATATATAGGAGTTGTTTTATTTAATGTCTGAAAAATTAGAAATCGGTGCAATTGTTGAGGGTAAAGTTGTTAGAATAAAACCTTTTGGTGCAATTGTTTCCATTGATGGCAAAACTCAAGGTCTTGTACACATATCTCAGATTTCAAACAGTTTTGTACAGGATATAAATGAGCATATCGCCGTTGGCGACACTGTAAATGTAAAAGTTCTGTCAGTTGACGAGGAAACAGGAAAAATTTCTCTTTCTATAAAAGAAACTCTCCCTCCTCCTCAGAAACCTTCAAAACCTCAGCAGAACTTCAAAAATCGTGAACACAAAAATAATTATGAAAACAGAGGTTCAAATAATCCAAGCAACGAATATTTCCAGCCACAGCCTGCTGTAACAGCTTCTTCTGACTTTGAAGATAAAATGAAAGAATGGCTTAAACAGGCAAATGAAAAACAAGCTGGTCTCAACAAAAGAGCAAACAGAAGATAAATAATAAAATTCGCTGAAATAATCAGCGGATTTTTTTATTTTTCCTATATATTCAATCACATAATTCTATCATTAAATATACAATTTTTCAATAAACATAGCTTTCATTTAAACCATAGTATTTTAATAATACTTTGTATAAAGTATATAACAAATACAGAATACAGTATAATTTTTAGTAAAACATTCTACTGGAAATTTTTTGATGTATTTTAAAAAATACTATTGACAAATCTTTTTTTTGGTTTTATACTTGTGTCATACAAACAAAAGCGAAGACGGAGACAAAAGTATCCCCTATGCGTACAGAGAGTCGGTATTTGGTGCGAGCCGATGGTTAAAGGATATGATTAATCACTCCCAGCTTCACAGCTGAACAGATTTTTTCCAATTAAGTTGTGACGTATGCCTACGTTATAAGGCTAAGGTTAAATATTGACCTGACTGAGGCGGTTTTTCCGTGAAATAGGGTGGTAACACGAAACCTTTCGTCCCTATATACAATTCTTACATTGTGTATAGAGCCGAGAGGTTTTTTTATTTCATTCTCAGGTCAACAAAATGATAATAGTAAATGATTGTTTTAAGGATATTGAGGAGGAATATAATATGTGTAGAACTTTAACTTTCAAGGTAACAAGTGGTATGGATTCAGCTGTAAGAGTAATGACAACTTTAAGAAGAAAACAATTTGACGTAAAAGAATTTTCTATGAAAGATTTAGACGAAATAAGCGTTACTTTAGAAGATATGCCTATGGAATATACAAGTTTTGATAAAGCTGTTCTCTATATGAAAAAACTTGAAGATGTTTATGATGTAAGAGAAGTATGCTAATTTGTTTTTTATAAATTTTAAAAAAAAGCTAAATTTTGGGGGAAATTTAGAGCGGAGACAGATTAAAGGAGAAAATATATGAAGCTTTCAGGTTCACAGATAATATTAAGGGTTTTAAGAGAAAAAGGAGCTGACACAATTTTCGGCTATCCGGGCGGAGCAATAATACCTTTTTTCGATGCCCTTTATGACGAAATGGATTATTTTAAAGTATATCGTCCAGCCCACGAACAAAATGGTGTTCATGCTGCTGATGGATATGCAAGAAGCACAGGAAAAGTTGGTGTATTTGTAAGTACATCTGGTCCTGGTGCTACAAACACTGTAACAGGTCTTGCTACTGCTTATATGGACTCTGTTCCTGTTCTTGTAATAAGTGGTCAGGTTCCTAATATGCTTATAGGAAAAGACAGTTTTCAAGAAATAGACGTTACAGGTATAACACTTTCAGTAACAAAACATAATTATATTGTAAGAAAAATTGAAGACCTTCAGCGTATAATCGAGGAGGCTTATGATGTGGCAGGTAGTGGAAGACCAGGTCCTGTTGTTGTAGATATACCTAAAGATGTTCTTCTTGCTACTTATGAATATGATGAAAACCACAAACAAACAAAAATTAAAAAATTTGAAAATGATTTATCAAATATAGAAAAAGCTGCTGAGCTTATAAATTCAGCAAAAAAACCTGTACTCTACTCCGGTGGTGGTATAAGAATAAGTAAGACAGATAAACTTCTTACAGAACTTGCAGAAAAAGCCTGTATTCCTGTAACAAACAGTTTTATGGGACTTGGTGCAATAGATAGAAACCACCCTCTTTCTCTTGGATTTTTAGGAATGCACGGTTCAAGAGAAACAAACATGGCTGTAACAGAGTGTGACCTTTTAATAGCAATAGGAGCACGTTTCAGCGATAGAGTTATAGGAAATCCAAACAGATTTGCACCTAATGCAAAAATAATACACATTGATGTTGACGTTACAGAGCTTGACAAAAATATTTCAAACTGTATACCTATAATGGGAGATTTTGAGACAATATTAAAAGAGCTTATTGCAAATGTAAATAAGACAGAAAGACCAGAATGGTTAAAACAGATTGAAGACTGGAAAGTTCCAAAGGGAGACAACACAACATTTGCACCAGACAACATCATAGAGACAATAAATAGTTTCTATGATGATAATACAATACTTGTAACAGATGTAGGACAGCACCAAATGTGGGCTGGTCAATATTGGAAAATCAAACACTCTAATGAGTTTATAACATCTGGCGGTCTTGGAACAATGGGATTTGGTCTTGGTGCTTCAATAGGAGCACAGCTTGGAAATCCTGACAAGAAAACTGTTCTTATAACAGGTGACGGCTGTTTTAGAATGTCATGTCAAGAACTTGTGACACTTTCAGCTTATAATGTACCTGTTAGAGTTGTAATGTTTGATAATAGAGCTTTGGGAATGGTTCGTCAATGGCAGAGACTTTTCAATGACAAGAGATATTCTCAAACTGATATAGGAGACAATGTTGATTATAAAGCTCTTGCAGAAGCTTATGAAATAAAATCATATCGTATAGACAATCTTTCAGACCTCAAAAAGGCTCTTGATGAGTCAAAAGATATAGATGGCCCTGTATATTTTGATTGTGTAATAGATAAAGATTGTAGTGTATTCCCTATGGTTCCTCCGGGAAGACCTATTGATGAGCTTTTATTAAACGACTAATATATTAATATTGCCACCAAAATTTATATCATATATTTTCCACAAAAAAAGAAGTGAGTAAAATTTACTCACTTCTTTTTTGTATTAAAAATTAATTTCTGATGTCTTTTCTCTCATCATAAGGTCAAGAACTGCTGTCTTTGTGTCTTTACCCTCAAAAAGAACTTCATTTATAGCTTTTGTTATAGGCATATCAACATCATATTTTTTTGATATGGCATAGGCTGCCTTTGCTGTATTTACACCTTCAACAACCATTTTAATTTCTTTTAAAGTTTCATCAAGGCTCTTTCCCTGTCCAAGAAGTATTCCTGCTCGTCTATTTCTTGAATGCATACTTGTGCAAGTTACAATAAGGTCACCTATTCCAGAAAGCCCTGCAAAAGTTTCAATTCTTCCACCAAGAGTAATTCCAAGTCGTCCAATCTCTGCTATACCTCTTGTCATAAGAGCTGCCTTTGTATTGTCTCCAAAACCGAGACCGTCACACATACCAGCTGCAAGAGCTATAAGATTTTTTAAAGCTGCACCAAGCTCCACTCCCACCTCATCATCATTTGTATAAACTCTGAAAGAAGGGTTCATAAATTCATGCTGAACTTCCTCTGCCGCTTCCATATTTTCAGAAGCAACAACAACAGCAGTAGGAATTTCCCTTCCAACTTCCTCGGCATGGCTTGGACCTGAAAGAGTACAAACTTCACAATTAGGTATACACTCTTTTATAACCTTTGAAAGCCTCATAAGACTTCCTTCCTCAATGCCTTTTGCAACATTAACTATAATTTGACCATCTTTTACAAAAGGTGCCATTTTTTCTGCTGTACTTCTTACGGCTCTTGAAGGCACAGCAGATATTATAATATCTGAATTTTTAACAGCAAACTCTAAGTCATCTGTAATTGTAACATTTTCACTTATAGTAACTCCCGGAAGATATTCACTGTTTTCTCTTTCTTCTTTCATTTTTTGGACACTTTCTTGTCTTCTAGCCCATATAATAACATCATGTCCATTTTTATCAAGCATTACGGCAAGGGCAGTTCCCCAGCTACCCGCACCGATAACAGATATTTTCTTCATAAAAAACACCTCACTATTTTTGTTCAACAGCCTGTTGTTGTTTTTTTGCCCCAAGTTTATTTTCATTTCCTGCAATAAGTCGTTTTATATTTTCTTTATGTCTATATAATGCAAGTATTGCAAGTATTGTACATATAATAATATGTTCTGTATCAAATTTAAGTATGTAAAGGCTTATTGGAATAGCAACAGAAAAAGCCATTGAGCCTACTGAAACATATTTTGTAAAAAGCCCTATTATACCTATGGAAAAAGAAATAAGAGTAACTCTATAATCTAAAGTTGAAAGGCATAACATCATACCTATCATTACAGCTATACCCTTCCCACCTTTAAATTTGAGATAGAAAGGAAAGTTGTGTCCCAAAACAGCTCCAACACAACCGTACATTCCCGCAATTACCCCTATTTCATCGCCAAAAATCAAACGACATATAACATAACTTATTACAGATTTCATAATATCACTTATAAAAGTTATCAAACCTGCTTTTTTGCCTAATACACGGAGGGCGTTTGTACTCCCCAAATTTCCGCTCCCGTGTTTTCTAAGGTCAACATGCATAAACTTTCCTACTATAAAAGCTGATTGTATGCACCCTATAAAATATCCTATGACAATACATATCGCTTTAAGTATCATCAGTCCTTCTCCCCTTTTTCTCTAACAACAAAATGTATAGGTGTACCAACAAAACCAAAAGCTTCTCTAAGCTGGTTTTCAATGTATCGTCTGTATGAGAAATGGAGAAGCTCTCTATCATTTACAAATATAACAAATGTAGGTGGTTTTACTCCAACCTGTGTCATGTAATATATTTTTAACTGTCTACCTTTATCAGCTGGTGGCTGCTGCATAGCCATAGCCTCAATTAAAACATCATTAAGAACTCCTGTGCTTATTCTTAAAGCATGGTTTTCATGAACAGTCTGTATAAGCTCTAACATTCTTGTAAGTCTCTGACCTGTATGAGCTGATATAAACACTCTAGGAGCATAAGGCATATAAGCAAGTTCATTTCCTATGTCTTTTAAGTATTTATTCATTGTCTTATCATCTTTTTCAATAGCGTCCCATTTATTAACTGCAACAATGGCAGCTTTTCCTCTTTCATGGGCAATTCCTGCAATTTTTGTGTCCTGGTCTGTTATACCTTCCTGTGCATCTATAACAAGTATTGCAACGTCACATCTCTCAACAGCTGCAACAGCTCTAATTATACTGAAACGCTCAATTTCTTCTTTAATCTTGCTCTTACGTCTCATTCCGGCGGTATCTATAAATACATATTTCTGTCCGTCAATTTCTATTGGTGAGTCAACAGCGTCCCTTGTTGTTCCCGGAATATTACTTACAATATGTCTATCTTCTCCAAGAATTTTATTTATAAGAGATGATTTACCAACATTAGGCTTACCTATTATAGCAACTTTTATTTCACTTTCGTCCTCTGTGTAATCTGCATCATCTGGAAAATGTTTTGTAACTTCCTCAAGAAGGTCACCAAGGCCTAAAGCCTGTCCCGCAGATATAGCTATTGGGTCACCTATTCCAAGATTATAGAATTCAAGAACTTCAAAGTTGTCCTTACGCATATTGTCAACTTTATTTACCGCAAGAACAATAGGTTTATTTGTTTTTCTAAGAATATTTGCAACCTGAATATCATCATCAATAACGCCTGTTTTTACGTCTACAACAAAAACAATAACATCAGCTGTCTCAATAGCAATTTCAGCCTGCTGTAAAATCTGTTTTAATATAATGTCCTCTGTGCCAGGCTCCATACCCCCTGTATCAATAAGTGTAAATTTTTTGTCAAGCCATTCAACATCGGCATAAATTCTGTCTCTTGTAACGCCTGGTGTATCTTGTACAATAGATATACGCTCACCTGCAAGCCTGTTAAAAAGTGTGGACTTTCCAACATTAGGACGTCCAACAACTGCAACAATAGGTTTCATTTATTAATCCTCCGTATTTAATATAGTCTTTATAAATCTGTCTCCCGAATTTGTGGAAATCTTTATTTTAATATTAAGTTCTTTTTCTATATCCTCAATTTCCACATCATCAAGAAGTGTATGTGTACTGTTTCTCAAAAGGGACTCAGGTAAAAGAAGATATTCTCCCAAATCTTTTCCCTTAAGCTGGCTTATAATATCCTGTCCTGTCAAAAGACCACATACAGTTATCATTTCACCAAAGAAATTGTTTTTTATACAGTAAACATTTATATTTAAAGAAGGGAATTTTTCCATAATTATGTCTGACAATTTTTTAATAAGGTCATAGGCTGCAACACCTGTGGCTATGGAAACACTTCTTTTGCTTTCAATATTATATTCTGTTTTTTCAATTTCGTCATTAAATTCTTTTTCAAAAAGTGACAACATTCCAACTCCGTTTTCATACTGAGCAAAATCCTCAAATATTTCAGCATCAGGAAGCTGTCTTTCTGCTTTCAAATAAAACTCATCGGCACAGTATACAAATCTTGTGCCATGGTCTTTCAAAAATTTATTCTGCCATTTTTCAACTTGATTTATAACTTTTTCTGCATCTTCCTTTGAGAAAGGTGCCATAGGATAAAGACCTTCTCTATATTTTGTAAGACCTATTGGAACAATACTCATACTATGAGCATTAGGCATAAACTTAGCACAGTCTGAAATAGTTTTATCAAGTATATCTCCATCATTTATTCCATTACAGAGTACAACCTGTAAATTCATTTCTATGCCTGCATCTTTAAGACGTTTCATAATATCAATAACTTTATCAGCATTTTTATTTTTAAGCATAGTTTTTCTAAGCTCTAAATCTGTTGTATGAACAGAAACATTTATAGGTGATAAATGATAGAATATAATATGGTTTATATCCTTCTCACTCATATTTGTAAGTGTAACATAGTTACCCTGTAAAAATGATAGTCTTGAGTCATCATCTTTAAAGTATAATGTTTTTCTCATACCCTTTGGAAGCTGGTCAATGAAACAGAATATACATTTATTTCTGCAACTTCTAGCCTCATCCATAAGACCACTTTCAAATATAACTCCAATATCTTCATCAAAATCTTTTTCAATCTCTGCCACATACTCCTCACCTTCAGGAGTTCTGAATGTCATTTCAAGGTACTCATCATTAATCTGATAGCGATAGTCAAATATATCTGTAATCTCCTCGTCATTTATGGCAACAAGGACATCTCCTGGACATATTCCAACTTCCTCAGCAATACTTCCCTTTTCAACTTTTATTACAACATTTTCATTCTTTTTCATAAAAAATACCTGCCAATACTTTTATATAAGTTTATATAAGTTCCATAACAGCAACCATACTTCCCCTAGCATTTCCCATTACTCTATGGGAATAAAAAAGCTCTGGGTTACACATAGTACATAAATCAGTAATTTCAATGTTTTCTTTTAATATACCGGCTTTCTCCATCAAAAATGCATTTACACCCCAAAGGTCAATTTTAAATTTTCCTTCTTCTGTATCTTTCTCTATAAATCTTTTTGCATTTTCTATTTTATCCATAAATTCAGAAACAACAGGCATATCAACTTGAAAACAACATTTTCCAATGGAAGGTCCTATTGCAGCCACAATATTTTCAGGTTTTGTTCCAAAGTTTTCAGTCATTTTCTTTACAGTCTCAAGGGCTATTCCATTAACAGTTCCTCTCCAACCGGCATGGGCTAAAGCTATAACTTTATTTTCAGTATCAACAAAGAAAAGAGGCACACAGTCTGCCGAAAATGTTGTAATAGCTATACCCTTTTCATTTGTTATAAGTCCATCGGTATTTTCAAGGTCATTTTCCACTGTAACACCTTTTCCAATGTCATCTTTAGTCACTATATGAACATTTGTAGTATGGGTTTGACGGCTCATAACTATGTTTTTATAATTAATTCCCGTCTCTTTTTCCATAATCTCAAAATTTTTAATGACATTTTCACTTTTGTCGCCTCTTGTAAAACTAAGGTTCATTGAACAAAATTCCCCTTCACTTACACCGCCACATCTTGTTGAAAAAAAATGTCTTACAATACCTGTTTTATTTATATTATCAAACTGTATATATTTTAAATCTCCATTTTCAATGATTTTCAAAAAACATCACCGTCCTATTAAAAGAAAGCATTTTCTATATAATTAAAGTATACATTTTTATCCAAAATCATAACCTCTGCAACATCAAATCTAAAATTTGTGTCATAAAACTGATTTTCAGATATATATAACATAGCTGTATCTTTAATATGTTTTTGCTTTCTAATATCAACAGCCTCTCTAGGAAGTCCCATAACAGGATTTATGCGGGTTTTAACCTCAACAAAGGCTATTGTATCATCTTTTTTTGCTATTATATCAATTTCACCACATTTTTTTCTGAAATTCCTCTTAAGAATTTCATAACCCTTTTTTAAAAGTTGTCTTTCTGTTACATCTTCACCAAAAGAGCCTATATTATTATTTTCCATACTATAATATTATACCTTTATGAGATTTTTAAGAAAACTTTTTCTATGTATAGGGCATATTCCATATTTTTTAATAGCCTCTATATGTTCCGCAGAACCATAGCCCTTATTTTTTTCAAAATGATATTCTGGATATAATTTTGAATACTCCTCCATCATTCTATCTCTTGTAACTTTAGCAATTATGCTAGCAGCACCAATCGAAAGACTTTTAGCATCACCTTTTATAATACCTTTCTGTTTAAATTCTATATTAGGTATAGTGACAGCATCAGCAAGAACAAAGTCCGGCTTTACAGATAAACTTTCAAGAGAATTTTTCATAGCTTTATATGTAGCCTGTAAAATATTTATATCATCAATCTCTTTAGCTGTTATAACTCCAAAAGAATAAGCAACAGCCTCTTTTATTATTATATCATAAAGCTCATTTCTTTTTTTCTCAGAAAGTTTTTTTGAGTCATTTATACCCATAATACGGCAATCTTTAGGAAGTATAACAGAAGCAGTGACAACAGGACCTGCCAAAGGTCCACGCCCCACCTCGTCAACTCCTGCAATAAACTCAAATCCTTCATTGTAAAGCTCTTTTTCATATACAAGAAGATTTTCTATTCTTTCTTTTTCAACTTCAAGGGCTTTAATTTTCTTTTTATAGCTTTCTATTATATTTATAACGCCTTTTCTCTCATCATTCCCATATTTTAAAAAGAGCATCTCTATATTTTCAATGGGACATAATTCAAATTCTGATTTTATATCACTTATTGAAACAGACATATACTCAATCCTTTCTACAAAATTATATACTTAAATGTCAACTATGTAAACATTATAAAACAAACATAAAAGACTGTATATGTTACAGTCTTTTAATTATTAATTATTATTCACATTCATAATACTCACAATATTCACCATAGTTAATAGTAAATATATCATAATCATTAATTTTATAGTAAAAATAAAGTTTATCTTTTTCAGTATCATAATAATTAATTATAAATTATATAATAACCCTCTACAATTTAATACAATTATAGAGGGTTATTAAAATACTACTAATTAATACTCTTGAAAAAATCCATATCTATTGATATATTTTCACCAAGCATTTTATAAATTTCAGAAACCAATGTAATTAATTTTTTTTCACTTTCAATGAAGTTACTGCATAATTCATTTTCTGATACTTTATCATATAATTTATCAACACGCTGTTCTTCTTCTTTAGAAACACTATTTTCAGATAATCTTTTTAATTCTATTTCTGTTTGTAAAATTCTAAAGTCATCAACGATTTTCTTAATTTCGGGATTTTCCAAAAGTTCTTTATGATATTTACAATATTCTTTATACTCTTTACTTTCATTTACAGCATTTGAAAGTTCCAAAACCAAATTTTTAATATTATTATCCAAGGCTTTATACCTCCGTAATTATAGGTAAAATCATAGGACTTCTCTTTGTTCTCTGCCACAAATAGTTTTTCAAAGTATCTTTTATAAGACCTTTTATATAACTCCAACCTGTAATATGTTTTTCTTCACATTTCATCAAAGCTTCTTGAACAACAGCCCTAGCTTCTTCCATAAGTTCCTCTGCCTCACGAACATAGACAAATCCTCTTGAAATAATATCCGGTCCAGCAAGAACCATTCCTGTTTCTTTTTCCATAGTAACAACAACTATCATAAGACCATCCTGTGACAGATGTTTTCTGTCACGAAGAACAATATTTCCAACGTCTCCAACTCCAAGACCGTCAACAAGAACTTGACCTGCCTGTACAGTACCATTTACTTTAGCATCATTCTTTGTTATTTCAAGGACATCGCCTATACTCATAATAAACACATTTTCTTTTTCAATACCCATTGAAACAGCCAAATCTCTATGGCTTACAAGGTGAACAAACTCACCATGAACAGGCATAAAATATTTAGGTTTTATAAGAGCAAGCATAAGTTTTAATTCTTCCTGTCTAGCATGACCGGAAACATGAATGTCTGCCATACCTTCATAGACAACATCTGCACCTTTTTTGAGAAGCTCATTTATAACTCTTGAAATATTCTTTTCATTTCCTGGTATAGATGAAGCACTTATTATTATTTTATCATCTGGTTTTATCTGAACTTGTTTATGTTCATTAGAAGCAATTCTTGAGAGAGCAGACATAGTTTCTCCCTGACTTCCTGTTGTTATAATAACAAGCTGTTCATCTGTATAATTTTTAATATCGTTTATATCTATCAAAACTCCTGCCGGAATACTTAAATATCCAAGCTCTGTTGATGTTTTAACAGCATTAACCATACTACGGCCTATAATTGCAACTTTTCTTTTGTATGTGTGAGCAGAATTTATAATCTGCTGTATGCGGTGTATGTTAGATGAGAATGTTGCAACCATAATTCTGTTTTTAGGAGTTTCCTCAAAAATCTGGTCAAATACACGACCTACATTTTTTTCAGACATAGTAAAACCTTTTCTCTCAGCATTTGTTGAGTCACTGAGAAGAAGTAGAACACCCTGTTTTCCAAGCTCTGCAAATCTGTGTATATCCATAATATCGCCATCAATAGGTGTATAATCTACCTTAAAGTCTCCTGTATGAACAATAACACCTAAAGGAGTTGTTATTGCAAGAGCAACAGCGTCAGCTATACTGTGATTTGTGTGTATAAATTCAACTTTAAACTGTCCAAGTTTTATCGTTTCTCCGGGTACTACTGTATGAAGGGTTACTGAATTGAGAAGGTCATGTTCACGAAGTTTGTTTTCAAGAAGTCCAAGAGTGAGCATAGTACCAAAAACAGGTACATTTATGTCCTTTAATACATAAGGCAACGCTCCTATATGGTCTTCATGACCATGAGTGAGAACAATTCCTCTGACTCTATCTATATTTTTTTGTAAATACGATGTATCAGGTATTACAAGGTCTATTCCCAGCATATCATCTTCAGGGAAAGCAAGACCGCAGTCTATAACTATAATATCGTTATTATATTCTAAAACTGTCATATTCTTTCCGATTTCCTGAAGGCCGCCAAGGGATATAACCTTTAACTTTTGTTTTTTTGAAGCCAAAAAAACACCTCCGTTTCTAAATATAAATTAAAAAAATACCAAAAATAAAACCACCGTTCGTTTTTTGTCTGCTAAATATAATTATTCCAAAAAAAATCTTTTTTAAACACAAAAAATATTCAATAAATACATCTTGAAGGGATATTACCATAAAAATTTCCGCAGATAAAATCCATGATTTCTTTATCTATAACAGCAGTCCAAACACGAAAATAAACCTGTCTTAAACAGGCTATTTTCTAAAATTAAAATATTAAATTTTCAAAATAAATTTATTCTCTGTTTTTCACCGCACATATAGAGAAAAAATCCATATTTAATATTTTAAAATATATATTTGCCAAAGTTGCCTTTGGAAAATTTCTTATTCGTCAATTTCAACATCATATTCTTCGCCCATAGCACTGAATATGTCTGCTACTTCATCAAATTCATCATCATCCTCAACAAGAGCGTATGTTACATCATCTCCTGCAAGAGAAACTTCTTTAAGAATAACAGCCTCTGACTCCTCATCGTCAATATATTCACTTTCAACAACAAGAAGGTATCTGTTTCCTTTATGTTCAGTGTTATCAATTATAGCGAATTCTATTTCTTCGCCAGTGTCTTCATCAGTCATTATAACTGTTTCAAATTCTTCGAATTCTTCTTCTTTAAAATCTGCCATATAAATTCTCCTTTGCTGTTTTATATTTTATTTATTTCCATCAAGAAAGCCCTGTAATATATGGACAGCAGCCATCTTGTCAATAACATTTTTTCTTTTTGCTCTTGAAAGGTCCGCCTCAAGAAGTGACCTTTCAGCGGCTATTGTACTCATTCTCTCGTCCCATAATATGACAGGTATATTTTGAAACCTTTTTTCAAGTCTTTCTTTAAAAGCTCTTGTTTTTTCACATCTTGGACCTTCTGTGTTATCCATGTTCTTTGGAAAACCAAGGACTATTTTTTCAACTTCATATTGTGAAATAATTTCAGCGAGACGTGCAAGACTTTTTTTGTATTCGTTCTCATTTGTTCTTCTTATTATTTCAACCCCTTGAGCAGTCCAGCCAAAAGGGTCACTTATGGCAACACCAATAGTCTTATCACCATAATCTAATCCAAGTATTCTCAAAAATATCACCTTAAATTAAAAATTTTTATCAAGATAGTCTTTTACAAGTTCCTCAAGAAGCTCATCTCTATCAAGTTTTCTTATAAGTACACGGGCATTGTCATAACTTGTAATATAAGTAGGGTCTCCAGAAAGAATATATCCAACAATCTGGTTTACAGGATTATATCCTTTTGCCTTTAAAGCAGCAGTAACCCTTATTAATATAGCTTTTGCCTCGTTCATAGTTTCTTTATCAACAGCACTAAACTGTTGTGTTGCGTTTAAGTCTTTCATATTATTTCACTCCCAACTAAAAAGCCTTTTTATTTCGCCGACTTTACTTCACAAATTATTATCCTATAAAAATAATAATATAAATCTTCTGTTAATGCAAATATATTTTCGTTAAGATTTAATTACAAAATACTAAAATCTGTCTTAAAAATTACAAAATGCAATTAAATCTTCTCCTTCTATTCCTGAAACTTTAACATCTAATATTTCATTTGAAATATTTTTTTCAGATTTAGCTAAAACTTTTATATAGTTTCCTGTGTGTCCCTCATATATATCTTCTTTTACATTTCTTTCAAAAAGAACTTCCACATTTTCACCTATATATTTTTCCATAAAATCTTGGCACATTTTATCACTTATAGCTATAAGTTTTCTACTTCTCTCCTGTTTTACAGAGTTTAAAAGCTGGTCTTTTCTCTCTGCTGCTGGAGTGCCTTTTTTAGGTGAGTATGGGAATACATGTATCTTTGAAAATCCTACTTTTTCGGCAAAATCACAGCTTTCCTTAAAGTCCTCCTCAGTCTCTCCCGGAAAACCTACAATAATATCTGTTGTTATTGCTACATCAGGCATATATTTTCTCAAAGTACAAACAGCATCATAATATCTTTCTGTTGTATACTTTCTATTCATAGCCTTTAAAGTTTTATCACAGCCACTTTGTAATGACAAATGGAAATGATGACAAACTTTAGAGAGCTTCACTATCTCTGACACAAATTCTTCTGTTATTATATTAGGCTCTATTGAACTAAATCTTATTCTTTCAATGCCTGAAACCTCATGAACCTTCTTTATTATGCCTAAAAGGTCAATATTTTTAATATCCTTTCCATAGGAAGCAACGTGTATTCCTGTCAAAACAATCTCTTTAAATCCATTATCAGCAAGAACTCTCACTTCCTCCATAATATCTTCTGGGTCTCTACTTCTTATAGGGCCTCTGGCATAAGGAATTATACAGTATGAACAGAACTGACTACATCCATCCTGTATTTTCAAATAGGCTCTTGTCCTATTTTTAAGTTTATGAATTTTAAGATGCTCAAATTCTCTCTCATGCATTATTCCAGAAACATGATTTTCCGGTTTATTATCATGATAGTTTTCAACTATATCAACAATTTCCTTTCTGTCCTTTGTTCCTATAACAATGTTTACACCTTCTATTTTCATAACATCATCAGGAGCTGTCTGAGCATAACAACCAACAACAGCAACAACAGCTTCAGGGTTTTGTCTTTTAACCTTTCTTATAAGCTGTCTTGATTTTTTATCACCGAAATTTGTAACAGTACATGTATTTATAACATATACGTCTGCTATGTCATCTATTCCTACAATATTATATCCTTTTTCTTCAAAAAGTTCTGCAATTGCCTCACTCTCATACTGATTAACTTTACAACCGAGGGCATAGCTGGCAACATTTTTCATTATTCCACCTCATTCACAAATTATAAAGGGGTATCAAATGACACCCTTTTCTATAAATTTCTCTATTTCTTTAACAACACCACATTCATTATTAGTATGGCTTGTAACAAAATTTGCACGTTCTTTTATTTCATCAACAGCATTTTTCATTGCAAAACTGTAATATACTTCGTCAAACATTTCCAAATCATTGAAATTATCACCAAATACAGCAGCCTCATCTTTGGCAATACCCATATTTTCAAGTATTTCTCTAACAGCTTTACCTTTTGATACACCTTTTTTCATAATATCAATACAGTTAAATCCTGAAACAGCAATATCTGTTTTATCTTTAAAATTAGTTTCAAGGAATTTTTTAACCCTTCCTGAATAAGGATTATCGTCAAGTATTGATACTTTCAAAATATCATCATCAATATCAATAAGACTATCAACAAGTCTTACATTGTATCCAAATTTTGGATTTGACAGCATATCAACTGTCTCAGGGTCTGTTGTGTATATATAATCCTTACAACATAATATTATGCCCATACCACCATGTTCTGTGCATTTTAAAACTATATACTGCCACAATTCTTTATCCATAAAGCTGGCATAAATTTGTTTGTTGTCATATACAACATAAGAACCATTTTCTGAAATAAAAACCATATTTTTTCCATATTCACCAAAAATAGTTTTTAAACTGTTATACTGTCTTCCACTGGCAGCACAAAACAATACATTTTTTTCATTCAAATACTCAATAGTTGAAAATACTGATTTATCAATTTCCTTTTTATCATCAACAAGAGTACCGTCCATATCACAAGCAATAAATTTTATCATATAATCACCTAAATCTCAAAAATAATGGGAGTATTTTTATTGCCACACTATATTCTTTTCCAGATATCCAAACAACATAAGGTCTAAGCCTTTCCCATTTTTTAGATTTTGTCTCTGTAATAGCCAATATCTGCTCAATTTCTCCCAATTTTGTTGATATTTCCTCTTTCTCTCTGATAGTTATATTTTCCATCATTCCAATATCAATTATTATATCGGAAATACTTTCTGTGCTATCAAATTTATCTTCAATATCTTCAGAACGAAGATAAAACTCAAAAAGTCCCTCATTACTATAACCGTTACCCTTAAACATTTCAAGTCTTTTTACAAGTTTTTGAACATTCTCCATATAAATAGATGTGGCTTCAATATTACCGCTGTAAGGAGAAATAACAGCTAAATCGTCAGCTATATTCTGAATTTTATCAATATATCTAAAAAGTATGTGATTAAAAAGTTTTTCCATTTTATCTTTATCATGAGAGTATTCTCCCAAAATCATTTTCGCCTTGCGTATATCTTTATCTACTGACTCAACAATATTAAAATCATTATCCATACAGCCACCTCCTAGGTTTATAGTATACCACAAAATCTTACAATATGTTTTTAAAAACCCTATTTTAATCAAAAAAATAGGGATACTTTAGAGTATCCCTGAAAATTTATTTATATTCCTTAACTATATCTTTAAAAACAGCCTTTGCATGTTCTTTACATTTTTTACAGTCAGTAGCTATTTTGATTTCTTTTTTTAAGTCTTTCCAGTCTGTTGTTCCTTTTTCAACAGCCTTTATTATTTTGCCAACGGTTATACCATAACAACTACATATAACTTTATCTTTTTTCACGGCTTTCCTCCTACAAATATTTTATTTATAAAAGTATACCATATCACTCAACTTTATTCAATACCTTTATCAATTTCCTTTGCTCTTTTACAAGCTAAAATTATATCTTCCATAGTATCGGCAGAAATCATAAAACGACTATTATGACAGAACTTTAAAGTCTCTATTGATGTTATATCAAAAAGCTCATCTTTTGTTTTTCCTGCCCATTCTTTTGGAAAATTAATTCTAGGTTCTTTGTCTTTTTTGCTTTTAGGTATAACCTGAGCATTAAAACCTCCTCTATCAGAAGGAAAAACAACAAACTCTGCATCAGTATCAACAAGAGCCTGTTTCCAAGGTATATATCTTGGAAGTATAGCTATTTTATCACTAGAATTTTTATAACAATCTACAACAATACTTTTTCCTCTCATAAGTGATTTTGTATATTCAAATTTTTTCTCAAGTATTGTTTTAGCAAACTGAACAGCTTCAAAAAAGCATTCATCTGATGTTTTTTCAGAATCCCAAGGTGGATTAAAAGATGTTATTATATCTGAAATATCATTGCCACAGCCTGTATTGTCATCAAGGTCAATAGGCTCAATAAATTTTTCATCAAAAAATCCTGCCTCATCTCCCAAAATATCACAACCAAACTTTCTCCATAAAAGTCCAAAGGAAGCGTAAGGGGTTCCACTTTCTCTTACAGGTGAATTTTCTTGATGATGGTCAAATTCTCCAAAACCTATATCATAAATTATTCCATCAAAATTTTCAGGCACAACAAATCCTCTTTCAACATTTATATTTGGAAAAAGTATCTTTAAAAGTGCTGTTGAAAAAACATCATCAGCATGAAATTTTCCTCCATGGGTAAAACCCTTATCAGTATTCATATATAAACCCTCATTTCCATTATTTCATATTTTATATGCTAATGATTACTATACCACATATTCGTTTTTTTAAAAACATTATAAATATTTGTTTTATTGACATACTTTTTTTATTGTGCTACCATTCTTTAAAAGAAATTTTTAACATAATTTTGGAAGGCATAATATAAATAATAAATATAAAATAAAAATCCGAGAACTGTATTATACCTTAAATTCAGTTTTCGGATTTTTATTTTAACAAATGATAAAAGGAGGTTTTTAAAATGAATATAAAACCACGAAAAGTAGTTATAATAGGTGCTGGCCATGTAGGTTCTCATGTAGGTTTTAGCCTTGCAACACAGGGAATATGTGATGAAATAGTATTTATAGATATATATGAAAAAAAGGCTGAAGCACAAACAAAAGACCTTGAAGATGCAACAGTATATCTTCCACATCATGTAAATGTTAAATCAGGAAATTATAGTGATGTTGATGATGCAGAAATAATAGTTGTAAGTGCAGGTCCTCTCCCAGACCCTACTGGCGGTATGACAAGAATGGACACTCTTGGAATGACAATTGAGGCAATAAAGCCTATTGTTGAAAATATTAAAAAATCAAACTTTGGCGGAATACTTATAGATATTTCAAATCCTGCTGATGTTATAACACACTATATACAAGAAAAAACAGGACTTCCACCTGAAAGAGTAATATCAACAAGTACAACATTAGACTCTGCAAGACTTAGAAAAGTATTAGCAAAAGAGCTTAATATAGACCAAAAATCAATATATGCTTATGCTATGGGAGAACATGGTGAAAGTCAAATGGTTCCTTGGTCATGTGCTTCAATTTTTGGAAAATCTCTCTACAAACTTATGGAAGAAAAGCCTGAAACCTATGGAAAACTCAATCTTGATGAAATAGCCAAAAAAGCAAAAGCTGGAGGTTGGGATGTTCTTTATGGAAAAGGCTCAACAGAGTTTGGAATAGGAACATCTGCCGCAGAGCTTATAAAAACAATATTCTCCAATGAAAGAAAAGTTTCTATGATTTCTGTTCTCTTAAATGGTGAATATGGTCAAAAAGATGTATATGCAAGTGTTCCTGCAATTTTAGGAAAAGACGGAGTTGTGGAAGTTATAGAACTTCCTATGACAGAAGAAGAACTTAAACAGTTTGCATTATCTTGTGATACAATGCGAGAAAACTATAAAAAGGCTTTAAATATGTAATATAAAAAGCAGTTGAAAACATTTCAACTGCTTTTATTTTAATCCAATGCTATATTAAAATATCCGTCATTTATAACATCATTTCCATTTAAAACACCGAATTTTATTTTATTGCCCTCTATATTTCTTTTTATATCAATTCTTGTATAAACCTCATTACAATTTTCTTTAACTGCAATATAATTTAAAACAGTATAAAAATCTTCATCAGAAACAACAGCTTCCCTTGCAAAAAATCTTCCTTTTTCAATATATCCCATAACAGCATATACTTTATTGTTATACTCTACACGATAATTTTTACCGCCTACAAATTTATTTTCATTAAGGGCATATTTTAATGCTTCCTCTGACCAAGAAACATAACCCTCATCAAAAAACATATTGTCTCTCAATTCTTTATACTCTTTAGGTGATATATCATACTCAAATTTTATATTTATGTCTGTTTCAAAGGTATCAAACAAAACTTCTTTCAATGAAAAAGCATCTTTATATCCTCTTTTTCCATAAAACTTAAAGAGACTTTCAGTGGCAGGGACAAGAAATGTACCTTTAACATCAAAATTACCTTCTATAAACTCCATAAGCTCTGTACTTATACCTTTTCCCCTATATTTTTCAAGAGTTGAAACAGCATATACATAACCGTATTTTTCATATTTTCCTTTGACAACCACCATTGAAGGAAGTACAAAAAGCATAGCAACAGGAACACCGTCACATATTTTAACAGCTACATTTTCATCACTGTATCTGTTATCAAAAAAGAAATTTATATATTCATCACTGTCTTTAAAACATTCTTTCCATATATTTTTTAAATATGGTATATATTCCTCTTTTCCCTTTGTTATCATTTTTCCTCCTTGAGAGTTGCTGTGTATTTTTCAAGAAGAATATCTGGAACATATGAAAGTTTAGCTTTTCTAAGTCCCTCATCTCCCACATCTTCTTCTCTATTTACATATTTAAAGTTCTGACATTCATTTAATACAAACTGTTGATTAATCATAGGGTAAGCCCCCTGTATCTCTGGGAAAGCCTTTTCTATATTTACGTCAAGTGTATCTGAATTGAGATGACTTGCCATTGTATAACCTATTATTTTTCCTTCTCGTCTAAGTATTCCGCCGAGCATTTTAAGGTCAAAAAAGTTTCTGAAAGCCTCTTTTACAGCACAAAGCTCATGATTTAAACTTTCATCACTTATACAGTTATAAAGTTTACACCATTCATTATTCATAACAAAACATTCATCAATATTGTTTTCTGTTATAGACTCATAAGACCAATTTGGGTTGTCCTTAAATCTTGCTATGTGATTTCTTTTTCCATGAAGTTTTCTTCCTGAAAGCGTTGAAAGTCTTGAAACTTCATATATATAATCAAACTCATCTCTTTGAGGTTCAAAATCAAATTTATTTGGAAAAAGTTCTTTTAAAAGCTCCATATTTTCAAGAGTTATACCTCTAAGTTTGAATTTTTCTCCCTTTTCATGGGCTTCATTAATAAGGGCTTCAATAACAGGAACAATGTCACCTTTGCCGGCTGGATAAGCATAAACAGAGTTTTTCTCTCCACCTCTTATACAATAAAAACCATTTACATCAGCAAATTTAATATCATAAGGTTTCTGCCATATAAAGTTATTTACAAAGGAATACTCACAACCTCTAAAGTCAGACTCTTTAAGTCTGGCATCAATCCACTCCCTATCACTTATTTCTATATTTTTAAATTTTATCATTATATCCTTCCATTCTTTTATTTATGTGTATTAAAACTGTCTATTTTACGAATAAAAGTATATATTACAAAAGAGCCAAAATCAAGCATACAAAACTTTATTGTAAAATCTATCTTATTTTATTCAATATTATTACTTTTTGATAATCATACTATACAAAAACATTCTGTATAAGAACCATATACAATATAGTACCTGTTCCAATACTTAAAAGATTACTTCTTTTCCATCTGTGAAGAATAATAACCACAGCTATTGATATAAATTCTGGAATTCCTCTGCTACCTGAAGTAATATCAACATTCTTCAAACAATATACTATAAGTATTGACATAACAGCAGGAGGAAGGGCTTTTCCAAGATATGTAATATATGCAGGTACTTCCTTTTTACCTCCAAATATAGCAAAAGGTACAGCTCTTGTTATAAAAGTAAATATTGCAACAATAATAATTATAAAAAAGGGATTATTTGTCATTTTCAAACTCTCCTCTCTCTTTTATTATATTTTTCATAATCATAAGAACACAAACTGATGAAATCATAGCAGGAAGAATGAATTTATCCGCTCCAAATATTATAAGACACACTGTACCGCATATTATACCTGTAACAGCTGGTATATGAGTTTTAAAGCTGAGCCACTGTTCTGTGAATATAACAGCAAATAAAGCTGTCATAGCAAAATCAACACCAGTTGTGTCAAAAGGTATTATTTCTCCCAAAACTGCCCCAAGAACAGAGCCAAATATCCAATAACAATGGTCTAAAAGTGCTATTGAAAATAAATATTTGTCCTCATCTACCCCCGGTAAAGTCTCTGATGAACAAAGCAAAGAATATGTTTCATCTGTAAGTGAGAATATCATATACAGATATTTTTTACCCATAGACTTAAACCTTTCTATAAATGATATTCCATAGAATATATGGCGACAATTTATTGAAAGAGTCATAATTATAATAGATATAACACCAAGTCCTCCTCCAATAAAACTTACAAGAACAAACTGCATTGAACCGGCATATATAAAGAGACTTGATATAAATGCCCAAAATGGTCCAAAGCCTGCCTGTTGAAGAAGTAATCCAAAAGCCATTCCCAAAAAAAGATACCCACAGAATATGGGTATGGTTCTAAAAAAAGCAAATTTTAAAGCTTTTCTCATGTTAATTCCCCCAATTTTTAAATATACTTTATACATAATAAAGCTTTAAAAATTAACTGTCAATAATTATAAAGACTATATTGTATACAATATATTTGATAAATATTTTCATATACTATTGCAATATTATTATTTTGTGATATAATAATTATCAAAGGAAAATAATTATTATTTGTAGAAATGAGGGATATTTTATGGTAAAATTCTTTAAATGTAATACTTGCGGTAATTTTGTTGAGACTATTTATAAAACTCCTGTACCTATGATGTGTTGCGGACAGAAAATGGAAGAAATTGTTGCAAATACAGTAGATGCCGCTTTTGAAAAGCATATCCCAGATGTAAAAATTGATGGTGACACTATCCATGTTCAGGTAGGTTCAGTTATTCACCCAATGACAGAAGAACACTATATTCAGTGGGTTCTTGTTGAGACAGAAAAAGGCATACAGAGAAAAGACCTTAAACCAAATGAAGAACCTGTTGCAGATTTTGTTATAAAAGATGATAAAGCTATCGCTGTATATGCTTACTGCAACCTCCATGGTTTATGGAAATTTGAAATTAAATAAAACACACAAAAAAAGGACTGATATAAATATCAGTCCTTTTTATTAACAGCACACCAAAGAAGCCACAAGAGGTAATGTTATAACAGATAAAACTGTTGAAACAAATACATATTCCGCCCCTTTTCTACTGTCTGCGTCATAATGGTCAGCAAAAGCCGGAACTGCTGCTGCTGTTGGTGTTCCCATAAGTATTACCATTACACCTATAATAATATTCTTATCTGTAAAATTTACAATTATAAGTTTTGTCAAAATAGGCATAACTACAAGGTTAAGAAATGAAAACACATAAATTCTGTAATCTTTCAGCACATTTTTAACATTTGCTTTAGCAAGAAGTGCTCCTATTACCATCATAGATAAAAATACAGTTGAGTCATTGGCATATTGGAGAGCATTTTTTACACATTCTGGAAGCATTATTCCATTAAAGAAAAGTATAAAACCTATTACAGCATTTATAAAAAGACCATTTACAAAAGCTGTTTTTAATGTATCTTTTATAGTTCTTTCTGCACTGCCTTCAATACCTTTTGTGAGAAGTCCTATTCCCAAAGTAGCAAAAAATACATTCTGCATTACTATAACAGCTACACAATATATAAGACCTTCCTCGCCAAACATTGCAAGAACAAGAGGCTGTCCCATAAAAGCAACATTTGAATATGTACAACTAACTGAAAAAAGTCCTAATTCTGGAAAATCTAATTTTAAAAATTTTCCTACAATCAAAAAAATTAAAGCAAAAATTACTGAAAGAATGTATGTTGCAACACAAACAAAAATAAACTCATGAAGAAGTTCAGGAGTACACTCTCTTTGCAAAAGATTTACAACCATACAAGGAACGGCAACTTTTGAAAGTACAACAGAAAGTCCCTTTATACCTCCATTAGCAATCATTCCCGCTTTTCTCAGCAGAATTCCTAAAGCCATCACTATAACCATAGTTATAAGCTGATTAACCACAGGCATTCCCTATTTAACCCCTTTCAGGTTTAAAAATTTTAAAAATGTATACATAATACACAAAACATAACTAACCATGTCAAATAATATCACATTAACATTTTAATTACAATATAACCTTTCAACATAATTATATATTTTTAGTAATATTTTTAGTTTATTTTTTGTAATTTATTTTATGAAATATCATTGTATATTTAAAAAGTATACAAATAACTTTTTAAAATAAAAAAACTAAGGCTTTAAACCTTAGTTTTTTTATTCTGTATTTTATTAATATAGATATTACAAACAATAACACTTACAACAGTACCTATTAAAGCTCCACATATAACATCTGTTGGAAAATGTACCATAAGATACATTCTTGAAAATCCCATAAGAACAGCAAAAATAAGCATAATAAATCCTATTTTTTTATTCATATACATAAAAACAACTGCTGCACCAAAAGCTGCTGTTGTATGACCTGAAGGGAAAGAATAATCATGGGGAGTGTCTATTATTATATCAAGCATAAGCCTATCAAAAGGTCTTATTCTAGCCACATAAGGTTTTATTCCTAAATTTACTATAATAGCTGATATTGCTAAAGATATTAAAAGTACAATACCCCATTTTCCAACTTTAGGGTATTTTTTAATAAAACATATCATAACTATTCCAATAAGTATATAAAACCAACCACCATTTCCCAAAAAGGATATAAATTTCATTAAATTATCAATAAAACTTACACCTCTTATACTGTCAAGAAATAGTATTACACTATCATCAAATCTTTGTAATAAATCCATCAAATTATTCTCCTAATTTTTTAAAAAACTGTATGCTCAAGGAGTATTTTTAAGCCTATAAATATAAGTATTATTCCACCTACAATTTCAGCTTTTTTATTAAGAAATCCTCCTATATATTTTCCTATAAATCCTCCAGAAAAAGAGAATATAAAAGCTACAATTCCTATAATTGAACAGGCATACACTATATTTATGTTAAGTATAGCAAGACTTATACCAACAGCAAGAGCATCTATACTTGTTGCAACAGCTTGAAGAACCATAGTTTTTGTACTTATGTAATCCATACCACAATCTTCATCTTCATCACTAAAACATTCCTTAATCATATTTACGCCTATAACAACAAGAAGTATGAAAGCTATCCAATGGTCAACAGCTTCTATATACTGTCTTATACTATTTCCCAAAATCCACCCCATAAGAGGCATTATAAACTGAAAACCACCAAAATATACACCTTGACGAACAGAATCGCGAAACTTAAAATTACTTAACGCAATACCATTTGAAACTGAAACAGCAAAAGCGTCCATCGCCAATCCAATAGCTATAAGACACATTGTAATAAAACTCATATAAAAAACCCTTTCTTAATAAATTATTGTTTTTATATTATACTATTTTATTTTAAAAAAATCTTTATAAACTTAAAATTTAACAAACTAAAAAGAGAAGCTATTGCTTCTCTTTTTAGTTTTATGTCTGTAATGAAAACGCCGAATTGTAAGGGGCAATTCATATGCGTTCTTGACTAATAAAATATGGATAATACTGATGTTACTTTCAAAAATCAATCTATGATAGAGTATATATTAATATAGCTAAAAAATCAAGTATTTTGTTATAAAAATAACACTTATTTTTTTATATAAATTTAACATAAAATGTAATATTTCTTAATTTTTAAGGAATTTTCAAGAGATATGGAATTAAAATAGAACTTAAAATTAATTTGCATGCTAATTATTTTTGTTATTTTATTAACTATCATGTATAAAAAAATGGGAGTTACAGGGCTCGAACCTGTGACCCCCTGCTTGTAAGGCAGGTGCTCTCCCAGCTGAGCTAAACTCCCATATTTTTGCTATTAAATTAAGCTGACCCGTAAGGGAATCGAACCCTTGTTTCAGCCGTGAGAGGGCCGCGTCTTGACCGCTTGACCAACGGGCCATATTGGATTGGTAGCGGAGGAGGGATTTGAACCCCCGACACCGCGGGTATGAACCGCGTGCTCTAGCCAACTGAGCTACTCCGCCATATCCTGTATCACTCTTAATTGGTGACTACTTGAACTATTATACATATACTTACATAATGTGTCAATAGTTTTTTTGACTTTTTTTAAAAATTTTTAAATCATTCACCTGAGCGATTTATTATTACAAGCTCATCAGGTTTTATAAGTCCTAATTGCTCTCTGGCTATTTTTTCAATATATGCATCACTCTTATAATATTCTTGCTGATTTTTATACTCAAAATTTTTCTGTTTTTCTTCTTCAATTTGCTCTGTAAGCTTTTTTTCAATTTCAAGAAGTTCATTATATTTAGTAGTTTGATAAGCATAGCTTATTCCAACAATAGATGTAAAAACAATTACAAATATAAACATTATCAAACCTGTGTGTGATTTTCTTTTTGTATTTTTTTTAGTCCTTGGACCTGAATAGCTTGTTCTTCCCATAAGTGCTTCAATCCTTCATTTTTTTCCTATTATAATTTTAATATTTCTATTAAACTCTTTGAATTTTATTTTGGCATAAAAAGCCAGTAAATGCAATATATTTCTACCTTTTTTTGTCGCTATTTTTCCCCTTTTTATAATAGGTCTAAATAATAATATGTACAAAATTCTTATGGGTGTTGTTATTATAGTAAAGAACAAATTTATTATATATCTACAAACATATATTATTTTACTGCTTACACTTATTACAATGGGACTTACAGTAAAAATATACATAATCATTCCCAAAAATACACCTGCTATATTAAAAAATCGTATTTCACCATAATTTCTATCTAACATTACAGTGAAAACAAAAAATGTTATTGTTATCCAAAAAATACCGTCCTCTAACTGTATAAAAATATTATTGTGTTTAAAGGCAATTCTAAATATTTTAATACAATCATAAACTGCCCCTGCAATAACGCCTAACAAAACAGTAGTAATAAATATTGCTGCCTGTTCATTTAAAGAAAGTATCAAAGCCTTCACCCCACTATCTGAATATTTTTCCAAATAGTGAATTTTTGTTTTTTACATTTCCTCCCGCTTCAGTGTACTCAAGACTTTCAACTTCTCCATCAACACTCAAACTTCCGTCATCAACATTAAGTCTTCCAACGTGCATTCCCCTGCCCTTTATAATAAGTATACCCATTTCAGTATCAGCAATAACTCCCTCATCATCAAAAGAAAGAACATCAACAACACCTGTTATTGTCACTTTATTTCTCTGTTCCATTATAACACTATGATTTCCGCTTTTTCTTCTTGTATCCTCAGCCACAATTATTCCTCCTAATATTATTTCTTAAAAACAATATATGCTTTTCCAAAATAACTTATGAAGAAAAAAACAGCCCCAAAAGGGCTGTTTTAATTATTGAACACTTCTATACATATTTGCTGCTTCATCTTTTTTCTGTGTATCAGCAATAGCCAAAACTTCTATTTTTGTTGTGTTACTTCCAAAACGTATCTCTATTATATCGCCAACTTTAATATCAACACTTGCTTTCGCCTGTTTTCCGTTTACAGTAACTCTTCCGGCGTCACAAGCCTCATTGGCAACAGTTCTTCTTTTTATTATTCTGGAAACTTTTAAATACTTGTCAAGTCTCATAAAATCTCTCCTTAGTATCAAAAAAGGCTGTTCAAAAAAGAACAGCCTTAAAAATCTACTTAAATTTAAAAATTATTTATTGATAGCGTCTTTTAAAGCCTTTCCTGCTTTAAATCTTGGAGCTTTTGAAGCTGGTATAGGCATAGCCTCACCTGTCTGAGGATTTCTTCCTTCACGAGCTGCTCTTTCAGCAACATCAAATGTACCAAAACCTACTAACTGTACTTTTCCACCGTTAGCTAATTCTTCTGCTACAACTTCTTCAAATGCTTTTACAAATTTTTCAGCATCTTTTTTGCTCATTTCAGATTTTGCTGCAATTGCTGCTACTAAATCAGATTTATTCATATTACTTCCTCCTTAAAAAACCATTAAATAGTAAACTTATTAATTCACAGCATTATATTATTATAAAATAATACTGTCAATCCCTTTTTTCAATTTTTTTAGCCTCATTCCAAAAATTATCAAGCTCATCTAAAGACATATCAGAAAAACTTTTACCTTCTGAAATTACAGCCTTTTCAACATACTCAAATCTATTTATAAACTTTTCTATGGCTTTTGTCAAGGCAAACTCAGGATTTATTTTCAAAAATCTTGATATATTAACGATTGAAAACAAAATATCCCCAAATTCTTCTTCAATATTGTCACTTTTGCCCAAAAGAACTGCATTATACAATTCATCTATTTCCTCATGAGTTTTCTTTATTGTATCATCACCGCATTGAAAATCAAAACCAACATCAGCTGCCTTTGACTGTACTTTTGAAGCTCTTGTTAAAGCTGGCAAAGCCTTTGCAACACCTTTTAAAACATCTGTTTGAGTTTCATAATGTTTTTCTTTCTTTTTAAGTTCCTCCCAATTAGAAAGTACTTCCTCTGATGTTTCAGCTTTAGCATTAGAAAAAATATGTGGGTGGCGATAAATCATTTTTTTACATATACCATCTGTAACATCATCAATATTAAATACTCCTTTTTCACTCTCTATCTGAGCATGGAATACAGCCTGTAAAATAACGTCTCCAAGCTCCTCACAGAGATTTTTCATATCTTTATTATCTATGGCCTCCAAAGCCTCATAAGCTTCCTCTAACATAGCTTTTTTAAGGCTCTCATGGGTTTGAACTTTATCCCATGGACAACCATTATCATCTCTTAATTTTTTTATAATATCAACTAAATCATAAAAACTATACTTTTCCAAAAAAATCGCTCCCTTCAAATATATTTCAAAGTATACCACAATAAATATTAAAAATCCTAATTTTTTAATTTCATTATTTAACACAATATTGTTTTAAAGCAAAAACATTTATCAAACAGTTGATAAATCAAAATACTATTGATATAATCATATTTACTGAGGCATTACTTTGATATTTTTACAAAAGAGGATACCGCCGGTCCCCTTTCCATATAAAATTTTAAAAATATAGGCGGAGAACAGGGGTTTTGAAATGTTTAAAATAGTAACTAAAAGAAAACTTAATGACGCAGTTACACTTATGGAGATTGAGGCTCCTTTTATTGCAAAAAAAGCAAAAGCAGGACAGTTTATAATCTTCCGTATTGAT
>NZ_NFLT01000010.1 GCF_002161055.1 Tyzzerella sp. An114
TTCAAAGACCAATTTTTTTCAATCTGTTCTTTAACCGAACGAGATTTATTTTAACATCTTTAGTTTATTTTGTCAAGAACTTTTTTCAAGTTTTTTTGACTTAAACCTTTATAATGTTTATCGGCTGTTACTTACGTTTCGCAGTCACGAGTATTTATTATATCAGGTTTTTTCTTTTTGTCAAGAACTTTTTTAAAAGTTTTTGTCATTTAAACCACTTTTTTGATGTTTTTTGTTGTCCTCTCTTTGGGACGTGTTATATAATACCATGATATATTAACTTTGGCAAGAGTTTTTTTTATTTTTTTTAAATTTTTTTAAAAAATCAAATAAAAGCCTATAAAATCAACATTGATAAGCCATTTAAAAGGAGCACATTTTAAAAAATGTGCTCCTTTACTACTTAATTTATAAAAAATTAATATGATTTAGATGACTGTTTTTCATTTGATTTTTTTGTTGATTTATTTGTTTTTTTCATGCTGCTTGTTGTATCCATAGAATATTCATTTGCAAACTCTGTTCTATTCATGTTTTTTTCTGAGCTTTTGTTTGTACAGTTCATACCCTTATTCATGTTTTTGTTCATATTCTTGTCCATGAGTAAATCCTCCCTTAAAATAAAAAATAATAGTATTACGAAGACTGTTTGTCTTCTGCAATACTATTATTGTTTTTTACGGATTTTTTATTCACGTTTTTTTAAATTTATAATAATCATACCATCTACATATGTTATAAACCTATTTCTATAACTATCTAATTTATAACTTGCATCAGTATATCCATCATCATACCCTTTATTATAAATTTCTTTACTCTCACTATCTTCAATAAATTGCTCTTCATCTACATCTTTACAACTTATAAAATCCCAAGCTTTAGAAAAATCAAAATTTTTATATATTCTCTCTTTAAAAATATTTTTTTCAAACACAACATCTGTATTTCTAAAAACAGAAAGTAATATACCCATAAGTATTCCATTTATAACCATAAAGTTTTTTCCATAGCCCATAAAAGGAATAAAAGATTGTACAAAATAAAATCCTAAATTATCCATAAAATAAAAAATTATTTTGCCAAAAAAAATCCCGCTTATAGATACAGCTATAAATCTTCCCATTTTATTTTTTTCTCTAAAAGAACGAATTACTATTTTAATTAAAAAAGTAAATATTAAAATAGCTAATATTAAAGCAGGAATTTTGCCGAAACGGTACATAAACATCAAAAATTCTTTTCCATCTTCAATTAATGGAAAATAATTATTAATATCAACAATATTACCGTCCAACATTACTGGATTTCCCTGACCAAACATAACACAAGATGATAAAATAGATTTTGTTACGAAAATATTATAGCCAAATCCATATTTATCACTTTCATAGTCAAAAATAGCTTCAAATCTTGCCATTCTATAAGGACTATCCAACATAATTTTAATAATAAAAAAACTTACAATAATAAGATATAATACAAAAACAACTTTTTCATACTTTTTTAAACAAAACCAATTATCTTTACAAATAGCAATTAATATAAAAAACAATCCCCAACAAGCAAAAAATCCATTTGATAAATTATTAATCATAGCAAAGCATATAAAAATGATTAAAGACATAAAAATAAATTTAATCATTCCCATAACACCTTTATTTTTCATACTATAAACTATACTTCCAACAATAGGAACAGTTATAATTAAAGCTTCAGGAATTATTCCTACATATCTTCCGTTAATATAATTAATATCTAAAACTAACGTATATATTACTACTAAAGCTATCAAAGCAATATATAATATAACAGGTTTTTTAAATATAACTGTATAATCTATAAAATATATAACAAACATACATACGAGACCTACAACACAACCTAAAATCATATTATAAGTATGATATGTTCCATAGCTGTTTCCATATATATAATGGTCTGTTATTCCAGAATAACAAAATAATTGTATTAAAACACCTATAATCATAAGTGCTAAAACTCCAAAAATTAAAGACCATTGTGGTTTTGGTCTATGTATTTTATCAAAATTTACCCCCACATCAACAGGGTCTCCCATATCAATGACTGCTTTTTCTTCAGCCTCATCATCACTCATTCCACAATCAATATAATCTTGTTTCTGTTCCATTATATGATTTAAAAGCTCATCAGAAATATTTTTTCTTACTTTTTTACATCTTATCTGTTCTATAACACTTGTAATATATTTTTTAGTAGGCTCCCTCAATTTTAAAACCTCCTATAACCTTATTTACAGCATTACTATATTCCTTCCATTCCTCCTTTTTGTCTTTAAGAAGTTTTCTCCCATTCTTTGTAATACCATAATATTTTCTTTTTCTTCCGCTTTCAGCTTCCTCCTCATAGGAAAAAATCATATCTTTTTGTTCAAGACCATGTAAAAGAGGATAAAGAGTTCCTGCTTTAAGGTCAAAAGTGTCATCAGAACGCTTTCTAAGTTCATCAATCATCTCATAACCATACATATCTTTATTTTCAATAAGTCCAAGTATAAGCAATGTCATATTTCCACCTATAACACTTTTATCAATCTTCAAAAATATCACTCCTTTATATATAGATTATCTATATATAAATTATATGTAGATTATCTATATATGTCAATAAAAAAACTGCACAGAAAATCATCTGTGCAGTTTAAAACTAATTACTTTTTATCGTCACTTTTATTTTGATTATTTTTATTTAAAATGTTTGTCAAATCAGTTTTAGCTATATTATCTTTCATGCTTGTATCAGCCAAAACATTTTGCATTTTATAATAATCAAGAACACCTATATTCCCATTTCTTAAAGCATCAGCAACAGCCATAGGAACTTCAGCCTCAGCCTCAACAACTTTAGCTTTCATTTTTTCAACTTCAGCTTTCATTTCCTGTTCCATAGCAATAGCTATTGCACGTCTTTCTTCAGCTTTAGCCTGAGCAATCTGTTTGTCAGCCTCAGCCTGTTCAATCTGAAGATGAGCACCTATATTTCTTCCAATATCTATATCGGCAATGTCTATTGAAAGTATTTCAAAGGCTGTTCCACTATCAAGACCTTTACTTAAAACTGTCTGAGATATAGAGTCAGGATTTTCCAAAACAGCTTTATGGCTTTTTGATGAACCAACTGTTGTTACAATACCCTCGCCAACTCTGGCAACAATAGTATTTTCACCAGCACCACCGACAAGTCTTGCAAGATTTGCTCTAACAGTAACTTTAGCAATAACTTTAACTTCTATACCGTCAATAGCAACAGCAGAAATCCAAGGAGTTTCAATAATTTTAGGTGTAACACTCATTCTTACAGCCTCAAAAACATCACGACCAGCAAGGTCAATGGCTGCAGCTCTCTCAAAAGACAAATCGAGGTTTGCTCTATGGGCTGCAATAAGAGCATCAACAACATTATCAACACGACCACCAGAAAGAAGATGGGACTCAAGCTGATTTACATTTACATTCATTCCTGCCTTTTGAGCTTTTATAAGTGGTTTTATAATTCTATCAGGTCTTACACGTCTAAGACGCATACCAACAAGTGAAAATATACTTATTTTAACACCTGCTGCCATAGCAGAAATCCAAAGACCAACAGGAACAAAGCTCAAAAATACACTGACAATTATAACTAATACTACAAGACCAAAAACACCACCAATAAGTCCTGCAAATTCAAAACCGCCATACATATTTAACACCCGCCTTTTTATATTTTTTATATATTTTATAATTTATTAAATATTTAATTTTTAATCTCTCTAACTATAACATTTTTACCACTTACAGTTATAACTTCAACCTGCTTTCCCTCAGGTATGTACCCCCCATTAGAAAATGCTTCAACAATCTCACCGTCAAAATCAACTTTTCCAAAAGGTTTAAGAGGTGTGAGACAAACTCCCCTTTTACCTAAAAGAGGTTTTATACTCTCCTCATCAAAATCTTTTCCGGTAAGAGTTTCCGTAAGCACAACTTTATTGTAAATCTTATTCTTTTTAATAAAGTAAAATGCTATGAAAGCTATAATTATTATAATTGCAATAGCCATACACATATAAGGAATTCCATAGCTTACAGCAGTTAGTATGACAGCAACCCCAAATGAGAATATTCCAAGTATTCCGAATATTCCAAAACCTGGAAGAAAAAGCTCAGCAACAAGGAGAGCAATTCCTATGCAAAACAACAAAAATATCCACGGAAACATAAAAAACACCTCCCTCATTAATATTAATTTATTATAATGATATCACTATATATCACTAAATTCCATTAAATAAATCTTACAATAAAAAACCATACAGATATATATCTGTATGGTTTTTTATTAATAAAGTTCACCTTTAGCAAACTCTTTAGCAAAGTATGTAATTATAATATCCGCTCCAGCTCTTTTTATAGATACAAGACTTTCCATAGCTGCTTTTTTGCCATCAAGCCAACCCATTTTGTCAGCAGCTTTAATCATTGAATATTCACCACTTACATTATAAGCACAGACAGGAACATTAACATTCTCTCTAGCTGTTTTTATTACATCAAGATAAGGCAATGCTGGTTTAACCATAATAATATCAGCACCCTCATCAATATCAGCCAAAATCTCTTTTAAAGCCTCTCTGCCATTAGCTGGGTCCATCTGATATGTCTTTCTATCTCCAAACTTAGGAGCAGAGTCTGCGGCGTCTCTAAAAGGTCCATAAAATGCTGAACAGTATTTAGCACTATATGACATAAGAACAGTATTTACAAAACCGGCATCATCAAGAGCTTTTCTTATATAGCTAATTCGTCCATCCATCATATCAGAAGGAGCTATCATATCAGCTCCAGCCTCTGCATAAGACACAGCAGCTTTTGCAAGAAGTGGAAGGGTTTTATCATTATTTACATATCCATTTTCTATAAATCCACAATGACCATGATTTGTATATTCGCAGAGACAAACATCAGCCACAACATACATATCAGGATAATATTTTTTAATTTCAGAAATAGCCTTAGCAACAATATTTCCTTCACAATATGCACTTGTTCCAAGCTCGTCTTTATGGTCAGGTATTCCAAAAATAAGAACTCCTTTAATTCCAAGTTCATATATCTCTTTTATTTCTTCCATAAGTTTATCTATTGAAAAACGATAATTATCAGGCATTGAAGGTATTTCCTCTTTTATGCCCTCACCTTCAACAACAAAAAGAGGATATATAAGTTCCTCTTTGTGTATAACAGTTTCTCTTACCATACTTCTTATAACTTCATTAGTTCTCAGTCTTCTTCCTCTCATTTTAAAACCTCCTTTAATCAAGAGAGTACATTTAAAACAGCATCACAAAGTCCCTTAACAGTTGAAACTTCTGCTGTAATATCCACATTTACACCTAAAATTTCAAGGGTTTTTGTTGTTTTAACTCCTATTGAACATATTTTAGCTTTGCCAAACTCACCCTTTGTAATTTTCATAAAATTTTCAGCCTGTGAGGAGCTAGCAAAAGCTATTGCATCATATCCACCATTTTTAATATCATCAACAATGTTTTTATTTATTTCATCATTCAATGTATTTGTATAGGCTATAATTTTATTAACAATTCCTCCTGCTCTCTCAACAGATTTAACGATATTATCACCGGCAATATTAGAAGTAGGATATAAAACCATATCTCCATCATCAATAAATGTTTCTAATATTTTTCCGCCATCATCACTATTATATTTTTCAGGCATAGCATCAACAAAAATTCCTTTATCCTCAACAGCTTTTCTTGTTCTTTCACCTATTACAAATATTTTAATATTTGATAGACAACGTATATCTTTATGAAGTTTTTTCATTCTCATAAAAAAGCTATCAACACCATTAACACTTGTAAATACAATCCAGCTATATTTTGATATATTATATATAGCATTATCAAGTTCAGAATAGTCCTCAAGTTCACCTATTTTTATTGTTGGAAAAGGCATAACATAAGCGCCTTTTTCAGATAATATTCTCTCAATCTCTCCAGCTTTTTCAGTTGTACGTGTCACAGCTATTTTCTTTTTCCAAAGAGGTCTATATTTTTGCCATTCTATTTTTTCTCTAGCTTTTACAACATCTCCAATAACGGCAATAGCAGCATGACCTATATTTTCTTCTTTTGCTTTTTTCGCAATATCAGAAAGAACTCCCACAACAGTTTTCTGTTTAGGAGTGGTTCCCCACTGTATTACAGCAGAAGGAGTATTTTTATCCATCCCCTCTTTTACAAGCTCATCTGTTATATTTTCAAGATTTTTCATACTCATAAGAAATACAAGAGTACCTTTAAGTTTTGCTACTGATTTAAAATCTATTTCGCCATCATTCTTTTTATGACCTGTAAAAACATGAACAGATGAAGCATAATCTCTGTGAGTTACAGGAATACCAGCATAGGCACATACAGAATAAAAAGAAGATATACCAGGAACAATTTCAAATTCTATACCTTCATTAAAAAGTCTTTCGGCTTCCTCTCCCCCTCTACCAAATATAAAAGGGTCTCCACCTTTCAATCTTAAAACACTTTTATTTTCCTTAGCTTTTTCAACAAGAACAGTGTTTATTTCACTCTGTTTAAGTGTATGATTTTTAGGCTCTTTTCCTGCATATATAATTTCACAATTTTTTTTTGCATATCCCAAAAGTTTCTCAGAAGCAAGTCTGTCATAAACTATAACATCAGCATTTTCTATAAGCTCTCTACATCTGACTGTTACAAGTCTTTCATCTCCTGGCCCTGCTCCTGTTATATAAACTTTACCTTTTTCCATAATATATTTACCCCTTTTTATTTAGCTATAATTTTTTCAGCAAGTTTTTTACCTAAAATTTCAGCTTCATTAATTTTTCCTTCAATATCATCAAAAACAATTTTATCTGTATAATAAACACCTTTTATTTTTATAGTATCTCCAAAAACAGTGCAAAAAGCTCCAACAGGTGCATGACAATCTGCCCCAACAACCTTTAAAAATCCTCTCTCTGCTTTTTGGCATATTTCAGATGTTTTATCATTTATGGCAGACACATATTTTTCAACAACATCATCATTATCTCTTATCTCTATTCCAATAATTCCTTGACAAGCAGCAGGAACCATTTCATCAGCAGAAAATTCATAAGAAATCACATTAGAAAGACCAGCTCTATTAAGTCCAGCCGCCGCAAGAATAACACCGTCAACTTCTTTTCCAATTTTAGAAAGTCTTGTGTTTATATTTCCCCTTATAGGTACAATCTCAATATCATCTCTCAAATTTTTAAGTTGAACACTTCTTCTTAAACTTCCTGTTCCAATTTTTGAGCCTGAAGGCATATCAAAAAAAGAAGTTCCATCACCGGAAACAAAAACATCATGGGGATTTTCACGGGAAGTAACAGCACCAAGTTTCAATCCTTTTGGCATTTCCTCTGGCATATCCTTTAAACTATGAACAGCAATATCAATTTTTTTATCAATAAGAGCCTGTTCAATCTCCTTTACAAAAACACCCTTTCCACCGATTTTATCAATAGTTTTATCAAGTATTTTATCCCCTTGAGTTTTTATAACAACAATTTCAGTTTCTATATTTTCAAATTTTTGTTTAAGCATTTTTTCAACAATTTCAGCTTGTTTTAAAGCCAACAAACTTCCTCTTGTTCCTATTTTCAAAATATCACTCATAAAAATACCTCTTTAAAATATTTTCAGTTTTCTCAATATAATTTTCACTGTAAATAACATCATCATCTATAATTTCAGACAATATTTTTTTCTTTAAATTTTTATCAGAAACATTTTTAATTACAAACTTTCTTTTTTCCTCAAAAAAATTTATTCTATCACCTAAAGACACATCAATTTTGCTACAAAGTTTTTTTGCCAAAGCAGGATAAGCCCCGTCAGTTGACAAAGCTACTGTCAATCTATCATTTTTTTTATGAGCTGGAAAAATAAAATCACCTTTAATATCTCCACCGGAAACACTGCAAAATATGTTTTTATTTTTTGCACACTCATATACAAATTTATTTACATTACTTTCAGCTGCCGCAACAACCAAAAAAAATCCTTCAATGTCTTTTTCTTCAAAATCTTTTTTAATAATTTTAATATTTTTAAATTCAAGTATATCAATCAAAAAATCATTTGAAATAACAGTAACATCGCAATCAAAATCTATAAGTTTTTTAATCTTAATAAGGGCGGCATTTCCGCCGCCTACAACTAAAACTTTTTTATTTTCCATATTTAAAAATACAGGAAGATTTTTCAATATCATTCACCTTCCTCAATAAATTTAACAACATCAAAGATATTATCAAAAACATTTCCATATTCAATTACAGGGCGTTTTATGACAACAACAGGAATATTAAAATATTGTGCCGCTTTTATTTTGTCATCAACACCACCAATTTTTCCACTATCCTTAGTTACAACAGATTTAATATTATACTTCTTTATAACATTTACATTGTCATCAAAAGTATATATACCATTGCCCTTAAGTATTCTAAATTCATCAAGACCTATATTTTTAGCCTTCTCAAAGGATTTCTCATTATCAAGAACTCTAACAAAAATACGATTTTTAAAATCATTTAGTTTTGTATATTTCTCAATATTATTAACGCCTGTTGTTACAAGTATATTGCCACTTATATTTTCAATATAATCAACAGCACTTTCATAGTCATCAACAAACACACAATTTTCTACACCAAAAGATGAAGGTCTCTCATATCTAACATAGGGAATATTATAAATTTTACAAGCACAAATTGCAGTTTTAGAAACATTTTCAGCATAAGGGTGACTTCCGTCAACAACAATATCCGTATTATACTTATCAAAAAGTTTTATCATATCATCTGTATCAAGTCGACCTTCCGACACAGTTATATTTTCAACAGAAGAAAGCATTTTAGCCCCTTCCTCTGTGGCAACAGAAGCTATAACATTAAAACCTTTTTTTGAAAGTATTTTTATTATATCCACACTATCAGAAGTACCCGAAAACACAACAACATTTTTAACATCTTTAATATTTTTAATCAAATTTATACCCCCTGGGTGTTATTATTTTCCCCAAAGACTCATAAGACTGACTGTTGCCTATTATTATTGTTGAAAACATATCAACATGTTGTTCTTTAAGTGTATCAAGAGTACATATAGTACAACTTTCATCTTCTCTACAAGCATTTCTAACTATACCCACAGGAGTTTTTCCACTTCTATGTTTTAAAATAACATCAACAGCCATATCAACATAATCAGTGCGTTTTTTACTTTTTGGATTATATAGACATATAACAAAATCACCTTCCGCTGCAAGTCTAAGTCTTTTTTCAATAAGTCCCAAAGGTGTTAAAAGGTCACTGAGACTTATAACAGCAAAATCATGTACAACAGGTGCACCAAGGGCAGAAGCAGCAGCAGACAAAGCTGTAACTCCCGGTATAATTTCTATTTCACCATCAAAACCCATTCTGTCAGCAGTTTCAAGTAAAACTCCAGCCATTCCATATATACCGCTGTCGCCACTACTTACAAGAGAAACTGTTTTCCCCTCATCAGAAAGAGCAATATTTATTGTCTCAATACATCTATCAACTTCTTTTTTCATAGGTGATGAGATAAGTGTTTTATGATTATAATAATCCTGTAAAAGTTCAATATATTTTGAATATCCTATTATTACATCACTATCTTCAAGGGCATCAATACATCTTAATGTCATATTCTCTCTGTTTCCTGGTCCCATACCCACAACATAAATTTTTGGTATCAAAAAACTCATCTCCTTTTTTGGTTTATTATCTAAGTTTAAATGTATATATAAAAAAGTCAATAATGTTTTATATTACAATATTTTATTGAATTATAAAAAATATTTTTAAAAAATAAAGGCTGTAAAACACAGCCCTATTATTTATATATGGGAACAATAATTCTATGCCCACTTACTATTTTATCACTTTTCATATTATTAATTTTCATTATTTCATTACAATATTTATTTATATCAATCCGACCATCAGAATATTTTGACGCTATACTCCATATTGTATCGCCGCTTTCAATAGTGATTTCATCATAATATACGAGAAATTCATCTAAATTATTTTCATATCCCAACACTAAACCATAAAAACCTAAAACCACAACAGTTGTAATAATAACAAATATAATATTTTTCATAATACACCTCCGTCGAACAATCGTTTGTTTTTATATCTCTATAATAATAGAACTTAAGTTCTAAGTCAATAGTTTTCCAAAAACTTTTCGAACATAGGTTTGAATTGATTTTTGTTTTATGTTATACTATATTAAAGATTAGAATAGAGGTGATATTATGGGCGATTTATCAGAAAAACAGAGACAAATTCTTGAATATATGAAAAAAGAAGTAAGGGAAAAAGGCTATCCCCCTTCAGTTCGTGAAATCTGTGAAGCTGTTGGTTTAAAGTCAACATCAACAGTTCATGGTCATCTTGCACGCCTTGAAAAAAAGGGCTATATAAGACGTGACAAGACAAAACCTCGTGCCATAGAAATTCTTGAAGGTGTTTCAGAAAATTCTTCTCCAAGAGAGTATGTAAATGTTCCTATCATAGGCAATATAACAGCAGGTTTACCTGTATTAGCTGTTGAGAATATAGAAGATACGTTCCCAGTTCCTGTGGAGTATGTTCATAATGATGATGTTTTTATGCTCAAAGTAAAAGGTGAAAGTATGATTGAAGCGGGAATATATGACAAAGACCTTATACTTGTTCGTCAGCAGAACACAGCTCAAAACGGTGATATAGTTGTTGCTCTTATAGAAGAATATGCAACGGTAAAAAGATTTTTCAAAGAGGAAAACTATATAAGACTTCAGCCTGAAAATCAAGCAATGTCTCCTATACTTGTAAGAGATGTAACAGTATTAGGAAAAGTAATAGGATTGTTCAGAAAATTTTAATTATGCACAAAAAAGGATTGTTATATAGTAACAATCTTTTTTTGTATTATTTTTGTGGTATAATATACAAAAAAACAAAAAGGAGCAAACAAAATGTACAGTTTCATAAGAACAGCCGCTGCCGTACCTGTTCTCAAGGTGGCTGACTGTGTATATAATACAGAGGAAATAATAAAACTTATAGATGAAGCATCAAAAAAAGATGTTAAAATTTTAGCTTTTCCTGAATTATCAATAACATCTTACACTTGCGGAGACCTTTTCGCTCAGTCAACATTAATTGAGTATGCAGAAAAGAGCCTTGAGAAAATAGCAGAATTTTCAAAGGACAAAGATATGTTTATAACAGTTGGACTTCCTGTATGCTGTGACAATCAGACATTTAACTGTATAGCAGGAATTTCAAAGGGAAAAATATTGGGACTTATACCAAAAACAAATCTTCCAAATTACAGTGAATTTTACGAAGAAAGATGGTTCTCATCAGCAGATGACCTTATTTCAGACGAAATAACAATATGCGGACAAACTGTTCCAATAGGTTCAGATATACTTTTTACAGTTGAAAACATCAAAAATCTTACAATAGGTATTGAAGTATGTGAGGACCTTTGGAGCCCTATTCCACCAAGCTCATATCAGAGTATATTCGGAGCAACAGTTATAATAAACGGTTCAGCAAGTAATGAGCTGGCAACAAAACATGAATATAGAAGAAATCTTGTAGCACAGCAATCATCACGCTGTATATGTGGGTATATATACTCATCAGCAGGAACAGGAGAGTCAACACAGGACACAGTTTTCAGCGGTCACAGTATGATATGTGAAAACGGAAATATGCTTAGTGAGTCAAAAAGATTTTTAAGAGAGGGAAGTCTCACAATAGCTGACATAGACTTAGAACTTCTCGCCAACGACAGAAAGAAAAACACAAGTTTTATGACACAGTTAAGAAAGAATGAAGGTCCATTGTTCTTTAGAAATATAAAATTCACAATGGAAGAAAACAGCATTGATGAATTTTACAGAACAGTGAAACCAGCACCTTTCGTACCTGATAACAATGCAATGTTAAATGAGAGATGTGAAGATATATTCAATATACAGGTGACAGGTCTTGCAAAGAGAATAACTCACACAAATTCAAAATCTCTTGTTGTTGGAATATCAGGAGGACTTGACTCAACATTAGCTCTTCTTGTAGCTGTAAAAGCTTGTGACTATTTAGGAATAGACCGAAAAAATGTTCACGGAATAACAATGCCAGGATTTGGAACAACAGACAGAACATATAACAACGCCCTTAATCTTATGAAATCTCTTGGTGTTACAGTAAAAGAAATATCAATAAAAGATGCAGCAATACAGCATTTTAAAGACATTGGACATGACATAAATGTTCATGATGTTACTTACGAAAACACACAGGCAAGAGAGAGAACTCAAATTCTTATGGATTATGCAAACAAAGAATGGGGAATGGTTATAGGAACAGGTGACCTTTCAGAGTTAGCTTTAGGTTGGGCAACATACAACGGAGACCATATGTCAATGTATGGAGTAAATGGTGGTGTACCAAAAACTCTTGTGCGTGTACTTGTCAAATGGGTAGCTGAAAACGAAAATCTTGGAAACAATTCAGCAGAAATACTTTTTGATGTTTTAGATACACCTGTAAGCCCTGAACTTCTTCCACCAGACAAAGACGGAAACATCAATCAGAAAACAGAAGAAATAGTTGGACCATATGAACTTCACGACTTTTTCCTTTACTATGTTGTACGTTTTGGATTTGCTCCTGCAAAAATACTTTTCCTTGCAGAAAAAGCATTTAAGGGTGAATATTCAAGAGAAACTCTTATAAAATGGATAAAGAATTTTTACAGAAGATTTTTTGCACAGCAGTTTAAACGCTCATGTCTTCCAGACGGCCCAAAAGTAGGTACAATAAGCCTTTCACCTAGAGGAGATTGGAGAATGCCAAGTGATGCCTGTGGCAGAATATGGCTTGATGAGGCAGAAAAACTTTAATATTTTAAATATTTTAATTATAATATACATCAAAAAAACACCTTCAAATGAAGGTGTTTTTGTTTTTCAAACTATTATAAAAATATATGTGAGCAAGTCTATAAGCCGGGTTCTGTGTTAAACGGTCATCTATCTTGGTACATTGTCGCCAATGTCATCATGCGGCCTTACCCGAGACGGGACGGGCAGCCCCTTATATGTCTCTCTATTGGGCCTTGCTTCAGGTGGGGTTTACATAGCCTTTTATGTTACCATAAAAGCGGTGAGCTCTTACCTCACCTTTCCATCCTTACCTGTAAAATACAGGCGGTCTATCTCTGTTGCACTATCCTTAGAGTCGCCTCCACCAGTCGTTAACTGGCACCCTGCCCTATGAAGCCCGGACTTTCCTCACTTAAAAAGCGCGACCATCTGGCTTACTCACGAAAAAGATATTATCATATTTAAAAAAATATGTCAAACATCAAAACAACTTCCGCCTAAAAATTCTTTCATAATAGCATTTTTAGGGACAATATCAGGATTTGCCCCAAGGAAATAGTCAAGGAATTTTATAATTCTCTCAGCTGTGGCAAACTCTGGCATAGAGCTATCTATTTTAAACAACAAAGGTTCTATATATGTTTTTAAAACAGCCAATTCATAAACTGTTGCAGAATTAAATATAACATCGGCATTTTCTTGGAATGGGAAAATATTATTTTCTTCCCCCCTTGTAACATAATTCCATGTTGATATTGTTTTCTGTGCACTTGTTCCTCTAAACTGATTATCTCTTACAATTCTTCTTATAAGTCTACTATCAGAAGTTGAAATTCTGTTGTGATTATCAATATTAAGCTGTGTCATAGCACTTATAAATATTTTAAATTTATTTTTATCAGGTATAGATGTAGTAACAGCATCATTAAGACCATGAATACCCTCTATAACAAATATTTCTCCCTCTTTAAGATTTATAAAATTACCGTTATACTCTCTTTTACCTGTGACAAAGTTATAGTAAGGTAATTCAACAGTCTCACCATTTATAAGTTTTAAAAGGTCAGAATTAAAAAGTTCCACATCAAGAGAGTCTAAATTTTCAAAATCTCTTTTTCCATACTCATCAAAAGGAACTTCATCACGATTTATAAAATAGTTATCCATTGATATTACATGGGGAATTATTCCATTAACTCTAAGCTGAACCATAAGTCTATTAGCAAAAGTTGTTTTTCCTGATGAAGAAGGTCCTGCTATCATAACAACTTTTATCTCATCACGTCTTTTATTTATCATATCCGCAATTTCAGCTATTTTCTTTTCATGTAAAGCCTCATTTATAAGTACAAGCTCATTAAATTTTCCATTTACAATTACATCATTAAGGTCTGAAACATTATCAACACCCATAAGATTTATCCAACGCATTTGCTCCATAAAAACAGCTGAAATTTTTTTATAATCGACAAATTTATTAATCTGCTGAGGATTTTTATCATCAGGCATTATTATAATAAAACCATTTTCATATAATTTAAGTTCAAAAAGACTTACATATCCAGCTGAAGGAGCCATATAACCATAAAAATAATCAAAAAATCCATCAAGTTCATAGAGATTTACATTTGAAGTGCGTCTATATTCAAAAAGTTTTGCTTTATCGTCCATATCAAATCTTTTTACAATATCTTTTGCATCTTTTATTTTGTAAGTTCTCTTTATAATAGGAGTATCATTTTTAATATACTCATTCATTTTCTCTGTCACTTTATAAAGAAACTCATCTGTAACTTCAACATCATTATCTCTTATTTCACAGTAAAGACTTTTATTTATAGAATGTTCAATGGCAACCCTTGCCCTCTCACCTAAAAGACTTTTAACAGCACGTATCATAACAAGAGATATTGTTCTATGATAAACACGCATACCGTCTTTATCTGTTACGTCAAGAAATTTTATATCTTCACCATCAGGAGAAACACAGCTTTCCATTTCTTTAAGACGATTTCCATGCTTTGCAACCATAATATCATAGTTTTTACCACCATAAACCATACAAGAAAGCTCTGTGTATTTAGTTCCCCTAGTAACTTCATACTCTTTTCCCTCAACAGTAACTTTGAATTTTTCTGTCATAAAACTCCTCCTGTCTATTATATATTTTTAAATGTCTGTCCATTAAATTTAGATATTATAATTTCCACTTTTTCACCTTTATTTTCAACAGCATTTTTAACATATTCAGCCATAACAGGAACAGCAATATTTTCTGTTGCATAGTGAGTACCATCAATAAGACAAAGTCCCATTGATAAAGCTTTTTGAGCCTCATGGAATTTAACATCTCCAGTAATATATACGTCAGCACCTTTAGATTTTGCTATATTAAAAAAGTCTGTTCCTGCACCAGTACAGAGAGCACATCTTTTTACAATTTTATTTTCATCACCTGTTATTCTCATACTATCAAGACCAAGTTTATTCTTAACAAATTTAGAAAATTCTATAAATGTCATTTCAGGCTTAATATTTCCAATTCTTCCTATACCCTGTTTTTCTCCCTTAATCTCCATAGGCATTATATCAATAGCCGGTTCTTCATAAGGGTGACTGTCATTTATGACTTTTATAACTTTAGATAAATTTTTCTCATTTACAACAGTCTCAATTTTAATTTCATTTACAGTCTCAATAACGCCCGTTTCACCTATATAAGGATTTGTTCCCTCAAGAGGTTTAAACTGACCTTTCCCCTCACTTGAAAATGTACAATGAGAATAATTACCAATATGACCGCAACCGCTGTCACCCATAGCTTTTCTCACATTATCAACACTATCAAAAGGAACATAGGTAGCAACTTTAAAAACTTTTTCAGCCTTTGTCTCCTGAAGAATTTCAATATCAGAAAGCTCTATAAGATTTGATAAAACATCATTTGTTCCACCATAAGCCACATCAAGGCTTGTATGGGCACAATAAAGACTTATATTATTTCTTATAAGTTTATATATTCTTCTTCCAACTTCACTGTCTGTTGTTATATTTTTTAAATCCACAAACAAAAGCATAGGGTGATGAGTAATAATCATATCAACATCATTTTCAATAGCCTCATCAATTACACTATCAACCGCATCAAGGGCAAAGAGTATTTTTTTAACAGAAGTTTCTCTGTCGCCCACATTAAGACCTGAATTGTCCCATTTTTCCTGAAGATTTTCAGGAGCAAGTTTTTTAACAACATCTATTATGTCTCCACATTTTAAAGACATTCCAAAACCTCCCTATAAAATTTACATTCAATTTCAAGTTCATTTTTTTTATTAACTGCACTTTCACTGTTATTTTCAGAAAGATTTTTAATTATATTTTCTGTTTTATTAAGCATAAATTCAGCATATTTTTTAAGAATATCTGATTTTTTATCTATAAGGCATTTACCAAAAATATAATCAATATCCCTATCATATTTTTCATTACCCTTAACAGCATTTATGACAGTATAATATTTACCCTCATCAATAAGCATTTCTTCATCTTCTATTTTAAAACCTATTGAATGTATATATCTTCTAACCTTATCAATATCAAGCTGAGGCTGTAAAACAAGCTGTTTAAGGCTCTGAACAGTATCCTTTGAATTTTTAAGTATATCAATAACAAGCATACCGCCCATGCCAGCAATAATAGCTGTATCAACCTCAAAAGGCTTTATTACAGATAACCCACTTCCAAGTCTTGTCTCTATAAAATCACTACAATTATAGTTTGAAATATTTGTTTTTGCCTTTTCAAGCGGTCCTTTATTTACATCACAGGCAAAGGCTTTTTTTGAAATACCATTTTTTATAATATAAACAGGCACATATCCATGGTCAGTTCCTATATCAGCAACAGTATCACATTTTTTAACCATACTGACAACAGCATTCATTCTTTTAGATAATTCCACACTAAATTCTCCTTGTTTTTAAATTTATTCAAAACTATTTTAAAATATTTTATCATATTCCCTAAAATATAAAAACTCCCCCCGAAACATAATGTTCCGAAAGGAGTTCTTTTAATCTTAAATAATATTATTCAAGGAAATCTTTAAGTTTTTTACTTCTGCTTGGGTGACGAAGTTTTCTTAAAGCTTTAGCCTCAATCTGACGAATACGCTCTCTTGTAACATTAAACTCTTTTCCAACTTCCTCAAGAGTTCTAGCTCTACCGTCATCAAGACCAAAACGAAGTCTTAAAACTTTCTTTTCTCTCTCTGTAAGAGTATCAAGAACCTCAATAAGCTGTTCTTTTAAAAGTGTAAAAGCAGCAGCCTCAGCCGGTGCCGGAATATCGTCATCAGGTATAAAATCACCAAGGTGGCTGTCTTCCTCCTCACCAATAGGAGTTTCCAAAGAAACAGGCTCCTGAGCAATTTTCATAATCTCACGAACTTTTTCAACAGGCATCTGCATTTCAACAGCAAGTTCCTCAGCAACAGGCTCACGACCTAACTCCTGAAGAAGCTGTCTTGAAATTCTTATGAGTTTATTTATAGTTTCAACCATATGAACAGGAATACGAATAGTTCTAGCTTGGTCTGCAATAGCTCTTGTTATAGCCTGTCTAATCCACCAAGTAGCATAAGTACTGAATTTATAGCCTTTTCTATAATCGAATTTTTCAACAGCCTTTATAAGACCAAGGTTTCCTTCCTGTATAAGGTCAAGGAACAACATTCCACGACCAACATATCTCTTAGCAATTGATACAACAAGACGAAGGTTTGCCTCTGCTAATTTCTTTTTAGCATACTCGTCACCTTCCTCCATTCTCTGAGCAAGTTCTATTTCTTCCTCAGCACTTAAAAGAGGAACTTTTCCTATTTCTTTAAGATACATACGTACAGGGTCATCAATGTTTATTCCCTCTGGAAGTGAAAGGTCTAAATCTTTGTCGATTTCTTCCTCTACGTCCATAGCTCCCAGTACGTCTATTCCCTGAGCTTCAAAGTATTCATATATTTTATCGATTTGTTCGGCTTCAAGCTCAATATCTCCGAGATAATCCATAATCTCCTTATATTCAAGCACGCCTTTTTTCTTTTTACCGATTGCAACAAGTTCCTTTAAACGGGTTATAAATGTATTTTCTTCTACGGGTTTCAAAGCAGACCTTCCTTTCTAATACACTCTATTTTAACCATTTGTAATTTTGATATACAGTTTATCAATATTTATTTTCTCCTCAACAATTTTTTTAATATCCTCAACATTATCAACAGAGGCTGTTCTCTGGTCGAGAAGTGTTCTTTTAATTAACTTTATATTTTCATTGAGAGCTTTTTCCAATTCACTTTCTTTATCATAATTAAAAGTAACTGCAAAAATCTCTGTAACAAGTTTTTGTTCTTCAACGGACTCAAAATGATTTACAATCTCCGCTGGAAAAACTCTACCGCCCTTCTCGTTTATGTCATATATAATACTAGCTGCCTTACAATACACATCTGTCACAAACTGAGAAGGCTTAATATAATTTTTTACTATATTATATACATTTATGTTTGAAGACAGAGCCGCCAAAAGCTCCCTTTGAGCCTCCATAACACCTTTTGCTTTTACGGGAATATTTGATATTTGATTATTATAAATTCTTTTTCTTTTTTTCTCTGCCTCTTTCACAAAATTAGTCTGTGCAATATTAGCAAGTTTTGAAATTTCTTTTTTTATAGAGCTTTCAGAAATTCCCGTTTCATCTGAAACCTCTTTTATATATACATCTCTTTCTATATCACTTGATAGACTTGCAAGTATTTTTGCCGCCTCAACAGTAAATTTAACTTTATGCTCAGGGTTATTTAGATTGTAATTTTTTCTTTTACACTCTATTTGGAAAGAGATATGACTTACAGCATTTACAAGAAGTTTTGAAAACTCCATTGAGCCATTATGCTTTATAAATTCATCAGGGTCTTTTCCGTCAGGGACTTGTAAAACCTTTACATTAAAGCCGTTATCAACTAAAACAGGTATAGCCCTAAGGGCTGCATTAGTGCCGGCTGTATCACTGTCATACAAAAGTATAACATCATCAACATATTTTTTAAGGACACGTGCGTGGTCATTATTAAAAGCCGTTCCCAAAGATGCACACACATTGTGAAATCCTGCCTGATATATGCTTATCATATCCATATATCCTTCAACAAGTATAATTTCCCGTCGTCTTGTATTTTTTGCAAAATTCAAACCATACAAATTACGACTTTTATTAAATATCATTGTTTCCGGAGAATTAAGATATTTAGGCTCACCACTTCCCATAACTCTACCACCAAAGCCTATTATCCTTCCTGAAACATCAATAATAGGAAACATAAGCCTGTTAAAAAACCTGTCATGGTACCCTTGTGAATTTTTATTTTCTATTACAAGACCACTTTTAAGCATATCAGAAACATTATATCCCTTTTCTAATAAATGCTTATAAAGAGAGTCCCTCAAATCCGGTGCAAAGCCTATACCGAATTTTTTTTGAATATTTGGAAGAACTCCTCTCCCATTAAGGTAATAAAGGGCTTTTTCACCGATATTTTCATGTAGACATTCATAATAATACCTTCCGGCAACTTTATGCATATCAAAAAGTATCTGACGTCTTTTTTCTTCCTCCTTCTCCTCTTTTGATTGTTCCGGTTCAGGGAGAAGTATTCCCGCTCTATCCGCAAGTATTTTCACAGCTTCAAGAAAATCACAGTTTTTAGTCTGCATAACAAAGCTATAAACATTACCAGCAGCACCACAACCAAAACAGTAATAAAATTGCTTGTCCGCACTTACAGAGAAAGATGGTGTGTTTTCATTATGAAAAGGGCAAAGTCCAAAGTATGAACCACCCTTTCTTGTAAGAGGCATAAAGTCTCCTATAACTTCCACTATGTCATTTTGAGTTCTGATTTCTTCTATCAAATCTTGAGAATATCTCATTAACGGCATCACCCTCTTTAATATATACAATTCGACATTTAAAGCAAATTTCCTTCCAACAATCATTATCTTTGTATACATCAACAAATTTATGTAAAACAATTTATATTCTATGTCGACATTATACAGAAATAATGCTCAAAAATTATTGCAAAATGTATAAAAATATATTATAATATAAAGCTGTGCTTATTAAAGTTACAAACCTTTCAACAATATGGATTATACCCTTTTTAAAGCATATTCTCACAAATACACGACAAAAATCCTATATTATATTAATACTCCATATTTTATTAAATTCCTCTTTTTTACAAAAAAATATGAGGCATAAAATGCCTCAATATTTTAAAGTCTCTCATTAATCAGAGTTAATTGTATTGGTATTGTATTATTATTGCCAGAAACATACAATCCATAACAACTTCCTCCAGAAAAATATAATTGTGGTTCCTCAACAACAACTCTCATTGTACCGGCAACAGTAAGTGTTACATTGTGAAATCCTTCTGAAAGAGTTAAATAAGAGCTTATATCGTTGTAATAAAAATCACGTATAATAATTGAACCGTCAACATAAATATCCATCAAAGTTGGATTTGGAGCTGTATTTATAAATCTAACATCAGCTCTCAAACTGTTTAACATATTGCAGTTATTCTCAATAATGTTCATTGAAAAATTGTTGTAATCACCTTGAAAAACTCCTGTATATTTTCTATTTCCTACAATTCTAAAAAATCTCTCAAAAAGTTTTCTATTTCTCTTTCCTGCACTATAAACAGTTATTCTATAATTTCCCGCTGTTCCTGAAAAATATTCTGTATATTCTCTAAATTTAAGATTTGAAACTGCAATAGTACCATTTATATATATATCAATGCTTTCTCCCGAACTATTGCTATTAAAAAACTTTATATATCCATATCGCACAACAGGTATTATAGGTATTATTGTAACTCCTGAAGAAGGCACAGTTGGTGTAACATTACCAAGTGGTCCCTGTCCAGGTGCTGCTATTACATCCCCTGGAAGTGTTGGCGTCACATTTCCCAGTGGTCCTTCTCCTGGTGCTGCTGTTACATCTCCCGGCAGTGTTGGCGTCACGTTTCCCAAAGGTCCTTCTCCCGGTGTGGCTGTCACATTATTATCAAGTATTTTTTGCAAATCAGAAAAATTTGTATATTGGTATCTTTCATCTTCAGAAGGTCCTGTTCTCATAGTATTATTATTAAAAATTATTCTCATACACATTCCCCCTTTTTATATACTATGATTTTAGAGAATGTATATTACTAAAAGTAACAATATAAAAATATTTACATAGTATATTACTAAAACATAAATATCAGGCGGAAAATTTATGGATATGACAATACCTCTTTCAAAAACAAAGGAAGGTTCAAAGTCAACAGTAATAAAACTCTGCTCAAAAGGTGTTATGAGAAGAAGGTTTCAAGATATAGGCATAACAGAAGGCACAAGAATAGAATGTATCAAAAAAAGTCCTTTAGGTGACCCTTGTGCTTATCTTATAGGAGGAACTCTTATAGCAATAAGAAACGATGATGCAAAAGATATAATTGTAAAAATCGGGAGGTGATTTATTTGAAAAATACAATTTCCTCTAAAAAAAATAAAAATTATGAAAAAGAAGTCCTTATTGCCCTTGCCGGCAATCCTAATGTAGGAAAAAGCACTATTTTTAATAAATTGACAGGCATGAAACAACATACTGGAAACTGGGCGGGAAAAACAGTATCAAATGTTACAGGAAAATGTATATATAAAGGCATAAAATATACTTTTGCAGACATTCCGGGAACATACTCACTACTTTCTCACTCAAAAGAAGAAGACGAAGCTAGGAATTTTATATGTTTCAAAAAACCTGACATTACAGTAGTTGTATGTGATGCTTCATGTATACTCAGAAATCTTAATCTTGTTCTTCAAATTATTGAAATAACAGATAATGTTATACTCTGTCTAAATTTAATGGATGAAGCAGGGAAAAAAGGTATAAAAATAAATATACCTCTTTTGGAGGAAAGGATTAAAATTCCCGTAATACCCATGACGGCATCAAAAAACAAAGGTTTTAAATTACTTATGGAAAAAATAAATTATATTACTATAAATAATAAAAAAATTAACACTATAAAAATTAAATATGACACAATAACAGAAAAAGCTATTGAAATAATATTAAATGAAATTGAAAATTATGATTTTTACGGTTTAAATAAACGCTGGCTTGCTTTAAGACTTATAGAAAGTGAATATGATTTTATAAACATTTTAAAAGAAAACACAGATATTACAGAATATGAAGTCTCTATACTATCAAAAGCCCTTGAAAAAGCCTGTGAATTTCTATACAACAACAAAATAAACAACTGTAAAATTCGTGATAAAATAGCTGACGGCATAATAAAAACATCTGAAAAAATAGGTAATGGAATAATAAATTCAAATGCTTCAGCTTACAGCTACAAAGACCGTTTTTTAGACAATATATTGACAGGAAAATACACAGCTTATCCTATAATGTTTTTAATTTTAATGATTATAATGTGGATTACAATAAAAGGGGCAAACTATCCTTCGGCTATATTATCAGACTTTCTTTTTAGCAAAGAAGATATTTTATTCAGTTTCTTTTTAGATATAGGAGTTCCAATTTATTTATGTGAAATGATTGTATTTGGTGTATACAGAGTTTTATGTTGGGTTGTATCTGTAATGCTTCCACCAATGGCAATATTTTTTCCACTTTTCACTCTATTAGAGGATTTAGGCTATTTACCAAGAATGGCATTTAACATGGATTGTTGTTTTAAAAAATGTAATGCTTGCGGGAAACAAGGTTTGTGTATGGCAATGGGTTTTGGCTGTAATGCTGTTGGGGTATCAGGTTGTAGAATAATAGACTCACCAAGAGAACGACTTATAGCTATAATAACAAACAGTTTTGTACCTTGTAACGGTCGTTTTCCAACTTTAATAGCTATAATAACCATGTTTTTTGTGGGAACAGGAGCATACACCGGATTATTTTCAGCTTTTATGCTATCATCAATTATAATATTTGGAATTATAATGACTCTTATTGTATCAAAAATTTTAGGAAACACAATTTTAAAGGGTGTACCTTCATCATTCACCCTTGAAATGCCACCATACAGAAAGCCACAGATAACAACAGTAATTATAAATTCAATATTTGACAGAACACTTTTCGTTTTAGGTCGTGCTGTATCTGTGGCCATACCGGCTGGACTTATAATATGGCTTATGTCAAACACATTTATAAACAATAACAGTATATTATCAATTGTATGTGAATTTTTAGACCCTTTTGCTTCTATTTTTGGTCTTGACGGTGTAATACTGACAGCATTTATATTGGGATTTCCTGCAAATGAAATAGTTATACCAATTATAATAATGGCATACATGGGAAATACATCTTTGACAGAAATGGAAAGCATAAATTCACTTAAATCACTTCTTATAAATAATGGTTGGACAATTCAAACAGCTTTATCAGTTATAATATTTTCACTTATGCACTGGCCTTGCTCAACAACTTGTCTAACTATAAAAAAAGAAACAGGAAGTATAAAATGGACTGTTATTTCAATAATCGTTCCTGTTATATGTGGCTTATCAATATGTGGAATTTTAAATATAATATTTAAAATAATATAAAAAGGGAAAGTCAAAGACTTTCCCTTTTTTCACTAATTAAAATACCTGAACTGAATATTTAGCTTTAAGCTCGTCCATAACAGCTTTGTATTTTTCTTCATATTTCATATTTTTAACATTTTTAATAACTTCATCTTTAACTTCATCAAAAGCTTTTGTTTTAGCCTCTGTTCTGTCATAAACTTTTATAAGGTGATAACCGAACTGAGTTTTAACAGCGTCACTAACTTCATTTAAAGGAAGTTCAAAAGCTGCATCCTCAAACTCTTTAACCATCATACCTTTACCAAACTTTCCTAAATCTCCACCCTGAGCGTTTGAAGGACAGCTTGAATATTTTTTAGCAGCATCTTCAAATGAAAGTCCGCCTTCAGCTATTTCATTTTTTATTTTTGTAGCTTCATCTTCACTGCTTACAAGTATATGTTTTGCTGAAACACTTTCTTTATCTGCAAAACCTTCTTTATGAGCATTATAAAATTCAAGAGCTTCATCATCAGAAACCTCTATACCAGCAAAAATATCATCCATAACAAATTTTGTCATAAGCTGTTCAACGATATTTTCCATCTGTTTTTTATACTCATCTCTCTTATCAATGCCCATTTCAAAACCTTTTTTCTCAAGGAGCATAAAAGCTATTTTCTGTTCAAGAAGCTGTTTCATTCCCTGTTCTGTTTCAAAATACATTCTCTGATTTGGAGGGTATTTTTCAATTATGGCATCAAGGCTCTCTTTAGTAACCTCTTTACCATCTACAACTGCAAGTACTTTGTTTGTGTTTTCCATAGTTTTCATTTTCCTTTACTTTTTATTTTTTGATATATTATATCACAACTTATGTTTATTGACAGTAATTTCTTTTAAGCAATTCAAAAAGCTCAATAACTTTTTCGTCTTTTATAAAATAATAAATATTCTGCCCTTTTTTCTCATAGTCAAGTATACCTGATGATGAAAGTACAGCTAAATGCTGAGAAACTGCTGACTGAGTTATATCAAGCTCCTTTGTTATACTGTTTACAGTCATAGGACCATCAACAAGCATACAGACTATAAGTAATCTTTTTTCATTTGAAAGAGTTTTTAAAAGTTTTGAAACTTCTTTAGCTTTCTCTTTAATATCCATTTATAAATCATCTCCTCTGTGTTTCAACTGGCATATACCCTGTGTCATTGTGCCCATAGGACAGTATACACACCAAGAACGAGGTTTGAAAAGTATCATTGTAATAATTCCTAAAACTGTTGATGTAAGCATTATACTATAAAAACCAAAAGCAAACTGATAAATCCAAGGAGAAAATACATCTGTTGAAACCCAATTCCAAGGAAGTTTAAATGTCCAAAGAAGTGTTACAACCTGTCTCATATCTTTTACACCGTCAAAAACAAGATATGTAGTAAAAAGCATATTTATAAACATAATCATAAAGAATGTAAGAAAACCATATCTAAACCATTTTGAACGCAAAAATTTTGGAATATCCTTATTTCTTGAAAGTTTTAATTTTGTTCCCAAAATCTGAAAAAGCTGACCTCTGCCACAATATCTATTGCAATAAGCCTTATTACCCTTAACTATTGAAATTATAAGGGGTATTGAGAAACACAAAAGACCAAGCCAAGCAAACATAATGTTAAAAAATCCAAGTATCAAATATAAAGCCGAAGCTATCCAAAGATAATCATTCCATTGTTTTCTCATATTCTCTCTCCTATTCTCATAACACTAGCTGGACAAACCTTAGCACACTTTCCACAGCCTATACACTTATCAGGGTCAACTTTCGCCTTTATTCCATTATTTATACTTATTGCATTTTTAGGACAGACTTTCATGCAAGTACCACAAGCAACGCACTCATCTGACACATAGCAAAGTTTAAATTTTCTTTCCATACTGTACTACACTCCTTTTATATATTAGCTTATTCTAATATACTAATATATTGTAAATTTGTCAATAGAAAAAATAACATATTGACATTTATCTATATGAGTAATAAAATAACACATAGACACATATAAATATATCAATATATTATGAGGTGATTAAATATGACAGAACCAGATTTTGCCCTTATTTTTAAGGCTTTAGGTGACAGTAACCGTCTTATGATGTTAAAAATGATTTCTGACGGTGAAAAATGTGGCTGTAAACTTTTAGAAAATTTCAATATTTCACAGCCAACACTCTCTCATCACATGAAAATTTTATGCGACTGTGGTCTTGTAAATTCCAGAAAAGAAGGAAAATGGTCTTTTTATTCATTAAACAATGAACTTTTTTCTGAAATTACAAAATATCTTAATTCTATTAAAAACATCAAGGGAGAATGACAATGGAAAATATTATAAATTTTATACAATACCAAATACTTGGTATGAAATGGCTTAATGAAATAATAGGAAACTTATTAAAATCTTTGGGAATAGATATTTCAACAAGATTGGGAGGAAGCCTTCAATTTTGGATATATGATGTTTTAAAAATATTTATACTCCTCTCTTTTCTTATATTCTTTATATCTCTTATAGAATCCTATTTCCCACCAGAAAAATGTAAAAGAATATTAGGAAAATACAAAGGAGTCTTTGCAAACACTGTTGCAGCCCTTTTGGGAACAGTAACACCTTTTTGCAGTTGTTCATCAATACCTATATTTATAGGATTTACAAATGCAGGTCTTTCAATGGGTATAACATTTTCGTTTCTTATATCCTCTCCGCTTGTGGACTTAGGTTCACTTGTACTTTTATCAAGTATATTCGGCTTTGAAATAGCATTTTTGTATGTTATTTTGGGAGTTGTCCTTGCTGTAATAGGTGGAACAATAATAGAAAAAATGTCTCTTTCAAAATACATTGAAGACGATGCAAAAGACGAACTGGCAGAACAGAGGGCAGAGTCTTGGAGATGGATACAAGAAAATAGAATTCCTTATGCTTTTAGTATTGTAAAAGGAACAATCAAAAAAGTTTATTTATATGTTCTTATAGGTGTTGGAATAGGTGCTATAATACACAACTGGATACCACAGGAAATTATAATGAAACTTTTGGGAAGCAATAACCCATTTTCAGTAATAGTTGCAACAGTTATAGGCATACCAATGTATGCTGATATTTTCGGAACAATACCTATTGCCGAAGCCCTCTATTTTAAAGGTGCTGGACTTGGTGTTGTATTAAGTTTTATGATGGGTGTAACAGCTTTATCACTTCCATCAATGATTATGCTTAGAAAAGTTGTAAAACCAAAGTTATTAGGAATATTTGTGGCAATAGTGACTGTTGGAATAATAATAACAGGATATATATTCAATTTTGTTCACTATTTTTTAGTTTAATATTTATGGAAGTATCAAAATCATTGATACTTCCCTTTTTTATGCAAAAAATTCTTCTTAAAACACATAATATATGATATAATTCAATATTGGTTATAAATTAAAAGTTTTCGTTAGAAAGGATAATAAGTAATGGCAGAGTTAAACTCAGTTGAAGCAATACAGAAAAGACGTATTTTCGGTATAATATCTCACCCTGATGCTGGTAAAACCACACTTACGGAAAAACTCCTTCTTCATGGAGGTGCCATAAGAAATGCGGGAACAGTAAAGGCTAGAGGTTCAGCAAATTATGCAAAATCAGACTGGATGGAAATAGAGAAAAAACGTGGTATCTCTGTTACATCATCAGTAATGCAATTTGAATACAGAGACAAAATAGTTTCAATCATGGATACACCGGGACATAATGACTTTGGTGAAGACACATACAGAATACTTACATCAGTTGACAGTGCAGTAATGGTTATTGACGCCGCAAAGGGTGTTGAGGCACAGACAAAGAAACTCTTTAAAGTATGTAGTATGAGAGGTATTCCTATTTTCACATTTATAAACAAACTTGACCGTCAGTCAAAAGACCCTCTTGAACTTATGGAAGATTTAGAGGATGCTTTGGGACTTCCTTCTGTGGCTGTAACATGGCCAATAGGAAACGGTCTTACATTTGAAGGAATATATGACAGACTTAAAAACAAAGTGTATCTTTACAGAAAAGACACAGAAATAGACCTTGGTGCAAACGGTGTATTTGGTGATAAATTAGACGGAATAATAAGTGAAGCAAATCTTGACACTTTAAGAAGTGAAATTGAGCTTATTGACGGTGCAGGAAATGAATTTAATATGGAACTTATATCAAAGGGAAAACTTTCACCTGTATTTTTCGGTACAGCTCTTGTTGACTTTGGTGTAACAGAATTTTTAAATCACTTCCTTGATATGTCACCATGTCCAGGACCAAGAAAGACAACAACAGGAGAAGTTTTACCAACAGATGACTTCTTCAGCGGATTTATATTCAAAATACAGGCAAATATGAACCCAGCTCATCGTGACAGACTTGCATTCCTTCGTATATGTTCTGGAACATTCGAAAGAGGAATGAACGTAACACTTTCAAGAACAGGAAAACCATTAAAACTTTCACAGTCAACACATCTTATGGCAAATGACAGAGAAACTGTTGACTTTGCAACAGCAGGAGACGTTATAGGTATATACGATACAGGTAACTATCAGATAGGAGATACTCTTACAACAAGTAAAGAAAAACTTTTCTTCGAGCCTCTCCCAACATTCCCACCTGAACTTTTTATGCGTGTTCGCCCTGTAAATACAATGAAAGCAAAACATTTCCAAAAAGGTGTAACACAGCTTGCTCAGGAAGGTGCAATTCAGGTATACAGAAATGATTTTAATGATGTAATACTTGGTGCTGTTGGACAGCTTCAGTTTGAAGTATTTGAATACAGACTTACAAACGAATACAATTCAGAAGTACGTATGGAGTCCCTTAATTACAGTGTTGCAAGATGGGTTGACACTGAAAACCCTGAAGAACTTAAAAAATACGAAAATACAAGATGTTCTCTTGTATATGATGCTTATGACAGACCAGTTTTACTTTTTGCAAATCAATATACACTTGATACATTTATTGAGAAAAACCCAGAAGTTAAACTTATTGATGCTCTTGATGTTGAAGCAGTTTACGAAAGTTAATTATAAAAAAAGACACTCTTTTGAGTGTCTTTTTATTTTTTATATACTTTTAATATTCTCTCATAATTTTCCCAAGTATCCTCTTTATCAACAGAAGCAAAAAGAGATACATACTCAGAATTTTCAGCAGCAACAAAAGTTATCTCATTAAAAACAACTTTATCCCAAACGAGAAAACCTCTTTTTTTATCAAAAACAACTTCGTCCCATTCTATAATCTCACCAAACTTTTTTCCTTGAACAGCTTCAAGAACATCAAAAAGCTCATCAGTGAAAAAATCTTCCTCCATAAAATAACACCACCTTAAAAGTATTTTATATATTTTATTTAAGTATTACACACAACAAAATATTTTTCAATGCAAATAACTGCGGATTTTGGTTATAAATTGAAAGTATATTTTTTAATCATTGGGAAAAAATTTTTGTATAGGCATAAAAAACCTTATAAAAATTTCGAAGGGACGATTGACATGATTAACAAGGTAGAGATTTGCGGTGTTAATACTTCAAAACTTCCCGTACTTAACAGCGAGGAGAAAAAGGTTCTTTTTGACAGAATACTTGAAGGCGACGAAAAGGCACGAGAGGAATATATATATGGCAATTTAAGGCTTGTTTTAAGCGTTATACAAAAGTTTTCAAACAGAGGGGAATATATGGACGACCTTTTTCAGGTAGGCTGTATAGGGCTTATAAAAGCCATAGATAATTTTGACATAACTCAAGGAGTAAAATTTTCAACTTACGCCGTACCAATGATAATAGGAGAAGTCAGAAGATACCTTCGAGACAATAATTCCATACGTGTAAGCCGTTCAATGCGTGATACAGCATATAAGGCTTTACAGATAAAAGAAAGGCTTACAAAAGAAAAATCAAGGGATATAACAATAGACGAAATAGCAAAAGAAATGGAATTACCAAAAGAACAAGTTGTTATTGCTTTAGACTCAATACAAGACCCTGTATCTCTTTTTGAACCAGTTTTCCATGATGCAGGAGGAGATGCCTTGTATGTAATGGACCAAGTAAGCGACGAAAAGAACAGAGACAGTAAATGGATAGAAAATATATCTATAAACGAGGCTATGAAAAAGCTAAGTGACAGAGAGAAAAAAATATTAAGTCTCCGTTTTTTCGAGGGAAAAACACAGACAGAAGTTTCAGAGGAAGTTGGAATATCACAAGCACAAGTTTCACGTCTTGAAAAAAGTGCTCTTAAAAGTATGAAAAAATGGGTATAAAAAAAGTACAGGCATATGCCTGTACTTTTTTTATTTATATTTCTTATTTATTATTTCCAAATTTAACAAAGTGCCCTATTATTCCAAATATAATTGTAGGTATAACCCAGCTAAATCCAATACTTGCAAAAGGCATTTTCATCATAAAATGACAAGCTATATTATTAACCATAAGTATTTCCATAATACTTGATATAAGAGCACCTAAAGCAGCAAATTTGAATACATTATCATTTTTTATTCTTTCACCGAATATTGTAAGTACAATAAGAGTGATTGCAGAAGGATATATTATACTAAGTATAGGAGATGCAACAGCTATAATATAATCAAGTCCAAGATTAGCAGTAACGGCACTAAATATACATACAAATATTACTATTCCTTTATAAGGAAGTTTACCTTTTGTAATATCATTAAAGAATGCACCTGTTGAACTTACAAGAGCTGCTGCTGTTGTTATACAAGCAAGAGCAACAACTATTGCAAATATTATTGTTCCGAAATTTCCAAAAAGCATTTTAACAATGTTTATAACAAGCTCAGAACGTGAAATTCTTCCTGTAAATAACTCTGAAGATGTTGCTCCAAGATAAGTTAAACCTCCATATATAACAAAAAGTCCTATTCCTGCAACAATTCCACTAGCACCTGTAACAAGGAACTGTTTCTTTTCTGTTGTATATCCTCTCTCTTTAACACTTTTTAAAACTATAACACCAAATATAAGAGATGCTAAAACGTCCATTGTCTGATAACCGGAAGATATACCTTCGGAAATTATATATGTTATTTTAGGCTCAGGAGAAATATTTCCAATAGGGTCAATTATGCCTTTAACTATAAGTATTATAAGCCCAGCAATTAACGCAGGTGTAAGGAATTTTCCAACAATATCAATAACAGAAGATTCATTTATGCAAAGAATTAATATAAGTAAGAAAAACAATACTGATGTGATAACAACATTTACATTCCCAAAAATAGGCATTATTGTCATTTCATGAACAGTTGCAGCAGTTCTAGGTATAGCCAAAAGAGGTCCTATACATAAAACAATAGCAGATGAAAGTATAGTTGAAGGTAATTTCCCAATTCTACCTATAACTCCTTCAATATCACTTTTACATCTAAGCATAGCAAATATTGCGAGAAGTGCAAGACCAATATCAGCAATATAATAACTTATAAAAGCACTAATCCATTCTGCTCCCGCTTGAAGTCCAAGAAAAGGTGGAAATATTACATTTCCTGCACCAAAATACATTGAAAATAATGCAAATCCTATAATTAGGATATCTTTAATTTCTTTTCTCATAAAAAAATCCTTTCACTAGAAATTTATTTTTTGTATACAATTTGCAATTATAACATAAACATTCAACATAATAAAACAAAATTTTTAGAAATTAAATAGTTTTACCATTGTATTATGTGATATACTTTGTAAATAATATACATCAACAGTATAACGTTTTATTATAAAAATCCCATTTTTTATTTATTTAACAAAAGATACACTGTATATTGTTGACAATATATTTTTACAGTCTTATAATCAATCATACTAAATTCACAATAAATTGTTTTCTCAAAAATTCGGAGGTGCTAACACAATGACAGACGATATAGCCTCCTGTATAGGACATCAAATAAGACTTTACAGGAAAGCGGCAAAAATAAGCCTTGATGAACTGGCAAAGCGTATAAACAAGAGCAAAGCTACTGTTTCAAAGTATGAAAACGGTACTATCGCTCTTGATATAACCACTCTTTACAAAATAGCCGAAGCATTAAACATTGATATCATAAACATAATAGAATACAACCGACCACCTAAAAGAATAGGTTTTAAAACATCAAACAGTTTTGAAGAATGTGACACTCTTTATCTTTACCACTATTACGAAAAAAATTATCACTGTTCTGTAATGCGTCTAAGATATGAAAATTCCACAGGTAAAATATATTCCACATTGTATTACAAAGTTTCAGATATAGAAAACACAAGTAAATGTAGTTGTATATATCATGGATATATGAGAAGCTACGACCATATTATAAACTTTGTTCTACAAAACTATTACAGTCATTCTGAAGAAACACTTTTAAACTTTTTTGTTCCTGCAAACAACACTTCAGCAATAGTTGGAATGATGATAGGAATACAAGAAAAAACTCTTAGGCCTGTAAGTTTTAAAGTTATATTGTCAAAAAAACCTCTTTCAATGGAAGAAAGAAAAGAAATGCTTTTAATACCTAAGGAAGTAATAAAAAGACTTGAAGATGACGGAGCTTTAATAATAGAATAAAAAAACTGCGATTAAATCGCAGTTTTTTTATTTTAATTATTTTATTGATGTTATTGTATAAACTCCCTCTTTTTCAGTAGGAACATACTCAATACTTACTGTATCACCTATATTTTTTGTTATAACATCAATATTATCTTTAACATAAACACTGTAAAGCCCTTCTATTCCTGAAAGCTTAATAAAATAACAAGTATTTCCATCTATTACAGCATCTTTTATAAATTCTATTGTTCCCGAAACTGTCTCTCCTGTTGTAATATCTGTTGAAACAATTCCATTACTCTTTAAATATGATTTATATGTCTTTTCGCAACTTTCAACAGTCTCACCAATGGCAACAGTTTGATATTTTTCAATATTAACCATAGCATACATTTTAACAAGTCATGCCCCGTCTTTTAATGCAAGGAAATAAGTTGGCTCTCCTGCAACATTTAAAAGTAATGGGAAAGTTGCTTTATATCCTAAGTGCTGAACTTGACCTTCTGCTGATGACATAGCAGAGAACTCCTCAGCACCTGAAATCTGATAGTATTTAGTCTCTTTTGTTCTCTGGTTCATAAGAACAAAACCAACATTTGAAAGGTCACCACTTACAGATGTAACACCTGTATAAACCCAAACATCATCATCAAGAGCCATATAATTATAGCCTTCTGTTGTTCTCAAACAATCTCTTTGACCAAAAACACTGTTTATAAAACCGTTTCTAAGTTTTCCGTAATAATCATACTGCTCTATAAGAAGCTCAGCGTCATAAACTTTATCAATCCATTGTGGAACGTCTTTTATATCATAATACTGATGTTCACCATTTACAGCATTTACAAGTACAGCTCCCTTAACATCAGTACCACCAAAAAGACCTATTGTATGGTCTATTACAGGGCAAATCCAATAAGGTGTACCATTGTCATTAATTTCAAAATTCATTCCTCTAAACATAGCTGTTGGATATCTAAAACGTATATAACGCATAAGGTCACGACCAAAATGCTCTGAAGGTGAATATTTTATACCCTCATCAAGTTTTACAAGCTCAACATCCTGAGTTGTCATATCAATTCTTATATAGGCTGGTATACCTGTTTTTCTGTTTGTAAGCCATTTTATCTCGCTGGCATACTCTAAAGGTGTAACTCTAACAGGTTTTTGATTGTAATTTATCTGTGAATAGTAATCACTAACTTCATACTGTGAAACCATATCAACCATACTACCCATTTTTCTTTCAGCCAGTATTGCAGCAGAATCTTTATCTAATATAGGTATTTTTGAATAGTTTATCTCGTCTATATCTTCCTCAAAATTTCCGTCACTTACATTTAAAAGTTCACTGTAAGATGAAGCTCTTATAATAGGTGATGAAAGTATATTTCCAGCAATATAAACAATAACAATAAGCCCAACTAAACCGAAAGCTATTTTAAACTTTTTAGGCTTATGATTATTTTCAGAGTATTCATCATTCTTTTTAAATGTGATACCTTTCAAAACACTCCACATATTTAAAATAAGTGCCACAACAACAGCTATAACCATAAACTGCCAAAATTCATTGGACTTTATGTTTATAGGTGGAAGGTACACATAAAACATAATAAACCATGCCACCAAGGTCAATATGACAGGTATAATTTTCTTTTTATTCATATTATCCTCCTATTTTTATTTTGTTGTAATAAAATATAAACCATATAAATATAGTTACGATAACAACAACTTTTTGACTGAAACATACGTAAATAAATATACAAATACCCTCTAATATCCTCTTTACATATAATCATTATTTCATTATACTATAATATATTGTTAATGTAATGACTTGACTTATTATTCTTGGTTAAAATATGAAAAAAAGGAAGTGATACTATGAAAATCGAAAAAATCAGCGACAACCAGATAAAATTCACATTATCAAAAAGCGACCTTACAGAGAGAGACCTTAAAATAGAAGATTTAACAAAAACAAATGAAAAAACAACAGCTCTTTTCCGTGAAATTATGGAGCAAGCTCTTAAAGAGTATGATTTCCATTCAGACAATACACCTTTAATGGTTGAAGCTGTTCCAGCTGCTATGGACGGTATAATGATTATAGTTACAAAACTTCAGGACAGCAAGGATAATAAAGAAGAAAATAAATTCAATATTATGAAGCAAACAAAAGAGCTTAACCGTTTTAAAAGAAAATCAATAATGAGCTTTGAACCTGAAATAAAAGCTGATGACAGCAACATCATAATATATTCATTTGAAAATTTAGATGATGTTACAAATGTATGTGATAGAATATCAAAAAGGTTCAAAGGTATAAGTTCTCTTTTTAAGTATAATGACAGATACTTTATGCTTTTTCAGAATGATATTTCAAAGGGAAATTCAAGCGACTTAAACGATATTGAAATTATTATCAGTGAGTATGGCGAAAAACATATTTCAACAGCAATATCAAAATATTTTCTTATGGAACATGGTGAAAAACTTGTTGAAAACAAAGCTGTACAATTATTATCTGCAAGTTTTGTATAATTAATTTACATAAAAAATGGTGTCTTAAAAAGACACCATTTTTTAATATTACTCTTTAACTATTGAAACAGAATAACCATTTCCTTCTACTTTAACATTATATCCCACCATAACACTAAAGGCTTCTGCTGGAACATACATATTTCCTTCATCATCAATATAAGGAGCAGCACCAAGTTTTAAAGGAGCAGTCATTCCAATCATTCCTTCAACAGAAGAATATGAAATATAACTATCATTGCCAACAGTAAAACTCATTTTACGAGTTTTATCATCAACTGTACAAGTATTTGTGCTTCCGTCCCATGTAATACTCATTCCAAAACTATCAGCCACGGCTCTAAGAGGAACAAAGGCTGTTCCATCTTTTATAATACCTTTTTTAGCAACTTCATTGTAATTTGCATATACACTTATTTCCCCGTCAGTGTATGGTGCAATAACTATTTTATTTAAAACTCCCGGATTTTCAACAGGTTGTCCATTCATATCGTATCCAGACTGATACCATGTAAAGAAACGTACTCCCGGTTTAATATCTTCAATACTTCCCTTTTTATCAGTTCCAAAGAAAGAAACTTCAACATCTTTTCCAGTTTTTAAAGTTAAATCACTTTCATCAGTTGTAATTGACAAAGTATCACCATTATCAATTACAGAATTAACAACATGATATTTTATACAACCTGCATCCATAGGTGTGTTTACTGCAACAGCATAAACATAAGTCTGTCCCGGATAACTCATAGCCATTATAGGACTGTGATAAAAATATATTCCGTCACCTTCTTTAATACTGTCAAAAGCAACTTTTTCACCTGTTCCACTATCTATAAATATTGTTTTTTCATCAATATTATAAATAGTTTCAACATCTTTAACATCTTTTGCAAGTATACTTTTATCGCTCTTTTCAACAACTGTTCCATAAGTTAAAGTTGGGTCTTGAATTTTTGCTACTTCTGTTGTTGTCACTGCAACAGTTTCGGAAACTGCTTCATCAGCATAAACAGCAACAGTTCCAAAAGACATTGTCATAGCAAGAACAATTCCTAAAAGCATTTTGAACTTCATAAAAATTACCTCCTTAAAATAATTTTTTAATTCTTAATTTTTAAGACGGTTATTTTTATAAATTGTTCCTTTTGTTTAAAATTTTAAATCAAAAAATCTTTTTGATACTCCATAAACATCATCAGCACCCATTATGCCAGATGAAACAGCAACACCCTTTATTCCTGTACCTTTAAGTTTTTCTACATTATCAATATTTATTCCACCTATTGCACAGACAGGTATATTTACAGAACTTGTTATATTTTTCAATGTATCAAGAGACATAGGTTTTGCATCGTCTTTTGTAGGTGTAGCAAAGACAGCTCCTGAACCTATATAATCAGCTCCCTGTCTTTCAGCCTCAAGGGCAAGTTCAACAGTGTTTGCAGTAGCTCCCACAATAAGTTTTCCACCTGAAATTCTTTTAACTTCACTTACAGGAATATCTTTTTGTCCCACATGAACTCCCTCAGCACCAACAGCCAAAGCAATATCAACTCTATCATTTATAATTAAAGGCACATTATATTTTTTTGTAAGCTCATGAAGTTTTAAAGCTTTTTCATAATATTCCCTTGATGTTATATTTTTTTCTCTAAGCTGAATAAGAGTAACTCCGCCCTTTAAACTTTCCTCAACAACTTCAAAAAAATCTCTACCTCTAAGTTGTCCATTATCTGTTACAACATAAACTTTTAAAAATTTTCCGTCAAAATTCAAAATGTATTCCCTCCCTAAAATCATAATGAGTATTAGCCATATTATAAACAGCGTCAAAAAGTCTAACTTTAAACATTCCAGCCCCTTCATTATCAAGCAATAATTTTTCAGCAGTCTCACCGCATAAATCCATTGTCAATATACCGAAGGCACAGGCAAGAAACATATCTTTTTCAACTGCTGCAAATCCTCCTGTAAGGGTGGAAGTCATACAGCCTGAACCGCTTATTGTTTTTAAAAACTTACTTCCTCTTGTTATAGTTATCTCTCTTTCACCGTCTGTTATATAATCCTCTGTACCTGTGACAGCAATAACAGAGCCTGTATTTTTAGCTAATATTTTTGCTGTAATTTTATCATTTTCATCAAAATTTTCAACAGAGTCAACACCCTTATTAAGTTTAGGCATACAGCCGGAAAGGACTTTTATTTCAGCAGAATTTCCCTTTATTATAGAGGGCTTTATATTCTGAAGAACAGTTTTTATACTTTCCCTTCTAAAATTAGTAGCACCAACTCCAACAGGGTCAAGTATAATTGGAATACCCTTCTTTTCAGCCTCTTTTCCTGAAATTATAACAGATTTTATTCTTTCATTATCCGGTGTACCTGTATTTAAAACAACAGAATTTGAAACAGCAGTAATTTCAGAAACCTCACCACTATAAAAAGCCATAACAGGAGAAGCCCCCAAAGCTACACATATATTAGCACAATCCTGCATAGTAACAAAATTTGTTATATGATGAACCATAGGGTTTTTCTCTTTTATAAGTTTCAAGTCTTTTTTAAATGTTTCAAAAAAATCATTCATATTTAAGACCTGCTTTTTCAAAAAGTGCATAGAAATGATTTGTAGGTCCTACACCTTTTCCTATATCAAGAGAATGTTCAATGGCAACTGTTATATATTTTTTAGCCTCTTTTACAGCCTCCTCAACAGTCATTCCATTAGCAAGATTTGACGCTATTGCAGAGGAAATTGTACAACCTGTTCCATGAGTATTTTTTGTATGTATTCTATCTGATTTAAGCATAATCATTTTTTCACCGTCAAAAAGAATGTCTGTTGCCTCATTCTCAAGATGACCACCCTTTACAAAAACATTTTTAGCTCCCATTTCATGTATCATTCTTGCAGCTTTTTCCATAGACTCAATATCATCTATTTTCATTCCTGTTATAACTTCAGCCTCAGGAAGATTAGGTGTGAGAACATAAGCAAGAGGTATAAGTCTCTTTATAAGAGCCTCTTTAGCCTCAGGCTGTAAAAGGTCAAAACCATGTTTTGAAACCATTACAGGGTCAATTACAACATTTTCAGGTTTATATTTTTCAAGTCTATCTGCTATTGTATTTATTGTGTCAATCTGTGAAACCATACCTATTTTCACAGCAGAAACTTTTATATCATCAAAAATGGCATCTATCTGAGCCCCTATTATCTCAGGAGAAATATCCTGACAGCCAAAAACTCCCTGTGTATTTTGAACAGTAACAGCTGTTATAACACTCATTCCATAAGTTCCATGGGCAGAAAATGTTTTTAAGTCAGCCTGTATTCCAGCACCTCCACAAGTATCACTTCCTGCTATGGTAAGCACATGTTTCATAAAAATTTACCTCCAAAATATCAATTTTCAATTTTCTTTCCAAGTTTAAGTATTTCTTTAGATTTAAGAACTATATATCCTATTATGCTTCCACCTATTGAGCTTATAGCAAAAGGAATAACGTATGTAAGAGCTCCAGCTTCATTGCCCAGTACAAGAACAGCAAGAGGAACAGCCATAAGACCACCTATAATTCCAGTTCCAACAACCTCACCTATTGCAGTTACAAGTTTATTTTTTGTATACTTATACAAAAGTCCCGCAAGAAGTGCACCTACCATACTTCCAGGGAAAGCCATAATTGAACCTGTTCCCATAAAGTTTCTCAAAAGTGATATACAAAAAGCGTTTACCACTCCATAAAAAGGTCCTAAAAGCACAGCAGAAATTACATTGAGAGCGTGCTGTATAGGAAAACATTTAGCAGCTCCAACAGGAATATATATAATCTGTCCTGCAAGTACTCCTATTGCTATAAACATAGCGGAAATTGTAAGTTTTTTAGTTTTCATAATTAAAACCCCTTTCTAAAAACTTTTTTTAATAAAAAAAGCCAAAATAAAATCATACATAAGTATGTTTTTATTTTGACCTTCTCCGTAAAATCATTGCTTCCCTCCGTCGGCATAATCCGAATCAGGTTCAGGAGTAAAATTTTAGGAAATTTTTCTCAGCTGTCCATTATACAGCACCCCCAGCAAAGTATTAAACTGTATTTTTAGGATAACACTTATTTTTAACATTGTAAAGATTTAATATAAAAAAGCACAGCTTAAAGCTGTGCTTTTAAAAAATATTATTCTTCCTCTTCTTCCTCATCATATAAAGCATAGAAAGCTTCAGAAACTTTGTCAAACTCCTCATCACTTTCGATAAGTCCAAGTTCAATTTCTTCTCCTTCTTCTTTATATTCATAAATAAGAACTGTCTCATCAGTTATTGGTAAAAGAGCAATATATTCTTTTCCCTCAACTTCAAAAACTCCAAGGATACCACATTCAACTTCTGTATCATCATCAAGTGTTAAAAACATTGTATCCATTTCTTCTTCATGGTCATGGTCACAACCACAGCCGCATCCACATTCTAATTCTTTATCTTTTTCGCTCATGTTAAACTCTCCTTTAAAATAGATTTTTTGCATAAGCAATAGTATGCTAATTTTATTCTATAACATAATACAACTTATAACAATTATTTTTTTATATTTTTTTGTTTTTTTAAAGATTTTTCAGCCTTTTTAGCAAAAAATCCTTTATCTTTATTTACGTTTTCTTTATCTGTTTTTACTCTTTTCATAGCTTCAAAAGGCTTTAAGTTTTTATTAATCTTTTTAGCAGGTATGTTTTTAGCCTCAACAAGCTTTCCATAGGACATTTCCATATGTTTGAACTTTATTCCCAAAGTCTTTTCATATTTTCTTATCCATTTTTTCTCAAAATCTGTAACTACTGATATACATTTTCCCTTTTCTCCTGCTCGTCCTGTTCTTCCTGCTCTGTGAAGATAATAAACAGGCTCTTCCGGTATATCAATATTTATAACATGGGTAACCCCTGGAATATCAAGTCCCCTAGCACTTAAGTCTGAAGATACAAGTATATTAACTCTACCCTCTCTCATATCCTCAATGGCATTTCTTCTGTCATATTTATGAGCCTTTCCATAAATTCCAACAGCTTTTATACCATGATAATTAAGTTTATCAACAATAACTTCTATATTTTCATTGTTATTTATAAACACAATACCTTTTTTAATATTCTCCCCATGAACAAGCTTTCTTATAACAATTATTTTTTCTCTCTGTTCTGCTGTTATATAAATATGTTCAATATTCTCAGGAAGTTTTTCATTACTTGAAACATTTAAAAATACAGGCTCTTTCATTAAAGCCATAGCTCTTTTTGAAGCCTCATCTGTAACAGAAGCTGAAAGCATTACAATCTGTCTATCTCTCAAAGTAGTTTTGACAACAGCCTCAACACCTGAAATATTAAGGTCATCAATCATTCTATCAGCTTCATCAATAACTATTGTTTTTACAGTGTGAGCCTGAATTTTTCTCTTTTTAATAAGGTCAAATATTCTACCTGATGAGCCAATTACAATCTGTGGTTTCTCTTTGAGTTTATCAATTTGACGCTGTATATTAGCACCACCTATTATAAGGGCAGATTTTACATTAACACCTGAATTTTCAGCTAAAAGCTCAGCTTGTCTATAAACTTGAACTGCCAATTCGTGAGTAGGTGTAAGTATTATAGCTTGAGTTGAGCGAAGTGTTGTATCAACATTCATAAATAAAGGTAAAAGATATGCTAATGTTTTACCTGAACCAGTATAAGACATAGCAACAATATCTTTTTTATCCATAAATGGTTTTATTATAATACTCTGTATTTCAGTTGGGATTGTTATACCTTGTTTTTCAAGACCTTTTACAAGCTCTGGCATAACTCCCGCTTTTTCAAAACTATTTTCCATTTCAAAAATCCTTTCACAAAATATACGAAACATTAACTATCGGTTAAATATTATATATTAACAAAAAGGGTATTGTCTAGGAAAAATTAAAATAAAGATTTTTTACATTCATACTTTATAGTATTAATACATTCATCAAAGCCTATATTGTTATAATCACATAATTTTTTAACATCTTCATACTCTGGATAACAATATACTTTTCCTTTTCGTCTACAAACTTTTATATTACAATTTCCAAGAGATGATTTAAAATTTATAAACTCTCTATCCATTATATCTCTATCAACTGTATATTTTCTTATGCCTATTGTTGTTAAATTTTCAAAAATAGTATCAGATAAAATTTCAACCTTCGAATAATCACAAAGTACAGAGAGCATAACAGCCGGTCTATTCTTTTTCATATAAATATTTGTAAAAAATACATCTCTTGCACCTTTTTCAAAAAGTTTATCCATTGTATAAGAGAGAGCCTCCGGTGTAGAGTCATCAACATTAGTTTCTATCATAACAACTTTTTCTTCTTCTGTTTCTTTTTCTTCTCTTAAAATCATAACTCTTAAAATATTAGCATTTTTAAAGTCTTTCTTTCCAGTTCCTATTCCTGTTTTTATTATTTTAAATTTTTTAGGAAGTTTTCTTTCTGTTGAAAGACTGGCGGCAATTCCTGCACCAGTAGGAGTTATCATTTCCCCTCTATTATCTGTAATTTTCATGCTTAAATCACAATCAGAAAATATATTTAAAACAGCAGGAACAGGAACAGGCAAAACACCATGTTGACAATTTACATAGCCTTGTCCCTCATAAATTTCAGAAAAAACAAATCTCTTTATACCTAAATTGTCAATACATACAGCTGTTGCAACAATATCAACTATTGAATCAACAGCTCCAACCTCATGGAAATGAACTTCACTCAAAGGTTTATTGTGAGCCTTTGACTCAGCCAAAGCAACTTTCATAAATATATCTTTTGAAATATTTTTTGCATTTTCTGTTATGCCACTTTTATCTATTATTTCAAAAATATCATTTACATTTCTATGGATATGGTTGTGGTGGTGATGATGTTCATGGTGGTGACTGTGTTCATGCTTATGACTATGTTCGTGTTCATGATAATGTTCTTCATCAAGTATTACATCAAATCTTCCTCCGTCAATACCACACTTTTCACGTCTGCCTATTTCAATTTTATAGCCTGAAACATTAAGACTTTCAAGGGCTTTTAATAAAACATCTTTATCAGCACCAATATCAATTAGAGCTGAAACAGTCATATCCCCGCTTATGCCTGAAAAACATTCAAAATAAAGTATATCTTCATTCATTTTTATCAACCGCCAATCTATTTATTTGTGTACTCATATATCCTGCACCGAAACCGTTATCTATATTTACAACGGCTATTCCCTCAGCACAGGAATTAATCATTGTCAAGAGAGCTGAAAGACCTGAAAAATTTGCACCATAACCTATTGATGTAGGAACAGCAATAACAGGCTTATCAACAAGTCCTGCAATAACCCCTGCCAAAGCTCCCTCCATTCCAGCAACAGCAACAACACAATTTGCCTTTCTTATATCATCTATTTTTGAAAGAAGTCTATGTATCCCCGCAACTCCCACATCATAAACTCTCGAAACTTCACTTCCAAAAAATTCTGCTGTCTGTGCTGCCTCCTCTGCAACAGGTATATCAGAAGTCCCCCCTGTACACACAGCAATAAGACCTTTTTTTATAATATTTTCATTCTGAATTTTTATTATTCTTGAAAGCTCATCATATTGTGCTTTTGGAACTATTTTTTTCACAGCTTCAAACTGTTCTTTTGATGCCCTTGTTCCCAAAACATCTATACCGTCATCATAAAAACTTTTAAATATTTTAACAAGATGTTCTGTTGTCTTTCCGCTACAATATACAACCTCGCCAAAGCCACTTCTAAGTTTTCTGTGGTGGTCAAGTTTTGCAAAGCCTAAATCTTCATAGGGAAGTTTTTTTAAAATTTCTTCACCTTCATTTATATCAATCTCACCACTTTTTATTTTTTCAAGAAATATGCGTGTATCCAAAAAATCACCCCCTACTGATTTTAATGTCCATGCTACCGCTCCTAAAACCTTCCATATCAAGAGTTACATAATCAAAACCTTTTTTCTTTATCTCTCTTGTTATAAAATCTGTGTTCTCAACAAACTTTAAAAAATCTTTTTTGTCAACTTCTATTCTTGCAATATTTCCATGGGCTCTTATTCTAACATTTTGAAAGCCTAATGATTTTATTATATTTTCACCTTCTTCAATTTTTTCAAAAAGCTCAAAATCCATTTTTGTATTATAAGGTATTCTTGTAGCAAGACATGGAGCTGACGGTCTTTCAGAAACTGAAATTCCTCTGTCTCTGGCTATTTTTCTTATCTCTGTTTTTGTAAATCCAAACTGCATAAGAGGACTTTCAACAGACAATTCTCTTATAGCCTTAATCCCCGGACGATAAAAGTTTAAATCATCATAGTTTGTTCCTTCCATGCAAACTTCCAAACCATTATTTTTAGCACAGTCCACAAGTTTTTCAAATATATGTTTTTTACATATATAACATCTATTTACAGGGTTATTTATAAGTTCAATATTTTCAGACTCATCAACCTCTATAATTATATGTTTAATATTTCTTTCATCACAAAGTTTTTTTGCTATCAAAACATCAGCCTTTGGGTGAAGTCTTGTAACAAATGTTACAGCAACAGTTTTATTTTTATCTGACATTTCACTGGCAATATCAAGCAAAAGAGCACTGTCAACACCACCAGAAAAAGCCAAACATATACCTTTTTCAGAGACTTTAGCCATATATTTTTTAAGTTCGTCTAATTTTTCAAAAGTATCATTCAAATGTCATATCCTCCAAATTTATTATTCTAGTACATATTTTTTCTGCAAGATACATATTATGAGTTACTATAATCATTCCTATATTTCTTTTTTCACATTCAGAAATTAAAAAATGCCAAATTTGAGATTGAGTGACAGCATCAAGCATTGTTGTTATTTCGTCAGCTATAATAAACTTTGTATTTTCACACAATGCTCTGGCAACAGAAAATCTTTGAAGCTCCCCTCCTGAAAGTTCTGTTGAGTATCTTTTTAGCCATTCTCTTTTTATACCTAAATTTTCAATTATATAATCATTTAAAACATTACCCTCCAAAAGAACTTTTTCCATTCTCCACATGGGATTTATAGCTTTTTCAGGATGTTGATATATAAGCTGTATGGGATTATAGCCTTTTTTTGAAACAGGCTTTCCGTCAACAGTAATTTCACCATAAATAGGTTTTTCATATCCTGCAATTATTTTTGCAAGAGTTGATTTTCCAAAACCACTTTTTGCAACAATTCCAACTCTCTCACCATAATCAACAGAAAAACTTATATTTTCAAAAAGTATATTATCTTTACTGTATCCAAAAGTTATATTTTTACACTGAATGCCCATATATGCACCTCACAAAACAACTGCCATTATCAAATACACTGACAGGTATATTTCCCCTACATTTTTCCTGTCTCTTATCACATCTGTCAAAATATATACACCCCTCTGAAACCTCATAGGGTGAAGGTTGAAAGCCTTTTACAGCCTTAAAACCATTCTGTGGCAAAGCATTATAGAGGGCTTTTGTATATGGATGATAAAGATATTTTTCACCCTTTATAAAATTTTCAGCCCTAGTAGTTTCAAGAGTTGTACCACCATAAAAAACAGATATTTTATCAGCATATTCAACAGCAATATCAATATCATGTGTTATCATTATAACAGCCTTGCCTCTATCTGCAAAATCTCTAAAATATTTTAATGTTCTATAAGCCATTTTTCTGTCAAGCCCTGGAGTAGGCTCATCTGCTATTATAACAGAAGGCTCTGTCTGTTCAGCTGTTGATATAAGAGCACGTCTAGCCATTCCTCCCGAATACTGAAATGGATATAATTTTTCAGAATTTTCACAAAGGTCATATCTCCTAAAGGCTTTTCGCATTTTTTCAAAACAACTTTTATTATTTTTAATCATAACTTGATTTCCCACTTTCATAAGGGGGTCAAGATATGAAACGGACTGAGGTATAAGACATATTTCTTTCCCTCTTATATCTTTTATTCTTTTTTCTGTAATATCCAATCCTTTATATTTCATACTTCCTGTAACAACAGCATTTTTAGGCAATATTCCCATTATAGCATGGGCAAGAAGACTTTTACCACTTCCACTAGAACCTACAACAGCCAAAACTTCGCCTTTTTCAGCTTTAAGACAAAGATTTGATATAACTTTAATATTTTTTTGTCTAAGTCCTCTGTCATACATATTAAAAGTCACAGAAAGATTTCGTATTTCTATTTCTGGTATATTATTCATATAATCACTCCTGTGAAGTATAAGGGTCAATAAGTGATTTTATATTTTCACCTAAAATATCAAAAAGTATAACTATAATAACAAGCATAAGTCCTGGGAAAAAAGCAAGCCACCAGTAACCTGTCAATATATATTTCATACTCTCCGAAAGTATAATTCCTATTGCCGGACTTTCAGGAGAAAGTCCAAAGCCTAAAAATGTTATAGATGCCTCATGTAATATAGCATGAGGGAAAAGAAGTATACCTCCCACAATAGCTTGAGGAAAAACAAAAGGAATTATATGATTTTTCATTATATAAAAACTACTTTTGCCCATTTTTCTTGATATTTTTATGTACTGCTCATTTTTTATTTGTATAACTTCCCCTCTTACAATTCTTGCAAGACTTGTCCAATGGGTAATGGCTATACCTATAAAAACTCCTTTAAATCCTCTACCTAAAGCAAATGATATAAGCATCAAAAGTACAATATGAGGTATACCCATAACAAAATCTATAAGCCAGCACACAACATTGTCTGTATATTTTGAAAGTGTTCCCGCAAGAGTTCCCAATAGGACAGCTATTATCACACTTATTATTGATGAAGCCATACCAATCATTATACTTGTTGACATACCTTTTATTGTTCTTAAAAACATATCTCGTCCCATCCAATCAGTACCAAAAATATGGTTTAATGAGGGTGCTGTATTTTTAACAGCAAAATCTGCTTTTAATGCTGTCTCCGGTATAATAGCTCCTCCAACAAAAACAGCAAATATTATTAAAATTGTAAAACATATTAAAAATATTGTTTTTCTTCTTCTATTCACTGTATACTCCCCCTTCTCTTATTTTAGGGTTAAGGACAGTATATAATATATTTGCAATAATATTTCCCACAAAAACAAAAATGCTGCTTATAATAGTTATACCAAGTAATAAAGCTATATCTCCTCTAAGTCCTGCGTCAACAGCTGCTTGTCCCATTCCAGGATATGAAAAAACTTGTTCAGCCAATATACTTCCTCCAAATATTTCACTTATAGAAGCAAACTGTAATGTAACGGCTGGAATTAGAGCATTTCTCAAAACATGTCTTTTAATAATATCAATGAGTTTTTCTCCTCTAGCTTTTGCAAAAAGTACATAATCACTTTCCATAATTTCTGTTATTTTTATTCTTGTATGTAATGCAATATTTGAAAATGATGAAAAACTCAAAGTTATAGCAGGCAAAATAGCATGATAAATTTTCTGACCTATTGTTACACTATCAGCACTGACACCAACAGGAACACTAAAACCTGTGGGAAACCAGCCTAAATTTACAGAAAATATCATAAGAAACATCATTCCAATCCAAAATGTAGGGGTTGATGAAATAACAAGACAAATTGTTTTTATTATTCTATCAACAAAACTCCCTTTAAAAACTCCCATTATTATTCCAAGTACAAATCCTAAAATACCTGAAATAATCCAAGATGTTATCATAAGTATCATTGATGATTGAAATTTTTCTCCTATAACTTCTGATACAGGTTTTCTATAAATTAAAGATGTTCCCATATCACCTTTAATAATATTTTCAAACCAATTTTCAAAACGTTCTATGGGCTTATCATTAAGTCCCCAATGTTCCGCTATTTCCTCTCTCTGTTCAGGAGTTACAGCAACACCAGCCCCAACATAACTTTGTACAGGGTCAATAGGTGATGATGTGACAAGTATAAATGAGAAAATAGTCACTGCCACAAGCAAAGTTATCATTCTTATTAAATTTTTTATTATATATTTAATTGTCATCATATTTTATTCCCATTTCCACTCTCTAAGATTTGACACAATAGGCCAAGCATGACCATGAGGGTGTATTTTTTGTTCCCCAATATTAAGTCCTTCTCTCACATAATACAAATGGTCAACATTTACAAGCCATACCCAAGGACATTCACCTTCTGTTGAAACTCCTGTTTCACCGTCCCATTGAACTTTCTTCCACAATTCATTAGCCTTATCACTGTCAGCCTCTGCCATAGCCTCATTTATATATTTATCTGTGATTTCACTTGTATAATTTTCAGGATTATAATAATCTTTAGCAACATTGTCACTGTGATATAACAAATATGTCTCAAGAGGATTTTGTGCTCCCCAACCCATAAGAACAGCGTTACTGTACATTTCTTTGTCTATAATATCCCAGCTTGTACCTTCAGTTACTATCTTTATACCTAATTTCTCAGCTTCTTGACTTACAGCTATTGAGAGAGTCTGTCTTACTGAGTCATCTGCATTATAAAGTAATTTAAACTCAGCTTTTAATCCGTTTTTCTCTCTTATTCCGTCATTATCTGTATCAATCCAGCCACTATCCTCAAGTATTTTTAAAGCCTTATCAAAATCATACTGAACAGCAGCCTCATCACTACCCCAAGGCATTCCGTCACACTCACTATAAGCAGGACTTCCAAAGCCATTTAAAACATTTTCAACAAGCATATTTCTGTCTATTCCATAGGATAAAGCCCTTCTTATGGCAATATCACTTGTAACATTATTTCCTATTTTCGCTCCTGTGTCTGTTGTTTCTCCTTTATCTGGAACAACAGGAAGTGTAAGACCTCTGTTGTCTATTGACTGTAAATTAGCTATTTTCATGCCATCAATTTCATTTTGTGCAAATCCTGCTGTTGTTACAGCAACATCAAGTTGTCCTGCCTTTGCCGCTGCAAAGGCTGCGTCCTCTGTCATAAATAATATTGTGACTTTTTTGATTTCAGGAATTTTTCCATAATAATTTTCATTGGCTTCAAGTATAATTTGTTGTCCTTTATCCCACTGTTTAAGTATAAAAGGACCACTTCCAACAGGATTTTCACCATAACTTTCATTATACAAATGAGAAGGAACTATTCCTGTTCCTGCAACAGTATATATAAAAGCTGACTGAGGATATGCTAATTTAAACTGAACTGTATCATCATCAACAGCTGTAACACTTTCCATAACTGTCAAATCAACAACAGAACCACTTGATTTTGCAGTATTAAATGTAAAAACAACATCCTCTGCTGTAAGTTTTTCTCCGTCTGTAAAATATGCATCATCTCTAATATCAAATGTCCACAAAAGTCTATCATCACTTACGCTGTAATCAACAGCAATATCATTTATTATGTTCATATCTTTATCAGTCTCAACAAGTGTACTTTGAAAAAGAGGGCTTCCATATCTTCCCCAACCTGTACATGGGTCAAAACCTTCCTCTGGCTCTGTACCTATTGCCATTACTATTTCATTTTTGTTTTCTTCTGTTTTTTCAACATTTTCAGTATTTTTTCCACAACCAGAAATAAATACAGCCATAGTTAAAAAAACTGATAAAATAAATTTTAATTTCTTCATACTTTCCTCCCCATTTTTAACATAAAAAACCACAAGAATTTTTGTACAAAAGTGTAGAAAACACCCTTGATATACACTTTAAAAGCCTATTACAAAAACCCTCGTGGTTTATAAATAATTAATTGATATTAAATTTTTAAATTATGCTTCGTGCATTTTTTATAGAAATAATATATATGTTAAAATAAAATAAGTCAAGTTTAGCATGCTAATTATTAACATTAAAATAAATTAAATTTTTTCCTTATCATAAAAATAATCTATTATACCCATATAAATTGCCCATGCAATTTTTTCTTGATATTTTTTGTCATTCAAAAGTTTTTCCTCATTACTGTTACTTAAAAAACCACACTCAACTATTATACAAGGAAGTTTCATAGCTTTTAACATATAATAATCAGTATTTGCTTTTGCAGTTCTTTTATTTTCATTATCCGCTTCAGATATAAGCCTTGATTGTACAAACTCAGCAAGTTTTTTGCTTTCCTCTGATGTTCCATAATAAAAAACTTGTGCACCCTTTGCACTCTCTTTAGGAAAAGAATTTTGATGTATACTTACAAGAATATCTCCATAACTTGAGTCAGCAATATTTTTTCTTTCTTTCATATCCTTATTTTTGCTATCTCCAAGGGCTTCATCTTCATTTCTAGTTATAACAACATTAGCTCCTGAAGTCTCAAGATATTTTTGAAGTATCTGGGAAATTTGAAGGTTTATTATTTTTTCATTTTCACCAATATTTCCCGTTTTACCTGGGTCCCAACCTCCATGTCCCGGGTCTATAACTATTGTTTTTCCCGATATAGGAAGCATTGTTGGGACTGTTATCCTATATGTATATACCAATGATGAAAATATTATAAGGCTAAAAAGAAATATCCACCTATACTCCTTTTTCAAAAAAAAATCTTTCATAATTCCCTCTTAAATATTATTTACTATATTTTATTCAAAAAAACTTGAAATATAATACAGGTATAAAGAACGTAAATAAATAAATAATAATAGTGCAACAAAAACAAAGGAGTGATATTATGAAAAGTTTCACAACAGGTCTTATTGCAGGAAGTATGGCAGCTGTGGCAGGTATGGGATATCTTCTCAGTGACAAAAAAACACAGAAAAAAATGATGAACACAGGCAAAAAAATGGTGTATAAAGCAGAAAATCTCATGGGAGATATAGCCGACACAATGGACAGAATGTAATAATGTAAAATGTAATACGAAAAAAGGGCAGATAAATATCTGCCCTTTCTCTATTCTCCCCAATATTTAATTAAATTTATTTTTTAAGCACTATTGACTCATAAGGTCTAAGTTTAAGAACTCTATCAACCTTACTATCATTATAGTTGCTTAATATACATTTATAACCTGAAAGGTCTATTTCTGTATCCCACAAAATTTCTTTTCCATAGAAATTATTTACAACTATAATTGTCTCACCATTATATTGTCTCTTATATGCAAATATTTCTTTATGATTTTCAGCCATAGACTGGAAATCTCCATAGGATATAGCATCTTCATCTTTACGAAGTTTTACAAGTTTTTTATAATATGCAAAAACTGAATTTTCATCATCAATCTGACTTTCTGCATTTATATATTTATAATTTTTTATAACCTCAATCCAAGGTGTGCCACTTGTGAAACCTGCATTTTCTCCATTATTCCACTGCATAGGAGTACGGCTGTTATCTCTTGAATGAACCTTTAATATACTATATGCATTGTCTTCTGTGAGACCTTTTTCCTGTAAAATTCTAAAATGATTAAGGCTTTCAACATCTTTATACTGAGAAATGTCTGTAAATCCTGCATTTGTCATACCTATTTCCTCACCCTGATATATATAAGGTGTACCTCTCAAACAGTGCACAACTGTTGCAAGCATTTTAGCTGACTCTTTCCAATATTTTTCAGTATTTCCGAAACGAGATACAACTCTAGGCTGGTCATGATTACACCAGAAAACAGCATTCCATGCATTATGCTGTGACATTTTTGTCTGCCACTCAAATATAATATTTTTTAATTTCTGGAAATCGAAAGGTACAAGAACCCATTTCTCATTACCCATAAAGTCAACTTTTAAGTGGTGGAAACTAAATACCATTGAAAGCTCATTGCTTTCTGCCCCTGCATACTGATAACAGTTTTCAATAGATGTACTTGACATTTCACCAACTGTTATAATCTCAGCATCTGTACCAAATGTTGTCTCATTGAGTTCTTTAAGATATTTATGAATATTAGGTCCGTCTGTGTAGAAACGTCTTCCGTCTCCCTCAAAATCGTCCTCAAAAATTCCTTTGCTTATAAGATTTACAACGTCAAATCTAAAGCCTTTTACACCTTTTTTCATCCAGAATTTAACTATATTCTGAACTTCTTTTCTTACTTCCTCATTATCCCAATTTAAGTCAGCCTGTGTAACATCAAAAAGGTGAAGATAATATTCATCAAACTTTTCAACATACTCCCAAGCATTTCCTCCAAATTTACTATCCCAGTTAGTTGGAGGAACTCCAGGCTTTTTACCTTTTTTGAATATATAGTAATTTTTGTATTTTTCATCTCCTGCCAAAGCTTTCTGGAACCATTCATGGCGTGTTGATGTATGGTTAAAAACCATATCAAGCATAAGGCGAATTCCTCTTTTTTCAGCCTCTTTTGCCAGTTCATCAAAATCTTCCATTGTTCCATATCTTGGGTCTATGTTGTAATAATCTTCTACATCATATCCATTGTCTTTCTGTGGTGATACAAAGAAAGGTGTAAGCCATATATAATCCACTCCAAGTTCTTTTATATAATCAAGTTTTGCTGTTACACCCTTTAAATCTCCAAGTCCGTCACCATCTGTGTCATAAAAAGATTTAGGATAAATCTGATAAACTGTACTTTTTCTGAAATCCGCCATATTAAACCAATCCTTTCTATATATTCAAATCAAAATTTTGCTACTACTGTTTCTCCTGCCTTTGAAGGTATACCGCTTATAAGTTCAATATTTTCAGCATTTCCATTATCTGTGATTATAAGCATTGTTGTATCTTTATATCCTGAATTTTTGATTTTCTCTTTTGAGAATTTTATAAGAGGCTGACCTTTCTTTACTTTGTCACCGCTTTTTACAAAGGTTTCAAAACCGTCACCATTCATACTTACAGTATCAATACCAACATGTATTAAAAGTTCAACTCCATTTGAAAGAGTTATACCACAAGCGTGTTTGCTTTCCTCCATAACAACACTTATTGTACCGTCACAAGGTGATACAACAGTTTCATCAGAAGGTTCAAAAGCCACACCATCACCCATTACTTTGTTTGCAAAAACTTCATCTGGAACTTCTTCAATAGGAATAACTTTTCCGCTTAATATTGCACAAAGTTCTTTTACATCACTATTTGAAACAACTGTTTCTTCCACTGTTTCCTCTGTTACTGTTTCTGAAACTTCTTCTCCTGTAAGCTCAACTGTTGAAAGTTTCTTTTTACCTACAATGTATGTAAGTACAAAAGGAATTGCAATAGCTGCTATCATAGCAAGAAGGAATTTACCCCAATACTGAGAATATATTGAAAGTATTCCTGGAAGTCCACCGACACCAATACTTACAGCTTCAACTCCAAAGCCTACTGATATTATTGCCGCAACCGCAGAGCCTGCCATACCACAGATAAGAGGGAAAACATATTTAAGGTTTACACCAAAAAGGGCAGGCTCTGTAACTCCAAGATAACAAGATATACAAGCTGGAATATTAATCTGCTGAGCTCTCTCATTTTTCTTCTGTAACATTATCATTGCAAGAACTGCTGAACCCTGAGCTATATTACTTAATGCTATCATTGGCCAAAGCATTGTTCCATTATAAAGTGTTACAAGCTGTGTATCAATAGCATTTGTCATATGATGAAGACCTGTCATAACGATAGGTGCATAAACAAAACCAAATATTGCTGCAAATATTACTTTAATCTGTGATGTAAGACCTGCATATACTATTTCGCCTATAAAATTACCGATTTTCCAGCCTATTGGACCTACAATTGTATGTGCAATTATAACGGCTGGTACAAGTGAGCAAAATGGAACTACTATCATACTTACAACTTCTGGACAGTGTTTTTTGAAGAATTTTTCAAGATAAACAAGTACAAAACCTGCCATAATAGCTGCTATTACCTGTCCCTGATAACCAATCATTGAAACTTGGAAAAATCCAAAATCCCATTTTGGAATTTCAGCTGCTGGTGTTGATGCAACAGCGAAACCATTTAAAAGCTGTCCTGATACAAGAGTAAGACCAAGAACAATACCAAGAATTTGAGTTGTTCCCATTTTCTTTGTGATAGACCATACGATACCTACTGGTAATAGATGGAATACTGCTTCACCTATAAGCCAAAGGAAATTGTAAAGTCCCATAAAGAAAGGATAAACATCAGCAAGACTTGCAGTACCATTATTTAAAAAATTAATTTCACCTATAATATTTCTAAAACCAAGTATAAGACCGCCACAGATAAGTGCTGGAATAATAGGAGCAAAAATTTCACCTAAACTTCCCATTATTCTCTGAATAACATTCTGGTTTGATTTTGCCGCACTCTTTACAGCGTCTTTGCTGACACCTTCAACTCCGGCATATTTTGTAAATTCATTATAAAATACTGAAACGTCGTTACCAATGATGACCTGATACTGACCTGCCTGAGTAAAGGTTCCCTTTACAGAAGGAAGTTTTTCAATTTCTTTTTCCTTCGCTTTTGACGGGTCATTTAATACGAAACGCATTCTTGTCATACAGTGGGAAACAGCACCTATATTCTCTTTCCCGCCTATGAGAGTTAATAATTGTTTTACATCATTTTCATACTTAGACAAATTACTTACCTCCTTTTTAAAATCACTCACTTGTTTGAACAACTTGATTATAATATAGTTGTTTAAACAAGTCAATCGGTTTTTAAAACTTTGTAAAAGCTATATATTTTTTAAAATAAAATTTTGTGCAACAATTTTTATTTTTATACTTTAAATTTAATGTGTTTAAACAACTTGACTTTTTTATCCATATTATTATAAAATAAATTATAAATGTTTAAACAAGCACTTTTTACAGGGAGATGTATTATAAATGCCTAAAGCAAAATATGACATAATTTATAAAGACCTTAAAAACAAAATAGAGTCAGAGGAATACAGTTTTCAAGAATTTCTTCCCTCTGAAAACACTCTTGTAACAGAATACAGTTGTTCAAGAAACACTATTCGCCGAGCAATGGCTGACCTTATAAAAGAAGGCTATGTTCAGGCTATACAGGGAAAAGGTGTTGTAAATATATTTCAACCGGTAGAACAATCTACATTTAAAATAGGTGGAATAGAATCATTCAAAGAGTCCGCTATAAGAAATCATCAAGTTTATTCAACAAAGGTTGTACACTTTCAATATGTTATAGCAGACAAAAAAACAGAAAAAAGAACAGGATTTTTAGAAGGTACAGAACTTATATATATACAGAGAATTCATTATTTTGACGGTAAACCTCTTATAGTAAATCACAACTATTTTTTAAAAGAGCTTATGCCAGAACTTTCAGTTGAGGTTGCAGAAAAATCAATTTATGAGTATTTAGAAAACACTCTAAACATGACAATAGTGACCAGTAAAAGAATTATGACTGTTGAAAAAATGAATAAAATTGACAGTACATATTTAGACCTTAAAGACTATAATTGTTTAGCTGTTGTAAGCAGTCAAACTTATAACAGTGATGGAATTATGTTTGAATATACACAGTCTCGTCATCACCCTGATTATTTTAGATTTATTGATATAGCAACAAGAAAATAAAAAAAGTTTCCGATTAATTCGGAAACTTTTTTATTTATTAATTATACTTCTTTACAGAGGATTTCATATCCTCCCCTTATCATATGTATTTTCACTTCATATAGAACATTACTCAAATAAAATTTAATAATTTCTTCTTTACTTTCCCATTTTAAAATTTCATTATTTTTAACAGCATATTTTTCTACAAGATTACATATTGTTTCGGCATTTGGATATTTAAGACTATCATCAAGTTCAATTATAAAACTTTTCTTAAACATAAAATCACCCTTTTTATTTTATTATATCATAAAAATAAAAAAGAGGTCGCATAAGCGACCTCTTAAAGTATAAAAGTATTTAATTCTAATTAGAATTTGCCGTTTTTAGCAGCTTCTTCAACAGCAACTGCAACAGCAACAGAAGCACCAACCATTGGGTTGTTACCCATTCCAAGGAAGCCCATCATTTCAACGTGAGCTGGAACTGATGAAGAACCTGCGAACTGTGCATCTGAATGCATACGTCCCATAGTATCTGTCATACCATAAGAAGCTGGACCTGCTGCCATGTTGTCTGGGTGAAGTGTTCTACCTGTACCACCACCAGAAGCAACTGAGAAGTATTTCTTGCCCTGTTCAACACATTCTTTTTTGTATGTTCCTGCAACTGGGTGCTGGAAACGAGTTGGGTTTGTTGAGTTACCTGTGATAGATACGTCAACACCGTTTAAGTGCATGATAGCAACGCCTTCACGAACGTCGTCAGCACCAAAACATTTAACAGAAGCTCTTTCTCCGTTTGAATATGGGATTTCTTTAACTACTGTAACTTCACCAGTTGCATAGTCGAACTGTGTCTGGCAGTATGTAAATCCGTTAATTCTTGAGATAATCTGAGCAGCGTCTTTTCCTAAACCGTTAAGGATAACTCTTAAAGGCTCTTTTCTAACTTTGTTTGCACTCTTTGCAATACCGATAGCACCTTCAGCAGCAGCGAAAGATTCGTGACCTGCAAGGAAAGCGAAACATTTTGTATTTTCATTTAAAAGCATAGAAGCAAGGTTACCATGTCCAAGACCTACTTTTCTGTCTTCAGCAACAGAACCTGGAATACAGAAAGCCTGAAGACCGATACCGATAGCTTTTGCAGCTTCTTCAGCTGTTTTGCAGCCTTTTTTGATAGCGATTGCAGCACCCATTACATAAGCCCAGCAAGCATTCTCAAAAGCGATTGGCTGAATTTCTTTTACCATTGTATATGCGTCAATTCCGGCATCTTTACAGATTTTTTCACATTCTTCAAGAGAAGCAATACCCTGCTCTGCAAGAACACCGTTTATTTTGTCAATTCTTCTTTCATAACTTTCAAATAATGCCATAGTACTTTTTCCCCTCTTTCTTATTCATGTCTTGGATCGATGTATTTAGCAGCTTCATCAAAACGTCCGTATTTACCTTTAGCTTTTTCGATAGCTTCAGCAGGCTCTACACCTTTTTTGATAAAGTCCATCATTTTTCCAAGATGGATAAACTCATATCCGATAACCTGGTCATCAGCGTCAAGAGCCATTTTTGTACAATAGCCTTCAGCCATTTCAAGGTATCTTGAACCTTTCTCTTTTGTTCCGAACATTGTACCAACCTGGCTTCTTAAACCTTTTCCAAGGTCCTCAAGGCTAGCACCGATAGGAAGTCCGCCTTCTGAGAAAGCTGTCTGAGTTCTTCCGTAAACAATCTGTAAGAATAATTCTCTCATGGCAACGTTGATAGCGTCACAAACGAGGTCTGTGTTTAATGCTTCTAAAAGAGTTTTACCTGGTAAAATTTCTGATGCCATAGCAGCTGAATGTGTCATACCACTACAACCTAATGTCTCAACAAGAGCTTCTTCAATGATACCGTCTTTTACGTTAAGAGTAAGCTTACATGCTCCCTGCTGAGGTGCACACCAGCCTACACCGTGTGTAAGACCTGAAATATCTTTAATTTCTTTTGCCTGTACCCATTTTCCCTCTTCTGGGATTGGAGCAGGACCGTGATAAGCTCCTTTTGCAACATGGCACATATTTTTTACTTCTGCTGAATAAATCATAGAAACACTCCTTCTCTAATTATACTTAAATACTGCGGCAAAAACAGTCTGCCAAGGCAGCTGTGCCTTAATATCCCAAAAACCAAGGCATACTAACTGTTTTTTACACTACCGCAAGGGAGAAGCCATTCTCTCTTCTTGAGAATTATATCATAAAAAACAAAGTACCGTCAATAATTGTAAACTAGCTAAAAACAGCATATATTCAATGAAAATATTAAAAATAAACTATAAAACAAACAAAAATGCGATTTATTTAACAAACATAATAATTTATTTTTATAAAAACAGTCATAAAACTTTATGTTTAATAATTCAACAAGATAAAATACAACAATTATTATAAAAACATAACTAAAAACCATGATTTTTTCTACAATATCTACAAAGTATTATTTTTATTAATATAATTAAAATAAAAATTAACAATAAAATAAAGCCTAAACTAAATAAAAGTCTAGGCTATATATATTTACATTTGTCTATAAAAATTATATTTACCTCTGCCACCATTTTTTGATAAATAAAGAGCTTCATCTGCTTTTTTATAAATCTCGTTATATCCATTTCCGTCATAAGGGAACTTAGCTATTCCTATACTTAATGTCAATTCTATTTCAATATCATCAACTTTATACACATATGGAGATGATAAATTTTCGGCTTTTCTAGAAACAACACTCATATCTTTTATGCCATCAATTAATACTATAAATTCATCTCCTCCAAGCCTACCAACAATATCATTTTTTCTGAACTCATTTTTTATCCTTGAAGCTGATATTTTAAGTATTTCATCTCCCACACTATGACCGTATGTATCATTTACAAACTTAAACTTGTCCACATCTATAATCATTACAACAGCTGATTTATGTTCTTCTGACATATATTCTGTGATTTTCTTTTCAACAGTAGCCCTATTAAATATGCCTGTAAGTATATCAATTTCAGCATTATATTTTAAAAGTATAGCCTGCCTTTTAGCTTTATCAATATCCTTAACATAGAAGAAACTTTTATTTATACCATATACAGGATTTTTTATAATATTTTTTATTACAGAAATCCATCTGTAATCTTCAACACCATTTTTTACAAATCTTGCTCTAAGTTCAATATTTCTAAGTTCATTATCACTTTCAACTATATACTTTGCAATTTTAATATCTTCTTCAAAAATATATTTATTGTATATAGTATCGCAAAAACTCTCAAAAGAATTATGTAATAATTTTAAAGAATTAATTTCAACATTCATTGTTGCATCAATTTTAAATTCACCTGTATTCATATCAACTTCAACTATAATCATGTTGTCGCCAGTCATAGCTTCTTTTAAATTTTTCTCTTTAATATACATTTCTTCTGCATTCTTTTTCTCTGTAACGTCCTCTATAACACCTATTGATTTTATAACATTACCATTTTCGTCAAATACATTCATTATATCAAAATTTGCCCATATACTTTTATTATTACAATCATTACATTTTACAGAGAATGAAACTCTTTTTTCTTTAAGTTTTATTTTATCAAAGGCTTCAAATACAGTAGACCTATAACTTTCATCAATTATATTTTTTGTAAAGAAACTTTCAGGAACATCATAAATAAGTTTAGGCATACCATAAAAACAGTTTGATACAATCACATTTATTATATTTTCATCAGGATAATAATCAAATATAGTTTTCTGACCATGTTCTGCCGAAATTCTAAAGGTCTCCTCGCTTATTTTAAGTTCTCTGTTTGTATTCATAATTTTTTTATTTGTATTATTTATAATGTATATTATAAGAGCAAAAAGCAAAAGAGCCGAAAGTATTGTACATACTATAAGTTTTATAACTGCATAATTTATTATTTCCATTTGGTTAGTTATATAAGTTTCAGGTACAATAACAAATATATTCCAAGTATTTATGCCAAGGGGCATGTAATAAGCAAATTTTCTTTCTCCTCCAAGCTTATATTCCAATATTCCACTTTTTTGTGAATTAAGATTATCTATAACAATATCGCCACTTGAAGGCTCTATATATTTTATATCATAATCAATTTTATTTTCAAATCTTCCTGCCATATTAATATCAAATTTTTCAGAGTCATATATTATATCTTTATTTCCATTAGAAATAGTTATTTTGACATCTTCATTAGTAATATTAATATCTTTGAAAAAATTTATATAATAGAGTTGAAATCTTGCCGCCAAAACACCCTTTATATTTTCAGACTGGTCAATAACAGGAACACTTATAATAACATCTACATCACAATATTTATCTGAATTTTTTTCTGTATCAATACAAATATCTCCATTGAGAGATTTTAAAAAATAATCCTTTTCTGTCAAATCAACAACTGTTCCATTATTATTTACTCCTATACCTGTTGTATCAACAAAAGCTATCTCTTTAAAATCCTGTCTCTTAGCATAAATATTTAGATTTTCACATATTTCATTTATATTATTATCTCTAGAAATAAATTCTGATGTCATTATAATATAATTTTCTATATCATCAAAAATTTCATTAATTACTGTTGTTTGCTGTTCAACAACTTGTTCAAGACGCTCCATGCTATTTTCAAACTCATTTTTATACACAAAACTTTTGAATATTAAAGCAAAAACAATTACAGCTAGTATAGCAACACCAATAAATACGTCACCATATTTTAAATTATAATTAAACTTTAATTTTTTTAACATAATTTTCACCATTATCAAAAAATTTTATTTTATGTAATTATATCATAGCACACAAACAAAAAACACCCTCATAAAGAGAGTGTTTTATATATAATAATGTTTTATATTTTTCAATTAAAATAAGCTGATGACGGGATTTGAACCCGAGACCTCCGCACTACCAATGCGGTGCTCTACCAACTGAGCTACATCAGCAAAATTTAGATATATACAGTATTTGTACATATCTAAATCATAGTATCATAATGAAATTTATGTGTCAAGTTCTTTTTCTTCCATGAATTTTTCAATTTTCTTTTTAACACGTTGAAGAGCATTATCAACAGATTTTTCAGGTTTACCGCTTATTTTTGAAATTTCAAAATAGCTTTTTCCCTGAAGATAATAACCAAGAACTTTTCTCTCAAAATCACTAAGTATTTTTCCTATATTGCTTTCAATATAATCTTTATTTTCCTGACCTATAAGTAAAGCTTCAGGGTTCATTTCATCAACAGTTTTTAATATGTCCATATATGTTTCTTCAGAATCATCATTAAAAGCTGATTTATTCAAAGAAACATAAGAATTTAAAGGCATATGTTTTTGTCTTGTAGCTGTTTTTATAGCTGTTATAATCTGTCTATTTATACAAAGCTCTGCAAAGACTTTAAAAGATGCATTTTTATCTTTCTGAAAATCTCTTATGGCTTTATAAAGACCAATCATACCTTCCTGTATAATATCTTCACTGTCAGCACCTATAAGGAAATATGCTCTTGATTTCATTTTGACAACATTTTTATATTTTCCAAAAATATATTCCTGTGCATCAGTATCTCCAGACTTTATAAGGTCTATAACATCTTCATCATGCATATTAATATATTTATTAAAAACAAAAGTTTCTTTTTTCATAAGTACATATCCTCTATTTCTGCCTTCTCATCATTTCAATCCATTGTCTCGTTTCTTCATCAACATTATCTGTGAGAAGGTTATTTTTTGGCGGACGCTTATTTATATATCTCTCACGTATTGTATTTTCAATACCTTTAACCTCGTTATAAAGCTCTCTTGCAGAAACTCTTGTAGCTCCACTACCAAGAATAATAAGCTGTTCCAAGCCGTCTGATGTGGCAACTCGTACAGTGTAATGTCTCGGTAATGTGTTTACAACTCTTTCTATATAATGGTCAGCGGTTTCTGCCTCTTTAGTGAATACAACATTTATATTATTATATTCATAAACAGTTCCAATATTTCCTTTTACAAGGTATCCATCAAAAACTACAATAACAGTAATTTTCTTAAAACCTTGATAATTTGAAAGTATTTCAATAAGTCTTTGTCTTGCACTCTCAAGACTAAGTTCACAAAGCTCTTTAAGCTCGTCCCAGGCATGTATAATATTATAACCGTCAACCAATAAAAATTCTTTTGCCAATACAAATACCTCCCAAAGGTACTACAATCAACAGTAATTTCTCTGTCTTACAACTTCATACATGAGAAGTCCAGCAGCAACAGAGGCATTGAGAGATGAAATTTTTCCATACATAGGTATTGAAACAGTAAAGTCACAATTTTCTTTAACAAGACGGCTAACGCCTTCACCTTCACTGCCTATTACAAGAGCAATTCCGCCTTTCATATCCTGTTCAAAGTAATCTGTGCCTTTCATATCAGAGCAAGCTATCCATATATTCTCTTTTTTAAGGTATTCCATTGTACTTACAATATTAGTAACCTTTGCAACAGGCACATACTCAATAGCACCGGCTGAAGTTTTTCCAACAGTTGCAGTTAAACCTACTGAACGTCTTTTAGGTATAATAACACCATGAGCTCCAGCAGTCTCAGCAGTACGAAGTATAGCACCGAAATTGTGAGGGTCTGTTATACCATCAAGAATTATTATAAAAGGGTCTTCTCCCTTTTCTCTTGCTTTCTCGATTATGTCACTAACTTCAACATAGTTATGAGCAGATACAAGAGCGATTACACCCTGATGATTTTTTGTCTGTGAAATTTCATCAAGTTTCTGTCTTGCAACTTCCTGAATGACAATTCCTTTTTCTCTTGCCATTCCAACAATTCTTTTTATAGTACCTTCAACATTTCCTTTTTGAACTAATATTTTTTCAACATCACGTCCACTTTTTAAAACCTCAAGAATGGCATTTCTACCTTCAAGTTGGTTTTCGTTAAATTCTCTCTCAGAATTTCTTTCGGATTTTTTGTAGTTATCCATATATTATTTCCTTTCCATTCCTTTATCAAAAAGCTCTATGGCTCTCTCTATATTCCCTGAAAGATAGAGATAACCAAATACAGCCTCAAGACCGGTAGCGTGTCTATAATCCATAATATCAGCATTTTTAGGCACAGTATGACTTTTAGTGTTTCTACCTCTACGGAAAACACTTTTTTCCTCATCTGTCAAAATATCTTCTATTCTGAAATACATATCAGACTGAGCCTTTGCATTAACAATCCCTCTTGCTTTTTTGTTAAGTATATTAACAGGAGCATTTCCCCAAGATAACACTCTTGTTCTCACAAGCATTTCAAATACTGCATCTCCCACATAAGCAAGAGCAAGAGCCGAAAGTTCCTTCGGCCCCTGTCCATTATTATATTCTGCTTCAAATATTTTTTCCATACTTTTATTAGCTTTGTTAATTTCAATGTTTTCCATAAAATCAACCTCTAAACCACTGAACACCCTGACGAGTATCTTTTATAGTAATTCCCATCTGTGAAAGTTCTTCTCTTATGGCGTCAGCTGTTGCAAAGTCTTTGTTTTTCTTAGCCTCTGTACGTTTTGCTATAAGTTCTTCAATCATAGCTGTATCAGGGTCTTCTGTCTTTTCTTTTTCCTTCTCAAGAAGTCCTAAAACAGAAGTAAGACGATTGAACATTTCCATTTCTTTTTCAGCAAAAGCCTTTGAAACTTCATCTGTTATACTCTTATTTATAAAACGAACAAGCTCATATATAGCTGTTATAGCGTCAGCTGTATTAAAATCATCATCCATGGCTTCTTCAAACTGCACTCTGAATTTATCTATTTCAGCAAGCTGTTTTTCTTCATCTTCTGTCATGTCAGCTTTTTTACAGTTATCTATATAATAAACAAGGCTATTTTTACAATTTTTAATTCTCTCAAGACCATTCTGGCATGATTTCATAAGCTCATCACTGAAGTTAATAGGCATTCTGTAATGACCATTTAAAATAAAGAAACGTATAACTTCATAAGGGAAATGAGCAACAATATCTCTTACAGTAAAGAAATTTCCTGCTGATTTTGACATTTTTTCATTGTCAACAGTTATAAATCCATTGTGAAGCCAATATCTTGCAAAAGGTTTTCCATTACAACATTCACTCTGTGCAATCTCATTTTCATGGTGAGGGAATATAAGGTCTTCTCCACCAGCATGAATATCTATTGTCTCACCAAGGTATTTTTTAGCCATAACAGAACACTCAATATGCCAGCCTGGTCTACCGTCCCCCCAAGGTGATGACCATTTTGGTTCTCCTGGTTTCTGTGGTTTCCAAAGAACAAAGTCTGTTGAGTTTTTCTTAGCATCGTCCTGCTGAACTCTCTCACTAGCACCAGCTATAAGTTCATCAAGATTTTTCTTTGAAAGTTTTCCATATTCATTAAATGCTTTTGTGTCAAAGTACACTGTTCCATTATCTTCATAAGCATAGCCCTTTTCAATAAGCTCGCTAATCATTTTAATTATATTTTCAATTTCCTGTGTAACACGAGGGTGAACAGTTGCTCTTTTTACATTAAGACCGTCAGCGTCTGTAAAAGCTTCCTCAATATAGCGATTTGCTATAACATCCATTGTTGTGTTTTCTTCATTAGCTTTTTTAATTATTTTATCATCAACATCTGTAAAGTTCTGAACATAAGTAACATCATAGCCTTTATATTCAAAATATCTTCTTACAGTGTCAAAAACAACATAAGGTCTTGCATTTCCTATATGGATAAAGTTGTATACAGTAGGTCCGCATACATACATTTTAACTTTTCCTTCCTCCATAGGAACAAATTCTTCTTTTTTTCTTGTAAGTGTATTATACAGTTTCATATTTTACTCCTCCAAAAATTATTTCTTTTCTTCCATATTTTTAATTTTCTTCTCAAGTCTATTAAGTTTACTTATAATCTTATTAAATTCAACCTGAACAGGGTCACTTATTCTTATCTGGTCTATTGTATCAGAAGGATTTTCCTTATTAACCATACAACTTCCACCAGCACGTCTCGCCGGAACACCAACAACAGTTGAATTAGAAGGAACATTTCTAAGAACCACAGAACCGGCACCAACTTTTACATTATCACCAATTTTAATAGGTCCAAGTATTTTAGCGCCAGAGCCTACAAGAACATTATTTCCAATAGTAGGATGTCTTTTTCCCACATCTTTTCCTGTACCTCCAAGAGTAACCCCCTGATATATAAGGACATTGTCACCTATCTCACAAGTTTCACCTATAACAACTCCCATACCATGGTCAATAAAAAAGCCTTTTCCTATTTTTGCACCGGGATGTATTTCTATTCCAGTAAAAAATCTTGAAACCTGAGAAACAAATCTAGCTGCAAAAAACATATGCTTTCTGTAAAGTTTATGAGCAAATCTATGAAAAATCATAGCCCAAAAACTTGAATAGAGAAATACCTCTGCTATACTTTTAATGGCAGGGTCTTTTTCCATAATTGTTCTTATTTCATCTTTAAGCATAAACACTATACCTCCTAAAAAATAAAATTTACAAAACAAAAAAACTTCGTCGCTGAATAAAATCAGAGACGAAGTTTAAATCCGTGGTTCCACTCTGCTTAGGATAAAAAATTTATAAAAATATAAAATATCCTCGCTTGTATAATTTTAACGCAATCTAACGCAGAAAGCTACTAAATTAATAAAACTATCTTTCACCTTCCGAACTCCGGAATGCACTTCTCTGTAATCTCCACAAAAAGGGCTTTCAGCCTATGACCCTTTATCTCTTTTGATTTAAAAACAGATACTCTTTCCTTCAAAGTCTTTTTAATTATTTATTTTTTATCTATGAGACAAACTGCTGAAGCGGAAATACCTTCCTCACGACCGGTAAATCCAAGTTTTTCCTCTGTTGTAGCCTTAATATTTATATCATCAACATCAATTGATAAAACATCAGCAATATTTCTTCTCATACTATCAATATATGGTGCAAGCTTAGGTTTTTGTGCAACAATAGTTGCGTCAATATTTATTATACAATAACCTTTGTTTTCTATCAAGCCTAAAACCTTTTTTAAGAGAAGCAAACTTGATATACCTTTAAACTGTTCATCAGTATCAGGAAAATGTTTTCCAATATCTCCAAGGGCAGCAGCACCAAGAATTGCGTCCATAATAGCATGAACAAGAACATCTGCATCAGAATGCCCAAGAAGACCTTTTGTATGCATTATTCTAACACCACCAAGTATAAGTTTTCTACCTTCAACAAGTTTATGAACATCATAACCAGAACCTACTCTCATAAAATTACCACTTCCTTATACCATTTTTCAAATATTTCATAAAGTTCATTATATCCATACCATTGAAGTATATTTTTTATATCATCTAAATTAAAATTTACTTTTTCAAAAATACCTTCTGAACAATCTCCGCCATCAACAGATAAAAATATTTCATTTTCAGAAGATACATTATTTTTATCAAAAAAATCTCTATCACAGAATATAAGAACATTACCTTTAGAGTCCTTAAAACTCTCTTTTATAATATACGATTTAATTTCACAGTAGTTCATTAAATCACCTCTAATCTTTTTAAGTGATTTTACAAAATAAATTAAATTTTTTCAATAGCTTAAATAAAAAAAATAAGTCCGAATGTTTTCGGACTTATTTAGAATAGCGGAGGAGGGATTTGAACCCCCGACACCGCGGGTATGAACCGCGTGCTCTAGCCAACTGAGCTACTCCGCCATAATCTATATTAAATTTTCATTGTTGTCTAAAAAAATGGGAGTTACAGGGCTCGAACCTGTGACCCCCTGCTTGTAAGGCAGGTGCTCTCCCAGCTGAGCTAAACTCCCAAATGGCGACTCAGAAGGGGCTCGAACCCTCGACCTCCGGCGTGACAGGCCGGCGCTCTAACCAACTGAGCTACTGAGCCATATTAAGTTTAAAATCAAATGGCAGGGGCAGAAGGACTCGAACCCTCGACATTTGGTTTTGGAGACCAACGTTCTACCAACTGAACTATACCCCTATATTAAATTGGCTCCCCGAGTAGGATTCGAACCTACGACCTATCGGTTAACAGCCGAGTGCTCTACCGCTGAGCTATCGAGGAATAGCTATATAATAAGGTAGTAATTTCTTACTGTACCTTCAAAACCGAATATTGTAAGTCTTAGTCATCCGAGATAAATTTTATTGGTCAAGCCCTCGACCTATTAGTATTCGTCAGCTAAACACATTACTGTGCTTACACCTCGAACC
>NZ_NFLT01000011.1 GCF_002161055.1 Tyzzerella sp. An114
AGTTTTATTTTTATTAAAAGAAGGTCATTGGGATTTTTTCTGTTAATATCTATAATTTCTTTTAAAATACATTGTATATTTTCTTTTTGAGTTTTAGAATAATTATTTGAAAATATAAATTTCCCTTCTATAAATGGTATCAAAATATCATTTTGACATTTATCATATAATGAAAATCCTAACATTTCACCATTAAAAACTATTGCATGATGCATAGATTTTGTTTTACCTGATAATGAATGAAGTTGTTTTGAGTTTACAAGATAAATATCCCCATCAGAAAAAATTATATTATTTTGGTTTGCATATAGTTCCATTTTCCCATATTCAAAATATAAAAGTTCAAACTCATTATGCCAATGATGAGAAACATAATAATTACCATTAATATCTTTATGAGAATATATATGAAAAGGGAAATCTGGAGTTCCATGATTTCTTTTTTCTATCAAACTATTTTGTTTCATAAATACCTCCTAAAATTAAATCGTAATTTTGTGTTATAAAATATTAATACTATGCAAGAAAAACATTTCTACAATAATTATAATTTAACTTGTAAAATAAATAAAGAGGAGGTATAGAAATGACAGAGAAATGGTGGCATAAGAGTGTTGTATATCAAATATATCCAAGAAGTTTTTATGATAGCAACGGTGATGGAATAGGCGATATACAAGGGATTTTACAACATATTGACTACATAAAAAAACTTGGTGTTGATGTAATATGGCTGTGTCCTGTATATGATTCTCCAAATGATGATAACGGCTATGATATAAGAGATTATGAGGCTGTAATGTCTGAGTTTGGTACTATGGCAGATTTAGAAAATCTCATAAGAGAATGTGAAAAAAGAGATATAAAAATCATAATGGATTTAGTCGTAAATCATACATCAGATGAACATTTTTGGTTTAAAGAAGCAAAAAAATCAAAAGACAATCCATATCATGATTTTTATATTTGGACTGACTCACCAAATGAATTAAAATCAAATTTTGGAGGTTCTGCTTGGGAGTATGTTGAAGAATTAGACCAGTATTATTTACATTTTTATAGCAAGAAACAGCCGGATTTAAACTGGAAAAACGAAAATATGCGAAAAGAAATATATAAAATGATAAATTTCTGGCTGGATAAAGGTATAAGTGGTTTTAGAATGGACGTAATAGACCTTATAGGTAAAGAACCAGAAAAACTTATAAAAGAAAATGGTCCTAAACTCCACTATTACATAAATGAAATGCACAATAATACTTATGGTAAAAAAGACTTACTTACAGTAGGAGAAACTTGGGGAGCCACCATTGATAATGCAGGTCTTTTCTGTAATCCTGAAAGAAACGAACTTAGTATGATATTTCAATTTGAACAAATACAGCTTGATAAAGAAAAAGGGAAACATAGATGGGATATTAAAAAACTTGATTTAGTAGAGCTTAAAGAGGTTTTAAGTAAATGGCAGTATGCCATGGAGGATAAAGGTTGGAATAGTCTTTTTTGGAATAATCATGACCTTCCAAGAATTGTATCAAGATGGGGTAATGATAGAGAATACAGAAAAGAATGTGCCAAAATGTTTGGAACACTTCTTCATGGTATGAAAGGAACACCTTATATATATCAGGGTGAAGAAATAGGAATGACAAATTTTTATTCTGACAATATAGAAGATTATCCTGATATAGAAACACAAAATGTGTATAAAGAGCGTATTGAACAAGGCTTTAACAAAAAAGATATAATGCACTCAATTCATATAAAAGCCAGAGATAATGCTAGAACTCCAATGCAGTGGAATGATAGTGAAAATGGAGGATTTACAACTGGTAAACCTTGGATGAAAGTTAATGAAAATTATAAATATATTAATGTAGATGAAAATCTCAACGATGAAAATTCTATATTTTATCATTATCAGAAACTTATAAATTTAAGAAAAAACAATAAAGTTATACAGTATGGAAAATACATTCTTTTAGATGAAAATAATCCTTCTGTTTATGCATATAAAAGAGTTTTGGATGATAAATCTATTGTTGTAATTTGTAATTTTTATGAAAATCCTATTACATTTGAACTTGATGGAATAGAAAAACTTAATGTAGTTTTAAATTCATATAAAGATACAAATATAGAAACAGGAAAAATACATTTAAGAAGTTATGAAGCTGTTATTTTAGAGAATTAATATGGTAGGGGGATAATAGTTATGAGTCAAAATAAATATGAAAACTCAGCAAGAGAAATACTTGAAGCTATTGGTGGAAATGGTAATGTTGTAAGTGCTGCTCATTGTGCCACAAGACTTAGACTTGTTTTAAATGATGAAAAAAATGTTGATTTAGAAAAACTTTCAAACATAGATGTTGTAAAAGGAAATTTTTCAAATGCTGGACAGTTTCAGATAATAATAGGTAGTGGAACAGTAAATGAAGTGTACAAAGAATTTATAAAAATAGCGGAAATTCAGGAGTCCACAAAAGCTGAAGTTAAAAAACAAGCCGACAATAAAATGAACCCTATACAAAAAATAGTAAAAATGCTTTCAGACGTTTTTGTACCTATAATACCAGCCCTTGTAGCTGCCGGTCTTCTTATGGGTATAAACAATGTATTTACAGCAACAGGACTTTTTTATGAAGGTCAATCACTTATAGATGTACATACAGGTTTAAAAGACCTTGCTGCAATGATAAATACATTTGCCAGTGCAGCCTATGCTTTTCTTCCTATCCTCATAGGATTTTCAGCAACAAAAATGTTTGGTGGAAACCCTTATCTTGGTGCAGTAATAGGTATGATAATGGTAAGTGGAGACCTTCTCAATGCTTATGGATATGGTGATGCTGTTTTAAATAACAGTGTACCTGTTTGGAATATAATGGGATTTCAGATTGAAAAAGTAGGTTATCAGGGAACAGTCCTTCCTGTATTGGCTTCAAGTTTTATAATAGCATGGGTTGAGAAAAAACTTCACAAAATTATACCAGAATTTTTAGATAATCTTTTAACACCTCTTCTTTCAGTATTTATAACAGCATTACTTACATTTATATTTGTTGGTGGAATAATGCGCGAAGCAGGAGATATTATAACAAACTGTATTTTATGGCTTTATAATTCAGCTGGAGCAATAGGTGGTGCGATATTTGGTTTCTTCTATGCTCCTCTTACTATGACAGGAATGCATCACAGTCTTTTACCAATAGATATACAGCTTATTGCGTCAGGTGGTTCATTCCTTCTTGCAGCAGCATCTTGTAGTAATGTGGCTCAAGGTGCAGCAACAATAGCTTCAATGTTTATGACAAAGGATAAAAAAATGAAAAGTATATCAGCATCTTCAGGAGTATCAGCTTTACTCGGTATAACAGAGCCGGCAATGTTTGGTGTTAATTTAAAAATGAAATATCCTTTTTATGGAGCAATGGTTGGTTCAGCCTTTGGATGTGCATATGTAACATTTACAAATGTTTTAAATATTTCACCTGGAGCAGCTGGAATAATAGGTTTTGTAAGTGTTCAAAGTGGAAGTATGCTTAACTTTATTATTGGTGTAGTAATATCTTTTGTAGTTAGTTTTGTATCAACATTTATATTATCAAAAAAATTTAATAATTAAAAAAGTAGGCAGAATAATTATTATTCTGCCTTTATTTTTATAGTGATTTTAAGTTTCTTTTCATAGCTTCAATAAACATTCCTGCTGGCTTTGTAAATATTTGATATTTTTTCCATATTAAATTCATTTTAGGTGTAATTTTAATAGATAGAGGTCGAAGACATAAATTGCTATCGCCTGTCACGTTTACTATATTATCAAAACATATTGCGTATCCAATTCCTTCACTAACCATAAGTGAACCATTATACAATAAATTATATGTAGCAACTATATTAAGTTCATTTATATCATATCCAAAAATTTCTTTTAAATTAGAATCGTGTAAAATTTGTCTTGAAACTATAAGAGGTTTATCAATCAAATCTTCAGTGTTAACTATTTCTTTATTAGCTAGAATATCATCTTTTCTCATCATTACACAAAATTGGTCAACAGAAGGCAACATTAAACTATCATATTTTGAAAAATCAATATCACCAAAGACCAAAGCAAAATCAATTAATCCTCTGTCAAGCTCCTCCAAAACAGAAGTTTTATCACCACTTATAATATGAAAATGTAATAAAGGATATTTATTTCTCAATTCTTTAGCAACTTTAGCAATTTGTTTTACACCTACGGTTTCTCCAGCACCAATATAAATATCTCCCGATAATGTTTTATCCGATGATGATATTTCTATTTGAGTTTTTTTTACAAGTTCTGTAATCTCCTCAGCACGTTTACGAAGTATCATTCCTTCTTCTGTAAGAGTTATTTTCCTATTACTACGAATAAAAAGCTGTTTACCCAATTCACATTCTAATTCTTTTAATTGTCTTGATAGAGTAGGTTGAGAAAGATGTAATGAATTTGCCGCAGCCGATATACTTCCTTCTTTTGTTACTGCTAAAAAGTATTGTAATACACGAAACTCCATATTTATTACCTCCATTCTGTAAATATAGTATATAGTATCAGTTTTATATATAGCTATAAAGCATATATAACTATTATATATAAGTATTTGTTATTAAAAATTTTAAATGATAAAATAAATGTAAATTAATATAATTAAAGGGAGATGATAGTTTGATTAGAGAGATGATTACTGTTATTGGATGTTGTATTACAACTCTTGTATCAGCAACAGGTTGTAATGATGATTTTAAAATTACAAATAAATCAATAGAAATTAAAGAGACATATAACGACAAGGAGGAAAATGCAGTGAACACTATTAAAGTTATAGTTGGTGATAAAACTTTTAATGCTACATTATATGATAATGAAACAACAAAAGAATTTATAGATATGTTGCCAATTACTATAAATATGGAAGAATTAAATAACAATGAAAAATACTATTATCTCGAAAATAGTATTAAAACAAATTCTTATTGTCCTAAAAATATTGAAGCGGGAGATATTATGTTATATGGTTCAAACTGTTTAGTTATTTTTTATGAAAGCTTTTCTACATCTTACAGTTATACACCAATAGGCAAAATAGATAACCCATCTGAATTATCTGAAGCTCTAGGAGCAGGTGATGTAGAAGTTATATTTGAAAAATAATAATTTGAGGAGATTTTTTATGAATATTTTAGTTTTAAATGGAAGTCCAAGAAAACATGGAAATACATATAGTATGATTAATGCTTTTATAGAGGGAGCTAAAAGTAATAATCATAATATTAAAGTAATATCTGTTTGTGATAAAAAAATAGGTGGCTGTTTAGCATGTGAATATTGCCATACAAAAGGTAATGGTCGTTGTGTACAAAAAGACGATATGGAAGAAGTTTATAATATTCTTGATGAGGCTGAAATGATAGTTTTAGCTTCACCTATATATTATCATGGTTTCACAGGTCAACTTCAATGTGCAATTAATAGAATATATGCTATTGATAAACCTAAGAAATTAAAAAAAGCTGCTCTTTTTCTTTCATCTGGTGATGATGATGTATATGAAGGTGCTATATATGAGTATAAAAAATCATTTTTGGAATATTTGAATTTAAAGAACATGGGAATATTTACAGCCTATGGTGAACAGAACAAATCAGAGGAAAAACTTAATGAATTAATAGAGTTTGGAAAATCTCTTAAAGATGATAGAGAAATTACAGAGGAAAAAATAGATTTAGAGTATTTTTTAGATTATTTAAACAGTGGAAAAGAGGTTGTTGCAGGTTCAAAAATGCATTTATTTATGTGTGATATTTCTCAAGAAGCACTTAAACTTACAACAGAACTTAATGGAAGTTATCATACACCAAATGAAATACGTAATATATTTAAAAAATTAACAGGAAGAGAAATTGATGAAAGTTTTTTAGTATTCCCACCTTTTTATACAGACTGTGGAAAAAATCTTAAAATAGGTAAAAATGTTTTCTTTAACAGTGGTTGTAAAATGCAAGACCAGGGAGGTATTACAATCGGTGATGGTACATTGATAGGACATAATGTTGTTTTATCAACATTAAATCATGATTTTGACCCTAACAAGCGTGGAAATTTACACCCTAAGCCTATTAACATAGGAAAAAATGTATGGATAGGTTCAAATGCAACTATATTACAGGGAGTTACTATTGGAGATGGAGCGGTTGTTGCTGCTGGAGCAGTAGTGTCTAAAGACGTTCCTAAAAATACAGTTGTTGGAGGAGTTCCTGCTAAATTTATAAAAAATGTATAAATCTATATACAATAAAGTACATTAAGTGATAAAATAAATAAAAAGATTTATTTTTTTAAAGGAGGCTGATATATATGGAAAATGAAAAATTAAAAGCTGAAGAATTGAGAGATAAACTTTTAAACGATACTTATGCTGGAGCATTTTCTGGAAATCCTTCTATGATTTTAGATGAAAATAGAATTAAAAATGCTTCCTATGAAGAATTATTAAAAATCGAAAAAGAACATGGTTTTTAATTATTTTTATAACCATTAATATATTTATTATTATAGTATCATAAATAATTTATACAGTTTAAAAAATTTAAAATATAAATATAAAAAACTCCTTTTACTTATAAAAGTATTAAGGAGTTTTTTACTTAAAATTTTAATAAAATTTTTAATACCAATAATAAAGACAATTTATATCTAAAATCATTTATGTTTTTTTGTAAAATATATTATGAAAATAATGGTTTTTTATGTTTTCGATTGTAAAAATAAGTAAAATTTTTATATAAAATATACAAAACATATAGGTTTTATGTAAAATGTTTTTCTTTGCGAAATTTGTCGTATATATGGTATACTATTAAAAAATAAAGAAAGGAGGACTCTGTTTTGAGAAATGCCACAAGAGTATGGATTAACGGAGCAAGTGGTCAGGTTGGAAAAGCGATACTTGAGGCTTTAGACTGTACAGAATATGAAGTTTTGGAGTCTGATACTGATGTTGATGTAACCGACCTTACAGCAGTAACAAGTTTTTGTGATATAAACTATCCCGATGTAATTATACACTGTGCAGCAAGCTCAAATGCTGAATCCTGCAACAATGATATTGAAACTACCTATAAGGTTAATACGCTGGGAGCTAGAAATGCAGCTATTGCAGCCCGCCGTATAAATGCCAAAATTATTTATTTATCTACTGATGATGTTTTTGATGGCTCAGCTGGTCATCCACTTAATGAATTTGATTTTCCAAATCCTAACTCAGTTTATGGAAAGAGTAAACTTGCGGGTGAACAATTTGTCCGTGAACTTTGTCCAAAACATCTCATAGTACGTTCATCATGGATTTATGGAAATTCAGAAAATAATTTCGCATACAGAGTTTTAAAGACAGCTAAAGAAGGTAAAGTTGTAAAAGCAGCTGTAAATGAGCTTAGTTCTCCAACAAGTGCAAAGGCTCTTGCAGATTTTATAATAAAACTCATAGATACAACAGAGTATGGTATATATCATGCTTCCTGTGAAGGTATATGTTCAAGATTTGAGTTTGCAAAAGCTGTTCTTGAAGGTGCTAGAATTAAAGGAGAAGTTCAGTCTTTTGTTTCTGAGAAACCAGCAAATACTATGCTTGACAATCTTATGATGCGAATGACAGGAATTTATACTATGCCTAATTGGAGAGATGCCCTTGATGAGTTTTTTGCAGATAAGGGGGTTTCATTATGAGTAACGAAAAAAAGAAACCTTTAGGTCTTACAACACGTATATTTATAGCTCTTTTATTAGGTTGTATAGCAGGTCTTGCGATACATTATGCTTTGCCGGAAGGAAACTATATAAGAGATACATTCCTTATGAATGGTCTTTTTAATGTTGTTGGTCAGGGATTTTTAAGACTTATGCAGATGCTTGTTGTTCCACTTGTACTTTGTTCAATTGTATGTGGAGCTGCTGCAATAGGTGATACTAAAACTCTTGGAAAAGTTGGAGTTAAGACAATAGGATTTTATATTGTGACAACAGCTTTTGCTATAACAGTTGCTCTTATTGTTGCAAAAATAATAAATCCAGGTATAGGTCTTAATCTGGAGTCTGTTCTTGTTCAAGAAACAACAGGTACAACAACAAAAACAAGTCTTGCAACAACACTTCTTGACATTATACCTACAAATCCTTTTTCTGCTCTTGCAAATGGAAATATGCTTCAGATAATTCTTTTTGCCCTTATTGTAGGTATTATACTTGCAAAACTTGGAGAGCGTACTGTAAGAATGTTAAACCTTTTCCAACAGGGAAATGACATAATGATGGAAATGACAATGATGGTTATGAAAGTTGCTCCTATTGGTGTTTTCTGTCTTATAGCAAAAACATTTATACAGATTGGTCTTGAAGGATTTAAGCCTATGGCACTTTATATGATTTCTGTACTTATAGCACTTTTTATACAGTGCTTTGGAGTATATTCAGCTATGCTTAAGTTATTTACAGGACTTAATCCATATAAATTTATAAAAAAATTTATACCTGTAATGGGATTTGCTTTCTCAACAGCAACTTCAAATGCAACAATTCCTCTTTCTATTGATACATTACACAAAAAAATGGGTGTTGCAAGAAGAATTTCATCATTTACAATACCTCTTGGAGCTACAATAAATATGGACGGTACTGCTATAATGCAGGGTGTTGCTGTTATATTTATAGCTCAAATATATGACATTCCGCTTACAATGACACAGCTTGCAACTGTTGTACTTACAGCAACTCTTGCATCAATAGGTACAGCAGGAGTTCCAGGAGTTGGTCTTGTAACTCTTACAATGGTTTTAAACTCAGTTGGTCTTCCAATAGAGGGTATAGGTTATATTATGGGTATTGACCGTATACTTGATATGTCTCGTACAGCTGTAAACATCACAGGTGACGCTATATGTACAACAATAGTTGCTTGTCAGGATAATGCTTGCGATAAAGATGTATTTAATGATAAAAAAGCTAATGTAAAGAGTGCTATATAAATTAAAAATATTTTTAATCCCTGTCGAATGGAGTTTCTTCAGGGATTTTTAAATGGTTTAACTTTTAAATCAAAAAAATTTATACTTTAATTAAATTTCCTTTGTAAATAGTATTAAATCATAGTATAATTTTGTACCGTAAATAGTAGTTTTTATTACAGATTAGGAGAAAAAACATATGATAAGAACAGGATTTGATAACGATAAATATTTAAAAATGCAGTCACAATGTATTAAAGAGAGAATAGGTGAGTTTGGTGGAAAACTTTACCTTGAATTTGGTGGAAAACTTTTTGATGATTACCATGCTTCAAGAGTTCTTCCAGGATTTAAACCTGACAGTAAAATAAATATGCTTGTACAACTTAAAGAAGATGCAGAAATAATAATTGTAATAAGTGCTGGAGACATTGAAAAAAATAAAGTAAGAGGCGACCTTGGAATAACATATGATATGGACGTTTTAAGACTTATAGATGCTTTTAGAGGCTATGGTCTTTATGTAGGAAGTGTTGTTTTAACACAGTTTGACGGTCAGGAAAGTGCAATAGCTTATCAGAAAAAACTTGAAGCTCTTGGACTTCGTGTTTACAGACATTACACAATAGCAGGATATCCAGGAAATGTGCCATTAATAGTAAGTGAAGAAGGCTATGGAAAAAATGATTATATAGAGACAGAGCGTTCTCTTATAGTTGTAACTGCACCTGGTCCAGGAAGTGGAAAAATGGCAACTTGTCTTTCACAGCTTTACCATGAAAATAAAAGAGGTGTAAAAGCTGGGTATGCAAAATTCGAAACATTCCCAATATGGAACCTTCCTTTACAGCACCCTGTAAACCTTGCTTATGAGGCAGCAACAGCAGACCTTAATGATATGAATATGATTGACCCATTCCATCTTGAGGCTTATGGCAAAACAACAGTAAACTATAATCGTGATGTTGAAGTTTTCCCTGTTCTCAATGCAATGTTTGAAATGATTTATGGGGAGTCTCCTTATAAATCACCAACAGACATGGGTGTTAATATGGCAGGTAACTGTATAGTAGATGACGAAGCTACAAAAGAAGCTTCAAGAAATGAAATTATAAGAAGATATTATAAAGCTCTCTGTGAAAAGAGAAAAGGAAACGCTGATGAAGATGCTATTTATAGACTTGAACTTCTTATGAAACAGGCTGGAACAGGTATTGTAGATAGACCAGTTGTTGCAGAAGCAAATCGTCTTGCAGAGGAAACAGGAAATCCAGCTGCTGTAATAGAACTTCCAGACGGAACTCTTGTTACAGGAAAGACAAGCGACCTTCTTGGTGCGTCTTCAGCAATGTTATTAAATGCACTTAAAAAACTTGCTAATATTCCAGATGAAATTAAACTTATATCTCCAACAGTAATAGAACCTATTCAACATTTAAAAGTTTCACATTTAGGAAACCACAATCCAAGACTTCATACAGATGAAATTCTTCTTGCTCTCTGTATAAGTGCTGCAACCGACCCTAATGCAGAACTTGCAATGCAGCAGCTTGAAAAACTTAAATGCTGTGAAGTACATTCATCAGTAATACTTTCATCAGTTGATGAAAATGTTTTCGGGAAACTTGGAGTAAATCTTACTTGTGAACCTCGTTACGAAACAAAGAAACTTTTCCATCGTTAAAATATTTTTAAAAAACCGAGTAAATTTTTTATACTCGGTTTTTATTTATATTAAAGTTAGGTGATTTTTATGGGAATAAGAAGTACAGCTAAAGCTATAATAATACATGATAAAAAAATACTTTTAAATAAATGTTATGATGAATACAATGGATATTATTACTCTTTACCCGGTGGGGGACAGAATAAATTTGAAACTTTAGAAAATGCAGTTGTAAGAGAATGTCTTGAAGAAACAGGATACAAAGTTAAAATTTTAAGGTTTTGTGCTCTTTTTGAGGAGATTTGTACAAATCCTAAGTTTACTGAAAAATATGCTGATTATGTACATAAAATGTATCATATATTTTTATGTGACATTGAAAGTTTTGATAGAAAAGAACTTTCTGAAACTGATATAATGCAAACAGGTTGTGAGTGGATAGATTTAAAATCTATTGACAGTATTAAAATAATGCCTACTGTTATAAAAGAAAATATGTATGATATCATATATAATAAAAAAACACTTTTTTTAGGTTCTGAAAATATAATGTATGGTCATGGATAATAAAAAAAGAGACACAATAAAATGTGTCTCTTTTTTTATTAATCAGCTTTTTTTATATTTTTGTCCGAATAATCTATAACCATTTTTTTGCAGTCTTTGCATATATATCCGGAAAAAATAAAATCATTGAACGCGTTATCCTCGAAAACAATATCATCACCATTTAAGGCTGTTTCTGATTTGCGTTTTTTTGTCATCCAAGCAACGCGTTTCATTCCGTGTAAAAAACCTTGTTCCATTTCGCTGTTACAGTATGGGCATTTCATAGTTTTTACCTCCTTAAAGCTGAAAATGTATTATTGTTAGTTATATTTTATAATATAAAGTATGTTTAAACAATACTTTAAATACATTTTGATTATATAAATTAGTTATAATATTATATGAATTTGAATAAAATTTAAAGAAAATTTAATGTTTTTTTACTTATAATATGTTATACTCATGGTGTAACAGATAATAATGTTTTTTATTTTTAAAGGAGGAATTATGGAAAAAGCAATAGGTTCAAAAGTAAACCTCAAAAGCCTGGAAGATATACTCGCAATAGAGTTTATGGATTGCATTTCAGATATATATAATTCAGAAAAAATACAGAAACTTGACAACTATGAACAGCACTGTCACACAAGCAGATTACAGCATAGTATCAATGTTGCTTATTACAGTTTTATAGTTTGCAAATTTTTAGGTTGGGACTATCGTTCAGCAGCAAGAGCCGGAATAATGCACGATATGTTCTACTATGATTGGAGAGTAAAAAATCCAACAAGAAAATGCAACCATGCAGCATGGCACCCTCGTGTTGCTTACGATAATGCAAGAAAGATTACAGAACTTAATGATATTGAAAAAGATGCTATATTAAAGCATATGTGGCCATGTACACTTGTTCCTCCTAAATACAAGGAATCTTATGTTGTTACTATGGCAGATAAAATTTGTGCAGTGTTTGAAGCAGTTGGAAACAAATTCGAGCGTCTTCTGGGCTGGGTTTAATTTTTGGCATAATGTGTCGGTTTATACTAAACCGGCACTTTTTGTTTGATATTTAAAATTTAATATTGACATATACTTTGTTTTAAAATATAATGCTATAAGGGAATGGAGTTCTCCCTTGATATATTTTAATATATATCAGAACTGCCGGAATAGTGGGCTGATGACTTCTGTGAATTTTCACAGGGTTATCAGCTTTTTTATTGCCAAAAAATAAATAGGAGGGATTATATTGCTATTAAGTTTTTCACTTATGTTTATACTGGGAATTGCCATAGGAGGTATTTTTGCCAGATTTAAACTTCCACCAATATTAGGAATGTTAATATCAGGAATAATATTGGGACCATCAGCTTTAAATTTTATTTCACCAAAAGTTCTTGATATTTCTTCAGAGCTTCGTCAAATCGCACTTATAATAATACTTACAAGAGCAGGTCTTGCCCTTGATATTGATGACCTTAAGAAAGTTGGTAGACCAGCAATACTTATGTGTTTTGTTCCAGCACTTTTTGAGATAGCAGGTTTTGTTTTAATTGCACCTAAAATACTTGGAATAAGTGTTATAGAGGCGGCTATTATGGGAAGTGTTGTGGCTGCCGTATCTCCAGCAGTAATAGTTCCAAGAATGTTAAGACTTATGGAAGAGGGTATAGGAACAAAAAAAGGTATACCACAACTCATAATGGCTGGAGCTTCTGTTGATGATGTTTTTGTAATAGTTTTATTCACATCATTTACATCAATAGCACAGGGTGGAACTTTTTCTTTAATGTCTTTATTAAATGTTCCTATATCTGTAATAATGGGTATAATAGTAGGTATAATTTTTGGAATTATACTCGAAAAAATATTTAAAACAGTTCATATAAGAGATACTGTAAAAGTTTTGATAATATTGAGCATATCATTTATATGTACAGATTGTCAGAGTGTTGTTGAAAAATATATTCCTTTCTCAGGACTTTTAGCTGTTATGTCTTTAAACGCTACAATATACTTTAAAAATAAAGTTTTGGCAAAGAGACTTTCAGATAAATTCAATAGACTTTGGGTATATGGCGAGATACTTCTTTTTGTACTTGTTGGAGCAGCTGTTGATGTTAAATATGCCATATCAGCGGGAGTTGTATTTATAGTAATTATATTACTTGCTCTTATATTTAGAATTTGTGGAGTGTTTATAAGTATTATAGGTACACCTTTTAATAAAAAAGAAAAAATATTCTGTATGATTGCATATATGCCAAAAGCCACAGTTCAAGCAGCAATAGGCTCTGTTCCTCTTTCAATGGGGCTTGCCTGTGGAAATATTGTTCTTACAGCAGCGGTAATGGCTATACTTGTAACAGCACCTTTAGGGGCAATACTTATTGATAAAAATTATAAAAAATTACTATCATAAAAATAAACCTTCCATAATAAAAATATGGAAGGTTTTAAAAAATTTCTTTAAATATTTACAGATGTTTTTTCTTCTTTTATATGTCTTTCAAGTTTAGCCATTTCAGGAACCATAAAACAAGCTACAATCAATGCTGATGAAATATCAGCGACTGGTGCTGAGTAAAGTATTCCTCTAAGTCCAAAGAATAAAGGAAGTATTATTATAAGAGGAATGAGTAAAAGAAGCTGGCGAAGCATTGAAAGTATTGATGCTTTTAAAGGTTGGCCTGTTGCTTGAAAGTAGCTTGTAGATACAATTTGAAATCCGGCACAGAATATACCAAAAAGGAATATTCTTAAACATTTTACAGCAAAATCAGTAAATTCAGCATTTTCATTTCCAAATATACCTATTATAAATTCAGGAAATGTCTGACAAACAATCCAACCAGCCAATATAAGAATTGTTGCCATTATTACAGCATATATGTATGTTTTCTTTATACGTTTATACTGTAAAGCTCCTCTGTTATATCCTAAAATAGGCTGAGCACCTATACCTACACCAATTCCAAAAGCTCCCATAATCATTGATATCTTCATTACAATTCCCATAGCACTAAGGGCAACATCTCCACCTATTGGTGATTGATTACCATAATACACAAGAGAATTATTCATTACAACCTGCATTATGCAAGCCACAGATTGAGTTATTCCAGATGAAATACCTAAAGTAAGAAATGATATTATAAGTTTTCCTTTAAGTTTTAAATGACTTTTTTTGATTTGCATATGCTGTGGATTTTTTGATGATTTAAAGAAATATGCTGTAAGAACTATTGCAGATATAATCTGAGAAGTTATAGTTGCTATTGCAGCACCTTTAACACCCCAATTAAATATAAAAATATATATAGGGTCAAGTATTGTGTTAAGTCCTGCGCCTATCATCATTCCATACATTGAAAGTCTAGGGTGACCGTCAGTTCTTGCAAGATTTGAAAGAACTATACTTAAAAGATTAAAAGGAGTTCCCAAAAGTATTATAGCAGTATAATCTATTGCATAAGGCATTATATTTTCTGTTGCACCAAAAAGAGTAAGTATTGGTTTTAAAAATATAAGACCTAAAACCATAAGTACAATACCCGTAATTATTGAAAATAGAAATGCACTATTAAGAGTTTTTTCTGCTTCATCAAGTTTCTTTTCTCCAAGACGTATAGCGGCATAAGCACTACTTCCTGAACCTATAAGAGTTCCAAAAGCAAGTATTATTGTCATAATAGGAAAAGCAACTGTTGTTGCAGCGTTTCCTAAATATCCTACACCTTGACCAATGAAAATCTGGTCTACTATGTTATAAATAGAGTTTATAAGACATGATATTATAGCTGGTATAGAAAATGTAATTAAAAGTTTTCCTACCGGTTTATATCCCAAAGGATTTTGAATATTTTCCTTTTCTGATGCTATTGTCATTCTATTTGTCCTCCTTGTCTGTTATAAATTTATTTAAAAGTAAATTTGATGACTTAGCCATTTTTTCGAGACAGGATATAAAGTTTTCTTTCTCCTCATCAGTTAAAGATGAAAGTAAACCTTTTTTCCAAATATCTCTAAGTTCATAGGTGTGGTTTATAATATCTTCCGCTTTTTTTGTTGTATAAAGATGACGGACACGTTTATCATGTTCATCTGCTACAATGGATACATAGCCTATATCTACAAGTTTTTTGATTGCTTTTGTGACTGTTCCTTTATCATATTGACCTATCTTTGCCAAATCACACATAGTTATTCCTTCATTTTCATATATTCTTGAGAGAAAAAACTGTTGACCACTTCCAATAGGTTCATTTTCAAGAACAGCATCAAAATATCTTTTAGTATTGCGCTGTATCATTGATATATATTTTAAAAATATTATCTGCGGTTCTTTCAAAATCTTCCTCCTTTCCTTTAGTTGCACACTCAACTATATATTAAATATTACTATAAAAATAGTTGCTTAGTCAACTATTTTTGTATTTTTATGGGAGATGATAAACTTTTTTGTTTGATGTATAATTAAATAATAGTATTTAATAAGAAAGGAAGTTTTATTATGATTAAAAGTGTATATTTTAGTGGAACTGGAAAAACAGAAGATTGTATTAAAAAAATATCAAAGCTTTTTGGAGAAAATATAAATTATATTGATATTACATCAAAGAGTCAGAGAGAAAATAATTTTGAGTTTAATAAAGATGATATTGTTGTAGTAGGTATGCCTGTATATGCAGGTCAAATTCCAGCTGTTGAAAGAATTACAGATTGTATAAAGGGAAATAATACACCATGTATTATTATTGCTTGTTATGGAAATCGTCATTATGATGACAGTCTTGCACAGATGAAAAATCTTTTAGAATATAGAGGTTTTAAAGTTGTAGGGGGGGCTGCTGTAATAATAGAGCATACTTTTGCAGAAAGTCTTGGAAAAAACAGACCTGATGAAAATGATATGGCAGAGATTAAAGTTTGGGCAAATAATGTAATTGAAAAAATTAAAAAGGGTGATATTTCATCTACTGATTTTCCAGGAAACCCTAATCCTGAACCTAAAAAATCAATACCTGTTCCAAAAACTATTAATTATGAAGAATGTATAAAATGTGGTACTTGTTATAAAGAGTGTCCTATCTCTGATATCAAATTTGATGATAAACCAGAGTTTAAAAATGAAAATTGTATAAACTGTATGAGATGTGTTTCAGTCTGTCCTAAAAAGTGTATATCATATGATTGTTCTCCTCTTACCAAAAGACTTATTGATAATTTCTCAGAACCAAGAAAATTAGAATTATTTGTATAAAAATAAAAGGCATGATAATAGTTTATGATGCCTTTTTATGGTAAAATAATATTATGTATTTCTTCTGTTTTTTCTATATTCACTAGGTGTACATTTCATATATCTTTTGAATATTTTTCCATAATAACATGAGTTTGAAAAACCGCATTTTTCAGATATTTCTGTTATTGATATGTTATCGTTATCAGTTAGCATAGGTAAGCTTTGTTGTATACGATAAAAAAGAAGATAATCAAAAAGAGTTATTTTCATATTTTTTTTAAAAAAACGGCAACATTCACTTTTACATAAATTTACATTGTTAGCTATATCATCAAGAGTAAGTGGTTCTGAATAATTGTGATGTATATATGTCAATATATCCTTAATACGATTTATATTATTCTCGTTTCTTTTACCTGTATCGGGAAGAGATGAAAAATATTTATAAATATTAAGCCAAAATTTTGAAAACTCAATATGTATAATAAGTTCATCAAATTCTTTTTTATTTAAAACTACTTCTTTATATAATGTATTTAAAAAATTTAATATATCTCGTTGCCAGTCAACATCATCTGTAAGCTTTAATGAAGATATTCTGTGATTACCTAATATAAAATTTACATATTTTGTTTGTATAAGGCTATTTTCAAAACCATATATAAATCTTGGGTGAAATGTTACAGAAAGATATGTACAGTCCTTATTTTCAACCATTTTTCCACTGTGCATTGTATTACTGTTTCCGAAAACGCCATCACCTTTTTTTAATATATAGCTTTTTTCATTTATATTGTATTCGATTTGACCATCTACAATATATGTAAGTTCTATTTCAGGGTGCCAGTGCCAAAGGAATGTTCCGCCTTCATAATGGGATAATATTTCTTCACTTATATTTACAGGAAAGGCATAATCACCATGAGTTTTAAGTTCTTTTTTTTCTTTATTTATATTTAATTGCAATAGAAACACCTCAATATAATTATAAAATATGCTATTATATTTGTATCTTTTATTAGTTATAAGCATTATAATTATATTAAATCAAAGGGAAATAATCAATGGGAAACATTGATAAATAAAAATATATAAAGGACGTGAAAAATATGGAGAAAAAACTTATTGAAAAATTTATCTCTCTTTATGGAGAAGGTGGAGAAATAAAATCTTATTTCTCACCAGGAAGAGTAAACTTAATAGGAGAACATACAGATTATAACGGTGGACACGTTTTTCCATGTGCTCTTACTCTTGGAACATATGGAGTTGCTAGAAAAAGAGAAGATAAAACACTTCGTTTTTACTCTATAAATTTTGAAAATGATGGAATGATTGAAACATCAATTGATGATATGAAACCTTTAAAAGATAATGGTTGGACAGCTTATCCAAAGGGTGTTATATGGGCTTTAAAGAAATATGAATATAAAATAGACACAGGAATGGACGTCCTTATATATGGTACTATACCAGACGGTTCAGGTCTTTCATCATCAGCTTCTCTTGAAGTTTTAACAGGTGTTATGTTAAAAGATATGTTTGACCTTAACATAACAATGGATAAAATAGCTTTAATGTGCCAGTATTCAGAAAATAATTATAATGGATGTAACTGTGGAATAATGGACCAGTTTGCTGTTGCAATGGGCAAAAAAGATTGTGCTGTATTCCTTGATACTTCAGACTTAAAATATGAATACTCAGAAGTTAAACTTGATGATGCAAAAATAGTTATAACAAACAGTAAAGTTAAACATAGTCTTGTAGACTCAGCTTATAATGACAGAAGAAATGAATGTGAAAAAGCATTAAAGAGCATACAGAAAATTGCTAAAATTAAAACTCTTGGAGATTTAAGTGAAAGTGATTTTGAAACATATAAATATATTATAGATGATGAAGTTTGCAGAAGACGTGCAAAACATGCTGTATATGAAAATCAGAGAACAATAAAAGCTGTTGAAACTCTTAAAAATAATGATATTATAGAGTTTGGAAAACTTATGAATGCTTCTCATGTATCATTAAGAGACGATTTTGAGGTTTCTTGTGATGAGATAGATATTCTTGTTGATACAGCTTGGTCAGTTCCAGGAGTCATAGGTTCACGTATTACAGGAGGCGGCTTTGGTGGCTGTACTGTAAGTATTGTTAAAAATGAAAATGTTGATGAATTTATAGAAAAAGTTGGAAAAGAATACAAAGAAAAAACAGGTATTACAGCAGAATTTTATATAGCTGAAATTGGTGACGGAGCAAGAGTTATCGGTTAATTGTTTTGGAGGTAGTAAAAATGTTTGATGTAGAAATTAAAAAACTTGTAGATTATGGTATTTCAACAGGACTTGTTCCAGAGTGTGAAAGAATATATACAACAAATCAGCTTTTAAGCCTTTTTAAAGAAGATAACTATGAAGAACCTGTTGGAGAATATCTTAACACTCAGTTAGAAGATGTTTTAAGAAATCTTCTTGATGAAGCTGTAAAAAGAGGTCTTATTGAAGATACAATAACAGACAGAGACCTTTTTGATACAAAAATAATGAACTGTCTTATGCCAAGACCATCACAGGTTCAAGATAAATTTTGGAGTCTTTATGAAAAATCTCCAGAAGAAGCAACAGACTATTTTTATAAATTAAGTCAGGACAGTGATTATATTCGTCGTTATCGTATTGTAAAAGATAAAAAATGGAAAGTTGACTCAGACTATGGAAAAATTGATATAACAATAAATCTTTCAAAACCTGAGAAAGACCCTAAAGCAATAGCAGCAGCAAAAAATGCAAAAGCTAGCAGCTATCCAAAATGTGCTCTCTGTATGGAAAATGAAGGTTATGCAGGTAGAGCAAATCATCCAGCAAGAGATAACCACAGAATTATACCTATAACAGTAAATAATAACAAATGGGGATTTCAGTATTCTCCTTACGTATATTACAATGAGCACTGTATAGTGTTTAATGGTGAGCATACACCTATGAAAATTGACCGTGCTGCTTTTATAAAACTTTTTGACTTTGTAAAACAGTTCCCACATTATTTCTTAGGTTCAAATGCAGACCTTCCAATAGTAGGAGGTTCAATATTAAGCCATGACCATTTCCAGGGTGGACATTATACATTTGCTATGGAGGAAGCTCCTATTGAAAAACCTATAACAATAAAAGGCTTTGAAGATGTTGAAGCTGGAATTGTAAAATGGCCATTATCTGTAATAAGAATAAGAAATAAAGATGAACAACGTCTTGTTGACCTTGCAGAGTATATTCTTAATAAATGGAGAGGTTATACTGATGAAGAAGCATTTATATTTGCTGAAATTAACGGAGAACCTCACAATACAATAACACCTATTGCAAGAAAGAAAAATGGTATTTTTGAACTTGACCTTACACTTAGAAATAATATAACAACAGAGGAACACCCTCTTGGAGTTTACCACCCACACAGTCAGTGGCACCACATCAAAAAAGAAAATATTGGACTTATTGAAGTAATGGGACTTGCTGTTTTACCTTCAAGACTTAAAGAAGAACTTGAGCTTATTGAAGAGTACATACTTGAAGGAAAAGATGTAAGAAGCTGTGAAAAGATTGAAAAACATGCTGATTGGGTAGAAGAATTTGTAAAAGAATATGATGACATAAATAAAGATAATGTTACAGATATAATCCAGAATGAAGTTGGAAAAGTATTTGTTCATGTTCTTGAAGATGCCGGAGTATATAAATGTACAGAAGAAGGCAGAGAAGCTTTCATGAGATTTATAAATTCATTATAATAAATATTATAAATATAACAGAGAAGGGAAGATGTAGCTATGAGTAAAATTTTAGTAACAGGCGGTGCCGGATATATTGGAAGTCATACTTGTGTTGAACTTTTAAATTCTGGATATGAAGTTGTAATAGTTGATAATCTTTACAATTCAAATAAAAAAGCTGTTGATAGAGTAGAAGAAATAACAGGCAAAAAAGTTACATTCTATGAAGCTGATATTAGAGATAAAGCTAAAATGAATGAAATATTTGACAAAGAGGATATTTATGCAGTAATTCACTTTGCAGGTTTAAAAGCAGTAGGTGAGTCTGTTGCAAAACCTCTTGAATATTATGAAAACAATATCAGTGGAACAATAATACTTTGTGATATTATGAGAAATCACGGAGTTAAAAATATAATTTTCAGTTCATCAGCAACAGTTTACGGAGACCCTGCATTTATTCCTATCACAGAAGAATGCCCTAAGGGAACATGTACAAACCCTTATGGCTGGAGCAAATGGATGCTTGAGCAGATACTCACAGACTTCCATACAGCAGACCCAGAATGGAATGTAGTTCTTCTTCGTTACTTTAACCCTATTGGAGCTCATAAGAGTGGACTTATAGGAGAAGACCCTAAGGGTATACCTAACAATCTTCTTCCATATATTGCACAGGTTGCAATAGGAAAACTTCAGTGCCTTGGAGTATTTGGAAATGATTATGATACTCATGATGGTACAGGAGTTCGTGACTATATCCATGTTGTTGACCTTGCTGATGGTCATGTTAAAGCCCTCAAAAAGATTGATGAAAAATGTGGCGTAAAAGTTTACAACCTTGGAACAGGTAACGGTTATAGTGTTCTTGATGTTCTTCATGCTTTTGAAAAAGCTTGTGGTCATGAAATTAAATATGAAATCAAGCCTAGAAGAGCTGGAGACATCTCAACTTGCTATGCTGATTCTAAAAAGGCTCATGATGAGCTTGGCTGGGAAGCTAAATATGGCATTGATGAAATGTGTGCAGATTCCTGGAATTGGCAGTCAAAAAATCCTAACGGTTATAATGAATAATTATAATAAATGATACCATATTTTTGTATCAGAAAAACTGATACATAATTTTTCTAATCAACTCTCTCTCAAAAAGTCCAGTGTTTTTTACACTGGACTTTTTATATTTATATATATTTTTATTTACTTGACAAAAATTAAAATTCAAATAATAATATACACATAAATTGTTTTTACAGGAGGTATAATAATGAAACAGTGTATGGACTCAGATAATCTCCACCGACGTCTTAAAAAAATTATAGGTCAAGTACAAGCCATAGATAGAATGGTTGATGAGGATGTACCTTGTGAAGATATACTTTCACAGATTAATGCTGCAAAATCTGCACTTCATAAAGTAGGTCAAGTAGTTCTTGAAGGACATATAAATCATTGTGTCAGAGATGGAATTGAGCATGGTGACCCTGAAAAAACTATTAAAAATTTTACAAAAGCTGTTGAAAGATTTGCAAATATGAAATAATAAAACCGATTTTTATGTCGGTTTTATTTTTTTTGCTATTGACAAACTAATACCCCTATAGGTATTATATACATATACCCCCATGGGTATAATTTTGTTTTGAGGAGGAAAGTAGAGTATGGATAAGTTAGAGGAGTTTTTGGAATTTGGAGGATTAAAAAAAGATATCATTTTTCTTATTTTATCAGCCATAGGACTTTTAAATAGTCTTTTTAATTTTATAGAACTTCCCTTTGATATGGCTTGGATAGCTATTATTTTATGTGGTATTCCTATTATACTTGAGGCTATAATAGGTCTTGTAACAGCTTTTGATATAAAGGCCGATGTTCTTGTTTCTATTGCTCTTATAGCTTCAGTTATAACAGGGGAAACATTTGCTGCTGGAGAAGTGGCTTTTATTATGCAAATTGGAGCACTTCTTGAAGATTTAACAGTTTCAAAGGCTAGAGAAGGTATTGAAAAACTCGTACATCTAACACCAACAACTGCAAGAATAATAAGAGATAACAAAGAGTCTATTATAAATGCAAAAGAAGTTTTAGTGGGAGATATTTTAAGAGTTTTACCTGGTGAGACAATACCTGTTGATGGAGTTATATTATCTGGAAGAACATCTGTAAATCAAGCAGTTATGACGGGAGAATCAATGCCTGTTGATAAAACTGTTGGAGATGAGGTATCAAGTGGTACTGTAAATCAGTTTGGTTCTTTTGATATGAAGGCGGTAAAAGTTGGAGAAGATAGTTCTATACAAAGAATGATAAAACTTGTTCAGTCTGCTGATGCAGGTAAAGCAAAAATAGTTGGGGTTGCTGATAAATGGGCAACATGGATTGTTGTTATAGCTTTAACATCCGCTCTTATAACTTGGATTATAACAGGAGAAATTATAAGAGCTGTAACAATACTCGTTGTATTTTGTCCTTGTGCTCTTGTGTTAGCTACACCAACAGCTATTATGGCAGCCATAGGAAATTCAACAAAACACAGTTTTCTTGTGAGAGAGGGGGACGCTCTTGAAAGACTTTCTATGATTAATAAAATTACATTTGATAAAACAGGAACACTTACATATGGTACTCCTAAAGTTGTAAAAACAGAAAGTTTTTTATCTTATTATAGTGATGAAGATATTTATAGATTTACTGCATCAGCTGAGTTACGTTCAGAACATCCTTTAGGAAAGGCTGTTGTTTCATCATATAAAACTTTTAAAACTGATGAAATTAAGGAATGTGAAAGTTTTGAAATGGTTCCAGGAAGGGGAGTTTTGGCAATAATTGAAGGACATGAAATTATTGCAGGAAATAAAGAACTTTTAAATGAAAAAAATATAAAACTAGAAAATATTAAAAATGATGAAAAATATATATCAGAAGGTTGTACTATAATATACACTGCTATTGATGGAGTTATTGCTGGTTTTATAGCCTTAGCTGATACTGTGAGAAATGATGTTGAAAAAACTATATCAAATATTAAAGAAATAGGAATAGAACCTGTTCTTTTAACAGGAGATAACAAAAATACAGCAAAAAATATAGCTGATAACGTTGGTATATTTGAATTTTATTCAGAGTGTTTACCAGAAGATAAATTAAATATTATAGAAAAGTATCAGATAGAAAAAAACAAAGTTTGTATGATTGGTGACGGCATAAATGACGCACCAGCATTAAAAAAAGCTTTTGTTGGAATTGCTATGGGTGGCATTGGAAGTGATATTGCTATGGATGCAGCAGATATTGTCCTTGTCAATGATGATATTAAAGAAATTCCACATATTTTAAAATTATCAAAAAAAATGATGACAACTATTAAATATAATCTTACTTTTTCAATGATATTAAATTTTGTTGCAATAATACTTGCAATTACAGGGATTTTAAATCCTGTTGTTGGAGCACTTGTTCATAATGCTGGCTCAGTTTTTGTTATTATAAATTCAGCTTTTTTACTTAAATGGAGGGATAAAAAATGATTGTAAATATATTAGCTTTTATTGTTGGAATTATAATTTTTTTAGGTGGTATTTATTATTTAATAAATGAAAAAGATGATAAAGAGTCAAAGAAAATTTATACAATAACAAGTGTTATTGGTGTTATAGTGTCATTTATTACAAGTTATAATTTATTTTTATAATAAATATATTAAACTTCCTATAATTTTATAGTAAAATATACTTTGAAACAATAATATTATATGGAGGATAATTTTATGAAAAAACTATTAGCTTTATTAATTGCTGTTATTATGTGTTTTGGTCTTTCATCATGTTCAAAAACAGAAAGTCCAGAAAAAGCTGCTGAAAATGTACTTATAGCTTTTCAAAAAGGTGATTTTGAAACTATTGAAAAATATATGACAGGTACTTTTTCAAGTGAAGGTGAAGAAAGTTCATCAGAAGATGAAGAAATGATTAAAAATATAACAAAAAATCTTACTTTTGAAATAAAAAGTTCAGAGGAAAAAGATGGAAAAGCTACTGTTAATGTTGATATAACAAATGTTGATATGTCTGTTGTTATGCAAAATGTATTTTCAACAATGTTTACAGAACTTCTCTCAAGTGCATTTAATGAAGATGGAACAGAAAAAACTCAAGAAGAAATAAATACAAGAACTATTGAAATTATGAATGAAGAGATTTCTAAAGCAGAAAAGAAAACAACAAATATAAATATTAATTTTACACTTAAAGATAATCAGTGGGTTATAGAAAATACCGAAGAATTTGGAGACGCTGTAACAGGTGGTATGATTACATATATGTCAGGTGTGGCAGAGTCATTTAACAGTTTATCTGAATAATAAAAAAAGCATTTCTTTTATAAGAAATGCTTTTTTTCATTAAATTAAATATTAAATCCTTTGATTGATATTAAGTTCATATATTTTCCATTATCAGTGGCAATCATTTCTCTGTCACTTATAGCATAAGGATTATCTGTATTTAACCATTTTAACCATGCTTTTTCAAAGCATTTCATTTCATTTATTTCTAGATTTTTAATATGTTTAGAAAATTTAGGTTTCCACCATTCAATAGAATGCCACATTGAAAGGGCTTCTTCTTCCCAATAAGGCTTCATTTCTTCTGGAATATTTTTATGAACTTCATATTTCATTCCAGGAAAGGCTAATGCAATAATAGCATCTTTTTTTAATAATGGTTTTAAAGTATCTTTAAAATAAGTATCATTATTTCCAAAATAATGGTATGAATCAACACTTATAACTGCATCAAAGTAATTTTCTGAAAAAGGCATATTAAGTGCGTCAGAATGAATAGGTATAACTAAATCATCAACACCCATTTCTTTAAAACGGTTGAAATTATCAGTGGCAGAAATCCAAAGGTCAACGGCAAATACTTGAACATTATATTTTTTAGCCATAAAAATTGATGTAAGACCCATTCCGCATCCTAAATCTAAAATTTTCATACCTTTTTTTAAATCCAAATTTTTTGTAAGTTCATCTGCTATAATTACTGAACTTGGTCCCATCATATTTTTATTTATAAATTCTTCAGTCATATATTTCATATTTAAAAACCTCCATATATTATTAATATTATTCTTGTGGAGGCATAAAAGTGTTATTTTAAAGCCTCCCAAAATAACACCGAAGCTAGTTTACAATAATTATTAGTCATAAAAATTAATCTCCTTATATTTTTCATTTTATTAATTTTATCATATAAATTTATATTTTTAAAGTTATATAGCTTAATGGACAATATAATTTTGTTATGATAAAATATGAATGTTGGAAAATATTATGATAAAATTTTAGGAGGTAAATAAAAATGTCTTCTGTTTTTGATAATATAAATATTGGAAATATAAATTGTAAAAATCGTATATTAAGAAGTGCTACATGGGAAGCCCTTGCTGATGAAAAAGGTTTTATGAGTGATAAACAGTATGAAATATATGAGGAATTAGCAAAAAATGATGTGGGACTTATATCAACAGGTTATGCCAGAATTATGGAAAGTGACTGTCCAAACGCTGGCATGATGGGAATTTATGATGATTGTTTTATACCATCATATAAAAAACTTACTGATATTGTTCATAAACATAATGGAAAAATAATGATGCAAATTGCTTATGGTGGAACAAAAACAACATACAAAGTTAATGAACGAACAATATTTTGTCCTTCTGGTGTCCCTGAAATTACAACAGGCACAAAAGGAAAAGAAATGACTATTGATGATATCAAACTTGTAGCAAAAGCTCATGGAGAGGCTGCAAGACGTGTAAAAGAAAGTGGTTTTGATGCTGTTCAAATTCATGCAGGTCATAACTATTTGTTAAATCAGTTTTTAAGTCCATATTATAATAGAAGAGCTGATGAATACGGTGGTTCTATTGAAAATAGAGCAAGAGCTGTTATTGAGTGCTATGATGAAGTTAGAAAAGCTGTTGGAAAAGATTATACAGTTATGATAAAAATTACATGTACAGATTTTACAGAAGGAGGATTTTCATTTGATGATTGTTTGACTTTCTGTAAAATGTTAGAGAAAAAGGGTATTGATTGTATAGAGATTTCAGGAAATATTCATGGAAAAGCTGAAAAAATGGCAGGTTATGAATTTGATGGTCATTCTATATTAAAAGATGGCTATTTTGTAGAGTATGGAAAAATTATTGCTGATAAAGTGAATGTTCCTATATATGTGACAGGTGGTTTCAGAAGTCCAGAATATATGAATAAAATACTTTCTAAAACAAATATTTCAGGTTTTGGAATAAGTCGTCCTTTTCTCACTGAGCCTGATTTGGTTAAAAGATGGATTTTAGGAGATACCAAAAAAGCTAAATGTGTTCACTGTTCAAAATGTAGAACTCCAGAAGGAAATTATTGTACTGTTTTTTGCAGTAAATAATAAAATCAAATTTTCATAAATTTGATTTTAAAATATTACTGTGATAAAATTAAAAAAATGATTTTATTTTATAAATGTGTGATGAGTGACAGAAGGAGAGTAAATATGGCAACACTAAAGGATATTGCAAAAAAAACAAAAGTATCCCAATCAACAGTTTCAAGAGTATTGAACAGGGATTCAAGTCTTAGTGTTTCCGACGAGACAAGAGAAAGAATTTTTAAGGCTGCATCGGAATTAGGATACAAAACAGTAGGTCAAAGATATGGAGATGATGCTTTTTCAAATAAAAGAATAGGTATTGCTCAAATGTTTGAGCTTAAAGAGCTTCTTGAAGACATATATTATCTTATTATGAAAAATATTCTTGAGGAGGAATGTTTTTCAAAACAAATTAATACAGTTACTCTTTTTAGAAATGGCGATAGAAAGTTTATAAAAAATGATGATGAAAAACTGGATGGAATTATTGCCATAGGAAGATTTACACCTGAAGAAATAGAAGGATTTAAGGAATATACAAATAATATTGTTTTTATAGATTCATCACCAGATGAACAAAAATATTACAGCATAGTTCCAAATTATCATCTTGCTGTAAGACTTGCTATAAATGAATTTATTGAAAAAGGTCATAAAGATATAGCATTTATGGGTAGTTGTTATACTTTTGGAGATACTAAAGCAATTACTCTTGACCCAAGATTTTATTATTATAGAAATTCAATGAGTGATAAAAAATTGTTTAATAAAAATTTTGTTATAGACTGTGAAATGAATTCTAAAAGCGGATATGATAAAATGAAGGAGTTTATAAAAAATTCTGAAAATATGCCTTCAGCAATATTTATTGCTAGTGACTCCATAGCTCCTGGAGCTTTAAAGGCGTTACAAGAAGAAAATATATCAGTTCCAGATGATATAAGTATTATAACATTTAATAATACAAGTTTATCAGAGTTTGCAAATCCACCTTTAACATCAATCGAAGTTTATATGCGTGAAAATGCCAAAGCTGGATTATTGTCTCTTGACCAAATTTGGAATGGTGAAAATCATTGTAAAAAAATAGTTATATCCTGTGAGCTTATTGATAGACACAGTGTAAAACAATTATAAAAAACATATAATTAATGTTAAGTTTAAATAAAAAATACTTAAATATAAAGAATATTATGTTATAAAATGTAAAAATATATATTTCTACAAAAACATAATATTCTTTTTTATTGTGAAATTTAGTAAAAATTGTGAGTAAAAAATTTACTTTAATAAATGTAAAATTTGGATTTAATTCATTGACCTATAACTATTGTTGTGATAATATTATGTCATAAACAACAATAAATACTATATATTTAATAAATATAGTGACAAAATAGCATAAATCTATATTGCTAAAATTTATTATGGTTTTAATATTGAGTAGGTAAAAATATTAGTAAACAAAATGTTAAAATATTTTTATGATGAAAGGTACAGGTGGAGTAAAATGTGGTTAGGTGTTGATTATTATCCAGAACAATGGGATATATCTATGATGGATAAAGACATGGATAATATTGTTGAGCTTGGTTGTAATGTAATAAGAATAGCAGAATTTTGCTGGCATATTATGGAGAAGAAAGAAGGTCAGTACGATTTTTCATTTTTTGATAATGTAATAGCTAAAGCAAAATCAAAAGGGTTAAAAATTATTATGGGAACTCCTACTGCAACAATACCTGCATGGCTTGCAAAAAAACACCCAGAAATACTTTCAGAGTTTGAAAATGGAAGAAAGAGAACTTTTGGTGGAAGACATGTTTATTGTTTTAACAGTCCATATATGTATGAATATTCTGAAAAAATAATAAGAAAACTTGTTGAACATTATAAAAATGAAGAAGCTATTGTTGCATGGCAGATTGACAATGAGTTTGGACATGAGGGCAGTGATATATGTTATTGTAATCAGTGCCATAAAGCTTTTCAAGAATATCTTAAAAATAAATTTAATGGTGATATAGAGCTTTTAAACAGTACATATGGAACAACTTTCTGGTCACAAGAATACAATGATTTCGATGAAATACCTCTTCCAACAGAGACAATAACAACTCATAATCCATCATTGAGACTTGATTGGGAAAGATTTAGAAATGAAAGTATTGTAAATTTTGCTGCTTTCCAATCAAAACTTATTAAAGAAATAGCTCCAAATGCAGTTGTTATGCATGACTTCCCAGGTGGTGGACTTGATAAACATTGTGATTATTCCGACGTAGCAAAACATCTTGATGTTGTTGCATATAATAACTATCCTGTATGGGGTGGTCAAAAAGAGCCAATTCCACCTCATGAAATAGCTTTCGGACTTGACTATATAAGAGGATTAAAGAGAGAAAACTTTTGGATTACAGAGGCTATTATGGGGGCACAAGGTCATGATGTAACAGGTTTCCTTCCTCGTCCAAATCAGGCTAAAATGTGGTCATATCAGGGAATGGCTAGAGGATGTTCATCTCTTATGTATTTTAGATATAGAGGAGCTACAAAGGGTGCAGAACAATTTTGTTATGGAGTAATTGATGCTGATAATATAAAGAGAAGAAAATTTTATGAAGTTCAAGACTTTTTCAAAACAATATCAAAATATGATAAACAACTTGAACTTCCTATAAATAGTAAAGTTGCAATAATATATGATTATGATTCAATAGCATCTTTTAGAATTCAGAAACAAAGTATACTTCTTGATTGTCATAATGAAATGAAAAAATTATATAAACCATTTTATGATATTAATGTTATGGTTGATGTTATACCTTCTGATGCTGATTTCTCAAAATACAGTATTATAATTTTACCACAAATGATAGTTGTAAAAGACGAATTTAGAGCTAAAGTCAAAGAGTATGTAAATAATGGTGGAACAGCAGTATTTACATATAGAAATGCTGTAAAAGACGAAAATAATAATCTTACTTTAGGAAAAGTTATTCCAGTAGGATATGATGAACTTACAGGGGTATATGTTGATGAGACAGAAAGTCTTCAGGATATAAATGCATTCCCTATTATTGGAAATGGTGAGTTTAAAGGTAAAAATGGTACAGGTGGAATATTTAGAGATATGCTTGTTCCTACAACAGCAGAAGTTATGTTTAAATATGGTGATGATTTTTATAAAAACTATGCTGCAGTAACAAGAAATAATTATGGTAAGGGAAAAGCCTATTATTTAGGTTGTTCAACTGATGAAAATACCCTCAAAAATATTATAGGTACAATAATTAATGAAGTTGGCATTGTTCCTATATATTCAGATGAGGGAGTAGAGTTTGTTAGACGTGGAATAGGTAAAGAAGCAATAAATTTTGTTATAAATCATAATGGCTATACAGCTCAATTTGGAGATTTTTCTTTGAAGCCTTATGAATGTAAAATTGTGTAAGAGAAAAACATAACAAGTATATAATATATATGAAATTATTATTTTATATGTTATGCTGATTATTTTGTAAGTGCTTTCTTAATATAGCCAATAATATATAAAATTGTTTTTTGAAAATGTAATTAAAATAGTATTATTTTACTAAATTTATGTTATTTTATTCGGTTTTTTCGTATTTATAATAGTAATATTTTTGTGATATAGAAATAATATTAAATATTACTAAAAAAAGCTGTATATTTAAGGTTTTATAAGCTTAATTAGATTTATTATAATATTTTGATAATTTTATTATTAATTATAAAAATAAGCATAAATAATGTTTTAATAAATTTATTACTATTATAAGGAAATAAAAAAATTTAATATTAAATGTTAAAAATTCTTTAAAACAGCGTAAAAACAGGGTTTAATACCCTGTTTTTTTATATTATCCGCTTATATAGTTTAATAATAATATAAAACATTACGCTTTGTGAAATTATGATGTTTTATAATATAAAAATATTATTTTAAAATATTTTAATATAAAGAGCTAAAATTTTTATTAAAAGTAATTGTAAATAAAAATATACTAATATTTTCTATGAATGCGACATTGAATTTTAATATATTATAAAATACAATTTAATTGTGTTAGTTGACATTTGATGTGATTTCACATTAAATGTACTTCTTACCCTGTTGCATGTTGTAGCAATTTTATAAGTTATGGGAGGAAAAGAAGTGAAAAAGAAGCAATTACTATCAGGCTTTTTGGCAGCAGCAATGTGTTTCAATGTGTTGACCACAAGTGCTTTTGCCGACAAATTTCTAAGGTCGACAGATAGTCAGACATCTTCAGTTGCAGAAACTGTATATGTCAATTCTTATGTCGGCTCAGCTCGTACAGTGGACTTTAGTGACCACTGGCGTTTTTATCTGGGGGACGGCGGAAGTGCTGCACCAGATTACAATGACTCATCTTGGAGAAATGTAGACTTGCCTCATGATTACAGTATCGAGCAGGAATATTCTTCCTCAAATGAAGCTGAAAGCGGTTATCTCCCCGGCGGTACAGGCTGGTATAGAAAGAGCTTTACAGTTTCACCAGAATGGCAGAATAAAAAAGTGCAGATTGATTTCGGCGGGGTCTATATGAATGCCACAGTATACCTTAATGGTCAGGAATTAGGTTTCCACCCTTATGGATACACAGCATTCTCATTTGAACTTCCAAAAGAATTGCTTAATTTTAACGGTGAAAATGTTATAGCTGTTAAAGTTGAACACAAAACTCCTTCCAGTAGATGGTATTCAGGAAGTGGTATTTATCGTTCTGTAAACCTTACTGTAACAGACCCTATACATGTGGCACAGTATGGTACATACATTACTACACCTGATATTAAATCTGGAGGCGGTAAAGTTAATGTAAAAACAACAGTACAGAATGACAGCACAGAAGATGCGGAAATAACATTAAGACATTCTGTTTATGAAAAGGGAAATGAAACTGCTGTTGCAACAGGGCAGAGCGAACCTTTCACAGTTAGCGGAAATGGAAAAGTTGATAAAGATGTAAGTGTGACTGTAAGTTCTCCAAAACTTTGGTCAACAGATTCACCTAATATGTATTATGTTACAACAGAAGTTTTAAAAGATGGGAATGTAATTGATACATATAATACTGATTTTGGTTTCCGTTATACAGAGTTTAACAGTACACAGGGATTTTTATTAAACGGTGTACCAACAAAATTAAAAGGCGTTTGTATGCATCATGACCAAGGTGCTCTCGGTTCAGAAGCATGGTATCGTGCAATAGAGCGTCAGGTAGAAATACTTAAAGACATGGGTTGTAATGCAATTCGTGTTACTCATAACCCAGCAGCAAAAGAGCTTATTGATATCTGTAACGAAAAAGGTATGATGGTTGTTGATGAAGCTTTTGATATGTGGGTAATGTCAAAGAACGGAAATAGCAACGACTATGCATCATGGTTTGAAAAAACTATTGATACAGATAACACAATAGTAGGAAAAGAAGATGGAATGACATGGTCTGAATATGATATCAAAGCTATGGTAAATCAAGATAAGAATTCACCAGCTGTTATTATGTATAGCCTTGGAAATGAAATTTTTGAAGGTACAGCAAACAATCGTGCTGGAGAGTATCCAGATATAGCAAGACAGCTTTGTACATGGGTACAGGAAATAGACGCTACACGTCCTCCTACATTTGGACAGAATACAAATAATGAAGCAACAGGAAAGAGAGTAGGAGCTGTATTAAAAGAGTTTGGTGGAATTTCTGGTGTAAACTATGCAAATACAGGAAGATATGACACTTGGACAACTTATGATGGTGGACTTCTTGTTTATTACTCAGAAACAGCATCAGCAGTAAATAGCCGTGGTGTTTATGACAGAAAGAACAGTAACGGAGATGGTGGAAAAGGTGATTATCTCCTTACATCTTATGATAAGAGTGCTGTTAACTGGGGAGCAACAGCTAGTGATGCATGGATGCGTACACTTCAGAGAGATGGCAGTATGGGAGAATTCGTTTGGACAGGTTTTGACTATATTGGTGAACCTACTCCTTGGAATGGCGTTGGACCTGGTGCTCAGGGAACATGGCCAAATTCTCCAAAATCATCTTACTTTGGTATTATAGATACAAATGGTCTTCCAAAAGACTCCTATTGGTTATACCAAAGTATGTGGAATGATGATGTAAACACACTTCATGTACTTCCTACATGGAACAAAGATGAAATCGTTGTTGATGGTTCAGGAAATGTTGAAGTTGTAGTTTATTCAGATGCAGCAAAAGTTAAACTTTTCCTTAATGATGAAGAAGTTGCAGAAGCTACTTCAGTTGAAAAAACAACACCAGCCGGATATAAATACAGATTATGGCAGGGTGGAGAAGGTCATAAGAACCTTTATGCTACTTTCCAAGTTCCTTATAAAGAAGGTACATTAAAAGCAGTTGCTTATGACGAGTCAGGAAAAGAGATTTCAAATACAGAGGGAAGAAATGTTGTTGAGACAACAGGAAATCCTACAAAACTTAGTCTTGAAGCTGATAGAAGTACAATAACAGCTGATGGCGATGATTTAAGTTATATAACAATTAATGTTGAAGACTCAAAAGGTAATATTGTAAATTCAGCAGACAATACAATAAGCCTTTCTATTGAAGGTAATGGAGAAATTGTTGGTGTTGATAATGGACGTCAACCAGACCATACTTCTTACCAGTCACTTACTCATAAAGCTGGTGCTGGACAGCTTGTTGCAATAGTACAGTCTGAAAAAGACGCTGGTTCATTTACAGTAACAGCAAAATCAAGCGGACTTGCTTCATCAAGTATAACTGTAAATACTAAAGCTCCGGAAGGTTCAGAACAGCCAGAAGATAGCATTATAAGTTATGAAATTTCACGTTATCACTATGTTAAACTTGGAAATAAACCAAATTTACCTGATACTGTGAAAGTAACTTATCAGAACGGAAAAACAGAAACAAAAACTGTAACATGGAATGATTATGATGAAAGCTTAATAAATGAGGAAGGAAGTTTCTCAATTGGAGGAACTATTGATGGAACAAATGTTATCGTATCTGTAAATATTACAATGATAAGTGATGTTGTTGCTCTCCTCAATTATTCAGCAGCAGTACAGAGAAATGCTAGAAGTGTAAATCTTCCTATGTCACGTCCAGCTGTTCTTCCAGATGGAACAATACTCAATGCAGAATTCCCAGTTGAATGGGAAGAAGCAGGAGATATGGACGAAGAAGGCGTTCATACAATAAACGGAACAAGTTCTGTTTTTGGAAAAGAAATACCTGTAACAGCAACAATAAGAGTTGCTGATGGCAATATTGAAGCAGGAGTAAACGTTGCACCTAGTGCTAACAGTATAAGCCAGAGCATACCTGCTGAACAGCAGAGCGGAAACCTTGAAGCCATAAGAGATGGAGCTAAAGAATACAAAGATGGTGCTTTCTGGTCAAATGATAAATTTGTTGGAGATACATCTTCAGTTACATTTACATATGCAACAGTTCAAGATGTTACACAGGTTGGTGTGTATTATTTCGTAAATGAAAACACAGCAGTTCCTTCAAATGTATCTTTAGATTGGACTCCAACAGGTGGAGACACATGGACACCTCTCGATATAAAAGCATCAGAGCCTAAGAAGGTTTCAGAGGCTAATGGAGTTCAGGTTTGGCATGTAACATATGATTTTGACCCTGTATCAGCTCTTGAAGTTAGACTTAATGTAACTAACGAAGAAGGAAAAATTACAGGAATAACAGAGATACAGCTTAATCTTGCTGAACGTAGTTTCCCTGTAAGTTCAGAGGATACATTATCAGAAATAACTGTAAATGGTGTTAAAGTTGATGATTACTCACTTAATAACAGAGTATATTCAACAGAAGCTCTTGTTATTGAAGAAGTAACAGCAAAAACAGAAAACAATACAGCATTTAATATACTTCCAGAGTATGAAGGTGTTGTAAGAATTCTTACAGAATCAGAAGACCATACAACTCGTGGAGAATATCAGATTATATTAGGTGGAGAGCCTGCTGGAAACAATCCTTCAGACGGAAGCCGTGACTATCCATATGAAAAGACAACAGCAGAAGCTCCAAGTTATACAGGAGTTTCAGGAAATGAGGGTGGACCTGCATTTGCTGTTGACGGTTCAAATAATACATTCTGGCATTCACGTTGGGGAAATTCAGGTTCTGGAGACACTGATTTAACATCAAAACCAGATAAGAGATATATACAGATTAATCTTGAAGAAGAAATTACAGCTGATGCCCTTCGTTATCTTCCACGTCCAGGAGCTGAAGGAAACGGCGGAAGCAACGGTATTGTTAAAGATTATCGTGTGGAAGTAAGTACAAATGGAACAGATTGGACTAAAGTTTCAGAAGGAACAGGCTGGGAAAGAAATTCAAATTGGAAAATAGCAACATTTGATGAGCCAACAAACGTTAAATATATTCGTCTTTACGGTGTTTCAACATATGGCGATGTAGTTGATAAATTTATGTCAGCTGCTGAAATTCGTGTTCGTGTAGCTGAAAAGAAAACAGATATTTCAAATGCACAGCTTACTTTTGATATTTTAGAGTATGATTACACAGGCTATGAAATAAAACCACGTCCGGTAGTAACTCTTGATGGTGAAGAACTTACATATGGTGTTGATTATGTTTTTGAATATGAAAATAATATTCAGCCTGGAGAGGCAACAGTAACAGCAAGAGGTATTGTTGGATATTCAGGTAAAGTTTCTGAAACATTCACAATAAATCCAGTTGAATTTGTTGTTGAAGGATATGCACCAATTGAAGTTACAACATATGCTGGAAAAGCTCCAGAACTTCCTTCAAAAGTTTCAGCTAAAGTTAATATAGGACCAGACATTGAATTTGATGTAGTTTGGGATAATATTGACCCTGAAAGTTATAGTGCACCTGGAACATTTACAGTAAAAGGAATTGTTGAAGGCCAGACATTACAGCCTACTGCAACAGTAATAGTAATAGGTGCAACAACAGTTGAAAGTTTCTCAACAGCAACTCTTGAAGGTGTTGTTCCAGAACTTCCAAGAAGATTAAATGTTTACTTCACAGATGGAAGTGTTGAAGAATATCCAGTAACATGGGAAGAAATTAATCCAGAAGACCTTACAGGTGTAGGTAATATTATAACTGTTAATGGTGATGTTGATATAACAAATTCTGAAGTTTATGAAATGATGGAAGGTGCAGGAGACAATGGAAACATTCGTGCAACTGCAACTATTCGTATAGCTGAAGAAGTACAATCAGACAATATTGCGTTTAACAGAAAAGGAACAGGTCTTCCATTTGCTATGGCATCTCATGGCGAAACAAACCAAGACTTACCTAAATATATGAATAATGGTGAACGTACATCAACAAATGGTGATGGAAAAGAACTCTGGACAGATTGGGAAAGAGGAACATATCATAATCCTTCATGGGTAGGTATTGTATTAAGTGAAGATACACCAGTTACAGTTAATGAAGTTAGAGTTGGTTTCATAAGTGAAGTATCTGACGCAGCAAATGCAGTAAGACTTCCAGATGATTACAGAGTACAATACTATACAGGTGATGTATATGATTATGATGAAAGTTCTCCAAATACAGGAAGAAATTGGTCAGAGCTTTCAGATGATTCAAATTGGGAATATGTATCTGTAATTTCACAGGACGATATTCCAAATAATGGACTTGAACCTGATATTAAAACAGATATGCTTTCAGTTCAATTTGATAAAGTTAATACAGGTGCAATAAGAATTCTTATAACACCACAGGATAGTCAGTGGGTTGGTGTCGATGAAATCGAAGTATATGGAATAGATTGTGAAATGTACAATGATTTCATTGTTGACTCAATAACACTTGATGGTGAAGATATACTTTCACAGTTTGATGAAAACAAAGAGATAACAGTTACATTATCTCCAGATGAAGAATTACCAATATTAGAAGCAGTTGTTGATGAGGCTACAAATCCATCTGTTACAGTTGTACAGCCTGTTTCACGTCAGGGCGAAGGTTATGTAATAATAACATCAGAAGACGGAACACGCACAGAAACATACACAGTAAAATTTGAAACAGGTGACCCAGGAGAAGAAACATTTACAGTTACATTCGACTCTATGGGCGGAACTTCAATTGATTCTGTTGAAGTTAAAGAAGGTCAGCCAGTAGATGCTCCAGTTCCTCCAGTACGTAATGGATACACATTCAAAGGCTGGTTTACAGATGAAGAATGTACAGCTAAATATGATTTCAATACTATTGTTACTAAAGACTTAACACTTTATGCAGGTTGGGATAAAGATAGTGACCCTACACCTCCAAGTGGTGGCGGAAGTTCAGTAGCAAGATATAACATAAGAGCAACAGCTGGAAAAGGTGGTTCAATATCTCCAGAAGGTTCTGTTTCTGTGACAAAAGGTTCAAATAAAACATTTGAAATCACAGCAGATAAGGGATATGAAATTGATGATGTTATAGTTGACGGAAGAAGTGTTGGAAAAGTTGAAACATATACTTTCGAAGCTGTAAGCAGAAGTCATACAATAGAAGTTGAATTTGCAAAAATAGTTGAAGACCCAGATGTTCCTCTTGGAGAAAATCCGGATGGTGAAGATACAGAAAAACCAGATGATGAAAAAGAGGATACAAAACCAGAAGTAATAATGAAATTTAGTGATATTCATGAAGGAGATTGGTATTACAATGCAGTTTTAAATGCATATACTAAAGGTCTCATGAGTGGAACATCAACAGATAAGTTCTCTCCAAATTTAAATGTTACAAGAGGAATGATAGTTACAGTTCTCTATTGTATGGCAGGAGAGCCAGAAGTAGCATTGACAAATAAATTTGTTGATGTATCATCAGATAAATATTATGCAAAAGCAGTTGCTTGGGCATCTGAAAAAGGTATTGTAAGTGGTTATGATGAAACACACTTTGGTGCTGAAGATAATGTAACACGTGAACAGCTTGCAGCAATACTTTATCGCTATGCAAACTCTCCAGAGGTAGAAACACAGTCTCTTAACTTTGCTGATAAATCAAAAGTTTCAGCTTGGGCAGAAAAAGCAGTTGCATGGTCAGTTGAAAAAGGTATAATTTCAGGTCGTACAGACGGAACATTAGACCCAAGTGGTTTTGCAACACGTGCAGAAGTTGCTTCAATGCTTATGAGATTTGCAGACATAGAAAAATAATTGATATTTTTAAGACGGCAGTTTTACTGCCGTCTTTTTTTGTTCTCAATTAAATGTTTGTATTTAAATAAAAATTATATTAAATAAATCAAATAAAATTTAGACAAAAAATAGAATAAAAATTTTATTGATTTTTATAACAAATACAAGTCTTTAAAATTGTATAATTAACAGTATTATATATAATTATACAATCAAAAAATTGATTTTATAATCATTTATACACAATTAAAATTTATTTAACCTATAATACTTTAAATCAAAATATATAATGAATAAAAAATATAAAGCAATTTTGTGTAAAATTTTAACTAAAAAATTAGACTTTTTAATAAAAATGAAGTATAATATTTATCAGATAAAAATATGGAAGGAACGATGTATTTATGGGAATTAAATTAAATAAAATTGAAAATGTGTTTGCTTTACAGAGTAAAAACAATACTTATGCCTTTGGTGTGGACGACATGGGACTAATAAGACATTTGTATTGGGGCAGTAAAATTGAAGATGTAGAAGAATTTGAAATGCCTAAATTATTTGAAGTATCTACAAATGACCCTGTATTTGAAATAACAAAAGAGGAATTTCCTGTATATGGTAGCTTGAGATATAAGGAGCACTGTTTAAAAGCTACATTCAATGATGTTTGTAGAGAGGTTGTTTATAAATATGTGGGATATGAAGTAAAAGATAATGAATTGATAATAAAATTAGAAGACAAGCACTATGATTTTAATATTGATTTACACTACATATTACATGAAGAATATGATTTAATTGAAAGATTTGTAACTGTAAAAAATAATACAAATGATGTAATAAAAATCGAAAAAATTCACAGTGGGCAATTCCATATACCTCATGAAGATTTAATATTTTCAAATGTTCATGGTCATTGGGGAGCAGAACAGCAAAAATTCAACCAGAAAGTAAGTTATGGTAAAATCGTAATAGAAAACAGAAGAGGAATATCTACACATAATCATAATCCATATTTTATTTTAAGTACAAATGCAACAGAGACAACAGGAGAAGTATATTTTGGAGCTTTAAGATTAAGTGGTAATTTTAGTGGTGTAATTGAGCAAACACAGTATGGCGGAACATTAGCACAGTTAGGTATTAATTCCCATGATTTCTTATTAAATCTTAAACCAAATGAAGAATTTACAACACCTTCTATCATAGCTGGTTACAGCAATAGTGGCTTTGAGACAATGTCAAATAATCTTCATAATTTTGCTAAAGATAATATATTAAGAAAAGGTTTAAGACCTGTATTATATAATTCTTGGGAAGCAACAGAATTTAAAGTAAACTGTAATGAACAGATAAAACTTGCTGAGAAAGCTAAAGAAATCGGAGCAGAACTTTTTGTTGTTGATGATGGTTGGTTTGGACAAAGAGACAGTATTAATAATGGTCTTGGAGATTGGTATGTAAACAGCGAAAAATTCCCAGAGGGATTAAATCCATTAATAGATAAAGTAAAATCTATGGATATGCTTTTTGGTATATGGATTGAGCCTGAAATGGTAAATCCTGCATCACAGCTTTATAAAGACCATCCAGATTGGATATATCACTTTGATACAAGAGAAAGTGACACATCAAGAGGTCAGTATGTATTGGATGTTACTAAAAAAGAAGTAAAAGATTTTATATATAATATGATAGATGATTTGCTCACAAATTATGATATTGATTATATAAAATGGGACGCAAATAGACCTATATCACAGACTAATGTTGAAAAAGACTTATGGTATAAACATATAATGACTATATATGATATAGTAAAAACATTGAAAGTCAAACACCCTAATGTACTTTTTGAAGCTTGTGCATCAGGTGGTGGAAGAATTGATTATGGTATTTTAGGCATATTTGATGACTTCTGGACAAGTGATAATACAGACGCTTATGATAGATTATTTATTCAGGAAAGTTATTCATATATTTATCCTATAAAAGCCATGAGAGCTTGGGTAACAGACTGTCCAAACTTCTTATCACAGAGAATTATACCTATGAAATTTAGATATCATAGTGCTATGATGGGAACATTAGGTATTGGATGCAATATATTAAAATTTAATGATGATGATGTACAGTTATCTAAAGAGTTAATATCAGAATATAAAGATATAAGACATATTGTTCAAGAAGGCGATTTTTATAGATTAGAGAATAAATCTAAGAACAGATATAATACTTATCAGTACATAAAAGATGATGAGGGATTAGTATTTGTATTCTTGCCACAGAGTGAAATTGGTCATAGAGGTGTTAATATAAAATTAAGACATTTAGAAAAAAATAGTAAATATTTACTTAAAATTAAAGACCAAGAAATATCAAAAACAGGTGAATATTTTATGAACTGCGGTATAGATGTAAGATTATCCGGTGATTATGATAGTATGATAATTAAATTTAATAAAATTAAATGATTTATTAATTATGGCAGCTACTTTTGTAGCTGCCATTTTTATTGATAAATCAAGGGATTTTAAGGCAGTAAAATATTTTACTAAAAATTAAGAAAAAATTTTGGTAAAATATAAGTAAAACATATATTTACATATAGTGAAAGTTAATAAATATTTTACTAAAATTTGAGTGGTTATACAAATTGTAAAATCTATTTTAATATGATAATATTAATTCATCAAAACAGGAAGGGATGAATTAATTATGGGATTATCTTTTAAAGAGAGGTATTCATTTGGTATTGGTGCACTTGGTAAAGACTTGTGCTATGCAGTAGTTTCATATTACTTAATGATTTACTTCACAGATTCAATTGGACTTGCATCTTTATTTGTTGGTAACTTGTTCTTGGTAGCCAGATTATGGGATGCTATCAATGACCCAATGATGGGTATGATAGTTGATAATACAAGAACAAAATGGGGAAAATTTAGACCTTGGATTTTAATCGGAACAGTTATAAATGCAGTTGTTTTAGCATTCCTCTTTAAGAAACCAGCAGGATTAGAGGGCGGTCAGTTGAATGTTTATTACTCTGTTATGTACATATTATGGGGTATGACATACACAATGATGGATATACCATATTGGTCAATGTTACCATCACTCTCAAAAACTCCAGAAGAAAGAAACAAAATGTCAGTTATTCCTAGAATTTTTGCCAGCTTAGCTTGGTTAATTATGGGTGGTTTCGGCCTTGCTGCTGTTAAATTCTTTGGAAAAGGTAATGTAACAACAGGTTACGAAAAACTTGCTTTAGTTATAGCAGTAGTATTCGTAATAACAACTATCATAACAGTTGTAAATGTAAGAGATAGCAGTTGTAATGTATCTAAAACAGATAAAACAGGTAAAAAAGAAGGAACAAGTATTAAAAAAGCTATCAAAATTATCAAAGAGAATGACCAGCTTACAGTATATATCGGTGTTGTTCTTGCTTACAATTTAGTTGCTCAGATTTCAGGTGGTATGGCAATTTATTACTTTACATATGTTGTTGGAAACGAAAATCTTTATCCAATATTCACTGCATTTGCAGGACTTGCTGAAATAGCCGGACTTATATTATTCCCAATACTCTCTAAAATAATGAGCAAAAAAGCTGTATTTGGATTAGCTTGCTTCTTACCAGCTGTTGGTTTAGTGTTATTATTAATTGCAGGATTTATTTTACCACAGAACGCATTCTTAGTAGCTTTATCAGGTATACTTCTTAAATTAGGTTCAGGATTTACATTAGGTGCTACAACAGTTATGTTAGCAGATGTTATTGACTATGGTCAGGTTAAATTCGGAACAAGAAATGAAAGTGTTATAGCTTCATTCCAGACATTATTAGTTAAAACAGCATCAGCTGTTGCTGCTTGGTTAATTGGTGTTGGTTTAACAATTGTTGGATATGTTCCAAATGTTGCTCAGACAGGAACAACTCTTTTTGGTATGAGAATAATAATGATAGCTATACCTTCTGTAATAACAATATTAGGCTTCATAATTTATTGCAAAGGATATAAACTTCATGGTGAATATCAGCAGAAAATTATGGAACAGTTAAACGAAATGAACAAACAGAAAGAGGCAAATATATCACTTTAATTAAATATATTTTATAAATTCAAAAAGGTCTTTTATAATATATTTTGTATTATAAAAGACCTTAATTTAACTAATTATATTTAATATTTTTATTAAGTTACAGTAAAAACAATTTTTCTCTAATAACATTATTGATTTTATTTTAAGACCTTGGTTTTAACAAAGTTTTTGTAATAAATGCATAAAAAATATTATAAAATTTACTAAAAGTAAACAAAAAAGATGATGATTTTCAAAAACTATTGAAAAGTTATGTGTAATATGATAATATAAAGTCAATTAAAAAAGGGTGCCGTATTTGGAGAGCAAATTTATATCAGCAGAGATGCTGCTTATTAAGTTTGCTCTTTTTTACGTAACTAAGAATTTTATTATAAGTATGAGAGGGTTTATATGGATAACAGATTTTATGAAGCAGTAGAAGCAAATCCAGTAATTGCTTCTGTCAAAGATATGAAAGGATTGGAGGAGTGCTGTGGAATAAAAGATATAAGAGTTATTTTTATATTATTTGGGGATATATGTTCTTTAAAGGGTATTATTAAAAAAATAAAAGATGCAAATAAAATTGCTATGGTACATATCGACTTGATAACAGGTTTAAGCTCAAAGGAAGTTTCTGTTGATTTCATAAGACAAAATACAGATGCTGATGGAATAATTTCTACAAAACCAGCTTTAATTAAAAGAGGAAAAGACTTGGGAATGTTTACAATATTAAGATATTTTTTATTAGATTCAATGTCACTTGAAATTATAAAACAACAGGAATATATGGTTAAACCAGATTTTATCGAAGTTTTACCAGGAGTTATGCCTAAAATAATCAAGAAAATTTGTCGTGCATCAAAAGTTCCAATCATTGCAGGTGGACTTATAACAGATAAAGAATCTGTTATGGGTGCTTTATCAGCCGGTGTAATAGCTGTTTCAACAACAAATCATGATGTTTGGAAAATGTAATTAATGATGTTAAACTGTTAGAGTAACAGTTTGAATATTAAAATGAATGTATATAAAAGGGGGACACAATTATGGAAAAGTATGTAATGGCATTGGACGCAGGTACAACTAGCAACAGATGTATTTTATTCAATGAAAAAGGTGAAATGTGCTCTGTGGCACAGAGAGAGTTCACACAGTATTTTCCAAAGCCAGGCTGGGTAGAACATGATGCAGATGAAATTTGGGCAAGTATGCTTGGTGTTGCTGTTGAAGCAATGAATATGATTGGAGCTGCTGCTGAAAATATTGCTGCTATCGGTATTACAAATCAGAGGGAAACAGCCATTGTATGGGATAAAAATACAGGTGAACCTATATATCATGCTATTGTATGGCAATGTCGAAGAACATCTGAATATTGTGATTCTTTAAAAGAAAAAGGACTTACAGAAGTTTTTAGAAAGAAAACAGGGCTTATAATCGATGCATACTTTTCAGGAACAAAAGTTAAATGGATTTTAGATAATGTTCCGGGAGCAAGAGAAAAGGCTGAAAAAGGAGATTTACTTTTTGGTACTGTTGAAACTTGGTTAATTTGGAAACTTACAAAGGGAGCTGTTCATGTAACAGATTACTCAAATGCTTCTCGTACAATGCTTTTCAATATAAACACTTTAGAATGGGACGATGAAATTCTTAAAGAACTTGATATTCCAAAAAGCATGCTTCCAGAAGCAAAACCATCAAGCTGTGTATATGGAGAAGCTGACCCATCATTCTTAGGTGGATCAATACCTATATCAGGAGCAGCAGGAGACCAGCAAGCAGCTTTATTTGGTCAAACTTGTTTCACAGCAGGAGAGGCCAAAAATACATATGGAACAGGTTGTTTCCTTCTTATGAATACAGGAGAAAAACCAGTATTTTCTGAAAATGGTCTTGTAACAACAATAGCATGGGGACTTGACGGAAAAGTAAATTATGCTTTAGAAGGCTCAATATTCGTTGCAGGTGCGGCTGTTCAATGGTTACGTGATGAATTAAGACTTATAGACTCATCACCAGACTCAGAGTATATGGCTAAAAAGGTAAAAGATACTAACGGTTGTTATGTTGTTCCAGCCTTCACAGGATTAGGAGCTCCATATTGGGACCAGTACGCAAGAGGAACTATTGTAGGAATTACTCGTGGAGTTAATAAATATCACATAATACGCGCAACTTTGGAATCTTTAGCATATCAGGTTCATGATGTATTAACAGTTATGGAGGAGGACTCAGGTATAAAACTTGCTTCTTTAAAAGTTGATGGTGGAGCTAGTGCAAATGATTTCCTTATGCAAACACAGGCTGACATAATAAATGCCCCTGTAAATCGACCACAGTGTGTAGAGACAACAGCTATGGGTGCAGCATATCTTGCAGGTCTTGCAGTTGGATATTGGGCTAACAAAGAAGATGTTATTAAGAACTGGGCAATAGATAAAATATTTAAACCATGTCTTGATGAAGAAAAGAGACTCTCAAAAATAAAAGGTTGGCATAAAGCTGTCAAATATGCTTATGGCTGGGCTAAGGAAGATTAATTTGTTTCAATAAAAATTGAATATAGAATATAAATATCTGTTTGGGTAAGAGGGGGACTAATAATGTTACCATATATTTCAGAATTTTTGGGTACAATGATACTTATTCTTTTAGGAGACGGAGTAGTAGCCAATGTTACACTTGAAAAATCAGGTATGAAAGGAGCCGGACCTATTCAAATTTGCTTTGCTTGGGGTCTTGCAGTTATGGTTCCGGCATTCATATTTGGTGCAGCTTCAGGGGCTTCCTTTAACCCAGCCCTCACAATAGCTCTTGCTATTGATGGAAGCTTTGAATGGGCCCTTGTTCCGGGATATATAATAGCACAGTTTGCAGGTGCTTTTGTTGGTGCTGTATTGGTTTATATATTATTTAAAGACCAGTTTGATGCAACAAAAGATAAAGATGCAAAACGTGGTGTATTTTGTACAAGTCCAGCTGTTCCAAATATAGGAAGAAACATATTAAGTGAGGCAATAGGTGCTTTTGTTCTTGTATTTGCTATTAAGGGGATAGCAAATGTTCCAGAACTTGCTGGTGGATTTGATAAATTCTTAGTATTTGGAATTATTGTATCAATAGGTATGTCTCTTGGAGGTCTTACAGGATATGCAATAAATCCTGCTCGTGATATTGGTCCACGTTTGGCTCATGCTATTCTTCCTATAAAAGATAAGGGAAGTTCAAATTGGGGATATGCTGTTGTTCCTCTTATAGGACCTATTATAGGAGCTATTGCTGCGGTATTACTTTTTTCAGCTATTCCTTGGTAAAAAATATTAAATTATATAATTTTTGTAAACTAAATTAAAGGAGAGATTTTATCATGTATGATGTAATTATAATCGGAGGCGGTGTGTCCGGAGCAGCCTCAGCAAGAGAATTATCACGTTATAAAGTAAAAGCTTGTGTAATAGAAAAAGAAGAAGATGTATGTTGTGGAACATCTAAGGCTAACAGTGCAATAGCCCATGCCGGATATGATGCTGAACCGGGTTCTCTCATGGCGAAACTTAATGTTCGTGGAAATGAAATGATGGAACAACTTTCAAAGGACTTAGATTTTCCTTTTAAGAGAAATGGCTCATTAGTTGTATGTCTCAATGAAAAGGATATGCCTAGTTTACAGGAGTTATATAAAAAAGGTTTAGCTAATGGGGTAAAAGGCTTACGTATATTAACTAAAGAAGAAGTTAAAGAAATGGAACCTAATATTGTTGATAATATGTATGCTGCTTTATACGCACCTAGTGCCGGAATAGTATGTCCTTTTAACTTAAATATTGCTCTTGCTGAAAATGCCAATGCAAATGGTATTGAGTTTAAGTTTAATACAGAGGTATTAGATATTAAAAAAATTGATGAAGGTTTTGAACTTTATACAAATAATGGAGTAATAAAAACAAAATATGTTGTAAATGCAGCTGGTGTATATGCTGATAAATTCCATAATATGGTTAGCGAAAATAAAATCCATATTACAGCAAGAAAAGGAGAATATTGCTTATTAGATAAGAGTGCAGGAGAACACGTTTCAAGTACTATTTTTACACTTCCAAATGAATTTGGAAAAGGTGTACTTGTAGCACCTACTGTTCATGGAAATCTTCTTGTAGGTCCAACAGCTGATGATATAGAAAATAAAGAGGGAACTAATACAACAAGAGAAGGACTTGACAAAGTTATAAGTCAGTCAGCTTTAAATGTAAATAATATACCTATGAGACAAGTTATAACATCTTTTGCAGGACTTCGTGCTCATGAAGACGGTCATGAATTTATAATAGGTGAAGTTTCTGATGCAAAAGGATTCATTGACTGTGCAGGTATAGAGTCTCCAGGACTTACAAGTTGTCCAGCCATAGGAGAGATGGTTGCAAATATTTTAAAAGAAAAACTTGGACTTGAAGAAAATCCTGATTTTGTAGGAACAAGAAAAGGCATTTTAAATCCAAACACATTGAGTAAAGAAGAAAGAATAGCTTTAATAAAAGAAAAACCAGAATATGGCAATATTATATGTCGCTGTGAAATGATAACAGAAGGTGAAATTATTGACGCAATCCGTAGACCAATAGGAGCAAAATCATTAGATGGTGTCAAGAGAAGAACTAGAGCTGGCATGGGTAGATGTCAAGCAGGTTTCTGTTCTCCTAGAACAATGGAAATTTTATCCCGTGAGCTTGGTGTAAGTATGTTTGAAATTACAAAATCTGGTGGTAATTCTAAAATTGTTGTAGGAACTAATAAAGATACATTATAAAAGGGAGGCGTCAAAATATGAAATCTTATGATGTAGTTATAATTGGCGGTGGCCCAGCAGGTCTTGCCGCTGCTATTTCAAGCAAAAAAAATGGTATTGACAGTATTTTGATATTGGAAAGAGATAAGGAATTGGGAGGAATTCTCAATCAGTGTATACATAACGGGTTTGGTCTTCACACATTTAAAGAGGAACTTACAGGACCAGAATATGCAGCAAGATTCATTGAGCAAGTAAAAGAATTAAATATTGAATATGAATTAAATACAATGGTTATGGACATAAGTCCTGATAAAGTTGTTACAGCTATGAACAGAACAGAGGGACTTTTTGAAATCAAAGCAAAAGCAATAGTTTTAGCTATGGGTTGTCGTGAAAGGTCAAGAGGAGCTTTAAATATACCAGGATATCGTCCAGCAGGTATTTTTTCTGCAGGAACAGCTCAAAGACTTGTAAACATAGAAGGATATATGCCAGGTAGAGAAGTTGTAATCCTTGGTTCAGGAGACATCGGTCTTATAATGGCAAGAAGAATGACTTTTGAAGGTGCTAAAGTAAAAGTTGTTGCAGAGCTTATGCCTTATTCTGGAGGTTTAAAGAGAAATATTGTACAGTGTCTTGATGACTATGGAATTCCTTTAAAACTCAGTCATACAGTTTTAGATATAAAAGGAAAAAAAAGACTTGAAGGAATTACACTTGCTGAGGTAGACAGTAAAGGAAAACCTATACCAGGAACAGAGGAGTATTATTCTTGTGATACACTTCTTTTATCTGTTGGTCTTGTACCTGAAAATGAAATTTCAAGGGGAATGGGTGTAGAAATGAACCCTATCACATCAGGACCTAATGTAAATGAAAGTCTTGAAACAAGCATTGAAGGTGTATTTGCCTGTGGGAACGTTCTTCATGTTCATGATTTAGTTGACTTTGTTTCTGAGGAAGCTACAACAGCAGGAAAAAATGCTGCTATATATGTAAAGAATGGCAAAGAAAGAAAATCTGAAGGTCATGAAATTATGTTAAATCCAATAGATGGTGTTAGATATACAGTACCTAAAAATATTAATGTTCAGCGTATGGATGATAGTATAACAGTTCGTTTCCGTGTAGGTGGTGTATATAAAAACTGTTATGTATCTGCATATTTTGATGATGAAAGAGTTATAAGAAGAAAACGTCCTGTTGTTGCTCCAGGAGAGATGGAAGAAATAAAACTTACAAAAGAACAGCTTCTTAAATATCCTGACTTAAAGACTATAACTGTAAAAATAGAGGAGGCATAATACAATGGAAGAAAGATATTTAACTTGTATAGGTTGTCCTATGGGATGTGCTCTTACTGTTACAATGAATGGAAATGAAGTTGTAAGTGTAACAGGAAATACCTGTAAACGTGGTGATGATTACGCTAGAAAAGAAGTGACAAATCCAACAAGAATTGTTACTTCAACTGTAAAAGTTTTAAATGGCAGTGCTGAGACAGTTTCTGTAAAAACAAAAGAGGATATTCCAAAAGGAAAAATATTTGAATGTGTAAAAGCTTTAAAAGGTGTTGAAGTTAAAGCACCAGTTCATATTGGTGATGTAATTTTATCAAATGTGGTTGATACTGGTGTTGACATTGTTGCAACAAAAGATGTAAATTAATAATTTGTATATTTGTATAAGTAAGAAAGAGGATATTTTAAAAATATCCTCTTTTTTCATAAAATTTTATTTATGTTGTAAATACAACAGAATTTTTAAAAAACTTAATATATAATATGACCATAGTTTGAAATAAACCTTAAAGAAAGGATTGATTATATATGAAATATATTAAAAATATAAATCATGAGTCAGTTGAAACTCTTTCAAGCCTTGTAAATATACAAAGTGGTCAAGTTGTTAGCCGTACTCTTGCACAGAATGAATATGTAAGTCTTACAGTTTTTGCCTTTGATAAAGGTGAAGAATTTGGAACTCATAAATCTGAAGGAGATGCTATGGTTACTGTTTTAGAGGGAAAAGGAAAATTTACTGTTGATGGAAAAGAATATATTTTAAATGCAGGAGAAACTCTTGTTATGCCAGCAGGAAAACCTCATTCTGTATATGGAGAGGAAGCCTTTAAAATGTTTCTTACAGTAGTATTTCCAGTTGAAAAATAATTATATATTAAGGAGAGAATTAAAATGGAAAATAAAATGTTTTGTTACCAGTGTCAGGAAACAGCCGGATGTAAAGGCTGTACGATGTCAGGAGTTTGTGGAAAGAAACCTTTGACAGCAAAACTTCAAGATATGCTTATATATGTAACAAAAGGAATTTCAGAGATAACAACAGCTTTAAGAAATAAAAATAAAATTGTTCCACCATATATAAATAGAATTATAAGTGAAAATCTTTTTGTCACAATAACAAATGCAAATTTTGATGATGAAGTTATAAAATCTCGTATATATGACACAATGAAAGAAAGTGCTAAACTTATAGAAAATTATAATATAACAGACACTTTTAAAGTTGGTGGATATATTTGTTCAAGTGATGATGAGATTATTGAAAAAGCTGAAAAAGTTGGTGTAATTTCAACAGAAAATGAAGATATAAGAAGTTTAAGAGAGATGATAGTATACGGATTAAAGGGAATGGCTGCATATTTAAAACATGCAAATGCTCTTGGGAAAGATAGCGAAGATATAAACGCATTTTTACAAAGTACCCTTGCAAAAACTCTTGATGATACTTTGACAGTTGGTGAACTTACAGCTCTTGCTCTTGAAACAGGAAAGTATGGTGTTGATGTTATGGCACTTTTAGACAGTGCAAATACAGAAGCCTATGGAAATCCTGAAATAACAAAAGTAAATATAGGTGTAAGAAATAATCCTGCAATACTTATATCAGGTCATGACCTTAAAGACCTTGAAATGCTCCTTGAACAGACAGAGGGAACAGGTGTTGATGTATATACTCACTCCGAAATGCTTCCTGCTCATTATTATCCAAAATTTAAGAAATACAGTCATTTTGCAGGAAACTATGGAAATGCATGGTGGAAACAGAAAGAGGAATTTTTATCATTTAATGGTCCTATATTTTTAACAACAAACTGTCTTGTTCCTCCTCTTGATAGTTATAAAGACAGAGTTTATACAACAGGTGCAGTAGGTTTTACAGGCTGTAAACATATTGCTGGTAAAACAGGAGAACACAAAGATTTTTCAGAAATTATAGAACACGCTAAAAAATGTCCACCTCCAACAGAGATTGAGACAGGTGAAATAATAGGTGGTTTTGCTCATAATCAGGTTTTAGCTCTTGCTGATAAGATTGTTGAAGCTGTAAAAAGTGGAGCTATTAAAAAATTCGTTGTAATGGCAGGCTGTGATGGAAGAAGTAAATCAAGAGACTATTACACAGAGTTTGCAAAGGCACTCCCTAAAGATACAGTAATTCTCACAGCAGGCTGTGCTAAATATAAATACAATAAACTTGATTTAGGGGATATAGGAGGAATTCCTCGTGTTCTTGATGCAGGACAGTGTAATGACAGTTATTCTCTTGCTGTTATAGCCATGAAATTAAAAGAGGTGTTTGGTCTTGAAGATATAAATGACCTCCCTATAATATACAATATAGCATGGTATGAGCAGAAAGCTGTAATTATTCTTTTAGCACTTCTTCATCTTGGTGTTAAAAATATACATCTTGGACCAACACTTCCAGCTTTCCTCTCTCCAAATGTTGCTGATGTTTTAGTTAAAAACTTTGGAATAGCAGGCATAACAAATGTTGAAGATGATATAAAAATGTTTTTTGAATAATAAAAAATCCTATTTAAAATATTTATCTGAAATGCAAAAAAGGAAACTGTCTTTTTTAAAACAGTTTCCTTTTTTATTATATTTCTTTTGTTTCACCGTTTATACTTATAGTTTCATTTTCTTCAATAGGTATCATTACATATTTTATGCCATTTATAACATCTGTTTTTACATCTTTTTTGTGAGCTGTCTTTATAACAAGACTGTTTTCTTTTTCTTCTGTTCTTATTTCCTCTAATTTTTTTGTAAGATTTACAACTTGATTTTGTAAAGCCTTTTCATTTCTTCTTTTTTCAGCTAAAGCAAGAGTTTTACTGTCAATGAGATTTTCAGCAAGAGGAGCTTTATCTCCAAATTCAGCTCTGTATATATTTTCTATTTTTTCGGCAGTTTCTTTTGGGATATCAATGTCACATACAATGTCAGCTATATTATCAGCTGTGAGAGTAATTTCTTCCTTATTATATATATTTGTGTTTTCTTCAACAACAGCATTTATACTTTCCTGTATCTCCATAAATATATCTTCTGTTTCTTCATCATCGCCACCTAAAGCATGAGAAACTATATCTTTAAGCATATTTTTTTGTTGTGTTGAAGTTTTTTCCTCGTTACAGCCTAAAGCTGAAACCATAAAATCAGGTTTTGGGTCTTTAGGATTTTTTGTATAATACATTACAGAATGAATATCAGTAGAACGGTCAGAGAAAGCCGGAAAAATAAAACCTGTATCTGGCATACCTACAATTTTATCTCTAAATCTTGCTCCAATTCTGTTTTCACTTTCAATATAGCTTAAACCAGCTTTTGTGACATCAACAGGACATATAGCACATAATATGTAATCAAAAACAGTTTCAGACTCATCAAGAGCATTGTTATCTGTTGTTTTTGTTATAACATCATATGCATCCTTAAATAAAAGTATTAGATAATTTTTTTCTGTTTCATATGTATCAATTATTACATCATAAAACATATTTAATATATCATCATTTTTAAGTCCACTGTCTTTTAAAGCCATAAAAAGACCTCGTTTTCCCTCTGATGTTTCTTCAGATTGTTCGAACTTAAGTTCGAGAATATTATTACCAACTGTACCTGATAAAGTTTTCTTTGCAATATCAAGATATTTAAAAAGTTCTTCTTCCTCTAAATTTAAAAAAGTTTCAGAAAATGTCAAAACCTTGTTTTTATTGATATCTACATAACAACCACACATTTTTGTAAAAGTACATTTATCTTTTTTTAATCGTCTTTTAAGTTCAAGTACATCTTTTTTTGTCATAAGTTTTTCCTCCTCGCTATTTGAATATTATAACGTATGTTCGTATTGTTTTCAACAATTTTTAAAATACATATATTTTAAGATTTTTGTAAACTTATTAGTTATAATATATGGTAAAATAAATTTATATTATATTTAGGGGGGATAATATGGTTTTTTGCAGTATTGAGTTTGTAAGTTTCTTTTTACCTCTTTTATTTGCAATATATTTTGTTATACCTGAGAAATTAAGAGGAATAAGAAATTTTGTACTTCTCATATTCAGCATAATTTTCTATGGCTGGGGCGGACCTAAATTTATAATACTTATGGTTGTTTCAGTTCTTATAAATTATATATGTGGTATATTCGCTGGAAGAAGATTTAGAAAGGAAGCAAGAAAGGGAGCAGTATTTTTTGCGGTATTTTGCGGAATAGGGCTTTTATGTTACTTTAAATACAGCGGATTTATTGCAGAAATAATAAATTCTTTAGGGGTTGTTGTTCCTATTCCAGAAATAACATTGCCAATAGGTATATCATTTTATACTTTTCAGGGTTTAAGTTATGTTATAGATGTTTATAGAGGACAAGCTGAAGTTCAAAAAAATCCTTTAAGATTAGCTTTATATATTTCTCTTTTTCCACAGCTTGTAGCAGGACCTATTGTAAGATACTCAACTGTTGAAGGTGAGATTGGAAAAAGACATGAGAATGTAAAGGATTTCTCAGAGGGTGCAGTAAGATTTATGTTTGGATTTGCAAAAAAAATGCTTATTGCTAATGGAATGGGCAGTGTAGCTGATGGTATTTTTATACAGACATCAAGCCTTTCAGCTTCTCTTGCATGGGTTGGAGCTATTGCCTATACTTTTCAGATTTATTTTGATTTTTCAGCTTATTCAGATATGGCAATAGGTCTTGGAAAAATGTTTGGTTTTCATTTCTTAGAAAACTTTAATTATCCTTATATTTCAAAAACTGTAAATGAATTTTGGAGAAGGTGGCATATTTCACTTTCAACATGGTTTAGGGATTATGTCTATATTCCTTTAGGTGGAAATAGAAAAGGTGTAAAAAGAAATATTATAAATTTACTTGTTGTATGGTTTTTAACAGGACTTTGGCATGGAGCCAGTTGGAATTTTATATTTTGGGGATTATGGTTTTTTATAGTACTTATAGGAGAGAAGTATCTTTGGGGAGATAAACTTAAAAATCTTCCATCATTTGTTGGACACATATATACAATGTTTGTTGTTATAATAAGCTGGGTTCTTTTTAGATGTGTTACAATGTCAGAAACGGCTATGTTTATAAAAGCTATGTTTGGTGGAGGAAATGGACTTTGGAGCAATCAAACTTTGTATTGGCTTCTTCAATATAGATATGAATTTATAATAGCTTTCATATTCTCAATGCCTATAAAAAATATTATTCAGTTGGCATTTTTCAAGAGAAGGAAAAAAGCATTTTTCAGACTTGCTTTAAACTGGTGTCCTATTTTTATAGCTCTTGTATTATTTGCTATTTCATACATAGAGCTTGTTTCAGGTTCATTTAATCCTTTTATATATTTTAGATTTTAGGAGGCAGATTTTATGAAAAAAGTTTCAAAACTATTCTGTATATGTGCCTTTGTATTTTTTATATCAATTACAGGAGTTGCAACGGTTTTTTCTGTAAAGTATGATTATTCTTTCTATGAGAATAGAAATCTTGCTCAGTTACCTAGATTTTCAAAGGAGTCATTTATATCAGGAGAGTATTTTGAGGGTTTAGGCAAGTATCTTGAAGACCAATGTGAGGCAAGAGAGGTTTTAATGAAAATAAATACATTTGTAAATATGAAAATATTGAAAAGACCTGTTGTTAATGACATTGTTGTAAAAGATGATATTTTACTTCCTTTTAATAACTTTGAAGTTGTAGACCCTTTATATATTGAAAACAAATCAAAAATAAATGCTGATAATGTATCGGCAGTAAGGGATATTGCAGAATCATATGGTGGTAAATATTATTATATAGCTGTACCATGTCAGTATGCATATTTTGAAGATAGATATCCCGATTATTTGAATAATCGAAAAGAGTTTACAGATACAGAACTTGTTTATACTAAAAATCATATGGCAGAAAGACATATAAATTATATTGATATGGGTGTAGTATTTGATAAAATGGGAAATCCGGAAAGTATGTGGTCAACAACAGACAACCATTATACAATGAGTGGAGCATATACTCTTTACACTACAATTATAAATGCTATAAATAATACAACAGATTTTAATTTAAAACTTCCTACAAATATACGTTTTCAAAATATTGAAAATCCATATTTAGGTTCAAGAAATAGAAAACTTTTTGGAATGTATGATACTGATGAGAAGTTATTATATGCAGATTTTGGAGAACCCTTAAGTCTTTCAAGAACTAATGATGGAAGATATTCTTCTCCTACTGTTTATAAAATGCCTGAAAATAAAAATGAATTTATAACTTATGATTTTTATATGGGTGGAGATGTAGGAGAAACTATAATAAAAACTGAAAGACCTGATTTGCCTTCTGTTTTAATATACGGTGACAGTTTTACAAATCCTTTAGAGTCTCTCATGTATTATAGTTTCAATGAAATGCGTTCCCTTGACCTTAGACACTATAACGATAAAACTTTATCACAGTATATATTGGAATATAAGCCTGATATAGTCATATGTGTAAGAGATTATGAGTCAATGTTATTTGATGAAGGAAATGGAAGAGCTGTTGATAGAAAATATGATAAATAACTCTATAAAAAGCATTGTTTTTATAACAATGCTTTTTATTTTTGAATTGACATAATGTAGATAAAAGACATATAATTAAATAATGTAATATTATAGTTTTTTAAAGAAGTTTAAGGAAGGATTGTTATGATTTCCACAGAGATTTTTTATGAAAAACAAAAAAATGGAATAAAGATTACAGGCATAAAGGGGAGAGTTTCTGAAATACGTATACCTGATACTATAAATGGTATAACTGTTTCTGAGATAGGAGATTATGCTTTTTATACTGAAAATGAGTTTTTGCCAAATGATAAAGAAGATGAAATTTCATATATATTCATAGAAGGTGAAAAAGATTGTGAAAGCGACGAAGGAGAAGCTATAAAACGCATATATATTCCTGACACTGTTACAAAAATAGGAAAATATGCTTTTTGTGGTTGTAAATATTTATACTATATACATTTACCTGAAAATCTTGAAAATATTTCAGAATATATGCTATCTGGTTGTGAGTCTTTGGAAAATATTTATATACCTGAAGGTATACAGAATACAGAAAGCTATGCTTTTCATAATTGTAGAAATATTAAAAGTATAGATATTCCTGAAGGCTGTAAGTCTGTTGGAAACTATGTTTTTTATAATTGTAGAAATATTGAGAGTGTTGTTTTACCTAAAAGCCTTGAGAAGACAGGTACAGGAATGTTTTTAAATTGTATAAGACTTAAATATATAACTTTTGGAAAATATATAAATGTGGCGGATATTATAGCGCCTCTAACTCAAGAATTACATATAATAGTTGATTTTGATTATGGGCAAAGAGCAAAATTAGTTGTTCCTGATTTTCAATATGAGTATATAGAGGATACTCCCGCAAGACTTTTTCATCAAGTAAATTATGGAACAGGTCATATATTTCATCAGTGTATAAGAAATTCTGGTATTGATTTTAGACATTATGACTCATATTTCTATCTTACAAAACGTGAAGATGGAAATGTTATGGTAATGCTATTTGCCATGTATCGTTTGGAATATCCTTATAAACTTACTGATGATAAAAAGCAAATATATTTAGACTATATAAGAGAAAATATAAAGTTTACATCAGAGTATTATATATCTTTGGGAGATGTTGAAAAAATAAAACTTTTAACAAAATGGGGACTTTTTGATGAGAAAAGTGCTGATTATGCCATGAAATTTTCAGGTGAAAATGGAAAGACTGATATAACATCTTTTATTATGGACTATTGCCATAAAAATTTTAAAAGCAATAAAACTAAAACATTTGAACTTTAAGGGGTGATGAATTTGAATGAAACCCACAGAAAACTTATTGAAGTAGGAGAAAAAATATTAAAATCATCAAGGAATGAACTTTATATATCAATGCGTTTTCTTGATACAGCTTTAAGTGGACTTTCCTATGAAATGAACCTTTCAACACTGTATACAGGTACAGACGGTATAAAAATATTGTATAATCCAAGATTTTTAACGGATAAATATTTGTCTGATAGAATACTTGTAAATAGACTTTATATGCATATGATACTTCATTGTATATTTAGACATCCTTTTAACAGAGGAAAAAAAAATGAAGAACTTTATAATATTGCCTGTGATATTGCCGTTGAGTCTATAATAGATAGTTTACCTTTTAAATGTCTTAAATTAACTGTTTCTGATAAAAGAGTTGAAGTTTATGAAAGACTTAGAAGGAAACTAAAGGTTTTGACTGCTGAGGGTATTTATGAGAAATTAAAAGAAGAAAATTTATCTGTAAGAGAAATTGCAAAATTACAGCTTGAGTTTAGAGAATGTGACCATGTTTTCTGGCAAAATGATGATGATAAAAATAATAATGATAATCAAAATGATAGGGACAATGATAATAATAATGAAAACAATAGTCAAAATGAGTTATCTAAAAAATGGCAGGATATAAGCGAAAAAACCCAAACAAACCTTGAAACTCTATCAAGAGATATAGGAGATATGGTTGGAGATATTATTTCTTATTTAAAAGTCGAAAATCGAGAAAGATATAACTATAAAAGATTTTTAGAAAAGTTTGTAACTTTAAGTGAAAATATTCATATAGATGATGATTCTTATGACTATATATTTTATACTTATGGTCTTAATATCTATGGTAATATGCCTCTTATAGAGCCTTTAGAGTATAAAGAAGAAAAAAAGATTGAGGAACTTGTGATTGCTATTGATACATCTGAATCTTGTGAAGGAGACACAATAAAAACTTTTTTAGAGGAGACATATTCTATACTTTTAAATAATGAAAGTTTTTTCAGAAAATTTAATGTACATATAATACAGTGTGATGCAGGAATACAGAGAGATTTTAAAGCTCAATCAAAAGAAGATATAGAAAGATTTATGGATAACTTTCAAATTTCAGGAATGGGCGGAACAGATTTTAGACCAACATTTGAGTATGTTGAAAAACTCATTGAAGAGGGAGAATTTAAAAATTTAAAAGGGCTTATATATTTTACAGATGGTTGGGGTGTTTTTCCGAAAAAAATGCCTTCTTTTGAAACTGCTTTTGTTTTTATAGATGAAGAATACAATGACAAGACTGTACCACCATGGGCATTAAAAGTTGTTTTAGGTAAAAATGATATTTTAGAAAGAAGGGATTAAATTTTGAATATAAAAAGAGCTAAAGAGGAAATTAAAAATACTGTAAAAGCCTATCTTGCAAAAGATGAATTTGGAGAATATATTATACCTTCTGTGAGACAGCGTCCTATACTTCTTATGGGTGCTCCTGGTATAGGAAAGACTGCTGTTATGGAGCAGATTGCAGGAGAGTGTTCAATAGGTCTTGTATCTTATAGTATAACTCATCATACAAGACAGAGTGCTGTTGGATTACCTTTTATAAGTAAAAAAATATATGGTGGCAAAGAGTATTCTGTAACAGAATATACTATGAGTGAGATTATAGCATCTGTATATGACAAAATAACAGAGACAGGTTTTAAAGAGGGTATACTCTTTATAGATGAAGTAAATTGTGTATCTGAAACTCTTGCACCTTCAATGCTTCAATTTTTACAAGCAAAAACATTTGGTACACATAAAGTGCCTGAAGGCTGGATTATTGTTACAGCAGGAAATCCACCAGAATATAATAAATCTGTAAGAGAATTTGATGTTGTAACTTTAGACCGTATGAAGGTTATAAATGTTGAGCCAGATTATGATGTTTGGAAAGAATATGCATGGAGAAAGGGAATTAATGGTGCTATACTTTCATATTTAGATATAAAGAAAAGTAATTTTTATATTATGGAAAATACTGTTGATGGCAAACGATTTGTAACTGCCAGAGGTTGGGAAGACCTTTCAACAGTCCTTGATGTTTATAAAAAACTTGGAATTAAGGCTGATGAAAATTTTGTTTATCAATATTTACAGCATAAAAAGACAGCTAAAGATTTTGCAAATTATATTGAGCTTTATGAAAAATATCGTACAGATTATAATATATCAAATATATTAAATGGAAATTATAGCGATGAAGCTGTTAAAAAGCTTGAAAATGCACCTTTTGATGAAAAACTTAGTGTTATAGGTCTTATATTAAGTAGTCTTTCTGAAAGCTTCAGAGAGTCTTTTGTGGAAGATTTACACACAGAAAGACTTTATACAGTACTTAAAGAAATTAGAGATAAATTTCAAAGTCCATATTGTAAAGATACAGATTTCAAATCAATTATTGAAACTGTTATTGATGATGAAAAAGCTGTTTTTGACCATAAGAAAAAAACAAATCTTATAGACAAAACAGAATCAAAAGCCTATAACATGACAATAGAAAATCTTGAAAATTATATAAATGGTGCTTTGAAAAAAGACCTTTCGAATAAAGATGATGTTTTCCAATATATAAAAGAAGAGTTTTCAAATGTTGTCGAAAATCGTCAAAATATTATTAATAATACATCAGAGTTTTTAAATAACGCTTTTGGATTTATTGAAAAAACATTCGGTACTGGTCAAGAAATGGTTATATTTATTACAGAACTTACAGCTAACTACTATAGTGTTAAGTTTATAAAAGAAAATGGCTGCGATAAATATTTTGAGTATAACAAAGAATTGCTTTTTGATGAAAAAGAAAAATCAATAATAAAAGATATAGAGAACGCAAAAACAGAAATTAATTTGCTTTTCTAAAATTTTTAAAAAGCCTCCTTTTTTGGAGGTTTTTTTATTTTTTAAAATAAATTTGATAATTGATGAATATATTTATAAAAAAACATTGTGAGGTTTTATTTATGAATAATGGGAAAATAATTGAAATTATCAAAAAAAAGGCTGAGTACATAGGAGTTTGTGTTTGTTTACTTTTAATAGCTGTTTTTGCAGGAAAAAGAACAACAGTTCAAGTTTTTAACCAACTATTTGCTGAAAATGAAAGGAAATTGCCTATATACTGTGTTGATACTCCTGAAAAGAAAGTAGCTATAAGTTTTGATGCAGCTTGGGGCGCTGATGATACAGATGAACTTCTTAGAATACTAGATGAAAACGATGTTAAAACAACATTTTTTATGTGTGGTTATTGGGTTGAAGATTATCCAGAGGAAGTAAAAAAAATTGCTGAAGCTGGTCATGATTTAGGAAATCATTCATCAACTCATCCTCATATGAGCCAGATGTCGAAAGAACAAATTAAAAATGAACTTATGACTGCCCACGAAAAAGTTAAAGAGCTAACAGGTCAAGATATGTTTCTTTTCCGTCCACCTTTCGGAGAGTATGATAATAAAGTTATAGAAGCTGCTGAGGAATGTGGATATTATACAATACAATGGGATGTTGATAGTTTAGATTGGAAAGAATATGGAGTAGAACATGAAATAAGTCAAGTATTAAACCATAAACATCTTGGTAATGGTTCAATAATATTATTTCATAATGATGCTAAATATACACCAGAGGCCTTAGATAGTATAATAAAAGGTCTTAAGGAGAATGGGTATGAAATAGTTCCTTTATCTGATCTTATAATAAAAAATGATTATCATATTGACCATGAAGGTCGTCAAATAAAGAATTAATATAAAATAAACAAAAAAGGCGGTTAAAAAACCGCCTTTTTTATTAATTAATCATTATAATCAGATTCAATTTCAAGTATAGCACCAGTTTTTGCATTTATTTTACATTCATATTCAATTCTTCCTAAACGAATTTCAAATTCATATACAAGCTGGCCATCATCATAATCCATTTCATATTTTACAAAATAGTTATCATTATCATTTAAGCCTATATATTTTAAAATAACCTTTTTAGCTTCGTCAATAGATAATGTTTTGTCACTGTTAGATGTATAGTTTTCTGCGTCATAGTCGAAATCAATTATTTTTCCTGTTGTTGCATCTATTTCGTAATCATATTCATTATTTCCTTTATAAAATTCTATTTCATATATTTTTTTCCCGTCTTCATAATTAATTTTTGTTTTTACGAATTTAACATTATTTGATTTAAGACCAGCATGGTTAAGAGCTATTTCTTTAGCTTTTTCAAGACCTATATCATCGTTAATTTCAGGTTTAGTCCAATTATCTATATTATAGTCGTGATCTAAAACTTTTCCTGTTTCTGCATCTATTACATAGTCATATTCTCTTTCATTTGAATAAAATTCAATATCATAAACCCATTCGCCATTTACTTTATTTAATTCCGTTCTTACGAATTTAACAGTATTTTCTGTTTCAAGGGCATGTTTCAAAGCAAGTCTCTGAGCTTCTTTTCTTCCTATATAACCACTAGATATTTCTTCTTTATCGACAGTTTCAAAGCTATCAGCATCAGTAACTGTAAAGTCTCCATTTAATGTAACAATTTTATCTGTTGCATTCCATAATACTTCTTTGTTCATTATTTCTCCAATTGAACGAAGTGGAAGATATGTACTTCCGTTATAAAGGATTGGATAAATTCTAGTTCCATTAGCGGAATAGAAAGTTTTTTCTATATCATCAATTATTATTGTAAAATCTTGTCTTTCTTGTATTATAATATTTTTTTTAGCTATATCAGGATTATCTTTATTTGATGATGTAGCATCTCTTTTTCCACTTATAGTAATAGTTTTATTATCCTCGTCCCAGTTAACATTTTTACCCATAATTTCACCTATTGCACGTAAAGGAAGATATGTACTATCCTTATACAATATAGGATATGCAGCATCGCCATTTGCTGTTTTGAAATTAATTTCACTGCCATCAACTATTATTGTAAAGTCAGGTCTAAGCTGTGCATCTTTTGAAGAAATGGCTTCATTTGCTATTATAGGTATAGCTGTTGTAATAGTTAATATTGCAGTTGTTATAAATACAAAATGCTTTTTCATAAATACTCCTCCTTTTTATTATGGATTAGTAATTGATTTATTTATTATATTATAACATATAGTTATTTTTATTACTATAAGCACATTATTTTTGAAATAAAATTGTAACGATTTTAATCTGTTTTAAGATTATTTTCTTTTATAAGTCTTAAAGCTATCATCTTATTCATATGTTTAGCTATAGCTATTGTAGTTTTACCATTACTATAAATACTATGATCTCCTTTTCCTTTACGCACAAATACATATCCATTTTTTTTGAGTATTTCTTTAAATTCTCTTATGTTATATGCCCTTGGACGGTTACTCATAAAAATCCTCCTTAATGAATTGTATTGTGCTAAGTATGTATATTATTAATTATATCAAATAATTTTAATTTGTGTATTATAGTTTGATTTTTGTTATATAAATATTTCTTTTATAAATAAAAAGTTTAATTATAATTTCTCTTTAAGAGTTCTATTTCATATGCATATCCTGAAAGTTCGTTAGGCGTTTCAAGATAAAAAGGAAGTTTTCTTAGTAATGGATGATTTATTATTCTTTTAAAAGCTTCTAAACCTATATAACCCATACCAATTTTTTCATGACGATCTTTATGGCTTCCAAAAGGATTTTTACTATCATTTATATGTATAGCTTTTAATTTATCAATTCCTATTATGGAATTAAATTCCTCTAAAGCATTATCGAGATTATTAACTATATCATATCCAGCATCATACATATGACAGGTATCAAAACATATACCGATTTTATGTGATAGATTAACATTATCAATTATAGCTTTAAGTTCTTTGAAATTTTTTCCTATTTCAGTACCTTTACCAGACATAGTTTCGAGAAGTATAGTAGTTGTCTGTTCTTCTTTTAAGATATTATTTAATACATCAGAAATCAGCTCAATTCCTTTTTCTTTACCTTGACCTACGTGGCTTCCTGGATGAAAGTTATACATATTGCCTGGTATATATTCCATTCTTTTAAGGTCGTCTTCCATTGTCATAAATGCAAACTCTCTTATTTTATTATCAGCAGATGCACAATTTAAAGTATATGGTGCATGGGCTAGTATTTTTGTAAAGTTATTTTCATTCATTAATTTTAATAGTTTATTTATATCATTTTCATCTATATTTTTAGCTTTACTTCCTCTAGGATTTCTTGTAAAGAACTGAAATGTATTGGCATTTATTTTCAATGCTTCTTTACCCATATTATAAAATCCTTTTGATGAAGATAGATGACAGCCTATATTAAGCATATAATATACCTCCAAAATTTTATTTTTAAATATTATACCTTGTTTTATATAGTTATTACAATATTGTACTTTTAAGAAAGGATGTTCGATATATTCTGATGATTTAGTGAATTTTGCAAAATTTTTAAAAAATGAGCAAAATTTTTAAAATTAAAATTTAATTTTTATTAATGATGTACATATATATTTTTTTAATAAGCTGTAGTCAATTAAATTGACTACAGCTTTAAAGTCTATAAAATTCATAAGAACATATGTTTCTATATTATCCTTTGATATATAAAGAGTTTTAAATAATAAAATAATATTTATATGTTATATAAAAATAAATTACTTATTATTCCATTGTTTAATAATTAATTTTATCTTATAATAGTATAAACTAAAGGAGGTTTTATGACAGTGAAAAGAAAAATACTTTCAATAATTGCATTTTCAATGATTTTTAATAACACTGTAATGGCAGGGGAAGTAATGACGAATGCTATTATAAATGGCTCTACATCTTCTTTCAGACCTAATCCTGTGTATAATATTAATCCTTACAATATATCTACTTATGCAGGAGTAGGAGAAAGTGGAATTCTCAAGCTTTTTTCTAAAAACCAGATTATAGAGTTGCCTATAAATTCACCTCTTTATAAAATAAATGAAGGTTATAAAGATAGAATAGTAAATAAAAATGGTGTATGGGGAATAGAACGTAATGTTGGTGTATATGAATTTACAGGTGCTGAAAACTGGGAAGTATATTCAAAAAATAGTTATAAAAATGATAACACGGTAGCTTTTATATGTGATTCACCAATAGATACTAATATACTTAATGGTATGTGTACACATTTTGATATACTATCTGATAAAGAACAAAAAACATCGATATATGATGCATTATCATTTTCTACAGATGGTAGTAAAATAATAATGCGTTTTATGAATGTTAGAAATATTAAAACTGTTGAAAATATAAAAAATTTTCTTTACAGTCAAAATATTACAGGTTCTTCAGTAAAACTTTTTTATTTTCTCAATACACCTACTTTTGAGGTCTTTGACGATGATATTCAATTAAAATTAAACGATGCTTTTTATAGCGATAATATAAACAGTTTAGGCTTTTCTGATAAAAATCTTAAAACCATAGATTTTTCGGACAGTGTATCACTTAATACAAATGTATTTAATTCAAATACTTTAGGAAATGAAAAACTTGACAGATTTTTTACTGGTGTAACTGATTTAAAAATATATAATAGTGGAAATGAGAGATATTTTATAAATGGCATAAATTTAAGCAATACAGGAATAGAAATATCTATAAAAGATAGTGATAATATAGTTTATAAAGGTATAATTAAGTATTATAATTCTAATTTTATAAATGATAAAAATACAGAAATTATATTGAGAAGTGATAGTAAAGATACTGTAATTCGCATGCTTATAAATCTTTCAAAGGTAAAAATACCTTTAGAAAATATATATACAAACAGTTCAGAGCCTTTAAAAGAAAGTTGTAAATCTCAAATAGAAACTGTTGTACCTGATAAGGTATATTATACAAGAAGTGGAAACACAGAAATATATTTGAGTAATACAGTTATTTCTGGTGGAAGTACTGCAAATTCTGAATTTAAAGTGACAGCTAATAATTATAGTTATATCTTTGATAAAAATAAAATTGTACCTATTGTAGAAGAAGAAAATTTAATTATAAATTATACTTTAAAAGGTGAAAAAAATTCACCTATTGAATTTGAATATGTGCCAAATAAAGAAATAAACAGAGAACTTAATATTATGTTTTTAGGAGATAGTCTTATAAATCAAGATTATTATTCAAAATATGTAAAAGAAATGTTTCAAGCTGATGGTACAAATATAAATCTTATAGGTACAAGAGGAACAGAGGATAATAGACATGAGGGCAGAGGTGGTTGGTCTGCTTATAACTATTGTAATAGTTTATCATATGCTGGATATACAAATTCATTTCTTAACAACGGTAAATTTGATTTTAAATATTATATAGAAAGTAATAACCTTGAGACACCTGATTACATTGTATTAAACTTAGGTATAAATGACCTTAATCTTGATGGTCATAATAGTTATGATGAGATTTTTACTAATTTTGATACTATAATAAAT
>NZ_NFLT01000012.1 GCF_002161055.1 Tyzzerella sp. An114
AGATAAAATTTTCAAAACAAATTCAGCAAAAAGTCTATGTAATATTATATATTTAAATAATTAATTTAAATATTTTTATTATACATTAATTATATTATCTAAAAAATCAAAAACTTCATTTAAGTTTTCTTTAAAATCAAATTCAGATGTTCCATTACTATCACCATTAATAATTTCCAATGTGGTCCTGTTAGTATTATATTTTCAGAAAGTAGTATTTCAACAACTGTATTTAAAGGACATAAAGATAATATAATTAATGTATAATAAAAATATTTAAATTAATTATTTAAATATATAATATTACATAGACTTTTTGCTGAATTTGTTTTGAAAATTTTATCTAAAACAGTTTTTATACTGTTTTGGGAAATTTGTTCTTCATAGAAATTTACTAAAAAATCAGCTTCAACTAAAATTTGATAATCTAATCCGTCAATATTTTTATATGTATGGTGATGACCTACAATATAACATATTCTTTCTATATCATTTTTTTCAAACTCTAAATTTTCCAAAATATATTTTGCAATTTCAGGACCTTCCTGTTCTTGCAATTTACCATCACACTTACCATATTTTTTTTCTGCTGGTTTTATGCCTATATCATGGACTATTGATGAACACTCTGTTATATATTTGGTGTGTTCGTCAATATTTTCCATGTTACATATTAGTTTTGAAAAGTAATGTACTTTCATTAAATGTTGAATTCTTTTAGGGTCACCTTTAAAAAATTCAATAGTTTTTTCTAATAACATATTAATTTTATATTCATACATAATCATATTTCCTCCAATTTAAAAGAATTAAAAATATTTTTGCCTGTTTCTGTTTTAAAAATATTTTTTATTAATTTTAAAGTTTTTTCTTTATTTTCAGTTTCAAAATAATTTATTATCAAATCAGCTTCTATTAGAATTTGTAAAAGTGTTGAATTAATATTATCATAATCATGATGTTTTTTTACAAGTTCTATTATTTTAGGGATATATGAAGGAGTGTAATTTGTTTCTTTAAGAAATTTTTCTACAATATAAGGAGCTTCCATTTTTTGATTTTCTAAAGAAGCATCACCACTGTATTTTTCTTTGCAATATTTAATACAAATATCATGTAATATAGCACTAGCATTTAAAATTATCATATCTTCATTTGATATATTTTCTTGTTCTCCTATTAATTTTGTTAAAGAATATACTTTTAAAATATGCTGAGTTCTTCTTTCGTGACCTTCTTCATATTTTAAAGCATTATATAAAAGTGTAGATTCATCATTTATCATATTTTATATATCCTTTCTTAAATTAATATTTTTATATACAAATAAATATATAATAATATATTATAGTTATTATCAAATAAGAGTGCAAATAGAAAATAATTTGAATGAAATATATTCACTTACAATATTTTATTTTATAAAAAACAAGACTTAGTGTTATTTATGCAACATTAAGCCTTGTTTTTTTATGTTATCTTTAAATTAAATAAAAATATATTTTTAAAAGTAAAATACACATTTCACAATTATTTAATATTATTTTACAAAAACAGACTACTAGATTTAACAATCGAAAAATATAATAAATCCTGTCAAAATATAAATGATAAAAAGAGAGGGAAATAAAATATGAAAAAATTATTTAAAACAGCAATGGTTATTGGACTTTGCATGTCAACACTTGCAGGATGTGGAAGTTCTGATGCAAAAACAGCTGCTATTGATTTAAATTCTTTATCAGTTGAAGAAATAATTGAAAAAGCTAAAGAGGATGGAAAAATAGAGTCAGTTGGTATGCCTGATACTTGGGCAAACTGGGTAGAGACTTGGACAGAAATAGAAGATACATATGGTATAGAACATCAGGATACTGATATGTCAAGTGCTGAAGAAATATCATTATTCAAAACAGAAGGAGAAGATGCAACAAAAGACATTGGTGATGTTGGACAAGCTTTTGGACCTGTTGCTGAGGAAGAAGGCGTTACATTAAAATATAAAACAAGCAATTGGGATTCAATACCAGATTGGGCAAAAGATGATGATGGTGATTGGATTATTGGATATTATGGAACAATGACAGTTCTTGTAAACAATAAAATAGTTAAAGATGCACCAAAGAGTTTTGATGATATATTAAAAGGTGATTATATGGTAGCAGTTGGCGATGTTCAGGCTGCCACACAGGCACAGTTTGCAGTATTAGCTGCCGCTATTGCATATGGTGGAGATGAGTCAAATATAGACCCAGGTTTAGAGTATTTCCGTAAACTTGCAGAACAGGGTCGTTTGGATTTAGGTGAATTTACACAGGCTCGTATTGAAAAAGGTGAAGTTGGTGTAGCTTTCTTATGGGATTATAACGCTTTAGGCTATCGTGACCAGTTTGTTAAAAATAATGCAGATGCTGATTTTTCAGTATTTGTACCAGAGGAAGCTTCTATTCAGAGTGGTTACTGTACAATTATAAATAGTTATACAAAACGTCCATATGCTGCTGCTCTTGCTCGTGAATATATATTAAGTGATGAAGGTCAGATTAACTTAGCAAAAGGATATGCAAAACCTGTTCGTGATGTTGAACTTCCAGAAGAAGTTGAAGCAAAATTAATTCCAGATGAACAGTATAAAAATGCAAGAATGGTTGAAGACCAAGAAGCTTGGGATGAGACAGCTAAAACATTAGGTGCTCGTTGGCAGGAAGAAGTTATAGCTTATGCTAAATAATTAATAAACATTAAATTTGAGGCTGTCGAGTGATTTGACAGCCTTAATCGTATGAGAGGTTAAAATATGAATAATAAAAAAACATATTTATTTGCATTAATACCTTTTTTGGTATTATGTATTTTATTTGAACTTATTCCTATAATTTATACATCAGTAAGAAGTTTTGTTCCAGAGGGTAAGGATATAGGTTTTACATTTGAAAACTATATTAATATTTTTTCAAAAACATTGTATCAAAAAGCTATTGTAAATAGTTTGCTTATATCTATTTTATCATCAATAATAGGTTTGATTGTAGCCTTTATAGGAGCTAAGGCAGTACATGAATCAAAAGGAAAACTTAATAATATATTTATGAGTATATTAAATATGGTTTCAAATTTTTCAGGTGTACCATTAGCTTTTGCATATATTATTATGTTTGGTAATGTTGGTGTTATGACAATGATAGGAAGTAATTATGGAATAGAATTTTTAGCAAACTTTCCATTATATTCTGTTTGGGGATTATTACTTATTTATGTGTATTTTCAAATACCATTATCAACATTGTTGCTTATACCAGCCTTTGATGCAATTCGTAAAGAGTGGAAAGAATCAAATGCATTACTTGGTGGAACAAATTTTACATTTTGGACTAAAATTGGAATTCCAATTTTAATGCCAAGTATATTAAGCACATTTTCTGTATTATTTGCAAATGCTCTTGCAGCATATGCTTCAGCTTATGCTCTTTTGATGAATAATGTTTCATTATTGCCAATACGTCTTTCAGAACAGTTTGTAGGAGACCTTGTTCAGAGACCGGAATTTGGTAGTGCAATAGCTGTTGTATTAATAGTATTTATGATAATTGCTATTATGATACAGAATAAGTTAACTGTAAAGAAAGGAATATAATTGTATGGATACAAATAAAAAAAGCTCTAAGCTTGCTATAGTTGTTATTATAGCTTATCTTTTAATACCCCTTGTTATGACATTGATATATTCTTTGTTTGAAGAATGGATTGATATTTTACCAAGAAATTTTACATTAAATGCGTATATAGAAATTTTTTCTGACGCTGTATTTTGGATTTCTGTTGGAAGGACTATATTAATATCTGTTGTACCTATAATATTATGTACAATTATAGTGCTTCTTGCTATGTATGTTACATATATTTATAAACCTGAATGGGATAAATATATACAAATATTATGTACTATTCCATATGCTGTTCAGGGCGTAATATTACCAATTTGTGTATTAGCATTATATACTTCAGTACCTAAGCCTTTTAATAATCGTATATTTTTACTTATTTCTACTTATATGATAGTTATATTGCCATATATTTATCAAGGTATAAGAAATAATTTACAAGGAATTGGTGCAAAAAAAATAATAGAAGCAGCACAGATGCTTGGTGCAAGTAAATTTTATGCATTTTTTAGAGTTGTAGTACCAAATATAATGAATGGTGTAACAGTATCTATAATGCTTTCAATGGCAATTATATTTGGTGATTTCGTAATAGTAAATACTCTTGCAGGTGGTCATTTTCAAACAGCACAGATGTATTTATATGATGTAATGAAAAAATCTGGTCAACGTACATGTGCAGTAATTATTGTATTATTCTTAATAACATTACTTATTTCTGCTTGTGCATTTTTTATTCAAAGAAAAAAGAAAGAGGAAGCTTAAATGTCATATATTGAATTTAAAAATATTAATAAATTTTATGGTAGTAATCATGTTTTAAAGGGTATAAACTTAAAAATAGAAAAGGGACAGTTTGTAACATTATTAGGACCTTCTGGATGTGGTAAAAGTACACTTCTTCGTTCTCTTGCAGGACTTGAAGAAGTAACAGATGGTCAAATAATATTAGATGGAGAAGATATAACAAAAAAAGAACCTAAGGATAGAAATATAGGTATGGTTTTTCAACAGTATAGTTTGTTTCCAAATATGACTGTTGAGGAAAATCTTGCCTTTGGTTTGAAACTTAAAAAATTACCACAGGAAGAAATTAATGAACGTATTAAAAAAGCTATAAAAATTGTAGCTTTAGAGGGAAAAGAAAAATCATATCCAAATAATCTTTCAGGTGGTCAACAGCAGAGAGTAGCTTTAGCAAGGGGCATTGTAATGCAACCAAAAGTTTTATTGCTTGATGAGCCTTTAAGTGCTATTGATGCAAAACTTAGAAAGTCATTACAGTTGAGTATTCGTGAAATACATGATAAATTAGGTTTAACAACAATATTTGTAACCCATGACCAAGATGAAGCTATGGTTATGAGTGATGTGATACATTTATTCCATGATGGTATAATAGAACAGTCTGGAACACCAGTTGAGGTTTATACACGACCTGTAACATCCTTTGCTGCAAGTTTTATAGGAAATTATAATATATTTGAAGCTGATAAAATTTCAAAAATAACTGGAGTTCAATGGGAAAAACAGGTTGCTATAAGACCTGAAACTATTATGATGTCAAGAACTCCTATTGAAAATGATGACCGTTTTAAAATGGAAGGAATAATAAAAGAACATATTGCAAGAGGTAATGTATTGAGATACACAATAGATGTAAATGGTATTGAAATATATGCCGATGCTTTATTTAGAAGTGCATCAATATTCAATGACAATGAAAAAGTATATTTATCAATAGCTGAGCGTAATTGTGTTTGCATTTAAGAGGTGAAGTGTTATGAATAATATATCAATAGATGGATTTAGCAAAACAGGAAATTGGTATAAAGGAAATTTACATTGTCATTCAACAAATTCAGATGGAAAACTTTCACCACAAGAAGTAGTTGATCTTTTTAAAAACAATGGATATTCATTTTTATGTTTTTCTGACCATGATATATATACAGATTATAGAAATGAGTTTGATTGTGAAGATTTTATTATACTTCCAGGTTTGGAGGCTTCTGTAAATCTCTTTGATGAAAGTGGAAAATACAGATTAAAAGTACATCATATACATGGTATACTTGGAACTTCTGATATGGAAGCTAATGCAAAGAATAAATTTGAGCATTTACAGAGAAGAAATGTAAAAATTTATTATGGAGATTGGAACGGAAAAAAAGCGGCACAGGAATTATGCGATGAAATGAGAAGTTACGGAATGATTACAACATATAATCATCCAATATGGTCAAGAGTTTCATACAATGAATTTTGTGATATTGAAGGAATTTGGGCATTAGAAATATTTAATTATAATACTGTAAATGAGAGTAATACAGGATATGATGAAGTATATTGGGACGAAATGTTAAGACATAATAAAAAAATGTTAGCTTTTGCAAGCGATGACAATCATAATGAAGGTATATTTGATGATGCCTGCGGAGGATATATTGTTGTAAAGTCAGATAGTCTTAATAGAGAAGAAATTATAAAAAATATGCTCAAAGGTAATTACTATTCTTCAAGTGGTGTTAGTATTGAAGATTGGGGAATAAAAGATGGTGTCGCTTACGTTAAATGTGATAAAGTTTACAGAATAGATTTTATTGTAGGAAATTGTGTAAATGATGGTGTAAGTATTATGTCAAAAACATTAAACAATGAACTTACATATGGCGAATATAAACTCAAAGGACATGAAAAATATATACGTGTAAAATGTAGTGATATTTATGGAAAAACTGCATGGTCAAATCCAATATATTTAGGTGAAAACAATGATTAAACAAAATTTACATACCCATTCATTATATTGTGACGGAAAAAATAAAATAGAAGATATTGTTATTGAAGCTATTGAAAGAGGATTTAATATTTTAGGTTTTTCAGGTCATGGATATAATAGACCTATTGATGATTATTCTATGACATTAGAAAATACTGAATTGTATTATTCTGATTTAAAATATGTGAAACAAAAATATAAGGACAAAATAAAAATATATGTCGGAATAGAAGAGGACTCTTGTGGAAGATATTTTAAAGATAAGGAATGTCTTGATTATGTAATAGGAAGCGTACATTTTATAAATGTTAATGGTAAATTTGAAGAAGTTGACTTAAGTAAGGAAGTAACTGATAATATAATAAAAAATGGTTTTAATGGTAGTTTTATAGAATATGCAAAAGCCTATTATAATGAAGTCAAAAAAGTGTCTAAATGGTCTGAGGTTGATATAGTAGGTCATATTGATTTATTAATGAAATTCAATGATAATGAAGAATATATTTCTTTCAGTGATAAAGAATATCTTGATATAGCATATAATTGTATTGATGAAATAATTTTAAATGATAAAATAATAGAAGTTAATACAGGGGCAATTTCAAGAGGTTACAGAACAAAGCCATATCCATATGTAAATTTATTAAAATATATTAATGAAAAAGGCGGTAAAATATGTCTTAATAGTGATTGTCATGAAAAATCAAATATTGATTGTTATTATAATGAGTCAATGAAAATAATAAAGAATTGTGGCTTTAAAAATATGATGATGCTATCAGATAACGGCTTTTTAAAAAAGAGTATTGATGAGTTTTAATTAGTACATTTAAAAAATATTGATATATACATAGATACAAATTAAAATATAATTATAATTAATTTTAATTTGGGAGATGGTTTTATGATATATATTACAGGTGATACACATGGTCCAAAAAGTATTGGATTTAATAGTGTAGATGGGGTTTTACATAGATTTAATTCAAACAATTTCCCAGAACAAAAGAATATGACAAAAAATGATTATGTTATTATTCTTGGTGATTTTGGTTGTATTTGGAATGTTGATAATGAAAGCAGTTCGGAAAAAAATGTTTTAGACTGGCTTGATGATAAATCTTTTACAACACTATTTATTGATGGCAACCATGAAAACTTTGACCGTTTATATAATTATCCTGAAAAACAATGGCATAATGGAAAAGTTCATGAGATAAGAAATTCTGTTTTACATTTGATGAGAGGATATGTTTTCAATATTGACAATAAAAATATATTCGCTTTTGGGGGAGCCTCATCTCATGATATTAAAGATGGAATTCTTCATCCTAAAAATGATTTGAAACTGATAAAAAGGTGGAAGCATGATTACACAAAGCAATTCAGAATATTAAACTATACATATTGGGAGTTAGAATTGCCAACAAAATATGAAATGGATAGGGGAATAAATTCTTTAAAGTGTAATGATTTTGATGTAGATTTCATATTAAGTCATAGTCCTTCATCAAGTACTATTGATATTTTAGGAAATAATAATTATAAACATGATATATTGACAGACTATCTTGAGAATATAAAAAATACTACAAAATATAAATATTGGTTTTGTGGACATATGCATATAAATAAAAAAATTAGTGATAAAGAAATAATTTTATATGAACAAATAATAAGAATTAATTGAAATAAAAAATCAGGTTTTAATATAAAAACCTGATTTTTTTTATTAAAATTAAATACTATTAAAGTTTTTTAATCTATATTCAGAAGGTGTACAATCTTTTTTATTTTTAAAAAGTCTTGAAAAATAAAGAGCGTCTTCATATCCAACAGAACGAGCGATTGCAGATATAGGATAATCTGTATGAGCTAATAAGTCACAAGCTTTTTTAATACGATAATTTAAAAGATAATTTTTAAGAGATAAACCTGTTGTATTTTTAAATAATCTGTGCAAATAGGAGCGGTCTATACTTAAAAAATCTGCTATGCTGTGAACATTTATGTTGTATGAATAGTTTGACTCTATATATTTTAAGGCTTCTTCCACATATGCAACCTTTCTTTCTTTTACAGAAATATTTTTTTTAGGGAATTTATTGGCTAACATAAATAAATATTCATATAAAATACTATTCATAATCAAATCTTTATTTTCAAAACTTTGATTTGCCTCATACATTTTTTCATGACAGAGACGTATTCTGTCATCTCGTCCATAATGAAAAACAGGACAATCAAGTAGAGACGTTCTGTTTAAATACTGTTTAATCTTAATACCTTGAAATCCTATCCATGTATAAGTCCAAGGATTTTTTAAATCAGCTTCATAATATATCAATGTTCCCGGAACAATCAAAAAAGCATCTCCCGAGCTTAATCGATATATTTTATTTTTTGTTTTAAAAATTCCTTTCCCATCTATAACATAATGAATAAGATATCCACTTCTTACGGCAGGTCCATAACTATGACCAGGCACACAAGACTCATATCCACAAGTATAAACTGTTGCATCAATATTTTGAAAATATTCATTTGAAAAAATATAATCTTGCATATTAAATCCATACTCCTTTCAATGTGTCACAAAAGTCAATAAAAAAACAACATATGTCCATATATTATTTATTATATACTGATATAATAAACTTAACAAGAACAGAGAGAAACAAAAGGAGGATAAATATATGGCTATAATTTATGATGACAAAACTAAAACTTTTCATTTACAAACGAATAACACAAGTTATGTTGTGCAAATAGTAAAAGATAAATATTTGTCTCATATATATTGGGGTAGGAGACTTAATAAATATCATAAAAGTAGAGAAATCATATGGAAAGATAGAGGTTTCGCACCTAATCCATATTTAGATGATAGAACATTTTCATTAGACACACTTCCTCAAGAATATCCTCAAAATGGTAATGGGGATTATAGAAGTTGTGCTTATGGAATTAGAGACTATAAAGGAAAAAGAATAAGTAATATCACATTTAAAAATTATGAAATTATAAAGGGTAAGCCTGAAATACCAAATTTGCCTTCATCTTTTGGAGATGAAAATGATGTTATGACACTAAAAATCCATATGGAAGATGAGATTTTAAATTTTCATGTATATTTGGTATACAGTGTTTTTGATAAAAGAAATGTTATTACAAGAAGTGTAATTTTTGAAAACAAGTCAGAAAATAATATAACATTGACAAAAATGCTTAGTATGTCTGTTGATATAAGAGAAGATGACTTTGATGTTCTTACATTGTATGGTGCTCATAATAATGAACGCAACATGGATAGAAGACCTTTAACAAGTGGTACTGTACAGATTGAGAGTATAAGAGGAACAAGTTCACCACATCAAGCACCTTTTATGGCCTTAATGAGAAAAGGTGCAAATGAGGATTATGGAGATATATTTGCTTGTAATTTTGTTTATAGTGGAAATTTTGTGGCAACAGCTCAAGTTGACCCATACAGAAATATTAGATTTCAAATGGGTATGAACCCATTAAATGGAGAATGGCTTCTTGAATGTGGACAAAAATTTTATACTCCAGAAGTTGTTATGGTTTATTCAGGTGACGGACTTAATGGAATGTCTCAAACTTTCCATAATTTCTATCAAAATAATTTAATAAGAAGTAAATTTGCATTTAAACCACGTCCTATATTAATAAATAACTGGGAAGCAACATTTTTTGATTTTAATGAAGAAAAATTATTAAAACTTGCAGATAAAGCTAAAGAAGCAGGAATTGAGCTTTTTGTACTTGATGATGGTTGGTTTGGTCACAGAGATAATGACGATAGTTCTCTTGGTGATTGGTTTGAGGATAAAAGAAAGTTGCCAAAAGGTTTAAAAGATTTATCAGAAAAAATACATGAAAAGGGTATGGAGTTTGGTTTGTGGTTTGAGCCTGAAATGATTTCAGAGGATAGTGAGCTTTATAAAAATCACCCTGAATATGTTTTACATACAGAAGGTAGACCTTACACTTATGGCAGAGGACAGCTTGTTCTTGATTTATCAAAGGAAGAAGTTTGTGATTATGTTATAGAAAGCATATCTAATGTATTGAATAATGCCAAAATAGATTATCTAAAGTGGGATATGAACCGTCATTTGACAGATGTTAGTAATTTAGAATTAGGAGAAGAAAGACAGGGAGAAGTTTTCCATAGATATGTTTTAGGATTATATAGAATAATGGATACTTTAACAAAAAAATTCCCTGATATACTGTTTGAGAGTTGTTCAAGCGGTGGTGGAAGATTTGACCCGGGAATTCTTTATTATATGCCACAGACTTGGACAAGTGATAATACTGATGCTGTATGTAGAATGAAAATACAGTATGCAACATCTCTCACATATCCACCTATATGTATGGGAGCCCATGTAAGTGTTGTTCCTAATCAACAGACAGGAAGAATTACTCCTTTAAATACAAGAGGCTATGTTGCTATGAGTGCAAACTTAGGATATGAGCTTAATTTAACTGAGTGTACAGATGAGGAATTTGAAGAAATTAAAGAACAGATAAAATTATATAAAGAGATAAGAAATATTATACAGTTTGGTAAATTTTATCGTATAAAAAATCCTTTTGAGGGAAATTTAGCACAATGGAATTTTGTGTCTAATGATGGAAATGATGTTATTGCTTTTTATTTTGAAATACTCAGTCAGCCGGCTTCACCTGTAAAAATTATGAAACTGAAAGGGCTTGAAAAAGATGCTCTTTATCAGGATATAAAAAGCGGAGAAATCTATGGAGGGGACGAACTTATGTATAGCGGTATTAGTATTCCATTGAAAAAACAAGATTTCAGAAGCGAGTATTACCACTTCAAAAAAATTTAAGGAGGAGAAAGGAAATGGATGCAAAGAAAAGAGAAAGATATGAAAAAATATCAGACAGACTAACAGAACTTGTAGGCGGAAAAGATAATATTCAAGGAGTTGCTCACTGTGCAACAAGATTAAGAATTGTTTTAAAAGACAATGACATAGCAGATTTAAAACAGATTGAAGGTGTAGACCTTGTAAAAGGTGTGTTTGTTGCAGGAGACCAGCTTCAGATTATATTTGGAGCAGGTTTGGTAAATGATGTATATGAAGTATTTGCCGAGAGAAGTAATATGAAAAATATGAGCCTTAGTGATTTAAAAACAGAGGCAAACAGAAAAATGAACCCTATACAGAGAATTATAAAAGCTCTCTCTGATGTATTTATTGATATCATGCCGGGAATACTTGCTGCTGCTTTACTTACAGGATTATCAGGAGTTTTAGGTAATTTTCAGTTTATAGAAAATAGTGATACTCTTTTCGGTATTACAAAATTAATAAATATTGCTTCAGGAGCAATATTTGGATTTCTTCCTCTTGCAGTTGCTTATAGTGCTTGTAAAAGATTTGGAGGAAGACCTATATTAGGAATTGTAATGGGTTGTATAATGCTTTCTCCAAGTCTTGCTGATGCTTATGCTGCGGCACAAGGAACAGTTGATGTTGAAACATTACATATTTTTGGATTAGGTATTGACCTTGTAGGATTTCAAGGTGGAATTATAGTAGCATTGCTTATGGGTGTTTTAACTGCAAAACTTGATATATTCTTTGAAAAGAAAGTACCAGAAGTAATAAGACTTCTTGTTTCACCACTTTTAACAACACTTGTAGGAGCAATTCTTCTTTTTGTAATCGTAGGACCTATTGGTAGAGGACTTGCTTCAGGAATAACAAATGGACTTGTATTTATGACACAAAATTTTGGTGCTATTGGTTATGCAATATTCTCAGGAGTACAGCAGTTAATAGTAATTACAGGACTTCATCATATATTTGGTGCTATTGAAGCACAGTTACTCGTTGATACAGGAAGAAACTTTTTAAATCCTTTAATGTCTGTTGCAATAATTGCTCAGGGTGGAGCTGTTTTAGGTTATCTTGTATTAAACAGAAAAGACAACAAAGTAAAAGAACTTTGTATACCTAGTTTTATTTCAGTATTATTTGGTATTACAGAGCCAGCTTTATTTGGTATAAATGTAAGATTTAAGTTTCCTTTAATAGGTGGTTGTATTGGAGGAGCTATTGGTGGACTTGTTGTTTATTTTACAAACCTTGCTGCTTTAGGATTTGGAACAACAGTTGTTCCGGGAATTGCTCTTGCGGACCCTAGCAATAACGGTTATATTTGGTATATAGTTGCTCATTTAATAGCTTTAGCTTGTGGATTTATAATAACAATTCTTTTAGGTTTAAAAAATAAAGTTAATAATTAATTAATGTAGAAATCCGGATAATTTGTTATCCGGATTTCTAATTATAAAAATTATATTTTTGTCTAAAACGTATAAAAATCAATGTGTATTATATGAATATGTTACAATTGACAAAATAATATATATTATTTATAATAATTACAGCATACAGGATAGTTATTGTTTCAGAACAAGCTCGACCTGTTATATTTTAAATCAGCGATAGTCCACTTTTATTTTGGTATCGTTTTTTTAGAATATAACAGGTCTTTTTATTTTTAACGGGGGGAGAAAGTATTATGTTTTTTAAAAAACGACTTAACAATAATGCTGTAATAGCCCATGACGGAAATGGAAATGAAAAAATACTTATGGGTTGTGGTCTTGGTTTTAAAATGCAGGAAGGTGATATTGTTGATGAAAGTAAAGTTGAGAAAGTATTTTCATTAACAGACCCTAAAATGAATAGACTCCTTCAGGAACTTGCTATTAATACACCAATAGAGTTTATTGATTTTGCAGAGTAAATAATATCTTATGCAAAGAAACAAATTGATAATGATATAAATGAAAATATAATAGTATCTCTCTGTGACCATGTTTATATGGCTGTTGAAAGATTTAAACAAGGTATAGAAGTTAAAAATGTTATGCTTTGGGATATTAAAAAGTTTTATAGAGATGAATTTGAAGTTGGACTTTACGCCATTGATATTATAAAAAAGAGATTTGGTGTTCAACTAGCAGAAGATGAAGCTGGTTTTATTGCACTTCATATAGTAAATGCTCAGCTTGATTTACATAAAAAATCTGTAAAAGAAATTACAGAGGTTATGCAAGAGATAGAGACAATAGTAAGAATTACATTTGCAACAAAATTAGATACAAATTCAGTTTACTATTATAGATTTATAACACATCTAAAGTTTTTTGCTGAAAGACTTTTTAATGAAAGTATATATGAAAATCAAGATGTTGAAGGCCTTTTGGATATGATAAAAATTAAATATGTAAAGGCATATAATTGTGTATTGAAAATTTCTGATTTTATATATAATAAGTACAATTATACATTAAGCGATGAGGAGATACTTTATTTAAGTATTCATATAACACAAGTAATAAATGCATCAAAGTGAGTTTATTTAAAGTTTTATAAAACTTTAAATTTATTATAAAAATAAATAAAAGGAGGATAGTATTTAGGTATATTTCATTTTATAAAGGATAGTTACATTAAGTTGGCTTGACCTTCAGTTTTATATTAAAAAATATAAATGGAGGGAATAAAATGGGAAAATATGAAAATCTCGCAAAAGAAATAGTAAAGAATATAGGTGGAAAAGACAATGTATCAAGTCTTACCCACTGTATCACAAGACTCAGATTTAAACTTAAAGATGAGTCGAAAGCAAATGATGATGTTATAAAAAATATGGATGGCGTTGTCACTGTTATGAAAAGTGGTGGACAGTATCAGGTTGTAATTGGAAACCATGTTCCAGATGTATATGCTGATGTTATGCCTCTTTTAAATCTTGGAGATACAGATTCTCAAGAAAAAGATGATAAAAAAGGAAACTTACTTGATAGATTTGTAGATACAATATCAGGTATATTCCAGCCAATACTTGGAATTATGGCAGCTTGTGGTATGGTAAAAGGTCTTAACACACTTTTTGTTGCATTAGGACTTTATACAGCTGACTGTGGCGGATATATGGTAATAAATGCAGTTGGAGATGCAATGTTTACATTTCTTCCACTTTTCTTAGGATTTACAGCAGCAAAGAAATTTGGTTTAAAACCTATGGTTGGTTTGGCAATAGGTGCTATAATGTGTTATCCTGCAATACAGGCAAGCACAATATCAGCAGGAACAGAACCTTTATATACAATGTTTGAAGGAACAATGTTTGCTTCACCTGTATATATCGAATTTTTTGGTATTCCTGTAATATCAATGGATTATACATCAACTGTTATTCCTGTAATATTTGTAACATATTTTGCATCTATATGTGAAAGATTTTTCAGCAAATTTATACCTGACCTTGTAAAATTCTTCTTTGTGCCAATGCTTACACTCATTGTTGCACTTCCAGTAGGTTTCCTTTTAATAGGACCTGTTGCAACATTTGGTTCAACAATTATTTCTGAGACTGTACTTTCAATAAGAGATTTCTCACCTATGATTGCTGGTGCTGTTGTTGGTTTAACATGGCAGATACTTGTTATATTTGGACTTCATTGGGGATTTATTCCTGTTTATATAAACAATATAGTAACATTAGGCTATGACAATGTAATTATGCCTTTCTTTGCTTGTACTTTTGCAACATCAGCTGTTGTAGCAGCAATATTCTTTAAAACAAAAGACAAAAATTTAAAAGAAATGTGTATTCCTAACTTTATTTCAGGTATATTTGGTGTAACTGAGCCTGCTATATATGGTATACTTTTACCACTTAAAAAACCTTTCATAATAAGCTGTATCGCTGGAGGAATAGGTGGAGGATTTTATGGTCTTTTCAACTTCAGAAAATTTATGATGGGTGGAATTGGTATATTTGAATTCCCTGCTATGATTGAACCAGATGGTTCTATGGGAAACCTTATTGTTGCTGTTACAGGTGTTATTATAACAATGATAATTGCATTTGTTATGACAATGGTTATATATAAAGATGACAAAAAAGAAGAAAAAACAGAAAATGTTGAAGAACCAAAAACAGAGAATAAAAAACTTATTTCAAACACAAATCTTTATAGTCCTTTAAAAGGAAAAGTTATGGAATTAAGTCAGATAAAAGATGCAGCTTTTGCTTCTGGAGTTCTTGGAAAAGGTGTTGCAATAGTTCCATCAGAGGGTAAAGTTGTTTCATCTGTTGATGGTACAGTTACAACTATATTCCCAACACTTCATGCAATAGGTATAACATCTGATGAGGGTGTTGAAATACTTATACATATAGGTCTTGACACCGTTCAGCTTGAAGGAAAAGGATTTAAAGGTATGGTAAAAGACGGAGATAAAATAACAAAAGGACAAACTCTTATTGAATTTGACATTGATTATATAACAAAAGAAGGATATTGTCTTGAAACACCTGTACTTGTTACAAATGCCGATAATTATCTTGATGTAATAAGTGAAAATAAAGATAATGTAAATTATGGTGAAAGTATTATAAGTATTATAAAATAATATATTAAAAGGAGGTTTTATGATGGGCTTTAAAGAAGGTTTTCTTTGGGGAGGAGCAACTGCTGCAAATCAATGTGAAGGTGGATTTGATGAGGACGGACGTGGTCTTGCAAATGTTGACGTATGTCCAACAGGAGCTGACAGAAATGCTGTTATAACAGGAAAAATGAAAATGTATGAATGTGACGAAAATCATTTCTATCCTTCCCACAAAGCAATAGATATGTATCATCATTATAAAGAAGATATTAAACTTTTTGCTGAGATGGGATTTAAAGTTTATAGAATGAGCCTTGCATGGTCAAGAATATTCCCAAAGGGTGATGAAAAAGAGCCTAATGAAAAAGGTCTTGCTTTTTATGAAGATGTTTTCAAAACTTGTAAAATGTATAATATAGAGCCTCTTGTTACAATAACACATTTTGATTGTCCAATGCACCTTATAAAAGAGTATGGTGGTTGGCGAAACAGAAAAATGATAGATTTTTATTTAAATTATTGTAGAACAATATTTAAAAGATATAAGGGGCTTGTTAAATATTGGCTTACATTTAACGAAATAAATATGCTTCTTGAAGCTCCTTTTATGGGTGCTGGTATATGTTTTGAAGAGGGAGAAAACGAAAAACAGATAAAATATCAGGCCGCACATCATGAACTTATAGCAAGTGCTATGGCAACAAGAATTGCCCATGATATAAATAGTGAAAATAAAGTAGGGTGTATGTTTGCTGCCGGAAGTGTTTATCCATATACTTGTAAACCTGAAGATGTTTGGGAAGCTACAAAAAAGGACAGAGAAAGCTATTTCTTTATAGATGTTCAATCAAGAGGATATTATCCTTCTTATGCTTTAAAAGAGTTTGAGAGAATGGGAATAAATATTGAAAAAGAAGAATTTGATGATGAAATATTAAAAAATAATACAGTAGATTTCATATCTTTTTCATATTACAACAGTAGATGTGCTGCAAAAACTGTAAGCAAAGATAATATTGCAGAGGGTAATATTTTTGAGTCTGTTAAAAATCCTTATTTAAAATATAGTGAATGGGGTTGGCCTATTGACCCTCTTGGATTTAGAATTACATTAAATCATGTATATGACAGATATCAAAAACCTCTTTTTGTAGTTGAAAATGGTCTTGGTGCAGTTGATACTCTTGATGAAAATGGATATATTGAAGATGATTACAGAATAGATTATCTTCGTGAACATATAAAAGCAATGAGAGATGCGGTTACTATTGATGGTGTTGACTTAATGGGTTATACAATGTGGTCTCCTATTGACCTTGTAAGTGCTGGAACTGGAGAGATGAAAAAACGTTATGGTTTCATATATGTTGATAGAGATAATGAGGGGAATGGAACTTTTAAACGTAAAACAAAAAAATCTTTCTATTGGTATAAAAAAGTTATAGAGACAAACGGAGAAAATATTGATTAATTAATTGATAATAAATAGAGAAGGTAAAATATATAACAGGAATAGACAGTTTATTGTCTATTCCTATTTTTGTATTAAATTATAATAAAAAAGCAGAGTGTAACAACTCTACTTTTCATAATTTTGTAAAAATAATAGGTTAGATTTTCTGCTAACAAGTAATTATTCTGTTCTGACACTTTAGTACCGCTGTACTACTATTAGGTTATTACCGAAGGATAATTTTAATACCTAATAGTAGTATACTGCGGTAACGAGTTGCGCAGAACATAGTGGTGTAAATGTTACTAACATACAACCTTGAGGCTACCTCAAAGTATAAAGACCAGAAAATCTAACCTTTTAGTTTTCCATATTAAATTTTAAAAAATTATTTTTTTTACGATGGTTAGATTTTCTGCTAACAAGTAATTATTCTGTTCTGACACTTTAGCACCGCTGTTATACCGGTAGGTTATTACCGAAGGATAATTTTAATACCTTCCGGTATAATACTGCGGTAGCGAGTTGCGCAGAACATAGTGGTGTAATGTTGCGAACATACGACCTTGAGGCTACCTCAAAGCATAAGGACCAGAAAATCTAACCTGTTTTTATTAATTATAGCACATATTAATAAAAAGTCAATTTTTTTTATAAAATTTTTGAAATATATTTGCATAATCACTTGAAAATATATTAAAACACGGTATAATTTTATTATATACACTAGTAAAAACGCTTAATGATTAATATAGAAAGGAAGGAGTTTATTAACTATGGAAGTTATAAAAAGAGAACTAACTCCGGAAGAACGCGAACGTTTTTGGGGTGTAGAACAAAAGCCTGTTCGACAAATTTCACTCTGGGGAAAAGATAGTGAAAATAATCCTTGTAGAATTATTTTATATGGTGAACATCAAGCTGAATTAAAAAAAGTTAGAAAATCTTATTATTATGATGTTTTTGAAGGTTATGTTCTTGATAAAAATGTTAAATACACCCACTATGCTATATTCTATGGTGTTAATGGACATTTACCTTCTACTGTGAAAACATATTATCATGTTGACACAAATACACTTTATACTCAAAAAGGATATAAAGAGGCACAGACCTATTGGGATTGGAACAGTAATAATTACACATACACAAAGAAACTGAGATTTGATAGTAAATATAAAATTGAAGAATTTTATGAAATAGATGTAGATGTTTCATTTAATTATTATGAAAATCATAATTATAAAGACTATGTTTTATATTTAAAATCAAACAACATAAAATTTAAAGGTTGTGAAATCATTGAGCCTAGTGAAATATTTGGATTTGATGAAAACAGTATGTATTACAATTATGTTTTAGATATGTTTTCAAAAGAAAAATTATATGGCAGAAAGAAAGCTTTAAGTGATTTTATTAAAACTAATCCTTCTGTTGAGGAATATGAAAAAATACTTAAAGTGGCTAGTGTTGAGTTAGCTTGCGGTATATTCCAAGAACTTACAATCTCTCAAAATCCTATTTTGTTAAATAAGGCAAAAGAAATAAATAAAAGTAAAGATTTATGGTCAACAAGTAATGCTGTACATAAAGGATTAAAACGCTGCTTAAAAATATATATAAATGCTTTCAGTGAAAAAACAATACAGAAACAGAAAGATGCTATATATAAATCATTACCTGAAATGGACTTCCATATTAAAAGATTGAATTTGTATGGTAATGTTATAACAGGTGATGCTTTAGATGAGTATTTAAAAAATCATTCATATTTTAGTATTTTTAATGGTGGTTGGCTTTCATTAAAACAAAAATTCTTTGACAAAAATACATACACTGATGGCAAAAACTTTAAAAAGATTGCTTTTAAAAATACTATACAAACAGCAAAAGCCTATGATATGGTTGATGCTATTGGAAAAATTGCCTACTGTCTTGATGCTCCAAGAACAACTTATTATTTAAAGGGTATTGGAGAGGGTAAAGCTTATGATTATTTTGTTCGTTATATAAGAAGAACTATTGACGAGTATAAAAGAACAGAGGAGACAAAATTTATAGCAGCGGCAAAAGAAATGCTTGTAAGCTATACACCTAAAGATGGTATGGAATATTTTGACTTTGAAAATTATTTTAATAGAAATTATTTCTTTAATCGTTATTTTGCAAATAAAATAAAACTTGGAATAAGAGATAAAGAAGATGTTTGGGATAGACATATTGATGATGTAGTATATATTGCAAGAAATGCAAAAACAGATGCAGTAGGCAAATTCTGTTATATTACAATAAAGAAGGCTTATGACAATCATAAATTTGATGATTATGATTTAAAAGACCTCATATATTTAACTCAGATACCTTACACTGAAACAGCTAAATTATTTGAAAATCTTGTATTACCTAAGTTAAAAGCTCTTGAAAACTTTGATGGAGAAATTATGCTTCTTTTAATGGACACTGTTTTAGTTAATTTACAGCGTGCTGCTGAAGACTATTTTGTTAGAACAGACGGAAAATTCTTACCTGAAAATATTGCAAGTATGTTCAAATTAAATAGCTTTGAAAAATGGTTGATGATAATTAAAAAGAATATACACGACTTTACAGCAACTGAGTATATCGCTTTTATAAAGAGCTTTTTAAATCAGAATGAGTATTTTGTAAAAGACGGATTGAAATTTTCAGATAATGTTAAAGAATTCTTGAAAAATTCAATATCTAAATTGAATGATGCTACAAAAGAAGAAAAACAAGATTTATTACAGTATATTGTGTCAATGTTTATTGAGAATACAGAATTAACTGACTTTATGGCTGATTTAATAGAGGATATGTTATTTGTTTTACCTTATTATGAACTTAAGGAATTATTACAGAATGTTGAGTTTAAAAATATTGCTATGAAAGAGAAAACTCGCAATACTGTTGCATTGTTGAAATCTATAAAAAACGAAAAACTTCCTAAAGATACTGTTATAGTATCTATACTTGATATAGGTTCTCCTATGATTGTAAAAGTATTGACAGAGGTTATAGAAAAATTAAAATACAAGATTACAAATAAATCAACAATTCTTATTCTCTTTGAATGTAATGTATATGCTTTAAATAAAACTGCTGAGACAGTTTTTGAGAATATGGATACTGAAAATAGAGATAAGATACATATGATTTTAATTGACTCTCCTGTTGAGAAAGTACATAAATATGCTTTAGAAAAATTAGATGAGTGGTATGGAAATAAAACACCTAAAGAGTTTATTTATCGTATGTTAGAGCACCCTTGTATAGCTGTAAAATCATTCCTTTCAGAGAAAATGGATAATGCTTTCTCAAATTTGAAAGATGTACAGCCAGATTTATATATTTATTATGTAAAAACACTTTTATATCTTCCTAATAGGGTATCAAAAAGTAAAGATTATGTTTACAATACAATACCTACATTTATAAAATATTACCCTGAAAGAAGAAAAGAAATTGAAGATATATTAATTGATATTGGAAGTACAAATGTTAAATTTAATTCTGAAAAAGCACTTGTTACATTTGCAAGAATTCAGAAGGAGGTATGCAATCTATGAATGTAAATTATAAATACGCAAGTCCTTCTCAATGTAAACAAGCCGACAATGGAACGACTTTAGGTTTTAGTACAGACTTATCCCGTGATGAGAAAGTTTCTTTTTTAGGAAAATTAAAACATCCTTTAGTTTTTCGTGATGCTATGCTTATGCTTAGAGATATTGTTATATCTGACATGAGCCAAAAAACAAAAGAAAGACCTGAATATTTTGTTTGGCTTGAAGAAGAAATTGAAAGACGTATAAAAGAGCATAAAGAGTATGCACCTAATATAAGAAAGAAAATTAAAGAAGAAATAAATGCTTTCAGTGCTGAAGCTGATAAATATAATTCTGAAATAAGAAAATTAAACGATATTAAAAGAGAATTACAAAATAAAATTGATGAATATGACGCTTGGAAAGATTACTATAAAATAGAGAGAAAGTTTTGGGATTTTTTGAGAGAAAGAGATTATGATTTGTGGTTTGTATTAGACCCTGTTATAACAGTTCATAAAGATCAAGTTTCTTTCGAGGCATTTTCTGTTGATGAGTCAACTTATGGCTGTTTATCTGTTGATATGAAAGAGTTTGATTTATTGCAGGAGCCAAATCTTGGAACAACAAATATAGATTTCTCTGTTAAACTTGAAAAAGAGATGAAACGTTTCCGCAGCTATACAGATGTAACACTGTCTGTAAATCCTGAAGGTTTCACAGTAGATAGTGATGTTGTACCAGAGTATATTGAAAAGAAAATTGATTTACCTGAGACATGGATAAAAGGCTTTAATCAGGTTTCTTCAGCGGCAGCCCTTGATGGAATTGAAATTAAACTTGAAGTTTCTGATATGTATGATATATGTGCATTTTTGAGAAAACATAAAGAGAAAAAGAGCCCTCGTTATATGAAATGGATACTTGAACCAGGAGAGAGAATACAGATTGTATTTGAGCCTTTTGGAACAGTTCTTACATTAAATTCTATATATAATGGTAACCAGAGACGAGAAGAAAAAATCTGGGGCAGAAGACGTTGGCTTGTTGTTGAAAAATTGCTACCTCTCTCAAAGGCTTTCTATATTCGTTTATTGGGATTTGGTATGCCACAGTTCATACGTGCAGATATGGGCACAATTCAGATGACAGTTGGATTTACTTCTTGGTCATCTAATGACTGGGTAAAAGGTACAGCCTTTAATATTATGGCTGGATTTACAGGAAACGGAAACTATAAAGATGTTTATAAACTTCTTAAACAAAATCGTAGTATGACTATGGAAGAAATATTCAACAGTTTCCCAGATGTTAAGAAAGATGTAGTAAAAGCAGGAATTGGTATGTTATTCAGACATGGAGAGGGATATTTTGATATTATAACAAATCAAGTTCGTTTCCGTCGTCTTTGCAGTGAGCCTTTACCTAAAGAGCTTTATGAAATCTCTTATATAGAGAAAGAAGTTGAAAAACTTAATAAACAGACATTTAATAATATGACAGTTAAGTATACACCATCAAAAGAATTTATATTCTCTACAAAGTATAAAGGTTCTTATTGGTGGGAAAGTGATACAAATACAGAAATTATTGTTGACCAAGATGCACAGATTGTAAAAGTAAAATGTAATTGTAGCAAATTTAGAAGTGGTGATAGAAATATTTCTGACCCTTGTGCACATATTCTTGCACTTTATATTGCTTCTTTTAAATTATTGAAATTAAAAAATTTAGAGTATAACAAGGAATATAAAATCAATGATATTATGGAGATGTTGCTATGATGGACACAAGGACTGAATATAGAGAACAAGTAAATAAAATGGGCAAGAAGGAGTTTACATTCCAAAAAATGCAAGAATACGGTTTTTGGCCTAGCCATTTGCCAACTCCTTATGAACGCCAACAGAACGAAACAGAAGAAGATTTTGAAAATAGAAAAAAACTTCTTGATGAATTTAATAAACTTTCAGAACAAATATCAGAAGTATATAAAGAAAAACGTGAAATAGATATAAAACTTTCATCTCTCAAAAAAGAGTATCAAGATACATGGGACTACGAAAAAATCCGTGCTGTTGTTTGTCAGGAGATTATGAAAGAGTCTATTGCAAGAAGAGCAGAGAGAAAAGCTGAAAGAGAAAGACAGAAACAGTTAAAATCCGAGGCTTGGAATAAAAAGAAAGCTGAAAATATTATATTTATAGGTAGAGGATATTCTGGTCTTTTATCACAGAAAGAAACTAATATTGAGAAGCTCGAAAAAAATAATCTCCCTATAATAGAAAATGATAAAGATTTAGCCACTCTTTTACAAGTAGAGTATAAAACATTACGTTATTTGACATATCATAGAGATGTTGTAACATTTGACAACTATTATAGATTTGATATTCCTAAAAAAAGTGGGGGAAAACGTCATATAGCTGCTCCTAAAACAGAGCTTAAAAAAGCTCAAAGACAGATATTAGAAGAGATTTTGGAGAAAATAGAAGTTTCTGAATTTGCTCATGGATTTATTAAATCAAAATCTGTTGTAACAGGAGCTAAATTTCATAAGTCAGGACCAGATTTATTAATTAATATGGACTTGGAAAACTTTTTCCCTACAATAACATTTGAGAGAGTAAGAGGACTTTTTCAGTCATTAGGTTATTCTGGATACATTTCATCATTACTTGCAATGATTTGTACATACTGTGAAAGAATTCCTGTTGAAATAAAAGGTGAAACAAAATATATAAAAACATCAGAAAGAATACTTCCACAGGGTTCTCCTGCAAGTCCTATGATTACAAATATTATATGTAACAAAATGGATAAACGTATAAATGGACTTTGTAAAAAATTAGGGTTTACTTATACACGTTATGCTGATGATATGAGTTTTAGCTATATAGGTGATACAGAAAATTTAGCTGTTGGAAGTTTCTTAAACAGTATTAAAAAGATTATAGAAGATGAAGGTTTTAATATAAAAAAAGAAAAAACACATATTTTAAGGAAAAATAATAGACAATATATTACAGGTATTGTAATTAACAATGAAGAAATAGGTGTTCCAAGAAAATGGGTTGATATTTTAAGAGCTTCTATTCATAATGCGGAGAAATTAAAAAACTCAGGAGAAAGTATACCTAAAGAAACAAAAATGGAAATTAAGGGAAGAATTGCTTGGTTAAAGAGTGTCAATGAAGAAAGGTACAAAAAGATAATAGATAAAGGTTTAAAATTATTAGAAAACTAAAATAATATATTTTTATAATAAAAAGGCAGATAATTCTGCCTTTTTATTTATTATTTATACAATGTTTTGTAAATAGCTTTGTAAAGCTGTCCAAATCTTTACAGTTTTTTATTTCATCTATAAATTTACTGTCTGAGACAGCATCAACAAATGAAAGTGTAAACATATTTGAATATTCTCTATGCTTTTTACTGTTTGCATACATACAAACTATTTTAACTTTATGATTATCCCACAATATAGGATTTTTTAAAAAAGCTATTGCCATACCATTTTTTAATGCTGTATTTTTTATAGAATGAGGAAGGGCAACACCTGTTTCGATTTCAGTTGACACAATTTTTTCTCTTTCTATAACATAATTTTTAAAATTTTTATCTACATATCCATTTTTATTAAGAACATTACACATATAGTCAATAACTTCATATTTATCTGTCAAGTTAAGATTATACATAAATATGTTTTTATCAAAAAATATTGAGCACATTTTTTTAAATTTATATTGTTCAAAAATGTTTATTTCATAATTTATAATATTTTTTATTTTTTCACGTTCAACACTATCAAAACGTTTATTTATAATATGTATTTTATTGTTATCAATGTTTAATCTGTTAGATGTTGTTATTATTATGTCATATTCCAAAAGAGCATCAATAATCATATTTATATTTGTTGTTCCATCAATTATTATTCTGTTTTTATCAGTTAAATTTTCAATTTGATGGTGTATAAGATTAAGATTTCCTATACCTTCTGGAACATATAAAAGAATTTTTAATCTGTCAATATTTCTTTGTTTATCATATACATTGTGTATTGCTGTTGCTAAATATATTCCTATATATGATATTTCATTGAAATCAAATTTTATTTTATATTTTTCATATATCATATCAGCAATCATAACAGCTAAGTCAATAACATAAGTATATTCTTTTGTAAGTTTCTCGGCCAAAGGATTGTATAATTTTATACCTAATTCAATACGTTTTATAGCAATCTTAAGATGAAATATAAAATCAATAGATAAATTATCATCTTCTATAAACTCTATACCTTTTTCATTTTTAAGTCTGTTTAAAATGTCCACACAGAAATAATAAAAATCATCTTTTAAAATATTAGCACTTCTTATTTCTTCCTCTATAAGCTCCATTTTGCCTTTTATATAAAGTATATAAGCTATAAAATTAGTATCATGTTTTGAAATAGTTATACCAAATCTGTCTATAAGCATACTACTTAATTTTACAGACATATCCATATATTTACCTTGTATTTTGTCAATATATTTTTCAACAAGATTTTTATATTTTTTACCATAACTTTCACCATATATATAGTTTGATTCTATTATAAGGGCTATATCAAGCATAAATCTTGAAAGTGAAAGATATCTTGATTCATATTTAAAGTCGTTTAAAATATCTATTATAAAGCCCTTTAAATAGTCTAAATTTATATTAGTAAAAAATTTTTGAAATTCAGATGAGTCAAAGGCATCATTTGTATATTTAACAACATCATAAATAAGATTGTTTGATACAGAACAATAACCTTTTAAGGTTATATTGTCATCAAACCGTTTTATAGAAACATTTTCTAAAGAAAGAGTGTTAAATATTTTTTTAAGTCTTTGAATATCTGTCTCAATACTTCTTTCAGAAATCATAAGCTCTTCTGATAAATCGAAAATATCAACAGGCTCTGGACTCAATAAAAGTTTTTTTAATATGTATATAATGCGATTTCCTGAATCTGTAATATCAAGGTCATAAAAAAGATTATTATGTATATCAATTTCAGAATTATATCTATATCCCTTTGTTCTTATTGCTTCAATAATATCATCTCCGTACACATCCTTTATTGCAGCAATATCATTTCTTATAGTTCTATCTGTAACACCGAGAATTTTTGCTAATTCGTTTCCTTTTACAAAAGTACCTTTTCCTTTTAGATACCTTATTATTTTAACTTGTCTGCTAAGCAGATACATATTATTTTCACCCCGTACAACATAAAAATGTCCATTAATTCATTATATTATAGTTTAATTCAAAAATCTAAGCAAACAAATTATTTCCTAAATGTAAAAGGAAAAAGTTTGCTGGATATTTCCTAATGATTTTTATAGAATGTAGTTACAAACAAAGAAACAAACAAAAAACAAGGGGGAGTAAAAATGTCAAATGTAAAAAAAGTTGATGAGGAAACAATAGTTACAATTATCGCATCAGCAGGTGAAGCTAATGGAATGCTTCAGCAGGCGTATATGGAAGCTGTTGAAGGTAATTATGAAGCTGTTGAGGAACTTTTAAAGAAAGCGGATGAAGTACTTGTAAAAGTTCATGAAGTACAGACAGACCTTATACAGTGTGAAGCTGGTGGGGACAGAGTTGAAATGGGGCTTCTTATGGTACATGCTCAGGATCATCTTATGAATGCAATGCTTTCAAAACAGCTTATAACAAATATGATTGAAATGCAGAAAACAATTAACCAGTTAAAGAAGTAATTTAAAAACATGTTTTTTTAAAATAGGTAGGAATTTATTATGATTAAAGTAGCAGTTTTTTGTGCAGCAGGTATGTCAACAAGTTTATTAGTTAAAAAGATTAAAGATGCAGCAGCTAAAAAAGGTGTTGAACTTGATATAGCTGCTTATTCTGAAACAGATATGGTAAAACACACTGATGTAAACTGTGTTCTTCTTGGACCACAGATACAGTTTTTAACAGCAAAAGCAAAACAGATTTTCGACCCTCATAATATACCTGTTCAAGTTATAAATTCTGTTGATTATGGAATGATGAACGGTGAAAAAGTTTTAGACACAATCATCAAACTTACAAATAAATAATTTAAGTAATTAAAAAAAATGGGGGTATAATTACTATGTTACAGGAAACAATGCAAAAGATGATTCCTTTTGTAGTAAAATTTTCAAATTTTAAAGTTGTAAAAGCCTTAAAGAGTGGTTTCATAAGAACTGTTCCATTTACTCTTATAGGTTCTGTATTCCTTCTTATTGCGAATCTTCCGATATCAGGATACAACGAATTTATGGCAGGGATTTTTGGAGCAAACTGGGCTGCACCTCTCAATCAGGTAGTAGGTGGTACATTTAATATTCTTGCAATTTATGCAGCTTTTGCTCTTGCATATGAATTTTGTGTTGAAGATGGACTTGATGGTGTACCTGCTGGACTTTTCGGAGTTGCCGGACTTTTTATAATGACAGGTTCATCAATAGAAGTTAATGGAGAAATTATTGGTGGCGCTATACCTAGTGTTTGGCTTGGTGGTCAGGGACTTATAGCAGCTGTTATATCAAGTCTTCTTGCTGGAGCTATATATTCTTGGTTTATCAAAAGAGATATAAGAATTAAACTTCCAGAAAGTGTTCCACCAGCTGTTGCTAACTCTTTCTCAGCTTTAATTCCAGGTGCTGTAATACTTACTGTTTTTATGGTATTACATATTGTTATAAACAAACTTACAGGACTTTCAGTAACAGAAGCAATTTATAACTGGCTTCAGATACCATTACAGAATTTAACTGATACATTACCTGGTATTATAATTGTTTCAATACTTATTTCTGTATTCTGGTGGTGTGGAATTCATGGAGATGCTATTATATTAAATATTTTAGCACCTATTTTACAGTCAAATATGCTTGCAAATCAGCAAGTTGTTGAAGCAGGAAAAAACTTGTTGTAGGTGAAAATGCAAGAATTATAACAGACCAATTTACATTATTCCTTAAAATGGGTGGTGCAGGTTTAACAATAGGTCTTGTAATAAGTATGTTTATATTTGCAAAGTCAAAACAGATGAAACAGCTTGGTAAACTTGCTATTGGACCAGCTTTCTTTAATATAAATGAACCTATTATATTTGGTACACCAATTATATTTAACCCTATTATGCTTATTCCTTTTATAATAGTACCAACTCTTTCGGTTATAATTGGATATTTTGCAATATCAACAGGTATTGTTCCACCATTCACAGGAGTTACAGTTCCTTGGACAATGCCACCTGTTTTAAGTGGTCTTATAACAGGAGGTTGGAGACTTGCTCTTTTACAACTTGCTATTGTTGTTATGAGTGTTGTAATTTATGCACCTTTCTTTAAAATGCAAGATAAACTTATATGTGAACAGGAAAAAGAAGCAGAACTTAATGAAGATTGATTTTAATAATATGAGAGGTATGATATTATGAAAAGTATTTTATCTGAGAATTTTCTTTGGGGTGGAGCTGTTGCCTCAAATCAGCTTGAAGGAGCTTATATAGAAGACGGAAAAGGTCTTTCAGCAGTAGATATTCTTCCTGTTGGAGAATATAGAACACAGTATTTTTGTAATCCTCCAAGTCTTGAGTTTAATGATGAATTTTTCTATCCTTCACATGTAGCCATATATTTTTATCACAGATACAAAGAGGACATTGCACTTTTAGCAGAAATGGGATTTAAATGTTTTAGACTTTCAATAGCTTGGTCAAGAATATTCCCAAATGGTGATGATGCAACACCTAATGAAGCTGGACTTAAATTCTATGATGATGTTTTTGATGAGTGCAAGAAGTATGGAATAGAGCCTCTTGTGACAATCCAGCATTTTGATGTGCCTTTAGAACTTTGCAAAAAATATGGTGGTTGGAGAGACAGAAAACTTATAAAATTCTATGAAAATTATTGCAAAACAATATTTAATAGATATAAAGACAAAGTTAAATATTGGCTTACATTTAACGAGATAAACATAATACTCCATGCTCCTTTTGTTGGTGGTGGACTTACAATAAAAGAGGATGAAAATGACCTTGAGATAAAATATCAGGCAGCACACAATCAGCTTGTAGCAAGTTCTCTTGCTGTAAAGGCTTGTCATGAAATTATACCTGATGCAAAAATCGGCTGTATGTTAGCAGCAGGAACAACATATCCTTATAGTTGTAATCCAGCTGATGTTATGGCAGCTCTTGAAAAAGACAGAGAATCTTATTTCTTCTCTGATGTTCAAGCTAGAGGTTATTATCCTTCTTATGCAAAGAAATTTTTTGAGGAAAACAATATAAAACTTGAAATGGGCGAAGATGACATTGAAATACTTAAAAAATATACTGTTGACTTTGTAAGTTTCAGTTATTATTCATCAAGATGTACAACAACTGATGAAAAAATGCTTCAAAATCTTTCACAGACAAATATTTTCCATAGCATAGAAAATCCATATCTTGAGAAATCTGAATGGGGTTGGGCTATTGACCCAATAGGTCTTAGAGTAACATTAAATCAGATTTATGACCGCTATCAGAAACCATTATTTATAGTTGAAAATGGACTTGGTGCAAATGATACTCTTGAAAATGGAGAAATTAACGATGATTATCGTATAAAATATCTTCGTGACCATATAGAACAGATGATTAAAGCTGTAAATGATGGTGTAGAACTTATGGGTTATACAACATGGGGACCTATCGATCTTGTAAGTGCTGGAAGTGGAGAAATGAAAAAACGTTATGGTTTTATATATGTTGATAGAGATAACTATGGAAATGGTACTCTTGAAAGATACAGAAAAAAATCTTTTTATTGGTACAAAAAAGTGATAGAAAGTAACGGTACAGAATTATAATAAACAAAAGACCTTTAGATTTTTAAGTCTAAAGGTCTTTTGAAAATGGAGGATTTTTTATGAAAGATAAATGTCTTTGTATAGATGTAGACGGTTCATCAATAAAATATACTCTTATTGATAGTGAACTTAATTTATATGATAAGGGAAGTGTTAAAACACCTCTTGATAATATAGATAATTATATTAATTGTCTTTGTGAAATATATAATAAATTTAAAGATAATGCTTATGGTATAGCAATGTCTGTTCCTGGAGTTATAGATAGTGAAAATGGTATATGTATTACAGGAGGACATCTTAAATATATAGATAAATTTAATATTGTAAAAACTTTAAGTGAAAAATGTGGTGTTAGTGTGTCTATAATGAATGATGCAAAATGTGCTGCATTAGCAGAGGCAAAATGGGGTTCATTGTCAGACTGTAATGATGGTGTAGTTATGGTTTTCGGAACAGGAATAGGCGGAGCTATTATAAAAGATAAAAAAATCCATATGGGAAAACATTTTGCTGCTGGAGAGTTTAGTTCAATTGTACTTAATAATGAATTTGATGAATATGAAAATCAATGGTTTAATATAAATGGAAATCCTAAATTATTAAAACTTGTAGCTAAGGCAAAAGGTCTTGATGAAAACAGTATAAATGGATATGATGTTTTCAAAATGGCTGAAGAATGCGATGAAATAGTTTTAAAAGTTTTAGATAAATTCACACGTTCAATAGCTAATATGATTATGAATCTTCAAGTTATATATGACCCTGACAAATTTGCCATAGGTGGAGGAATAAGCCAACAACCTATTTTTTTAGAATATATAAATAAAAATATTGAATTTTATATATCAATATCAGATTTCATAATACCTGAAATTAAAGTTGTACCTTGTAAATTTTATAATGATGCAAATCTTATAGGTGCTATGCTAATTATTTAAACACTGTAAAATAAAAATTTTATAATATCTATTGTTTATAAAAACCTTCTTATTTTTTATGTTATCATAATAAATATATCATGTATAAAAAATACTTATTTTGAATATTTATGTATAAATGTTATAATACATAAAAAACAAAATTATACCTAAAAATGGTAATATGTAATTATTTTTAGGTGTAATAGAAAGAGGGGAAAAATGAAGACATTACAAAAAATCAGTAAGTTTTTATCTGGCTATACATCTATGGTGGTGATTGTTATTGCAGCAATTACATTTGTTTTTCCACAGATAATGAGCTGGGTTAATTTAACATTATTTGTAGACCCAGTAGCAAATAAGTTTACTTGGCAATCAATTATAATTGGTATTATAATGTTTAGTATGGGATTGACACTTACAAAAGAGGATTTTTATATTCTTGGACAAAGACCTTTTGACATTGTTATTGGAGCAGCTGCACAATATCTTATAATGCCTTTTTTAGCATTTGCAATAACAAAAATTTTGAATTTACCTTCAGCCATAGGATTAGGACTTATACTTGTAGGATGTTGTCCTGGGGGTGTTTCTTCAAATATCATGTCTTATCTTTGTGGAGGAGATGTAGCTTTTTCTGTTGGTATGACAACAGTTTCAACACTGCTTTCACCTATTGCCACACCTTTAATGGTTTCTTTATTGGCTAGCGGGACAGAAATTGAAATAAGTGCTATTCCTATGTTTATTTCAATTGTTGAGACAGTAATTATTCCTGTTGCAGCAGGATTTATTTTAAACTATATATTTGGTAAAAATAAAGTTTTTCAGGATATACAAAAAATTATGCCAGGAGTTGCTGTAATAGGTCTTGCCTGTGTTGTAGGTGGTGTTATTGCTTCTCAGGGTTCAAATTTCTTTAAATCAGGCATTGTTATTTTTATAGCAGTTCTTTTACATAATGGACTTGGATATGCTTTAGGATATTTTGCTGGATTTATAACAGGTATGAATTATTCAAAGAGAAAAACTATTGCTATTGAAGTTGGTATGCAGAATGCAGGTCTTGCAACAAATCTTGCTACAACAACAGCACAGTTTGCCAGTGCACCACAAGCAGCTGTAATATGTGCTGTTTCTTGTGTATGGCATTCAATTTCTGGAACATTATTGGCAGGTTTTTTCTCTTGGAAAGATAAAATATAAATAAATTTAAACTCCTATATTTAATATAGGAGTTTTTTATTTGTTTTGTTTTTAATATAGGTTATAATTAATTATAAATAATTTTTAAATTATTATATTAATCTAAAATATTAAACCAATTTGGAAGTGGAGGATAACATTATGAAAAAATGTTTAATAATGCCTGATTCTTTTAAGGGAACTCTTAGTGCAGTTCAAATATGTGAAATTATGAAAAAACAAATAAATAAACATTTTCCAGATTGTAATGTTATAGCAATACCTGTTGCTGATGGTGGAGAAGGAACTGTTGATAGTTTTCTTTATGCTTCAAATGCAAAAAAGATAGAGATTATAACTTCAGGTCCTTATGGAGAATGTATAAAAACATATTATGCAAAAATAGAAGATACTGCTATTATAGAAATGGCATCAGCTGCCGGTTTGCCAATGGTGGAGAATAACAAAAATCCAATAAAAACAACAACATATGGAGTTGGAACTATAATAAAAGAAGTTGTGAAAAATGGTTGTAAAAATATTATAGTAGGTTTAGGTGGAAGCTGTACAAATGATGGTGGTGTTGGTATGGCTAGAGCTTTAGGTACAATTTTTTATGATGAAAGAGGTCAAGAGATAGTACCATACAGTAATGAATTTTATAAAATAGCGTATATTGATAACAGTGCTACGGAAAAATTTTTGAAAGATTGCAAAATAACAGCTATGTGTGATATAGATAATCCTCTTTGTGGAAAAAAAGGTGCTTCATATATATTCGGGCCTCAAAAAGGTGCAAATAGTGAAATGGTTTTTGAACTTGATAAAAATTTAAAACATCTTTCAAATATAATTTTAAAAAGTTTAAGAAAAGATGTATGTAACATGCCTGGAGCTGGGGCAGCAGGAGGAATGGGAGCTGGAATTGTAGCTTTTCTTAATGGAAATCTTAAATCTGGGATAGACACTGTACTTGATTTTATAGAATTTGAAAAACTTAGTAAAAATGCTGATATAATATTTACAGGAGAAGGAAAAATTGACAGTCAAAGCCTTAGAGGAAAGGTTGTAATAGGAATTGCTCAAAGGGCTAAAAAACAGAATATACCAGTAATAGCTGTTGTAGGAACAATAGGAGAGGGTGCTGATGGAGCTTATGATATGGGTGTTTCATCTATATTTAGTATAAATAGACAGGCTGTTGATTTTGAAAAATCAAAATATTGTAGTGCAGAAAACTTAGAAAAAACAATGGACTCTATTTTAAGATTTTATAAAATTATAAAATAATTTATTAAAAATAAAAAAGACTGTTTGATTAAAATAGTCTTTTTTATTTTACTATTTAATATTATTTAAGAGAAAATTTTTAATTTTTAAAATGTTTTCATTATATTCATAATCCGATAATTCAATAGGTTTTATACTGTCTTTAAAGGCCATTCCCCATTCAGGTCCATTTATATATTTAGGTGTCAAATGCATATGAAGATGAGAAACTATATCACCATATATAGCATAATTAATTTTATCTGGATTATAAATATTATATATTGCCTCTGCTGCATCAGATATATCACTCATAAAGTTTTGTTTCTCTAATTCTGTAAGCTGAAAAATCTCTGTTTTATGTTGGTTAAATACAAGTATACATTTTCCTTTATGTTTTTGGTCTTTAAATAAATAGAGGGTAGATGTTCTTAAATCACATATTTTTAACATTAAGCTGTCTAATTTTTCTTTATCATTACAATAATAACAATTCATAAAATCACCTTATTATATTATAAATATCCAAACATTCTTGGTAATGTCTCTGAAATAGCAGGAATGTATGTAACTAATAAAAGTACTATTATAATTGCTGCAAAATATGGCAGTAATGATTTTATAACACCTTCAATTGTTGTATTGGCTATTTTACAACCTGTAAACAATATTGTTCCAACAGGTGGAGTAATAGCTCCTATACAGAGATTGAAACAAATCATAATACCAAAGTGTATTGGAGTCATTCCAAAACCTGTACATATTGGCATGAAAATAGGTGTAAATATTAATATAGCAGGAGTAGGGTCCATAAATGTTCCTACAAATAAAAGTACTATATTTATTATTAATAATGTTATTATTGAATTATCTGTTATTGAGAGCATAGCATTTGCAACTATACCAGGAATATTTGTAAATGCCATTACCCAAGACATTATTGATGATACACCTACTAAGAGAACTATTATAGCTGTTGTTTTTGCTGACTCAAAAACTATTTCAGGTATATCTTTTACTTTTATACTCTTATATATAAATGATAGTATTAATGAATAAGCAACAGCAACACCAGAAGCCTCAGTAGCTGTAAATATACCTGATAATATACCACCAATTATAATAATAACTAACAATAAACTTGGTATAGCTTCAAGAAAATATTTCAAAGTTGTTAAAAGTGGAATTTTTGTATTGTTGATATATCCACGTCTTTTAGCACTTACACCAGCAACTATCATAACACTTATGCCCCATAATATACCAGGAATATATCCCGCCATAAATATAGCTGCTACTGAAACAGATGTTGCAACTGTTGTAAATACAATAAGTGCATTACTTGGAGGAATAAGCATTCCTGTTGGTGCTGATGCAATATTTACAGCTGCACTATATTGAACATCATAACCTCTTTCTTTTTCGACAGGACCTAAAGTTCCACCCATAGCCGCTGCTGCAGCATTGCCACTACCACTTATAGCTCCAAAAAACATATTAGCAACAATATTACTTTGAGCTAAAGAACCAGGCATTTTTCCACATAAAGCTTCAGCAAAATTAATCATTCGTATGGCAATACCACCGTTATTCATTATATTACCTGCTAATACAAAGAATGGTATTGCAAGTAATGGAAATGAATTTAATCCTGTAAATATTTTTTGTGCACCAATTGTAGCTGCTGATTTAAAAGGTAATATCATTAATATAGCCATTGTTGATGAAGCACCTATTGCAACACCAATAGGTGCACCTAATAATAGTAATATAATTACAGCTATAACCATAACTAATGCAGCACTGACTGCCATTTCCATACGTACGCCCCCTTATTTATATATTTTTTTGATTTTTTAATTCTTTGATAAGCATGTATTGATTATATATGCAATAAAATAACATACATACACCAGAGATAGGAACTACGGCATATATTATGCCTACAGGTATTTTTAATGATGGGTCTATCTGCATCATCTGACTTACTGACATATTATATCCACCAATAATAAATGCAACTATTGCTAAAAATTCAATAAATATTTCACATATAAATTCAATTATTATTTGAACTTTTTTGCTAAATTTATCTCTTATGAAAGACATATTCATATGTTCTCTCTGACCAAAAACATATGCACTACATAATAATACAAACCATATAAAACCATATGTTATAGCTGACTCACTCCAAGAACTTGGTGAATGAAGAGCATATCTTGTAAAAACCTGATATATAACTAATATTGTGGCTAATGAAAATATAATAATTGTTAACCATTTCAATATAATGTCAATTATATTTTTTATTGTATCCATTTCAATACTCCTTTCTTATTGCTATGAAGTATTATTGTTGTGCCTTAAGACTTTCACCTATTGCATTAACTTCTTCATAAATAGCTTTTGTTATATCGCTCTTATTTGCAATTGACTCTTGAAATTCAATGAAATTTTCTTTGAAAGCATCAATATCAACATCATCAATAAATGTTACATCTAAACCTTCAGCACTAGCAATCATTTCATCTGTCATTCTTACCCAAGAATCAAATTCTACATCTACACACTCATCCATAACTTCGTAGAATATAGCTTGGTCCTCCTCGGATAATTTAGCAACGGAATCAGGGCTTGTGATAACAAAATCTGTACTAAAACAATGAGCTGTTCTTGAAAAATATGGTGCAACCTCATAATATTTTTTACCTATATAGTCAATTTCATTTGTTTCAGCACCATCAACAACTCCCTGGCTTATAGCGGAATACTGTTCAGAAGCTGACATAGGAACACCTACACCGCCCATTAATTTAAGCATCTGAACCATTGTATCAGACTGCATAACTCTTATTTTCATACCGCTTAGGTCCTCAGGACTTCTTACAGGTTTACTTGCAAATATATTTCTTGAACCAGAGCCGAATGCAGATACAATTTCAAAGCCATAATCTTTTACTGTCTCAAATAAGTCATCAAGTATATCACTTGTATAAATCTGTCTTTGGTGTTCAACACTATTAAAGAAATATGGCATACTTAATATAGAAAAATCACTATTATAGCTTTCTATAATAGAGGCATTAACTACTGCCAAATCAATAGCACCAGCTTGAACCATTTCCATACTTGATTTTTGGTCTCCAAGAGTACCATTTGGATAAATTTCCATTTTTACTCGACCTTCAGTTCTATTTTCAATTTCTTCAGCAGCCCAAGCCAATCCTTCATAATGTGGGTATTCTTCATTAGCATTGTAAGACACTCTTAATGTTACAGTGTCTCCATCTTCATTTGCTCCACAGCCTACAAAGGTAAATGCAAGAATAGAGGACATAGCTAAAGCAGCAACTCTCATTAACTTCTTCATAAAAACATACCTCCATATATGACTTATAATTAAAAATTTAGATTATCTTCTATATTCCAAAAAGCACCGTCAAAGACTGATGAGTCACTGCAATATGTATTTCCGTTCTCCATTGAATTAATTATATCTATATCTTCTTTTGAGAGTTCAAAGTCAAATACATTAAAGTTAGATTTTATTCTGTGAGGTTTTGATGATTTAGGTATTACACAATTTCCTCTCTGTAAATTCCAGCGCAATATTACTTGCCCAACATCTTTTCCATATTTTTTACCAATTTCGATTAATTTCTCATCAGATAATATATTACCTTTAGCAAAAGGTACAGAAGCACTCATTACAATGCCTTTTTCTTTACAATAAGCATAATCTTCTCTTTTTTGTAACCATGGTGATATTTCTATTTCATTTAGTGAAGGAATTATACCGAATTTTTCAATTAAATCTTCCAGATGTTCTTTTTTGAAATTTGATACACCTATTGATTTGAAATATCCTTTATCTCTATATTTTAATAAACATTCCCAAGCTTTATATCTTGCATCTTTATCTAATCCTGGCCAATGTAATAAATAAGCATCTATGTAATCAATATTTAAAGACTTTAAGCTATATTCAATGGCTCTTTCAGGATTTTGAAAACTTGTAGGCCAAATTTTGCTTACAACAAAAACATCTTCTCTTTTTACAACTGAATTTCTTATTGAACTTCTTATTCCTTTTCCAACATAAGTTTCATTTTCATAAAAGTTAGCTGTATCAATATGTCTATAACCAACAGAGAGGGCTGTCTCAACAGCCATAGCTGTATCTTCTGATTTAAAACATCCAAGTCCTAACATAGGTATTTCAAAACCATCATTCATTTTTAACTTCATAAATCATTCCTCCAAAATGTTATATTTATTGTTATGTTATTTTGCTGAGGTGTCATACTGAATATATACAACATGAGTTTGTAAGAATTCTTCTAATCCATATTTTCCATCGTCTCCACCAATTCCTGATTTTTTAAATCCAGAATGGAAAGCTTGCATAGCTTCAAAATGTTCTCTATTTACATAAGTTTCGCCGAATTTAAGTTCATTAGCAGCTCTCATTATGTAATTAATATTTTTTGTAAATATAGCAGAAGTAAGACCGAATTCACAATCGTTTGCATATTCTAAAACTTGGTCAAAATCTTTAAATGTTACAATAGGCATAACAGGTCCAAATATCTCATTATGAATTATTTTCATATCTTGTTTACAATTTATAAGAACAGTAGGTTCATAGAAAAATCCTTTTTCTCTGTTTCCAAAAGTTCCACCTAAAGCTATTTCAGCACCTTCAGCAACTGCTTCTTTTACCATTGTGTCTACATCTGTCTGCTGTTGTTTGCTTACAAGAGGCCCCATTGTTATATTTGTGTCTGTTAATGGGTCTCCATAAGTTACTTTTTTCATCTCCTCAATTACTTTTGCTGTAAATTCATCAGCAATACTTTCCTGTACATATATTCTTTCGGCACTGCTACAAGCCTGACCTGTATTTGTAACTCTTGATGTAGTTATAAGTTTTGCTGCTTCATCTAAATCAGCATCTTCCATAACTATAACAGGAGCCTTTCCTCCAAGTTCAAGAGATACTTTTGTAATATTATCTGCTGCTGCTTTCATAATTGCTGTTCCGGCTGGAACACTTCCTGTCATTGTTATAAATCCTACTTTTGGATTAGATGACATTGCATTTCCAACTACTGAGCCACTTCCTGTAACAAGATTAAATACACCCTTTGGTAATTTAGCTTCATCAACAAGTTTGGCAAACTCAAAAGCATTATTAGGTGTTTCGCTGCTTGGTTTTATTACTATTGTGTTTCCTGTCAATAAAGCAGGACCAACTTTTCTTACAATAGAAAATACAGGAAAATTCCAAGGTAAAATTCCTGCAACAACACCTATTGGTTGTTTATATATAAGAATGTTTTCATTAGGTCTGTCACTTTGCAATATTTCTCCTTCATATCTTCTTGCAAATTCTGCCATAAAATCTAAATAGTCTGCTGAAAGATTAACTTCTGTTATTGAAAGGTCCATTGTTTTTCCCTGTTCTTCAGCCATAACAGTGGCTAATGTATCAATATTTTCTCTCATAAGAGAAGCAATTTTATGAAGATATTTTCCTCTTTCTATTGCAGGAAGTTTTGCCCAAGATTTTTGAGCTTCATAAGCACAGTCAATAGCCTTATCAACATCTTCCTTTGTAGCAAAAGGAACTTTTGATATAATAGTCTCTCTTGCAGGATTTATAATATCCAACATTTTTCTGTTTCCGTTTTCAATAAATTCACCATTAATGTACATTTCGTATTGTTTCAAAATAAGCACCTCCATAATTAATAAATGTATTTGAATTAATACAATTATAAACATTGGTAAAAGAAGGCGTCAATTTGTGTGCACATCAGATAAAATACTATTATTTTATACAAATTTAAAATCATTTTTGTTTTTTTGATACTAATTTTGTTTTATAATTGAAACAAATTTGATTTGTTATATATTTATAATAAATTGGTTTGAAATATATTTTTTAGAAGCATTTTTAATCTATATAGTATGGATTTTAACATTATTTGTGAAATTTACCACAAAAATAATTTAATAAATTAAACTTAGTTTAACATTATATTTAAACTTATAAAAATCAAAAAACTAACAAAATTAATAAAATTATGATAAAATACTATCTATAAATGGCAAAAAAATAATAAATATATATTAAAACTATTCAATAAAAAAAACAACTAATTCTATAAAATTACAATAATTTTACAGTAAGGAGGAATTATTATGGCGGAATATGAATTTAGTAACGAGCTTAAAGAAAAAATGCTTAAGGAAAAGGAAACAAATCCTTTTGCTGTATTAAGTAAGCTTATATATGATGGATTGTATAATGAAATAATAACAGGTAAATTATTATTAGATGATAAAATAATAGAATCTCAGATAGCCAAAAATTTAAATGTTTCAAGAACACCTGTAAAAATGGCTTTAAATAAATTAGTTGAAGATGGAATTCTGGAAAAGGGGAAGGGAAAAGAGCTTAGAGTTAAAAAAATAAGATATGAAGAATGTTTGTGGTTATATGAAGCCAGATTATCAATAGAATCCAAAGCGGCCTATTTAGCAGCAAAAAGAATTAAAAAAAATGAGCTTTCTACATTACACCACATAATTCAAGACTTTAAAGATATTGATAAAAGTTATGATTATGAAAAATATATTATATGTGACAAATTATTCCATGAAACTATTGTAAATGCATCAAGAAATAAATATATTATAGATATGTATAAAACATTAGAATTTGCATTACAAAGTTATAGATACCAAACAATGCAATTGGTATATGAAGATTTATTTGAAAAAAATGGACTTGAGAGAGGTTCAGACTATCATAATTCAATATATAGAGCATTATATAATCGTATGCCTTTAGTTGCACAAGATGAAATGATAGCAGATATAAGTAGAATGTATGGTACAATGCATATGATTAAATTTTTATAATTATAAATAGAAATAGGTCTTTTATGATTTTGACATAAAAGACCTATTTATGTTTTTTATAGAGAGATTTTGGATTTTATAAATAATTATCTATTTACTTTTGAAACCATTTCGTTGAGAGCATTTACATATATATTTACATCTTGACCAATTGTAGCACTATCAAAACCTTGAGCAAATCTTTCAGAAGCCAATTCAGGTGTAGCACAGTAGATTACAACAAATTTTCCTGCGTCTTTTACAGCTTTTAAAATTCTTTCTAATGCAGCTTTAAATTCCGGTTTATCAAATTGAGTAGGAATACCCATAGCAACTGATAAATCATAAGGTCCTACAAATATACCATCAACACCATCAACTTTGGCTATTTCCTCGATTTCTTCAAGACAACCTAAGGTTTCACACTGAGGTATAAGGAGTGTATTTTTATTACAGTAATCAAAATAATCGTTTATATCTCCCATAGCATGGTCAGCATACCCAAAGTTTGCACCTCTTGAGAATGCAACACCTCTACTACCAACAGGGAAATACTTTCCGTATTCTACTATTTTTTTAATTTCTTCCAATGATTGAACTTGAGGTATAACAAGGCCATCTGCACCTATATCTAACATTTTTAATATAGAAGGTCTTGATGAGTCTTTAACTCTTACAAGAGTGGATGTTCCATGTAACTGTATACCTCTCATTATATCCATTGTACTTTCAACATCAAAAGGGCCATGTTCTGTGTCGATTAAAACATAGTCTAAATTTGACATAGATATAGCTTCTCCAACTAGTGCATTTCCCATTTCAAAAAAAGTTCCTATTGTTTTAATACCTGCGTCTGTTTTTTCCTTAAAGAAATTTTTCATATAAGTCCTCTCCTTTAAAGTCCTAATGCTTTTGAATTTACAATATTTTTAGGATTTTCACCATTTAATACTTTTATAGCTGTTGTTGCAAGAATTTCCATCATCTGCTCCTCAGCTTCCACTGAGTTGTAGGCAGCATGAGGAGAAATTATAATATTTCCAATATCATAAAGAGGGTGGTTTTTGATTGTTATAGGTTCACTTTCAATAACATCTAAAGCAGCAGCTTTGACCTTTCTACTTTTAACTGCTTCTAATATATCTTTTTCACATATAATAGGGCCTCTTGATGTGTTTACAATCATAACACCATCTTTCATTTTTGATATACTATCTTTATTAATAAGATGATATGTACTATCAAGTAAAGGAGTATGTATTGATATCACATCTGCTGTTTTATATAACTCATCTAAATCAACTTTTTTAACATTCATACTATCAAAAATATCATCTTTTAAATATGGGTCATATGCAATAATATTAAATCCAAACCCTTTTGCAAATTCTGCTGTTCTTCTTGCTATATTTCCAAAACCTATAAGACCTAATGTCTGAGATGAAAGTCTGTGAGGTTTATATCCAGCATTAGCAAGCCATTCTCCATTTTTTACATTCTCATGATACATTATAAGTTTTCTTTCTATGGCAAGTATCATTGCAATAGTATGTGTTGCAACTTCGTCTAAACAATGTGTAGGGCTGTTACACACTTTAATTCCTCTTTCAGTTGCAGCATCAACATCAATGACATCATAACCTATACCATAGCGGAGTATAACTTTACAGTTTTTGAGATTATCCATAATTCTTGGAGTTATTTTTTTATAAATAACAAGTAAAGCATCTGCATCACTACATTTTTCGATAATCTCATCTTCTGTTTGGCAATCATATAATATAAATTCAATTCCATTTTCCTCAAAAATTCGTTTCTGAATATCATAGTTTAATCCATCTGCCGAATTTTTATCTACCAAAATCGCTTTCATAAATTCAACTCCTTATATTTAGTTTTTGTATGGTTATATTGTAATATGATGTTTTTTAAATATCAAAATTAGTACTTTTTAAAAAATACTGTTAAATTTTGTCTCTTATTAAATTCAAAATTAATAAATTTTTATTTATATGCATAAAAAAAAGTACAGTTTTATTTTATAAAATAAATAATAATAAAATTTAAAAAATTCTAATAGTAGAAAATATTAAACATTTGTATCAAATAAAAAATATAAGGTTTAACTATTATTGACTAATTATGTTATAAAAAGTACATAAATTTTATATATTAAAATTTTATAAATATTATTCCCTTTCCATATATTTAAGGAAAAATACAATTTGACCTAAATGTCTTTTAAGAGTTAAATTATAATTGCAATAATTAATAAAAAGAATGCATTCGTAATTTAGAAATTGTAAATATTATATTAAGTAATGAAAGTAGGTATAATATGGATAATGAGAAAATAACTATTAAAAACAGTTTTAATCTTGGAAAAGGCTGGTATCTTATGATTTTTGCTATACTAGCTATGATGGTTACAAATGCAGGTGTAAATGATGGGTTAAATATTGCACTACCTGAAATTTCTAAAGGGGCAGGACTTGATTATGAACTGTGTTTAAGTATGGGAACACTAGCAGGTTTTGTTGGTGTTGCTATGATGTTTGTTATTGCTAAAATTAGAGATAAATTTGGTGGACGAAAAGTTAGTGCGGTATTATTTATTATTTTCGGTTTAACATTTTATTTTCTTTTTTTACGTGCAACAAATATATTTATGTATGGTCTTTCACAATGTATAATGGTAAGTTGTGGACAAGGTTGCTTTTATCTTTGTACAGGACCTATGCAATCTGATTGGTTTCCTAAAAAAAGAGGTGTTGTAAATGGTATAAGTACAATAGGTGCAAATATAGGAACAGCTATACTTGCTCCGTTTATGACAATGCTTCTTTCTTTTGCTGAATACAAAATAAGTCTTGCATTTTTCTCTATTGCAGCTATTATTCTTGCTATTTTTGAATATATAACATTAAGAGATAACCCATTAGATGCAGGAATGTATCCTGATAATGTTACAAAAGAGATATATGAAAAAGAATATAAAGATTTAGAAAAACATAATAATTATGTAAGTGACTGGACTGTTCCTAAAATGCTAAAATGTAAAGAAGTTTGGTTAACTGCTTTAGTTCCTGGGTTTATAACATTAGGTCTTTTAGGTATTATAACACAGTTTGTTCAGAGAAATACTGCTCTTGGTATTTCTGAAAATATGGCAGTATCGGCTATGGTTGTTGCAGGACTTGTTGGTATTGTTGGAAGTTATGCTATTGGATATATTGACACTAAAATAGGTACAAAAAAAGCTTGTATGATATATTGTGGAATTTTTGCATTAGGAATAGCTTTTAATTTACTTGCAGAAATATGGCTTCCATTTATATATGTTTCAATATTGATAGTCGGTTTCTCTCTTGGAGGAAGTACAAATATGTCACTTTCATTTCCAGCATCAATATTTGGTGTTCTTGATTATCCAAAAGTAAATGGTGTAATATTTCCAATAAATTATTGTATAGGGTGTTTAAATTTTGCTGTTAATGCTATTGTAATGAAAATAACAGGAGGACTTACAGGAGCATATGTAGTATATTTATGTTTGTTCATAATAAATATTTTTATTGTTTCAAAAGTTGAAGAAGGAAAATGGGATAAGCTTAAACATCCTGAACTTATGAATAAATAATGAAAAACTGATAGACTTTAGTCTATCAGTTTTTTTAATTAAAACTTTGGAGTGTGTTTTATAAAGAAATTTGTTAATCCTTTTTTTGTTCGCTCAAATGAAAGGTCATCAATGCTGAAATTATTGAAATAAATATCACTTAAAAGTCTAAATAATAAAGGAAAATCATTTTCTGTAAATGTTGCCATTATAACTGTATGTATTTTATATGAATTCCAACGTAAGCGATGCTTAAGTGTAGCTACTGAAAGTTTTGTTTTTGTACTTGGTTGTAATGAATATGTAAGAACAAATCCAGGTTGAAATACAAAGGATAATACAGCTTCCCTTCTTAAAATATCATTTAAATATTTGTATGAAACTATTCCGTCGTTTATAAAGTCATAGGCTAATAGTTCTAAGACATCAATATAATCATCCATTTCAATTTTTTCATGCCAATAGGCATTTTCAAAAAGTTCATAAAGGAATGGAGCGGAGCCATGAAATAATCTATTAATTTGCATTCTTTTTATGTATGTATCAATTTCAGCTTGATTTTCAATATCAAGGAAAGGAGAAACAATTATTGTATGACAACGAGGTTCATTTGTAATCTTTTTGTTGGCTGTACATATAATAAGGTCTGTATTTGAAAAGTCATAATTATCCTTACAGTATAACGGCAAGAGGGCTGTTATATTTATAGTGTTACTGTACATATTTAATATTTTATGTTTTAAATTCCAACTAGCTGGAAGATTTAAATGACACATAACAACTGTATTTAATTTAGGTGAATATATGGTTGTTGAAGAAAGTGCACCTGATATACATAAGGCTAAATAAAAAAGCTCTGTATAATCAAGAAATTGACCAAAATATTCATATGCAATAGGTTGAAAAGCATATGCAACCTCATATTCTATTATTAAATTTGAGCGAGGTATAGACCAATGAGTTTGTAATGTATTAAGATTATGTACTGGTAATGATAGATAACGGAAATATTGTAATATTGTAATATTGTAATATAAAAATCTTCATTATTTGTAAAATCAAATATAAATTTTGATTTTATATCATCTATATACCTATCAACTAAATTAATAATTTTACTATCAAAAAATGTAGATACAGTTTCAAATGACAATTTTTTTGGATCATACATACGACTACAAGATATTAAAATATAAATATCACTTCTTTCAGCAGAAGATATTTTAAAATTTAATCTTGTTTCCATTTCATCCATAAGTTTGTCTGCAACTATTATTGATAAAGGGTCATTATATGAAAGAGGTATGGCTTCTTCAAGGTTATGACCATCAAGTATTCTATAATACATAATTGTCAAAGAAAGATTTAATATAACCATATTAATATCTTCGATAATTATATTATTTTCAGTAATATACTTATTTGTAAGAGACATAATAAGATTTACTGTATCTTCTTCCATATATTGATAGTTGTAATATGAATTTCCTCTACTATTATAATTCCAGTTTTCACTATATAAATGATTTAAAAGAGCACGTTTTTTTCTTTCATCATTCTCAAGGCTAATTGAATTTTTATGACGTATAAGTTTAATATGAGGGTAAGGTAATATATATTTTTTTCTCATATCTATAAGGTCATGTTCTAAAGTAGTACGACTTATATACATTTCTTCCTCTAAATCCAATAAATTTAAAGGTTTATTCGAATAACAAAGACTAATTGCAATATGTCTTATACGCTCATCTCTTGATAAAAAAGAACTACTTATTTTAGTAAGTTTTTTTAATTTTTCTTTATTTTCTGGTTCAATTATATATCCCGAACTTCTTTTTGATGAAATTTGTATACCTGTATTACTTAAAATAGAATTAATTTCAGTAATATCATTTCTTATTGTTCTTGCAGATACATGAAAATATGTTCCAAGAACCTCACCTGTAACATATGTGTTTTGATTTTGAAGAAAATAAATCAATTTACGATGTCTTAGTGAAAGAGATAAATCTTCCATAATAATATAATAATCTCCTCTCATATATACTTTATAATATGATAGATTTTCATTATATAAATGTCAATAAGTGTTGATTATAAGTTTTTTCCTAAATAAAACGGAAAAAGGTCGTTTGATATCAAAATATATATCAATTAAAATTACAGTATAAATTCAAGGAGGTAATAAAATATGAAATATGAAAACATTAGAAAACAAGTATTAGACGCAATTCTTGAAGCAGTAGAACAGGGACTTATAAAAGGTACATCTGGAAATATTGCTCTTAGAGATGATGTAGATGATGTAGTTGCAATTACACCAAGTGGTATACCTTATAAAGGAATGAAACCAGAAGATATAGCAATTGTTGACCTTGATGGAAATTGGCTTGATGGACCATACAAACCATCATCAGAAGTTCCAATGCATACAGCAGTTCTTCGTGCAAGACCAGATATTAAAGCAACAGTACATACACATGCAATGTATGCAACAATAATGGCTATGGGTGAGGGAACAGAATTAAAACCTATTACACCACCACAGTGTGAGTTTGTTCCAGTAGGAGTTGTTCCATTTACAATGCCTGGTTCAAATGATGTTGCTGATAAAGTTGTAGAGGCTCTTGGAAAAGATGGTAGAGCAGTTCTTATTAAAAATCATGGAATGTTCTGCTGTGGTAAAAATATGAAAGCTGCTATGGCTGCAACAGAATATACTGAAGAAATGGCTGTTACAACAATGTATGCAAAAATGCTTGGTGTATATGAGCCAATGCCAGAAGAAGCTGTTCGTAAAATGAAAGAATTAATCGCAGCTGACCAAGCAGTTTAATATAAATAATATTTTTTGAAGGGAGAATAAAAAATGGCAAGTCAATTTTTTGTAAAAAGTGATGTAACATTTGGAGTTGATGCAGTAAAAGAACTTCCTAAAATGCTTGAAGAATATAAAGCAAAAAATGTAATGATAGTTTATGATAACGGAGTTAAAATGGCTGGTATTGCAGAAAAAGTCATTGAAGAAGTAAAAAAAGCAAATGTAGATATTACAATTTTTGACGGTGTTATCCCAAATCCAACAAATGAAGTTGTTGAGGAAGCAGCAGAAATTGCTAAAAAAGCAAATACTGATGTATTTGTTGCTGTTGGTGGCGGAAGTAGTATCGACCTTACAAAAGCAGTTAATATATTAATGACAAACCCAGGAAAAATTGGTGAATATGGTGGAATGAACCTTGTAAAAGAAAATGTACTTCCATTAATCGCTATTCCTACAACAGCAGGAACATCAAGTGAAATTACAAACGTTGTTGCTCTTACAGATACACAGGCTGTATGTAAATACGTTATTATTGATAATAAAATTGTAGCTGATAAAGTTATTGCAGACCCAGAGTTTACAAAAACAATGCCACCTTCAGTTACAGCAGCAACAGGTATGGATGCTATAACACACGCAGTTGAAAGTTATATTTCAAATATGGCAACACCTCTTACAAAATATCATTCAATAAGAGGACTTCAGATATTCTATGAAAACCTTCCAAAAGCTGTTGAAAATGGTTCTGATATGAAAGCTAGAGAGCAGATGATGCTTGGTTGTATAGTAGCTGGTTTTGGTTTCTCAAATGCAAATCTTGGATTAGTACATGGTATTGCTCATACATTAAGTGCTCATTTCCATTTAGCACATGGTGTAGCAAATGCCACAGTTTTACCATATGTAATGGAATTCAATGCAGAAAGTTGTCCTGAAGAAATGGTTGAACTTGCAAAAGCAATTAATTTATCATTAACAGGAAATATTGAAGAAGATAAATATGTTCTCTCAAAAGAATTACTTAACATGACAAAGAAAGTTGGAATTAAAACTCTTTCAGAGCTTGGAATTAAAGAAGATGATTTTGATATGATAGCAGAAGATGTATTAAAAGAGCCTGTTTTAGGTTTCAATCCAAGACAGAATATTACTAAAGAAGAAGTAATAGGAATTCTTAAAAAAGCATTATAATAAAAATTTTATCTGAATTAATTATAGGAGGGCAATTTTATGGGAAACTGCAATTGTAAAGGTAGAATGTATCCAAATCTTTTTAAGCCACTTAGAATTGGTAATATAAAAATGAAAAACAGAATTATATGTGCCCCAACAAGTCCTAGTATGATTGACTTAAACGGACATTTTACACCTGAGATGATAGCATATCTTGAAGAAAAAGCAAAAGGTGGAGCAGGTGTAGTTACATATGGTGAAGCAATAGTTCATTCAGAAACAGGAAAATCACACAATAAACAGCTTCAACTTGATGCTTTTGGTGTTAGACAGGGTATGTCAGAAGCGGCAAGAGCAATACATAATGCAGGTGCATATGCAAACATACAATTGTCACATGGTGGTATGTATGGTGGACTTGCTAGTGTTGGAGGCGATGTTGACACATGTTCTGTTGCTTATGGTCCAAGTGATATGACTATGGCAGCAGGAGAAGTTAAAGAAATGCCAGGAGAACTTATATATGAAATAATAGAGTCTTATGGTAAAGCAGCAAAACTTTGTAAAGAAACAGGTTTTGATATGGTTCAGGTTCATGCGGCACATGGTTGGTTATTTTCACAATTCCTTTCACCTGTATGGAACAAAAGAACAGATGAATTTGGTGGTTCATTAGAAAATCGTGCAAGATTTTTCCTTTTAGCATTAGATGCAGTAAGAAAAGCTGTTGGACCACAGTTTCCTATTGAAGCTCGAATTTCTGGCGATGATATGACAGATAAAGGTCTTGGACTTGATGATTGTATAAAAGTTGCACAGATGATTGATGATAAAGTAGACCTTATAAATGTTTCTTGTGGTAATCATGAAGACACAGATATGTTTTGTAGAACACATCCATCTGCATTTTATCCAAGAGGGGTAAATGTATATCTTGCAGCAGAAATCAAAAAACATGTAAAAACACCTGTTGCTTGTGTAGGCTCACTAAATGACCCAGCACAGATGGAAGAAATAATTGCATCTGGTCAGGCTGATGTTGTTGAAATTGCTCGTGCAACTCTTGCAGACCCATATCTTCCTAAAAAAGCTTATGACGGAAATACAGATGACATTACTCCATGTTTAAGATGTTATGAATGTTTTGGTGCTACTGGAGAACTTGAAATGGTTAAGTGTGCTGTAAATCCAACTATGGGAGAACAGCTTTATGCTAAAAAAATTGAACCTGCTCAAGTAAAGAAAAAAGTTCTTGTAGTTGGCGGTGGTCCAGCTGGAATGGAAGCAGCAATAACATTAGCTAAAAGAGGTCATAATGTAACGCTTGCAGAAAAGACAGAAAAATTAGGTGGTTCATTACATCCGGCAGGAGCAGCATATTTTAAAGAGGATATAAGAAAATTAATAAAAGTTCTTTCTTCAAGAGTTGAAAAAGCAGGAGTTAATGTTCTTCTTAATAAAGTGGTTACACCTGAGTTTGTAAAGGAATTTAATCCTGATACATTGTTTGTGGCTATCGGAGCTAGGGAGCTTCGCCCTCCTATTAAGGGTATGGATTCAGATAAAGTTATTATGGCTATTGATGCAGAGTTAAACCCAGAAAAATTAGGTGAAAATGTTGTAATTATGGGTGGTGGACTTGTAGGTGCGGAAGCATCAATAGGTTTTGAGCATGAAGGTAAAAAATGCACTATTGTTGAAATGAAATCTTCTATTGCAGAAGAAGTAAATTCATTCTATAGAGGTGGACTTATGCCTGAAGTTAAAAGATCAGCAAAATGCCTTGTTAATACAAAAGTAAAAGAAATTACTTCTGAGGGTGTTATATGTGAAGCAGAAGGAAATGAATTTACAGTTAAGGCAGATAGCGTTGTATGTGCTTTAGGTTTTAAATCTCCATATGATGAAGTAGATAAATTAACAGATGTTGTTGATGAATATTATATAATCGGCGACTGTAAAAAAGTTGGAAAAATATATGATGCAATGAATACAGGATACTATTCAGCACTTCTTGTATAAAAAATATGTATAAAAGGAGTTATTAAAAATGAAGAAAAAAATGGTTTTATGTACACAGCTTCCAGCAAAAAGAATGGAAGAACTTGAAAAAGAATGTGATATTACTATAGCTGGTGAATTAAAACATGGCAAAGGTAATGTTACAGAAGAAATGGTTTGTGAAGAATGTAAAGGTTATGAACTAGTTGTACTTGGTGATGAAAATGCAGGGGCAGACACACTTAATAAATGGATAGAATCAGGAATGAAATTTATTGGTGTTGCAAAAGGAACACCAGTAACTGTTGATAATGAGGTGTTAAAAGCAGCAGGTATTCCTCTTTCATATACACCTGGTAGAAACAGAGTTGCTGTTGCAGAATTTAATATTGGACTTATGATTGCAGTTGCAAGAAAACTTACTTTATCAGCAACAGGTTTACAGAAAGGTGAACATCTTGGAGAACCTATGGCAGATATATATAATGTGCCAGATGTAAAGAATGTTATTTGGGGACCATTAGATGAAAATCATCCATATACAGATTATGGTATTGGGTTTGAATTATATGGTAAAAAATTAGGTATTGCAGGATATGGTGCAATAGGTAGAGAAGTTGCAGTTAGAGCGAAAGCTTTTGGTATGGAAATACTTGCATATGACCCATTTGTTGCAAAAGAAAAAATCGAAGCTGATGGTGCAATAGCTGTTGATTTAGATACAATGCTTAAAGAAAGTGATATGATAAGCATACATCTTCCTGTAATTGAAGCTACAAAAAATAGTGTAAATAAAGATTGGTTCTCAAAAATGAAACCAACTGCAATATTAATTAATACAGCAAGAGCTGCTGTTATTGACCAGAAAGATTTTGTTGAAGCTCTTCAAAGTGGTCAGATTGCAGGTGCTGCAATAGATGTTTATTGGAAAGAGCCAGTTCCAGCAAATCACCCACTTCTTTCAATGAGAAATGTTGTATGTACACCACATATGGCTGGTCTTACAACAGATGTGGACAATTGGTCAGGTGAAATGATGGCACAGGAAGTATTAGCATATCTTAATGGAGATGAAAGAAAATATATTTGGAAAAGATAATATAAAAATAAAATAAGGAGTGTTAGCATGAGCGGTTCTAAAAGTAAGAAAGTAATAGCTATAGGTATTCTTATTATGTCAATGACTATGGCATGTAATAGTGCATTGTCACCAATACTTGCTGAAATAGGTAAATTTTTCCCAAATGCAAGTGATACATCTATACAGACAGTATTACAGTTAATTAACTTAATCTGTTTACCAGGTATGTTCTTTGAACCATATTTAGAAAAAATGTTTACAAAAAGAGATATCGCAATTATAGGTACAATATTTATGCTTATTGGTGGACTTGTACCACAGGTATTAAATTCACAGTTATGGATGCTTTATGTAGCAAGTGCTATAATTGGTATTGGTCTTTCATTTGTAGTTGTTGTTAGTTCATCATTAATTTCAGACTACTTCACAGGTATTGATAAATCAAGAGTTATGGGCTTCCAGTCAATATTTGTAAGTGTTGGTGGTGCTATTATAGCAAAAGGTTCTGGTCTTTTTACAGCTATGGCAGGATGGAAAAGTGGATACCTTGTATTCTTAATCTGTATTCCTATTGTAATTATTATATTATTAACAGTTCCAAAAGGGGAAATTCCTTCAGCTGTTGAAGGAGCAAAAGAAAAATCAGGTATTTCTGGCAAAATGGTTTATTTTGGTGTACTTTGTTTAATAACAGGTATATTTGTTGCAACATTTAATACAAATATAGCTATGTATATTGATAGAAAAGCTATCGGTGATGCTAGTACAGCTGGTACAGTTGCTTCAATAATGCAGATAGTTGGTATTGTTGGAGGACTTCTTCTTGGTACAACAGTTAAAGTATTTAAAAGATTTACAATTGGTGCAGCTATAATAATGATGGCAGCTGGTACAGCTTTAGTAGGATTTTCAACAAGTCTTCCAGTTATATGTGTAGGAGCACTTATAGTAGGATTTGGTTTTGCTGTAAGAAATCCAGGTGCAGTTACTTTTGCAGCTAATATGGTTTCAGCAAAACAGGCATCTTTAGCCATTGCTATTGTATCTGCTTCATATAACTTAGGTAATTTCGTTTCAGCATATATTGTAAATCCTCTTGCAAATATGATGGGAGAAGATATTGCTAATAGATTTATATTATCAGCAGTTGCACTTCTTGTAATAGGTATTATTGCATTAGTTAAAGCACCTACAACAGATGCAGAAGCTCTTGACTCTCAGGGTTGATTTTTAATACATAAATAATAAGTAAGCTTGCAAAAGTCCTATAAATAAAGACTTAAGGTTGTATATAACATATGTTATATACAACCTTTTTTATTGAAAATTTATAATAGATAGGAAGTCATATAAAAAGAAAAGCTATATTTAAGTACATATTTTAATCTAAATATAAATCCTTTCTATTTTCTACAAACAATTAGTTTACATATGAAAGTCACAAATGTTTACACATATAATTAGAAATAAAGATGTTTATTATATTAATCTAATAATCAACCGTTTTAAATATTTAGATATAAAAACACCCCTTAAGTAGATTTTAGTTATTATCTATTTAAGGGGTATTATATCAATTAGTTATTAATAAAAATTAAATTTTTTTAGTCCCAAGGATGAAGTACAACTTTTATTGCTTCTCCAGTTCTTGTTAATTGGATACCTTCATTAATTTTATCTAATGGAAGTACATGTGTTACAAATTTTTCTGTTGGAAAGCTTGGTGAAATAGCAAGCTGGAAAGCACGTTTAGACTGGCTATATGATGCACCAAAGTGACCTTTAATCCAAATGTTGTTATAGTGAATAAGGTTACAGTCAAGCTCTGTCATTGAACCTTTTGGAACACCACCAAAGAATACAACAAGACCGCCTTTTCTTACCATATGTATACTTTGTGTTTGTGTTGCATTTACAGGCGTTGCAGAAATAACTTTGTCAGCACCTTTGTTATTTGTGTATTTTTTAACTGCTTCGATAGGGTCTTCTTTTGAGCTATCTACTATAATATCAACACCAAATTCTAAAGCCATTTTAAGTCGTTTTTCATTTATATCAATCATAATAACTTTTTGAGCACCACGTATTTTAGCAAGTTGAGCCATAAAACAACCAATAGGACCAGCACCAATTATAACAAGTGTATCTGGGTATTCAACTTTTACATTTTCAAGGCAAGCAAATACTGATGTAAGAGGTTCTCCAAGACTTGCTGCATCAAAAGATACATCATCTGGAATGATATAAATACCTCCTTTTCTTATTTTCTCGCCAGATACTGCTATATATTGAGCAAATCCACCTGTACCAGCAAGATGTGCAACTTCTTCATTTGAACAATTTTCACTATGTCCACTTATACATTCATCACACTCCATACAATATGTACCAGGAAATAAGAAAAGTTTATCTCCAACTTTATATTTTGTTTCATCTTTACCAACTTCATCAACATAACCTACAATTTCATGACCATATATAAAAGGATAATTTCCTTTTCGTGAATCTGTTGTGAGATTACGTATATCAGAACCACAAAGTCCTACTGACATAATTTTAAGTATAAGACCATCAGAAGGACAGATTGGTTTATCTGTTTCTTCTACACGTATATCATTTGGTCCATACATTAATGCTGCTTTCATTTTCATATTTATTATCTCCTTTCAGTTTTTATGAGTTAAGTATAATATTTTGTAATTTTAAAAACAAACCAAATATTGCCGTAATATAACGGAAGAAACAATTAATTTCCCTTTTGTTGAGGAAATTATAAAGTTGAGACTATATTAATTTTAATTTAAAATTTTATTATATTAAACAAGAACAGAATATACATTTTAGGAAATGGAGGAAATTTGTATGTCAGATAGCGTAAAATATTTATTAGGAATGGACTGTGGAACAACAAATATTAAAGCTATAATTTTAAGAGAGGATGGTAAAGTTGTAGCGGAAGCAAGTCGTCCAAGTAAGGTCATAAATCCTGGCCCTAATATGCAAGAACAAGATGCAAATGAATGGTGGGCAAATACAGTTGATATTTTTAAAGCTCTAACATCAAAAATTGGACATGAAGCTGTTAAAAACATAAAAGGTATATGTATAAGTTCTCATACAGTAACAATGCTTCCTGTTGATTGTAATGGAAATCCTTTAAGAAATGCAATTACATATCAGGATAATCGTTCAGCTGAGGAACTTCACTATATAGTTGAAAAATTGGGATTTGATAAATTTGTAAAAACAGTTGGAGGACAACCAGCTGTTGCTTTTCTTCCAAATAAGATTTTATGGTTTAAGAAAAACGAACCAGAACTTTTCTCAAAAACATCGTATTTTCTTCAGGCAAGTTCTTATATAAATTTTAAACTTACAGGTATTATGAGTTCAGATATTGACCAAGCTACTCGTACCCAATGCTTAGATATAAAAACTCTTACATGGTCAAAAGATATAGGTGATGTAATAGAAGTAGATCTTAATAAAATGTTGCCACAGTTAAAACTTGTAGATGAAATTATAGGTTATGTTACAGATGAAGCAGCAAAAGAAACAGGTCTTGTAGCTGGTATTCCAGTTGTAGCAGGTTGTAGTGATGCTATGGCTGCTATGCATGCCACAGGTATGAGTTGCCTTGGAGAAGCTGGTGAATCTTCTGGAACAACATCACTTGTGTTTGTGGGAAGTAATATTAAAAGTGCACCTGATATTCCAGTTGTAACAAGACCTTGTTCAATAGATGGTATGCCATGGATATTTGATGCACCAATACAAACAAGCGGAGCAGCGCTTAAATGGTTTATTGAGAAATTTGCAAAAGAAGAACAATTATATGCAGAAGAGCATGGTAAAAAAATATATACATATCTTAATGAATTAGCTCTTGAAGCAGAAGCAGGTTCAGGCGGAATTATTTTCTTTCCATATTTACTTGGAGAAAGAGCCCCGTTATGGAATGAGTATGCAAGAGGTATGTTTATAGGAATGGAAATGGGAATGAAGCGTAGCGAGCTTGTACGTTCTGTTTTTGAAGGAACAGATTTTGCTCTTCGTCATGTAATGGAAACAGTTAAAGAATCAGGTGCTAAAGCGGATTTATTAAGAATATGTGGTGGTGGAGCAAAGAGTCGTACATGGTGTCAAATTAAAGCTTCGATGCTTAACATGCCTGTATATGTTCTTGATGATGAATCAGGTGATGTACCAGTTGGAGATGCCTTAATTGTAGGACATAAAGTTGGAGTTTTTCCAAATCTTAAAGAAGCAACTGATAAAGTTATAAAGATTAAAGAAATTATTGAACCTATTAAAGAATGGACAGAAGTATATGATAAGATGTATCCATATTATGTAGATATGTATAATAACTTAGATAAAAATTTAAAAGATTTTAGAAAAGTGATGGAAACTATTATTTCCAAATAAATAATTGAAAAGGAGAATAATTTTATGGAAAAAACAATTTGTTTAAAAACTGTTTCAGATGTAAAAAAATTTGTAAATATTGTTTCTAAATGTGATTATGATATTGATCTTATAAAAGATAGATATGTAATAGATGCTAAATCAATTATTGGGATATTTAGTCTTGACCTTACTCAGCCAATAAAAATGGTTGTAAATAGTAAAGACTGTTCCGATTTAATAGATAAATTAAAAGATTTTTTATATGAATAAAAATATCTCCTAAAATTTTAAAATACCTTAACTCTATATTATAAAAAAGCTTTTTATATTTAATATAAAAAGCTTTTTTATTTTTGTATTTTTAGTCATTATATATTATATCTTTGACTGATTTAATAAATCTAAGTACATCAGGTGGTGCATTAAGACTGTAAAGTAAACCATAAGGAATTTTATAATTCCAATTTACTGGAATAGATATTAAGCCTGGATGAACATCTTTCCAACACTCAATTGTAAGAAGAACGTTACCTGTTTCTGCACAACGATTAAATACTGATAAATCATAAAACTGAGGTGTATCTTCTATTTTGATTTGTGGATGATTTTTTTCTAAATCATTTCTAAGAAAATCATTAACACCAGAATCGCCACGACTTACCATCATTAATGTTTCACCATATAAATCTTCTATATTAATATATCTTTTAGAGGCAAGACGATGTTCTCTTGATACAGCTATCATTTTTTTATATCTACCTAATGGTAAAAATTGACATAATGAAAGCCAAGCCTTTGAGTCACAAACACCTATCAAAAAATCAAATTTCTCTCCTAATTTTTCAATTTCAGATAAAATACCTTCATGATTATCTTCGAAAGGAACAAGATGTAATTTATAATCAGTAAAACTTTCATTTAAACGATACCATAAATCCATAAAAGGTTTTGCAGGGTTTAATAAAGATGTTCCGACACAAAATGTAGTATCATATTTATGAGTAACAGCAGTTGAACTAGTAATTGATTTATTTGAATAATTTATAATAAATTTTGCATCATTATAAATTATTTTTCCAGCAGGGGTTAAATATACTCCTGATGGTGTTCTTTCAATCAATTTTATATTAAGATGTTTTTCGAGTGAATTCATTTGTTTCATAATAGCAGTTGGGGAAATATAAAGGTATTCTGCTGCTTTGGTAAAACTACCATAGTCAACAACAGCTATAAAAGTATCAAGTATACGATTATACATTTTTAAGCCTCCTTAAGCAAGTGTTAACTTATAGTTTATACAATAATAACATACTGATTATTCTGAGTCAATTTAATTAATGCTATAATATAAACAAAAAATGAAACGGAGGTTTAGAAATGTCTAATAAACTTATAGCATTTTATTCAAGAGCTGATGAAAATTATGTTAATGGCATGCTTAAAACATTAAAAATTGGCAACACAGAAATAGCGGCAAACATTATAAAAGAATTAACGGATGCTGATTTATTTAAAATTGAACAATTAAAACCATATTCAAAAAAATATAATGAATGTATTTTGGAAGCACAAAAAGACCAAAGAGAAAATATTCGTCCTGAACTAAAAATTTATCCTGAAAATATTGATAAATATGATGTAATTTATATTGGTTATCCAAACTATTGGAATACAATGCCTATGGCTGTGTTTACATTTTTGGAACATTTTGACTTTAGCAATAAAATAATTAAGCCTTTTTGTACTCATGAAGGAAGTGGTATGGGAAGTAGTATTAATGATATTAAAAAATTATGTCCTAATACAAAAGTTGAAGAAGGCCTTTCCATTTATGGAAGTAATGTAAAAAAATCGGTAAATGTTATTAAAAAATGGGTTTAAATAAATTTTGATTAAAAAATAATAATTAAATGGAGAAATTAAATATGGAAAAGATAACAGCAGGAAGATATGAGCTTGGCAAATTGGAGAAATAAAAAAATACACATGCTTATAATGAAGCTTATGAAATAGGTAAGGATATATAAATGTTAAAAAATAAGAGTAGATACCATAAATGGTTCTACTCTTATTTTCATTAAAATAT
>NZ_NFLT01000013.1 GCF_002161055.1 Tyzzerella sp. An114
GTTCGAATCCTACTCGGGGAGCCAATTTTAATAAGGCCCAATGGTCAAGCGGTTAAGACACGGCCCTTTCACGGCTGTAACCCGGGTTCGATTCCCGGTTGGGTCATTTTAATTTAATAAAAATTTTCGGTGATGATGCGTTTAGGGGACACACCCGTTCCCATTCCGAACACGACGGTTAAGACCTAAACGGCTGATGATACTTGGTGGGAAGCCGCCTGGGAAAGTAAGTGGTCGCCGAGATTATGGCGCTGTAGCCAAGTGGTAAGGCAAAGGTCTGCAACACCTCTATTCATCGGTTCAAATCCGATCAGCGCCTCTCTTAGAACCAACATATTTGTTGGTTCTTTTTTTGTGTCTTTGTTGATTTTTATTTCATATTTATTTATACTGATTAAAAAGAGGAGGTTTAATATGAAAAAAGTTATTATTATGGATATTGACGGAACTTTGACCAATGAGGAAAAAGTTATAACACCTAAAACAAAAGAAAAACTCTTACAACTTCAGTCTGAAGGTGCTGTTCTTGTTCTTGCATCAGGTAGACCAGACAGAGGTCTTATTGATTTTATTGAAGAACTTGAAATGGATAAACATCATGGTATTATTGTAGCTTTTAATGGTGCTAAAGTTATTGATTGCCAGACTAAAGAGGTTCTTTTTAATCAGGCTATGTCTGTTGAAATGTGTCAAAAAGTTCTTAATCATATGAAAAAATTTGATGTTCGCCCTATGGTTTATAAAGATGACTATATATATGTAAACGATGTTTACAATAACATAGTTCATGTTTGGAATAGAGAGCTTAATGTAATGAAATATGAGGCTAATATAGGAAAATACAAACTCTGTGAAATTGACGACCTTGAAAAATTTGCTGATTATCCTATGAATAAAATACTTACAACTGGTGAGCCTGATTATTTACAGGAAAATTATAAGGCTATGATGGAGCCTTTTAAAGATACATTAAATTGCGTATTTACTGCACCTATGTATTTTGAATTTACTGCAAAGGGCATTGATAAAGCTAACGCTATTCGTCTGTCACTTTTACCTCTTGGATATACAAAAGATGACATGATTGCTTTTGGTGATGCTGAAAATGATAAAACTATGATTGAATATGCTGGAATTGGTGTTGCTATGGGTAATGCTACAAAAGAACTTAAAGATGTTGCTGACTTTGTTACTCTTTCAAATGATGAGGATGGTATTGCTTATGCCCTTGAAAAGCTTTTAAAATAATAATTTAAAGGTATATGTTTTTAACATATACCTTTTTGTTGTTTATATTATATGAACATGTTTGTTTGTGTAATAAGCTGTTTATTTACATATATTATTGATTATTTACTATTATTATTTATATTGATATATTTGTAATTGTTATGATACAATTAAATCTAGTTTTAATTTGGCTTTTTAAAATATAAAAATTTCAGGAGGCGTTTTTTATGAAAAGCATAATAACTGTTTTAGGAACAGATAAAGTTGGTATTATTGCAAAAGTTTGTAACTATCTTGCAGAAACTAATGTAAACATACTTGATATATCTCAGACTATTGTTGCAGGTTACTTTAATATGATGATGATTGTTGATATTTCAAATCCTTCAAAATCTTTTGAAGTTATGTCATCAGACCTTGAAAATATCGGAAATGAACTTGGTGTTGTTATAAAAATGCAGCATGAGGATATATTCAACTGTATGCACCGTATCTGATGTTTTGTTGACAGTTGGTTTTAAAAAAAATATAGTGTAAAACAGGAGGATAATTTTTATGCTTTCCAGAATGGAGATACAGGAAACGAACAGAATGATTGCAGAGTCAAACCTTGATGTTCGTACCATAACAATGGGTATAAGTCTTATGGACTGTGCTGACTCTGATATTGATAGATTTAATGAGAAAATATATAAAAAAATAACAACATATGCTAAAGATCTTGTTAAAGTAGGAGAGGAACTTGAAAAACAGTTTGGTGTGCCTATTGTAAACAAGAGAATTTCTGTTACTCCTATTGCTATTGCTGCTGCTGGTTGTAACACTGATTCTTATGTAAGTGTTGCAAAAACTCTTGATAGAGCAGCTAAAGAAGTTGGAGTAAACTTTATAGGTGGTTTTTCTGCCCTTGTACATAAGGGATTTACAAAGGCTGATAAAATTCTTATAGAGTCAATTCCAGAGGCTCTTGATGTTACAGAGAGAGTGTGTTCATCTGTAAATATCGGTACATCAAGAAATGGTCTCAATATGGACGCTGTAAAGAGACTTGGTGAAATTATTGTTGAGACAGCAGAGAGAACAAAAGACAGAGATTGTATAGGTTGTGCAAAATTTGTTGTATTCTGTAACGCTGTTGAAGATAACCCATTTATGGCTGGTGCTTTCCATGGTGTTGGAGAGGCTGACTGTGTTATAAATGTTGGTGTAAGTGGTCCTGGTGTTGTTAAAAAAGCCCTTGAAGAAGTTAAAAATACAGACTTTGAAACACTTTGTGAGACAGTTAAGAAAACAGCTTTTAAAATTACAAGAGTTGGTCAGATTGTTGCTCAGGAAGCTTCAAAAAGACTTAATGTTCCTTTTGGTATAATTGACCTTTCTCTTGCTCCTACACCTGCTATTGGTGACAGTATTGCTGAAATATTCCAGGTTATGGGACTTGAGCAAGCTGGTGCTCCGGGAACAACTGCTGCTTTAGCTATACTTAATGATAATGTTAAAAAAGGCGGAGTTATGGCTTCATCTTATGTTGGTGGTCTTAGTGGCGCTTTTATTCCTGTAAGTGAAGACCATGGTATGATTGAAGCTGCTGAAATGGGTGCTTTAACTCTTGAAAAACTTGAGGCTATGACTTGTGTTTGTTCAGTAGGTCTTGATATGATTGCAATTCCGGGAGATACTAAAGCTACTACAATTTCAGGTATTATAGCTGATGAGGCTGCTATCGGTATGGTTAATAATAAAACAACTGCTGTAAGACTTATACCTGTTATTGGAAAAGGTGTTGGTGAGTCTGTAACATTCGGCGGTCTTTTAGGATATGCACCTATTATGCCTGTAAATAAATATAGCTGTGAAGCTTTTATAAATAGAGGCGGAAGAATTCCTGCACCTATCCACAGCTTTAAAAATTAATTTAAAATTTTATATATAATTAAACACAATTAAAGACTGCGATGATGTATAATTGATTATATTAATATACAGCTTTCGCAGTCTGTTTTTATATTTATTACATTATTGAATATAATAAATGTATATTTTTTATTTTATGGAGGGGATTTCATGAGAGTTTTGGAAGGTTTAAAACCTGAAAAAGTTTTTTATTACTTTGAGGAGATAAGTAGAATTCCTAGAGGAAGCGGAAATGAAAAGGCTATAAGTGACTATATTGTCACTTTTGCAAAAGATAGAGGTTTGTTTGTACATCAGGATAACGCTAATAATGTTGTTATCAAAAAATCTGGTTCTAAGGGATATGAAAATTCTTTAGCTGTTATACTTCAGGGACATATTGATATGGTTTGTGAGAAAAACAGCGATGTTTCCCATGATTTTATTAAAGAAGGTCTTAAACTTCGTGTTGATGGTGATTTTGTTTTTGCTGAGGGAACAACTTTGGGAGCTGATAATGGAATTGCTGTGGCTTATATGTTAGCTCTCCTTGATGATGATACAATTTCACACCCACCTATTGAATGTGTTTTCACAACTGATGAGGAAGTTGGAATGAAAGGAGCTATTGCCCTTGATACTTCAATTCTTGAAGGAAAAAGACTTATAAATATGGATACTGAGGAGGAGGGTAAACTCCTTGTAAGTTGTTGTGGTGGTATGAAAATTACTACTGAATTACCTGTTATTTATGAAGATGTACCTAGTGATTTTAAACCATATTTTATAAAAATAAGAGGTCTTAAAGGTGGACACAGTGGTTCTGATATTCATCTTCAGAGAGCTAATGCTGAAAAATTAATGGGTAGAGTTATTGCTGCCCTTGATGATGTTGATGTGAGATTTTCAAAAGTAAATGGCGGTCTTATGGATAATGCTATTGCTAGAGAATGTGACGCTCTTGTATTTTTAAAAGAGGATATATCAGACAATATTAAAAGTATTCTCGTAGATATAGAAACTAAATTTATTCACGAATACACAGGTGTTGAAGAAGGTATAAAAGTATTTATGGAAGAAACTGTTGAGGAAATTGAGTATAAAGCCTTTGACACAAAAACTAAAAATTCTGTAAGAGATATGCTTATACTTATTCCGTACGGTGTTATTACAATGAGCATGAATATACCTGGTCTTGTTGAAAGTTCAAATAATATTGGAATTGTGAGAACTGAAAAAGATTGCATAAAATTCATATGTGCTGCAAGAAGTTCTGTTGCGTCAAGAAAAGATATAATTTTTAATGAGATTGATACAATAGGAAGAATTCTTGGTGGTAAGACTTATGCAACATCTGCTTATCCTGCTTGGGAGTTTAATCCAAATTCTGAACTTTTGGCTATAACAAAAGATGTATTCCGTGATTTTTATAAAAAAGAACCTGTTGTTGAGGCAATACACGCCGGTCTTGAATGTGGTCTTTTTGCTGAAAAAATAAAAGGAATTGATATGATTTCAATAGGTCCTGATATGTTTGATGTTCATACTCCTGATGAGAGACTTAAAATTTCATCTACTGAAAGTACATGGGAGTTCTTAAAGGCTTTACTTTCCAGACTTAAATAATTAATTTAAGGAGGATAATATGAAATTACCATGGGATAAGGAATACCTTAAAATTTCCTTTCATGTTATTTTTACAATAATAGTGATATATGTTTTAAGTATACTTATTAAAAATATTTATATGTTTAATGAGGTTGCAGGACAGATTATATCCTTTATTACCACTATACTGTCACCACTTATAATAGCTCTTGTGTTTTCTTATATAGTAAATCCTGTTGTTGAGATTTTTCATAATAAAACTCAAATCTTATGGGACAAAATACCTTTTAAAAATCATAAGGAAGATGACCCTAGATTTAAGGTGCGTACAAGAGGAACACTTTTGACATATATTACAATATTTGCTGTTATCGGTATTATAGTAAAAATGCTTATTGCAAAAATAGGTAGTGCTGATGCTAATATGTTTGCAAATATGATTAATGCCAGTATACAGGAGTTTTCCGACCTTATAACATTTATATATGTTAAACTTGAGGAGTTTGGATTTTTACAGAATGTAAATGGAAGCTCTGCTCAACAATGGATTGCAACAGCTACAACAACTGTAACTAATTATGTTATGGGACTTGCCAATTCATTTTCAAAGGTTGGAAGTGGTGTTTTAAATACATTTATAGGTCTTACAATATCTTTTTATCTTTTGGTTGAAAAAGAAAGAATATTGTATTATTGTAATGATGCCATAGATGTGTTCTTTAAAAATGATACTGCAAAAAAAATAAAAGGTGTTTTTACAGATATGAATAATACCTTTTCAGGATATATTGGTGGACAGATTACAGATGCAATTATAATGGCAACTCTTATAAGTATATCATTTAGCATTGTTGGAATAAATTATGCTCTTGTAATAGGTATAGTTTCAGGATTTTCAAATCTTATTCCTTATGTTGGTGCTATTGTTGCATTTATACTTGCTGTTGGTGTTGGACTTTTAAGTGGTACACCTATAAAAGCTCTCTATGCTGCCATAATTGTTCTTGTTCTTCAACAGATAGACAGTATATTTATTGTTCCTAGAGTTGTTGGAAAGAGTGTTGAACTTCACCCTGTTCTTGTACTTCTCTCATTATCTGTTTTTGGAAGCCTTTTTGGTCTTTTTGGAATGGTTGTTGCTGTGCCTGTTACAGCATTAATAAAACTTTTTATAACAAGGTGGTATATTAAAAAAAGAGAGTCTAAGTTTTCTTTAAAATAAAATTAATATAAAATATACAAAAAATCCCTCTAGCAATTTGATTGCAGAGGGATTTTGTTTTTCAGACAAAAAGTGTTTTTTTTATGTATATATTTAAAAATTATATTTTAAAATAAAAAGGAGAGCTTTTGTATGAATAAAAGTGGAAGTGGAATTCTTCTGGCTGTTATTATGGTTGTTTTATTTATACTTTCTGTTGCCATAAACTTTTTTGATGTTACATATGGCATTTTCCCCATTATAGCTTTAGGAATAGCCCTTTTTTGTTTGTACTATACTAAGAAAAAAACATGGGCTTTGATTTCAAGTGTTTTTGTATTTGTTTTATGTCTATATGACTTTATTATAAAAATACCTGTTATAGGTGGAATAATATATAAAGGTATGATTTTTGCCATTCCCGGAATAATGCTTATTATTATGTATTATAAAACAAAAAATTATGCCTATGCTGTTTTTGGAAGTTTTATGTTTTTTGCTGGTCTGTTTATAGTTGCTGTATATTTTGAAAATGTAAGATTTACTTGTGCATCAGCTTTTTTCGCAATTATTGGAACATCATTTATAGTATCATATTTTTTATCTAAAGGAAGATGTGGAATTATATACGTTTTTACAACAGCAATATTTATGGTTCTTGCAATATTTAGCCTTCTTGGAACAAAGGCATATTATGCCTATTATATATATCCTGTCTCAATTTTGGTTATATGTTGTTTTACTTTTTTAAGTAAAATATTCCATTAGATAATTGTGATGTTGAGTTTTAATTTGTTTTGGGATATAATTAAGCCTGTAATTTTATGATAAGGAGTTTTTTATGGATAACAGATTTATAAGAACAGAAATGCTTATAGGAAATGAAGGTCTTGGAAAACTGAAAAATTCAAAGGTTGCTGTTTTTGGTATAGGCGGAGTTGGAGGATATGTTTGTGAGGCTCTGGCTCGTTCAGGTATTGGAAAATTTATACTTGTTGATAATGATACTGTTAGTATATCAAATATAAATCGTCAGATTATAGCTTTGGAAAGTACTGTTGGTATGTATAAAACTGAGGCTATGGCTAAGAGAATAAAAGATATAAATCCTAATGCAGAAGTTAAAATATATAATAAGTTTTATTTAGGTGAGGAAGATGACTGTATAATAGATGATGATTGTAATTATATAGTTGATGCTGTTGATACTGTCACAGCAAAAATAGCTCTTGTCCTTGCTGGTGAGAGAATGGGTATACCTGTTATTTCTTCCATGGGTACTGGAAATAAACTTAATCCTGCTATGTTTGAAATTACAGATATATATAAAACTTCTGTGTGTCCTTTGGCTAAAGTTATGAGAAAAGAGCTTAAGACAAGGGGTATAAAAAAACTTAAAGTTTTATATTCAAAAGAAGAACCAATAAAGGCGTCTATGTCTGAGGAGGAACTTTTGAAAAAAGGAGAAAATACAAATAAAAGAAGAACTCCGGCTAGTATATCTTTTGTTCCACCAGTGGCTGGACTTATGATAGGCGGAGAGGTTATAAAAGATTTGGCGGAGGTGAATTGATTATGGCTGAAAAAGGCGTTGTTATGGAGATTAAAGATAATAATCTTGCCCTTGTTAAAATGACAAGAACAGAGGCTTGTGCTAAATGTAGAGCTTGTGTTGCTGGTATGAGTGAAAAGGATATGTTTATTGAAGCTGAAAATGTATGCGATGCAGAGAAAGGTCAGTGGGTTGAACTTGAACTTGCTGATAATGGATTTTTTTATGCTGTTATGATTATGTACGGCATACCTTTTGTGGCTTTGGTTGCTGGCATACTTTTGGGATATTTTGTTGTATCACCTTTAATTCCTTTTATAAATAGAGATATTTTAAGTTGTGTAATGGGCTTTGGTTTTACTGCTCTTGTTTACTTATGGATTAGAAGTCAAGAAAAAAGATGGGAGAGTAAAAAGTATAGACCTATTGCTGCAAGAATAACAACACCTGCTGAAAAGGGTGAATAAGAGTTTTTATGCGGAGTTTATACTCCGCTTTTTTTGTGTATATATACAGTTATAAAAAATATAACACTTTTTATATGTATGTTTTTCACAAAAATTATTTAGCGTACGAAATAAAATCATAATATTTCATTGTGAAAATATGTACTTTTTTAAGTACATATTATATGCAGTTTGTTAATTATTTAGCATACAATCTATTTTTTGTTATAAATTTTAAAGTGTTGAATATTTTTAATGTCTTATGACTAATTTTGTTGGTAAAATCGGTTTATAGGATATTATTTTAGGTAAATAAGTATATTGAAAATAGTCTTGTAAAATGAGAAAATAAATAATATATAATTAACAGAATTTTAATATGGTTTACGGAGGTATCATATGGACAATCTTAAATCGATTATTCTTGCTGCCGGAGAAGGTACAAGAATGAAGTCAAAAATGCCTAAAGTTTTACATCAGATTTTAAATAAATCAATGGTAGATTATGTTATAGATGAAGCTTTTAAATGTGGTTCTGAAGATGTATGTGTTGTTATAGGACACAAAGCCGATATGGTTAAAGAAGCCATTGGAAATGATAAAGTTAAATTTGCAGTACAAAAAGAGCAGCTTGGAACAGGTCATGCTGTTATGCAGGCTGAGGATTTTATAGATGAAAATAAAGATATCATAATACTTTATGGAGATACTCCTCTTATTACAGCTGAGACAATAGAAAAACTTGTAGCTTTCCATAGAAACGAGAAAAACGGCTGTACAATAGTTTCTGCTATTGTTGATGACCCAACTGGATATGGTCATATTATAAGAAATGAAGATGGAAGTTTTAAAAAGAATGTTGAGCATAAAGATGCAACAGATGAAGAAAAAGCTGTAAAAGAAATAAATACAGGTATATATTGTTTTGACGGTGCAAAACTTAAAAGTGCACTTAAAAAACTTACAAATAATAATGCTCAGGGTGAATATTATCTTCCTGATACCCTTGAGATAATACTCTCTGATGGAAGTAATGTTAATGCTATGACAACAGATGATGTGACAGAGTTTTTTGGTGTTAATTCAAGAGTTCAGCTTGCTGAGGCAACAGAGCTTATGAAAAAGAGAATTAACAGAAAACACATGGAAAATGGTGTTACAATAATTGACCCAGCTAACACATATATTGATGCTTCAGTTGAGATTGGCTGTGATACAATAGTATATCCTGGTTCTGTTATTGAGGGAAAAACTGTTATCGGTGAAGATTGTAAAATTGGCCCAAATGCCAGAATAACAAACATGATTATCGGTGATGGTGTTAAATTCCAAGCTTCAACTGGTATGGATTCTAAGGTTGGAAATCGCACAACAGTAGGTCCTTACGCTTATATAAGACCAAATTCAAATATTGGTGAAGATGTTAAAGTTGGAGACTTTGTTGAAATTAAAAATTCAAATGTTGGAAATGGTACAAAGATTTCACATCTTACTTATGTTGGAGACAGTGACTGTGGTGAGAGAATAAACTTTGGCTGTGGTACTGTAACTGTAAACTATGACGGTAAAAAGAAATTTAGAACTGTCATTGAAGATGATGTATTTATTGGCTGTAATGCTAACCTTGTTGCACCTGTAACACTTAAAAAAGGCTCTTATGTAGCAGCAGGTTCAACTATAACAAAAGATGTTCCAGAAGATGTTTTAGCTGTTGCAAGAGCTAGACAGCAGATTATTGAAGGTTGGACAAAAAAACACTAATTTTTAATGTGTTGAATTTTAAATAGTACTGTGATACTATATTCTTTGCGAAATTGTTTATCAATTTAAAACTTTATTATAAACCATTAATTTTATTAAACTAACGAAAGAATTAGGGGGACACAAACATTATGATGTATACTTGCAGAAGCAACATCAAAATCTTTGCTTGTAATTCAAATATTGAACTTGCAAAGTCAATTGCCAAAAGTTTAGGATTATCACTTGGAGATGCTGAAGTTAGCCAGTTCAGCGATGGAGAAATTTCAATGAAAATCAATGAAACAATCCGTGGTGCAGACGTTTATATTATCCAGTCAACATCTTATCCAGTAAATGATAACCTTATGGAGCTTCTTATCATGATTGATGCCATGAAGAGAGCTTCAGCAGGAAGAATAACAGCTGTTATTCCTTACTATGGATATGCTAGACAGGATAGAAAAACAAGAGCTAGAGACCCAATCAGTGCAAAACTTGTTGCAAACCTTCTTACATCAGCAGGTGCTAACAGAGTTCTTACAATGGATCTTCACTGTGCTCAGATACAGGGCTTCTTTGATATCCCTGTTGATAACCTTGTTGGACTTCCATTACTTACGAACTATTACAGCCAGAAATATGGCGAAGATTTAAGCGAGTTTGTTGCTGTTTCTCCAGACCTTGGAAGCGTTGGAAGAACAAGAGGTTTTGCTACAAAACTTGATATTCCTCTTGCAATTATCGACAAGAGAAGACCAAAAGCAAATGTCAGCGAGATTATGAACATCATAGGTAATGTTGAAGGAAAGAGAGTTATAATCGTAGACGATATGATTGATACAGCAGGTACTATTACAAACGCTGCAAATGCTCTTAAAGAAAGAGGAGCTATTGAAGTTGACGCTTGTTGTACACACCCTGTTTTATCAGGTCCTGCTATTGAAAGAATTGAAAAATCAGCTATTGATGAACTTCTTATACTTGATACAATAGAACTTCCAGAAGAGAAGAAAATTGCAAAAATCAAACAGGTTTCTGTTGCTCCTATTTTTGCTGATGCTATCAATCGTATTCACGAAGGTATTTCAGTTTCAAAATTATTTGACTAATAATAAAAAGAGAGTATGGATTATAATCCATACTCTTTTTTTATTTGTAGTATTTATGTACAAAAATAAATGCACATATAAAAATTGTATATTACATACAAAACTTTAATTGAGTATTTATTAACAAAATACAATATTCTTATATGGCATTTTTTACATAAAGTGAGTAAGTTTTATAGTAAAAACGGAAAAATATTTTATTTGAATAAAAGGTAACTACTTATGCAATACTTACAAGTGTACAGCTATTAATTATATGAAAGGGTTATTGACAAAGCTGTAAAATTGTATTATATTGTTAAAAGTAAAACAAAGCAAAATTTATAAAGTAAAGTTGAAGTTATTTATTTAAGTTTTTTATAATATGTTCTTTTATAGGGAGGATTTTAAATGAAAATAGCATTTTTTGACACAAAACCTTATTTCAAAGATACTTTTGGCCCTTTAGCTAAAGAGTATGGATATGAAATAACTTTCTTTGATGAAAGATTAACTCCAGAAACAGCTAAACTTGCAGCAGGTCATGATGCAACTTGTTCTTTCGTTAATGATGAAGTTCCAGCAGAAGCTGTTAGAACACTTAAAGAAGTTGGTGTAAAAGTTATACTTCTTCGTTGTGCTGGATTTGACAGTGTTGACCTTGCTGTTGCTAAAGAGTGTGGTCTTCCTGTTCTTCGTGTTCCTGCTTATTCTCCAGAGTCAGTTGCTGAGCATGGTGCAGCTTTACTTTTAGGAGTAAACAGAAAAGTTCATTTATCATACAACAGATCAGTTAAATTCAACTTTAATGTTGCTGGATTAGACGGTATTGGTCTCTATGGCAGAACAGCTGGTGTTATCGGTACAGGTAAAATCGGTAAATGTATGATTAACATATTAAAAGGTTTCGGAATGAAAATTATATGCTATGATGCATACCCAGACACAAAGAGTGGTCTTGAATATGTAGACCTTGACACACTTTACAAAGAGTCAGATATTATATCTCTTCACTGCCCATATATGCCATCAACACATCATATGATTAATGCTGAGTCTATCGCTAAAATGAAAGACGGCGTTATAATCGTAAACGTTGCAAGAGGTGCTTTAATTGATTCAGAAGCTCTTGTTGATGCTGTTGAATCTGGAAAAGTTCGTGGTGCAGGTCTTGACGTTTGTGAAGTTGAACATGATTATTTCTTCGAAGACAGAAGTAACCTTGAAAAACATGACCCAACTCTTTCAAGAATGCTTTCAAATGAAAATATACTCCTTACAGGACATCTTGCATTCTTAACAGACGTTGCTTTAAATTCTATTGCTAAAGTTACTCTTGATAACTTAAAAGCTTTTGAAGAAGGTAGAGAGCTTGTTAATGAAGTAAAATAATATTTAAAAATATTACAAAAAAGATACCGATTTTTTCGGTATCTTTTTTTGTTTTGGGGAACAAAATTGTATTATTATACGTCAAAACAAATAAAATGTACTTTTGTAATGAAATTGAAAGAATTAATTAGTATATATTGTATTTAATAAAAGTCCATTTTATGTTAAAATTATAAAAAAATTAAAAAAATATTAGTAGATTATTAGTTTTATAATGATTTTTTTAATAAATAAAAGGGGGAAGATAATTATGAAACGCAAAATAGCGGTAACAATGGCCATGTTAATGGCTTGTTCTTCTGTTGTTCCAACTTTTGGTGCTGTAACATTTAAAGATATTGATGATGTGCCTTGGCAAGGAGCTCAGACATTTATAAATAGAGCCGGAGAGCTTGAAATTATGGTTGGAGAAGTTGTTGACGGAGAACGTTATTTCAGAGGTAAAGACAACGTTACTTGTTTTGAGACTGTTCAGCTTGTGTATAGTATGCTTGATAAGACTGGAAACCTTAAGAGTACTGAAGGTGTTGAAAGCAAATGGTCTTATGTTATGAAACAGTTGAGTGTTCCTGAATGGGCATATCCTTGTATTTCTTATTCTCTTGAATATGGAATAGTTTCTATGTCAGAGGTTGGAAAATTTACAAATGCATCAAAGGGAACTCCTACATATGCAACACGTGAAGCAGCAGCTGTAATACTTGGAAAAGCTATGTCTGATAAGTATACTCTTGATACAGATGCTAAACTTTCATTTAGTGATGCATCTTCTGTAAATGACACAAGTGTTCAGTATGTAGAACTTCTTGCTAGACTTGAAATTTTCCTTGGAGATTATAATAACAATTTCAATCCTAAAGTTGCCATAAATAGAGCTGAAATGGCTACAATAATAACAAAGGCTTATGATAAAATGAATACAGGAAGCTCAAACAATGAAGATAATAATAATTCATCAGAAACTGAACAGCCTTCAACTGGAACAACTATTGCAGCAGGAAGTGTTATATCTGTAAACGATATGGGTTCATCATATCTTGTTACAATACTTAAGAGTGATGGAGATAAAATAGGTCTTTTTGCAAGTTCTTCAACAACTGTAACAAATATTGGAGGAGGAACTTCAACATATACTGCTCTTTCTGCTGGAGATACTCTTAAAGATATTACTTATAGTGGAGCTGACATAAAGAGTCTTACAATAACATATGATGCTGACCCTGGTCTCAATCAGAACATAGGTAAAGTTGAAGGTACTATTGATGAGATATATAACGATATTGTTTATATAAATAAGAGTACAGGCGGTACAGCTAAATATTATATAAATGTAAATTGTGATTATATTCTTGACGGAAAGACTGCTTCACAGAAAGATATATTTGATGCTTATAAAAAAGGCAGAGTTGATGTATCGGTAAGTCTTAATGTTAAAGGTGAGGCTACAAAACTTGATTGTACTACTAAAGAAAGTGATTATATGTACGGTGAACTTAGAAGTATATCAAGAAGTGGTCTTACAATAAAGAAATCAGGAAGAACATACACAACAGATTATAGTTGGATAAATGGTGAATCTGACGATGTTGATTTCTATCTTGAAGGTAAGAATTCATCATATACAGATGTAAGAGATGCTTTTGATAGTTATAGTACAACATATGTAAAATATGTTACAGACAGTAGAGATGACGTTAAGAGACTTTATGTTTCAAAATATGATTTTGAAGATAATAGCAGCAGTGATGGTACTTATAAAGGTACAATAAATGATGTAAGCAGAAGATATGTAAACTTTAAGAAATCAGGTTCAAGTTCATATAAAGAATATAATTTTAAGGGTGATGATATTGATAACGCAACTCTTAAAATTGACGGAAAAACATATGATTACTATGATTTCAGAGACAAGCTTGACAGTGCAGGCACTTTATCTGTAACAATAGAAGTTAACAGTAAAGATGAAGTTACAAGAATTACTGCTACAACAACAAGTAGTTCTGATACATCAGGAGTAATAAAGAGCATGACATCATCAACAATAGCAATAGGTTCATCATCAAATAAATATGATATTGCTAGTGGTGTAAGTGTTTCAATAGATGGAAACAGCGATTATAATATTGATGACCTTAGAAAATTTGTTGATGATAGATATATAACAATGGAAGCTAACTTAACAATAAAATCATCTAAAGTAACAAAAATTGAAGCTCATATTAAAAAAGTTGAGGGTGATCTTAGATACTTTGACAGCAGACGTGGAGAGCTTGAAGTTAGAACTCCAGACAGAACAACAATGGCCTTTGATTTTAAAACATCAACTCTTAATGTAAAAGGTGATGAAAGGTCTGTTGATGACCTTGAATATTACATGAATGACAAGGGTAGAGAATATGAAGTTGTTGTTGAGGTTGACCCTTCAAATGGATATGCTTCAACTATAACTGTAACAGAAATATAATTGTACATTTTTAGGAGTATGCTTTGCATACTCCTTTTTATTGTTATATATTTATAAAAATAGATTTGCTTTTTTGTGTAAAACATAAAAAATAAAAAAATATATAAAATTGTGTTGACAAAATATAGGTTTGCAGTACATAATAAGATGTTTTGTGCACATACATGTAAATATTGTTTTTTAGATTTTCGGAGGTGTTTTCCTATGAATAAGAATTATGATGTTGCTATTATTGGTGGCGGTATAGGCGGAATTATGAATGCTTTTCGTCTCACAGAAAAAAATCCGGAACTTAAAGTTGTTATAATTGAAAAGGGACATGAAATTGAAAAGAGAATATGTCCTATTGTAGCAAAGAAAACAGATAAGTGTATAAAATGTAAATCATGTGCTATTATGGAAGGTATGGCAGGAGCAGGAGCTTTTTCTGATGGTAAATATGTAATATCAACAGAGTATGGCGGTTGGCTTACAGAATTTTTAGAGCCTGAAACTGTTATAAACTATATTGAACAGGCTGACGAGATACTTGTAAAATATGGCGCTACAACAGAAAGATTTATGCCTGACAATGAGCTTAAAAGATTATGTTTACAAAATGACCTTCATATGAGCCAAGCTCAGCTTAAACATCTTGGTACAGATAGCAATTTTGAGACAATGAGAAAACTTATTGTTGCTGTTGGAAAAAGATGTGAAATACTTTCAGATACAAAAGCTGTCGATGTAAATAAAGACACAAAAGAAATAACAATTGAAGATAGAGAAGGAACAAGAATGATTTCTGCTGACAAAATAATATTTGCTGTTGGTAGAGCTGGAAGTAGATTTTTCTCAAAATGGTGTGAGGATAATAATATATCCCTTAAAAATAATCAGGTTGATATTGGTGTTCGTGTAGAGCTTCCTTCTATGATATGGGAACATTTTTCAAAGAAAATTTATGAACCTAAAATATGGTACAGAAGTAAAGGTTATGGGGATACAACTAGAATGTTCTGTTTTAATGAACGTGGAAGTGTTGTAACTGAAAATACAGACGGAATACTTACTGTAAATGGTCATTCATATAGAGATGCTTCAAGAAAAACTCAAAATTCTAACTTTGCACTTTTATCAACAATAAGATTTACAGAGCCTTTTAAAGAGCCTATTGAATATGCAAGACACGTTGCTAAACTTGCTAATCTTATAAGTGGTGGAAGTGTACTTGTACAGCGTCTTGGAGACCTGGAAAACGGAAGAAGAACAGATGAAAAACGTCTTGCTCAGTCAACTACAAGACCTACAATGAAAGCTGTTGCAGGAGATTTGAGCCTTTGTATACCAAAAAGACAGCTTGATAATATTGTTGAGACACTTCATGCATTGGATAAAATTGCACCAGGTACAGCTAACTATGATACACTTCTTTATGGTATAGAATGTAAATATTATTCTGCAAGACCTAAAACTGTTGATTTTGAAATTGAAGGTTGTGACGGAATATATGCCATAGGTGATGGAGCTGGATTTACACGCTCTCTTTCACAGGCTGCTGCAAATGGTCTTTATGTTGCTGATATTATACTTAATAAATAAATTTAAAATATTTTTGCCGACACTTTGTGTCGGCTTTTTATATTATTAAGATTTTATGAATATTATCTCTATAATTTTACATTGTACTTTAAATTTAGTATAATTAAATTTAGTAAATATATAATAATTATAATAATAAAAAGAGCCTTTAAAGGTGTTTTTGGAGGTATTTTATGGGTAAAAAAATACTTGTCGTTGATGACGAAAAGGCTATTGCCAATATTATTAAATTTAATTTGAAAAAGGAAGGATATGATGTAATTACAGCGGAAGATGGGGAAATGGGAGTTATAAAGGCTTTTACAGAAAATCCTGACCTTATACTTTTAGATATTATGATGCCTAAAATTGATGGATATGAGGCTTGTAAGAGAATTCGTGAGAAAATGTCAACTCCAATAATAATGCTTACTGCAAGAGCTGAGGAGGTTGATAAAGTTTTAGGTCTTGAGCTTGGGGCTGATGACTATGTTACAAAGCCTTTCGGTATAAGAGAGCTTATGGCGAGAGTTAAAGCTAATCTTAGAAAATATGACGCTGTCATAAAAACATCTGAAATGTCATCTAATATTATAGATTTTGGTAGACTTGTTATAGACCTTGACAGATATGAAGTTAAAAAAGATGGAAATGTAATTGATTTAACATTCAGAGAGTTTGAGCTTTTAAAATTCCTTGCACAGCAGAAATCACAAGTATTTTCAAGAGAAGTTCTCCTTGAAAAAGTTTGGGGCTATGAGTATTTTGGAGATGTTAGAACTGTTGATGTTACCATAAGACGTTTGAGAGAAAAAATTGAAGATGACCCGGGAAAACCTTCTTATATACTCACTAAAAGAGGAGTAGGCTATTATTTTAATAGCTGATTTTAAGGTCTGGTGTGTTTATGAAAATTAAAGAGAGTATAAAATATAAACTTATTATAATGTATCTTGGACTTGTTCTTATTGTTATGATTGTAAGCGGAACTTATATACTTTTAAGTCTCCAAAATATAGAACAGGATAAGGCTAAAACTCAACTTGAACTTTATACAGAGAGAATTAATGAGCAAGTTATTTCCGGAGGAGATGAGGAAAAATTTCAAGAGGAGCTTTTGAAATTTTCACAGGGAGGCTCTAGTATATCAAATACTCAAGGAAATATAATAAATTCTAAAGGAAATACTATTGCTTCCACAACTGTTGTTGAGCCACCTTTCCCTCAATATAGAAATGCTTCTGTAATATCTGCTCTTTCAGGTACAGAGTCCTTTGATATGTTTAAGAGAAGTACAGATACTTCCGGTCTTGCTAAGTATTGGATAAGCTATGCTTCACCTGTAAAAGATGCAGAGGGTAATGTTAAATATGTGATATTTTCAAGAATAGATGCTAGTGATATAAAAGCAGGTCTTGAACAGACGAGAAAAAGTATAATAATTGCTGTTCTTTTGGCATTTTCCCTTACTATTGTAATGGGATATGTTTTTGCAAAAACTATTACAGGTCCAATTCTTGAACTTACATCAAAGGCAAAAGCTCTTGCCGGTGGAAATCTTAATCAACAAGTTGTTGTTAAGTCTAAAGATGAAATAGGTCAGCTTACAGTTAGCTTTAATAATATGGCTCAAGAGCTGGACAAAAATATAAAAATTATATCTAATGAAAAAAATAAACTTGAAATAATACTCCATAATATGAGTGATGGTGTAATTTCCTATGACAGTTTAGGAAATCTTATTCATGTTAATAGTGCCGCTATGGATATGCTTGAAGTTTCGGAATTTAATATGAGTTTTACAGATTTTATAAAAGAGTTTAATTTAAGTGAAAGTCTTTATATTAATGTAACTTCTGAAAATTCAAAGAAAATTACATTTCCAATAGGAAAAAAATTTATAACAGCAAACTTTACACCTTACTATAGAGAAGAAGACGTAATTGATGGTATTGTTGTTGTTCTTCAGGATATAACAGAGGCTAAAAAACTTGATGATATGCGAAAAGAGTTCGTTGCAAATGTTTCTCATGAGCTTAGAACACCTCTTACAACAGTAAAAAGTTATACTGAAACTCTTATGGATGGGGCTGTGGAAGATATTGAAATAGCTATGGAATTTTTGGGTATTATAAATAGTGAGGCTGATAGAATGTCTTTCCTTGTCCATGACCTTTTACAGCTTTCTCGATTTGATAATAAACAAATTGTGCTTTCAGTATCTGAAATAGAGCTTAATAGATATATGACTGAAATTGTTAAACAAAACAAAATTCATGCCGATGCAAAAGAACAAAATCTTTATTTTATACCTTATAAAAATGATGTTTATATAAAAGGTGACCGTGACAGAATAACACAGGTAGTAAATAATATAATAACAAATGCAATAAAATATAGTTATGAAAAAGCTGAAATAAAGGCTTTTATAGATGAAGATGCAAATTATTATAAATTGACAATAAAAGATACGGGAATGGGTATACAGAAAGAGGATATTTCAAGAATATTCGAGAGATTTTATCGTGTTGATAAAGCAAGAAGTCGTGCTATGGGTGGAACAGGTTTAGGACTTGCCATAGCTAAAGAGATTATGGAAATACACAAAGGCAAAATTACTGTTGAGAGTGAATATGGAAAAGGAACTGCCATGACAATATGGTTTAATAAAAAATTTGATGAAAATAGTATTGAAAAAGATATTTAATACGTCTATTTTCTCTATTTTCCTTGTGTTCCAATATAATGTAATTCAAACGTAAGGCTCGTGTAACATAAATGTAACATTACTGTTTTATAATGTCTATACATGGATTTAAAACTATAAAATAGCAAGGGAAGGAGGCTGCATAGAGATGAAAACTAAATTTTTAGCATTGTTTGTGCTTTTGTTTATGTTTATTGCTCCAACTTTCGCTTATGCAGACCAGTTTTCTTCTTCCAATAAGGTAGAATTTTCTGTTACAAGCGGAGTTGAGCTTGGAGGTACAGAGTCAACTTTTGATAAACTTAGAACTATAACAGGTTCTAGTGAAAATGGTTCTCTTATTTCCATAACACTTAGCAAAAAAAATGCTAGTGGAACGCTTAATGAGTACGCAAGCTATGAAATAGAGATAGGTCCTACTGGTCTGTTTAGTCAGACTGTTGAGCTTGAACTCGGAGAAAATATAGTTTCTGTATCTGCGGATAAAGAAGGTAAAAACTCAAGTTATGGTGAATGTGTTATAAAAAGAAAAAAACGTGAAATAAAAACAGAGCTTGAGAATGGAATAAGTATACCGGGTATGAGCACCACGGTAGTTTTATATTAATACACAACGGTGATAATTATGAGACTTAGCAGAATACAAAATTTTGTAATCATTGCTTTGGTCATAGCTGCCGTGATTCAGACAGGAAAGTTATGGCTTTATAATAACGATAGCCATAACTTTTTTTATACAGTTTTTCAGAATATAGGGAAAAATAATATAAAATACAGTGGTGAAACTTATATATTGGAACCTTTAGAAATTGTTGCAGGTTATGGTAATAAAAAGTTTTCGAAGTTTTATGCACAGTCTGATGAAACAGGTTTATATGAACAAGGTAACGATGCAATTTTTGAAGTCCTTACAAAAGGTGAGTTTGTTAAAGAGTCAGAGTTGGAATGGAACTCTGTTTTGGCATCAAAATGTGTTATTTTTAAATATGCTCATGCTATAACTCTTGATGATTTTGAGGACGGATTTGAAAAAAATAATGTTTTTGAAAAATATATTGAATTTGATAGTATAGTAATATATTCTCAAATGAACTATGGTTCTATTTTGAGAGTTTTATTTATAAATTCACAGACGGAAAAAGTTTATGAGTGTAATGTATCGAAAAGTAAGTCTGCACAAAATTTGTATAATACATTGGAAAAAGCACAAAATGAAGAAATGAAATCAGATAATTTTATAACCTATATATCAACTAAACAGAGTGGTTTTAATATATTTTCTGATGATATTTTTGTTCCCCAATGGTCTGAAACTGAATTTGTGTATCCTGTGTTAAAAAGAGTAAATCCTTTTGAAAAAAATGGAGAGTTTTCTTTGGCAACTCTTGAAATGTATATTGACCAATTTTTTGATAGTAGTACATCAAAATGGAGTGAAACTGATAATACAGGAACTTATCTTTTTAGTGATGATGATATTGTTGTAAAGTATATGACAACAGGTCTTCTTGAATATTATAATTATGAGCCTATTGATAGAAGTATAAATCAAAGTTTTATAACTTCGTATTCGGTAGCTAAAAGTTTTATTGAGCAAGACACATCTCTTAAAACTGATGTATATTTAGCAGATTGGGAAATAAATGAAGATGAGGCTGTTTATTATTTTAATTATACAGTAAATAATATGCCTCTTATACCTTCTGATGTTTTATCAAATATGACAGATATGAAATATTGTATTGAGATAAGTGTAAAAAATAACAGCGTAAAAAAATATCGAAGAATTGCTTATAACTATTCTAAAGATAATAAAACTGCTGTTGCTGATAAAGAGTTTATAAAGGCTCTTGATGAAACTATTACAGTTATGTATGAAAATAACAGCGAAAACATAGTAACTAATGTTCAGGACATAAAACTTGGATACTATATGAGTGGTAGAGATATTTTAAAACTCAAATGGTTTACAACAATAAATGGAGAAGTCCATTCTGTGGATTGCGAAAAATAGGAGGTTATTATGGACTGGAGCATAGCTAAAAAAACAGTTATAATTATACTTATAGTGCTTAATGTCTGCCTCTTTGTGCTTAATAGAAATGAAAAAGATGATTTTAAAATTTCTCCAGCAAGAGAAAAATCAGCTATTGAAGTTTTGGCAAAAAGAGATGTATATATTTATACTGATATAATAGAAGATTACTCTCCAAAGAGAAAAATAAAAGTAAAACCTATTACAGTTACTCGTGAAAGTATTGAAGATACATTTTTTGAAAATGAAGATATAAAAATTTCAATAGAGTTTGATAGAGATATACTTAAAAGTGATACTAAAACAGTATCCTATAAAGGTAATGATGTTATAGTTTATTATAATCAATCTGATGAAATAAATGAAAATTTTAATGTTAAAACTGCACGAGAACAGGCAGATTTAGTTTTATCACAATCTGCTGGGAAATCAAATAGATTTGCACTTTTAAATACTGTTGAAAATGATGGTGAATATACTTTTACATACTGTGAAAAGTATAAAGGACAATTTGTTTATAGCAGTAGATATGATATAACTGTTAATAATAAGGGCGTAAAAACGGCGAATATAAAGTTTTGTGAAATAGAAGGTTATTCAGATGATAAAATTGAAATTTATGGTGCAGACGAGGCTCTTTTTACATTCTCTGATTTTATAGGGAAAAGTGCTACTGTAAACAGAATTGAGATTGTTTATGATTATCCTTCAGATGACAATCCTGATGTTGATATGTCAACTAAGCTTGTTCCATATTACTTTATTTTTGTTATGGATAGGGACCAGCCTTATATGGTTAACGCCTATACAAATAAAATTAAATAGATTTTGATGAAAAAAATGTATTTTAATACAGAATTTAACTTTATAATATTAGCAAATTTAATAAAAAAAACGGGTTTTAACTCTAAAATATAAGCTAAAATCCGTTTTATTTTTATATGATTAAAAAAGTCTTTATTGTTTTAAGTTTTAGTGGTATAATTCTTAAGTAATTTGATTTTAGATTGTATAAAAAAAGCCTTTTTTGAAGGCTTTTTTACTGTATAAACAATTATGAAATCGTCTCTTTTGTTGGGATAAAAAAGTGGAAGGATTTGAGTAATTCTATGGAGAAACTGATTATTAATGGTCAGAAAAAACTTTGTGGTGAAGTCAGCATAAGCGGTGCAAAGAATGCAGCTGTTGCAATATTACCTGCAGCTATTATGGCTGATGATATTTGTTTTATAGATAACCTCCCTTGTATTGAGGACGTTACAAGTCTTTTTAATACTCTTACAAAAATGGGAGCTAAATGCGAATTTTTAGATAAACATACTCTTAAAATAGACAGTAGAAATATTGAGAATGTAAGTGCAACTTATGAGGAAGTAAGAAAAATAAGAGCTTCATATTATCTTTTAGGAGCACTTCTTGGAAGATTTAAAAAAGCTGAAGTTGCTATGCCGGGAGGCTGTAACTTTGGTTCAAGACCTATTGACCTTCATCTTAAAGGCTTTAGAGCTCTTGGTGCAGAAGTTTTTGTTGATGACAATGTTGTTAAGGTTTATGCTGAAAAACTTCATGGTGCTTCAATATACATGGACCAAGTAAGTGTTGGTGCAACAATAAATATTATGCTTGCAGCATGTCTTGCTGAGGGTAATACTGTAATTGAAAATGCAGCTAAAGAACCTCATGTGGTTGATACTGCTAACTTCCTTAATATTATGGGAGCAAAAATAAAGGGTGCTGGTACAGACGTAATAAGAATTACTGGTGTTCCTAAACTTCATGGAGCTGAATATACAATTATTCCAGACCAGATTGAAGCAGGTACATATATGATAGCTGCTGCTATTACAGGTGGAGATGTTGTTGTAAAAAATATAATACCGAAACATATGGATTGTCTTTCAGCGAAACTTGAGGAAATGAATGTAACAATAGAGGAGGGAGACGACTCTATAAGAGTTATATCTGACAGAGCTCTTAAAAACGTAAATGTAAAAACAATGAGCTATCCAGGTTTCCCTACTGATTTACAGCCTCAAATGGCGGCTCTTTTGACTGTTTGTATGGGTGAAAATATAATAACTGAAAATGTTTGGGATAACAGATACCAGTATATTGACCAGCTCAAGAAAATGGGTGCTGATATTTCAATAGAAGGTAGAGTTGCAAGAATTAACGGTGTTCCAGAACTTGTTGGAACAGATGTATGTGCAACAGACCTTAGAGCGGGAGCAGCTATGATTATAGCAGGTCTTGCAGCTCGTGGTACAACTGAAATTAAAAATGTGAAGTACATTGACAGAGGCTATGAAGATGTTGAAAACAAATTCGGAAACCTTGGAGCTGACATAAAAAGAGTAAAATAAATTATAAAAACGCTGGAACTTTTGTTTCAGCGTTTTTTTATGATTATCATGATTTATAATAATTATTGAAAAGAGGTGTGTTTTTAATGGCTGTAAGATTTTGTCCCATAGCCAGCGGAAGTAGTGGAAACTGTATATATGCAGGAACCGAAAGTACAAATATACTTTTTGATGCGGGACTTAGTGGAAAAAGAATAAAAGAGGGGCTTGACATTTTAAATGTTGACGGAACAAATATTGATGCTCTCTTTATAACTCATGAACACAGTGACCATATAAAAGGAGCGGGAATAATATCAAGACGATTTGATATACCTATATATGCAACTGAGGGAACATGGGAGGCTATGGAAAACACAATAGGAAATATTGGACGTAGAAATAAAAAATTTATATATAGCGGTGAACCTTGTGTAATAAATGATATGTGTATAATGCCTTTTGATATACCTCATGATGCGGCTGAGCCTGTTGGTTACAGTATATTTGCAAAAGACTTTAAAATGACAATAGCAACAGATTTAGGTCATGTTACAGACACTGTTAAAGAAAATATACAAGGCTCTGATGTTCTTCTTTTAGAGTCAAATCATGATGTTGATATGTTAAAATGTGGTTCATATCCTTGGGCTTTGAAACAGAGAATACTTGGAGATAAGGGCCATATATCAAATGAGACTGCTGGAAAACTTATTTCTGAAATTATGGACGGCAAACTTAAACATATTTATTTAGGTCATTTAAGCGATGAAAATAATGAACCTCATTTGGCTTATGAGACTGTTAAAAGTATTTTGAATGAAAATGATATAAAAGTTGGTACATATCTTAAAATGGATATGGCTTCTCGTTATAGTAATAGTTGTCCTGTTATACTTTGAGGTGAAATATGAAAATTTCTATTATATGTGTTGGAAAACTTAAAGAAAAATATTGGAATATGGCTATTGATGAATATTCAAAACGTCTTGGAAAGTATGTTAAACTTGAAATTATAGAAGTTCCTGACGAGAAAGCTCCTGAGTCAATGAGTTTGGCTGAGGAGGAAATCGTTAAGAAAAAAGAAGGGGAAAGAATACTTAAAAATATAAAAGATGATGCCTATTGTGTAGCTCTTGCCATAGAGGGTAAAAATTTAAGCTCTGAGGAGTTGGCTGATTTTGTTGAAAAAACAACTCTTAGAGGTGTAAGCCATATTGTTTTTGTTATAGGAGGCTCCCTTGGGTTGTCTAAAGATTTTATGAATAGGGCTAATTATTATCTTAGTTTCTCAAAAATGACTTTTCCACATCAGATGATGAGAGTTATACTTCTTGAACAGATTTACAGAGCTATAAAAATAAATAGGAATGAACCTTACCACAAATAATATTTAAAAATGCTGTGGATAACTATATACATATATTTAATTATAGTATTTTTATTAAATATGTTTTTCTGTGTTCTATAAATATATTAAAATATTAAAATTTTATATGATATGCATAAAAAAGCCTTGAGATTATATTAAAATCTCAAGGCTTTTATGTTTATTATGATTTGTGTCACTGTTTAAAATATTGTTATCACATATTTAAGTAGACAATAATTCACTTGTTTACAACTGTGTGGATAATGTTTATAAGTCCATTGAAACAAGTTTTTCTCCTACTGTGTAAATGTCTCCAGCTCCCATAGTTATTAAAAGGTCATTTTCTTCTGAATTTTCAGAAACAAACTTGATAATATCATCAAGTTTTCCTATATATGTCACATCTTTGCCTTTTTCTTTTATTTTTTCAGCTAAATCCTTTGATGAAACTAATCCTGTGTCTTTTTCTCTTGCTGCATAAATATCAGCTATTATTATTTTATCTGCTTCATCAAAAGCATTTACAAACTCATCAAAAAGGTTGTATGTTCTTGTGTATGTGTGAGGTTGGAATATACACCAAAGTCTATTATGTTTTACATTTCTTGCAGCGGAGAGAGTTGCTTTTATTTCTGTTGGATGATGAGCGTAGTCATCTATTACTAAAGCTCCCTTATATGTTCCTTTTCTCTGAAATCTTCTGTTTGTTCCACCATAATTTGAAAGCCCTAAGGCTATTTTTTCAAAAGGTATACCAAGACAGTATGCAGCAGCACAAGCAGCAAGAGCGTTACTTATATTGTGTTCTCCCGGAATATTAAGATTTATTTGTCCTATGTCTTTTCCTTTATAATATACATCAAAAGAGTTTTTTCCGTCGCTGTGATGTATTATGTTTCCAGCATACCAATCTGCATTTTTATCTTTTGTGCTGTATATTTCAAAAGGACAACTTATGCTGTCTGTTATAAATTTAGTGTCTTCTATCTCTCCGTTTATTACAAGCATACCATTTTCAGGTATTCTTTGGGCGAACTTGTGGAAAGATTTTCTTACATTTTCAAATGTTTTAAAATAGTCTAAATGGTCAGCTTCTATATTAAGTATTATACCTACAAGAGGATTGAATTTGAGGAAACTATCAAAATATTCACAGGCTTCAGCAACAAAATATTTTGATGTACCTACTTTTGTGTTTCCTCCTATTGATGGAAGTATACCACCTACTGATATTGTTGGGTCTGTGTTTGCACAGAGAAGTATTTCGGATACCATTGAAGTTGTAGTTGTTTTTCCATGAGTTCCTGCTACTGCTATTGAATTTTCATACTCTGCCATTATATGACCTAAAAGTTCTGCTCTATCCATTATGTCTATGTTTAATTCTTTTGCAGCTATAAGTTCAGGATTATCCTGTTTTACTGCTGCTGTGTATACAACAAGATTAAATTCATTAGTTATGTTCTCTTTTTTATGACCTATATTTATTTTTACACCAATACTTTCAAGATGTTTTGTTGTATCTGATACTTTCATATCAGTTCCTGCTACATTTACTCCTCTTGATTTGAGTATTTCTGCAAGGCCAGACATACTTATTCCGCCAATACCTATAAAATATACATTTTTATATTTTTCGCTAAAACCGCTTTTCATACTGTGAACGCCTCAATTCCATAAAAAATTCTTTTTTTAGAGTATACTACAATGACAATTTAAAGTCCATAATACTTATATTATTATTGTCATTATCACTTTATTTATAAATATAGAATAAAAATATTAAAATACAGTGAAAAAAGTGTAACAAAAGTGTATTGTATACATAAATATGTGATTTATTTGATTAAAAGTAAAAAAACAATCAAATTATGGTAAAAAAATAATTAAATTTTTTTAATTTTGGTGTACAAGTGTGAAAAAATGTGTTATTATATTAGTGTAAATTGCCTATTTTACAATGCGTTTACATAAAAATTTTATTGCGTTTTAATAAAATAAGCCTTTAGTTTTATAAAATGCATCATTGGGGGTAAAGAGTTTATGCGAAAAAAAGAAATGATGGCCATGCTTCTGGCCGGAGGACAAGGTAGTCGACTTGGGATTTTAACAAGAAATGTTGCAAAACCAGCAGTTACATTTGGCGGAAAATATAGAATTATTGACTTTCCATTAAGTAACTGTATTAATTCGGGCGTTGACACTGTTGGTGTTCTTACACAGTACCAGCCTTTAAGACTTAACCAGCATATTGGCATTGGTATTCCATGGGACCTCGACAAGAGAAACGGCGGTGTAACAATTCTTGCACCACATGTTAAAGGCGGCGGTGATTCAGGTGAATGGTTCATGGGTACTGCAAATGCCATTTTCCAGAACATCGAATATATTGATAGCAATAACCCTGAGTATGTTCTTGTTTTATCAGGAGACCATATTTATAAAATGGACTACTCAAAAATGCTCGAATTCCACAAAGAAAACAACTGTGCAGCTACTATCGCTGTTATGGAAGTTCCTATTGAGGAAGCTAGCCGTTTCGGTATCATGAATACTGAAGGAAACGACAAGATTTATGAGTTTGAGGAAAAACCTGCTAATCCTAAGAGTAACCTTGCTTCTATGGGTATTTACATATTTACATGGTCAAGACTTCGTGAAGCTTTAATTGAGGACAGCAAAGTTCATCCAGATAGTGACTTTGGTATGCATATCATTCCTAAAATGCTTAGTGAAGGACAGACAATGTATGCTTACAGATTTAAAGATTATTGGAAAGATGTTGGAACAATAGAGTCTTACTGGCAGGCTAATATGGAACTTATTAAAACTTTACCAGAATTCAATCTTTATGAAGATTTCTGGAAGATTTATACAAACAGTGACCACCAGCCTCCACAGTACACAGCTAAAGATGCAAAAGTTTCTACAAGTATTGTTTCTGAAGGCTGTGAAGTTTACGGCGAAGTTTATAACTCAGTTTTAGGACCTGGAGTTATAATTGAAAAAGGTGCTGTTGTTAAAGACTCAATTATTATGGAAAACACTGTTATTAACTCAGGCTGTTACATTGATAGATGTATCCTTGATGAAAACTGTACTGTTGGTGCTAATGTAAAAATGGGTCTTGGCGAAAATATTGCTAACGAAAGCAAACCTAAAATCTATAATACAGGTATTACAGTAGTTGGGGATAATACAAATATTCCTTCAAATGTTGAAATCGGAAAGAACTGTGTAATTTTTGGAAACACAACAGAGAGTGATTACCCCGAAAATAAACTTGAAAGCGGAAAATCAATTATCAAAGAGGGGGCATCATTATGAAAGCAATAGGTATTATTTTAGCCGGAGGAAATAACGAAGGTCTTGGAACACTTACAGAATTAAGAGCAGCAGCAGCTATGCCGGTAGCTAGCTGTTACAGAGCAATCGACTTTACTTTAAGTAGTATGTCAAGCTCAGGAATAAACAAAGTAGCTGTACTTACACAGTACAACTCACGTTCTCTTCAGGACCACCTTACATCTTCAAAATGGTGGGATTTCGGAAGAAAACAGGGAGGTCTCTTTGTTTTCACACCTTATACAAGCCGTAACGATAATAGCTGGTTTAGAGGTACAGCAGACTCTATTTATCAGAACCTTTCATATCTTAAGAGAAGTAATGAACCTTATGTTGTTATAACATCTGGTGATACAATCTACAAAATGGATTATAGAGAAGTAATTAAGTACCATGTTGAAAAAGGTGCTGATATTACTGTTGTATATAAAAACATGGAAGGAAAAGACCTTTCAAAATTTGGTATACTTCAGATGGACGATGACAAACGTCTTAATGAGTTTGAAGAAAAACCTTTACAGGCTCAGTCTTCAAATGCTTCCTTAGGTATATATGTAATATCAAGAACACTTCTTATAAGTCTACTTGGACAGATTATTCCTGAAGGAAGATATGACCTTGTTAAAGATATTATTATAAGATTTAGAAAAACTCTTAAAATCTATGGTTATGAGTTTGATGGATATTGGAGCTCAATTTCTGGTGGTGTTAATGATTACTTTAACACAAATATGGATTTCTTAAACAGAGATGTAAGAGACATATTTACAAAAAATGCTCCTTTTGTTGAAACAAAACCAAAAGATGAACCACCAGCAAAATATAATGCAGGTGCTGATGTAAGCGACACAATAGTAGGAAGCGGAAGTATATTAAACGGCAAGATTGAACATTCTGTTGTATTCCGTAAAGTATATACAGGAGAAAATTCTACTGTTAAAAACTCCATTATTATGGAAGGAAGCTATATAGGAAATAATTGCGTTGTTGAAAATGCAATCCTTGATAAAGATGTTGTACTTTCTGATGGAAAACAGATTATAGGAGAAGAAGGTAACCCTGTAATTATAAGCAAAGGAACAGTTATATAATATCTTTTATAATTAAAAAATTGGGGCATAATATTCAAGCAGAATGTAAGTGAGTGCTGTTTAAATTTTTATCGGCATTCGGCAAACTAAGGGGGAATTTTTATGAAAATCACAGATGTTAGAGTTAGAAAAGTTAATAAAGACGGAAAAATGAAAGCCGTTGTTTCTGTAACTTTTGATAATGAATTTGTTGTTCATGATATAAAAGTTATCGAACGTGAAGATAGTCTTTTTATAGCTATGCCCAGCAGAAAGACCGCAGACGGAGAATTTAGGGATATAGCACACCCTATAAATGCCGAAACTAGAGAAAAAATTCAAACAGCTGTACTCGAAAAATATGAAGCAGCTCTTTTAAACAATGATAGTGAAGAAATAACTGAAGAATAATTTTATTTATATTTAGAGCCTGTTTTTATAAACAGGCTCTTTTTATTTTTGGGGTATATATGATAAAATTGTTTTTATAATATTTTTTGGAGATTATTTATTATGGAAATATATGATTTGTATTATAAAGACAATAAAATTCAATACACTCTTGAGAGAAAAAATATTCGCCGTGTCAATATACGATTAAAAAGTGATAAAAAGGTTTATGTGTCAGCTCCCTATAATGTGCCTTTAGATTTTATACAAAATTTTGTTTCATCAAAATCTAAGTGGATATTTAAAAATATTGCTGATATTGAAAAAAGACAGAATAATAAAATTGATAGTGATATTTATAATAATAAAATTGTGTTTTTTATGGGAAATAAATTTAAAGTTAATATTATTAAAGATTTGAAAAACAATATTATATTGGATTATGAAAATATGTATATAAATATATATACTGCATATGATAATTCTGAATATATAAAAAAATTATATTTAGATTGGCTTGAATTTAATTGTAATATTGTTTTTAAAGAGTCAGTTGAAAGAATGATTGAACTTTTATCTGATTATAATATAGATTTTCCTAAAATCTCTGTCAGAAATATGAAAACAAGATGGGGGAGCTGTACTCCTTCAAAAAAGAGTATACGATTAAATTTACAGCTTATTAAAGCTGATATTAAGTGTATAGACCAAGTTGTACTTCATGAGCTTGTTCATTTTATATATTTTAATCATAGTAAAGATTTTTACTCAGTTATAAAAAAATATATGCCTGATTATAAAGAGCGTAAAGATTGTCTTGAAAATAATTTTAAAGATGGCATATAAAAGTTTAGTTATAATACAGTTGACGTATATATATGATAGTGATATAATTATTTTTAGATAAAAACTATATAATATCGCGGAGTGGAGCAGCTCGGTAGCTCGTCGGGCTCATAACCCGAAGGTCACAGGTTCAAATCCTGTCTCCGCAATTTCTTTAAACCACTAATTATAGTGGTTTATTTTTTTGCTAAATTTTATGATATAATTTTAAAAAGGGGGTATTCTATGATTAAAAGTAAAAGATTTTTAATTGTTATTATTGTTTTTGTATTAATTTATATTGTTTATACCTTTCCTGAAAATCTTATATCTAAAAAAATTAAAAATGATGTGTCTTTAATAAAAATCACAAAAGTTATAATACACCCCGGATTTAATGGTGGTAGTGATATAAAATATTATGACATTTCTTCTAAAGACAAAATATCAAAATTTATTGATGATTTGTCAAATGACAAAATATCGAAAAAATTTACAACGTCAATTAAATCTACAAATACAGATATAGTCACATATTTTATTGTTGATATGTATAATGCTGAAAATGAAATGCTTGTTGATAATTTTACTTTATATAAGTCTGTGGATAAATATGAGATAAATAAAAATATAAGTTTTGATTTTAAAAGACCATATTATAAATGTAATGGGGAAGCTGTTTATAACTATTTGAATGGCTTTTTTGAATAATATGTGGACGAATTTTGTTTGTTGTGATAAAATATTAAAAAATAAATAGGGGAAATCTCTGCCGCCGGGTAGAGAAAAATATTACACTCTGATTTTGTATCGATAGGCCTTAGCAGATACAATTTATAGAGTGTATTTTTTTTGGAGGGATTTATGGAGAATGTGAGTATTGAGAAAGCTTTTGCAAAATATGTAGTTTTAAATATTATAAGTATGATAGGAATATCTGCTTATATATTGGCTGATACAGTGTTTATTGCAAGAGGAATTGGAGCTGATGGTCTTACAGCTTTAAACCTTGCTTTGCCACTTTTTAATGTAATTCAAGGGTCAGGGCTTATGATTGGAATGGGAGCTTCAACAAGATTTTCTATATCAAAATCAGAGGTAGTTTTTACACAGGCTTTATATTTCGCTCTTTTTTTATCACTTATATTGGCTGTTATAGGGTTTTTATTTTCTGATAATTTAAGTTTACTTCTTGGAGCTGATGAAGTCACTAAGGATATGACAAGCAGTTATTTAAAAGTAATATTAATGTTTTCGCCTATGTTTATGCTTAATAATACAATGCTTTGTTTTGTAAGAAATGATAATAATCCAAAACTCGCTATGATTGCAATGACTTGTGGAAGTATATCTAATATTATACTTGACTATGTTTATGTATTCCCTATGAACCTTGGAATATTTGGAGCTGCTTTGGCAACTGGTACAGCTCCTGTTGTAAGTCTTATAATACAGTCATCTCATATATGGAGAAAGAAAAATTCTTTCCATGTAAAGGCTATAAAACCCATATTTTCTGTCATTAAAGATATAGGGGCTCTTGGTGTTTCTTCTTTAATAAGCGAAATTTCATCTGGAGTTGTAATAGTTGTTTTTAATTTTGTAATACTTGGTCTTGCGGGAAATACAGGTGTTGCGGCTTATGGTATAATTGTTAATATTGCCCTTGTAATAATATCTATATTTACAGGTATTTCAGAGGGAATACAGCCTCTTGTAAGTAGAAGTTATGGAAAAGGTGAAAAAGATAATGTTAAAAAGGTTTATAAATATGGCGTAATAACAGCTATTTCTATATCTATTGTTGTTTATTTAGTATCATTTATATATGCAGAGCCTATTGTCACAATATTTAACAGAGAAAATGACCCTGTACTTATGAATATGGCTGTTGATGGTATGAAATTTTATTTTACTGCTTTTATTTTTGTTGGAATAAATGTTATAACATCAATATTTTTTAGCTCAACAGATAATCCAAAACCAGCTTTTATAATATCAATAATGAGAGGTTTTGTTGTAATTGTTCCTATGGCATTTATAATGTCAAGACTTTTTGGAATGACAGGTGTTTGGTGGACACTTACAGTGTCAGAACTTATTGTTTCTTGTTTTTCAATGTTTATTGTTAGAAAGAACATATAATTTTATAAATATAATAAAAAAGTCAGTAGATATTAATCTACTGACTTTTTGTTTTAAATTTTAGTTGTATGTTGACCAATCAGGGTCTGGAAGGAGTTCTGTCCATTTTTCGTAGCAGAAACCTCTACCTTCAACGATTTCTTCTGTTCTTTCATAACCATGAGTATTTGTAGCCTCCTGAACTGCTTCATAATACCAAGCTGTTGTTGGAACATCTGTGTATGTTCTCATAGTATCAAGCATATCTCCTGCGTGAGTTGCACGCTGAAGAACACGGTTAGTAAGAGACATAACCTCGGCACGAGTGATTGCCTGATTTGGTTTGAATGTGTTGTCAGGGTATCCTGAAATCCAACCATATGTGTATGCAAAGTTAATATAATCTTCAGCCCAATGACCTGCAACATCTGTAAATGTACTTGTACCTTCTGTAAGTTCTGAGAACTTAGAAGCTATTGTTGCAAGCTCTGCTCTTGATATAGGAGCGTCTGGTTTAAATGTTCCGTCTGGATAACCAGATATAATTCCCATATTTGTAAGAGTAGCAACTGATGTGTTGTACCATGAGTTAGCATTAACATCAGTAAAGTTTGTTGTACGTGAAAGATTCATTGTTCTTGCATAGTCTGTAAGAAGTCTGTAATATATTGCAGCAACTTCGGCTCTTGTTATCTGGTTTTCTGGACGAATTGTTCCATCATCATAACCTACGATATAAGCAAAGTGGTCCTCAAGGTTAAGGTCTGCTAATGGTGGTTCTTCATCTTCGATAGTAATTCCACCACCGCCACCGCCGCCGGTGCCGCCGCCAGAGCCACTGCCCCAGTCAGCTATAAGAGTGATATCTTTTGTTATAGGTGTTGAGAAGTCAAAAACTGTTCCTTCTCCAACTACAAGCCAGTTGTTAAGAGGACGTACACCATTTGTTACTTCAGGTCTTGTTATTGTATTACCACATACAACAGTCTGTGGAGCAACTGATGTACCACCATTTGAGTTAAATGTTACAGTATGTGTATCAGCTTTAAAATCATTGTAGACTTCATCAGCATCAAATTTGAATGTAACATCATTAGCAACAAATGCAACATTTATAATACTGTCAACAGTACCATCAGCATAAACTTTTACTGTGTCACCGTTTCTAAGTGCAGTAACAGCACCTCCTGAAAGGTCAGCAGAAACACCGCTTAATGTTATTGTTGATGTAAACTGTTTTGTATCTTTAGTTATAGTATTATCATTGATATATGCAAGCATATCATCATTTACAATCATCTTAAGTGATTTTATTTCTGATGGTTTTACAGGTATTTTGTATGTATATACTGTAAATCCGTTTTCATCTTTACTTTCAGTTGGAACGATTTCTCCAAACTGTTCTGGGTCTGGTGTTAAAAATGTACTGCTAAAAGTACATTCAATATTACCATTAGCATCTGTATTGAATTTTAAACCATCAGTAATTACATTTTCGCTTGTACCTTCAGATGTAACTGATACATCTACATTGATAGTGAATTTTGCTGATTCAAGTTCTCTTGAATGCCAGTCAGTAAGAAGTTTAGCCATACTATCAGTCATGTTTAATGTAGCTGTGTAAGAAATACTGTTTGTTTCAGGAGTTCCAAAACAATATTCAATAGCTGTGTTATTTCCGTGATTTGAGTTGATTTTAACTGTGTTTAAATCAAAAGCAGAAGCGGAAACAGGGAACATAGCAGAAAGCATAGCAATACTCATTGAACAAGCAACAAGTTTTTTAAATCCTTTTTTCATGTCTTTCTCCTTTCCAAAAAGTCATACCTAAAATATAAAGTTTAATTACATTTTTTATAATATAACTTTTTTGAATTATTATATATACATAACTTATTATATTCCTTCTTGAGCATAAAAGTCAAGAATGTTTGGTTATTTAAGAAATTTTATAAAAAAAAGGTAATTTTAAAAAGATTTTTTATTAATACATTGTTATAATTACTAAAAAAATATTAATTACATTATTTCGTTGAAATAATTAGAGGAATTTGGTATAATATAGTAAAATTTTTTTATTTTGTAATTTATAGAAGGTGGTAGTATGTTTTATTTAAAAGTAAAAAGATTTCTTGATATTATATTATCATTTTTGGGGATAGTAATTTTATCACCAGTATTTCTTTTTACAGCTGCTGCTATAAAACTTGATTCTCCAGGAGAAATCATATTTAAACAGCAGAGAATAGGACTTAATGGTAAAGTTTTTAATATTTACAAATTTAGGTCTATGTGTGTTGGGGCTGAAAAAACAGGTACAGGACAGTACAGTTTTAAGGGAGACCCTAGAGTAACAAAAGTAGGAAAAGTAATAAGAGCTTTAAGTATTGATGAGTTGCCTCAATTTTTTAATATACTTAAAGGTGAGATGAGTATAATAGGTCCTAGACCTACTCTTACATATCATCCATGGAAATTTGAGGATTATACAAATGAACAGAAAAAAAGATTTTTAGTTCGTCCTGGAGTTACAGGACTTGCTCAAATTAATGGAAGAAAGGACATTTCTTGGGACAAGCGTATAGAGTATGACATAGAATATATTGAAAATATGTCCTTTTTTAATGATTTTAAAATATTTTTTAAAACAATTATAAAAATTTTAATGAGAGCTGATAACATGAATACTGGTGAGACTGTTTCTCATAGTCTTAACAAAAAAACTGCTTGATTTGATTATAGAAGGACAGAATTATTATGAGTATAAAACTTATGTATATAACTAATAGAGAAGATGTGGCTTGTATAGCTGATGAATGTGGTGTTGATAGAATATTTATAGACCTTGAAATACTTGGCAAAGAGGAAAGACAAGGATATCTTGATACAGTTATTTCTTATCACACTATTGAAGATGTTGGTAAAATAAGAAAAGTTATTAAAAATGCAGAACTTCTTGTCCGTACAAATCCTATTAATAATAACAGTAGTGAAGAATTAGATAAAATTATAAATTTGGGAGCTGATATAGTTATGCTCCCATTTTTTAGGACAAAATATGAAGTTCAAAAATTTGTAGATATTGTTAATGGTAGAGCTAAAGTATGCATACTTTTGGAAACTCCTGAGGCTGTTGATGTATTAGATGATATACTTACTATAAAAGGTATTGATGAAATACATATAGGACTTAATGACCTTCATATTGGATATGGTCTTGATTTTATGTTTCAGCTTCTTTCTAATGGAACTGTTGAAAAAATATGTGATAAAATAAAAAAAGCTGGTATAAAGTATGGATTTGGAGGAATTTCAAGCATAGGTGAGGGAGAACTTCCGGCGGAATATATACTTTGTGAACATTATAGGCTTGGTTCATCAATGGTTATATTGTCACGTTCATTCTGTGATACTAAAAAAATATCTGATATTAATGAAATTAAAAAAATATTCTATAATGGTGTTAAAGAAATAAGAAAAAAAGAGTTAGAGTTTTCAAAATATACTGAAAAAGATTTTTTGAATAATAAATTCATTGTATCTGAAAAAGTTGAAATTATAGTTGACAAAATTATAGAGCAAAAGAGGAATTTAGTATGAAAAAAATTTTATTTACAGCAACTGTTCAAAGTCATATTTGCCTTTTTCATCTTCATGTTATGAAAATGTTAAAAGAAAAATATGGTTGTGAAATACATGTAGCAGCAAGAGATAACCTTATGGAGAAAAAGGGACTTAAACTTGAGTATTATGATAAAGCTTTTTCTATTCCTTTTACTCGTTCTCCTATTAGCAAAAATAATATAAAAGCTTATAAAATGCTTAAAAACTTAATTAAAGAAAATGATTATGATGTTATACATTGTAATACTCCTGTTGGTGGTATTCTTTCAAGAATGGCTGCTAAAAGTGTAGGCAAAAAAGATTTAAAAGTTATATATACAGCTCATGGTTTCCATTTTTTTAAAGGTGCTCCCAAAAAGAATTGGGTTCTTTTTTATACATTAGAGAAGTACTTTTCTAAATTTACAGATGTTTTAATCACTATAAATAAGGAAGATTATAATATTGCAAAACAAAAATTTAAAGCTAAAAAAATAGAGTACGTTCCCGGAATTGGTGTTGATATACCTAAATTTAGAGATGTATCTGTTGATATAGCTGAAAAAAGAAAAGAACTTGGTATACCTAAAGATGCTTTTTTGGTTCTTTCTGTTGGTGAGATGAGTATAAGAAAAAATCAAGAAGTTGTTATTAAAGCCATAAGTAAAACTAAAAAAGATGATATATATTATGTCATATGTGGAGTTGGAGCTTTGGAAGAGTATCTTAAAGAACTTGCCAAAAAAGAAGGACTTGAAGATAGATTTATTTTGGGTGGACATAGACGTGATATACAAGAAATATGCAAAATGGCAGATGTTTTTGTATTTCCTTCTTTACAAGAAGGATTGCCTGTTGCTCTTATGGAGGCTATGGCTTCAGGATTGCCTGTTATTGCTTCTGATATAAGAGGAAATGTTGACCTTATAGAAGATGGAAAAGGCGGTTTTCTTGTAAATCCTTATGATGTTGATAGAATATGTGATAAAATAAATTTTATATACAATGATAAATCTATGAATGAAAGTTTTAGAGAATTTAATGAAGAAAAAATTAAAAACTTCGGAAAAGATGTTGTTCTTTCAAAAATGGAAGAAATATATAAAGAAGTTTTGAAGTAAGGAGTTGCAGGTTTTGAGAGTGCTTCATTTTATACCAGATATAGGAATATCAAATGGTATTATGAGTGTTATTTTAAATTATTATAACAATATGCCCGAAGATATTGATTTTGATATTATATATTTTAAAGATACTGAAAGAACGAGAAAAAGCGACATTGAGAAGCTCGGAGGAAGGGTATATAAAATAGAACGCCCTTCCTTAAGAGCTTTTTTTACTAGAGATATTGATAAATTTTTTAAAAATCATAAAGATGAGTACAGTTTTTTACATATACATCATCCAGCTATGACAGTATTTCTTGCACCAACAGCTAAAAAATATGGTGTAAAGAATATAGCAATACATTGTCATTCCACATGGTTTTCATTTAAAAAGAGAAATATTATAATAAATAGAATTTTAAGTATTATTGCTAAAAATATGACTACATATATGTTTGCTTGTGGTAGAGATGCAGGTATATTTTGGTATAGTGAAAAAGATTTTAAAAATGGAAAAGTCACTGTTATAAATAATGCTGTTGACTGTGAAAAATTTAGATTTTCTCAAAATATTCGTGATGAGTATAGAGAAAAATTGGGTGTTAGTGATAAATTTGTAGTTGGTCATGTTGGTAGAGTTAAACCTCCACAAAAAAATCATCCTTTTATAATAAAAATATTTTCTGAGATTAAAAAAATTAATAGTAATGCTGTTCTTATGCTTGCCGGAGCAGATGAGGATTATGAACTTTCTAATATTGCTAAAAGTTTAAATGTATACGATGATATAAAATTTATGGGACAGAGAAAAGACGTTGATAAATTACTTCAGGTTTTTGATGTTTTCTTATTCCCTTCTTTTTATGAAGGGCTGCCTGTTGCAGCTGTTGAAGCTCAAGCTGCCGGTTTACCAGTTATTATGTCAGATTGTATAACAGATGAGGTCTGTATAACTGATAATGCAATTAGGCTTTCTCTTGACGAGTCGCCTAAATTATGGGCAAAAAAAGCTATTGAGTTATCTAATAAATTTAGGATAGATACTTTTGATATTATGAAATGTAAAGGTTGGAACATAAAAGATAGTGCTCAAAATCTTGCACATATATATAAGGAAGTGTAATTATGAGTGATAAAATTAGAATATTACAGGTCTTCGGTAGTATGAACCGTGGTGGTGCCGAGACAATGATTATGAATATGTATAGAAATATTTATAGGGATAAAATGCAGTTTGATTTTGTTGTGCATAAAACTGATAAAGGAGATTATGATGATGAAATATATGATTTGGGAGGCAATATATTTTATTGTGAAAGATATAATGTTATAAATCATTTCTCATATGAAAAATGGTGGAACAAATTTTTTGATGAACATAAAGAATATAAAATTATTCATGCACATGCAACAGGACCAGCTGCTGTATATATTCCAATAGCTAAAAAACATGGTCTTTTTGCTATTTCTCATAGTCATATTGCTCTGTCTCAAAAAGGGTTTAGACAAGCTGTAAATAATATGTATAGAAAGCCTTTGGTTAATATATCTGATTATATGTTTGCTTGCTCAAGGGAAGCCGGATTTTGGATGTTTGGAAATGATATTGAAAATAAAAGTAATTATAGAGTTTTTAATAACGCTGTTGATACAGAAATTTTCAAATATAATGAAAATAAAAGAAATGAAAAACGAAAAGAATTAAAATTGGAAAATAATTTTGTAATAACAAATGTTTCTAGATTTCATGAGCAAAAAAATCATACTTTTATTATAGATATATTTGAAAAGGTATATGAAAAAAATAAAAATTCAAAGCTTCTTCTTGTAGGAGATGGCATGCTGAAAAGTGAAATTGAAAATAAAGTTAGAGATAAAGGTTTACAGGAATGTGTGATATTTACAGGAGTTAGAAGTGATATTCCTGAAATTCTTCAAGCTTCAGATGTTGTTCTTTTTCCATCTTTAAGAGAAGGATTACCTGTTGCTCTTGTGGAAGCTCAAGCATCTGGTCTTAAGGTTATATGTTCAGATACAATATCTAAAGAGGTTAAAATAACAAATCTTGTTGAGATGTATTCTTTGTCTGACAGTTCGGAAAAATGGGCTAATGAAATATTAAAATATTATGAAGGCTATGATAGAAAAGATATGAGTGACGAAATTAAAAAAGCTGGATACGATATAAAATCAAGTGCAAAATGGCTTCAGGAGTTTTATGAGAATATATTGATTAAAAAAAGGTGATTTGTTTTGAACAATAGAGTTTTATATTTTGGTATATCTCCAAACTTAGGTGGGGTTGAAACATTAATAAATGGTTTATATGATAATATTGAAGAATTTCAAATAGATTTTGTTGTAACATCAAAAGAAAAAATAAATTTTGAAAATAAATATATTGAAAAAGGTAGTCGCATTATAAGAATTAATCCTAGAAGAAAGGGTGTTTTTAAATATTGGAAAGAGCTTTTTAATATTTTTAAAAAATATAATGATTATAGTATAGTTCATGTTCACATAAATTCATGTAGCTCCATTGAACCTGTTATAGTAGCTAAGTTGTGTGGATTAAAAACTATTGTTCATAGTCATAATTCTAACGCTCCTGGAGGAAAGATAACTAAGTTTTTACACAAAATTAATAAGTGTATACTTCCTTTTTTTGCTGATTATTATATTGCTTGTTCTGATTTGGCTGGTAAATTTATGTTTTATAACAATAATATAAATTATTTAAAAAACGGAATAAAAATTGAAAATTATATATTTGATTTTAATAAAAGAGAAAATACAAGACAATTTTATAATTGTGAAAACGATTTTGTGATTTGTCATATAGGTATTTTTAATAATGTTAAAAATCAGACCTTTGTTGTTGATATTTTTAAAGATATTTTAATTCAACATAAAAATTCTAAACTTATATTAGTTGGAGATGGAGCTTTGAAAGAGAATGTTAAACAAAAATGTGTAGATTTGGGTATTGAACAAAATGTTATATTTACAGGGATTTGTAGTGATATACAATCAATTCTTTCAGCATCAGATATTTTTGTGTTTCCGTCATTATATGAAGGTCTACCTTTAACACTTGTAGAAGCTCAAACATCTGGTATAAAGGTTATATGTTCGGATACAATTTCAAATCAAGTTAAAATTACTGAGTTAATAGAAACACATTCTCTTTCACAAACATCTAATCAATGGGCAAAAGCTATTTTAAAATATTCTAATGGTTACAATAGAAAAGATATGAGTGAAGAAATTGAAAAAGCTGGATATGATATAAAATCAAGTGCAAAATGGCTTCAGGAGTTTTATGGGGAGATTTTGAATTATGATAAATAATAATAAATTGAAAAAAAATCTTATGATAGTTGTAAGTCCTTTGAAAATTGGAGGAGTTGACCTTGTTGCTATAAATCTCCAAACTCATATAAATAAAGATAAATATAATGTTATATATTATCTAAATGGTGAGGATATAGGGCCTATGGAAGATTACGTTTTAAAAACTGGTGCAACTATTTTTCATAGACCTAAAAATGTTGGTAAAAGTTACATAAAGCAATATTTATATCTTAAAAAATTTATGATAGAAAACGATATAGATATAGTACATTCTCATCTTATGTTTTATAGTGGACTTGTAATGAGAGCTGCTGCAAAGGTAGGGGTAAAAAAAAGAGTTCCTCATTCTCATATGACCAATCCATGTATTCAAAGGTCTCATTTAAAAAATTTCCTTTTTATTTTTTATCATTTTATTATGAAAGGTTTTCTTGTAAAATATGGAACTGATATTATAGCTTGTGGACCTGAGGCTGGATATTATCTTTATGGAAAAAAGATATTTAAAAAAAGAGGTATTATTTTACATAATGGAATTGAATTAAATAAATATTTTTATTCTAATGAAATTAGAAATTTATTAAGAAAATCAGAGAAATTAAATGACAGTATTGTGATAGGTCATGTAGGAAGGTTAAATTTTGTAAAAAATCATACATTTCTTTTAGATGTATTTTATGAGATATATAAAATTAATAATAATTCAGTATTGTTAATTGTTGGCGATGGAGAACAGAGGGAGAATATAATTAAAAAAGCAGATAAACTAGGGCTACTGGATAAAGTTATAATAACAGGAATAAGACGTGATGTTGAGAACTTTTTACAAGCTATGGATATTATGATATTTCCTTCTTTGTATGAAGGACTTCCTTTGACACTTATTGAAGCTCAAGCCTCAAAACTTCCTTGTCTTATTTCAGATACTGTTTCAAAATCTGCTAAATATAATGAAAATGTTGATTATATGTCACTTAAACAATCTCCAAAGGAATGGGCAAAAAAAGCTTTATATATGATAAAAAATGATAGAAATTCTATTAATATAAGTAATCTGTGTAAAGATTATGATATAAATAGTGTAGCTTTAAAGCTTGAGGAAATTTATGACAATATATAATGAAAGGACATATATATGGAAGTATATTTAAGTATATTTATTGCTTTTTCAATATTATATTATTTTTTGCCAAAAGACAAATTTAAGTATGCTTATATTTTTATTGTAATGGCTTTGGCAATTATGGCATATAATGCAGTTCCTAACGAAACTGATGATTTAACAAGATATTTTAAGCAGATTGAAAATCTTAGATATGGTGGTTGGGATAAATTACAACAAATGATAAGTGATGATGAAAGTGGTTGGGGAAGTTTACCTGTATGTGGATATTATTTTTATTTTATAAGTAGACTTCCTAGCAACAATTATCTTCAAGCTATAACAATATTTTTAGCTTATGGAAGTATGTTTATTATTATTTGTAAAGCATCTGTAAGATTTAATATTTCTAAATGGTATACATATTTAATGTCATTTTTTATATTATCAACATTTTGGTTCTATGATATATGTAGTGGTATTAGAAACGGACTTGCTTTTTGTATATTTGGTTTGTGTGTCTACTATTTTTTTGTAGAGAAAAAACATAAGTTTTTATGTATTATTGGTTTTATTCTTATGGCTGGACTTCATTCTAGCGTTATAATGCTTGATGTCATTTTATTACTTACCATTATAACAGGAAAAAGTGATAGTAAACTTTTAACACCCTTTATGTTTCTTGGAATGGCTGTTGGTTCAAGTTTTATAGGTTATATAAGTGAGTTTTCTAATAATGACTATATACTTTTAATAGCTGGAAAAGCTGAAAGACATATGGGAGAAGTTATAGATATTACACAAATTGGTGCATCTTATGCATCTAACATAGCTACTTTTGTTATTCTTCTTTTATTACTTATATATTTTATACCTATTATAAAAAAATCTAAATATAAAGATGATTTGTTTAAGTATATGAAGTTTATAAATTTTACAATGGCTTTTGCTTTTGGTTCAATGTTTACATCAGGACTTGTTTTTTTGAGACTTGTTAGATTTCTAATGCCTTCAATGGTTTTCATACTTATAATAATAGGCTTGCAGATATATAGTGATAATAAGGATAAAAAAGTTAAAAAGCAACATAGTAAAAGTATTATTGTAAATGTAAATAAAGAAAAAAATAATATTATGGTTATTAACTGTTTAATATTTTTTTATACAGTTATATATATGGTTTATGCATGTACTTTAAGTAGTCTTATATGGCTTCATTTTAGCTGATATAGAGGTGTTTGTTTTGATTAGTATAATAGTTCCTATATATAAAGTGGAAAAATACATAAATAAGTGCATTGATAGTATATTAAATCAAAAACTTAAAGATTTTGAGCTTATATTGGTAGATGATGGTTCACCGGATAATTGTGGAAAAATATGTGATGAATATTCAAAAAAAGATAATAGAATAAAAGTTATACATAAGAAAAACGGTGGTCTTGTAAGTGCAAGACAAGCAGGTTTTAAAGTATCTACTGGAGAATATATAGGTTTTGTAGATGGTGATGATTATATAGAAGAAAATATGTTTTTTGATATGATGGAAAAAGCTAAAGAATATAATGCAGATATGGTTTTATGTGATTTTTTTCATTTATATCCAGATAAAAAAGTTAAGTCTAAACAATATTTTGAAGGCGGATTTTATGATAAAAAATCTCTTGAAAAATATATTTACCCTAAAATGATTTTTTCTGGAAGTTATTATTCTTTTGGTTTTACTCCCAGTTGTTGGAGTAAAATTTTTAAAAGAGAAGTACTTGAGAATAATATTATGAAAGTTGATACAAGAATAAAAATGGGTGAAGATGCAGCATTTACGTATCCTTGTATGCTTGACTCAAATAATATTTATTTTATTAAAAATAAGCATCTTTATAATTATAGAATAAATCCAAAATCAATGACTCAAAGCTATGATAAAAATCTTTGGAATATAATACTTTTGCCATATTATAGACTTAAAGAAAAAAGTTTTGAAAGTGATTTTGATATAAGTTTTCAGTTGAATTATTACCTTTTGTATCTTATCAATTTTGTTATTAGAAATGAAGCGAAAGCTGGAAAAATAAAATCTTTGAAAGATAAAATTAAAATAATAAAAGAAATATTATACAATGATGATATTTTAAAGGCTATAAAAGAAGTTGACTTAAATATATTACCAAATCATACAAAAACTATTGTTAAGTTTATAAGAAAAAAATCTGTTTTGGGATTGTATATATATATTAATATGTTTTCTATATTTTTAAGAATTAAAAGATAGCAGGGTGTTTTTGTGGAAGAATATAAAATAAGTGTAATAGTACCTGTTTATAAGGTTGAAGAATATTTGAATAAATGTGTTGATAGCATAATAAATCAGACATACAAAAATTTAGAGATAATACTTGTAGATGATGGTTCACCGGATAGTTGTGGGAAAATATGTGATGAATATGCAAAAAAAGATAGTAGAATAAAGGTTATACATAAAGAAAATGGAGGAGTGTCATCAGCAAGAAATGCAGGTCTTGATGTAGCAACAGGCGACTATATAGGATTTGTAGATAGTGACGACTGGATAGAACCTAATATGTATGAGTTTTTGATTAAAAAATGCTTATATTATAATACAGATATAGCAAGATGTGAATTTATAGATGAGTATGATTTTAATATATCGGATAAAAATATTTCGTTAAATGAAAATTATTATATTATTGAAAATAGCGATAATATTATAATTGATATTATTAAAGGAAGTTGGAGTGAGGGGGTTTTATGTAATAAACTTTATAAAAGTTCATTACTTCGAAATATACGTTTAAAAAATGATTTGAAATATTGTGAAGATTTGCTTTTTAATTATTATGTTATGAAGAAGGCTAATAAAATTTTTGTGTCAAATATTAAAAAATATCATTATTTTAGAAGAAATGATTCTGTAACAGGTGTGCAAATATCTGAAAGTTCATTTGATATGTTAAAAGTTGCTAATATAATAATTAGTAACGAAATTGATAATAGAGAAATATATATTTATGCTGTAAGGAGAATTGTTAGGAATTGTATTGTTCTTATAAATAGTTGTATTATTAACAATTTATATAAAGATAAAGTTAGTTATATGAGAAATATAATAAGAAAATATATTGACAATATAAAAAATGATAATGTATACACTTTTAAAGAAAAGACTTGTGCTTTAATAATATGCTATATGTTGTGGTTATATATAATTCTTATAAAAATAAATCATATAAGAGTTGCTTTAAAAAATTGATATGGAGTAAAGTTTTATGGAAGAATATAAAATAAGTGTTATAGTACCTATATATAAAGTTGAAAAGTATTTGAATAAATGTATTGATAGTATTATAAATCAAACATATAAAAACTTAGAAATAATATTAGTAGATGATGGTTCACCAGATGATTGTGGAAAAATATGTGATGAATATGCTAAAAAAGATAGTAGAATAAAGGTTATACATAAGGAAAATGGAGGTCTTTCATCAGCAAGAAACTCAGGTCTTGATATAGCAACAGGTAATTATATAGGATTTGTAGACAGTGATGATTGGATTGATATCGATATGTATGAAACTATGATGAAATATGCAATATCACAAAAAGCAGATATTATTAGATGTGGAATACATATACATGAAAACGGAAAAATTTTTGATGAAGTAAATTCAGATATTGATTTAAATAAAGATATGGATGTAAAAATAAAAGAGCTTATTGATGGTGGAATATTACAAGGAGCTGCTTGGAATAAACTTTATAAAAAATTTCTTTTTGATGATATAAGATATGATGAAACTATTTTTAGAAATGAAGATAGTCTTGCATCTTATTATATATTAAAAAAAGCTAAAAAAGTTATTGCTATTAAAGAATGTAAATATAATTATTTAATTAGACAAGGTTCTATAATAATGTCAGGATTAAATTTAGCTAGTTTTGACATGATAAGAATAACTAAAATATTTATTGATAATGAAATCAATAATAAAATTACAAAGTCTTATTGTTTAAAAAGATTTGTTTTTATATCTTTACACTTATTAACACAATTAATAAGAGAAAATAAATTTATAGAAAAATTTAATGATATAAGAAGTGATATTATTAAATATAAAAAAGAAATATATAAATGTAAAATTATAAAATTTAGAGATAAAGTTAAAATTAGCTTAGTAATTTATACGCCTTTTATGTATAAATTTTTAGTTAAAAGAAAAAGGTGACAGATTATATGGAAAATAAAAAAATAAGTGTAATAGTGCCAATATATAATGTAGAAAAATATTTAAATAGATGTGTAGACAGTATAATAAATCAGACATATAAAAATTTGGAAATAATACTTGTAGACGATGGTTCACCAGATAATTGTGGAAAAATATGCGATGAATATGCAAAAAAAGATAATAGAATAAAGGTTGTACATAAAGAAAATGGAGGAGTATCATCAGCAAGAAATGTGGGTCTAAATATAGCAACAGGAGATTATATAGGTTTTGTAGATGGTGATGACTGGATAGATTTATATA
>NZ_NFLT01000014.1 GCF_002161055.1 Tyzzerella sp. An114
TTAATTCTGCCAGAATTATTCTGACTTTTTTTCCAAAATTACTTGATGATTTCATCATCAATTTTAATTGACTTGGGTTGTATGTGTTATTCAACTGTTTAGTTTTCAAAGACCAATTTCAAAAAATTAACAGAAATTCATTGTTGTTACCCTAAGTAGAATGGCGGAGAAAGTGGGATTTGAACCCACGCGCCGCTATTAACGACCTACTCCCTTTCCAGGGGAGCCCCTTCAACCACTTGGGTATTTCTCCACAATGGTCTCTGTTTTAAATGGCGGAGAGGGTGGGATTCGAACCCACGGCCCCTTTCGGAGTCACCGGTTTTCAAGACCGGCTCCTTAAACCACTCGGACACCTCTCCATATTAAGTTTTTTTGTTTTCGCATTTTTTGCTGCGAACATTTGTTATTATATATTATCTTTTTTAGTTTGTCAAGTACTTTTTTCGATTTTTTTAATTATTTTTTTCAATCGAATTTTGTACTATCAAAAACCTTTTTGCTGTTTTTCGTAACAGCTTGTTTATCTTATCATAAACATTTTAACTTGTCAAGTACTTTTTTAATTTTTTATTTTTAATTTACTTGACTTTAACTTGTTTATCTCTGTCGTTCGTGACAGCTTGTATATAATATCACAGCATTTTTACTATGTCAACACTTTTTTTCAATTTTTTTATTTTATTTTTGTTTTAGTATTTTTCAAATATGATATACTTATTATTGAAACCATTTAAGGAGGTAAATAATATGTATAATGTAAAAGATATATTCTTAGATATAATAAAGTATGATACAACTTCAGATGAATTATCCAAATCATATCCAAGTACAGAAACACAGCTTCAGTTTGGAAAAATTCTTGCAGATAAATTAAAAACTTTTGGCGCATCAAATATAGAAATAGACAAATATGGTTATGTTACAGCAGAGATACCATCAAACACAGAAAAAGAATGCCCAACAGTAGGATTTATTGCTCATATGGATACAAGCCCAGAATGTTCAGGTAAAAATATAAATCCAATAATAACAGAAAACTATAATGGTAAAGATATAGTTTTAAATGGAATAATACTCTCCCCTACTGAATTTCCATCTCTTTTAAAATATAAAGGAAAAACAATAATATCATCTGATGGTACAACTCTTTTAGGTGCAGATGATAAAGCTGGTATTGCTGAAATACTATCTGCTATTGATTATATTGTAAAAAATGATACACCACATGGAAAAATAAAAATAGCTTTCACTCCTGATGAAGAAATAGGAAAAGGCGTAGACTATTTTGATGTAAAAAAATTCGGTGCAGATTTTGCATATACTTTTGACGGTGGAGAAATTGGGGAGCTTGAATATGAAAATTTTAATGCTTCAAGACTTAATATAGAGATAACAGGAAAAAGTGTTCATCCAGGATATGCAAAAAACACAATGATAAACGCTTCTCTTATAGGAGCTGAAATAATATCATCATTCCCACCATCTGAAACACCTTCAAGAACAGAGGGATACAGTGGATTTTTCCACCTTTGTTCTATAAAAGGTTCAGTTTCAAAATGCAATCTGTCATATATAATAAGAGACTTTGACAAAAACTCTCTTGAAGAAAGAAAACTTTTTGCATCATCTGTAATCAAATCAATCAATGAAAAATATGGAAATGTATGTGCTTTTGAGATATATGACGAGTATGAAAACATGATTTCACAGTTTGATGATAAAATGTATATTGTTGATATAGCTAAAAAAGCTATGGAAAACAAAGATATTACACCAAATATCCGTCCTATAAGAGGAGGAACAGACGGAGCAAGACTTTCATTTATGGGGCTTCCATGTCCTAATATATTTGCTGGAGGTCATAACTTCCATGGACCTTTTGAATTTATACCTGTGTCATCAATGGAAAAAGCTGTTGATGTAATAGTTGAGATATGTAGAATTGTAGCGGAGGAAAATATTATATAAAATATTTTCTTGACTTTAAAATTTTGCTATGATAGTATAGTCTCAAATTCCATAAAGGAACAAGCAGTGATTGAGTTTATGGGCAGGTTTGGTTACAATATCAGAGAGTATTTCGGTTGGTGAAAGAAATATAGCACAACATCTGTAAATTACGCCTCATGAGCTTCGCACAAGAGTATTTTAATATTTTTTATTTTACAAAGGTGCGACGTTTTCCGAGCGTTACTTCGGTATAGAGATGTATTTATATTAGATTAAATACGAATTAAGGTGGTACCACGGTCTTTCGTCCTTTATTAGGACGAAAGACCTTTTTTATTCCGCCAAAATCAATTACAAAAAGGAGAGATTATTTATGGCAAGTGCATTTGATGTACTTAAAGAAAGAGGATTTATTGAACAGCTTACACATGAAGAAGAAATAAAAGAGCTTTTTGAAAAAGAAAAAATAACATTTTATATTGGTTTCGACCCTACTGCTGACAGTCTTCATGTAGGACATTTCCTCACAATAATGGCTATGGCTCATATGCAGAGAGCAGGACACAGACCTATCGCTCTTATGGGTGGTGGTACAGGTATGATTGGAGACCCTACTGGAAAAACAGACATGAGAAAAATGATGACAACTGAAACAATAGACCATAATGTTGAATGTTTCAAAAAACAGATGTCACACTTTATAGATTTCTCTGACGGAAAAGCTCTCATTGTAAACAATGCAGACTGGATAAGAAACCTTAATTACATTGATTTCCTTCGTGAAATAGGTGTACATTTCTCTGTAAATCGTATGCTCACAGCAGAATGTTTTAAAACAAGAATGGAAAAAGGTCTTTCATTCTTAGAATTTAATTATATGCTCATGCAGGCAAATGACTTTCTTGAATTAAACAAAAAATACAACTGTGTAATGCAGCTTGGAGGAAATGACCAGTGGTCAAATATTATTGCTGGTGTTGACCTTATAAGAAGACGTGAAAACAAACCAGCTTACGGTATGACATTTAAACTTCTCACAAATAGTGAAGGTAAAAAAATGGGTAAAACAGAAAAAGGAGCTGTATGGCTTGACCCAGAAAAGACATCACCATACGAATTCTACCAGTACTGGAGAAATATTGGTGACAAAGACGTTCCAAAATGTCTTGCTCTTTTAACATTCCTTCCAATGGACGAAGTAAGAAGATTAAGCGCCCTTGAGGGAAGTGAAATAAACAAAGCAAAAGAAATACTTGCTTTTGAACTTACAAAGATTGTTCATAACGAAGAAGAAGCTATAAAAGCACAGACAGCAGCAAGAGCGCTTTTTGCTGGTGGTGCTAATGGTGGTTCAATACCTACAACAGAACTTCCTGCTTCAGACTTTGCAGAGGGAATGGATATACTTACACTTCTTACAACAGTAAAACTTGCACCATCAAGAGCAGAAGGAAGAAGACTTGTTCAGCAAGGCGGTATAAAAGTTAATGAAGTAAAAGTTGATACAATAGAAAGAAAGATAACAGCTGATGACTTCAAAGATGGTGAAATACTTGTACAAAAAGGTAAAAAGAGTTTCCACAAAGTAAAACTTTCATAATAAAACAATGAATAAAAAAAACCTCCTTTAATATTTTAGTATAAAGGAGGTTTTTTTATGAAAAATACAGCTTTAAAAAATTTATTACCCATAAAGATAAAACCCATAAAAAAACAGTTTAAACCACCCCAAAGATATAATAAAAGGGCTCAAAACAACACAAGTATAATTTCAAAAAATGATAAAATACTAATATCAGTAATATCATTTATTATATTTCTAGGAAGTTTTATAGGTTCAATATATGGTGTAAAAACAGATACAACAGATGAAATACTTATAAAATATGCACCTGCATTATATAATTCAGAAAATTTATATATTATATCAATTTTTACTAAAAATATAAAATACATAATAGCACTGTGGATATGTGGTTTTTTTGAATGTGGTTGGGGATTTAACGGAGCAATAACAATATTTTGGGCATTTTCAAAGGGGAACATATCATCAAAAGTAATACAGTTCTTAGGCAATAAAGGTATATTATACTCTGCCCTTTCAATAATTCCAAATATATTTACATTTACATCAATTATGCTTGTGTCATTTTTTTCTTTTCAAATGGTTATGAAAGGACTTTCAAAACCTGTTGGAAAAATGAACCTTAGACGTGAAAAACATAAAATATATACTGAATATTTTATTATACTTTCTGTATGTATAATCATGTGTTTCATATCATCAATATTTGAATTTTATATCATACCGTTACTATTTTAAGCATTAGTTTATATAGTATATTTATACAAAAAATATTTTTATTTTAGGGAAAACTGTCTAAAAAGCAGAATTTAATTTTTTTGAACAAAACATGTCGACTTTTACTAAAAAAAATTCTATAATATTTTTGTTTACTAAAGTCTACATAAAGGAGAAAAACCCCTATGGAAGAATATCTTTCTGAATTTTCAGAGTATTTAAAACTTTATAAAAACTCATCTGAAAATACTATTATGTCATATAAACGTGATTTAAAAAATTTTTTCAGTTATATGAAAATGTGCGGTATAAACAACATAAAAAATGTAACCAAAACAAATATACTAGCATATATATATGAGCTTCAGAAAGAGCAGAGGGCAAGCTCTACAATATCACGTAACATAGCATCTTTAAGAAGTTTTTTTCAGTATCTAAATAAAAAAGAAATTTTAAATTCAAATCCTGCTATGGAACTTGAAGCTCCAAAGGTTGAAAAGAAAATTCCGGAAATACTTTCAACAGAAAAAGTAGAATTACTTTTGGAACAACCTTCTGGAAATGATAATAAAAGCCTTAGAGATAAAGCAATGCTTGAACTTCTTTATGCAACAGGAATACGTGTTTCAGAACTTATAACATTAAAGAAAACAGATATAAATCTTTCTCTTGAATATATAAAATGTTCACACAACGAAAAAGAAAGAATAATACCTCTTGGAAAGGCAGCAATAAAATCCATTGAAAATTATATAAATCTTTCAAGAGATAATATGATTAAAAATACTGATGAAGATTATCTTTTTGTAAATTGCAGCGGAAAACCTATGACACGTCAGGGATTTTGGAAAATAATAAAATTTTATGCAATGAAAGCTGGAATTACAGAAGATATAACTCCACATATGTTGAGACATTCATTTGCAGCCCACTTAATAGAAAATGGTGCACCACTTCAGTCTGTACAAGAAATGCTTGGTCATTCTGATATATCAACAACTCAAATTTACACAAAAATAAATAAAACCAAACTTAAAGATATATATTTAAAAGCTCACCCAAGGGCATAAAAATTAAAATCATAAAATTCGTAAAAAACGGTACGATTAAATATTTTTCGTGCCGTTTTTTATTTTTTTAAAAATAATTAAACTTTTTAACGGTTTCAAAGAGTCTAATAATTGAATTCAAAAACAAAAGAGAAAGGGGATTATTATGAGCAACAGGCAGCTGCTAGAAAAATTTATAACTGAAAATCTTGATAATGCTTATCGTTTCGCTTACAGCTATACAAAAAATAGCCAAGCGGCGGAAGATGTTGTAAGTGAAAGTGTAATAAAAGCACTTTCCGCCATAGATACACTTAAAAACAAAGAATTTCTTAAAACCTGGTTTTACAGAATAATAATAAATACCGCTATAAGTCGTATAAGAAGTGAACAAAAAATAATATATATAGACTCAAAGGACACTGATATATACGAAAAAACATTTGATGACTATTCCCATATAACATTAAATGAATTTATAGAAAAACTTGATGAAAAATACAAAATAGTAATAATACTGAGATACTTTGAAGATATGACACTAGAAGAAATATCGAAAGTAACTGGAGAAAACCTAAGCACTGTAAAAAGCAGGCTATACCGAGGTTTAAAGATACTTAAAACAGAAATGGAGGAAGATTAATGAATAATATAGATAAATTAAAAAAAGAATATTCAGAAATAAAAGCCCCCGAAACACTGAGAAAAAACATTGAAAAAATATTTGAGGAAGATAGAAAAAAGCAGTCAAAAAAGCAAATAAAACATTTTAAACCAATTAAAACAGCAGTTGCAGCTTGTTTTGCTGTTACAGTCACATTCTGCGGAGTTTTAAATGTAAATCCAGCCTTTGCAGAGTCTATTTCAAATATACCAGGAATGTCAGGTGTTGTTCGTGTACTTACATTCAACAGATATACATTTAATGACAATGGTATAGAGGCAAATGTTGTAACACCACAGATAGAAGGACTTTTAAACAAAGACCTTGAAAACAAATTAAATGAAGAATTTAAAGAAAATGCTAACACTATAATTGCAGCCTTTGAAGCTGATGCAAAAAAACTTAGAGAAGATTTTCCAGACGAAGATGTTCATATGGGTGTTGAAAGCAACTACACCATAAGAACAGACAATGAAGATATACTTGTTCTAGACACATATATATTTAATGCAGTAGGTTCATCATCAACAATACACAATTTCTATACAATAAACAAAAAAACTGGTGAACTTATAACTCTTGAAAGTCTTTTCAAAGAAGGTGCTGACTATGTAACACCTATAAGTAATTATATAAAAGAAGAAATGAAAAGACAAAATGATGAAAATGAATATGATATTTATTTTAATGATTTCCAAGATGAAACACAGCTACTTTTCAAAGAAATATCAAAAGACCAAAAATTCTTTATAAATGATGACGGAAACATTGTAATATGTTTCGACAAATATGAAATAGCACCGGGAGCAACAGGTTCACCTGAATTTGTAATACCTAATGATGTAGTAAAAGATATATTGAAATAAAAATAAGGGAGAAGACTTAAGTCTTCTCCCTTTAATATTAAAAAAATTTACTTTGCGTATTCAACAGCTCTTGTCTCTCTAATAAGATTAACTTTAATCTGTCCTGGATACTCAAGCTCATCTTCAATTTTCTTAGCTATATCTCTTGCAAGAAGTGTCATACCTTCATCATTAACATCTTCCGGTACAATTATAATTCTAAGTTCACGACCAGCCTGTATTGCAAAAGATTTTTCAACACCTTTGAAATTATCGGCAATTTCTTCAAGTTTCTGAAGTCTCTTTATATATGACTCAAGAGTTTCACGTCTAGCTCCTGGTCTTGCAGCTGAAATAGCATCAGCAGCCTGAACAAGTATAGCTATAATACTTTCAGGGTCAACATCACCATGGTGAGCCTCAACAGCATTTATAACAAGAGGAGACTCTTTGTATTTACGACAAAGGTCAACACCTATGCTGACATGAGAACCTTCCATTTCATGGTCAACACTCTTACCAATATCATGTAAAAGACCTGCTCTCTTAGCGATATTAACATCAACACCAAGTTCAGCAGCCATAAGACCTGTAAGGTGAGCAACCTCCATAGAATGTTTAAGTACATTCTGACCATAGCTTGTTCTGTATTTGAGTTTACCAAGAAGTTTTACAAGTTCAGGGTGAAGTCCATTTACACCTGTATCAAATGTAGCAGCCTCTCCCTCGTCTCTAATAATAACTTCAACTTCTTTTTTAGCTTTTTCAACCATCTCTTCAATTCTTGAAGGATGAACACGCCCGTCAACAATAAGTTTTTCAAGGGCAATTCTTGCAATCTCTCTTCTTATAGGGTCAAATCCTGAAAGTATAACAGCTTCAGGAGTATCATCTATAATAAGGTCAATCCCTGTAAGAGTTTCAAGGGCACGTATATTTCTTCCCTCACGTCCGATAATACGGCCTTTCATCTCGTCATTTGGAAGCTGTACAACAGAAACTGTTGTCTCAGCAACATGGTCAACAGCACATTTCTGTATTGCATTTGCAACAATCTCTCTTGAGCGTCTATCTGCCTCAAGTTTAGCTTTTGACTCAATTTCTTTAATCATGAGAGTAGCCTCATGTTTCACATCATTTTCAACAGTGGCGAGAATATAGTTTTTAGCTTCCTCTCTTGTAAGACCACTTATTCTTTCAAGTTCTTTTATCTGTTCTTCGTGAAGAGCATTAATCTCCTCTTTCTGTTTTTCAAGTTCTTCAAGACGTTTGTTAAGCTGTTCTTCTTTTTTCTCATAAGCATCAGCTTTTCTATCAAGAGTTTCCTCTTTCTGAATAAGACGTCTTTCTGTTCTTTGCTGTTCATTTCTTCTGTCACGAACTTCTTTTTCCATTTCATTCTTAACTTTTATGCTTTCTTCTTTTGCCTCAAGAAGAATTTCCTTCTTTTTAGCTTCTGCATCTTTTTTTGCATCCTCAACTATTCTTTCCGCTCTCTCTTCGGCCACGCCGATTTTTGCCTCTGCAATGCGTTTTCTATAGTTAAAGCCCACTAAAGCGCCAAGAATTACTCCGATAATACCTGTAATTATAGTTATCGGTTCTATAAAAACACCCCCTGAAATTTATTTTTTAATACTCATTTAGAGCAAATTTTAATGCAAAAAGCACTCTTTTAATTTTAAATCTTTTTAATAATTATGTCAAGATACATTTAAAATGCCTATCTATAATTACAGTTTCATGTGCATATTGCACAATTAAATATAAAATTTTATATTTTTTGTATTAATTTATCACATTAAACACTTTCCATTTAAAATTTCATACTCACAGAATTTTTTATCTCTATCTTCAATAAAATAAACTTTCTTTCCTGTGGTTTTTTCAATATAATTGAGAATATTATCATTTTTACCTTTAAAGGTTAAAAAAAGTTTTTCATCACATTTTATGGTTACACTATCAAAAACAGTGCTATTAAAAATTTTAATAACTTCCCTTCTCATAGCATTTATAGTCCATTCCACAGAATAAACCATACCAGTTCCATTACATTCTTTACACTTATACATTACAGAATGGGACAAAGGTGGTCTTACTTTTTTTCTTGTAATCTGCATAAGACAAAGTTCAGTCATTCCAACAACAACAGTTTTTATTCTATCTTTAGACAAAGCACTTTCAAGAGTTTTTCTCAAAATAATTTTATCTTCATTATCTTTTATATCAATAAAATCAACTATTATCATTCCTGAAAGATTTCTTAATCGTATCTGTTTTGCCACTTCATAACAGGCTTCAATATTAGTTTTCATTATTGTTTTTTGAAAATTTTTACTGCCTGTAAATTTTCCTGTATTAACATCTATGACAACACAGGCTTCAGTCTCCTCTATAATAAGAAATCCTCCACTTTTAAGCCAAACTTTTTTTTGTAAAGCCTTTTCCACTTTACTCTCAATAAAATATTCCTCAAAAAGAGGAATATTACTGTCATAAAATTTCAATTTTTCTTTTATACCTTCATATTCTTTCCCATATTCTAAAAGCTCATTATAATATTCTCTGTCATTGACAACAAGTTCATCTATGTCATCAGAAAAAAGTTCTCTTATTATACCGAAAGCAGTTCCAGCATCTTTCAATATAAGAGCAGGAGCTTTTATATATTTACCCTTTTCCTCCACAAAACGGCTTTTTTCCAAAAGACTATTTATTTCTTTTTCATACTCCTCAAGGCTTTTTCCTTCACCTTCTGTTCTGACAATAATACCATAATTTTCAGGTAATATTTTTTCTATAATTGATTTTATTCTCTGTCTTTCTTCTTTAGAAACTATCTTTTTTGATATACCTATATTATTTTCATCGGGAAGTATGACAACAAATTTTCCTGTATAAGATATTTTTTCAGTTACAACAGCACCTTTTGTGCCTACTCCGTCTTTTTCAACTTTTACAATAACATCTGTTCCAGCTTTAGGGCGGTTTTTTCGTGTATTATTTTCGTCATTCTCCGCTCTCTCTTTGCCATAATACATATAAGCGTTTTTATCTCTACCTATATCAACAAAGGCTGCCTGCATACCGGGAACAACGGACTCTATCTTTCCGCAATATATATTGCCCGCAATAGAGTCCTCTTTTCCATTATCAAATATAAGCTCCAAAAGTTCTCCATTTTCTGTAAGGGCAATTCTCTTTTGACCTCCAAAGGAGTCTATAAGTATTCTTTTCATAATACACCGACACCCTCAGAAAGTCCCATATATTTCCCATTTTCTTCTCTAAACATCTCAACTCTTTTATATCTTATATCAAACTTATTAAATTCAAATCCAATATATTTATAAAATCCATCAACAACATTTTCAGGTTTAAGATTTCTTTTACTTCCTGCTGCCAAAAACATAAAAAGTTTAGGTGTGTTTTCATCAGAAATATTTTTAATCTCAAAAATATCCTCACGTATATTTGTTTCTTTGAAATTATTTTTTGTTTTTTTCATAACCATAATTTCATTTTGAGCCAAATATCCTGAAAGATTTTCTTCTATCATTTTAGGAGTCACTCTATCATCAAGTACAGCTTCATAAGTTGCAGCGGCAATACTAGCCATAGCCTTTTCAGTTCCATTTTTAAGTAAAACAACATCAACAACTTTCACACCAAAAGGCAAAACCTCATTAAATCTGTTTTTAATATCCTCTGTATCAACTTTCTCTCTAAATTCAAAATCACCATACTCTCCACAGCTTGTTGTTCCAAGAGTTAAAGGACTAGCAAAGGATAAAAGCTGATGAGGATTAAATCCCTGTGAGTAGGCAATAGGAAGTTCAGCTCTTTTTATAGCTCTCTGAAAAATACGCATAACATCAAGATGACCTATATATTTTACTTCCTCACCTTTAGTAAATTTAACTCTATATATAATACGTTCTTTTGGCGGAGTAAAAGCTCCGCCGCCATAAACAATGTCTTTTTTCATATTTTATCTACCTTTCAGCAATATTAATATATTAACAAATTAATAATTTTCTCTCTCATCAAAACATATACCTGTTTTAAAGCATTTAGCACCACAGTTTGAACAATCCTGACGACAGTTAGGAGTTGTCTCTGCTCTTTCAGCCTTAAGTCTTTCATTCATAAGGAAATGTTTTGAAACACCAACAGAAATATGGTCCCAAGGAAGTATTTCGTCAAAGCTTCTCTTTCTGTTAGCATAGAAAGCCATGTCCACACCTGTCTCATCAAAGGCCTGAACCCATTTATCATAGTCAAACATATCTGACCAACCATCAAAAGTACAGCCAAGCTGCCAAGCTCTATAAACAGCACGACCAACTTTTCTATCACCTCTTGCAAGAACACCTTCAAGACTTGATAATTTTGTCTCATGGTACTGATATTTAAGCTGTTTTCTTGTGACTGCATTTTTTACAAGTTTTGCTTTTTCTCCAAACTCTTGATATGTGTTCTGAGCGTCCCACTGGAAAGGAGTGAAAGGTTTTGGAACGAAACAAGAACTACTTGCAACAACATTTACAGGTCTATTTCTCTTTTCCTTAGGCTGTTCATAGTATTTATCAACAATCTTTTCAGAAAGTTTAGCAATACCCAATAAGTCCTCCTCTGTTTCTGTTGGTAAACCAATCATAAAGTAGAGTTTAACTCTATTCCAACCACCAGAGAAAGCAAGTTCACAGCCTTTTAATATATCTTCCTCAGTAAGATTTTTATTTATAACATCTCTAAGTCTCTGACTTCCCGCTTCAGGAGCAAATGTAAGAGAACTTTTTCTAACTTCTTGTATTTTCTGCATAAGGTCAAGGGAGAAAGCGTCAATTCTCAAAGAAGGTAATGAAAGATTTACAGCTTTATCCTTAAACTCATCTAAAAGACCATTAGCAAGCTCTGGGAAACAAGTATAATCGCTTGTACTTAAAGATATAAGAGAAATCTCCTCATGACCAGAAGCCGCCACAAGATTTTTAGCCTGTCCCATAAGAACATCAGGTTTTTTCTGTCTAACAGGTCTATAAACAAAGCCAGCCTGACAGAAACGGCAACCTCTTATACAACCTCTGAAAAGTTCAAGAGTAACCCTGTCATGGACAACTTCAATAAGAGGCACAAGCTGTTTTTCAGGATAGAAAACATTATCCATGTCAGTAACTATAACTTTTCTTATTATTTTTCTTGCTTTTGGGTGATTTGGAGTAAATGATTTTATCTCTCCATTTTCTTTATACTCAACATCATAGTATTTAGGAACATATATGCCTTCAAGGTCAAGGAGACTTTCAAGGAAATCAGCCTTTGTTCCACCGTTTTTCTTATTTTCTTTATACATTTCTATAATTTGGTCATATAAAACTTCACCCTCACCCATATAGAAGAAATCAACCATTTCAGCCAAAGGCTCTGGATTGTAAGCACAAGAACCACCACATACAATTATAGGGTCATCTTCACTTCTATCCTTTGAGAATATAGGTATACCACCAAGGTCAAGCATATTAAATATATTTGTATAACTCATTTCATACTGTAATGTGAAACCTAAAAAATCAAAATTTTTGATACTTTCCTGAGTTTCAAGGGAGAAAAGAGGTATATTTTTTTCTCTCATAATTTTTTCAAGGTCAATCCAAGGAGCAAAAACACGTTCACAATAAGTGTCCTCACGTCTGTTTAAGAAAAAGTATAAAATTTGAAGTCCAAGGTGACTCATTCCCACTTCATAAACGTCAGGGAAACAAAAACCAAAACGAACATCAACTTTTTTAGGGTCTTTAACGACCATATTTATTTCATTTCCAGTATATCTAGCAGGTTTTTCCACTTGCATAAGTATACTGTCAGGTATCATATTTTTTTTCATATTTTCCTCCAAAATTTATTTATTGCATAGTTACCTAGTTTATATAATAACTCAAAATCAATACAATTTCATCATTTTGAGTTAAATACTCATATTTTCTAATATTATTGACATAAGTTATTTAAAAATATAAAATTATTAACATAATTTTACTAAAGAAGGTGTAAAAAATGGATATTAAAGAAAGAGCATTACAAGCTCACAGAGAATGGAAAGGCAAAATAGAAATCAAATGCAGAGCAAAAGTTACAAACGCTGATGAACTTTCAGTGGCATACACACCGGGAGTTGCCCAGCCTTGTTTAGCAATTCAGAAAGAACCAAATCTCTCCTTTGAGCTTACAAGAAGATGGAACACAGTAGCAGTAATAACAGACGGTACAGCTGTTTTAGGTTTAGGTGACATTGGACCTGAAGCTGGTATGCCTGTTATGGAAGGAAAATGTGCCTTATTCAAAGAATTTGGAGATGTTGACGCAATTCCTCTCTGTGTACGTTCAAAAGATACAGATGAGATTGTAAAGGCAATAAGTCTTTTTGCTGGAAGTTTTGGTGGAATAAATCTTGAAGATATTTCAGCTCCAAGATGTTTTGAGATTGAGAAAAAACTCAAAGAAGTATGTGATATACCTGTATTCCATGATGACCAGCATGGTACAGCTGTTGTTGTTCTTGCAGGACTTAAAAATGCCCTTAGACTTGTAGGTAAAAGTCTTGAGACATCAAAAGTTGTAATAAATGGTGCTGGAAGTGCTGGAACAGCTATTGGAAAACTTCTCTTAAAAGCTGGAGTAAAAAATCTTATACTCTGCGATAAAGATGGAGCTATAACAGCTGATAACACATACGAAAATCCTGCTTTCACAGAACTTTCACATATAACAAATCCTGAAAGAAAAAGTGGTAAACTTGCAGACGTTTTGAAGGGAGCAGACGTATTTATAGGTGTATCAGGACCAAAACTTTTAAAAGCGGAAATGATACAAGAAATGGCAAAAGACCCAATTGTATTTGCAATGGCAAACCCTGTACCTGAAATATATCCTGATGAAGCTAAAAAGGCAGGAGCAAGAGTTGCTTGTTCAGGAAGAAGTGATTTCCCTAACCAGATTAACAACGTTCTTGCATTCCCTGGAATATTTAGAGGTGCCCTTGATGTGCGTGCTAAGGACATTACAGAAGATATGAACATAGCAGCTGCTTTCGCCATAGCAGACCTTATATCAGAAGATGAACTTAAAGAAGACTATGTTATACCTTCTCCTTTCGACAAGAGAGTATGCCCTGCAATAGCAAAGGCAGTTTCTGAAAAAGCAAAAGAATTGGGTTTAGCAAGACTTTAACACAATAATAGTTGATTTTTTTTAAAATTCTGTTATTATAGTCTTTAATACAGTCTTTTAAAGACTGTTTTGTATCTTATTATTTTTATATTTTTTAGGAGAGTGATTTTTAGTGGAACCTGGTAGTTCGTGGATGTTTATTGTTTTGGTGATTTTACTTATGATGTCAGCATTTTTCTCGGCATCTGAAACTGCTCTTACTTCTCTTAGTAAGATAAGACTTAAAAACATGGTTGAAGATAAAATTAAAAATGCAGCATTAATCGAAAAACTTGTAAATAACCCCAATAAACTGCTAAGTGCCATACTTGTAGGAAACAACCTTGTAAACATAGCAGCAACATCTCTTTTGACTTCATTGACTCTTGCTTATGCACCAAAAAACGGTGTAGCCATAGCAACAGCCATAACAACAATAGCTGTACTTATATTTGGTGAGATAACACCAAAAACATTTGCGGCTGAAAACTCAGAGAAGGTTTCCCTTGCTGTGGCAAAAATTATAAACGCTATTATATTTGTACTTACTCCTGTAATATGGATATTAAATATAATAACAGGTGTTATAATGAAAATACTTGGTGTAAATAAAAATGGTATTTCCGCAACAATAACAGAGGCTGAACTTAAAACAATGGTAAATGTTAGCCATGAAGAAGGTGTAATTGAGATTGACGAGAGAAGAATGATAAACAATGTATTCGACTTTGACAACTCAAAAGCAAAAGATGTTATGACACCTAGAACAGACATGATTGCCATTGAAGATACAGCAACATATGAGGAAATAGTTACTCTTTTTAAAGAGGAACGTTTTTCAAGACTTCCTGTTTATCATGAAAGTATTGACAACATAACAGGTATACTTCATCTTAAAGACATTGTATTTATTGATGAAAAAGATTTCAAAGTTGAAAATTATATGCGTGAACCGTATTTTACATACGAGTCAAAAATCATATCAGAACTTTTTTCAGAAATGCGTACAAACAGAATTCCTGTTGCCATAATACTTGATGAATATGGTGGAACATCTGGTCTTGTAACAATAGAAGACATGGTTGAAGAAATCGTTGGCGAAATTGCTGATGAATATGATGAAGAAGATGAAGAAATAACAGTAATAAAAGAAGATGAATATATCGTTGACGGAAGTACAAGACTTGAAGACGTAAACGAAATGATAGGAACAAAATTCGAGTCAGAGGATTTTGACACAATAGGCGGATATGTCATAGGAGTTATGGGACGTTTCCCTGATGAAGGTGAAGAAATAGAGACTGACGGAATTAAGATAAAAGTTGAAAAATCCGATAAAAACAGAATAGATGAACTTAGAATATTCACATAATAAAAAAAGGTATTCCCATAAGGGAATACCTTTTTTAAGTAAGTATTTTCACAATATCTTCCATGCTTTTTTCTACAATATGACCTCTTTTATTTTTATATACAACAAAGAAATAATCGTCATAATTAAAATATCTTACTATACTTCTATAATCACCCCTATAAAATATTCTTTTAATATTCATAGGTCTCAAATTATAATCTCTGTCTTTATCAATAACAGTTATATAAAAATCTGAAATTCTTTCAAGATACTCTCTCCTTCTTGAAAAAAAGAAATATCCTCCTATAACCATAAGACTTATATTAAAGGGATACAATATAACTTGAATAACCCCTACAATCATAAGTATTAATCCAAAAATACCTTCAACATTTGTCATAAACTTTGCAGTTCTCACAACACCTAAATTTCTTCCCATAATACTATAAACAATATTTCCACCGTCAAGAGGTATTACCGGTATAATATTAAAAACTGCAAATACAATGTTTATGTGAGAAAAGAACAACATCATATCACCTTGAAACATATGAACAATAATTCCTATAATTATATTAGTTAAAGGTCCACATAAAAGTATAAAAATTCTTTCATACTGAGAAAAACTCCAAAAATTTTTTATTTTAGCAATTTCACCTATGGGTGTTATATAAAATTCTTCAATCTCTCCACCACAAATATAAGCTGCTGCAACATGGGCAGTCTCATGGAGAGTCACAGCAGCAAAAACAGCCATAATCTCAATAAAATACCCCATTGAAACAGCAAATATAAAAAGTATAATAACACCTAGATGTAATTTTAATTTACCTAGAGAAATCAAAATCCAAACTCCTTTTGTCATTTTATTTTTGTCAATTTTTTGTAAGCAATCCTTTTTCAATTATATTTTCAAACAATATTTCAGGGTCTATATAATTATCGCTTTTATCTTTAACTCCCACATGAACATGAGGCCCTGTTGAATATCCTGTATTTCCTGAAAGAGCTATTTTCTGATTTTTAGCTATAAAATCCCCTTCTTCAACAATATATTTATTCAAATGTGCATATATAACTGTATATCCCGAAACAGTCTCATATTTTATAAAAACTCCATTAGCTTTATCTTCACCTACAAAAGTAACGTATCCATCATCAACAGCAAAAACATCACTATTTTCATCAACACCTATATCAATACCATTATGAAAATCAGTATCATTAGAAAAAGGGTCACTTCTCTCTCCAAAATCTGAAGTTATAACACCACAAGAAACAGGGGAACAAAAATTTAATTCACCATTTTTCCAGAGTCCTCCCTGTTGTTCTCCATATAAGTCCTCTGTCCCTCTGTGCTGGTATCTGGTATAAACCCCTCCTCACCATTTTTATCATCTTTAAAATAATTTTTTCCACCAAAAACTTTAATTGTCTCAACAGTCTCTTGCCCTTTTTCAACAACCTGTTGAAAAGGTATTTGTTCTCTTAAAACTTCCGAAACTTTGTCCAATATTTTTCTACTGCCTTCTCCTCCTGCTATTGTCATAATAATTACAGCAAAAACTATAACAGCAGATATGTATCCTTGAAATACAAATATATTACCTTCGGGAACATCTTCACTTTTTTTGTTTAGCCTTCTTCGTCTTGAAAAATCATCAGAACTGTACCTTTTTAATATCTTATCCCTATCCATAAAATATATAACCTCCCTTTTCTTTAATACAAATATATTAATGAATATTTAAAATAATAACCGAGTTTACAACAAAGAATATATATTATATAATGTTTTTTAAATAACCAAAATCAGGAGGAATATAAATGAAAAAAATAGTATCTTTTCTGCTTGCGTTAACATTATCATTTTCAGTTTTCACAGGCTGTTCCAGTGATAATAAAAATACAAATAATGTAACACTTTCAGAGGAAGAAAGAACAACAACAGTTGATGAAATGGGTATAACATACACAATACCAGAAGAATGGTCAACAAACACAATGAAATATACTTCTGTTATGACTGACAGTGATATATTCGGAGAAATAAAATTTGTATATGGCACAGATGAAAATCTTGAAATAATATCAGACCCAGAATTTACAGGTAATACAGAATACTTTACAGTTCCAATAACAAGAATTGTACTTGTAAAAACAGGTGAAGAAGGTTCAGACTTTGAAAGTCTTAAATCTGATTACAACACTATAACAGCTGTGGGAGAAAATTGTGGATACACATACTATGTAATGTATGATTATAAAGGCGGTCTTGGAAAAGGTTCAGACTCTGAAGAAAATGTAAAAGAATATGAAAACAGACTTGCCGCAGTACCAAAACTCATTGAAACAATAAAATTCAGTGAATTTAACGCTGAACAGACTACACAGACAGCTATTGACCGTCAAAATATGATAACATTTGTTTCAAAAACTCTTGAAGGAGATGATATAGGAAGCACAATATTTGATGAATATGACCTTACAATGGTTAATTTCTGGGGAACATACACATACCCTGATATAAATGAAACAGCTGTACTTGCTGAGCTTGACAAACAGATAAAAACAATGGATGGTGTAAACTTTATGCAGGTTGTAATAGACACACCTTCTGATGAAGCTGAGGAGCTTGCTCTCAAAATAAAAGCTGAAAACGGTGCTGAATATACTTCTGTAATACCAGACAAGAGACTTGCATCATGGATTGTAAATAACATTGAGGGAATACCTACAACAGTATTTGTAAATAATGATGCTGTTGTTGTTGGAGAACCTATACAGGGAGTAAAAACTCTTGATGAGTATTTAACTCTTTTAAATGCACAGCTTGAGACAATGAAATCACAGGATACAGCAAATACAGAAACTCCTAGTGAAACACCAACAGAAACACCAGCACAATAATTAAAATATCTAAAATAAAAAAGAACGGTTTTTATAACCGTTCTTTTTTATTTTATAATACTCTCAAATTTTTAAGGGATATATCCATTATAGGTGCAGAATGAGTTAAAGCACCACAAGAAACATAATCAACACCAATTTTTGAAATCTCTTTAAGTCTTTCTTTTGTCACATTTCCAGAACATTCTGTTTCAGCACGACCAGCCACAATATCAACAGCTTTTTTCATAGTATCATTATCCATATTATCAAGCATAACAATATCAGCTTTAACCTCTAAAGCCTCCATAAGCATATCAATATTTTCAACTTCAACTTCTATTTTTCTAACAAAAGGAGCATATTCTCTTGCCATTTCAACAGCTTTTTTAACACTTCCCGCAGCTCCAATATGATTATCTTTTATCAAAACACCGTCAGACAAATTATATCTATGGTTATATCCTCCACCAACTTTAACAGCATATTTTTCAAAAGGTCTCATATTAGGAGTTGTCTTTCTTGTATCAAGAAGTTTTGTTTTACTTCCTTCAAGTTCCTTTGAAAGCTCCCTTGTAAATGTAGCTATACCACACATTCTTTGAAGATAATTTAAAGCAGTTCTTTCTCCTGAAAGTATAGCTTTTATATCGCCCTCAATAATTCCCATGAGCTGACCTTTTTTAACTTCGTCACCGTCTTTTAACTCTGTTCTAAACTCTGCTGTATCATCAATAAGCTCAAAAGTTCTTTTAAAAACATCAAGACCACAAACAACTCCATCTTGTTTACATATAAGCTCAGCCACACCTCTTTTACTTTCAGGCATAACAGCATTTGTTGTAACGTCCTCGCTTGTTATATCTTCTCTAAGAGCATTTATAATATATTTATCTATATTAACCTGCATGTTTACACCATTTATCATAAAACTCAACGTCCCTTCTTTTTATTTCATTAAGTATAGATTTTCTGTATTCCTCATCAGTTTTACTATCATCATTATAGCACTGTGTATCAGGCTGAAAATCTGAAATTTCAATATCATCAATATACTTTTCAAAATCTTTTACAGCTCTTTTAGCAAAAACAAGGCTTTCAAGAAGTGAATTACTAGCAAGTCTATTAGCACCATGAACACCGTTACAGCTAACTTCACCGGCTGCATAAAGATTTTCCATAGATGTTTTACTGTCTGTATTAACCTTTATCCCGCCCATAAAATAATGCTGAGCAGGAGTTACAGGAACAGGCTCTTTTGTCATGTCATAGCCTTCTTCAAGACATCTCTCATAAATATTAGGGAATTTTGATTTAACAAAATCAGGGTCAAGATGAGTTACAGATATATAAACATGGTCACTATTATCTTTTTCCATTTGATTAAGTATTGCACTACTTACAACATCACGTGGAAGAAGTTCATTTACAAATCTTTCACCTTTTTTATTTAAAAGATATGCTCCCTCACCTCTCACAGACTCAGATATAAGAAATCTTCTTCCTTTTTCTTTACTGTAAAGAGTTGTAGGGTGAATTTGAATATAATTTATATCTTTAATATCAATATTGTGTTTAAGGGCAATAGCAACACCGTCAGCAGTAAGATGAGGAAAATTTGTGGAGCTTTCAAAAATGCCACCAATACCACCTGTGGCAAGTACAGTGACTTTAGATTTAACAGTATGAACAATTCCGTCTTTTTTATAAACAATACCTGTACAAACTCCATTTTCTTCAATAATATCAACCATTTTAGAGTATTCGCTTATATGTATATTTTTTCTCTTTTTTACAGCCTCAAGAAGTTTACTTGTAATTTCTTTACCTGTAATATCTTTGTGATGAAGTATTCTAAAATTAGAGTGAGCACCCTCACGAGTATAAGAAAAGTTTTTTCCCTCCATATCAAAATCAACATTATACTGTATAAGGTCTTTTATAATATCGGGAGACGATTTTATCATAACATCAACAGCAGTTTTATCATTTTCATAGTGACCGGCTCTCATAGTATCTTCAAAATAGCTGTCATAGTCATCTTTATTTTTAAGAGTTGAAATTCCTCCCTGTGCAAGAAAAGAGTCATTATTTTCAACAGCATCTTTTGTTATCATAAAAACATTTTTATTTTCAGGTATATTAAGGGCACAAAAAAGACCTGCAACCCCTGTACCTGCAATTATAACATCAGCTTTTTCCATAAATAAATTACACTTCCTTTTTACTCAGCAAGACGGAGCATTTCATCAAGGGCTTTTTTAGCACCCTCAGACATTTTTTCTGAAAGCTCCACAACATTTTCAGTATTTTCAATAACATTTTTAATTTTTTCAAGAGTCACATATTTCATATCAGGACAAATTTGACTGTCATTTACAGTATAAAATTTCTTTTCAGGATTTTTATTTCTAAGCTCATAAAGAACACCTTTTTCAGTGGCTATTATAAATTCATCACAATGACTTTTTGTAGCATAATCTATAATACCAGCAGTAGAACCTGCATAATCAGCCAACTCCACAGCATCAGGAGTGCACTCAGGGTGTATCAAAACTTTTGCATTAGGGTATTCTTTCTTTTTGTTTATAATATCCTGTCTTGTTATTTTCACATGGACAGGACAATATCCATCATTAAATATAAAATTCTTATCAGTAACTTTTTCTGCAATATATCTTCCAAGATTGCCATCAGGAATAAAGAAAATATTCTTGTTTGGTAATGATTTAACTATTTTTAAGGCATTAGAACTTGTAACGCAAACATCAGAATGAGCTTTTATCTCTGCTGTTGAGTTTATATAACAGCATACAGCTAAATCATCATATTTACTGCGAACTTCCTCTATTTTTTCAGGTGTCACCATATGAGCCATAGGACAATCAGCCTTACCATCGACCATAACAACAGTTTTTTCAGGATTAAGTATTTTTGCACTTTCACCCATAAACTTTACACCAGCAAAAACAATCATACTTTCAGAAACTTCTGTGGCTTTTTTGCTTAAATAATAAGAGTCACCAACAAAGTCTGCTATCTCTTGAACTTCATCACAAACATAATAGTGGGCAAGAATAACAGCATTTTTTTCTTTTTTAAGTTTTTTAATTTCATTTATAATATTATCCAAAGTTTATCCTCCCAAAAATATTAAACACAAATATTCACATAATAAAAAAGCGAAATTCCAAAAAAGGAACTTCGATTGAAATAAAAATACACTGTATATAATATGCCACTTTAAAAGGATTTTGTCAATACACTTATATATATAAGTGTATATACATCTGTAACAAAAATAAAAGGGTACATTATGTACCCTTTTTTATAAAAACTGTAATATTTTTTTACAAACCTTTTTTGTTTCTCTCTATCTCCTCGTTAAGCTCATTGAGATAAACCCATCTATCCATAGCCTCATCAAGTTCAGCTTCAAACTTTTCTTTTTCCTCTGTAAGCTCTTGAAGTTTGACATAGTCACTGCCACACTTTGAAATTTCTTCATCAATCTCAGCTATTTTAAGTTCTATTCCTTCAATTCTGTCATTTATAGTGTCAAACTCACGCTGGTCTTTATATGTCATTTTCATAAGTTTTTTTGGCTTTTCTTCTTCCTGTTTTCTCTCTACTTTTTCAGCCTTCACAGGTTTTTCAACATTTTCAATAACTTCTTCTTTATCATGCTGAATTTTATAATCTGTATATCCCCCTTCATACTGTTTTATTTTGCCATTTCCCTCAAAAGAGAATATTCTATTTACCATTTTATCAAGGAAATATCTATCATGGGAAACAGTAACAACAGCTCCCGGAAAATCCTCCAAATATTCTTCAAGTATTGTCAAAGTTTCAATATCCAAATCATTTGTAGGCTCATCAAGGAAAAGCATATTAGGAGCAGCCATAAGAACTCTCAAAAGATAAAGTCTTCTCTTTTCTCCACCGGAAAGTTTTGATATAGGAGACCACTGTATATCCCCCTTAAAGAGAAATTTTTCAAGCATTTGAGAAGCTGTTATTCTTCCGTCAGCAGTTGGAACATACTCTGCAACCTCTTTAATATAATCTATAACACGCATATTTTCGTCCATTTCACCATTATCTTGGGCGAAAACACCTATTTTTACAGTATCACCAATCTCAACTGTTCCACTATCAGGTGCAAGTCTACCTGTTATTATATTCATAAGAGTAGATTTACCACAACCATTATGACCTATAATTCCAACTCTGTCATCTCTAAGTATAATATAGCTAAAATCATCAATATACTTTTTGCCCTCATAACTCATAGAAACATTGTTTATCTCTATTGTTTTTCTTCCAAGTCTTGAAGCTCCAACGCTTATCTCAACACTTCCACGGAGTTCAGGAGCTTTTATAGCAGAAACCTCCTCAAAACGCTCAATACGAGCTTTCTGTTTTGTACTTCTAGCCTGTGCCCCTCGTCTAATCCAAGCAAGCTCTCTACGCAAAAGATTTTGTCTTTTTCTCTCCCCTGCCAGTTCAAGTTCTTCTCTTTCAGCTTTAAGCTCTAAAAATTGACTGTAATTTCCCTGATAGGTATATAATTTACCTTTGTCAAGTTCTATTGTTTTATTAACAACTCTATCAAGGAAATATCTGTCATGAGTTACCATAAGAAGGGATTTTGTACATTTACCCAAATAATTTTCAAGCCAGTCAACAGTTTCATTATCAATATGGTTTGTAGGCTCGTCCATAATAAGAATATCAACAGGAGAAATCAAAGCCCCTGCCATAGCAACACGTTTTCTCTGTCCACCACTTAAAAGCTGTACTTCTTTATGAAAGTCAGTTATACCTAATTTTGTAAGTATAGTTTTAGCCTCACTTTCAAGTCCCCAAGCATCCTCTTTATCCATTTTTTCAGTAAGTTCTATAAGTTTTTTCTCAGCTTCCTTTGAATAATTATTTTCAACCTGAAAGAGAGCCTCCTCATATTCCTTTACAGTCTGCATTTTAGGATTATCATTTTTAAAAACCTGATTTATAACAGTCATCCCCTCATCAAATTCAGGCATTTGAGGAAGATAACCTATTCTTAGACCATTCATAGTTGTTATTGTACCACTGTCAGCATTTTCAACACCTGCAATTATTTTTAAAAGTGTTGATTTTCCTGTACCATTGACACCTATAACACCTATTTTATCACCTTCATTTATACCGAATGAAATTTCATCAAAAAGAATTTTATCAGTAAAAGTCTTTGAAAGTTTTTCAACAGTTAAAAGATTATTCATCATTCACACCTCTTCTATAATAATCTTATATAAATATATATTTTAAAAGATACTTTTGTCAAATACAAAAGGCGTCCAAAGGACGCCTTAAAATATTTATTATTTATTTACAAGCTATATATTTTTCTCTGTCAATTTCTTTTTCACTATTTGCAACAACAACAGAACATACACAGTCACCCATAACGTTTACAGTAGTTCTCATCATATCAAGAATTCTGTCGAAACCGATTATAAGAGCAATACCATCAAGAGGAAGACCGGCAGACTCAAGAACCATAGCAAGTGTAATCATACCTACACCAGGAGCTCCAGCAGTACCTATTGATGCTAAAACAGCAGTAAGTATTACTGAAAGTATCATATGTATTGACATATCAATACCATAAACCTGAGCTATAAATACAGCTGCAACACCCTGCATAATAGCAGTACCGTCCATATTAATTGTAGCACCTAAAGGAAGTGTAAAAGAATATATTGATTTATCAACACCAAGTTTCTCCATAGTTTCCATACTTACAGGAAGAGCAGCATTACTTGATGATGTTGTAAATGTAACAGTTGCAACAGTAGCATACTGTTTTAAGAAATTTTTAACAGGAAGACCTGTAAGAGTTTTTAAAAGTCCACTGTATATTATAAAACTGTGTATAAGCATACCTATTGCAACAACACCAATCATTTTTGCAACACTTACAAGAGACTCTACACCAACACTATAAACAGTATTTGCAATAAGAGCACATACACCAATAGGAGCAATATACATAACTATTGTAACAACTTTTAATACACAATCATTTAACGCTCCAAGAATATCAACAAGTATTTTTCCTCTCTCACCTATAAGACCTATACCAACACCAAAGAAAAGAGCAAAAACTATAATCTGTAAAAGATTTCCTTCAGACATAGCCTGTATAGGGTTTGTAGGTAACATATCAAGGAAAGTATCAACAACAGGTTTTGACTCAGGTATAGTATATTCACCCTGTAAAAGCTGTGACATATCAAGTCCAGCTCCCGGACGAAGTGTAAGACCTAATATAACAGCTATTATAACGGCAACAGCTGTTGTAACAATATAGAAAGATATTGTTTTTGCTGAAATTCTTCCCAATTTCTTAACGTCAGACATCTCACAAACTGCATAACTTAATGAACAGAATACAAGAGGTACAACCATCATTTTAATAAGATTTATAAATCCATTACCTAAAAACTTAATTATTCCTCCTACAAGAACAGTATCTCTAAATGTTCCTTCAGGCATCTTTTTAAGTAAAAAGCCTATAAGGATACCAAGAGCAAGACCTATAAATATATAAGTCGCAAGACTCATTTTTTTCTTTTCCATATTTATCCTCCGTTTTTAATATTTCCTCACAAACACAGTTAATATTAACACTCACCAAACTTATTTTAAAGCTGTAAATATTTACAGCAGTTCAATGAAATTTTAACCACACCATAAAACTATGTATATAAAGCATTATTTCACAGTAACAAATTTACTTTGAAATAGCATTATTTTATATCGCTATCAAGTATTTTTATATTATTATGGTAATTATATAAATAATATTTATATAAAAATATACTCTAAAAAAACCCATTATAATTATATATTTATTTTTGTCATTTATCAATATAAAATTTCATATTGATAAATTTAAAAATTCAATTATAATTAAATATAAAAATTATAGTGACCGTTAGGAGGAAAGAGAATGATAAAACTTGAACGTACAGACGTTATGAATTTTGAAAACGCCATAAGAGGAGCAAGAAACCCTATGAACAGCTGGAACAGAATGGACAGCTTTTATGACGAAAATGGTAATTTTATAATGGGCGAAAATGATAGAGACTTAGCAAAAAGACTTGTAAAAGCAGGAAATGACCACAGAAAATTTATACGTCAGATTTTTGTTTCCGTTGATATAACAGCTCCTCTTTACTGGTGGAAAGAATACGATACATACAAAGTAGGAACAGTTGCAAACTCCACAAGCACAATGCATAAAATAACATCAAAGCCTTTTAGTATAGATGATTTTAGCTGTGACAGAATGAATGATGATACAGTTAAACAAATGGAAAATGTAATAGCTCACTTAGAAAAACTTCGTCTTGAATTTTTAGAGACAAAAGATAAAACAATATGGTATTCAATAATACAGTTTTTACCTTCAAGCTACAATCAGATGAGAACTTGCACTTTAAACTATGAAAATATTTTAAATATATACTATGCAAGAAAAAATCATAAACTTGATGAATGGCATAAATTCTGTGATTGGATAAAAGATTTACCATATATAGCAGATTGGATTGATTAATAAAAAACCGCTGTAAATACAGCGGTTTTTATTTTAATTATTGAACTGAAAAACTTTTAAGTTTTTCAATAAAATCAGCATACTCTTTAGTATCTTTCATCTCTGTTAAAAGGTCACCAAAACGCTGTTTAACTTTTCCATGAGCTTTAAAGAACTCAAGACAGACATTAGTAACATCTTTTGCACTTTCATAAGGAATTCTACAAATTTCCTCACCTATAATTGACTGTCTTCCAAAACGTCCACCTATGAAAACACGAAGGTTATTTTTAGGAGCACCCATAAATGCAAGGTCATTAAGCTGAACTTTCGCACAGTTATTTGGACATCCTGTAATATTAATTTTAAATTTATGTGGGAGAGGAGCTTCAAAAAACTCATCGTGGAGCTCTTTACAAAGTTTCTGTGTATCAACAAGACCAAATTTACATACAGTACCTTTACAACATACAAGAGGTCTTACACCAACACTTGTACCACCATAAACAAGACCAAGCTCGTCCATTTCTTTCATCATAGGTTCAACATTTTCATATTTAATTCCAGGAATTTCAGCATTAAGTCTTACTGTAACAACAACTTTTCCCTCTGCATATTTTTCTGCAACATAAGCAATTTTTTTAAGTTCTTCAGCAGTAGCCATACCAGCTGGTAAAATAATTCTAACTACAAAATGCTCTTTATCCTTCATAAAAAGGAAACCTTTACTTTTAAGCTCAGCTAATCTTTCAAGACTTACATCTATCATAGTTCATTCCTCCATTTTTCATTTTTATTTAAACCTCTTTTTATATGATAACACCATAAAAAGAAAAACACAAAGACAAATTGCACAAACAACTATTATATTATTTTATTATATTATTACTCAAATTTATTGACTGATACATTTTAATTAAAAATAAAAAAGCGTGTTCCTTTTGGAACACGCAATTTTTTAAAGAACCATATTGAGGAAATCCTGAGTTCTCTTATTTTGTGGATTACCGAAAACTTCTTCAGGAGTTCCCTGTTCAACAATATAACCTCCGTCCATGAATATAACTCTGTCAGCAACTTCACGGGCAAATCCCATTTCGTGAGTAACAACAACCATAGTCATACCCTGTTCAGCAAGTTTTTTCATAACATTTAAAACCTCTCCAACCATTTCAGGGTCAAGAGCACTTGTAGGCTCATCAAAAAGCATTATATCTGGTCTCATTGCAAGAGCTCTTGCAATAGCAACCCTCTGCTGCTGACCACCTGAAAGATTAGCAGGATATTCATCATATTTTTCAGAAAGACCTACTGTCTCAAGGAGTTTTCTTGCTGTTTTTTCAGCTTCCTCCTCTGTAAGTCTCTTTCTGTCAACAGGTGCAAGTTTAATATTTTTTCCAACTGTTAAATGTGGGAAAAGATTAAACTGTTGGAAAACCATACCGATATTTTCTCTTATTTTATTTATATCAGCATTTTTATCCATAATGTCAAAACCATCAACAATAATTGTACCTTCTGTGGCTTCTTCAAGTTTATTAAGACATCTTAAAAATGTACTTTTACCTGAACCAGAAGGCCCAATAAGACAAACAACTTCGCCGTCCTGAACCTCAAGGTCAATACCTTTAAGGACTTCAAGTTTTCCATAATTTTTATGAAGATTTTTAACGACTACCTTTGCCATTAGAAAGCCTCCTTTCAAGAATACCAAGAATTTTTGTCAATGAGAATATAACAACAAAATACATTACAGCTGTAAATCCATATATTTCGAAAGCCTTAAAGTTTCTTGAAACTATAAGAGTTGATGCTTTCATAAGCTCTGGTGCACCTATAACAGAAATTATAGATGTATCTTTAAGTGTAATAATAAACTGGTTAGCAACAGAAGGAATAACAATTCTTATTGCCTGTGGAATAATAACTTTTGTCATAGCCTTTGAATAAGGAAGTCCAAGGCTTCTTGCAGCCTCCATCTGTCCTTTGTTTACTGCATTTATACCACTTCTAAATATTTCAGAAAGATAAGCTCCAGCATTAAGTGAAAGAACTATAATACCAGCTGTAAAATTACCCATAGTGAATTTAAATACTGCTGTAATACCAAAGAAAAGGAAATATGCCTGAATAATAAGAGGTGTTCCTCTTATTATATCAACATATATTGTTGCTATGGCTTTTAATATTTTAAATCTTGAAATCTTAAAAAGACAAGTAACCATACCAAGAACAATAGCAATAATAAGAGATACAACAGTAAGCTCTATTGTAACTCCAAGACCTTTAAGAAGACTTGGAAAACTCTGTAAAAAAAGTTGATAAAGACTCATATTGCATTACTCCTGAATATAAGTATCTAAGATTTCCTGATACTTACCACTTTCTTTGAGATTTGCAAGACCATCGTTGAACATCTCTACAAGTTCAGCTTTCTCGCCTTTTTTAACACCAAATCCATAAGATGAACCCTGTTCTTTTTCAGTAACAAATTTAAGGCCTATACCCTGTGTAATAGCATAACCTACAACTGGATAGTCTTCAAAACAAGCAACTGCACTTCCTGAAAGAACTGCCTGATACATTGAGTTTGAATCATCATAAACGTCCATAGTAAAACCATACTGACTAGCAATAGAGTTAGCAAATCTTTCACCCTCTGTACCAATCTTAACAGCTACTTTTTTACCTTTTAAATCTTCATAAGATTTGATGTCATTATTATCTTTACCAATAGCCATAATAACACCTGAGTCAAAATAAGGGTCTGAGAAATCAAAAGTCTGTTTTCTTTCATCTGTTATAGACATACCAGCAATCATACCATCAGCCTGTCCTGATGTTACAGCCTGTAAAGCAGCATTAAATCCAAGAGACTGGAGTTCAATCTCAAAACCTTGGTCTTCTGCAATAGCATTGATAAGGTCAATGTCAATACCTACAAACTCTCCACTTTCATTCTGGAATTCGAAAGGAGCAAATGTTGTATCTGTTGCGATAACATATTTTTTGCCCTCTCCTGGTTTTTCGCCTTCTGTCTGGCTTTCTGTGTTTGAATTGTTTGAATTTGTACTAGCTGAGTTGTCAGAACCACAGGCAGCAAGTGAAAATACCATACCCATTGAAAGCACTACTGCCATTGTTGATTTGAAAAATTTCATTACTATCAATCTCCTTTTTGATAAATTTACAAATTAGTATATCATAATCATAAAAAAAACACAAACTGTCTATAATCTCTATACTTATTTGCATTTACAAATTACACTACTTAATTATAAAGTTAAACAATATTATATACAAGTATTAATTTAGGCAAAAAATAAAGGGTGTATTCACACCCTTTAAAAATTTATTTTTTAAAATTATTCATATCTTAAAGCCTCAATAGGGTCTTTTTTGGCAGCCTTTCCAGCAGGATACATTCCAAAGAATATACCAACAAAAGCAGAGAATATGACAGCTCCTATAACAACTTGAGGTTTTATAACAACAGATATTCCCGCAATTCTACCACCTATCATGACAATACTTGCAGCCAAAACAGTTCCTATTATACCTCCAACAGCTGATATAATAGCCGACTCTATAAGAAACTGCATAAGAATATCTTTAGTTCTAGCTCCAAGAGCTTTTCTTATACCTATTTCCCTTGTTCTCTCTGTAACAGAAACAAGCATTATATTCATAATACCAATACCACCAACAACAAGAGATATTGCCGCAATAGCACCAACAGCAGCAGAAAGACCACTCATAATACTATCAATAGTTCCGCTTTCCTCCTCTGCCGAATAATAAATAACATTTTCAGGTTTTACATTTTTTATTCTGGCAATATAATTTACAATTCTCTCTTTAAAAACAGCCGAATTAGTATCTTTATTTTTATAAAAATAAGGTGAGAAATATGAACCATCAGGAGATGTCAAAAGACTTTCAGCCACAAAAGCCTCCTTTGTAGCTGTACCCATAAGAAGTTTCATAATGGCTGACTGTTCACTTCTATAAACTCCAACAACATTCATTTCTTTTGTCTCTTTACCATTATAGTTATCGAATGTTACTTTGATTTGTTTTCCAATAGGTTCATTGTTACCAAAAATTTCATTTGCTGTTGTTTCCTCAAGGACTATATTCATTTTTTCCCCATTTTGGTCACTTTCGTCAATCATTCTTCCCTTTATAAGTTTGACAGTAGGGGTAACTTTTTCATATCCGTCTTGTATTCCAACAGCACTTACAGAACTAGAATTTCTTCCATTTGCAACAGTAACTTTTGAACTACTTCTTGTTGTTACATGATAATCAAGATTATCTTTAAATGTATTTTCTATTTTTTCTATATCATCAAGAGTAAAAGACTCATTATTGCTATAATAGCCATTTTCAGAACGTATATATACATAAGCAAGACCAGAGCCCACAGCTTTATACTGGTCAGCCATAACACTTCTCATAGTATCACCTATTGATACTATTGATATAACAGAGCTTATGCCTATAATCATTCCAAGCATTGTAAGGAAAGACCTCATTTTATTAATTCTTATAGCAGAAAGAGCAAGTTTAAGATTTTCAAGTATAAGCATCAGTCTTTCACCACCTTTGTATCACTTATAATTTGACCATCTTTAAATCTGACTATACGTTTTGTAAATTCCGCAATATCGTCTTCATGGGTAACAACAATAACTGTTGCACCTTCATTATTAAGCTCTGTAAAAAGCTCCATAATCTCTATTGATGAAGCTGTATCAAGATTTCCCGTAGGTTCATCAGCAAGAATTATAGGTGGGTTGTTAGCCAATGCACGAGCTATGGCAATTCTCTGTCTTTGACCTCCCGAAACCTCATTAGGCATATGGTTCATTCTAGCTCCAAGTCCAACTTTTTTAAGAAGTTCCTCAGCTCTTTTTCTTCTTTCATTCCTTCCAACTTTTGCATATATCATAGGCAATTCAACATTTTTGATAGCTGATGTTCTTGGAATAAGATTAAAAGACTGAAATACAAAGCCTATTTTTTTATTTCTTATATATGAAAGTTTTTCTTTTTTCTCCTTAGTTATATCAATACCATCAAGATAATATTTACCTGATGTGGCAGTGTCAAGACAACCTAAAATATTCATCATTGTAGATTTACCTGAGCCGGATTGTCCCATAATAGCAACATATTCACCTTGTTTTATTGTAAGATTTATACCTCTTAAGGCTTTCACTTCCAAAGCCCCTGTATCATAGGTTTTATGTATATCCTGTAAAACAATTATATCTTTTATATCTTTTTTGTTGTCCATAAAATCACCACCTGTCACTAGGCTGACATAACGACAGTTCCCTCTGTCATTGTTGAAGGGTCAGGACTCATTATAATTTCATCACCAACATTTATTCCCTCGCCTTTAATTTCAATATTTACATCATTTTCAATACCAAGTTCAACAGGTATTATTTCAATTTTATTTTCACTATTTACTCTATAAATAGAATATGTTTTATCACCATTATCATAAACACATTCAATAGGCACATACAATGTATCTTTACTTAAATTTATATGTATTTTAGCCTTAGCATTTATTCCTGCAATAAGTTTATCATTTTTTCCTATAACATCAATTAATATAGGTATAACTCTCTCTGTACTTCCTGTTTTCTGTTCACCTGTTGGAGATATTCTTGAAACGACACCTTCAACAGTTTCATCACCAAGTATATCAGCACTTATAGTTACACTTTGACCTTCTTTAATCTTATCTATATCATACTCACTTACATTTACTTTCATTTGGAGTTTATCAATATTTTCTATTACAAACATAGGCTTTTCAGCTTCTGTATCATCAGCAAAACGTCCCACTTTAGAGTTAACTCTTGTAACAGTTCCATCAATTCCACTTTTTATATTACATTCCAAAAGCTCCTCTTTTTTTCTCTCCAAATTTCTTTCGGCAATCTCAATATTTTTATTCATAGAAGCTGTACTTGTTCCATTCTGAATATTTTCAAGATTTTGAAGTTCCGCCTCAGTTGGAACAATCTGACCATTTACAGCACCATAAGCGTCAACATCTCTTTTTGAATTATCATATTCAAGTTGAGCTTGTTTAAGATTTTCACCAGTTTCAATACCACTATTATATAAAGTTTGAATATTATCTAATTTTCTTTTAGCTTCATTCATATTATCAACAGCTTTTTCATAATCTTTCTGTTTATTAGCTATACTGTCATCAAGCTGTGCTTTTGCCAATTCATAGGAATTATCTGTGCTATTTTCAGCCTCATTTCTCTGTATTTTTAAAAGTTCAATATTATCCTGAAGCTCTCTTATATCCTTTTCTATACTTTCAGTATCAAGTCTAGCTATAATTTGGTCTTTTGTTACTCTGTCACCTTCTTTTACATTTATTTCAGTGACTTTATAATGTAATTTAGAAACAACATCAACACTTTCAGTGCCTTCAAGAGGAGCTGTAAGTTCAATATTATTTTCTATATCCCCTTTCCCAACAGGAAAAGTTGTCACAGGAACTCCCGTAGGTTTTTGTGTTCTATTAGAAAATTTAAAACCTACAATACCTACTATTACAAGAAGTCCTATTCCAATTATTAATTTTTTCTTTGTAAATTTCATAATTTTACTCCCTCCCACAATCAAATCATACATCAATATAATAATAAACTAGAAATCTTAAAAAATTTTTAAGCACTTCTTACTAATAAATTTCAATATATTTACATTACGACATCAATATATAATTTATTTCAAAAATATTTTATAATAATAAAGCAATTTTTGTCTAAAAATCGTATAATATTATATATAACATTACCATTTATTTAGTAATTATGGAGGTAATCATGAACACTAATCCTATCGACGAAATAACAAAGAATTATATAACAAACAATTACAGTCTCTTTCCAGAACTTCCTTTTGAGAAACTTATAAGAGATTTTCAAGAACTTAATCTTATATATAAATGTGCAATAAAAGAGGTTTATACAAAGCTTGAAGTATTAAGTGAAGAATTTCAAGTTAAACGCCAAAGAAACCCAATAGAATATATGAAAACAAGGGTAAAATCAATACAAAGTGCCGTTGAAAAAGTTCACAGAAAAGGTTTTGACCTTTCAATAGAGTCAATAAGAACAAATCTTCACGATATGGCAGGAATAAGAGTTGTTTGTTCATATGTTGATGATATATATGCAATAGCTGATATGCTTACAAGTCAAAATGACATAACTTTGATAGAGAAAAAAGATTACATAAAAAATCCAAAACCTAATGGATACAGAAGTCTTCATCTTATTGTTGAAGTTCCTGTATTTTTCTCTGACCATACAGAGCTTGTAAAGGTTGAAGTACAAATTAGAACAATAGCAATGGATTTTTGGGCAAGTCTTGAGCATAAATTACACTATAAATCAAACGTTACAAAATGCTCAATAAATATTAAAAATGACCTTAAAGAATGTGCTGACATAATAGCTCAAACAGATATGAGAATGCAAAGCATACATGAAATGGTTGAAAAACTTGAAGATGATATTGAATTAAAAGAAATAAAAATATAAAAAAAGATACCCTTTTAAGGGTATCTTTTTATAATTTATCAAGAAGCACTTTTTGTATTTCCGCCACGTTTTTTTCTTGATTTTCTGTTAATAGGTTCTCTATTTTCATTATAAACATACTCAGGAACTTTTGTATTAACAGTATCCTCTGTAATTATACACTTCTCAACATTAGTTTCTGAAGGTATTTCATACATAATAGGATTTATAAACTCCTCAACAATACTTCTAAGTCCACGAGCTCCTGTCTGTCTCTCAACAGCCTGTTTAGCGATAGCACGGAGAGCCTCATCTTTAAATTCAAGATAAACATCATCAAGCTCAAAAAGATACTCATACTGTTTTGTAAGAGCGTTTTTAGGCTCTTTGAGTATTTCAACAAGGGCATCTTCATTAAGATTATTGAGAGTAACAACAACAGGAAGACGACCTATAAACTCTGGAATAAGACCATATTTGAGAAGGTCTTTAGGCTGAAGCTGTTTTAAAAGTTCATCGGCTGTACTGTCATTTTTAGACTGAACCTTAGCACCAAAACCAATAGCTTTCTGTCCAACTCTCTGCTGTATAATCTTTTCAATACCTCCGAAAGCACCACCACAAATAAAGAGTATATTTGTTGTGTCAATCTGTAAAAACTCCTGATGAGGGTGTTTTCTGCCACCCTGAGGAGGAACAGAAGCCACTGTACCCTCAAGTATTTTTAAAAGTGCCTGCTGAACACCTTCACCACTTACATCACGAGTTATTGAAGGGTTTTCAGATTTCTTTGTAATTTTATCTATCTCATCAATATATATTATACCTCTCTCTGCTCTCTCCATATCATAATCAGCAGCCTGTATGAGTTTAAGGAGTATATTTTCAACGTCTTCACCAACATAACCAGCTTCTGTTAAAGATGTGGCATCTGCAATGGCAAAAGGCACATTGAGAAGTCTTGCAAGAGTCTGGGCAAGAAGTGTTTTACCTGTTCCAGTAGGACCAACAATAAGTATATTACTCTTTGCAAGCTCTACATCATCACTTAACTGACCTGAGTTTATTCTCTTGTAGTGATTATATACAGCAACAGAGAGCACTTTTTTAGCTTCGTCCTGACCTATTACATACTCGTCAAGTATAGCTTTTATTTCCTTTGGTTTTGGTATTTCAAAGTCTTCATCAACACTTGAATAGTGCTGTGGCTCTTCATCTATTATATCAGCACAAAGCTCTATACACTCATCACAGATATAAACATTAGGACCAGCAATAAGTCTTCTAACCTGCTCCTGTGTTTTTCCGCAGAAAGAACATCTAAGCTGTTTCTTTTCTTCGTTTTTCACGGCTTTTCTCCTTTCTCAGATTAATTTATATCAATACTGAGGTCTTTTTATAACTTCGTCAATAAGTCCGTAATTAACAGCCTCCTCAGCTGTCATATAGTTATCACGCTCAGTATCTCTGTCAACTTCCTCATAGCTCTTTCCAGTATTCTCAGCAAGAATTTCATTTAACTGTCTTCTTGTTTTAAGAATATTTTCAGCAGCTATTCTGATTTCAGTTTCCTGACCTCTAGCACCACCGGAAGGCTGATGTATCATAATTGTTGAATTAGGTAAAGCAAAGCGTTTTCCCTTTGCACCACCTGCAAGAAGGAATGCACCCATGCTAGCAGCCATTCCAAGACATATTGTTGACACATCAGGTTTTATATACTGCATAGTGTCATATATGGCAAGACCTGCTGTTACAGAACCTCCCGGACTGTTTATATAAAGGCTTATATCTTTGTCTGGGTCTTCCGCTGCAAGGAATAAAAGCTGAGCAACAACAAGGCTTGCTGTCACGTCATTTACTTCCTCACCAAGGAATATTATTCTGTCTTTTAAAAGTCTTGAATATATGTCATAGGAGCGTTCTCCGCCCTTAGTCTGTTCAATAACGTAAGGTACTAAACTCATATAATCATTCCTTTCCATAATTTTATTTTATATACGTAAAATATTTTGCTGAGTTTTGTCAAAAACCTTTTAAATCCAAAAACAGGGCGGTAAATCCGCCCCGTTAAAATTCAAAAAATTACTCAGCTTTTGGTTCAACCTCAACAGCGTTTTCTTCAATGAATGTCATTGCTTTACGAACAAGGAGGTCTTTTTCAAGGTTAGCTCTGTCTTCATCTCTGAAGATTTCAAGCATTTTTTCTGGTTTAAGTCCCCATGACTCGCCAAGTTTACCAACTTCCTCATCAACTTCCTCTTTAGAAAGTGTAAGATTTTCTTTAGCAGCAACAGCTTCAAGAACAAGTCTTGCATCAACGCTCTTCTTAGCTGTATCTTTGAACTGGTCTCTTAAACCATCTTTTGTTATTCCCATGTAGCTGCAGTATAAGTCAAGTGAAAGACCGCTTCTTCCGATATTCTGTTCAAAATCTCCAAGAAGCTGTTCTAATTTGTTATCATACATGCATTCTGGAACATCCATTGTTGAGTTTTCAACAGCTTTGTCAAGAAGGCTATCGCTCATAATCTGTTTAGCTCTTGCTTCTTTGTCTTTTGTAAGTTTTTCAACTATGCTTGCTTTGTATGCATCAAGTGTGTCAAAATCTGAAACGTCCTGAGCAAGTTCATCATTAGCTTCTGGAAGTTCTTTGAATTTGATTTCTTTAACTTCAACAGCGAATACAGCATCTTTACCTTTAAGGTCTTCTGTGTGGTAATCTTCTGGGAATTTAACGTTTACGTCAAATTTATCTCCTGTGTTGTGACCAACAATCTGGTCTTCAAATGTATCAATGAATGTATGTGAACCTAAAGTAAGGTCATAAGCGTCTGACTGTCCGCCTTCAAAAGCAACACCGTCAACTGTTCCAAGGTAGCTGATTGTTACAACGTCGCCCATCTGTGCAGCTCTGTCTGTGATAGTAACCATTCTTGAGTTCTGTTCCTGAACTTTTTTGATTTCAGCTTCAACTTCATCAGCTGTAACTTCAACATTCTGTTTTTCAACTTCAAGACCTTTGTACTCACCTAAAGTTACTTCAGGTTTTACATATACACCGATTTCAAAAGTTACACCAGTTTCTTTTCCAATTTCTTTGATTTCAACATCTGGTCTTGAAACAACATCAAGTTCAAGTTCTTTTATAACTGACTCATATTCTTTATTTAAAATAAAGTTTACAGCATCATCATAGAATTTTCCTGCACCATACTGAGCTTCAATAATTTTTCTTGGAGCTTTACCTTTTCTAAATCCAGGGATAGAGATATTCTTTTTAGCTTTGTTGTAAGCATACTGAATACCTTCCTCAAGAGCCTCAGCACTTGACTGGAAAGTAAATTTAACTAAATTATTTTCTTTACTTATAATAGTTGCGTTCATTTCTAAAAATTCCTCCTAAAAATTTATAAAAGTCTTAAAAAGGACTTATTTCTTTATGCATTGTAGAACAAATAAGGAGAACAAATCTCCCTCTACGCAATCACATGATATTATATCATAGTAAAATAATAAAATCCATAAAAATATGTTGATTTTACAACTTTTTAGTATATTTCCCATTCTGTATTACACACAACAGCGTCTGTATTCCATTCTATAAAATCCAAAACATTCTGCACAATTTGCTCTGCATGATTAGACTCTCCTGATACACAAGAAAAGCCTATAACAATAGTTTCATGTATATCCTGACAATCAACCTCCGCAACAGATATATTAAACTTATTTTTCATTCTTGAAATAAGGCTTTTTACAACCATTCTTTTCTCTTTAAGAGTATTAACCCACTCTGCCCTAAGTGTAACTTTACATATACCCGTAAACATATTTACACCACCTTAAAAGTTTCTTAAAAAATTATTAATTTAAGCATTTTTTAATATTTCATCATTATAATTAAATCATATAAAACATATCAAAAAAGGAGGCATTATATGAATAAAAAATACCTAAAAATAATATTTTCAGTTGCATTTGCAATTTTTATAATAGTAGCTTTTTCTGTAATAAGCAACCCTATTGCTTCGGCAAAAAACAAGTTTTCAAAAATATATTCTATAAGCATAGAAATAAAAAACGATAATATAGACAGAGAATATACATTTATGAGTAAAGATGAAATATCAAAACTTCTTGATATAGCCGACACAATAGAGGAAGCTGACAAAAAAACAGAAACAACAGCTGACATAGAATTTACAGTATTTATGAATGATAATTCAGCAATGCAATTTTCATTTGAGGACGTCGAAAATTATGCAGAATACTTTAAACCTTTTGCAAATGTATACAGTGACCTTACAAATTAAAAAATGCGTACAAAATATTTGTACGCATTTTTTATGTAATTTATAATAAAAAGTCTATAAATGTTTTTCCAAGAAGCATAACAACAACAGTTATCATAACAGGACGTATAAATTTTGAACCTTTCTTTACTGCCAATCCTGAACCTATATAATTTCCCGCAATATTACATATAGCTGCTGGTATAGCAATTTGATATATAACCATTCCAGAAATCATAAAACTTACAAGGGCAGAAATATTTGATGATAAATTTAATATTTTTGTGTTCCCTGAAGCAGTTTTCAAATCATACTTCATAAAAGCTGAGAAAAAGAATATGGCAATAGTACCTGTTCCCGGTCCTATAAAACCGTCATAAAAGCCCACAGAAAGACCTATCAATAAAGATACAAAAACAGCCTTAATTCCCCTCATAAGCTGTCCTTCAACCTGTCCTATATCTTTTTTAAGTATAATTAAAATAGATATTACAGGAAGGACAATAACCATCATTGTTCTCAAAAATTGGTCACTTAAATTTATAACAATATGAGCAGCTATTCCAGAGCCTATTATAGCACCAACAGCAGACACAAGAGCTATTTTAATATCAAGAGCCTTATTTGCCATAAACCTTGCCACAGAAAAAGATGTTCCACAAGTTGATGAAAATTTATTACACCCCATAACACAATGCATAGGCATACCTGTCAAAGTATAAGCAGGTATTGATATAATACCGCCACCTCCAGCAATAGAGTCAATAAGACCAGCAATAAAAACCATGATGCAAACAAAAGCCATCTGTCCAAAACTATACATAATTAACCCCCAAAAAATAATAGATATACAAAAACCGGATTTTGAATTACAAAATCCGGTTTTAGAAAAAAAATAAAAGCGCGAAACGGGATTCGAACCCGCGGCCCTCGCCTTGGCAAGGCGATGCTCTACCACTGAGCCATTCGCGCATAGTATATTTAAAGCGGGTGATGAGAATCGAACTCACGTGTTCAGCTTGGAAGGCTGACGTTCTACCATTGAACTACACCCGCATAATATTTAAATTATATTTTAGGATTATACAGACAAAACTTAATTTTGTCAACACTTTTATTTTTAATAAATGGTGCCCAGAACCGGAATCGAACCAGTGACACGAGGATTTTCAGTCCTCTGCTCTACCAACTGAGCTATCTGGGCATATTGTGTTTACTGTGCTAAGAACAAGATTTTAAAAAATCATGCCCGAGACCGGAATCGAACCGGTACGGGTTTTACCCCGCAGGATTTTAAGTCCTGTGCGTCTGCCAGTTCCGCCACTCGGGCAAACACTTTTTTATCAGCCGTTTTTCGACTGCTTGTATATAATACCAAAGTAAAAATATTTTGTCAACACTTTTTCTAAAAATTTTCTAAAAAAATTTTTAGCCTGTATAAAACAGGCCAAAAAATAAAACTAAAATTCAAATTCTTCAATAACATTTCCATTTACATCAAGACCTTCAAAGTTCTTAATAGAATATTCAAAAGCCCCTCCAATAGGAATGAAAAATATTCTACTTTCAGAAACTTCACCTGTAATATATTTATTGTCACTTCCCTCTATATTACACCTAATAGTTTTTACATCTTCATTTTTGGAATATCCCCAAGCAAAACTTTTATCATAATTACCATAGGCAACCATTGTAACATATAAATTATCTTCCATATCATCAAAAGGAATATTTCCAGGATAGGAAGGTTCATCTCCTGTTTCCCACAAAAAAAGCATTGTACGTCTAACTTCATTAAAAGATATACCATAATCGTGTTTGCCAATCATAATATATCTATCATCATCTAAACTATATTTTACAGATATATCATAGGAAGGTCCATAATTATTACCTCTTTCAGCAGCATAAAAAGCTTTTTCAGGAGTTATATATCTATCAATCAATCTTAAATATGAAAAAACAAGAGCAATTATAATAACACTATATACAACTATTTTTCTATTTCTGTTCATAAATTCCCCCCTTTTTCATAGATATTTCAACAGTATACTCCTCTTTCCTGTCACCATATTTTATAATAAGTTTCTCTTCATTTTTAGGAAAGTTATCAACAGTATATTCATAGTATGAATAATATTTTTTATTAGGGCTTCGTCTTCTAAAAATATATTCATTATTATTTTCATCATATATTTTTAATATATCTCCATTAGTAAATTTTGTACCATATGAAAAAGGATTTTTAAATAATGAATATAATATTTTTATATCTCCATTATCATATCTAACAATTTTATCTAAAAATATATATGTATTATCAATTTTTCTTTTTTCGTCTATCTCTTGTATAAATTCAATTTTTTGACCATATTTCTCTACATTTTCATTTACAGTAACAAAATTATTTATTGATGAAAATATAAATATAAAAACAGTAGATATATTTAAAAATATAAGTAACATAGCAGAATATTTTAAAATTCTATATATCCAACCAACGAAAGGATTATGCTCTTTATTTAAGGCTTTTCCAATCTCCTCACTGTCTCCCATATATTCAACAGTAAGTTTTATAGCTTCATTCTCATCAATACCCTCATTTACAAGGTTGTTATATAAATCCTCCATATGCTCCATAATTTCAGAATATATATATTTATGGTCATATTTGAATTTAACATGAGACAATATATCTTTTACGTATTTTTCCCACTCAGGTGAACGCATGACCTCCACCTCCTACTACCGAATTTACAGAGGAAGTAAACTCCGACCACTGTTTTTTCTCTTTCTCAAGCTGTTTTTTTCCCTCAAATGTTATTCTATAATATTTTCTCACCTTTCCGTTTTCAGTCTCACAGCGATAGGATTTAACAAAATCCTGATTTTCCATTCTGTGTAATACAGGATATAAAGTACCTTCCTTAAACTGAAAAACACTGTTACTTCTCTTTTCTATCTCCTTTATAATTTCATAACCGTAATAATCTTTTTCTTTAAGTAAAGATAAAATCATAAAAACTGTACTTCCACCAATAAGACCTTTATCCAATGCCATAATATTTCACCTCCATTCAAATTTAAAATTTATACCTAGTATCTCTATGTATATTATACCTTGATAATCTATGTATGTAAACAATAAAAAAGCACATAATTTCATAAAAAACTATGTGCATAATATAAAAATCGAAAATAAAAAAACAGAGTAAAAATTACTCTGTCAAAAGTGGATGGGGAAGGATTCGAACCTTCGAAGCTATCGCAACAGATTTACAGTCTGCCCCCTTTGGCCACTCGGGAACCCATCCATATGTACTGTGAAATAAAAATAGTGTATCAAATCAACCAAATCTCCATAGAAAGGAGGTGATCCAGCCGCACCTTCCGATACGGCTACCTTGTTACGACTTCACCCCAGTCACTGGCTTCACCTTCGGCGACTCCCTCCTTGCGGTTAGGT
>NZ_NFLT01000015.1 GCF_002161055.1 Tyzzerella sp. An114
AGTGTACATTTATATATTTATAACTATCCGCTATAATAACAGGTTGTGGATTTACAGGTTCTATAATTGTGTTTTTTACAGTGAAATACAAATCCATATTTTTTCCCTCCTCTCAATTATATTAAAAGATAAATAAAATTTATTAATTTATATATTATTAAATCTATTAAGAGCATCTGAAATAGATTGTTGTTTTCCTAGTATGCCCCAATATATAATAACTATCGCTGGTCCACCTTGTTGGGCATACTCAGATGTTGATATTCTAGTGTTAGCACCACCGCCACCACCATATCCAGGAAATCTAAATTCATTACCTGTGCCATGAAACGCATCACCTCCGTTTCCCAAACTGCCACCACCACCTCCTCCTACTCCATATGGTCTTCCACCTTGTCCAGTTACTCCGTCATATCCTCGTTCACTAGAATTACCACTATGACCACCACCTGTACCATTAGATTTTGCTCCAATTAATGTTTCTGGGTCGCTTGTATCATAGCTGGTACTTCCAGAATTACCATTTTGTAGACTTATTAAATCACCTACAACTGTAGCTGCACCAAATGTTATTGGAATAGTTTGCTTTGGTGATACTATAAATGACTTCGATACAACAGCTTCACCTCCACTACCACCTGTAGCAGCTTTCATTGTTTTACTTGTATTGTAATTTCTTGCACCACCATTGCCACCTCTTCCGCAAGCGGTCACATATATTTCTGTTATGTTATCAGGTACAGTAAATGTATTATTTTCTTTAAATATTTCACAACCTCCGATAAAAAAGTCATTGTTCAATATTTTCGAATTTTCATTCAACTTTCCAAAAACCGTATCTGTCCCACTGTCTCCACTCGCCCCAATCTTCCCATCAACCCCAGTAATCTTAGAAACCACCTCGCTAAACTTACTTGTAAGAGTTTCTTTAATTTCCGCCAGTCTTCCGAAAAGTGTCGGACTAGAACTTAAATCTCCAGAGCTTCCCACAGATGTTTTAATTTCTTCTGTTGTCCCTTTTATCTCTGTAACATTGCCCTGAAGCTGTTCATTTTGAATTGCTTCTTTTAATTTCTCATCTAAAATATCCATATTACCGTTAAAATCTTCTATATTGAAAAAATCTGTTTCATAAGGTTTTTTTAAATTAAAATTAGGTGTAAATTCAGCCATTTAATACCTCCTCTCTCAGTTGTCTATTTGTATAAACTGATAACTGACCATAAGTATATTTTTTAAATTGTAAATATTGATTATATCTCAAATTGACTTCTAATATTAAATTAGCTGGTATCATTCTTTTAACTGTACTTTCAACTTCATCAAACAACTTTTTAACTGTAAGCTCAATTAAAACTTTAAGCCTGTACTCATCATTATAAAGTGTAACTTCATATTGTCCTTTACCACACAGATTATCAAGGGCATTTAAAAGGGCATTGTATGTATAAGGCAAATCCTCATTAATTCGTGATTTTATCCTAAACCTTCTGACTTCAAGTGTATCAGTACCTTTAGGCTGTATATTTAATATTTTCTCCCAGCGTTTACAGCCATTTTCAGTAAGTGTCTCTATAAACTGGTCAAGAAATACATTATTTGAATTACTCCAACAATCTGTAAGTATTGTATTTTCAATTTCTGCAATTTTTTTGAATTCCCTGTAATCTTTAATAATAAGAGGCTGATATATACTTATATCAACATTTTTAAGCATTTACAGTCCCCCTTTTAACAATAGCATTTTCACCAACTACAAAATTTTCTTCAATCCCATTAAAAGCTGTATGTGCAATATCTGTAATACCTTCAATATCAAGAAGTCTGCTTTCAAACTGGCTTATTCTCACAATAATATTATTCAAATCCTGCCAATTACTGTTAAGCTCATTGAAATAGCTGTCAATTATATCATTGACAGCATCTTTTATATCCTCAAAACTCCAACCTTCTGTATAAGTTATTTGAGTAGTTATATTTAAAGTTGTTTCAGTTACTCCTTCAACAGTTACAATATGCCCTATTGGTGAAATTCCAAGCCCTTTACCTTGATTTTGAACAGGGTCAATTATTGTTTGAACATTCTGTATAAGTTCATCTGTCGGAGCTGTATATTCACTTGATATAATAACAAGTTTAACAGTTCCTCCTCCATTCCATGTAGGATAAACCTTAACACCGCCAACACCTTGAATACTGTTTGTTTTATTTTTATAATCCTGAATATTTCCTCCAAAGGCTTGAGAATTAAAGCTACTTAAATAACGCCTTCTGAAACTTTCAGTATCTTCTTCATCTTCACCAAAAACAAGTATTTCAGTTAAAAAAGCTGATGTAAGACCTTTTATATATTCCACAGGAATAAGTTGTCCTATATATCCATTAGGTGAACTTCCTGCTGTTTCACATACCATTTTATAAGTATTTTCAGACATAAGCTCTGTCACAGTATAGTTATAAATATCGATACTAAACCTTGAACCAATAGGAACAGGTATATTAAAAACACCTTTTCCAACAGCAAATGTTGCACTATAAGGCTTAATTCCTCTTTCATTGGCTCTCATAATAAGATACCCTCTGTCTGATGTATCTGCAAAAGTCTGTTTAAGTATAAAATCGAGGTCAATATAAAGCTGTGCAATTTCAGCGGCAGCCGGAGCTAATGCATCATATATTACAGAGCCTTCCCTTTTATCAAAACTTGAAGGGACTTTATCAAGGGCATTTTTCAATATATTTTCAAAGGTCATATTTTCAAACATTTATACAGCCACCTCCTTTGACATTTCAATATCTCCAATTATTGAATGGACTGTAAAACTAACTGATACAATATGCTTTTTACTTGTATTAAATACAAAGTTATCAACAGAATTTATTCTGTCATCTTGAATTAATGCTTCTTTTATACGACTTTCAATAATAGGTAAAACTGTTGTTACTGGCTGACCGAAAATATCTTTAAACTCAACACCATAGTTTCTTGAATATATAACATTTTCATATCTTTCAGTTGAAAGTATTTTATATATAGTCTGTTTTAAAGCCTCTTTATTATCACATTTTCCAACTATAATACTTTTTTCAATATCCATTTTGTGTTGTAAATTAGGCTGTATAACTGTTTTTATTGGATTTACATTAAGTCCCTCTGGTATCATAATGTCACCGCCCTATCCAAAACCATATATTTTTGTCCGCCCTGCTGTCTTAAAAGTATAACTGCTTCCCCTGCTTTAAGACCGTTATATACAGTAATTTTATGTTTTATTTTCTCTTTAAAAGATATTTTTGAAGGTGAACTTTCAGAAGTTTCTTCCATATCCCAAGTAGTAAATACTTGTTTAATAGAAGAGTCATCAAAGGATATTTCTGTTTCATAATCCGTTAGACTTTCAGGTATAATCAAAAACTTCTCTGATAATATAAGTTTTTGGTCAATGAATATAGTAAGAGGTGATATACTTTGAACAGTACCATAAAATATATCAGTAGGCTTTGAGTTTTTTACAGCTTCAATAGCTGATTTTTTAATAACCTTTACAAAATCACTTGAATTAAGCAATATACTCCCCTCCTTTTAATTCTATATCCATAGTGTGTTCATTCTGTTTAAATGTGTGAGTGCATTTTTCAACAATAAGCCAATTATTAGATATAATATCACCTAAATTTAAAAAGACAGGAACTTGACTTCCTGCCCTTACTCTTAAATCTCCCATTATTCCATTTATAGATAGAGAACGTGTTTTATTGTTATAAAGTTTTAAAAGTGCTTCTGCCATAATTGCACCATTATCACGATTATCAATTTTCTCAAAATACTGTAAAACTCCCCATCGTTTTATTGTATGGTCACTTTTTGCTGTAAATACTTCCATTTTTTTAGTTTCATCATCTTCATAAAGAAGTTTTATTTTATTGTATGTTTCACTATCAATAGATGTTTCATAGTCAAAATCCTCTGCTATATTCTCATCAATTTTTATAGGAACTCTCATATCACCTATATTTTTTAGTGCCAGCTTTCCAAAATCATCATACAACACATACATTTCTTTTGTATTTAAAAGTGTTGTATCAAGGGCATTTTTAATAATATCAAACAAAGAGGTATTGTCCTCTATACAACTTGGTATAACATATTTTGTGTCAGTTATATCACCTGTAAAAAGACTGAAATCTCCTGCTATCATTTTTAAAAGCTGTGACGCTGTCATATTTTCATAAATATAAGTATCCTTATTTTTAAAATATCTTAACTGGTCATAGGCTTTTACTGATATAAGACCATCTTTTGTCCTTGATTTTTTAAATACAAAGCCTAGAAATACAGGTGTATCATTAACATAAAGTTCAACTCTGTTTCCCTCTTGAAAATTTATAATATTATCTTTTATTACTGAAAACTCAAGACTTCCTGCCGTTCCTTCTCTGTCTGTTGTCCATTTTATACCTTCCTCAACCAATGGAGCATATACTTTCCCTGTGTCAGGATTTTCAATTATTAATTTAATATTTAAATCATTCAATAATAATCACTCCTTTGGTATAACCAAAACTTGACCAACATAAATGAGATTAGGGTTTGTTATTTGTGGATTTGCAGAGGCTATAAGTTTATATTTACTTCCGTCACCATAATAATATTTTGCTAATGCCCAAAGAGTATCACCTTTTTTAACTTTATAGCTTTCATTCTGTGGTATTGGTGCTTGAGGACTTTCTACTCTTGTTTTTTCCTCTGTTGCCGTTCCGTCAGATGATATATTTATATCAATGGTTGTAACAGATATATACTGTTTTAAGCTTATACTTACAGTCAAATCAAAACCATTGTCAGCACTTTCTTTTATCGTGTAGTCTTCAAGGCTTACATATTGAAACTCTGTATCGTATAAGCCTACACCGTTAGGCAACTCTCTGCTTACATAAAATTTAAAAGGCTTTTTACTAACCTTTAATCTTTTAAGTTCTTCAAGATAATACTTTTGATTTTTAAAGCCATTTTCATACATAGCGAAAGGATATTTAACAGCCGGTAAAAGTATATCAAAACTTATTTCAGTAAGTCCTACACCTTTAAGAAAGTTATATTCTGTGTCATTTATGAGTGTTACGGTTTTATTTTGGTTTTTAATTTTTATTTCAAGGCTTTGGGGAGTGACAGGAAGAAGTATATTATCTAAATAAAATCTGTATGCCATTTATTACACCCCCTCTGCCATTCCTTCAGCAGCCTCGCTTGTTTTTCTTACAATATGGTCAATAACTCCATCAATATCCATACCGTTTTTAATATTATTACTCATTCCCGACATATCAATATTTATACTTGGTGTAACATAACGCATTACAACATCTCTTTCAGCCATTTTTCTTAAATATTCCATATTTTCATTTGTTGTTGCCACTTCATCAGCTATATCAGATGTGTTACCTGCTATTTTGTTAGTATCTTCCGCAATACTTGGTATGTTACCATATCCACTTGAGTCAAAAGGTATACCATCCAGCCCACCACCAAATGTACTTTTTATTTTATTGTCTATTCCTTCACCAAATTTATAACCTGCATCCCAAGCCTCACCATAATTTATTCTGTCAATACCACCTTTTGGTGTTAATCCTGTAAGTGTAATAGCTTTCTCGTTCTTACCCCAGGAAACAACATTTTTCTTTAAATTTTCAAGACCTCCCGTCCAATCAGTTCCAAATATTGCATCTATAATTTTTGTAACAACTTGTCCTAAAGATAAAAACCACCCTATAATTTGACCAATTAAATTAGCTACTGCATCTCCAAAGCTATCAAAACCACCATTACAAACATTTAGAATAAATTCAACAATACCCAAAAACGGATATACAAAAGCCCACACTGCTTGTAGTATAGCATTTATAACTCCAATAGCAATATTGAGTATAACTGCTCCAGCAACAGCTATAATGCCAGCAATAAATCCTATTGCTGATGTAGTTTCATTTCTCGCTTTATTTACAGCTGCAATAACAACAAATATAACTGTTATTAATACTATGATTGCTAATATAATCCAAGTAATAGGACAAGCCATTAAAGCTGTATTAAATGTAGATTGTGCAACCGTTGCTTGTGCTGTTGCAACAGTCAAGGCATATTCGGCATTTACAGCAAGCCATTGAGCATTTACATTAGCAAGTATTGCCTTAGCCTTAATAAGTGCCTGTACATTTGAAATAGCTGTCATAGTATTCGATAATCCTTGTGCTGCTGAATTAGCCAATAAAGCTAATGTATAGTAGCCTACCGCAGAAGCAATACCTAAAACAATAGGCTGTATAACAGACCAATTCTTAGCTAAAAAGCTTATAAAATTTAACAGAGGTTGTGATGCATATAAAACTTTATTTACAATTCCATTCCAAACTTGACTCCAAGTCATAGGCATATCATTAAATTGGGTATTTATCTCATCAGTGGCACTTAACATTGCATTTTTTACAATATCAGCTGTAATTTTACCATCTGAAGCTAAAGTCCTTATTTTTCCAATAGGCTCACCCAAATAATCAGCTATTTTTTGTATAACATTAGGTGCAGCTTCAAATACAGCATTTAATTCTTCTCCTCTTAATACTCCAGAACCAAGAGCCTGCGTAAGCTGTAATGTTGCTGAATATGTTTCTGCCTGTGAAGCTCCGGCTATTACAAATAATTTATTAAGATTTTCTGCAAACTGTATAGTTTCATCATTACTTGCAAAAGCATCATCAGCTCTCAAGGCAAGTTTTGCAACAACATCTGCTGTTTGACTATAAAGTGCTCTTGATTCTTGAGCAGAAGCAAATATCTTGTCTTGTAATTCTTCAACAGAACCACCATCATCAACTATCATATTAAGTCTTGCAGTAGTGTTAGAAAAGTTATCTGAAGCATTAAAAAGAGATTTAACCCCTTGTATTCCTAAATATGCTCCCACCATACTTTTTATATTATTCAAAAGATTATTTGTTGAAGATACTCCGCTTCTAACTTCATTGTTATAATTCCTTTGACTTTGACCTGCTCTGTTGGTGCTATTTACAATTTCCTCTATTTCTCTTTGTGCTTGGTCTAAACTTCTTCTTGTTTCATCAAATGTATGTGTATCAAAAGCATTATCCATAGAGGTGGCTACTCTTTCAGTTACAGATATAAGGCTATTAACAGAGCTTATTATATTTTGTATTGGTCTTGTCATTCTGTCTGTAAGACTAATTATTGCATTAATAGATGCCATTTAACCACCTACCTCTTTTTATTTTTTAATTCCTTTTCTTTCTCTTTTTCAGCCTCTATTTTTTTATCAATACAAGCAATAATAAAGGCTTTTTCTTGTGTATCTAAATTAATAAATACAGAGGGTAGCATTCCAAACTCTAAAAAACAGTAATAGGCATAACAGGAAGTACCACCCTCATCAATTAGTTTTTTGCTTCTTCAATCTCCTCATTAATATTGCTATTTCCAATATTATTAGTTATGAAATCAACAAAATTATTATATTCATTTGGGTCATCAATCATCTGAACGATAAGCTCTTCAGGTGTCATAACTCCATAACTATCCTGTAATTCTTTATCATATAAATTAGGCTCTACTACTGAAGAAGCAATTAATTTTGCTATATATTTTCTATTATCAAAAGTAGTTCTAAATACATTAGGTTTTCCCTGCATCGGAATTTCTCTTGTACAACTTTCTCTTATATCTTCACTTTCTGCTGTTGTTAATGGTTTTATAGTCCATTCAAGAGGATTTCCATTTTCATCACAAAGTGACTTTGTTGCTGCATATTTGACATTTTCTCTCTGTTTTTTATTTTTCTTTAAAAATAATGATAATTTTGACATACAAATTCTCCTTTTCCCACCAAAAAAACACCCACAAAAGTGAGTGTTTAAAATATTTAAAATTAACTATTGTTGTTCAATACTGTTATAATGTTCTGTTTCTCCTTCTTCATCCCAATGGTCAACTATATGATTTCCATAAGGGTCATATACATCTACTTTTCCAAAATTTATAGTATTATCTTTAATATATGCTCTGAAATTATAAGTATATTTTAAGTCACCTGTATTAAGTGTTGTAAAACTTCCTTTTCCTATATATTCTTGTAAACTTTCTTCAAAATAAATACTATGGTCTGAAATTGTAAACTTACAGTCAGTTCCAAGTGTAGTATTCATTGATTTAATAAAGGCATCATCTACTTTACCTGATTTATTGCTGTTTCCAATAGAAGAAACAGCAATAGCAACAGCAATAATAAAGCCTATTATAATCACAATTAAGCACCCTGACTTCTTTTTATTTGGTTTTTGAACTTGATTGAAAATATTATTTTCATTCATAAAAACATTATTTCCTGTTGCAGTACCACAGTTTTTACAGAATTTTTCATCAGCTTCTAACTCCTTACCACACTTACTACAAAACTTATTCATAATATACTACCCCTTTCAATTTATAAGTTTGTTTCCATTATAAACCAAAAAAGGTATAGTTTCAACATTTGTGAAATTTGTTAAGTATCACCTCATACCCTCAAGCATAGCGAACTCTTCTGGGATTTCCCAATCCTCAAAAGTAAAGTCCATATCCTCATCAAGGGTTTCTCCATCAGCGTCAAACTTAGCAATTATTCCGCTATCCATATTACAATCTTTTAAAATTATAGTCTGTCTGCCTGCTGCTGATGTTTTATCCTCATTTACAATCTGAATATCAAAATAAATATCTTCTCCGGTTTCTTTATATTTATATAGGAGTTTTCTAAATATTGATGTGTTATAATGGAAAGTAGCACTTCCTGAACCTGTCCAACCTGAAGCCTTATTTCCTTTTGCTGGTCTGCCTAAAATAGGAACTTCTGTTTTATTTTTCTCCATTTTAGCCTCAAGATTAATAGCCTGCATAAAATTATATCTATTACCGTCTATTGTCACAAAGCACTCAGCCTCTTTTGCTGATAAAGCATCTTTCGCCTTCATAGTAACATTATTACCCACATAAACACCCCCTTTTACGCTATTTCAACTGTCATATAAAGTTGTGCCATAGCATTGACCACAGTAACTTTATCATATACAACAACAGCTTTTTTACTATCACCTTGAACAACAGTTATATCTTCAGATGTAAAGTTTTCTATTGCTCTTATATCCTGTAACTGCTGATGATGTTTAACTATATCATTCCAAAGGCTTATGCGTCCATTTGCATCATTAGGCACAACACCCAAATATCTAGTATTGAATATATTTGCAATATCATTAGCAATCTGGTCACAAACTCTTATTGTCTGATTTTCCTTAAATATATCTCCCTTTGTCTCTGATGTCGTTAAAAGCGTATTTATATCAGAAAGCACTCTTACATCATTACCTACATTATGGAAAGCAAATTTACCTGCATTAATAAATCCTTCAAGCTGTGACTGTGTATAGTCTGCTTTTACAGTAAATTCACCGTCATATTTTTTATTAAGTAATGAAGCGTTTACAGGACAACTTGATTCTGCACCTGTTACCCAATATACAAGTGATGATACAGGACTTTCTTCAACATCATTAATAACATTTATAACTCCCTCATAGTCAGCCTCTTTATTATGAACTACAAGCTGAAATTTTGCCCCAACTTCATCTCTAAGCCTTTTTGTATAAGCAACATAGAGGGATTTTATTTCATCTTCAGTAGAAACACAACCAAGTATATTAAAATAGTAACTTTCGGCTTTATCTAAAAATGTTTGATGAGCTCCTCCATTTACTGTGCCATTTGCACCTGTTGAAAGAGGTTCTCCTGCTGTTTCTGAAAGAGATGCACCACTTTTCCAAGTAACATAATCATTGTCAACAAGCTCTGACATTTGAGAAACTGTTTGTTTGTCTAAAAGTGTTGTATCATCAATATAAAGTGAAACATCAAACTTTTCTTCTTCCTCTACATTATTTGATATTACAACTTTTAAATTATTTCCCCTTGTACCACAATACTTAGCTGTTGCATATGTATTTGTTGCTTTTACACCGCCACTTGTAAGCCTATAAAGGTAAAGTGTTTTAAGATTTAAAAATAAATCTCTAAGACCTTTTAACTGTGGTGCTGTATAGTCATAACCGAATAATTTCATACTATTTTTTTGTAAATCACCGTTTGTAACTTCAAAGATAGTATTTTCAACACCCCAATCAAGTTCAAGAGCCATGGCTGCATAACCTCTATCAGAAAGTGTTGCAGAGGCTCTACTTGCAGATATAAAATTTATATATGCCCCCGGTAAAACCTTATTTTGTGTAAAAAAAGTTCCGCCACCTAAAGCCATATTTATTTCACCTCTTTTTTCAAAAATTTATCAATTCTTTTCTGTAATTCTGACTTTGTGATTTTTTCATCATCAGCCATAACAACAGTAACTATATCCTTATATTTTTCAAAAGATTTTGAGTTTTTAAGCTGTTCTTTACTAAAAACAACCTCTTTTTTAATTTCTTCAGCCATTTCAAACCTCCCTTATTTGCTTTAACTCCTCCATATTTATTTCATCAACTATATTTTTATAAACATAAATTTTATAGCTTACATTAAAATTTAAAATACCGTCAACAACTTGAAAAGACATATTAGTACCTCTTACAATATCACCTGATACATTTATGATTTCAAGACAATCAAAAAGTTTTTCTGCAACATTGTTACATTCTTCTCTGCCGCCTTCTGTAATATACTGAATCATACAATTACAGCTTATAAGGTATCTTTTACCTAAAACCTGTTCATACTGTGGATTTAATACAGAAATAAAAAAACAAGGCTCTTTAAGTCCCTGTTTAACTTCTTCTGTATGTATATTATAATCACTTCCAAAATCATCTCTTATAGCTTTTGCAATACCTTTTACAATATCATTTATCATTGTAGATATTCACCTAATTTCTGTGATATAAATTTCTCAATAATTTGTGGTGATTTTCGCTGTATTTCCTCTGCTGATATAGTAAGCATAAATCTACCTGGAACCCAACCTTCTTTTAATTTCTTACCAAGTGCCGGAACATATCTTCCCGGAGTCTGTCTGTGTCCATATTCAACATACATAGCATATTCAGTTTGATTTATAACCATTATGGTATAATTAAATCCCTGTTTAGTAATTCCTGTAACCTGCCAATTCCTTTTTAAATTCCCTGTTATTGTTGGAGTTCTCTTTATAACCTCTCTTAAAAGCCTTGCTGTTAATTCTTTTGCACAATCAGAAATAAATACATCAAGTTTATTTTCAAATTCAACAAGATTATCTCTGAATTTCTCAAGTTCTCTTACATCAAAACCGTTTCTTGCCATTATGCCCACTCCCTTTCAAGTATAAGTTCTATTCTTTGATGTGAAATATAACGAGCCGGCTCTCCGGAAGATTTATAAGTTTTATTATCACAAACAATACGACTTCCTGCCTTTATATTAATATCCGGAGAACAAAACAAACTTATACTTTGACTTAGACTTGCTCCTGTATCTGTTTGAGTTGTGTTTGGTATACTTTTATAACTTATTCTGCAAGGTATATTGCTGTATTTTTCAACCTCTTGTATACTGTCTATGCCTGTTTCACTATCTCTTACAGTTTCATATTCATATATATTACAAGTTTTGTTGTAGAGGCTTTCAGCGTGCTTTTTAATAGCATAAAATATTGACATTACCACACAACCTTTCTATATATATTAAGCTGTGATTTATAGTTTTTTAAAAACTCCATAGAGGGATTTTCAGATATTGAAAAAGCAGAACCAAAGGAGACAGAAACGTCTCCCTCAGATATGCTTTTAACTTTACCTTCTGAATTTTCTTGTCCATAGTTTTCAGCTCTATACTTATCAATACACATACTTACAACTACATTTTCAAGACCGGAGGGTATTTCTTTGATATGGCAATAATTAAGCACCATATCCGTTACAATATCAATAGTAAGCTGTAAAACATAGTCCTTACTGTTATCTTCAATACCAAGAAGTATTTTTAATTTCTCAAGCATATTACCACTTCCTACTGGTTAATATTTGTAATATATCGGCTTTTTTTGTATTTTCGCCTAAGTCTATATTATGTAACTTTGCATATTCTTTAAGTTCTGTAACTGTGAGTTTTTCAAGTTCTTCATTTTCTAATATTTTAGGCGGAATTTTTTCAATCTCTTCATTTTCTAAATTTGTAGAGGGTAATTTTTCTGTTTCTTCACAATCATTTTTGATATTTTCATCAAGCAAATAAAAACCCTCAGATATAAGTTTATCTCTTGTATATTCTTTATCTGTTACCCTCTCCACATTGTCCCTTTTAAGTCTGTAATTTGCCATAAAATCACTCCTTATGCTTTAGCATCTTTTATATTGACGAATATTGAACCTTTGCAATTATCTTTAACCCATATATCGTGATAACGGCGATAATCTAAAGACCAAGCATTCGCTTTCTGATAAATTTCCGGTGAGAATATTCTCATTTTATCCTGTTTAGTAACAGCAATAGGAGTTTCTCTTGCAACAATCATAAAATTAATATCTTTAGCAGAAGAACCTTTTTCATATCCACCATCTTCCTGACCACCTGTTAAACCGTCTTTAAGTGTAATTGCAGAATACATTCTTACTTTTGGTACTAAAATAATAGGGCAATCATCAATAAAAGGTACTTTTGTATTTATTCCACCCTGTGAGAATGTACCTGATGTAATTTTACCTAAAACAGCTTCTTCAATAGCTGTTGTTGTATCATAATTAGCAAGTATTACAATTTCACTATCAAAGCCGTTTTCTCTTATAACTTTAATACCATTTTTGATTTTATTTATAATTGTACTGTTATCAATAGTATAAGAGTATTCAGCCTGTGCATCTTCTTCTACACCCATAGCAATTTCAGCTAATTTTGAAATACGATAAGCATCAATTTCCGGTGTAACTCTTGTTCTCTGAAACTCACCCATAACATTACTTGCAGTAGCAACAAAATTTGTTTCATCTACGTCCATAGCATCAATAAGGAAACTTCTTCCTCTATCCTGTGTCATTGTTTTTGTCTGATATTTAAGAACAACACTACCCTGTGTATATCCTTCTTCTCTGTCATATTCTCCAAGTCCTTGAAGAGCTATTGAAGGTATTTTTATTTCATTACCTCCATTATATTTAACTTGTCCAGAGTTATCGTCCATAAATCCTGTTTTTAAAGTCTGAATTGCCAATTTATCAAGATTAGTTTCAAATATTTTTGCATATTCAAATGTATTTGCCATTATAATTCCTCCTTATTATTTAACTCCCATAGCATTGGCTACAATACTATTTATATTGTCATTATCAGAAAATCCAGAGCCACCACTAAAACCTGTACCCTCTGTTTTTACTGTTTCAACATCAAAAAGATAACTATCACTCTTTTTAAGACCTTCAATATCAAGTCCCTCAAGTGTTCCATCATCTTTAAGAGTTACTTTTTCCATATCAATAAGAGCCTTTATAGCCTTTGTATTTTTACCCTTTGCCTGCATTATAGCCATATCAACAGCATTATTCTTTTTGATATTTAAAATATCTGTATTATATTTTGTTTCCCAGTCTGTAACATCTTTTTTTAATTTTTCAATGTCTACACCGTCAAACTTTTTAACTGTTTCTTTTAACTGTGTTATAGTATTATTTGCCGTTGTAAGTTCATCTTTAGACACCATATTTTTGATAATTTCGGAATAAAGCTCCATTACTTTAGAGGCTTTTTCCTCATCAATACCCATTTCAATTAACATTTCTTTTTTCATTTTTTAAACCTCCTTAAAACATAATTTAAAGCAATAAAAAAAGACCTGTTGGTCTTTAAATGTTAAATAACTCTTTTAAATTATTTGGTACAACAGAAACCTCCTACTTTTCTCTTTTTCTAAGAAAGCCAACATTGTCCACTCCAGCTTGTAAACCATTACCACGCAAACTTTTAAAATGCTCATTTATTTGCGGATAACTTTCCCATAAGTCTTTAGGTATATTCTCACTATAAACAACTTTCCAAAATTCTATTTTATTTTTTGTATTAAGTATTCTTGCAATTAAATCATCATTAATTTTATCTTTATCAATCATTTTACCATTCCTTTAATAAAATCAAAGAGCCTTCTATCTTTTTTATAAAGATTGTCAGGGTTTGTTACATATTCTCTATACCCTTCACTGAAATACTCACCTAAACATTTTTTATTTAGCATAATTCCATTACTATAAATGACTTGTTCTTCTCCATCAATATCAAATTCATATATAAAACCTTGATATTCAGAAATAAATTTAGGAGCATCTAACCTATAAACTGGTTCAACAAATGTTTCCATATCTTCAATAATATCAAATGGTGTTATATCTTCAAGACCATTTTCCAATATATCCAAAAACTTTTGGTTATGATATAAATCAAGATTTGTTTCTATGGCGTGACCAAACTCATGTATAAGCTCACCAGGAATAAAATCTTTTCTTAAATAAAGTATTCCTTTTTTTCTATCATATCTTGAAGACTCATCTCCTACAAACTCAATAGATTTAACCTCTGATTTTATTATATCTTTATGATTATCTGAAATCAAGTTCATTTCATAATTCAATCTTTTAATAATATCATCATTAATTTCATCTATATTTCTGATAGGAATAAATTTAGGCTCTTTAATATTTGGTATAACATATTTACTATGCCATTCTTTAAAAGTCATATCAGAAGGCACATAATACCCATTACCCTTTTCATCTCTCGCAAAACGTTCCTCACCCTCTGTAAACTCATCATTAAAAGCTGGTATAGTTGTTGTTCTACAATGCGGATGAAAGGGAGGAGCTGTTACTCCCGTCTCATATTCTGATAATTCAAACTCTTTGCCGTCCAAACTTCGGCATATTTCAGATGTTTTTAAATCAAGTGTTGCCAGTATACTATATTTTTCAACATTTAACTCTTTGTAGCTTTCACATCTTGCTATAGATGAAAAAGCTGCACTTTCTGTAAGTACAAGTCTTCTTGTGGCTGAATAGCTACTACCTGCCTTTTTTTGAATTTCTCTTATTATCTTTTCTGGAGCTGCACCTCTTATAATTCCTTGTGTAAAAGTAGTCTGAAGCTGGTTAATAAGAGTTTCTTTATCTTGCCATATTCTATCACTAAAAGTTTTTAAATCACTTGTCCATGGCTTTTTTAACACTTCATTTATGGTTTTTGTATCAAGAGTTGCAAAAGCATTGCCATATCCAAAACCTTTTTGAAACTCATATATACTGTGATAATAACTTTCAGAATATACTTTTGATAAATTGCTATTGAATATATCATTCTTATTTTTAGCTAAAATTTCAAGTTGCTGGCTCATCTGTATTTTAAGCATTTCAAGCCTGTCAATTCTTGATACAGCAGAAGCGTTTTCTAATCTTTTTATCCATTCATCACTAAGTCCCTTGTTTTGAGCAACAGATATATACTCTTCAAGTGTCATTCTGAATGATTTTAAATCTTTGGAGTTCAAATTCTTTTTTAAGTCAGAATAGCTAATTCCACTATTTTTTGAAATACGACTTATAAGATTTTCTATATCTTTTTCAATATTATTTAAAGCATATGTATAAGAATTATATATATGCTTTTCCATTTCTTTGGCATTTCTATTTAATATATCTTCATTTACTGCCTCAAAACGCTGTTTCCAATAAGTACTATTCGGTGTTTTCATGGCTTTCACCACCATCACCTATACTGTAATCCAAAAAACGATTTTCTTCTTTTTGTTGTTGTGCTTCTATTTCTTCAATCTCTGCATTAACATCATCAACAAAAGGATGTTTACTAAGAAGTGTTTTATCAGAAACAACTCCTTTAGACTCATTTATCATTTTAACCAATTCATAATCATTTGTTATTATAGTTTCATTTATGTCTATATCTATAAGATTACTGTCAAAAGATGCATTATTGTTTCTGTTATAATCATCAGTAACAAACCATAAAAATTCCTTTATGGCACTTTTTAATTTAGGTATTATCATTCCAACTTTTAAATCCAGTTGTGCATATCTAAATTTCAAACTAACACCTGAAGGTGCAGAACCAAAGTTTTCATTATCAACATCAACACCCATACCAAAATGAAATATATCTCGTCTAAGCATTTTTAAAAACTCAAGTCTTCCTTCAACAGGTAAATCAACTTGCTTTGCTTCAACTTTTCCACTTGTATCATCTATATGTACTGATTTATTAACCTGTAACTTTTTTACTATGGAAGATGCAGCTTCACCACCGTATCCTTCAATAACCCAATAAAGGTCAACAAAATCAAGAAAATCATTCGTTCCTGAACTTGATATTAAATCATAAGCATCAATAAGACCTTTTATACACTTAAGGTCATTTGTACCCTTTGAATTATTTTTAAGTATTATAAAAGGAACTCTGCCCCATGAATGTTTTTCGTTTTTTACAGTAAAGCCTTCTTTTAAAGTTTGTATCCACCAATGTGGCGAAGGATTATATCTTATAGAACTGTCTATTTCATAATTGCCTGCATCATTTTGTATATAATAGGTCACTTCGTTTTTAGTCCACCACTCAACTCTTTTTTGCAAATATGTTCTTCCGTTTCTTGTAACTTTAATATCATAGTATCTTATGACTTGTTCAAGCTCTGTTTGATGTTCAGTATCATAAATAGCAATAATCTCCTCAGCAGGAACTATACAATATTTAAAATCTCCATTTTTGTTATAGTATACATGAAGAACTTCTATTCCTTTATTGCTGGCTCCCATAATCCAATCCTGAAGCATTTCATTAAATTTCTCATTACAAAATACCGATAGATATTTTTCATACTCCTTTAAACTTGTATCATCAGAAGCTCCTCTGACTGATATTGAAGGTTCTTTTGCCGCAATATATGATACCTTTTGGTCTACAAGTATTTTATGGAAAGGATTTATATTATGATGATTGCTTCCATTGGGATTTCTGAAACTTTCAAGTTTTTCATTTTCATCTTCATCAGTAGAAGATACTATTGTTTGATTAAAGTTATGCTTTAATATATCCTGCTCACCGTTGTAATACATTTCTCCTGTTTTCATTTCAAGTTTAGAAATACTTAAAATATCATCTTGTATAAGAGTTTTTATTATATCACTATCATTTAACTTGCTTTCTGAGGTAATCTTCATATTTATAAGTTCTGTTTCAGTTAAAAACAATATTTCTTCACCTACCTTATTTTTATACTTCTCATATCACTTTCACGACTATAACGAACAGCATCTATTGTATGGTTATTTTTATCCGGAAAATCAGCTTTAAACTCACCGTATTTATCTTTTTCAAGCTCATAACCATTGAATTCACGAGTTGTATTTGGGCATCTAACAGGGTCAATAACTATTTCCTCTAAATCCTGAAGCCACTTTATGCCATATTCAACAGAGTCCGGACCTTTTTTAGCTCCTATAACTCTAAGTCCATAACTATTCATTTCAGCTATAGATTTAGGTTCTGCACTATCACATACAACAATTTTATTATTTTTATTTTCTTGCTTTATAAGTTCATAAGCTTTTTTATTGCTCAGTCCAACTTTATAAATTTCATAAAATATATAAAGCCTTCTACGCTTTCTGTCATAATGATTAACTGTATAAGTAAATGGGTCTGAAGCATATCCCCAGTCAATACCTCTTGCTATGCGGTCAAACATTCTTATTTCTTCATCAGAAATAGTTCGTATAGTGATATTTGTAAATACTTCTCCACCTGTTCCTGTAACTTCACCAAGATATTCATGGGCATAACTTTCATAATTAACATTTTTAAGATGTTCAGCTTCAACAATAAATTGTTCTCCAAGCCATTCTTTTGGTACTCCTAAATATGTGCTATGGTGAACAAGTTTATCTTCTCTTTCTTCTGTCATCTCTATATTAGTCCAGTTTCTTTGAGATTTTGGTGGATTAAAAGAATAAAAAACAACAAATTTATCACCACCACGCATAAGGGATTGATTTATAGTTCTTATTTCAGACATTCCATTAAACTCATCAACTTCTTCATACCAAAGGTATTTACAATAACCTTTTCTGAACTTTGTTGATTTTATTTTTTTAGGTTTATCTGCACCACGAAATATAATTCTTTGACCTGTTGGTATATATATAAGCTCTAAAGGACTTACTTTTCCTTGCCAAAGATTATCAACCCCAAGTGCTGATATTGCCCATTGCAACTGTTCATAAACACTGTCTTTAAGATTTTGTCCCACTTTTCTAAGTGCAACACAATTAGCATTTTTATCAGCCATTATTCCGTTTATTATCTGTATTGATATAAAAGAGGATTTTGTACTACCTCTACCTCCCTTAAGCCAATAGTGTGTATGTTTTTCTTTAACAAGGTCTTCAAATACTTTTTTAAAAGCAGGTGCTATGAGTTTTTCAATTTTATTTTTCTCACTTTTAAATTCATTTTCACTTTTTTTAATGTTTTTAAAATTTTTAAACTCTAATACAAAGCTCATTAAAAATCACCTATACTTTTCTCTGCTAAGTATTGACACAGCCATAATATGTTCTCGTTTTATAGTGTCTTTGTCTATAACACTATAACGATTAGCTCTATTTTCAGAATCCCAATTTCTTTTATATTCTTTTCGTTTTTTCTGATTAATTATTTTTCTGTAATTTCTTTCATCATTATATGTTGTTAAAGAATTGAGATACTTTGAAATACTTTTTCTGCTTACACCTATTTCAACACTTATTTCTTTTATGGATTTTTTATCAATAAAAAAAAGAGCCTCTGCTTGCTCTCTCCAATTCATTATTTTCACTTCCCATTTTTGTCGGATTATTTTTGGGCATAAAAAGGCTACTGACAATATATTTAATACCTATTTTAAAACCCTTTTAACTCTTTTCAATTTGTTTTAAATATTTTTATATGAAGAATTTATCAGTAAAAATTTAAAGCTGTTAGAAGGGCAAATTAAAGGCTAATTTTTATTAGATTGATTTTCTATGTCATCAGCTATTTTTGATATGGCTTTTGCTATATCCGGATAATTATTTCCAATCTCATCAAAAACTTGTTCCTTAAGCATTTTCAATGCACTATGTATAGCTCCTGAAGCCTTTCTGCTATCTATTTTAAGTCTTTCATTAGCCACCTGAGCTCTTTGAAGTGTTGCTATATCCTTTGCCGCTTTAAGTTTATCCATACTGCTTATATCATCTGATATAAGAGCCTCCATTACCATTTGACTTACAAGGGCATTATTAGCTTCATGTAATTCTGTTGTTGGTCTTTCTGCATTATCTTCGGCAAGCATTTTTGCATATTCTTTTGCCATTCTTACATTTTCAAATTTTTGCAAAAAAGGCTTTCCATACCTTCCTACAGAACGATAACTTATATTTTGACCCATACTATTTAAATACTCCGCTATCTCTTGATAAGTATGACCTTCAAGTAATCTGTCTTCAACAGCTTTACGAAGTTCTGGTGGAAGTCTGTCTATCTTCCCATGGCTTCTATTCTTAGCCATTTAAAATCACACCCTCTGTTTGTGTTGTACCTTCCAATAAATCTATTCCCAAAGAAGTAATCTTAGCTATGGTTCTATCTATATTAAGAATACTGTTTTTTATATTCTCAAGTTTAATAAAGCCTTTTCCCTCAAGATAATTGCAAGCATCTTCAATATCTTTTCTTTCATAATAAAAACCTTCTTTTTTTAGAGCAGATTCTACAACTTCAATTCCTGCTCCCAAAGGTTCTGAAAATTCACATATTTTTAATACATAACCTCTTAACATCTGTTTTTCGGTTATATCCAAAAGTTTATTCATCAATATCAACTCCTACATCATCTAAATCATTTTCGGCAAGATTAATACCTTTAGGTGTTAAATTTACAGTAATATCAAGATAATTTTCATTTTCAGTTGCTGTAATATATTCCTTTTCTTCAAGGTAATATAAAGCCTTTCTTATATCACTTTCAGAATTTATACTTTTATACCTGAGAAGGCTTTTTAAAGTTCCAACAGAAACACCTCCGGGATAAACTGCATAAAGTCTTTCTATAATATCTCCTCGCAGTTCTTTAGCTTTGGCTATTTCTAACTCCTTTTCCAAATTTATCACCTCTTTTACTCTTTCAGTTTCATTTCTATGATTTCAACCTTTTCCTGCATTTTTCCTGTTATATTTTTTATATCAGCCATAGCTGAAGATATATCTTTCATAGTAGACGAAAACCCTTCTATAGTATTTATAAGTGCTGTTTCTCTTTTAGAAGCCTCCTGTTTTAAAAGCTGTTCTCTTTTTTCAGACTCAGCTTTCAATATTTCTTCTCTTCTATAACTTTCCTCAAGAAGTATTCGCTCTCGTTCTCTGTATTCTTTTTCACGTCTTTTAATATCTTCTTTATTTTGTTCTTCACGCTTTGAGGCTTCTGCAACAAACTGAGAATACATATCTTCACTTTGTTTTGCCATTTTTTTATTTTGGTCTAAAGTATATTTTGTAAATATAAGTACAAGTACAATAGATAATCCAACATCAGGAATTTGTGATACAAGTTCTGTCAACTATATCACCCCATAACACCTGTTTTCTTTACAATACCAACTTGTCTTTCTATTTCATTTCTTATATAACTTTCAACATCAGATACTCCGCTTTTTAAAGCCTCTATAAGTTCAGGACTTATACTGGATTTAATTTCTTCATACGCTTCATCAGCGAGAGCAAGAAGTTCCTCTTTATCTGCTAAACCTTGCTTAACTTTTTCTCTAAGTTCCTCACCGGCTACCTGCTCCAATTTACCAACTACATTTCTTGATACAATCTCAATAGTTTTTTCAGCAGTATCAAGTCCTATTGATATAATCTCTTTGTCTTCAATTTCCATAGTTTTTTTCAATTCTGATATCTTCTTTCTCATATAGAAACTACCAACTGTAATACAATATGTAGCAGCTAAAGAAAGAAGAGAACCTGCTGCAATTATAATTTCTTCCTTCACAATATCACCCCTTAAATTTCTGTAAAATAAAAATGCTGGAAGAGGTTTCCCTCTATCCAGCATATTACTATATTTTCTTTGACAAGTAAAACTGACAAAGTCAGAGATTTCTGTCAAAAATAGAAATTTGTTCTTCAAATGGTTTTGACTTCATTTCATTTATAAGTTCTTTTACAAGACGATAAACAGTTCTTTCGGAAACCTTATATTTTCTTGCAAGATATTTTATATTATCACCATTGAATTCATTAATTATTTTAACATAACGTTGATTTTTTAAAAGCTCATCAACTTTAGGAATGTATATATTAGTGCCGCCATAGCGTTTAGATAATAGCATCAGATTATTAACTCCTATAAGTTCTGCATACTCCCTATGTTGTTCTTTGAGCTCTTTTATATTAATTTCTTCAGCCATTATCATCACTCCAAAATTTTATAACATATTTCCCAAAAGTCCTAAAACTTCTCCAACAGTAATTCCATCATTTAATTTATTCACCCAGTAATCTTTGTCGGTTATAACATTTCCTGATACAAGATTTTCAAAACCTGTTCTTTGCCAATCCGGAATATTATCAAGAGGATTACTTTCTTTAGTATCAATACCATAATATTGACAAACACCTTTACAAATAGCTTCAGCAGCACTTTGAAGAAAACTTTGTTTTTTTAATTTAAAACTATCGCTTACACAAGATATAAAACCAAGTTCTATAAGAACAGCACTCATTTTTGTTGAGTTTAAAACTATTAAATCTGGTCTCTCTTTTACACCTCTATCTTTAAATCCTGTAGTTTTTATAAGTTCTTTTTGTATATTATCAGCAAGCTGGTCTTCTTTTCCACCTTTTTTATATATAAGAGTTTCTATTCCTGATACACTTATATCAGCCACAGAATTTGTATGTATTGATATAAATAAGTCAGAATTATCATTATTAGCTCTATCAGCTATTTCATAAGGTGAAAAATAAGTATCCGATACACGTGTATAGCTTACTTCAAAACCTTTTCTCGTCAATTCACTTCCTAAAAGAAGTGCTGTTGTAAGAGTTATGTCTTTTTCTTTTAATCCATTTCCACAAGCTCCAGGGTCTTTTCCGCCATGTCCTGCATTTATATGTATTCTCATAATTTATTCCTCCTTAAAAGTAATTTTATTATTTTTATTAAACATCTATATACAATAATTATTATTACAATAGATAAAAAATCTGTTTCAATCATTTTTTCTTTTTATCCTTTTTTAAAAGCACTTTCATTCCTTCAATAACTTTAGATGCTATCTTTTTGTCAAGCCATTTTATACTGTCTATGTTATAATGCTTTTTTATAAAGCTATTTAATAAATTTTCATCAACTTTTTTATTTTCATCTGTCCATCCGAGTTGAAATGCAAGAGAATTTATAAATTTAAGTTGTTTATAGGAAGCCATATTTTCCGAAACGCTTTTATTTTCTTCAAGACTATCTATTATTTTTATAGCTTCTGTTATAGTAAGCTCTTTTATACTGCTTTTTGTTGTAATGCTATAAATATACGAATGAAGTGTATCGTTATCAAGAGCTCTTTCTTTTGCCAGTTTAAATATTTTTCTTATCTGAGCAGTAGTTATATTAGCTGACATATAACTTAACCTCGTATTTTTTCATAGTTAGGTTCACACCAAAATTTATCTTCAACTTTTCTTGATGCTCCTATCTTTGCTATATCTTTATCAGAATATGTACTAAGTACATCTTTGTTTATAGTTTCTGTTATTTTAATACATTGTTCCATACCAAATTTTTTAAGATTACTTATTATTTTCTCAATCTTTTTATTTGGTACAGAAATTTTTGATACTTGTCTAAAACCTATTTTCCCAAATGTAAGTTCTTTTGTTTTTCCATCTATATCAAATTTATGTTCATCAACAAAATCTTCTATCTGTTTTTCTAGTTTTTTAATATTTTCTTTTAAAGGTTTAGAAAGTTTATCTGCTTCAAGCTTAATATCATTTATTTTAATATTCATTTCAGCCTCTATTGATTCAATAGTTATTTTACATTCTCCAAGTTCTTTAAGACAAAGATTTACTTCTTCCCAATCTTTAATTCCATTTTTATTACCCATAAACAGTTGACCTCCTTTTTAATTATCTAAAAGTATTTTTATTATTTCTTCGTTTTCTTGTTTTGATAATATACTTCTTACAGACTCCTCAGGAAAAGCTATAGGAACAGCCATTTTCATAATTCTATTACTTATTCTTTTATCTACCGGAAGCTCCTCTATGCTATAATTAGATGTAAATATAGTAACTTTTTTAGATGTCATTCTGTCATTTATTATGTTATAAAACATTTCATCAACCCACTCACTGGCTCTTTCAGAACCAATATCATCTATTATAAGAATATCTATATTTTTAAAATCATTTATAAGAGTTGTATATGTATCAACAAAAGATGAACTATTCTCAAATGTTGACTTTATGCTATTAAGAAGATTGCTTGTAGTAATAAACCTCACGCTTTTAAGATATGTTTTTATAATTGCATTTCCTACACTGGCAGCTAACCTTGTTTTTCCTGTACCTCTTAATCTGCTATAAAAATATAAACCTTTTCCCAAAGATTGCATTTTATCAAATTTTTTAACATACTCAATAGCTATATTCTTAACAAAAACAGCATTTTCTCTACTCTCAACTCTTGTATATATTTCGGTATCAAATTCACCTACTTTAAAATCTTTAAACTCTTCAGGAATTGATGCAAACTTTAGTTTTTGTTCTTTTATCTCTAACTTTGCACAATCACATTTATAGTGACCGTTTTTCTCTTTATCATATATAAGACCTGTACCATCACATATACCAAAAGGACACTTTTTAGAATTCGCAATATTGTTCTTTCTTAAAGCCTCTTTCAGTAACAAGCTGTCTGAGTCTTGTTCCTTCGTCAACATCTCCTGTCTTTCCTGGCTGCCTGTTTTGCTCTGTTCATCACTTCTTGAATTTCTGTCATAAGCTATACCTCCTAATTCTTTATGTTTATTACGTATAATACCTAATACATATTTTTCATTTTGAGTAGAAGTCGCCTTCATAGATATGTATACTTTTAATGCTGATATAACAGCTTTTGGGTCATATTTCTTCCAGCTTTCTATTATGGTTATTTTTCTTTTGTTTGAAATTTTCTGAGTTTTGCGTGTTCTTTTTGCTAAAACATCAAAAAACTCTTGTATCACTTTTAGTTCTTCAGTAGAAAACACTTCTAAACCTTCCATTTAATCACCTTTTTCTTATAATTCTTTCTTTTCCTGAATACTTATGTTTTATAACCATAATTTCAGTTGTATCTTTGCATACAAGCCAGTTATCATAATTGAGATTTTTATCTTTTATGAATTTAGCTTGTCGGCGAGTCGGCTTTTTCCCCATCATAATTAACTATCCCCTTCCAAAACTTCAATACCAAATACCTTATGTTTAAGAAAATCTATAACTTCTTCATAGCAAGCATCGTCACCTATTTTTTCTCCGTTCCAAAAGAATTCTCTACAACTTGTAAAACTCCAATCGTGAGCATCTCCATCACACTCAATGTTATTAAGAAGACACTCCTCACAAAGTTTATGACCATTATATACATACTGTGCATCTCTATAAAAAGAATTACAGCTCTCACAAATACTCATGACCTCTCTCCTCACTTTTAGCTTTGATATTAAGTGTTAAACTTCTGTTTTTAATAATATTTGGCACAAAGAAATCAAAATCTTTTGTGCCAAATAAGGTTTCAATTATATATCTTCTTGATTAGTATTTTTGATAAACTCTTCAAAAGAGCCATTAAATATAGATAACATTCCTAATAAATAATCCCTTTGTATTAATTCAATATCTTTTACAGTAGCTTCTTTTTCAATGTACTTTTTAATCTCTTGTATCAAAACCAAACTTTCAAGCACAATTAATTTAACTCCGCCTTCTGCTGATAATTCAACTTTTCCTTCTTCTATTTTAAAATTTATCATTATTTTAATGCACCCTTCTTATTTATAATCTAGCTTTAAACTATATTCATTTCTCTTGCCATTCTGGCAATACCTCTTGCAGATACTTCTCCAAGAGCTGCTACTGTATTTACAAATACATTTACTGCACCTCTAATTCCATAATTGGTTCGTGCTATTTTATAAAGTACTTCTACTGCATCATCTGATATACATGAGTCTTCAAAAAGTATTCTTATATCATCTCTTGTTATATTGCTGGTTAATACGTGTTTATTATCAGCTATTCTGCTATAAAGCTGTGCATATGAAGCTTGTCCTGCACCTTTCATTTTGAGATATATTTCTTCATTACCGATAAATGCTATCCCTACTCCGCTTTCATCAGCTAAACATCTTAAATGATTTATAACCCTTACTGTAAGATGTTGTGCCTCATCTATTATAATAACCTTATTGCTGCCTTTAAGTTTTCGTATAGATTCAGCAAATATCTTTCTTGATACCTTTTCTCTTATTTTAAGTTCTTCAGCTATAAGTTCATTAACTCCTGTCATTGTGGCAAAACAAGGGCTTATGGTAATTACTATTGAGGTATCAGGATTTTGTTTATGATATTCTTTTATCCCCATAGTTTTCCCTATTCCGGCATCACCATAAACTACACCTATTTTTCCTTGTACATGGCAATATGCTATAAGGTTCATAACAATATTACTTACTGTTGTAGGTTTAAATCCGGGAGCTCTTGGAGCAGTTTCCTTTTGCTCTCTAATGCTTACAAGCTGTTCAACTTTAGGTATTATTGTATGTGGTGCTTTATATGTACCGCTTAAAAATGAGCTTAACTGACCATCTGATATACCCATTTCCTTAGCTATTTGAGATTGTGTTTTTCCAGAAGTTTCTTTGTATTCTTTAAGCAATTCTCTTGCTTTTTCTTCAGTTATCATAATTCTTCCTCCTTGGCTCTTCTGAGCCTTTCAACCGCTAGTGACCAATCTATAACTATATCATCATCGCCTGATACCTTTTTAAGTACTTCTTTTTCAGCAGTAACTAAAGGTGTTATTATTTTAGGATTAGGTCTGTCTATATCAAGCATATTTTCAGAAGCCTTATCAAGTATAAGTTTAAGTTCATTTTCAGCCTCAATGCCTTTATTACGTTTATATGCTTTTACTGCTCTTACTGCTTTTCTGTTTTCAGCTTGGTTCTTTCGTATTTCTTCTTTAGAAGCCTTGTAGCTTAATGTGTCTTTAAGTTCTGCTACACATATAAAAGACATTTTTTCATCATAAACTCTAACTGCTGATAAATCATCAGGACTATACCTTACATAAACTTCTCTACCAAAATACATTTCCCAAAGTTCTGCATTCCAATATTGAAGCTCTTGACCATAAAATCTTAAAGTAACACCATTTTTACCTACTTTTAATGTTCCTTTATTTCCTTTTGCATAACGCATAAACATAAGATTTAGTTTTTCAGGTGGTATAACTCTTCTTTCTATAAGTGTATTATTAAATATTTCATCTGGAGTTTTACCATACATTCCTTCTCCTGAATGCGACTGTTTGTTATACCACCCAAAAATATATGTATCAACCTGTTTTTTAAATTCTTCTATATTTACTAAACTATTTGGGTATTTAACTAATTCTTTTAAACTGTCAGGTCTTTCAAGTATTGTTCCTCCGGTATAGCCATCATATAATTTGCTTAAAGTATTTTTAACTGTACAGAATGCTCTTTCTATGCCTTTTGCTCTTGCATTTCTTGGAAGTGCTGTTGTAAACTCAATACCTAAGTCATCAAGTATTGACGGAAGTTTAAGCTCTTCATTTTTACGTCTTCTCCTAAAACCGTTTCCACCTAAATCATGGAATAAAAACTCTCGTCCGTTATCTGTATAAAGCATTTTTGGTACTCCGTTATATTCACAACCTTTTTTAAGTGCATATATCGTTGCGTCTGATGAAGGAGCATCTGTTATACACCAACCTGTTATTTTTCTGCTTCTTACGTCCATAAATGCTGTAAGATATACTCTTACAGGTTGACTGTTTTTTTCTACCATAACATCAAATGTATGGTTGTCAGCTACCCATATATCATTAGCTTGCAGGTCATCATACATACGTTTTATATACGGAGCACACTCACCTATAAATGTCTTCTCATTTTCTCTAAAATATTTTAAATATGGTATCGGTATAGCTTTAACTCCTCTTTCAAAAGTACTTCTTGACGGTAAAGGTAAAACATCTTGTCTTCCTTGAAGTTCAAAGTTCATTTCTGTAAGTTTCATGCATAATGATATGGACTTTCTGCTATCATCAAGATAATAGTATTCAAAAACGTCCCATACTTCATCAGAAAGTTTCTTTTGATGACCTGTATGTTTTCCCCTTCTGTCTACTAAAGCTATATCACCTATTTTGTTGTACTCTTTCCATTTTCTATAAAGACTTCTAAGACTTAAGTTTAAATCCGGATTTTGAACATTTATAATATCAACAAACTCAGTATCAGCTTCAGCTTTTGATTTACAGCTACTATTTCTGTATTTTTGCCAATCAAAAAGTATTTTCTTCCATCTTGCAATCTGTTCTATTTCATCACCTGTATAGTTATCTATTACAGTTTCAGTATCTATATCAGTTTTTTCTTGTTCCTGTTGAAAAACTTTTAAATGTCGTTTAAACTTTGATTGAAGTTTCTTTTCAATACTTGATAAAGGGATACGATATTGTATACCACCTCTGCCAGTCGCAAAACCATCAACTTCTATATAAGAAATAGAACCATTATTTATTTTCTGTTGTATCCATCTTTCACTACAACCTTTAAGTTCCGCCATTTCTTTTACAGTTAAATATATTTCTTCCACCATACCACCTCCTTATATTTAACTTTTAGTAAATGCTTAAATTAACTCTATGCTTGTATTGTTACTTTCAAAATGTCTTTTTAAAGAATTAAAAGATGTCCAATACATACCGTATGTATAATATGTGTATTCTGCTTCAAGTTCATCTTTTTGCTTTTTAGTTAAACCTTTAAACAATTTTTGTTTAGCTTTTGAACTTAATAAACTTTTCTTTTTTCTTGGATAAAATCTTATTCGTTCTTCACAGTCATTAAGAAACCATTCGCCCTTTATTTTTCCGTTTATATATACAATTATTGCATTTTTATATACACCGATTCTCTCAAGAACCAATGTCACTTTAAAGCTGTCTATTTTTAAATTAACAGGAGTATACGTTTCTCTAAGTTTTCTCTCAACCAAGCTCCATTCTTCTTTTGTCATATAAACTCACCCCTGTTATACACTCCTCCTACTTTACCGCTTTCACAAACAAGACCTTCTTTAAAAAATCCTTTATTGTAAAAGTAAAATATTTTTTCCAAACTAACATATGAAAGTTCTTTCACTAAATTTTTAGACTTAAATCTATATATTTTCATAAAATCCACCTTACCATTCATAATTAATAACTTCTTCTAAAATATCTATAACAATACTTATAAACTGTAATTTTATAAGAGGACTCATACTGTCATCTGATAAAACCTTCTGTATCAATCCCAACACTTGAGTTTTAAGACTTGCATTTCCGTATTGAAGACTGATTTTTATAAAGGAACATTTAATTTCCTCTTTCAAACCTTTCATAAAATCCCTCTTTCAAATTTTACAGTCTCGTGATATAATAAATCTGTGTGTTGCTTGCACTTGGAGCTCTGCTTCGGTGCAGGCTTTTTTTTATTATTCACCTGAGACTTTTTTTCTTGTATCATATAATTCCAAGTAATTCTCTATTGCTTTTTTGCAAGGTTCACTTTTAACATCTCCATAAAGAACTCTACTTATCATTGGTCTTTTATATCCTATTGCCTCACTTAATTCAGTAATAGTCATATTTTTATCCAATAACTTCTTTTTAACCTTTTTACCAAAAGGTGTAAGGTTATATTTTTTATTTAACCTTCTTTCCATAATATCAACTCCAGTTTCTGTTTCTTCAAAATTTCTTTCAAAATACTTCTTAACTGTAGGAGATGAAACACAGTAACCATTAGCGGAACAATATCTCGCTATTAGACTAAAATTCATTTTTTGGCACTCCTGCATACTTAAAAGCATTTCATCAATGTTTTCTCTAATTTCATTCGGAAAGTATTCAATCTTATTTTTATTTAGATTAAAATGTTCGTAATCATCTTCAATAACCATATAGTTTTGGTATGTACTCTTTGTGGCATTGATAATTTCCGGAACAATTTGTTTAACAATTTCCAAAATAGCTTGCTTCAAAAAATCTTCAGGGCTTGAGCTATAATATCCGTTTTTTCGTATTTGCGGTAATATTTCACTTGTAACCCAACGCTTAAATTCTTTAGCTTTCGGCAACTTACTTGAGAGTATTAAAGAATACAATCCACTTTCGTTGATAATGACAGCTTTGCTCTTATAGTTAGAGCCAATCCCCTGAATTAAGGTAGTGGTTTTATCCTCATTATCAATATATGTACTTATAGCATTTTCTGGTTTAGCATATCCAAGTATTCTTGCAACATCTTTACCAACAAACCAAACCTCATTATTGATAATTATTGTCCTTATTTCGCCAAGGTTTTCATTTTTAAACACTTGCAGTTTGTTCATTTATATACACCTCCTTTTCCTTACTTCATTATTTTTTGCTTTTTATTTTAGTAGCATTGCAAAAGAAGTTGCAGAAGTGGCTACAATTAAAGATAGGCTATAAAAAATGTGCTTTTTCTGATATGATTTAAGTAACAAATTTTACTTACAGCTATATATTAACTCATTATAATGTGTTAATCAATAAAAAATTAATATAAAACTCATTAAAATAAAGGTGGTCTTAAAAATGTTTTATAATCGTTTAAAAAAAATTTGCGAACTAAAGGATACTAATCCAACCCAACTACTAAAGGATATAAATGTAAGTACTGGTTCTCTTGGTAATTGGAAAAAAGGAATATTGCCTAAAGGCGATATACTAATAAAAATTTCAACTCATTTAGATGTGTCAATAGATTATTTATTATTAGGAAAAGAGGAGTGTAATTTAAAAGAACCAGAAATTTCACAGAAAAATGAAGATAGTTTAAAAACAGATGAGAAACTTCTAATAAAAACTTACAGAGAAGTATCAGATGAAGGAAAAGATTTAATTCAAGAATCTATACGTGATATTTGGGCTGACCATAGAATTAAAAAATCTTCTAAAAAATCAAACTCTAAACATAAAGATGTAGCCATTTAAAATTAATATATAAAAAAGATTAGTTTTTTTATTTTTATATTTTAGGTAACGAATTTTACCTACATATCAAAAATACATTAATAAGGAAGTTTCTCTATTTTTATTTTTTGCCATTCTTTTTGCAGATTTTTTTCTGTTTTTATTTTTATAACGCTTCAAAGCGTTGATTTTGCCTAACTTTTACTACTAACGAACAAATTATCAAGTTCGTTAGTAGTACTTCGTTAGTCATTTACACATTTTTACATTTATTTTTTAGATTTAAAAATAAAAAAATCCCTTTAAACGTTGAATTTAAGGGATTTTAAAAACTTTTAAAATATTTTTTTAACTTTTTTAAAAATTTAAAAATTAAGATTTATATTCTATTTTTTCAATTTTAACTCCTTCATTAAGAATGGCAAAAAGTTTTACTTGACAAGCTAATAATGTTGATTTTGCAGGCTTTGGACGCTATTGGTCGGGTTTTGACATTTTTTCTTTTTTTGTCATTCTTCATGATAAATAACAATAAGGAACCTTTAAATGATTAAAGGTTCCTCAAAAAATATAATTATTTAAATATAAACTATAGCCAATTTTAAGATTTAATTTTAAATTAGCCATCATTAATCTATAATCTCTAATAATATAATCAATAAATTAAGTATTGTAATTAAAATGATTATTTTTAGTATCTGTTTGAGTTATTGGTGAAGGAATACACTACTAAATCCATATACTAATTATATTACTTTATTTCTCATTTATCTAAAATTCTAATAAATAATACTAAAAAGAATATTTGAGGAAATTAACTTATAATATATAAAAATTTACATATAAACGAGACTATTTAATATCATTTCCTTGTGAATCCAAAAAAGAACAGTTTGTTGCTTTTTCGTTAATAATATTATGAAATATATATGGATATTCATTTGGTAATATATCAATCTGAGATATTATATCACCATATTGATTTCTTTCTACTATAGATTTACAATTAATATCATTAATTAAATATATACTCTCAGTATTCCATAAAACACTTACAATATCTTTTGAATATATTTTAGGAATATAAACTTCCTCAACAAAATATCTATCTTTTGGTAACAAATTACATTCTACAGCTCTATAATAAATTAATGATTCATCTTGAATCATAAACCATAGCAAGGCATCATCTTCCTTTGAAAATTTCCCCAAATAAGTTATATTAGCTGAATGATTTTGTTCCAAATGAAATTCTTTTCTTACTATATTTATTAAATCATCTTGATTTCTAGCAATTTTAGAATTATATATAAATACTATTTTTAAAACTAATAATATACTAACAATAATAAAAATAGTTATAAATTTTCGCTTCATATATTCCTCACACTATAAATGTATTTATTTTACATTCACTAAATAATCTACATCACAACAAATTGTTTCATCACTATATTTAGGACTTAAAGAACCTAAAAAATAATATACATCATATTCCCATTCAGCAGCAGCTTTTGTAGATTTATTAATTTCTTTACTTGAATCGATAGTAGATATACTTGATTGAATAGTTAAATCATGTTCATTACTAAATAATTCTTTATCATCTATTTCTGCACCAACAGCTCTTACATTTTTATCATTTATATTTCTATTTGATTCTGATCCACCTGAATATGTAATATTTTCAAGTACACCTAAAATTTCATTCACTGTACTAAACCCAATTTTATCAATTACAAATTCAATAATACCTTTTATATTTGTACCCCATAAACCAGATGTATTTCCAGATAGACTTACATCGTCAGTAAAAGCTGTATTGTAGCCACATCCCATTGCACCAGTTATATTTCTATATCTAATTGCATTACTCCAACCTGAGTCCAAATTGCCATCTACATTTACTGTTTCAATAACTTCAAAAGTACTATAAATATCAGAACTACCAGCTGTTCCAACATCAACAACAGAAAAAGTTATTTTGGGATAAGATGCATAAATTACTTTTTGTCCACCTTCTGTTATTATTGTGGTAGTATATAATTTACCAGAAACATCCTCTTTATTTATAGTATATGGTTCATGTTCATTTAATTTATCAAATATATATTTCAATTCTGGTCTTTGATTAATCTCATCTTGAGTAAATGAATTCAAAGGTCTTGCACTATAACTTACAGTAGCAGTATTATTTTTAATTTGTTCGATAACTTCATTTTCAGTTAATTTTGAATTTGTATTAGCAAACACATTGGTACTAGTAATACTAGTAATTATTAATAGTATAGATAATAAATTTTTTATTTTCAACATATTAAATTTCTCCTAACAATTTATTTTGTAAATACTTTATCTTCTTATAATACATCTATTTTTATAGTATCAAACATCAAGTATATTCATCATTTCCAAACAATTTAAATAATATCTTAATAAATTTGATTTAAAAATAAAATTGTAATATTTAAATTATTATTTTTTATACAAATTATCTATATCTAAATTTTTCATAAAATTAAAAATAATATTAGCATCTTCTTTTATAAATTCTGTTTCAACATATTTATTCTCAGTTTCATCAACAAGAATTTTACTATCAAAATTTTTATCAAAAGGGTCAACTGTTGTAAATCTAAGGCTCATTATATATTTTTTTAAAAATGATATATGGTCACTTGAGCCAAACTTTATCATCTCAAAATTAGGATTAAGCCTTAAAAACTCAGTACTAAAAAGACTTTCTTCACAGTCTATAAACATTCTTCTCCACTCTTTAGTTGATGTCATATCTATATTAAAACAAGCAATTATATTATTAAGCTCTTTTTCATCTAAGCTTAATAAATATGATTTTGAGCCTGACAAATAATATTCCTCAGAACCAAAAAATATTATTCTGACATTATAATCAAGATTTTCAATATATGGCTCTATCAGCTTTGCCGTTTCCAAGAGAACAGCTGTGCCAGAGCCGTTATCAGTTGCACCTATTGAATTTCTTGATGCGTCGTAATGGGCAGAAAACACTATTGTTTTTTTGTTCGTGTCAAAGTCCTTTTCTGCGATAACATTGTGTGATTTGGCAATAGGCTCTTCATTAAAAGGATTTATGTTAAAAAAATCATTAAAATAATAATCAATATCGCTTCTATACACATCAAAAGGCACTATTTCAGATTTATAACCCATCAGTGTAAGCTGTTCATCTAGGTATTGGGCAGTGCTGTACTCGCCGTCGCTTCCCCTTTTTCTCGATGTACTTATTATTTTTTCAAATGCAACCTCCACATCGTCAGGTTTGATGATAGTTTCAGTTTTTTCATTGTTCAATGTACCACTATCATCATAGGGTACATTTGACGACTTACAGGAGGTTAATAATAAAACTGAAAAAAATAAAATAATTAAATTTTTCATATGTCAATATTCAATAAGGTAATCCTTAGACACCCAACCATTTAATTCATATTTATAACTAAAACAATGTACCCAAGTATACCCATCTGCTTCAACTTCCCAACCTTCATATGATCCGGCATTAACTAAATCACCTTTATTCAAGTAACCTATTACGTTTCCTGATAAAGATGGTGTTTCTCTAAATCTAACATTATTACCTATAACTTCATATGTAGTTGTTCTAATACTGGACTTGTCTGAATTTTCAGTACTATAAGTATTTATTACATCATCTTTATATACATCAGCTAAAACTGGGACTGATGCAGATAAAATTATAATTGATGAAACTATAGGAAATAATATTTTTTTACCTATCACAATAAAACCTCCATTACTATAATTAATTTTTTAACTTAATCTTAAATCGCAACAAAACTGGCATAATAATCTACACTTAGAAAAATGTCTTATAAAAAATATAGAACTTTATCACATCCCCATGTAGTATAAAAATCTATAATGTAAAGCATTTTGGGTTTGTTATCCACCTCTTCACATATCATCTTCCCCATTTCCATAAATTTTATACAAAAATTAGTTTCTCATATGATAATACAATTTAATGCATAAATTTCATTTGTTTATATTGATTAATAAACATACTATATATCATAGGCAGCATACTATTTACTTCACGCATTTTTCATTTTGCTACCTCTTTCATAAATTATTTATACATTGTTATTAGGGTTCATAAATTTGAAACTGAATATGTGCCAAATCATTCGTTGGAATGTAGTAAATTAAAATACCATCTTTGGATTCCAAGGCCACCGTCTCTGCTGGATTATCAAACTTTGATAAGTCAAGCACATCAGAAGGCACCTGATCTAGATGCTTTAATTCTGTATAAACCATGTCATCTTTATTTTTAAGTCTACCCAATTCATCTGATTTAATAGAATAAATATATCCTTCCGTATCAGTATCATTCATTGTTGTAATCGTAATGAATTCATCATTACCACGCACTAACATAGCATTACTTCCCTGAGTATCACCAAATCCCATTTTCTGAATATCAATGCAGTTCTGAAGTTGACCAGTTTGAATATCAAAAATAGCCAAACCATTATAGTTGAGAATACATACAACTTCTTCGTTAAAAAAAGGGATTTTAGGTGGATCAGCCCCTAACGGTTCCGAAATCATACGTTGATATACTTCTTTATCAAGATAATCTCTTAAAGATATATCCTCAACAAAAATTTCGGAATTCTGTGTAGGCGAGCTAGAAATATCATTGCTTGTAGAAGAGCATCCCATCAATAAAAACAATATTATTATTGATATAATAATGTACCACAAAGATTTATTTAAAATTTTCATATCACTTTTTTCACCTATAATATCCATCTATATGGATTCTTGAATAATCAATACCACCATATCGTGTAGAATAGAGACCACTATAAGAACTAGTATGTGCTGTTACCAAAGGGTCTCCACCTTGAGTGTGCACTACTATAGTATGGTAGAAATCAGAACCATTATAAAGCTGAACTATATCGCCAGATTGCAATTCACCAAATGTTGTCACTCGATTTCCTTTAGGTCCTTTCGTGGTTGAACTTCGTAATAGATAACTTCTTAATTCATTGACTCCAGTCCAAGATGTACTTCTTGCATTGGCAGATCTGTAATACCAGTATGTATATCCCTGAATACCAGATGCAGATGAAGAATATTGAGGAGCACTACTGCTATTAAGCACCTGAGAAGCATAATTTGTACAATCTCCGCCTTCTCCTGTAAAATTTGCAAAACTAGGATTAAACCCATTCCACCAATCATCTTGATAAGATCTCATGGCATCTCTATCAGATTCTGTAAAACTCACCCATGTAGTGTATGGAGAAGTCGGAAGATTTAAATCCAACTGTTCTGGAGTATCTACAAGTTCCTGATTCTGATGATCTTGAGCTTCTGCAACTTCGTGCTCGACTGATTCCCAGTAAGCAGTAAGTTTACTCACCTTTTCCTCCAAGTCGTAAGGTTCACCTTCAGTAGACATATTGTTTCTATTTGAAAGAACCGATAGTTGATAATCCAAATCAAGATCTTCTGCGGTCTGTCCAATAGTTGTGTTAATTAAGGTACCACCGGATAAATCATTTGTAATAGCCGCTAGAATGGTGTTTGTATTCTTATCAACAATTACCTTATAGGCCGCTACCAATGCAGAAGATTCAGTACCATCTTTATAATTAAATGAGATATCAAAATATACTTCATATGCAAAATCTTTATCAGTAACACAGATATTTTCAACATCATAGGCAACGAGATCTAATTTTCTACCAAACAAATTCTCTTTTATTTCTTTTACTTCGCGCTTATCATCAAGATATTGCATCAAAGATCTTGCATTTGAATTAATTAAATCATCTCTATATTCGCTCTGTGTAGTGAAATCAGACATTGATGTTGTTGCAAATACAATCGCAGTATTTTGAGCTTGTTGTGCAGTTACAGTAGAATCGTTTTGTGCAAATGCAGTTGGAATGATTGTAGTCAGCATAGTTAACGTTAGCAACAATGCACATATTTTTTTCATTTAAATCCCTCATTTCCATAATTACATAATACTTATCCTTACTTTTTTTAAACTATCAAAAAAACGATTACATAGTACCCCCCCTTCTCTTTCTTAGTTTCTGTTATTTTAATATGATATAGATAACAGCCCCTTATTAAAGGTATAATACATTATATAAAAAAGTTATTTTCTCTAAGAAATGAGATGTTATCATGTATAATTAATAAAAATTGCTTTTTAAAACAATTCTATAACCTGTCCTCGTTTTTTCTAATTCCATTTATTGTTATTAAAAAGATTCTAAGGGTAATTAAAATACCTTTGTAATTATTATAAACGTAAATTTGTTTTATCCAAAAATTTTAAACATAATAACAATTATCATAAATGTCATATTTATAGTAAAAGCACTTTTATTTGGTATAAACACAATACTTATATTTATTACAAATGTTTTTCTAAAAAATCTGGTCATTCTATTAAAATACATATTTTAATTCTGTTGCTAAGAAAAGTTAATTCTTAAATTTATGTTTCCTTCTTTGTAAAATATTTCATTTTTCTCAAAATATAATTCTTACTGCCTTAGCTCTTTATTTTTAAACCTCGACTCTTCTTAGATAGATTAAAATATTTTTAGAAAAACATTTAATATATCTGTTTCTCATATTTCTATTTATCGTTGGATTAGACATTTTGCTTTTTTCTTTAAATCCGTTTCTAAGTCTCTTATTCAAAAATCTAATCTCCCATAAGATGAATGAGCTTTAAATAATACCTATGCAGAACTTATTACTATTGTTACAGACCATTTATCCGCTTATAATATGCCTATTTATATAACATATACTAATTTAAACATCAGATTTAATTTCTAATTTTATTTTTTATTGTAACTTTATATTCACAAAGATTCTTTTTTATCAAACTTAACACCTACTAATAAGGAAGATATTAATTTATAAACTATTATAAAGTCAAAGTATTTTTAATTTAAAGATAAGGTTCTAGAAAAATTTATAAAAAAAAGAAATAATTTTGTGTAAAATAGAAGCAAAGCAGTATATGCTTTGATTCTGTCCTTTAATTGAAAATCAGAATAACTAAATTAATTTAGGAAAAGAAATAAGAATTAATATTGTAAAATATGAGAAAGTTTTAGATAGTGATACTGTGAAGTATTAAAAATTTCCGGAAAATAGTTGTTTTTAGTTTTTTGACAATTCATTTTATTATACATATAATATATAAACTCACCTTTTGTAATAAAATTATACTATTGGAACTAAAAATCTTTATCTATTAATAAAAAACTTATATTAAACACTATACTCTATATATTTATGTGATAATGTTATGTCTTTAGAAACATATATTGTTCCATTTACACTTTCACCTACTTCAACTATCTCAAATCCTCCACTAGCAGAAAACTCTGCTTCTAATGAAGCACTAATTTCTCCTTTCAAAGAACCGCTTACATTAATAGTAGCAGTTCTGTTATTAGGAATTCTAACTATAGGCTCGTAATCATTAACAAACTCCAAACCTGAAATGCCATCAGCCTTACAAAAAGCAGTTCCATCTACATAACCTGATATATCAATTTTTCCATTACTATGAGCATAAAATTCAAGAGCCATTCCTGAAATAAGATCACAACTAGCTGTTTGTTTATCTGTAAATGATACACGCTCAACATATATAAAATCTTCAACATAAGGTTGTATACCCATTAATAATATATGGATATTTATTTTCAATATATTTTATAGCTTTAGTATTTTTTCTTTAAACATTAAATTATAAAACTCATCAATTATATATCTTTCAATTTTTAGATTGTTCATATCATATAGTTCATCTATACATATAGTCTTCATCATATCAGTTGACTTAATATATTCTTGTCCAAATGTTTGAGTAATAAATATAGACAATTAATCTAAAAATATTAATATTTTTTATTCATATTGAAATTTCTCTCTACATCAAAAAATAGAATCTAATTATAATATTTATTGTAAATAATAAAATTGAATTTATTCTAATCTAACAAGATTTTCTTTTATAAATTCAAGATTTAATTGTGTTCTATCACTTTCAACCTTGTCTAATCCACGATACACATCTTTAATAGCATTACATACATCAACTCCTAATAAAGTATATTCTTTTATATTATAATTACTATACCCTTTTGAAAGATAACAACCATAATAATAAGTTTTCTCCATTGTTTCATTATTGTCAAAATAATTAGGATAATTTTTATTTAAAAAATTTATAGCTTCATCTCTTTTGTCATCGAAAACACCATTAATCTCAATATCTTCTTGAACTTGATTTTGGATATAAATTAGCATCTCATCAGTATTAGAACTTGGAATTTCGTTTTTCGACATTTCTGTATTATTATTTTTTTCATATTCACTATTTTTTGCTAAACTACAAGAAGTAAGTAATAAAAACAAAGAAAAATATATAATTGCCAAACTCTTCTTCATAATATACCACAACACCTTCTCCTATATATACCAATAAAATTTAATTATAAAGTTTAATTGCACCTATAATTACTACTAATGACAAAATAAACATTGCTACTTGTATAGAACTTAAAATCAATTGATTATTTAT
>NZ_NFLT01000016.1 GCF_002161055.1 Tyzzerella sp. An114
ATATATGTCCTTTATTAATGTTATAATTATAATAAATAATAGGAGGGGACGTTAATATGACTTTATCAGAAAATAAGAAAACAAGACTTTTAGATATATTTTTTAGAGCTATAAAAGGTGAATTTATTTCTGTTAAATCACTTGCAGTTCAATATGGTGTATCAACAAAAAGTATTTCTCGTGATATTAACGAAATAAAAAATTTTTTAAGTGAAAGCAGAGAATTAGTAGGAAATACTGAACTTATATATTCTTCTTCAAACAGAGCGTATTATCTTGAATTTGATGATTTTCTTCTTAATAAAGAATTGATTGCTATAATAGAAATAATGATTGGTTGTAGAGCATTTAATAAAGAAGATACATTGAAATTAGTAGATAAATTAAAAAAATTTACAACAATTAATGATAGAAATTTATTAGAAGAATGTATTATAAAAGAATTATATCATTATAAAGAAGTTAATCATGATTGCAAAAGTGTTATAGATAATATATGGCAATTAACAAAATGTATTAATAAACATATAGAAATATCTATTGATTATTATAAATCAGATCGTATATTAATAAAAAGAAAAATTAAACCTATTGCAATAACTTTTTCTGATTATTATTTTTATCTTATAGCTTATATTAGTAATAAAGATGATTGGAAACCTATTTATTACAGAATAGATAGAATAATAAATATAACTGAGCATAGAAGCCGTTTTCAGTTAAAAAAAGAACATGACTTTGATGAGGGTGAGCTTAGAAATAAAATACAATATATGTTTCCAGGTATTGAAAGAAAAATTAAATTTTCTTATGAAGGTCCTTCTGTACAAGCAGTATTGGATAAATTGCCAACAGCAAAAATAGTTGGTGTAGAAGGAAATAAAAAAATAATAGAAGCTGAAATATATGGAAGTGGAATAAATATGTTTTTATTATCACAGGGAAGTAAGATTCAGGTATTATCACCAAAAGATTTTGTTGATGAATTTTCTAAAGAAGTAAAAAAGATGATGAATTTTTATAAATAATATTATTATAAATATATATTAAATTAAATAAAATATATGTTATAATAGAACTAAATATGTAAAATAATGTTATTTTTAGTTATGGGAAGAGGTTATGTTTATGATAAATGAAGAAAAAGATAAATTAAAATTAGGCATTACTGAAGAGTATAACAAAAAAAATAGAGATATTTTGTGGGACTCTACAGAGAGAAAAGCAGAATATAGAGATAAAATTTTTGGTGATAAAAAAACAATACATGACCCTATAAGTGGAAATATTTTACATAAGAGTCAAAAAGCTGCACAGAAAAAATATCACATGAAAAATTCTGATGGAGAAAATATATCTACAAAATGGGCAAACTATTCAGCTGAGGTAGACCATATACATGCTATAAAAGATGTTCATGATAATATATTAATAAAGAATAATCCTTTTTTATCAGATGAAGATTTTAAAGAGATTATAAACTGTGATGAAAATTATCGTATATTATCAAAAAAATATAATACATCTAAAGGTGCAAAAAATGATTTTGAAATGATAACAGATAAAGATAATAATTTATCAAATGACGCTAAAATTCAGATGGCTAAAGATAATATAAAATCGAGTATAGTTTTAACTGGAAAGTTTACAGAGAGAACTGTTTCAAATATTGGAAAAGAGTTTGTATCAGGTGCAAAAGATACTGTTGTTAATTCAATGATTCCTTTAACTAGTGAAGCTATAAGAAAAGCTGTAAAAGTTGCTCAAGGGGAAGAAAATATTGAAGATGCATTAAAGGATATGGGAAAAGTTACAGTTAATACTGCTGTATATGGTGGAGCTAACAGACTTTTAATTGATACAGTTAATAAACAACTTTTGAATAGTAATAATCCTGTATTGATTAATATTGTAAAGAGTAATCAAGTAAGCCAAGTTATTGCAGTTGTGGCTATTGTTCAGGATTCCGCTTTGAGATATATAAATGGAGAAATAACAGGTAAAGAATTTGTAGATGAAATAGGAGAAAAAGGTGCTGTGATGGTTGCCGGAATGGTAGGGGGACAAATAGGTATAGAGATAGGAAGTATGATAGGTGCTGTTGTGGGTACAGGTGTTATTCCAGGTATTGGAACTGCTGGAGGTTATGCAGTTGGTGCAGTAGTAGGTCAAATTATAGGTACTATAATTACAACTGTTGCATGTACAAGTATTATCACTTTATTCAATACATTAAAGTCTTTGAATAATTATAAAATAAAAGAATCACAAATAAAAAAGCTTGAAAGAGAAGCATTGAATGAAATAGAGAATCAACGAAAAAAATTTAGAGAAATTGTTGAAACTGAATATAAGCGTTGGGATAAAGAAATAGAATCTGGTTTTGATATGATTTTAAGAAATGCTTGTGAAGAAACATACAATCTTCAAGGTGTTACAGAGGGTATAGATAAAATACTTAATTTATTTGGTAAAAATGTAGCATTTAAAAACTTAGAAGAATATGAGGCTCAATTAGATATGCCTTTAAAAATAAGTTTTTAAAATATAATTTTTAATATTGGAGGGATATTATGATTATTCAAGGCTTACTTATAGCAGGTGTTGCTAAAACTTTTTATAGTGTAAATAAATCTAGCAATATGGATGCAAAAGCACTTGAAAAGTATGCAAAAGCATTTTCAATTAGTAAAGAGGCTGAGGTTTTAGTCCAAAAAAAAGCTGAATTTACTGAAAAAAGATTATTAAATGTTGCTAAAAAGAAAAGAGCAATAGTGGAACACACTGTTCCTAAATTTGTTGAAGTTTATGGAAAAATACAAAAAATAGAATTAGGTGAATCTTCGCTGAAAAATGATATTATGATTAAAAGTAATATTAAAAATTTAGGTGTTATTAATTCATTATCTATAGTTTGTAAGAAAGAATTTACAGATAAAGAATTGTTATGTGGTTGGATATTTAAAGGTATAGGTGGATTAATGGAAATGGATTCACAACAATATCTATCAGCCGCTAATAGTCAAGTAAGAGCAGCTAATGTTATATATTCACAATCAAGATCAATTATAGAAGTATATGATGCAATAGTTCAACGTGCTGATAGAATAGCTAAATTATTAGTATCTATGAATGTTTTATTTTTAGGCTCAATATCAAAGACTAATGATATAATAAATAAAAATGGATTAGATGTAAAAAAATATAGTGAATATGAAAAAGGTGTTTTAATGACTTGTGTAAATATTGCTTGTTCTATATCAGATATTATAAATGTTCCAGTAATAGATGAAAATGGAAATATAAGTGAAGCTGCAAATGAAATGATAGCTACAGGTGAGAACTATTTGGAAAAGATGAATAAATTAATTAATTCATAAATTTATAAATATATTGTGTGAAAGGTGGAGTTTTTATGAAAAAAATAGTTGTAAATGGAAGTTGTATTGGATGTGGTTTGTGTACAGCAAGTTGTGAATACTTAGTTGAAAATGCTGAAGGTAATGCTGAAGCTGTTATAGGAAAAGTTATATCAAATGAAGATTTATCTAGAATTAAAGAAATAGTTAAAGAATGTCCAAGTTCAGCTTTGAATATAGTGGAAATAAAAAGTGATGGAAAAAAAGGCAAAGAGGCTATTAAAGATATCATTAAAATGATTGAAAATAAAGCTAATGAATTTTCTGTAAAAGAAATTACAGGAAGTGATATTCCTTTAAATGTTGATGATTATGATATTCCTGTACCTTGGTCAAGAAAAGAGTATGATAGATTTTCTTCAGAAAGAGCTGCTAGAAATGCAGCTAAAGATGAATTTTATAGTTTATGTTATTCACAAAGTGCTTATCGTCCTATGTTAAAAAAAGTATTTGTCGAATATAAAATAAATAAACTTAGACCATTTTATACATTGGAAGATAATGATGCTAGTTTTTACTATTCATATAATCAAGAAATAAGAGAATTTTTAGCTGATATATATATTAAAATTTGCGATGCATTAGGTGATAGTAATTCTATTTCTGAAGAATGGAAAAAATTTGATATGCCTTTATCAAAAAAAGACTTCGCTATAGAAGCTTTTGATTATTATGATAGTAGAAGTACTCAATCAGGAATAATGGAGGAATTTAAAAGTAGAGGAGAATATACATCTATTGATTGGTATGTTGACATGATGGACTTTGACTTTGATGAAATGTATGCAGGAGAAGGACTTTTTGGAAGAACTAAAACAAAAAATGAATGGTATTTTACAGGATTTAACAGTGCAGCTAAAGATTTTGTAGATGACTTAAAGCATGCTATTAATATGGTATCAGATGAAATTGAAGAAGGAGCTGCTGGTTTTGCAAATTCAGCTATTGATTCTTATAAAAAGAGAGTTAAAGAAGAACTTAAAAATAAGGCAGCAGAACTTAAAAAATATATAAATGTATAATAGAAGATATTTTAAGATTATAACTTATCTACAATACAAAATTAAGCATAAGAACAGAGCATATTACATAAGATTAAAGATACTATAATTGTATGTATAAATTATAATAAGTAGTACAATATAATCAAGTTTATTATACTTAAAATAGCTAGAATTTGAGTCTATATTTTAATATAATCAAATTACTATATTTAATAATCAAAAGAGAAAAATCTGGAATGGAAAACAAATATCCTATTTCAGATTTTTTTGTTTGTATAATTATTTCAATAAAGATATAACAAGATAAATATTATTTGACTTTATTTAAGTTAATTCACATAAAAAGAATATTCACTCAATGTATATGAATATTCACTTTTATAATTGAAAAAAGTGAATAAATGGTTATAATGGTAAGTAGAAATATATAAAAAAGGAGGACTTACCATGATGTTTGAAAGTGAAAATATTGAATTTAAAGCTAAATTATCAGATGAAATTTATAAAGAAGTAATCGCATTTGCAAATACAGATGGTGGCACTATATATATTGGAGTAGATGACAAGGGTAATGTAATAGGACTTGAAAATGTAGATGATAGTTATACACGTCTTACCAATGGAATAAGAGATGCAATTCAGCCTGATGTTACTATGTTTATTCGTTATGTGTTGCAAGAAGATAAAGTAATTAGAATAGAGGTAGGAGAAGGAAGTTATAAGCCTTATTATCTAAAGTCTAAAGGGTTAAAACCTAATGGAGTGTATGTTAGACAAGGAGCATCAAGTGCACCTGCTTCACAAGAATTAATTCGTAAAATGATAAAAGATACTGATGGTGATCAGTTTGAAGATATGCGTACTATGGAACAGGAATTGACTTTTGAGGAAGCAGAAAATGCTTTTAAAAATTATGGTGTTGAATTTAGTGAAGATAAATTTATAACACTTGGATTAAGAAATCTTCATGATGACCACTATTCAAATTTAGCACTTTTACTTTCAGACCAATGTAAACATACTGTTAAGGTAGCAGTTTTTTCAGATGAGGATAAAACTATATTTAAAGATGCAAAAGAGTTTGAAGGTTCTATATTTCGACAATTAGATGATACTTATTCATATCTCTTACTCTGTAACAGAACAATGTCTACGTTCCAAGGATTAAATCGTATAGAAAAAAAGGATTATCCTGAGGAGGCTTTGCGTGAAGCACTTTTGAATGCTATGGTACATCGAGATTATAGCTTTAGCGGAAGTATTATTATAAATGTTAATGATTCAGAAATAGAATTTATTTCTATCGGTGGATTATTACCTGGTTTATCTGTTGAAGACATTCAAAGTGGTATTTCCCAGCCTAGAAACAGAAAACTTGCAGAAATATTCCATAGATTAAAGCTTATTGAATCATATGGTACAGGTATTCGTAGGATTTATAAGTTATATGAAAATAATTCTGTTAAACCACGTATCGAAGTAACACCAAATGCTTTTAAATTGATACTTCCTAATGCTAATTATAAAAATATAATTGAACCAATTAAAAATATCAAAGAACAAATAACTTTAAAGATTACACCACAAATGAAAGTTGTAATAGATTATCTTTCTGAATATGGTGAAATTGGAGAAGAAGAACTACAAGAATTATTAAATGTTAAACGTACTCGTGCTTATCTTATAGCACGACAGATGATAGAACAAGGATTGATAGAGTGTTCAGGTAGAGGTACAAATAAAAGATACTATTTAAAGTAAAAAATTAATAGTTTTATATTTAGTGAAAAGAAAAAAATCCGGAATGAAAAATAAAAATTCATTCTGGATTTTTTTGTTTCCATTAATGAATTTCAATAAATCAGGAAATCAAGAAACACCGAATTTTTTGAAAAATAACCCTACACCAAGGGACAAGTGTTTCCCTATGTCATACTATTTATATCGTCATGATGGGATGAATAATTAAAAAAATAGCTACAAACCTTGATTTTAAAGGAATGTAGCTTTTTTTATTTTCAAAAACGTACTAAAAACGTACTATTTTCTAAAATTTTAGTTCTTCTAATTTTTCGCATACAGTAATTTGCTTATTAGGATAGAGGTGGCTATAAACTTCTAAAGTTGTTTTTATATTTTCGTGTCCGAGTCTATCTGCAACAACTAAAGGCTGAAATCCCAATTCTATTAAAAGTGATGCGTGAGAGTGTCTGAAATCGTGTAGCCTGATAGCTTTAACTTTTGCCTTTTTTGCATAATTAACAAGTCGTACTCTTAAAGAAGGGCGAGACACAAGTATAAGTCTTGTTGTTTTATGCTTGTCATATAACTGGTCTATATATTCTTTTATTTCATTAGCCAAAAAATCCGGAATTTGTACTACACGTTTACTTTTTTTGGTCTTAGGTGTGAGTATAAGCTCCTGATTGTTTAGTTTAGCATAATTTTTTGTTATAGAAATTTCTTTAGCCTTTAAATTAATATCACCTATTGTAAGAGCCAAAAGCTCACCTGACCTTATTCCTGTCCAAAACAAAATTTCATAAGCAATTTTATAAGAAATATCATCAACAACATCTATAAATTTTTTATATTCTTTTAGTGTCCAAAACTGTATATCGGCTTTAGGTTTGCCTTTTATACCTTCATATAATTTACAAGGGTTAGATTTTAAGTTATAAAATTTCATGGCAAAATCAAAAATGCAAGAGATTTGACCATTAATTTTTTTTATGTACAAATTGCTGTAATCATTGTCTTTTACTAAGTTATTATTAAATTCCCTTAATGTGTTTGGGGTTATTGAATTTATAGGCATATCACCTAAATCCGGCAATATTTTTGTATCTAAAAGAAGTTTTTTTATGTTTAAAGTAGTAGGCTTTAATTTATGTGTACAGTCTTCCATATAAATTTCGGCCATATTTCTAAAAGTCATATTACAGTCGCCTTCAAGTTTTTCAAGAAAGTTTCTTTCAAATGCCTTTGCTTCCCTTTGGGTTTTAAAACCCTCTTTTTTCTTTTTCTTTCTGTTTCCTTGCCAATCTGTATAGTAAAAAGAACAGAACCAAGTTTTCTTTTCTTCATTTTTGTAAACAGGCATATAATCATCTCCAATCATTTTTTTACAATAAAATAATTATTTATAACATTTAATTCCGAAAAAAGGGTATAAAAATAACACCCATATTGCAGAGTGTGTTTTAAAGTGATATAATAGCCTTGCTTAGTGGGTATTATATCATTTTAGACACAATGTGTTTATGGGATATAATCTTTTGGAGTCCTTGTGTTGGTAGCACAGGGGCTTTTTTATTTTAAATTATATTTTAAGCAACATTATCACTATAATGAACAACTGCAATTTCAGTAAGTGCATTTTTAGTTATATTTATAATTTCTTCAAGCCTTTTGGCAACATCGTTTGAATAAGAAACTTCACCGCATTGTGTACATACTTGTGAAGGTACATCTTTAACAATAATAATACAGTTTTCTAAATCAGCTATAAAATTTGTAAGTTTATCTTCTAAAATACCTTTGCACATAAAACAAGTCATTGTTATTTCTCCTTTCTTACTTTAAAATTGTTAGACCAAAGTTCTGTACTTGGGTAATAAGCTGTTATAAGCCAAAGTTCTTCACCGTTTGAACCACATACAACATGAAGATGTTTATTTTCTATTGTTAAACCAAGTACAAGACAGCTTGGGTAAGGATAATCAGAAGGGTATTCTTCTATAATTTCACCACTTAAAAGAGCATTTTCCACATCTGACATACTTATATTTCTTTGTGTTAATCTTATAAATATATGATTAGTCCATCTAAGTTTTTTATTCTTACATAAATTTTTAATTATTTCTATTGTAAGTTCCAATGTATTACCTCTTTTCAAAATTAATGAAAATTTATTATTTAACAACTTTCCGGAAGACCGTATTTTAAATATACTTTGTAGTTTTCCGGCTCTGGATAGTTGCCCCATTTTGTGAATACATAATTAATATTTTTATCATCTGAAGGTTTAGGTTCTATGTATCTTTTTAATACATCAGTAAGTTCATTTTTATATTTTTCAATATCATTTATACTATCAAGTTTTATTCGTATTTCAGATTTATTTTCATCAGGTATAATCAATGTTATTTGGGAATCTCCCATAATTATTCTTGTTATCCATTTTCGTGTATTATTTTTTAATAAAATAGCAAAGTAAGACTCTGTCTTTTTATATGTTATTTCATTCATATCAACAATATCATTTAAAAGAGATTTTACTATAATAAGTGCATCTAGTTCTTTATCCATTGGTTCGCTTTTAGGTGTAGTTTTTTCAGGTGTTGAATATCCTGTATCAGTTACAAGAGCAGAAATACGTTCCTTAACAATTTCATCTATACAATCATTTATTGCTTTTCTTAATACAGGTTTAAATTTATCAACAACATTTTGTGTTTTTACACCTTTATAATTATCTTTTAAAAATAATCTTACAAGTTCATCACTTGGATTGTTACAGTTTTCTGTAAAAACATTTTTAAATATATTTGAATATTTAAGTATTGCGGCATTTTCAAATATTTTATCTTTGTCAAACTCTGATTTTGCAAATTTTTGTATTTCTTTTATATCATCATCTGTAATATTAAGAAGATTAAATTCATAAAAAGGTTCTCTGTCCATTTTATTTGTTTCATCAAGGTCAGTATATAATCTATAAATAATACCATTTGTTAATATTGCAAATTTTGCTTTTGTTGATACAAAATATCTGAAAAGTTGAGAATCGTGCTTTTCAAGACTTTTATTAATTGATTTAGCCTCTATAAGTATAACAGGCTCATTATCAATTATTATGGCATAATCTACTTTTTCACCTTTTTTTATACCAACATCAGCAACAAATTCTGGTACAAATTCGTTAGGATTAAAAATATCATATCCTATAAGCGAAAAAAAAGGCAGTATTATAGAAGTTTTAGTTGCTTCTTCTGTTGATATACTATCTTTTATTGTTTTTATTCTTATTGAAAAATTTTTTAATGATTCTTTAAAATCCATATAAATGGCCCCCCTTAATTTAATTTAAAGTTAATAAAAATTACATTCCCCTTTATGCTTGTAATTTACTCTTTGTTGTTGCGTACTTTTCGGCTTTTAACATACCTTTCATAGTTCCTCTTATTTCAGCTCTGTCTTCAATGTCAAGTTCCTTGTATAGGCTTAATACCTCTTTTTCGTCTTTAGTAAGATTTTCTAAGCTATTGTTTATAGTTTTCTTAATCTCATCTTCCCAACCCATTAAATATAATGGGGATACATTAAGTGCTTTTGCAAATTCAGAAATTTTTTCTACATCAAGAGCTTTAATTTCACCATCTTCATATCTTTTAACAGTTGTTTCATGAAGATTTATTTTTTGTCCTAATTCAGCACGACTTAATTTTAAATTTTTTCTTGATGCAAAAATTCTATTTCCTACTTGCTTACAATATTCTTTACTCATTTTAAACCTCAATAATTAAAAAATTAAGCCTTTTTTCTTTTTGTATCTTCTGATACTGATAATGTTTTCCCTTTAAGCTCAGCTTCAAGTTCAAGACGATAAGCCTCAAGTTCTTTTTCGATTTTATCATTATGATTAATAGTATTAGAATCTGCTATATCAATATTTTCAGATATATTATTTTGCATATCATTCGAATTGATAATTAATTGAGAAAATTTCATAAATGAATTAATTATAGTTTTTCTCTCTTCAGGTGTCATCTTTACAAAATTTTCTAATATTAATTTATCTGTTTTACTAAGAGAATATTTATTTACCATTTCTGAAATTAAGTCTATTTCATTTTCATTAAAAATAGGCTCTATACCATTTCTTAGCCAATTTTCATTAACATTGAAAGTTTTGCATATTAAAGTGATATTTCTATCTGTTAATGCAACTCTACCATATTCAATATTTCCTATATTAGCTCTTGAAATGCCTATTTCTTTGGCAAATTCCTCTTGTGTTAAACCTAATTTTTTTCTAATAGTTTTAACTCTTTCTGTAATAGTATTTTCCATTTATATATTCACCTCCTTGTGTACTATGATAAATTATTCAAAAATGTTTGTCAAGCGTATTTTAGATATAAATAATATTAAATTATTAAAAAATATACGCTTGACAAGCTAAAATTAATATGCTAATATATGCTTAACAAACAAAAAATAAATAAAAATGTTTGTAAAACTGATTAAAGTGTAATTTTTTAAGGAGGTAATATTTATGACTGAAGAATTAAAAAAAGATGTTGAAACATTATCAATAATTCTAAAAGATTTACCAGATGAACAAAAGATAGAAAAAGTATTTTTATTGGGAATAACAGCAGGTGTAAACTTAGCTAAAAATTTAACTTTAGTAAATGAATAGTAATTAAGATTATATCAACAAATCAACATTAAGTTACCAACAGTAAGGGGGTGAGAGTGTGGAAAAAATAATCAGAAAAACTATAGATGAATATACAACTTATGAATTGATTGAGGAGTTGTATAGACGAGAAGGTGTTGAAAAGCATATAGCAGAACCTTACAAAGATGTAAATGTTGAAGTTAATGGTCCTGCTATAATACTAATCGTTATAGATTAGTATAATTTTTGATAGCTATATAGACCTTTAATATGAGATGCCAAGTATTTACCATGAGATGATGCTGACATAAGAGCATTATAAACTTCTATTGGAACATTATTATAAGCATAAAGACTTCTAGTTTTAAATTCAACATATAATGTTCCATTTTCATATCCTATTTTTGATATATTAGAAGAATTTACAGGTATCATATTCATATAAACATCCTCCTTTCACATTTAATGAGAAAATTATATCACAAAAAGTGAAAAATAACAATATATAGGGGGTAAAGTATGGAATTAAACAAAATATTGAAAGAACAAAATATAACAGCTCAAAGGTTAAGTAAACTTACTGGTATAGGAATTTCTACAATTCAAAAATATTCTTGTAAAAATAGAAAAATATCAGTTGATAATGCAAAGAAAATTGCAAAAGTATTAAATATTGAATGGTGGGAGCTGTTTGAATAAAAATAAATTAATTTAGAGAGGGGGTGAAAATATGAAATACCCAACTTTATTAACAGTTGATGATGTTATGGAAATAACAAGAACATCTAGGGGAATGGCATACAAGTTAATAAGTAAAATTAATGCAGAGCTAAAAAGCCAAGGTTATATAACCGTACGTGGAAAAGTTCCTCGAAAGAAATTTTTTGAAAGATTGGGAATAGAAGAATAAATGTAAAGAGGGTGATAAATTTGAAAGAAACTTATAAAAATGAAGACCGAAAATGTGAGTGTTACAAATGTGAATTTGAAGAAATATGTGTTTATGCTTACAGGTATCAAAGATTAGGTAGAGAAAATAAGGGTGCATTAGGTAAATGTGCCAAACTTGAAGAAAATGCAGGAATTTTACAATATTAGGAGTGATGTAAATGATTAAATTCCATTTTGATGAAAATAATGGTGATGTAAATATAAACATCAAAAGTACAGCAGAACTTTTAGCTGCATTAGCTATATTAAGCTATGAGTTATTGTCATATGTAAAACTAAGAACAAATGAAGAGGGAGTTCAAAGGTTTAAAAACAATATGATTAAAATTATTAATCTTGCAGTATCAGGTGACTTAGATGAACTTATAAGTAATACAGAGGGAGAGGTATAAATCAATGAGTGTTAAAAGAATAAGAAAAGAGAAAAAGCGAATTTTAGTACAAGTTGATGAGATTTTAAAATCTATGAAAGAATATGGAAAATGGTGGCTTGAGCTAGAAAAAAGGGTTTCTGATGTGGAAGATGATATTTATCAGGTTAAAACAGATTTTACGATGGATAGGGATTTAGGGTTAATCAATGAAATTAATGTTCTTAGAAAAGCCAGAAGAAAAGACATTGCAAAATACAAAGAGCTTGAAAGTACTTGTCTTATATTATTTATTATTGTATGTGCTGAAGCTATTGTAATAGCATTTTTATCAGGATACATATTTTAAATAAAAAATCCCCCAAGGAACGGCAATTCCAAAAGGGAAACACATCAAATAACTCAATTTAATGTTATATGAAAAATACGGTGTTGTCAATGGGAGAAATTGAAAAATTAGAGTGGTTAAAGAAAAGAAATAGTGGCATTGGTGGAAGTGATGCAGCAGCTGTGATAGGTGTTAGTAAATGGAAAACCAATGTTCAGCTTTGGGAAGAAAAAACAGGAAGACGTGAACCTGAAGATATTTCAGAAAATGAGTTTGTCAAATATGGAAAAGAAAGTGAAAAGTTTTTAAGAGAGCTTTTTAAATTGGATTTTCCGGAGTATATAGTAAATTATGATGAGTTTGGTATGAAGGCGAATATAAAGAATAAACCTTTTATATTTGCTACCCTTGACGGTGATTTAATTGAAAAAGAAACAGGGCGAAAAGGAATTTTAGAGATAAAAACATCTTTTATAAGTAGTTCTGCTCAAATTGCTTGGTGGGATAATAGAATACCTGATACATATTATATACAAGTTATACATCAGCTTTTGGCTACTGGTTGGGAATTTGCTGTTGTAAAGGCTCAATTAAAGTACTGGTATGACAAAAATAAAATAGATGTGCGACATTATTTTATAGAGCGTAAAGATGTTATAGATGATATTAATTTTATATTTAATAAAGAATTAGAATTTTGGGATTGTGTAGAGAAGGATAAAAGACCTTCTCTTATACTTCCGGATATATAGGAGGATTTTATGGAAATTATAATGAAAACTGATATGGAACATAGTTTTCCAAGTTCAATAGAGTATAATCACGAAGATATAAAAGCTGAATTATCAATGAGTCTTGAAAAGTATAACAATATTGTTGTTACTGAAGAGGGTATAAAAGAAGCTAAAGCTGATAGAGCAAAACTTAATAAATTAAAATCAGCTCTTGATAGCAAAAGAAAAGAAGTTAAAAATTTATGTCTTGCACCATACATTGAATTTGAAACTAATATAAATGAACTTATAGAAATGGTTGATAAACCTATAAAAGCAATAGATGTACAGATAAAAGAGTTTGAAAATATTAAGAAAGAGTCTAAAAGAAAAGATATAGAAGTTGTTTATTGTGACAATATAGAAGAATTTAAAGAGCTTATACCTCTTAAAAGTATATTTAACAATAAGTGGCTTAATGCTACATATAAAATGTCTGATATAGCTTTAGAAATTGAAAGTATTGTTGTTAATGCAAGAAGTGCTTTATCTTTTATTGATAGCTTAAATACAGAGTTTAAAGCACAAATAACAGATATATATTTTCAAACACTTGATATAAATAAGGTTATTGCTGAAAATAAAAGACTTATAGAGTTTAGTAATAAGCAAAAAGAACTTGAAAATACATCAAATGTTAAAAAAGATGTTATTCAAGAACGTGAAGAATTAAAACTTATGGCTATTGAATTTAGAGTTTTTGCCACTCCTAAACAGTTTAAAGCTCTTAAAGAATTTCTTATTAGTAATGGTATAAAGTATGGAAAAATTAAATAAGAGGTGAATTATTATGGCAGTAGATAACAGTATTGTAGAAAAGAAAAAACAAAGTCAACCTAAATTTAGTGTAGCAATTCAAAGTAATGCATATAAAAATCTTATAAATAAAACATTAGGCGAACCGAACAGGGCAAAAAGATTTGTTGTTGCTGTATCAAGTGCTGTTGCAGTAAATCCAATGTTACAGGAATGTGATGCAGGTACTATATTATCAGCTGCATTACTTGGTGAAAGCCTTAATTTAAGTCCTTCACCACAGTTAGGACAATATTATCTTGTACCATTCAATGATAAAAAGCGTAATTGTAAAGTAGCTACATTCCAAATAGGGTATAAAGGATATATACAGCTTGCTATAAGGTCAGGGTATTATAAGAAAATAAATGTTCTTCCTTTAAAATTCGGAGAAGTTATAAATTATGACCCATTAACTGAAGAAATAGAAGTAAGAATTATTGAAGATGAGGAAGAAAGAGAAAATGCTCCAACAGTAGGGTATTATGCTTTTTTTGAATATCTTAATGGATTTACAAAGGCTATGTATTGGTCAAAAAATAAAATGCTAAAACACGCTGATAAATATAGTCCTTCATTTAATTTGGAAGCCACTAACGGAAAATATGCTAAAGTTTCTTTTGAAGATTATTTAGCTGGAAAAGTTTCTGAAAAAGATATGTGGTTGTATTCATCATTTTGGTACAAAGACTTTGACGGAATGGCTTGTAAAACTATGTTACGTCAGCTTATAAGCAAGTGGGGAATTATGAGTACAGAACTTCAGACAGCATTTGAAAATGATATGGGTGTAATAAATGAAAATGGACAAGTTGAGTTTGTAGATAATAAAGATGAAAATATGTTGCCTGAACAATATGAAAATACAAATGAATCTATAAACGAACCTATTCAAGAAGAAATATCATATGAAGTAGGCACAAATGATTTTATAGAAGATGATTTTTTTAATAACTGATTTTTATATTGGGACTTTTTTGGACTTTTTAAAATTTATTATTAGTTATATAGAAGGGGTTTAAATACCCCTTTTTATAACAAAAAAATTGAATATTAAGGAGGTATAGGGCATTGAATTATATCTTGGAAATTAAAGCGTTTTACGATTGGCTCGAGGTAAATAAGTTGTCTACCGGTAGTATTGCTTTATGGCACGCATTAATGCATATAGCTAATAAGACAGGGTGGCAAGAAAGTTTTACAGTAGCTATCGTGGTGCTTGAAATTAAGACAGGCTTGAAAAAGCAAGCCATAATTAATGCCAGAAATAGTTTAAAGCAAGCAGGTCTTATTGAGTTCTCAAGTAGAGGTGGAAATCAATCAGCTGTGTATAAAATAAATTCTCTTGTGTCTTTTAAACATACACAAACACATACACAAACAGATACACAAACACATACACAAACAGATACACAGACACATACACAAGGAGATACACAAACACATACCATTAATAAACAAAACAATACTATACAAAACGAAACAAATATTATTTATGGTCATGATGATGATACGGGCGTGTGCGTAGAAAATAATAATATATTAAATATATATATACCAGAGGATATAAAAAGTCAGGTGTTCAGTTTTTCAAGATATTTGTTTTTAAGATATTTTGGGAGAAATCCTTCAGCACCTGATATTGAGTATGTGTTTAGAAGAATAAAAGGTATTACAGGTGGTATTGATGAGAACTATAAAAATATGCTTGAGTATGCTTTTGAACAGGCACAAAAGGCTAATTGCTTGAATATAAACTACATAAACGGTATTTTTTCTAATTTTGCCAAAAGAGGCATAGAAACAATAGAGGATTGTTATAGATTTGAGTATGAACAAGACAGAGCAAATGGTCTTATGTGATGATTGGAAAGGTGGTTTTAATGAATAAAGTTTTATTAATGGGTAGGCTTACAAAAGAGCCGGAAGTAAGATATTCAAAAGGTCCAGAGCCTCTTGCTGTGGCAAAATATACACTTGCTGTAAACAGAAGATTTAAACATCAAGGAGAGCCAGAGGTGGACTTTATAAACTGTGTTGCCTTTGGGAAACTTGGAGAGTTTGCAGAGAAATATTTGAAAAAAGGACAACTTATAAGCATTGTTGGTAGACTTCAAGTCAGTTCTTGGAATGACCAAAATGGACAGAAAAGATGGTCTACAGATGTAGTAGTTGAAGAGCAGTACTTTGCTGAAAGCAATAAAAATACTCAAAGTACATCTAAAGCCGAAAATATACAGGCAGACTTTTACCCAATAGATGAAAGTATTGAAGATGAGGGTTTACCGTTTTAAGGAGAAGAAATAATGGATAAACAAGAGAAAATGAATTTTATTGCAATTAAACTTGGAAAAGAGGAACTTTTGGCAGCTGCTGCTGAGGAAGCCACAGAGCTTGCTCAAGCGGCATTAAAGTTGAGGAGAGCATATAGTGGAACAAATTATACACCGAATACTGATTATATGTGTTTAAAAAATATAGCAGAGGAGATAGCTGATTTAGAGTTGTGTGTAGATGTTCTTAAGTTGAGTTTAACTATAAACAGCACAATTTTTATTAACAAAGAAAAAGCTGATATAAAAGAGAAAAAGTTAGATAGATGGGTTCAAAGATTGGAGTTGAATGAGAAGTGAGAGAAATTTTATTCAGAGCAAAAAGGCTTGATAATAACCAATGGGTTGAAGGTTATTATGTAAGACACCAAAAAAGAATGCTTTGTCCAATTTGTGATGAGCTTAAAAAAGAAGATGTAGACCATTTTATATTTTTTGATGGTTTTGCTGACTGGAATATGCCACAAGATTTAATGTATACAAAAGTAAATCCTGATACATTAGGACAATATATAGGAATGGTAGATAATAGGGGACATAAGATTTTTGAAGGTGATATTTTAAAAATTATGGGATATGAGAGTACATTAACAGTTGAATGGTGGATACTACATTGTGGATTTGGTTTTGGAAAAGGCACTCTATATTGTGATGAAACAGAAAGCAATATGATTGAAGTTGTAGGTAATATATATGATAATCCTGAATTAATGGAGGAATAAAAAAATGATATATTTCACATTACATATTAATGAGATTTAAAAAGTAAAAGGGAGCTACCGCCCCCATAGAATGAACATATTTATTATACCATATTTAATTAATAACAGGGGGCGGATTTTATTTGAACAATAAAGATTATAAATCTATAAAAGAAAGAATTAATAAGTATTACAAAGATAAAAAAGCCTTAAATTTAAACTACATACGACTTGAAGGACTTAACAAAAAACTTTTTGATATAGAAAAAGAAATTAATAATCCTATATTTACCGCCTCTTTAAATACAGATTTAAAAGCTGTAAATTATGATAGTATTTATGTAAAAGGTGGAAGTCCTTCAAGTCCTATTGAAAATGAAATTGAAAACATATACAGGGCATATGAAAAAGAAAAAGTAAAAATATTAAATGAAATATATTTAACCAAAAAACTTATATATGAACTTGAAACAAATACTGAAAGGTTTGATTGTTATATTGGTATGCTATCAAGTGAAGCCAAAACAATAATTGAAATGGTATTTAAAAAAGGTATGAGTATAACTGCAACTGCTTTAAATATTAATATGTCAAAGTCTTCAGTAAGTAGAAAAGTTGAGGTTATCACAAAAGATATACTTCTTTTATGTGATAACTATAATATTTAAAAAAAACGTGCAACAAAATGGAACGTTTACGGAACAATTTGGAACAAAAGTGGGAAAAAAACGCAACAAAATGGAACAAAAATGGGAAAAAATATATTTTAAATGTAATATAATAGTTATTGTAAAGAATTAGGGAACAGGGAATTTAAAATCTCTGTTCTTTTTTATTTTGATTTACTATAAAGAAGAGAGGTGGCGGTAGATGTCAAATAATAGAGGCGGTAGACCGCCTAAATATAAAAACAGAGAGGAAATACAAATTTTAATAGATAAGTATTTTGATGAATGTAATGGAATTCCTTATTTAGATGAGCAAGGAAAGCCTGTTATGACAGAGAAAGGTGATATAGTATATAAAAAATTTCCTAAACCCCCAACTGTAACAGGATTAGCTTTAGCACTGGGGTTTAATAGTCGTCAAGGATTATTAAACTATCAGGGAAAAAGAGAGTTTAATGACACGATTACGCGAGCAAAAACATATATAGAGGAATATGTAGAACAAAGACTTTTTGACCGTGAAGGTGTACAAGGTGCTAAATTTAGTTTGATAAATAATTTTAAAGGTTGGTCAGATAAGCCTAAAGACAATTCAGAGAAAGAGGTCATTGAAAGACTTGATAATATCCTGGAGGGAATTAACAATGCAGCTAAGCAGTAAACAGAAAGAATTTTGGAATAATGCTAATAAACGTTGGAATATAAAATCAGGTGCTACACGTTCCGGAAAAACATATTTAGATTACTATATTATACCTAAAAGAATAAGAGAAGTTTCTGGAAAAGAAGGACTTGTCGTTATAATGGGAAATACAAAAGGTACACTCCAAAGAAATATTATTGAGCCTCTACAAAATATATATGGTACTTTTTTAGTATCTGACATACATTCTGATAATACAGCTTTTTTGTTTGGTGAAAAATGCTATTGTTTGGGAGCAGATAAAATAAACCAAGTGGATAGGATAAGAGGTAGTTCTATAAAATATTGTTATGGTGATGAGGTTGTTACATGGCACGAGGATGTTTTTAATATGCTTAAATCAAGACTAGATAAAGAGTACAGTAAGTTTGATGGAACGTGCAACCCTGATAATCCAAATCATTGGTTTTATAAATTTTTAAAAAGTGATGCTGATATATATTTACAGGAATATACTCTTGATGACAATATTTTTCTTCCAAAGAGTTTTATAAATAATTTAAAGAAAGAATACTTTGGAACGGTGTTATACGACAGATATATATTAGGTAAATGGGCATTAGCTGAAGGGCTTATATATAAAATATTTGCTGATAATACTGAAAGTTTTATTATATCTAAATCTAAAATCCCAAAAAGATTTGATAGTATAAATATAGGTCATGACTTTGGCGGTAATAAATCAAATCACGCTTTTGTTGCCACAGGTATTTCTTTTGATAATCATATGTATAAACTTAGAGCAAAAAGTATAAAGGCTACAGGAATGAGTTTTAACGAGTTGGAAATAGAGTTTATAAATTTTGTAGAGGGTATTATAAGAGATTATGGTTATCCTGATGGTATTTACTGTGATAGTGCAGAACAAACTATGATTAACAGTTATAGACAACATACAAATTATCCTATATATAATAGTATCAAAAAACCTATAAATGACCGTATACGCTGTACATGTCTTCTTATGGGAAGTGGTAGATACCATATTGTTGAAAATGAATGTAATGACCTTATAAATGGATTAAAAACAGCTGTGTGGGATGATAAAAGTTTGGATGATAAACGTCTTGATGATGGAAGTAGTGATATAGATATATTGGATGCTGATGAGTATAGTTTTGAATATAATATTTATAAACTTATAGGGAGGTGATATAACTGTGTTTAAAACTTTGTGGGACTTTATATTAAGATTATTTGGTAAAACTGCCTCTACTACAACCGATAAACAAATACAAATAAATTCCTGCTATACATCAAGGTATGAAGATATTAAAAATATAAATTTTACCTCTATATTTTCAAATAAATTGACTACTCTTTCTGTAACAGAAAGCTCTGTAAGTGTTGTTGGAGACAATGATAGAGCCGAATTTTTGAATTTATGTATAAGTAATGTTTGGGATAAAATTAAAAAAATAACCGGAATGGCTTTAGGTACAGGAGGGTGTGTTATTGTACCCTATGTTAATGGTGGAAGATTACTGTTTGATATAGTTTCACAGGATAGAATAATAATAAATAAAAAACAAGGTGAAATTATTAAATCTGCTACTGTACTTGCAGACAGCATAAACATAAATGATAAAATTTATTATAGATGGGTTAATTATGATGTTGTAGATAATATTGTATATATTACAAATAAAACTACAAATGAAACAGGAAGCATAAGAGAGGTTGAACAGTGGAAAGGCATTGAAGATAGAGCAATAAATGGTGTTGATAGAGTTCTTTTTGCCTTTATAAAATCTCCTATAGATAATAGGGTTTCAAATGACTTTTATGGTGTACCTATAACTTTTGGGTGCGACAGTATTATAAATGAAATATATGACTGTTTAAAAGATATTAAAGATGAGTTCCAACTAAAGCAAGTAAGAGTATTTGCCAATGAAAGACTTTTTAAAAAAGATCCATATACAGGAAAAATGATACTTCCTAGTAAGGCTTTTATTGCGGGAAATACAGAGGGTACAAACTCAATGCTTGAGGAGTTTAGTCCTGAAATAAGAGATAGCAGTTATTATAACAGACTTTTAAATCTTTTTGACTTGTTTGAAAAATCAGTGGGAACAAGCAAAGGAATTTTGACATCTCCTGAAACAAGAGGAGCAACAGCAACAGAAATTAAAGCCGGATTATATGATACATATGCATTAATAACTGACATAAGAAAAGAAATTGAAAAAGGTATAAAAGATTATATATATTCTTGTGATATTTTGATAAATTACTATGAACTTGCTTCTCAAGGTGAATATAATTTAAATTTTGATTGGTCCTATTCATTAATAGAAAGTAGTTCAGAAAGTTGGGCACAGCTTAAAGATGCACAGGCTATGGGAATTAAGAGTAAGGCTGAGGTTAGACAATGGCTTAATCCTAATGAAAGTATTGATGAGGCACAATCAAAAATTGATGATATTAAAAAAAGTGAGCCATCTCTTGATGATATTTTAGGCACAGATGAAGAATATAGTATTTCTTCAAAACAAAAAAATGATATAGAAGATAATATAGAAGATACTGTGGCTAAATCTTTAAATGGTGCTCAAACTCAATCTCTTATAAATATTGTTATGCAGTATAAACAAGGAACTCTTACAGAGGGCCAAGCTATAAATATAATAGCTACATCAATAGGAATTTCAAAAGATGAGGCAACAGAGCTTTTGAGAGCTTAAGGCGGTGGTTCTATGATTGACAATGATAAAATAGACAGCATTGCTGATGTTTTTGAAAATCGTTTCAGTAAGATTAACAGACGTATTTTAATTGAAATAGGCACTATTTTAAATGAAATAGGAGAACTTACCCCCTCTCAAGCTAAAAAACTTCAACAAATGTATACTTACAGTTATAATTTGAATAAAATAACAAAACAATTATCAGAAGTTTCAGGTAAAAGTATTGAGGATATTAAAAAAATATATGAAAATGTAGCAAAAGAGGAATATGACTGGTCAAAACCTTTTTATGATGCTAAAGAAATTAATCAGATACCATTTAATGAGAATATACTACTACAAAATATAATTAAAAGTGGAATGGCTTTAACAAATAATACTTTTAAAAATATAAGTAGGACAACAGCAATAGGCATAAAAACATATAATGGATTTAAAGATATATGCTCTTTTTATAATGACACAATAGATAAAGCTATTACAGCTGTTGCAACAGGTGTTGATGATTATAATAAGGTTATACGTCAATCTGTGAAGGATTTAGGTGGAAGTGGTTTGAGATTAAAATATGAAAGTGGATATACAAGAAGAATAGATAGTGCTGTGAGACAAAATATAATTGATGGTGTAGGATATATTACTCAAAATATAGCTAAACAAAACGGAATTGATTTTGGAGCTAATGGGGTTGAAATATCTGCCCACAGTCCCTCTGCTCCTGACCATTTACCATATCAGGGTAAACAATATACAAATGAAGAATTTGATTATATACAATCAACTCTTAAAAGACCTATTGGGGAGTGGAACTGTCGCCATTTTGCATATCCAATTATAATGGGTGTAAGTATTCCGGCAAACTCTGAGTCTGAGTTAAAGAGTATGGAAAGATATTCCAATGAAATTATTTATATTGATGGTTCAAAATATACAAGATATGAATGTACTCAAATACAAAGAAAATTAGAAAAAAAAATAAGATATGCTAGGGAGGAAAGAGAACTTTATAAAACTGTTAAAGATAATGAACTCCAAAAAAGAGTAACAGAAAAGATAAGAATTTTGACTAATAAATATATTGATGTCAGTAAAAAAGCCGGTTTGCCCATGAGAGTAGATAGGTCAAAAATTATTGTTAGTAATATTAAAAAAATAAATAATATTCCTAAAGTAAAAACTATTGTAAATGAAAATATTAGAATATTTTCTAAAAATGAGATTGAAGAAATTGCAAAAGAAACAAATAAAATAATTGATAAATATGTTGAAAAAGAAAGTAGATGGAGTGGCAAAATTATTGTTGATAATAATGATAAATTACAATATGGAAAACTATGGAACTGTGATATAAGGACAATGTCAGAAACATCTCCTCATATAATACTTCATGAACAGCTTCATGCTCGTTCCATTAGCTATTTTGATAGAGAAACATATATTAAATATGGAATTATTGAAGAGGCTACTATTCAATTTTTATGTCAAGAGATAAGTAATAAAGAAAATATAGAAATAATTTCATCTCAATATGATGACTATGTTAATTCACTTCGAAAATTAAATAAGTTGTTGAAAATTTTCGATAATGATACAGACTTTGCTGTTTATCTTATAAATATTGATGTAGATAAAAGATTAGATTGGATTGAAAATAAAATAAATGATAAAATATATTTAGATGGAACAATAGAGGAATCTATGGAGTTGAATGAATTACTTGAAAGTTTAAGAGGGTGATAAGTTGTATGACTGCATTAGAAATTGTTGAAAGGATAAAAAGAAAAGACAATACAGATGATGAATGGCTACAAATAATGAAAGATATTATAACATTTTTAAAAGAAAATCCTGACAGTGAGGACAGAAAATATTTTGTTCCTCTTGGTTATAGTGAAATGGTAACAATGATATGCGATGGAATATTACGAGAAAGGGGAAGTAGTTTAGAGGAGTATTTTGATTAATAAAAAGGTGTCTTTGAGTACAGACGTTAAACAGGCTCTTTTTTTATGTAATTTTTTGAAATTTGGGCGGAACCCCGAAAAACTATCAAGGTGAGCAGAAAGAACTGTGATAACAAACTGAAAATCGAAGGGAGAGACTTTAAATGACAAGAGAAGAAATCAAAAATATTTTTCCGGAAGCCACAAATGAACAGCTTAAAAATATACTTGATATAAATACAAAGGATATAGGAAGGGCTAAAGGTGATTTTGATAATATAAAATCTAATTTAGATAAAGCTCAAGAAACTATTACAGACTATGAAAAAACTATTTCTGAATTAAAAAAAGATATTGAAAGTGAAGAAAATTTCAAAGTTAAATTTCAGGAGCTTGAGAAAAGAATAGCCGATGAAAAAGCTGAAAATGAAAGGAAGAAAAAAGAAGCTGAAATTGAAGCTGATTATAAATCACGTTTTGAGAAAATTGTAGGAGAAAACAAATGGCGTGATGAACTAACAGAAAAAGCCGTTTATTATGAGTTTAAAAAGGCTATAAGTGATAAAGTCAATAAGGGAAAAGGTGATAAAGATATTTTTGATGAGTTGACAAAAGATAAAAATTATTATAAAAATCCCAATTCACCTTCCGATATGAGTGGAATGGGAGATATAAAAACATCAACTGTTACAGATAATCAAGCTAGAGCTGTAATGGGATTACCACCAATAAAATAATAAGAGAGGAGAAAAAATATTATGGCAAATTCAATTACTTTATTTAAAAAATATATTGACCTTTTAGATGAGGTTTATAAAGTTTCATCACTTACAGGAATTTTAGATGGAGACAATACTCTTGTTAGAATGGGAGCTAATGCTAATGAGATTATAATTCCTAAATTATCTATGGATGGTCTTGCAGATTATTCTAGGAATGGAGGATATGTTTCTGGTAATGTAAGTCTTACAAATGAGACCGTAAAATTTAATTATGATAGAGGGCGTAAATTTTCAGTTGATAATATGGATAATGAGGAAACAGCCGGTATAGCTTTTGGTAGATTATCAGGTGAATTTATAAGAACAAAAGTAATTCCGGAAATGGATGCTTTTCGTTTTGCTATGTATGCAGGATCAGATGGAATTTCAAAAATTTCAGCAGGGGCAACGCTTTCTGATGGAGCAAGTGTTTTAACAGCTCTTATTTCTGCACAGAATAAAATGGATGAAGATGAAGTGCCACAGGAAAATAGAATTTTATTTATTACACCTACTCATTATAATGCTGTTTACAATGTAGATACAACTAAGTCAAAAGAAGTACTTAATAGTTTTAGTCAGATTGTAAAAGTACCACAGTCACGTTTTTACACAGCTATTGACCTCTTAGATGGAACAACAGATGATGAACTTGCAGGAGGATTTAAAAAAGCTGACCTTGGAAAAGATATTAATTTTATGGTGATTCATAAACCATGTGTTTTACAGTATTCAAAACATACAGTAAATAAAGTTATTTCTCCAGAATTAAATCAGGATAGTGACGGTTGGCTTTTCTTCTATCGTGCTTATGGTTTAGCTGATGTTTACGAAAATAAATCAGCAGGAATATATCTTCACTACAAAGAGTGAGTATAAAATAGGAGGTTATTTTATGGCAAAAACTGTTGGAATGGGTGTTGAAAATAAAAAAACATTAAATGAAAATAAGACAATAAAAAAATTGAGAGAAGATAATAAAAATCTAAAGACTGAAAATGAAAATTTAAAAAAAGAGATTGAGAGATTAAACTCATTAGAATAAACAGAGGAGGTGGTTTTGTGTATTATATTACATATTTTGAATATATTACTTTAGGTGGTTCAATCGTTGATGAAACCGTCTTTAACCGCTATCTGTTTATGTCTGAAAAAGAAATTGACAGAGAAACTTTTAACAGAATAAGAGGCATGCTAGATGTACCTAAAGCTGTTAAAATGCTTGTATTTGAACTTATAGAAATAAATTATGTAAATGATTGTTCAAAAGAAAAAGTTTCAAGTGAGAGTGTAGGAAGTTGGTCAAAGACATATGTTAAGACAAATTTACAAAGTATTAATTCAATAAAAAAACAACTGGTACAGTCTTATTTATCAGGAATATGTGATGATAATGCTGTACCTTTGTTGTATAGAGGAGTTGATTAATATGTTCCCTCATAATTGTACAGTTTACAGAGAAGAAGAAGGAGTTTGGAAAAAATATTATGTTTATGGGGTGTTGTGGCAAGATGTAGAGGGCATAAATATATCAAAAAGTGGTTTAAAAGATAGTAATACTTTAGAGTTATATATACCTTTTTCAAGGGATTTTAAGCCTCTTAAAAAGGATATTGTTTTAAAAGGCATATTTGATTATGAGATAAAAAATAAACCTTCTGAGTTGTATTCTTTAGGCTCTGTAAGGGTTGTTACAACAGTAGATGTTTTTGATTTTGGAGAGTTAAAGCATTATAAGGTTGGTGGTAGATAGTGAGAATAAATGTACCATTTGAACGTTTTGTAACAAATGATAATTGTACTGCAATTTTACAGTGGAACCCTAATTTCCAATCGAACTGGGAGAGAAGATATGAGAGAGTACAAAGATTTGTTGACAGTGAAGTTATAAGACTTTGTGATCCATATACACCTTTTTATACAGGTATGTTAAAAAGAAGTGCTATTTTGGGAACTGTTATAGGAAAAGGTGAAGTTATTTGGAATATGCCTTATGCAAAATATTTATACTATGGGGTTTTAATGGTAAGCCCTACAACAGGTTCTTCTTGGGCAAAACTTGGAGAAAGAAAAATATTGACTGAAAAACATCTAAGTTTTAATGGAGCACCTAAAAGAGGAAAAATGTGGTTTGAAAGAATGAAATCGGACCATAAAGATAAAATAATATCAGGTGCGAGAAGAGTTATGGGAGGTTTGGTATGAATATTATTAAAGCTATTCAAGATTACTTAAAGCAATTTGAAAAAATGGAACTTAGACCTATTATGACTGACGGTACAGACAGTACTCCTGGAACTGTGGCTGTTGCACCTTCTGGAAATAGTAAAACTCTTGAAGATATTTGTGGCAATAGAACATATATAAATAATTATGTTTTCTATGCTAGGGAATACACTATAAGTGAAAAAGATCGTCAGGATAATTATGACTTTTTAGATGATTTTTTTGAATGGCTTGAAGATAATAATGATAAAGAAATTTATCCAGATATTGTAGGATATTATGTGGAAAATATATCGGCATCAAATGTTATGCTTTTTGATGTTGATGATGATGGTCGTGGAACATATCAGATACAAATACAATTGAAATTAACAAAGAGGAGGAGATTAAATGGCTGAGGCAACTAAAATAAAAAGAAGTAAAGTTGCAACATTTTTAAATACAGGAGGAAGCTCAGAGGCAACTTGGTCTCTTGTGGGAAATGGTGTTACAAGTATGACTATAAGTTATAATCCACAAAAAAGTGATGAAACGTATATACATCAGGATAGTGGTACAACTGATGTTGAAAGCTACAAACCTACATCAGCAGTACCAATGACAGCTTATAAAGGCGATCCTGTATTTGATTTTGTAGATGGCTTGAGAAAGAAAAGAGCTGTTTTAGGTGATGCCAGAACAGAGGTATGTATTGTTTATTTATATGAGACTGAAGAAACAGGAGCATATCCGGCAGAGAAAAATATTTGCTCCATACAAATTGATGACTTTGGAGGAGATGGTGGAAGTTCAGCTGTGATTAATTTTACAATTAATTTTATAGGTGACCCTATTATAGGAACTTTCAATCCAAGTACAAAGAGTTTTACTGAAAAGGGCGATGCATGATATGAATAATATAAAAATAAGAGATACAAAAGTTAGATTAAAAGTTAATGGTGATGAAAATATGATTATATCTTTTGATCCTGATGATGTTGGTTTTATAGAGAGATATTATAGTTTAGTTGATTTTTTAAATAAAAAGCAAAATAATTATATAACAGAAGCACAGAATATTGATAATTCTGATGAATCAAAAGAAGTTAAAACTCGTGAAGGCATAAAATTGCTCGCAAAAATGTGTAGAGAAATAAAAGAGCAGTTTGGTATAGTTTTCGGAGAGGAAATAATAAATAAAATTTTTGGAGATTCATTAAATCAGAAAATGTTTGAGGATTTTTTATATGGTATAGCTCCATATATAAATAAAAACAGAACTGAAAAATTATCAAAATATATGTCTGATGATGAAGAAACCGGTGTTATGAAATGATTGATTTGTTTATTAAAGGATACCCGACAAAAATAAAGATTGATAATAATGTTTATGACATAAATTGTGATTATAAAACAGGGATTAAAATTATTTTAGCTATGGAAGATAAAGAACTTACTCAAAGTGAAAAAAATATAATACTCTTAAACCTCTTATACAAAGAAATACCTAAAGATTATATAAAGGCTTTGGAACAAGGTGTAAAATTTTTAAATTGTGGTGAAGCATCTATAGAAAGTAATACAAATGGTGTTAGAGTGTATTCTTTTGTTCATGATAGTAAATATATATTTTCTGCTGTTAATAAAGTTTTAAATGGTAAACTTGGACGAGGTGAATTTATACATTGGTGGGAGTTTTTTATGGCTTTTATGGATATGCCTGAAGATTGTCAAATGAGTAGGATTATGTCTTTTAGATTGAGATATGCTAACGGTAAATTATCAAAAGAGGAATTAAAGTTGTATAATAAATATAGATATATATATGAAATTCCTGAAGAACTTACAGAGGTTGAAAAATATAAGTATGATATGTTTATGAAAGCCTTAAATGGATAATAATTGAAATATACACTTCTATATGATACTATATTTTTATAATATCATATAAGGGGGGGATATTATGGGGGCTTACGGTTCACCAGAGCTTTATCCTTTTGATAATAATGATAATAGCTCTAAAAACAAGAAAAATATAACTAATAAAAAATCCTATATAAGCAAATCCAGTATTACAATTTTTATATTAAGTGCTTTCTTTTGGATATCTTTATTTCTTTTATCTGGAAAAAGTTTGGCATCACTATTTTTCGGATTAGTTTTTGCTTCTGCTTTTTGTGCTTTTGGAAACTTAATATTTATATTGCTTTGTAAAATCAGAGGAGTTAAAAATGGTATATATTCAAAAACTTTTTTGATTTCTTTGATTATGATAGTAGTTTCATTTATTGGATTTGGTTTTACTGCTGTTAGTGGAACAAATAGTAAAACAGTAAATATGACTAAAGAGGAGTATATCAATTCCTATGAGTCTATTTCCTATGATGATTTAATAAGAAATCCTGACAAATATGTAGGTAAGGTTATATATGTAAATTTATATGTCACACAGGAAATTATAGGTGGAGTTGTTACTGAATATGGTTACGTTGGAAATGACAACGGAAATGAATGGTATGTCCATTATAATTTGGCAAAGGGAGAGTCTAGAATAATAAAAGGTGATACAGTTGGATTTTATGGGGAATTTGCTGGATTAACAGAGATGAAAACAGCTGTGACAAATACTAAAGTATTAATACCTAAACTTGAGGCTAAATACAGAGAGTAGATTATTTTACAATTTAATATTTTTTATAAAGCACTCACTTTTGTGGGTGCTTTTTTGATGCAGAAAAAGAAAGGAGGTATAAATGGCACAGTATGACGGTAGTATAAGAATTGATACAAGGGTAGATACATCAGGTTTCAACACAGGTGTATCTGCTGTTTCAAGAGGTTTTTCGGCAATAATAAGTGCTGCCTCTGCTGTCGGAATTGCATTAAGTGCAGCTTTTGTTGTAGATAAAATTATTGAGTTTGGAAAAGAAGCTGTTTCTTTGGCATCTGATATGCAAGAGGTTCAAAATGTTGTTGAAACAGCTTTTGGAAGTATGTCTTATAAATGTGAAGAATTTGCAAAGACATCTATTGAAACATTGGGTATGAGCAAATTGGCGGCTAAACAATTTTCATCTACATACATGGCAATGGGCCGTGGCTCAGGCATGGCTTTAGAGGAAGCTGCTGACATGGCTTTAGGTGCTACAAAAAGAATTGGAGATATAGCCTCTTTTTATAACAAATCTTTTGAAGAAGTCGACACAATGCTTAAATCTATATGGACAGGAGAGACAGAAAGTTTAAAGGAAATAGGCGTTGTTATGACACAGGCAAATCTTCAACAGTTTGCTTACACACAAGGTATAAACAAAAAAATATCCGCTATGACGCAGGCTGAACAAATTCAACTAAGATATGCCTATGTAATGGAGCAGACAGCACTTGCAGAGGGTGATTTTGCTAAAACTTCTGACAGTTGGGCAAATCAGACAAGAATATTATCAGAGCGTTGGAAAGAGTTTTTATCAATTGTGGGAAGCGGACTTATAGAAGTTTTATTGCCTTTTGTAAAGTTTTTAAACAGAATATTAGAAATACTTATATTGATAGCTGAGGGAATAGGGTATATTTTCTCTATTATTACAGGTAAAAACCCAAATGATGATACTGACAAACTAGGTCAATCCATAAAGGATTTATCAAACTCTGCCGGAAGTGCTGCTGAAAATGAAAATAATTTAGCTGACGGAATTAATTCTGCTGCAAAAGCGGCAAAAAGTGCTCTTGCACAGTTTGACCAATTAGACGTTTTACAGCGGGATTTAGGTTCTTCTGGTGGTAACGGTAGTGGCAATTTTGATTATGACGGTAATGATTTTGACTTAGATTTTGGTTTTGATGATATTGACACAGATTTAGATGAAATAGATTATAAGTTTGATAATTTTTTAATAGGATTAAAAGATAAAATTAAAGAGTTTGAAACTGTTCCTGTGTTTGTGCCACAGCCAATATTTGCCCCTTTGCCTGACCCTATTTATAATCCTAATTGGGGATTGGATTTGCCTATAATTTTAGACCCTGTTTTTCAGCCTATACCAAGTCTTATATATAACCCAAACTGGGGACTAGAGGTGCCAAAGGTAGAAGCTCCAATTTTTCCACCTATACCAATCCCTATATATAACCCAAACTGGGGACTAGAGGTGCCAAAGGTAGAAGCTCCAATTTTTCCACCTATACCAATCCCAATATATAACCCAGATTGGGGACTAGAGGTGCCAAAGGTAGAAACACCAATTTTTCCACCTATACCAATCCCAATATATAACCCAGATTGGGGACTTAATAATTCTCTTGCTGCTGAGAGTTTATTGGTATTAACAACTTTAGGTTTGTTAAACACAGGGTTGCAAAATAATTTAATAGCTATGGAATTAAGTTTCCAAAATGCAGCTAAGGTTATAACCGAAGCGATAAATGGTGCTGACACAGCTATAAGTGCAGCTTTAGGAAATATATCAACTAATGTTTCTACAACAAAAGAAAATATTTCAGGATATTTTGAAAATTTATATATAGCTGTGGTTAATGATATGGAACAAATGAAAGCCTCTGTAACTACATCTGTATATGAGACCTGTTCAAATATTATGTCGAATATGGGAATTGCCTTGGAAGGAATTGATGAGACCGTTGTAAATTGGGTTAATTCAACAGCCTCTAATTTTGTTATATGGGGAACTGGTGTTGTTAATACTGTTTATGAAGCGGCTGTTGGAGTTAGAGATACATTTGTCAGTGGTTTAAAATCTGCCTGGGAAAGTTTTGTAAGTTTTATAGAGGCTACTGGCGAAAAAGCCGAAAATGTTTGGAGTGAGCATAAAACAGCAATTATAACAGCTGCTGCTATAACGGGAGCTGTTGCAGTTACTGCTGCTGTTATAGCTTCAGGAGGTTCTCTTTTACCTGCATTAGCTGCCGTTCCTATGCTTGCTGAGGGAGCTGTTATACCACCAAACCAAGAATTTTTAGCTATTCTGGGTGACCAAAAATCAGGAAGAAATATTGAAACACCTGAAAGTCTTATACGTCAGATTATGAGAGAGGAAATGGAAGGTTTTATGGGGGTTGGAAGTGATTTTACGGTTGATATGCCTGTATATTTAGACGGAGAGGTTATTTATAGAAATGTGCAGAGGATAAGCAGAAGACGTGGAAAAAGCCTTATAACGGGAGGTGTTATTGATGATTAAAATTGATGGGGAGATTTATAATGTTCCTGTTATAAATATTAAAAGAACAGCTGATTTTTTAGATAAATTCGCAACAAGAGTGGAAAGTGGCGACCTTTATAGAGAGCTTATAGGAGTATATTTTAATTATCAGCTTCAAATAGGCTCAACTCTTGATGTTTATGAATATGGTAGGCTGTGGAAAAAACTTACCGAAAAGAAAGAATTTCATGAAGTGACTGTGCCTGACGAAGAAGGAGAGTATACTTTTACAGCATATTTCGCCTCTATATCTGATGAGCTTAGAAAATGTTGTGGTAAAACTAATTATTGGAAAAACTTGACTGTAAACTTTATAGCAAAGTCGCCTGTTGGGAGTGATGTAATTTGAGTAGTTCGATATCAGTAGCCTTTGGTCTTGTAGATGTATCAGCAAAAGAGGACACAACAGCAGAAATTGATGATAAGCAAGATTTTATAAACCCTCAAGATTTAGCTCTTGAGGGTGTTTTTGCACCTAAGGTTTGTACATTGGAGAAAGATTACTGGAAACTTGATGGGACATTTAAAACATTTCCCGATAATCCAGAGGATATAACTTGGGGTGTTTGGAGTAAAAGCATGACATTGGAAAATGGAGCTTTTGAAGTACCACCAGTTCTTGTTTTAAACTATAAAGAAAATCATAGTAGTATAGGTCTGACATTTGAGTTTAATCCATATGGAAATGATTACTGTAATAATCTAAATATAAAATGGTATAAGGACACAAATATTTTATCGGAACAAAATTTTAATCCTGATAATTGGCGTTTTAGCTGTATAAATAAGGTCGAAAACTATAACAAAATTATAATTACATTTAATTCAATGAACAGAGGATATAGATATTTAAAAATACAAAATATTATGCACGGGGTTGTAAAAACCTTTGATAGTATCGACATTAAAGATGCTAAATTACTTGAGGAGATAGATTTGACATCTACCCAGTTAAGTATAAATACATTTGATTTTACTGTATATTCTGATAGTGATGATTTTAATATTTTTAACCCTAAAGGTGTTTATGATTTATTACAGAAAAAACAGCAGATAAGTGTTGATGGTAGTATAAATGGAAATATCAAAAATTTAGGTACATTTTATCTTGATAAGTGGGAGAGTCAAGGAAATAGACTTATGAGTATTAAAACTGTGGATGGAATAGGTGTAATGGACGGTACGTATTTTAAGGGAGATATATATTTTGATATTTCGGCTAAAGATTTGATTGAAATTATCATGAATGATGCAGGCTTTGGATATTCTTTAGACAACAGTTTAAAGGATATTCAGTTAAGTGGTTGGATACCAAAATGTACACACAGAGAGGCTTTGCAGCAGGTTGCTTTTGCCATAGGGGGATATGTTGATACAAGTCGAAGTGGAGCAATAGCTATAAGACAACAGCCTGATATTAAAAATATGAACCCTGTTGTCATAGATATGAATAGAAAGTTTATAGGTACGAAAGTTAAATTAAAAACCTATGTAACTGGCGTAAGTGTTACGGAGCATAATTATATTTTAAGTTCTGATGTGAAAGAATTGTTTAATGGTGAATTAGATGTAGGAGATAACATTATATCCTTCTCTTCTCCTTCAGCTGACTTGACTGTTACAGGAGGTAATATTGTAGAAAAAAGTGCTAATTACTGTATTATTTCGGTTTCTGAAAAAGGTAATGTTATTTTAAGAGGTAAAAATTATGATGATAATACTAAAATAATAACTAAAAAAATTGAAAATTTACCTGCTGGAGAAAAGGAAAATATTATTGAGGTTCAAAGTGCAACTCTTGTGACCTCTACAAATAGCTTTAATGTTGCAGAAAGGTTTTTTAATTATTATCAAAATCGTATTGAGCAAAATATTTCATTTGTAGTTGAAAATGAAACAGTGGGAGCCAGAGCTAGTATTGAAGTTGAAAAGGGAAATTTTAAAGATACTGTTATAGAAAGATTGGAGACAAATCTAACAGGAGGATTTGTTACAAAGGCGGTGGTTGTAGGTGCTCAGTGATTTGATTACAGACAGAGGAAATGACGATACATATTATAACTATAATGATTTGAATAGAGTTGAAAAAGCTGTTGAATATATAGCTTCGTTACTAAATGATTGTGGCTATTACATTACCCTTGAAACGAAAACAGACTGGACTATGAAAGATTTTTCAAATAAAAGTCAAATGAATAGATATATAGGAAATATAAGAGAGTGTATAAATCAGTTTTGTAAAGTTCCTAGTTCAAAATATGTGCCTACAAGTATTGATGATTTGGATTATATGGGTGCTAATTATATAGAAAAGGTTTTGCAGGACATAGAATTTTTTATAGCTAATATGAAAAAAGAATACATATATGCAGGCACATTCAGTGCAGGAGAGGGGGTTGTGTTGTGATTGAGATAGAAAACAGAGTTCCAGAAAATCCTAATATGTTTCAAATAGAGGAACAGCCTGATGGTAAATTTTTAATTACAAGAGATGATACTCCTATTAAAGAAGGTACACCTATAAATCGTAAAACATTAATGGCAATGCAAGGCTTTATGTCCTCTAATACAATATATGAAAATGGAGTATATATAACCACCACAGAGGAAGGCGGAGTAAATAGAGTTACTGTTTCTGAAAATGTTATAACATCTGAGTTTACAGGTCCTTCCGGCTCAAAAATAAGAAAGACAACAATAGTTAATACTGATGGAAGTATAACAACTGTATCAGAGGAGGTAGGTTGATTTATGGATTTAAGCGAATTTTTAGCAGGTATAATGCAGTCGGTTAATAGTACGTTGGGAAAACCAAATTTTAAACCACTAGACCAAATTATGACTGGTGGTTATGTTAAATTAATAAAAAGTATACAAAGAGGTTATACAGAAAGCTCAAAGGTTACAATCTCAAATGTAAATCCGGATAAATGTATTGTTTTGTTAAATCCAACATCTTATACAACTTATAACACTACGGATTATAGTGGTGGTCAAGACGGTAATTATTATGCATATGGCTGGGCATACAATGGTTGGTCTGCTTTGAAAACATTAACTGCTACAAATTTTACTGTTGATTATAATAAACCATATTCGTGGCAAATAATCGAATTTTATTAATTGGAGGGATAAAATGTTTTATTATGCTCAAATAAATGAAGAAAATATTTGTGTTGGTGTTAGTAATTTATCCAGTGAAGTCGTTGCGGACAATATGATAATAATTGATACTATGGATACAAATTTGCTTGGAAAAAAATATAATAATGGCAATTGGGAGGCTGTTGAACCTTTAAAAAATAAGTTTGAATCTGAATAATATATTATATTAAACACAGTTTAGATGTGTTTTTTATTTTGGGACTTTTTTGGATTTTATTTGTATTAAATTAATTTAATTGAGAGGAGGGAAAAAATATGGATTTGTATTTCACTGTAAAAAACACAATTATAGAACCTGTAAATCCACAACCTGTTATTATAGCGGATAGTTATAAATATATAAATGTACACTTTGAATTTACAACAGATGAGTGGAATGAAGGCGAAAGGACAGCTTATTTTACAGGTCAACCTATTATATTAAATGATGATAATACTTGTTATTTACCAATTGTACCTAAAGGTATAATATCCGTTGGTGTTGGTTGTGTAAAGTCTGATGGGGCTGTGTTTTATACTAATAAATTAATGATTAGTATTACTGAGTCAGCAAAGCCAAGAAGTTTGCAAGCTATTTGTCTTCCGGGAATATATGAGCAAATCATGCAGAAGTTTGCTGAATTA
>NZ_NFLT01000017.1 GCF_002161055.1 Tyzzerella sp. An114
ATTATTGTAATAACACATTGTTTTATTTAGATATATAAGCTAACATGAAAAAATAAAATATATATTTACAATAGCAGTATACAAGAAAAGATAAATATAATATTATTTAATAAAACAAATAATAGATTTAATTAGATACTTTTATATGAAGAACATAAAAATGTATAGTGTAATAAAATGATATAAGTTAAAACACAACTAAACTATTGTTAACGAGATGAATAAGAAATAAATGTCCGACAAAATAGTGTGAATTATGAAGCTGATTCAATGAAAAAATATTGCAAAATAAAAACGATATTGATATAATATATATTGAAACAGAAAGGAGGCAAGTAAAGTGATTGATTTGACTAATTTTAAGGCGTTTGATTTTAATGAAGGGTTACCTTATGTATCTATCACAAATAATGGTCTTACATTTAATAAGTCGGTTATTATGAAGATGAATTATCCAACTTACATTAAATTATTAATAAATGAAAATGATAAACAGATGGCAATTCAAGCTTGTGATGAAAAAGATGATAGATCAGTACAGTTTTTTAAAGAAAAGGCTAATGGAGTGTTGTCTGTTAGATTGAACTCCAAAGATTTGATTAGTACAATTGAAAGAATTTGTGAATGGAATCTAAAGCAAACATCATATCGTGTTAATGGTATGATTATTCCAGAAGCGTCATTGATGTTATTTAATTTTTCTGATGCTATTCCAATGACTTAAACTAGCTAAAATTCTGATTTCAAAAAAAGAGCTTATATGAGGGCTCAATCTCATATAAGCTCTTTGAGAAAAAGCAGAGATAAAAGGTCATCTACTAAATCTCTTACTACCAATTTGAGTTTAGCATTTGTCTCTGCTCTTTTCCATACTTTCATAGATTCGTCTGTGAAAAATCTTTTGGAAAGGAGTTTGATTGTATGGCTAAAAACGATAAACAAGTAAATCTTGTGTTTACACCTTACATAACACTGAAAAACGGACGTCGTATATATGCAAGTCAGTATGGTAAAAAGGTGTTTTGTTTTCCTAAAAATAATGACAAAGATTTGAAAAGATAATTAATATTAAATAATTTTAAGAATGTTAGGTGACCACATTCTTTTTTTAAAAGAAAGGTGGAAATATTAATATGAAAACTATTAATTCTAAAATACAAAAATCTTTTGTTGAAGATACTTTATCGAATAATAATTTAAATGAAACTGTTGTAAATGATTTAGATTTTAGAACATCTTTAATTAAAACATTGAAAAGTGCTGTTCCTAAAATAGCAGAATCATGTTGTATTGTAAATGGTGAACTTATGAATCTTGATGAAATACAGGGTATGGGTTGTGATGAATTTAGTTTACGTGCTAAAATAAATATGCCATTAAAATTGTATAAATATTTTTCTAATAAACCAACTGATTTAATTGACGAGAACTCAGGAAAAGCTATTATAGATAAGAATACTAATAAGCCAAAAACTATAAATTACCATATACAAGCATTAAGAGATAATACAGTTTTCATGCAGTCCCCAAATTTATTTGATGATGTATATGATTCTGATATTAGTTTGAACTTTAATGAATATGAAAAAACTCGTTTGTTAGAATATTGTAAATATTGTGAACTTAATGTTTGTGAATCAATGTCTACGCAGGAACTTGGTAATTTATTGTTACAAGTGTTATATGAATCCTTTAATTCTTTTGGAAATTTTAATTCTATTTTTAAGATAAAACCTGTTTCAGAAATTGAAGAATTATCAAATAAGAATTTTTTATTTAAATTGAAAGATGAATTCTTAAAAGATGGAGATTGGAATACACTTATATCTCGTGTAATTATTTCAGATTTTAAAGAGTATTCTCAACGTTTACAAAATACATTTAGAGCAACTTGTTTTACAACAACCCCATATTCTCAGTTGATGTGGGGAGGTTCTTACGCTGATTGTCATAAAGGATTTTGTATTGAGTATACAATAATTCCTAATGATCCACAATATCAAAATCTATTTTATAATTTGTTTCCTATGATTTATTGTAAAGTACGTCCAAATATGACAAAAAAACTTGCAAAATTTGAAGATAAAGAATGGACAAAAGAAATCTTATGGGATATTTATTTTCATGGAGCGTTGAGAAAAAGCATTGATTGGGCATTCCAAAACGAGTGGAGACTATTACTTCCTATGAAGAAAAATCTATCAATAAAAGATTACTGTGTTCCATTTTTTCCAATTACTAAAGTGTTTTTAGGAAATAGAATGTCAAAAGCTGCACGAAAAGAGATTATAGAAATATGTCATGATAAAAATATTCCTTATATTGGAGTTACAAGAAACCCTGATATTTTTGAAATGCAAGAATGTGCTATTAAGTGTGAAGACTGTCCTAATTATATAAATAATTAAATATTATATTGAAATAAGAAATTTTAGAAGTTTTCAAGTTTTATTATTTATCAATAAAATCTATAACTAAATTTATATTTACAAAGGAGGTTTTTTATGATTAAATTGAGTTCAAAGGTACAATGTCCTTATTGTGGAGAAAATTTTATAGTTTCTTGTAATGATTATGTAATTGATGAAAGTTCATACGAACGTGAAATGGGTGAAGAAATTGAATACACTATAGAATGTGAAGAGTATGCATGTCCTGTTTGTCATAGGCATTTTATATTTTCAGGATCTATTTGGGAATATCCAGTGGGCTGTGAAAATCATAATGAGATTATAGTTAAGCCATATGAAGATTATACTGATATTGAATAATTAAATAAATTATAAAATAAGTACAAACTTAATTAAAATTTATTATTTTTAAATTAATTGAGTTTTTAAGTGAATTAATAAAAGATTATTTCAAAATTTATATTTAATGAAAAGAGAAAAATCAGGAATAGAATGAAATAGCTATTTCTGATTTTTTTGTTTCCATTAATTATTTAAATAATTCAGAAAACAAAGAACCCCAAATTTTGAAAAATAACTCTATACCAAGGGACAAGTGTTTCCTTATGTCATACTATTTATATCGTCATGATGGGATGAGTAGTCAAATGTGATGACATAGTAAAAAAGCCCGAGAAATCAACGTTTTCAGAGGTTTTTTTGAAGGATTTTTACATGACAAAAAGATGAAGTTCCATAGATGACATGGAAAAGATTAGGTGAATTCAAATTTTAATGCAGTATGATTTTAAAATTATACTGCATTTTTTGTATTCAAAAATAATATAAAGTTTACTTTAAAAGGAGAGTTGTATATGGAGTTTTAAATTAAATAGCTTGATAATTTAAAATATTATCAGCATCATATAATCAATATAGCAATAAAAAGAGAAGGAGTGAGAGGAGAAAAGAAATATTTTTAATCACAAGTTTTTGAAAGTTAAGAGAAATACTTTGAATATTAAATATATTTTAGTGAAGTTTTGAATTTATAATAAAATAAAAATGATTTATTTTTGAAGTATTTTATTTAAGGAGGAATAAGTATACAGTTTAATACAACAAGTGAATATGCTATAAGAACGGTTTTATATTTAGCACAAGATAGAAAAAGAAGTTGTTCAGCAAAATAGATTGAAAAAAATAATGTGTGTTCCTTCTGAATACTTGTCTAAACTTACAAAATCACTTAGATTATCATGTATTATAGAAACAGTACAAGGAGCAAATGAAGGATATAAACTTTCAAAAAGACCCGAAGACATCACGTTATATGACGTATTAAGTCTTGCTGAAAGGAGTTTAAATATAAATAGTTGTATAGATGATTTGAAAAATTGTTCAAGAAATGCTGCTGATACTTGTCCGGTAAGGGGTATTTTGTATGATATAAATAATGAATTTAATATAAAATTTAAAAGTATAACTGTACAAAATCTTTTAGACAGAAATAATAATGTAAATAATTAAAAAATTATATTTTAGATTTAAAACAATTAATTTAGTAACATTTTCGGTATAATACTTTATGATAAATATATTCTCAATAAAAACAGATTAATTATCAATTTAATTAATCTGTTTTTATTTTTGTGCAATATATATATATATATATATATATATATAGAATTTTGTGTATATTGTATATAAATATGACTTATTTTGTCGTTTTTGTATTGCAAAAAAATATTTATGATGATAACATAATTACATAATACGTCTGATCATATCAGATTTGAATATTTTGAAAGGTATTTTCTAAAATAATGTTATTGAAATACTTATTTAATTTTTGGGGGGGATTAATATAAAAACGCGATTTAATAAGAAGATAGCACTTTTAATGGTGCTTTGTTTTATTGTTCAAACATTTACACCAACTGTAGCTTTTGGAGTTACAGAAACATATCCTGAAGTTTTAACAGGAGATAATATAGAATTTTTTGAAGAAGTAAAAGATAACATTCCCCCAGATGAAAATACTGAAGAAAATATTTCACAAACAGAAATGGCAGAAACGGGGACGCAACAAGAAGATAATAGTAGTATAAGTAATGATGCGGCTTCGGAAAATACTGATACTACTAATAATAATAGTGGGGTTGAAAGTGAGGTTTCTTTAAATACGGAAAGTATAGAAAGCTCTTCTAGTGAAGTTAAAACTTTATTATTGGAAGAAACTGAAAATATTGATTTTAGTAAATATAGAGTAGACATATCAGAAGTTGAAGGGTCTTATGGTGGATTTATAGGTATAGGTGAATTAGACTATTATTATAAATTTGATAATGCACAACCAATATATAATCCTATTTATAAGGAAACAAATGAAGATGGAACAACAACAGAATATATAGTTATTACAAATAAATCACAATTTGAAGCAATTGGTTCTAATAAACCAGTTGTTGGTGGTTGGGTCACTGTAATATTTGAAAAAGTTTGGGTTGGAGGCTTATTAGGTCGTAATGAGTTACAATATAGAAGTAATGATACATCTAATTATGAAGGTGATATGGGTGCTACGAGTATATCTGATATGGGAGGAATAAGTGAAAAATTAACTCAGTCAGATGGAAGTGTTGGACAGAGTGTATCTTCAAGTGATGATATTATAACTGTAAATATTGGATATGGCGACACAGGAAAAAAATATTCAACAAATGAAAATTACCTTATTGCCAACGATATTGACCTTTCAGGAGTAGATTGGAAACCTTGGAATTATAGCGGTAAGATAATTCGTGGTGAGGTTACTTTAACTAATGGTACAACTAGAAATCCTGTTATTTCAAATATATCTATAACAGAAGATGAAGAAGATACAACAGGAAAAGGTGCTACTAATATGGGTGTTGGCTTCTTTGGTGCTGTATATTCAAAGGGTTCTGGTGAAGATGTTAAACCAGTTGAAGATGAAAGACCTTGGTGGGATATAATAGGAAATATTTTAGGAGGTTTATTTGACCTTGTAGAGGGGCTTTTTAGTACACTAGGCGGTCTTGTTACTGATATTATAGGTTCCATAGCTGGTTGGGAAAATATTACAACATTGAATATGTCATCTGTTGAGATTACAGGTTTAGATTTGAACATTGTTGGAATTGAAACTGATGGATTATATCAAACAAAAGACATTAACGGTGAAGCACAAGATAATAATATGCCAGTTGGTTCTTTTGCCGGTCAGTTTGCAGGTGATGTAACAGTTACAAATTGTAATGTTATAAGTACAATAAATACGGTTAATGGTGAAGAGTTTATTGGCGGCTTTGTTGGAAAAACAGTAGGTGCAACAAATTATTTGTTACATGGCACAACAAGCGGACTTGATAATACATTATCAGGACTTGGAGAATTAGTTGATGGTGCATTAAATTTCCTTTTACCTACTGATGATTTAGTAACAGGTCTTATTTCAAAATTAGGTATAAAAAATCTTGTGCCTACAAAATATAAACCTGTTAAAATAGCAAATTGTTCTGTTTCTGTAAATAGTGTTAAAGCAGCACAGAATTATGCTGGTGGATTTGTAGGACGTGCACAGGGTACAAAAATTACAGATTGTCACGTTACTAATATAAGTTCGGTAACAGCTAATTCAAATGTAGGTGGATTTGCAGGAAGAATTGCTAATGCTTATATACTTGGTTTATTACAAGGACTTGGTGTAAATCTTGTGAACTTCCCTGTTGGTAGCGAAGTTAAAAATTCTACAGTTGAAGGAAAGAGTTTAAAAGTAAAATCTACTACTTCTAGTGATGATGATAATCCTTTTGCCTATGCCGGAGGTTTTGCTGGTGCTGTTATGGCAAGCGATGTTATATATGAAAAAACAGAGGAGACAGAAAACACAAGAAGTGAAGATTATTGTGGTGTTAAAGGTTTATCTGAGGTAAGTGGTATCAAGGGATATGTAGGTGGATTTACAGGTTATGCTGGTGTTGGTGATTTAGCAGAAGCTTTGAATTTACTTTCAGAATTACTTGATTTAGATTTAAATCTTAAAACAGGTGAAGATGGAAAAATAGAAGTTCCTCTTGGTTCAAATGTAAGTGACTTACTTAACACTATTCTTGGTGTAAACCTCAATGCAGGTATATTAAGTATTATTGGTTTAAATCCTGCTCAGTTAGTAGGTTGTAGAGTTGAAGGAAGCGGATATACAGTAACTTCTTCTGTGGGAAGTAGTGTAGGTGGTTTTGCTGGTTTCCTTCATGGTGGTCAAATTCTTGAACAGAAAGTTGAAAGAAACTATGACCGTGTTCAGGCAACAGACTCAAAAGGAATACCATTATTTGTAGATTCAAATGCAGTTACAAATTCTGATGGAACAGCAAAAGGTGCTGTTTATGCAAGACTTGATTCTGATGGAAAGGTTATATATGAAGATGTACATGGTGAAATAATATCATCAGTAAATACTGTTACATCTAATGATGAAGATACTCTTTATAATGTATACGATACTGTATTTATAAATACATCAAATAATAATAAAGTTACATTAATGTCATCTTTTAAAGATGAAAATTGGGATTCTGTTTTAGATTCTGATGGGAATGTTATTACTGATGTTAATAAACTACCTAAAAAAGAAGGTTCGACTAGAATAGTATTCCCTGTTTACCAGCAGACAACAACAGCAGAAGGCTATGTTCAGTTTACATATAATTATGTTGGGGATAATAATGAAGCAGAACAGATTACAGTATATAGAGATAATTCTAATAAATATTATACTAGGGATGAAAATGGTGAATACAAAGAATTTACAGGAGTAAATGCTGAAAATCTTTCTGTTGATGCATTACAGGTTGCTGTTGATGATAGTATGATTGAAACAGAAGAAGGAACAGCTGTAACTACATATGTAGATGGTCTTGAATCGGTTAAGGGTGTTGATTATGTAGGTGGCATTGCGGGACAGGCAAAACTTTGTTCAGCTGTTGATTTATTAAGTAATCTTACAGCAGTACAGTATGAGCGTTTTGAAATAAACAATGTTACATGTAACGGTATTAGTAGTGGATATACAGTAGAAGCTACAGGAGAAAATTCTCGTGCTGGTGGTGCTGTTGGTTATGCCATGGGTGGTGACATTGTTAATGTTCAGTTAAATGATATATCTAGTGTAACTGCTAAATCATATGCTGGAGGTTTCGGTGGTCAGATTGTACCAGGAACAGTTGCAGGACAAGATGGAAAAGGGCTTGAACTTCTTGGTATTGTATCTATAAACAATCTTTTAAATGTAGTTGATGCAATACATACATTTGTAAATGATTCAAGTGTTAATGGTGCTTCTGGTGGACTTACTGTAACAGCAGAAAATTTAGATGAAAATTCTTCTGCTGCTGGTTTCACAGCTTGGAGTATAAATACAAAATATGATAAGTGTACTGTAAAGAACTTAGTTAAAGTCGAGGCGGACGGTTATGCTGGAGGTTTCTGTGCTGTTGCCGATAGTGGCTCTATCGCTGGTGCTCTTGATAAAACATTCGGTGGTGTTGATTTAGGCAGTGTTCTTGGTCTTAGTAAAGTTCTTTCTATTATAAATGCTATACCTAATCGTTTCACAAATTGTAATGTCAATGTTGGTGATAATGGACTAGCCTATACTGTAAGAGCTGCATCTTATAGTAATGATAATAAACCTTCTGAACGTATAAATGCACAAAAAAGAGATGGTGTTGATATTTCTCTTGGTAGTGCTGGAGGTTTCCTTGGTTATGGTATGGCAGTACAGATAGAGGGTTGTGCTAATGAAAATCTTAAATCTGTCGATGCTACATCATATGCCGGAGGCTTTGGAGGTTTTGTGGACATTGGTTCTGTTGCACAAATTGGAAATGCTGGTGTTCTTGGTCAAATTGCAAATCTTACAGGTATTGCAACATTACTTGATTGTGCTGTATCAATGATAAAAACAAGTCATTGTCAGGGAACATCAGGGGGATATATTATAACAGCCTTTGATAGATTTAAGGAAGATAGTGGAAGTTATGAAGATAAAGGCATAGCTGGAGGTTTTATTGGAAACTTTGAAGGAAGCCATGTTGAAGGAAGTTACGCAAATCATATTGATAAAATACAGGGCGAGAATTATGCTGGAGGATTTATTGGTAGAATGGTATCCGGAGATGTTGCCAAAGCTGCTGATAATACAAGCCTTATTAATGATATTGTTGATATAGACGGTGGTTTACTTGGTGCTTTAGAGGTTATGGTTCCAAGTGTTAAAAACAGCTATGCAAAATGTGTGCCTTGCGGTGGTACTATATTATCATATGGTATAGAGTATTCGGATACAACATACGTAACAACAAAAATAGGAGTTGCCGGAGGATTTGTCGGTTTAAATGCTGGTGGACAAATTTGGGGTAACTACGATAAAAATATAACTGTTTGGGAGAAAAACTCAGAAACAGGAGAATGGGAAAAAGTTACAAAACATACAGCTATTGTTGAAGGTAGAGAAACAAAAACAGGTGACTATTCCGGAAATGCAGTAGGTTATGAAACAAAAGTATATGGAACAGGTCAAACTTGTGATATTCTTCAGTTATTAAAAGTAGATGCAAATTTATATGCCGGAGGATATAGTGGTTATACAAAAGCTGCCGATTTAGCTTCTCTTGGTGATATAAGTATATTAGATGGTTTACTTGATTTAGGTAGTTTACTTTCAGTAGGTCAAGTTGTTGTACCTACTCAAAGAAATACAGGTGTTACAGGGCCTCTTCGTAATGTTACTAAGGCTCAAATGGACTATTTTAATAAGGAAAATGCAGCAAAAGGTAATATTGCTGACTTCTCAAAATACTACGGTTATACAGTAGGTAATGATGAAGATGATGTAAATGTATCAACATCAGCCGCAGGTGGATATTGTGGTGTTATGACAACAGGTGTTATTGAAAATAGTATTGCCTATGACTTAATTTCTGCAAAATCAATAGAGCAGTCAGGAGGTTTTGTGGGTGCAATACTTACAGGTGGAGTTGCACAGGTAGACCTTAAAAATTCATTACTTGGTGGCTTATTAAGTGGTGTATCAGCTGTAAGTGAAAATCTCCTTGGAGTTGCAAATGCTATTGTTCCTGTTATAAAAACAAGTGGTGTTTATGGATATTATTCAGGTAGCCAAATTTCTGCAACAAATGGAAATGCTGGAGGTTTTGTCGGTACATCAAAAGGTGGACAGATTTGGGGCGATACAGGAACAAGACCTGCAAGTCCACTATGGACAATAGTATCAGATGACGAAACAGAAGATAAAACAGAAGTGCCACAAACAGAAAATACAACAAAAACAGAGTCAAAAGTTAATATAGAAAATCAAAATAATAATAAAGTGACTCTTGCTTCTGTAAATGCATTAGATAATAATGTTGATACTTCACAGCTTGTAAAAACTTATGCAAATATACCTAATACTTGCTTTACAAAGAATTTAAGAAGTGTTACTTCTAAAGGTTCAACAGCCGATGCTGGAGGCTTTGTTGGTTACATGGGAGCAGCTTCTATAGCATCTTTAGGTGGTCTTGGATTACTTAGTGATATTATAAAATTACCGGCTAACTTTGTATCATTAATTTCTGCTACTGTTCCTACTGTTTATTATGCTGATGTATCAGCAGTGAATGACGGTTGGGGATATATAGTAACTTCTGAAGGTGGAAGAAGTGCTGGAGGCTTTGCAGGATTTTTACAAGGTGCACAGGTTGGTATGAAAGAAAAAGTAACTAATTTTCCAAGTTTAGGAGATGGTGATAGTATACCAACAAGTGAAATAAAAACTGCTAATATTACAGCAACAGGTTTACGTTCTGTTACAGCTGGCGACTACGCTGGAGGTTTCTTTGGATATGCTGATGCTGCAAATACATTAAATGTTAAAGGAACAGATGAAGCTGGTAGTAATGAAAAATTTACATTGTTAAAACTTTTAAGTATTGGTGATATAGCTGCTATTGAACTTGCTAAGAGTTATATCTATAACAGTAGTGTAACAGGTATATCTAATGGTTATACAGTAGAAAGTTTAAATGCATATGCTTGGAAGACAGCCGATTGGGATGAAGATGAAAACAAGGCTGCTTGTGTCGGTGGTTTCGGTGGTTTACTAAAAGCAGGTGTTGTTCGTTATTCAATGGCTGATAAACTTGGAACTGTAACAGGTAAAAATTATGCCGGCGGTTTTGTTGGTCGAATGGGCAAAAGTTCAATATTAAAAGTAGATGATATTGCTACAAGTGGCAATCTTAGTATATTGAGTAATTTACTTAATTTAGCTGCTGGTGTTGGCGATGTTTTCGGTTCACATATTCAAGATTCTAAGTTAACTGGTAAAGATACTGGATATTCTGTAATTTCACAAAATGGCTATCATAATATAGCCGGAGGCTTTGTTGGATATGCAGATGTTTGTAGAATTAAGAATTGTGAAAGTGGAAATGCAAAACTTGTTAAATCAGATGAAATAGCCGGTGGATTTATGGGTGCTATGAGTGATGCTATGCTTTTAAATGCAAATCTTGGTTTACTTGGTGGTTTACTTGAAGGTGTTACAGTAAATTTAGACCTTATAAAAGCAAATCGTTCAAAAATAACAAATGTTTCAATAACAGGTGTAAATACTTGGGACGGTTTTGACATATACGGTGGTGGCTCATCAGAAACAAGTGAAGCTATAAACGATATGGGTTATACAGGTGGTTTTATAGGATTAAACTTTGGTAGCACAGTAACAAATGGTAAACTTGTATATGCCGATACTGTTAAAGGTAGCCAAGGTAAAATAAATCCTTATGTAGGCTCTAATGAGAGTACAGCACTTTTAACTGATTCTGAAATAGGTGTTTTAGAGGAGTTATTAATTAAATTAGGATTAAAAGATGACTGGAGTAATTCTGATATTGAGAATAGTAATTTTGAAACTCGTAGTGGTTCAACAGCTACTCCTTCAGGAACAACTCCAACTAAGCATACAGCAACTGATAAAATTGATACATTAGAAACACCACATTATGTAAGTGATAGAGAAGCTGATTTACTTGTTGAAATCATTAAAAATACTCTTACAATAAAGAAAGAGTTAAAATATGAGGAAGGTGCAATTCCTAATATAAATGATTTTGATTATAAATATGCAATAGATATTTCAAATGATGGAAATGTTAAAACTGTATATCTTTCAGCCGGTGAAAGTATAACACTTAATAATATTTCGGGAAAATGTACAATCAGCGAGAGAGCTGACTCTGTTATGTCAGGAAATATCATTCCGGCAGAACCTACTACTGTAACAGTTGCAGCAGAAGGTAATACTGATGTTGTTATTACAAATACTGTTAAAGCACCGCCAAAAGATGATGTTTCAACAGAAGAAGAGCCTGTTTATGTAGCTACAAGCGGAAAGTTTGTTGTCAATAATATTCCAACAGGTGATGTTCCGCCAGAAGGAATAGATAATCCTTGTGAGGTTTTGAATTTAATTCCAGATGATGAAGTTTTAGAAGATGGTGAACAGCCATTATTAAAATCATCAGCAAACTCATCATCAGAAAATAAGTTATCAGAGACATTAATTAATGTTTCGGAATTATTAATAATAAAGGAAGAGGATGAATATGAAGCAGCAGTACTCAAAACTGAATAAGATTATATCATATTTAAAAAATAACAGTAAAAAAAGAAATATAGTCCTTAGTGGAGTTGCTGTTTGTTTATTAATAGCAGTTTGTACAAGTACATATTCATACTTTTCAGCTAAGGATAAAATAGTTAATGAGCTTGATGTTTCAAAGTTATCTTTTGAAATAGAAGAGCCTAATTGGGAAGAACCAGACACACCGGTTAAACCCGGTGATGTTCTTCCGAAAGACCCACAAATAGTAAATACAGGTGAAATTTCTTTTGTTACACGAGTAAGAATTGAGGAAGTTTGGACACCAAAAGATACAACAGATACAACTTTAAATACAATGACAAATAAAGACTATGTTCGTTATTTAGCCAAAATGCCACAACCAACTAATCAAGAATTGCTTGAGATTTTAAAAACTGACCAAGCTCTTTCGGAAGAGCAAAAAAGTTTTGCTTTACGTTTAAATCTTAATGCAGAAGGAAATGGTTGGTATCGTGGAAATGGTGAACCTGGTAAAAAATCTGAATGGCTTTATTATGACAAAATTGTTAATATAGGTGGAAGAACAAACCCTGTATTTAATGCAGTAACAATAAGAACAGCAGAGGATTTTAATAAACTTGCTGATACAGCCGTAAGTCAAGCAGCTGTTTTAAGTGAAGTTGAGGCTAAAAATGCAAAAATTACAGATGATGTGCAGAATAGTACTGATACATTGGCTATATCAAATGTAGTTGAAGAAACTCCACAAGAGGAAACTCTTGATATGCCTACTGTATTAACAGATGTAATTGTAGATACATATCAAACAAATATAGAAGATTATAATGCTATGCTTGCAAAATATAATCTTCAAATATATGTTTATGCTGAAACAGTTCAGGCAAATTCTTTTGCTTGGAATGATGCTTGGGGAGCTGATATTCCTGAGGCTTGCAAGACAAATTGGGATAATGGTATTACTACTAATGAAACAACAGAGGGTTCTGGCGATAGTTCAACAACAGAAGCAACAGAACCAAGCACTCAATCTGAAGAACCTAATACTACTGAACAGACAGGCTCAACAACAGAACCTAGTACTACACAGCAGAGTGCGACTCAACAAAGCATAACAGAGCCTAGTACTACACAGCAGAGTACAACTCAACAAAGCACAACAGAGCCTAATACTACACAGCAGAGTACAACTCAACAAAGCACAACAGAGCCTAGTACTACACAACAGAGTACAACTCAACAAAATTCTACACAGCAAAGTAACACAACTGGAGTGACTGTACAGGGAGGAGCAGCACAGTGAAAAAAGCATTAAGTATTATTTCTGATATAGTTTTTGTTATTTTTATAGTGGCTATTATTACAGGAAGTTTTTTGTTTGCCATAAATAAAGACCCCAACAAAGATATTTTGGGGTTTAGAGTTTATAATGTACTTTCTGCAAGTATGGAGCCTAAAATAGGTGTAGGTGACCTTGTTGTTGTCAAAGTAAAATCAGGAGAAGAAGTTCAAAGAGGTGATATTGTAACATATTATCCTGTTGGTGATAATGTTACAACTGTTACTCACCGAGTTATTAATACAATGATGAAAGACGGTCAAGTTTATATTGAAACAAAGGGTGATGCCGTTGACCAAGCAGACCCAATGATTACGGCAGATGATATTGTTGGTGTTGTTGCATTCAGTATTCCTTTTATAGGTGGTGCTATGGCTTGGATACAGGGACATATTACAATAAGTATTATTATTGTTGCTGTTATTATTGTATTATTTATTGGAATTGGATTTATTAAGAAGAAAAAACAAAATACAGATATTAACGTCTAATAAAGACGATAATTAATAAAAAATTAAAAAAATAAAATAAAAAAGGAAGGTAATGACTATGAAAAACAAAAAAAGAATTGCAATTAGTGCAGCAGCATTAGCAGGTTGTCTTGTAATTGGTGGAACATTTGCTTGGTTCAGCACAACTGACAAAGTAGCCAACAAATTTGATATGGACGCATTTGATGTAGCCATCACTGAAGACTTCGACCAGAACCCAGATATACCACTTGTACCTGGTGCAGACATTACAAAAAATGTAACAGTTACAAACAGTGGAAATATGGATGTTGTTGTTCGTGTTAAACTTGAAGAAATGTTAAAATTATTTGAAAGATACACAGAAGAGGGTAACGATAAGTTAAAAGTAACTTATAAAGATAATGCTACAGGAGAAAATTATGAAGTTCCTGTTGTTATGAGTGATGAAATGATAGCTGCTTATGGAGGTGCAGGATATACAGGTTATACTTCAAATGTTCCAACAGGGGTAACAGTACTTCGTAAAATAACACAAACAGGTGATAATATAGTTTATAGCTATGTTGCATACAAAACAGATAACAAACAGGTTGTAAAAGTAACACCAGTTGGTGATAGTAAAGAAACTCCAGATAGCTTCACAGCGCAATATGCTTTCCATACATATAAAAACAATGATGTTGATGGTGCAACAGCTATTCATGGTAAAGACGATGCTACATTAAATGAATACTATGGTGCATCATTCCATGAAAATGCAGTTGTATTAAACTTTGCTGCAAATGTTGATACAAATGGAGACACAATTGATGATGGTGCAAACTGGTATCTTGCAGAAGAAGATGGATACTTCTACTATACAAAAGTACTTGAAGGAAACACAGTTTCTGACCCACTTCTTGAGTCTGTTTATATAAAAGAAGAAGCTGCAAATGCTCTCCAGGGTGCACATTATGAACTTACACCTATAATGGAAGCTACACAGGCAGAAAAAGCAGCAGTAGAAGGCAACTGGACATCTAATTATGGTAATGAAACAATTAGAAATCATATAAATGGATTACTTGCTGAATAATATACAAAAATAATACATATAAAAGAGGCTTATGTCGTAAGGCATAAGCCCCTTGCAAGGAGGCTGAAGAATGAAAAAAGGAATAAAGCAGACCTTGCTTATAGGGGTAATTGGCTTCAGCCTTGTTGCAAGGTTTCCAATTACTGCTGAAGCAGGGATATTAAAGAGTTATAATCAAAGTTATGATGCTAAAAATAATACTGTAATCTATACAATAAATGAAAATGCAGGGTCAACTGTCACTTTTGATTGTAATGATGTGGCATCAAGTCTTATGTTTGATGTTACACAACCGGGAGAGACTAGTGAAATAAATATAAAAATAGTAAATAATTCAGATACAACATATATTTTTAAAAATATGAAATTTAATCCTGAAAATCATGTTGATAGGGATATTAAAGTAAAGGACCCTAAAAATCCTAAAGATATTGTCAGAACAGAACCACCGGAAGACGAAGGAACAATTTGTTCTACAACAGGTTTTGATGGGAATAAAATACCTTATGGCATGAATGTTTTGCGTTGTGTTACACAACCACTTATGGATATGTATAATAAAAATCATCCTTCTGATGTCACACTTTCTGAAGTTCAAAACGCAACAGAGAAAGCCAAAGAAATAGGATATAATTCATATTCAGATTATCTTTTACAATATTATAAATCAAGTTGTTCAAATTGTAGAAATGCAAATAGTTTGATGGAGCTTGAACCTGAGCATATTGCAGAAATTTTAGGTTCTGGTATGAATGGTTTTAGAGGACAGTCTGAAATAAGATATCCAAGAACAATAAAAGCTGATGATATTACTAATGGTAATTATGATAATTTTATAAAATATGGTTGGGCGTCAATAAAAACAGATGATAATGGCAATAAATTTGTGTCTCAAGATTACGAAATTATGGAGACAGAAGATGAAATTATAAAACTTGGTTATTGGTATCTTTATCAATATGGTATGCGTTTGACTTTTGATGCTGAAAAGTATCCACTTACATATAATGATGAAACCGAAACCGGCGGACTTCAAATATATTCTTATCTTTATAATCTTGGTAAGGCTAATGAAATTGTAACTGATATATTTAAAAATATGACAATTTATAGTGAAGGAAGTAAAACTATTGATAATGTTCAGTTTGCGGCACAGTTACCAAATGCTTACGATTTGAGAGAAATGGATTTTGGTTTTACAATGACATTTGTTGCAGTTGGTGGAAATCCTGATGGCGGTGGTGGAGGAGGAAATCCTGATCCTCCAGTTGACCCAGAAAAACCTCCAACAGAACCAGAAGAGCCACCTGTTGATATAGAAGACCCTGATGTTCCTTTAGTAGAACCAGAACCGGAGCCAGATGAGCCTTCGACAGAGCCAGAAGAACCTTCTGTTGATATAGAAGAACCGGATGTTCCTTTAGTTCCTTGGGAAGAAGGACCAGAACCAGGCGACCCTGAAAATATAACAGAACAGGGTAAAGTTCCAACATCAGGAAAAGATAATACTTTTAAACCTTCAAAAACAGGAGATGAATCTAATATATTTAAGTGGATTGTTATAGAGATTACATCTATTTGCCTTATAATATTTGTGATATATTTAAGAAAGAGAAATAAAAATGAATAAAAAACTTATATCCAATATATGCATAGCTTTTTTTATTATTGTATTTTTATTTTCATCATATAAAATATTTAACATAGTTATGGATTATAAAAAAGGTCAAGATACATACACACAAATATTAGAAGATAATACTAATAATTCACAGGATATTGATTTTGATAAGTTGAGTAAAATCAATAGTGAAATTGTAGGTTGGTTAATAGTTGATGGGACAAATATTTCTTATCCAATAGTACAAGGTATTAATAATGAGTATTATTTAACTCATCTTTTTAATGGTGAGAAAAATCCATCAGGTTGTATATTTCTTGATTATAAAAATAGTAAAGATTTTTCTGATAAACATAGTGTCATATATGGTCATAATATGAAAGATGATACTATGTTTGGTCAGTTGGAAAAATTTAAAGATGAAGAATTTTATAAAAATAATAAAACAATGACAATTATAACTCCGGAAAAAGAGTATATTGTAGATATATTTGCTGGATATGTCACAGATACAATGGATGAAATATGGCAAATAGAATTTGATAATTCTAATTTTGAAGATTGGTTAAATAATATAATTAAAAAGTCGTATTTTGAGAGTGAAATTAAACCATCAAAAGATGATAAAATAATAACTCTTGCTACTTGTAGTGTAGAATCAAACGACTCAAGATTTGTACTTGTTGGAAAAATTAGAAATGATAAATATTAAATAATTTTAAATTTTATGTATAAAAACAAGAATGATTTTAAACAAATTTAGTTTGATATTATTCTTGTTTTTTATTTTTATATTTGTCTATGTGTGAAGTTTTTGTAATGATATGGTTATTAAAAACATGGTAGAAATTTTTTAATAATTTTATAATTAATTGGAATATTAAATCTATTATAATTTATATTATTATACTCAAAACAACTATATCTAAAAAGTATGATATAAAAAATAGATTTTAAAAGGTATTCAAGATATGCTTCACGTAAACACTTAAAATTTTTATTTACTGATAAGATATTAAGTTTATTTTCTGTTTCTTGAAACTCTATTACATCAACTTTCTTGAAACAATGATAGTAAATTTCTCAGCAAATTTTTTGAATAGACAATGGATTTTTTCTTGTAAATATGTAAAATCCATTTGATTTATCAGGAGAAAAAACATTGAAAGATAGTGTTCAAGAACATAACTTTTGTCATTGATAATAAGTTTTAGTTCATTGATTGAGTGAAAAATTTCTGAAAACTTAGGTGTGTTTTCATTGTGGTTAGAAATAAAATAATTAAAAATATCCATAAAATAACCCCTTTATTTTGAAGTTGGCAGAGCCACTTGTGGTATATAAACTCTGATAAAAGGAAGTGTCAATATATAATTGTTTTCAGAAGAATAAAAACATCAAAAAATGTGATGTGACAAAAGTATTATAATGGCTGTTTTAGGGCTGTGTTTGCCCTTGTGTAAAGACTTGTGAAGAAGGCGTGATAATTTTACCTAAATAAAAAATAAAGCCTGTTTAAGGCGATTTTAAGTGAAGTTGAAAAAGATAAAAGTAGTTAAAAACGGAATATGTAAATAAACTTATGCGAACCGAAGAGTTCGCCTTTTTTATGCCTATATTTGCCCTTGTGTGAAGTTTTTATAGAAAGGTGGTGTTATTAATGGGCAAGATATAATAAAGGCAAGTTTGGGCAAATATGAAGGATTTTGAAAAAAGAGGCTTTTATCAAAAAAGTTAGATAAAAATAAGCGAAATTTTAAGTGGAGTTTCAAGGCAAAAATATGGCTTTGATAGGGGGGAGTTGTGAGGAAAACAAAAGTGCAGGTTAAATTTCAACGCTTTGGGCGTTGAAAGTTCCCTCAAATCGCCCGCAGTGCGGGGATTTTTTCGCAACGCTCGTAAAATACGATTAACGCTCGTGTCAGAGTTATCTAAGTTAATAAATTAATATTTACTTAGAAAACAAAGGGTTTTAGGCTAACGCTTATGCCGACTCAGGGAGGTTTTAAGACATATGAATGAAGAATATAGAAAACAAAGATACACAGTATGGCTTACAAAAGAAGCTATAGATAAAAGTGATTCAGCTGTAATAATAAAAAACTTTACAAACAGAAGTGATTTTATAGAAAAAGCAATTCATTTTTATTCAGGATACATTTATCAAGAACAACACTCAGAAATTTTATCTGATGTTATTGTTGAATCTATGGAAGGAATAATAAAAGCATTAGAAAATCGTTTTGGAAAATTACTTTTTAAGATTGCAGTTGAGATGGCAAAACTGGAACAAATGCTTGCAGCAATAAATGAAATGGATGATGAAACAATTGAAAGATTACATAAACGTTGTGTAGATGAAGTTAAAAAAATAAACGGAATAATAAAAATGGAAGATGCTGTGAAATATCAAAGAAGAAAAGATTAATAATATTTTGGAGGTGTTTAAAATGAAATACGATTATTTTTATGGCAAAGCAGAATTAGAACCTTTTTCTTATTACAGTTTACCAATAGTATTTTTTGAAAAAGAAAAATATATAGATATGTCAATAGAAGCAAAAATTTTATATTCAATATTACTTGATAAAATAAATTTATCAGAAGCAAAAGGTTGGGTTGATAAAAATGATAATCCTTATGTTATATGTACAATAAATGAAGTAAAAAAATATATTTGTTGTAGTGATAAAAAAGCTGTAGATGTAATGAACGAACTTGAAAATAAATATCTTTTAATTAAAAGAAAACGCAAAGGTCTTGGAAGGTATGACATAATTTATGTTAAAAATATAATTAAAAATGATGAGGAGTGATTAATAATGAAATATAAATTTTACAGTCCTATAAAAGGAGTACTTGATTATAGTGATAATTGTGCATTAGATTATGAATCATACTTTGACGAAGAAGCTATTGAAGAATTAGATTATATATCATTTGATTACTTAAATCAAAGAGAACTTTCATTTTATGAAGAAATAATAAATGGAGCTATTAAAAACAGTTGGGATTATAAAAGTGATGAAGGCAAAGGGCTTATGTATTACTTTGGATATGGTGATGATGATATAGAATTACTTGAAAAAGTAAAATCAGCATATCCCAAAATTGAAACTGTAGGAGATAATGCTTATGGAGTTATGGAGTGTGAAATATCAGAAAAATTAAATGATAATGACATAAAAATATTAAAAGAATATTTTGGTGGACAGTATAGTGATGGCTGGGGTGAAGGATTTGAACAGCAAGGAATAAAAACAAGAGAAGGTACTATATATTTAAGTTTCTGGCCTGATAACTTTTATATTGATACAGAAAAAGAGTTTGAAACTAGATTAAATGAAGAAATGGAAAGCGGTATAGATTTTATAAATTTTGAAATGTAGGTGATTGTATGGCAAGGTTAATATTATCATTAAGATATCTAAAAAATAAAAAAACTTCAGCAATAAAAAACTATGTAAAATATGTTGCAACAAGACCTAATGCTGAAAATTATAATGTAAATGTTTTAAATAACAATGCAACAAAAAATCAAAAAGATTGGATAGAAAAAGAATTAAATAAATATCCAAACCTTAAAGAAATATATCAACAAGAGTATGAATGTTATATTAAAAATCAAACAATAGGAAATGCCTCAGAACTTATAGAAAAAATAGCTGAGGAAGGCATGGCAAGAGAAAATGATGTTGAGAATTATGTAAGTTATATTGCTAAAAGACCAAGGGCAGAAAGGGGTGAACAAGGTCATGCCCTTTGGAATGGTTCAAATGAAGTTATTGATATTAATGAAGTTGCAAAAGAGACAGCAAACCATAAAGGTAATATATGGACTTTCGTTATATCTTTAAAACGAGAAGATGCTGAACGCTTGGGATATAATAATGCAAGTGCTTGGAGAGAACTTGTAAGAGCCAAGTCAGTAGAGCTTGCAAGGGCAATGGGAATATCGGTAAAAAATTTTGTATGGTATGGTGCTTTTCATAATGAAGGACATCACCCACATATTCATTTGATGTGTTATTCAAAAAATCCAAGAGAAGGATATATAGATGATAAAGGATTGGCAAAATTAAAAAGTTCTTTTGCCAACGAAATATTCTATGATGAAATTTATCATATTTACGAAGAAAAAGATAAAATGCGAGAAACCATAAAAAAATATTTTGATGAAAAACTTAAAGAGTCAATGTCAATGAAAGAAAGTGAAAATATAAAAATAGAATTACTTTTATGGCAGTTATCAAAGAACTTAAAAACATCAAAACATAAAAAAGTCTATGGAAGGCTTGATAAAGAAAATAAAATTCTTGTAGATGAAATAGTAAGAGAAATAAGTAAAGATGAAAAAATAAATATGGCTTATGAAAGCTGGGTAGGTTTAAAAAATGATATTTTATCTACATATAAAAATCAGACAAGAAGTAAAAATAATATTGCTGATGAAATAGAATTCAGAAACATAAAAAATATGGTGTTAAAATCAGCTTTGGAATTATCAGAATCATCAGAAATGAATAAAATAATAACTGATAATAACAAGGAATTTTTATCAGAAAAAGAAATTGCAATAAAGCAAACAAAAAATACATTTTTACAGCTTATGAAAAATGTAAGTAATATGATTGAAGAAGATTATGACAATAAGAAAAAATTCATAAAAACAACAGATAAAAAACTTATGAGTAAGATACTTGAGAAGAAACAATCACAAGGACAAAAAATATAGGAGTGTAAAAATATGAGGTGGAAAAAATATTCTGTTGAAATTGATATGACAGGCACAACAAGAAAGGCAGTAGCTGAAGTATTAAATGATATTTTTGAAAATGAATATATATTTGAAGATAATGGTTACTATATTGAAGATAAAATGAATAGGATATGGTCTGTTTTACCTTCCGAAACAATAAGAGCTGAAAAATTAAATAATGATAAAATTGTTGGGGCAAATCATCTTTATCAAATGAAGTTGGTTACCCCATTTTTTTATGAAAATGACTTTGAGTTTTTAAAGTCTGTTATTGATGAATTGAAAAATAAAGATGTAATAACAAATAATACAACAAAAATGAGTGTGGTTTTAGATTTAAGTAATACAGAGAACTTAGAACAATATAAAACTAATTTAAAAAATATCTATACAAGTAGAAAAAATATGTTTCAAAATGCTTTAAACATAGCTTTAAATGAAATGAAGGATTTTATAAATTTATATGATAAAAAAGTTAAATTTCCTATTTTTAAAAGCACTCTCAATAATGATGAGTTATTAAGTTGTATTCAGTTATCTCAAACTATAAGCAATTATGCTGAAAATACAAAAAATATATCAGAAAAGATAAATGAAAATCCAAATCAAAAGTTTTTGATGAGAACTTGGCTTGTCAGAGCAGGAATGATTGGTGCTGAATATAAATTTGCAAGAAAGATGTTTACACAAAATCTTAAAGGCAATTCAGCTTGGGTTAATAAAGTTAATGTTGAAGAAATAAGTAATGCAAATATTGAAGAAACACAAGAGTATTTAGAAAATAAATTTGATACTGAAGAATTACAAGAATATTCAGAACAAGATTTTAATGATGAAGAACCTGAGAATTATATTTCAATGGAAATGTGAAAGGAGAATTTAAAATGTTTTTATTAACATATGATATTTATATGAGTGAAGAAAAAATGAAAGAAATATTGCCACAGGCACAAATTAAAATGAGATGTCTTTTAAATGGTTATGAACTTAAGTTTTTTAACCAAGTGCTTGGATTGATAAAAAGCCAAAAAGATGAAACTGCTTCGGCAGTTATATGGAGTATTGAAGAAAATGATATTATTAAAATAGAAGAAATATATCCCAAAGAAAGTTATGATAAATCATACTTTCATATAAAAATAGATGACAAATATGTAAATGATGATATATTGACTGCAGTTTACATACCTAAAAATACAGCTACTATGCTTCCTACAAATGAATATATTGAAGATATTATAAAAGCATATGGAGAAAACAACTTTGATTTTTGTTGTATTGAATATGCTTTGGATAATATAAAATTTAATTATGAAAGTCATGATTAAAGAGTTTAAATAAAAAACATATAAAAATTTTATTTCATTGACAATAATTTTTTATTCTGTTACTTTATGAATATGTAAGGCCTTACTAATACAAAACCAAATAAAGTAGGTGTTAAAATGTATCATGTAAGATTTAAAAATACACATTATGAAGCTGGATTACATTGGGGACAAAATTTAAGAAATCATGGAATGCTTATTCAAAATCAACATACTTTTCAAATTACAGATGAAAGAAAAGAATTTGCTAAAAAATGTATTCCTATCTATAAAGAATACTATCCTGAAATTTTAGATGAGATAAAAGGAATTGCAGAAGGACAACAAAGTTCATATGAGAATTTATATACTTTTTTATTAAGCATGTATTGTTTTGAATTTAGTAATCATTGTACTTGTTTTGCTTTTAAAGATGAAAAACATATTATATTTGGAAGAAACAGTGATTTTTTAACTAAATTAGAAAAACTTTATATGAATTGTTTATATAATCTGGAAAATGCTTTTTCATTTAACGGAAATACAACAGCATTTGTTCAAATGGAAGATGGAATTAATGAATATGGATTAGCAATAGGTTTAACATTTGTTTATCCAAAAGTAAGAAAAGAAGGTTTAAATGCAGGAATGTTGGTAAGATATATATTGGAAAAATGTAAGACAACAAAAGAAGCGGTTCTATTTTTAAAAAATATTCCTATTGCTTCACAACAAATTTTAACAATAGTAGATACAAAAGGTGATATGGTTGTAGTAGAATGTAATCCATATTTTGTTGAAATTATTAAACCAAAGAAAAATGAACAGTTTGTAGTAACTGCTAATAATTATAACTCATCAAAGATGACAAAATATAGAAATAATAAACTTATTGATGATTGGAAATCTTCTGAAAGATATGATGTTGCATATAATGCACTTAAAATTCAAAATAATCACTTTTCACTAGATTGTGCAAAAGATATTCTTTCAGGTAAATATGGATTTATGTGTCAATATGATAGAAAGAATGGTGCTGATACTGTTTGGTCTGTTATATATGATGTGAAAAACAAAAAAATATATAGAGTTGAAGGAAATCCATCACGAAAATTATTTAAAGAAGATACCAGATTTAAATTTAATAATTGTTTAGTTTAAAAAATAAAGCGGTTAATTAAAATAATTAACCGCTTTTATATTTGGGAGGGTTCAATGAAATGGCACTTTACACTAATGAACAAATACAAAGAGCAAATGACTCAAGCCTTGAAACTTATCTTAGAAAAAGGGGCGAACAATTAAAACCTTCAGGAACAGAGTTTATATTAATATATACAGACAGCACAGGAACACACGATAGTATTACAATACGAAATAATAAATGGTATGACCATAAAAATGGAATAGGTGGATATCCAATTCAATTTATGAAAGAGTTTTATGGTTTAAATTTTAGAGATGCATTAAAAGAATTATTATATGGTGAAGAACCTATGTTAAATGGTTGGACTGACTCTTCGGAGTTAGTCTCCAACTATAAAAAACAAGATGAATCAGTATATCAAAAACAAAAAATTTCTTTAAATGCAGAAATGAATTCAGAAGAAAAAAGAAAAGCGGAATTTATTCTTCCTGTAAAAGCTAATAATAACGATAGGATGTTTGAATATCTTACAGAAAAAAGATATATACCAAAAGAAGTAGTAGAAAAATTTGTAGATAAAGGATTGATATATCAAGAATCTAAATATAGAAATATAGTTTTTCTTGGAACAGATGAAAACGGTGTGTCTAAATCAGCCAGTAAAAAATCAACATCTAATAATGGGAAGAACTTTAAAATTAAAGTTGCAAGCTCTGATACATCATTTGGTTTTTGTTGGAGGGGAAAAAGTGAAAGAGTTTTTGTATTTGAAGCAGCTGTTGACCTTATGTCATTTATAACACTTTCAAAAGAAGACTGGGAAAATAATAATTATATAGCTTTAGATGGACTTTCACCAAAACCGTTATTAAGGTTTATTGAAGAAAATAAAAATATAAAAGAAGTATATTTATGTCTGGATTATGATATTGCAGGAATAGAAGCAGGAGAAAAAATAAATGATATTCTTGATGAAATGTATGGTGATAAAATAACAACAGTTATAATAAATCCATTATATAAAGATTGGAATGAGGAATTGAAGGCTAAAAACGGTAAAGAAGCAACATCAATACAAATACACCCTAAAAAAGAAAGTTGTAAGAAAACTATTAAAAATCTTATATCTTTAAATAGAAATGATGAAAATAAATATATAACTTGGAGAGATGAAAACTATAAACAAAAGGGTATAAATTTTTACATAGATCAAATAAAAAGAGATTTTGATTTGATAGAAAAATCAGTTGAAATATTAGATGATGAAAATATAAAAATATTAAGGGGTGCTTTTTTAAGAATAGCTGACATATCAGCTTCTATTATATGTAAATCAATGAAAGATAATTATACTATATCTACATATATTGATGTTATGCTACAAATAGAAAATGAATATAAACCTTATAAAGATAAATGTTTAATGAAAAATAGAATAGAACAAATGAAAGAAGAGATTGGCTACTTGGAAAATAGTTTTATTGACAATAGCCAATCTTTTTTATTATGGGCAAAAAATTTGTTAAATACATCTATAAAAGCTGAAATATATGCTGAAACAGATTATATAAAGGAACTAGAAAGAATGAAAATGACAGAAGAACCACAAATGACTATGAATATATGAGGTGAATATATTGGAAAACTTAATAAAGCTTATACCACTATTTTTGATATTTAGTGTTTTTATGATTTTTATGTTTTTAGCTGACAGAAAAACATTAAATATAAAAAGTAAAACAGTAGGTGACGGTCAACATGGCTCTGCAAGTTTTGCCACACCTAAAGAAATAAGTAAATCTTTTAAGAGAGTTAACTATGAACCTAACTTATGGAGAGAAGGAAAAACAAAAGATTTACCTCAAGGAATAATTATTGGCTGTAATATTGTTAAATTTGGTAAAAAGAAAAAAGTATCAGCAATAGTTGATGAAGGTGATGTTCATTCACTTATGATAGGTGCAGCAGGTGTTGGAAAGACTGCAAAATTCTTATATCCAAACATTGAATATTGCTGTGCAACAGGTATGAGTTTCGTCACAAGCGATACGAAAGGAGACCTACTAAGAAGCTATGCACCTATTGCCAAAAAGTATTATGGCTATGATATTTCAGTACTTGATTTAAGAAATCCAACACAAAGTGATGGTTTTAATATGCTTCATATGGTCAACAGATATATGGATGAATATTTGCAAACAAATTCACTTGTGGCAAAAGCGAAAGCTGAAAAGTATGCAAAAATAATATCAAAAACAATTATGAATTCAGGTGGATTTGATTCAGCAAATGCAGGGCAGAATGCATTCTTTTATGACTCGGCAGAAGGTCTTATTACCTCTGTTATTTTAGTTATTGCAGAGTTTTGTTCACCATATGCCTTTAGGCAAAAAGAAAATGAAAATAATTCAGAAGAAGAGAATATAAAAGCAAAAGGCGAAGAAAGACATATAATAAGTGTATTTAAACTTATACAGGACTTACTTGCTCCTTCGGAAGTTAAAGGAAAAAGTCAGTTTAAATTGCTTATGGAAAAACTTCCGGAAGAACATAAAGCAAGATGGCTTTCAGGTGCTGCACTAAATACATCTGACCAAGCAATGGCATCTGTACTTTCAACAGCATTATCAAGGTTAAATGCTTTTCTTGATTCTGAAATAGAACAGCTTCTATGTTTTGAAACAAAAATAGATACTGAAAAGTTTTGTAAAAATAAATCAGCAGTATTTTTGATTATGCCAGAAGAAGATGACAGTAAATATTTTTTAATTTCATTAATTGTACAGCAGCTTTATAGAGAAATGCTTTCAATAGCTGATGAAATGGGAGGTAAACTGCCTAATAGGGTGATGTTTTTTCTTGATGAGTTTGGAACACTTCCAGCTATACAATCAGCTGAAATGATGTTTTCAGCCAGCCGTTCAAGAAGAATAAGTTTTATACCTATAATACAATCATTGGCTCAGCTTGAAAAGAACTATGGAAAAGAAGGTGCTGACATAATAATTGATAACTGCCAGATATGTATATACGGTGGTTTTGCACCTAATTCAGAAGCAGCAAATGTGCTTTCAAAAACATTGGGAGATAGAACGGTTATGACAGGAAGTATATCACAGGGTAAAGATAAATCAAAATCGTTACAGATGACAGGAAGACCTCTTATGACACCTGATGAATTAAAAACAATGCCCAAAGATACATTTATTGTTACAAGAACAGGTGTGAAACCTATGAAAACAAAGCTTCATTTATTTTTTGAATGGGGAATTGAATTAAATGAGAAATATCCATTGAGAGAAGCTGTTGTAAGAAAAGTTGTATATGCGAATAAAAAGACAATAGAAAAAGCCATATTGAGAAAGTATGGTGAAGAAGTAATGAATATTACAACAGAAGAAAATGAAAATTTACCTTTAAAGGCAGGTATCAAAGACATATTGAGAAATATGAAAGAATGATTTTATAATATCAAAAAAGTTGATGAACCATGGCATAGCTTTTAGATATTACAAGGTTTCTTATTTTTAAAAACATAAAGTAAGAAACCTAAAAAAATACATAGATTACACCAAGGGGAAAGTCCGACTTTTTTAGAGCTATATATATATTTATTTATTATGTATACATGTTTACATGTAAACAGAAGAAGGATAGTTATATTAATAAATATATAATAATGATACTAAAGTATGTTTTGATAGCTAATTTTTATATAATATAATTGACTTGAAAAGAAATATAAAAATATGTCATAATATAAAAATAGATATCACAAATAAGAAATATAAAGTAGAAATAATGTTATGAATCAATTTTTTAAATATATTATGTAGCAAGTATATTAGAAATTTTATCTAAAGATTTTATGAAAAAGTTAATTTAAAGATAATTTATAATGAATATGGAGGATTATAATGTTAAATAAATTTAAAAGTTTTTTAGAAGAAAATATTATTTTTTCAATGTTAGTAGGTGCTATATTAGGAGGATTAATATCTTGGACAATTGTATGGTTTTTTCCCTCTAAACCTGTTGAAATAAATAATGTGCCTCAAAAAGAATTGACATGTATATTAAATTATTCACAGAGCTTGGTAAGTAAATATACTAATGACGATAGATTTCAAATCACTTATGATGGAGAAATTATAGAAGAACCTTATATATATAGTATTACAATTAAGAATACAGGAAGTTATGAAATTTCTAATGAAGATTTTAAAAATAATTTTATAATTGATTTTGAAGGATGTAATAAAATTATAAATGCTAAAGTTGTAAATTCAACAAAAAAAGAAGTAACTGACGAAATTTTATCTAATTCGAAATTTGAAGGAACAAACTTTATTTTTAATGATTTTTTTTTAAATCCAAATGAAGGTTTCACAATAAATATTATAACTAATGGAAAAGCAACTAAAATATATTATGATTATAGA
>NZ_NFLT01000018.1 GCF_002161055.1 Tyzzerella sp. An114
GTTCATCCTGAGCCAGGATCAAACTCTTAAATTAAAGTTTAATTCTGCCAGAATTATTCTGACTTTTTTTCCAAAATTACTTGATGATTTCATCATCAATTTTAATTGACTTGGGTTGTGTTTTAATACACTATTTAATTTTCAAGGTTCACAGTGCAGAATTTATTCTAGCAAAGACAAACCCTTTTGTCAACACTTTTTTTAAAAAATTTTTAAAAAATTTTATTCAACTATAAAAAAGCCTTATAAATCGCATATTTGAGCAAAAACTTCTCCGATATTTTCATTTACAATAAGGTCAGCTTTGCTGTCATAAGGTGTAACTGATTTATTTATAAGGACAAGTTTTCTTCCCTTAAAATAATTTATAAGACCAGCAGCAGGATACACAGCAAGAGATGTTCCTCCAACTATCAAAACATCAGCATTTGATATATATTTTACAGCAGACATCAAAACACCTTGGTCAAGTCCCTCCTCATATAAAACAACATCAGGACGAACAACTCCTCCACAACTGTCACAAAGTGTAATTCCATCATCTTTTGTAACATAATCAAGGTCAAAAGTCTTACCACATTTCATACAATAATTTCTGTAAAGTGTACCATGAAGTTCAAGAACATTTTTACTTCCCGCCTTTTGATGAAGGTCATCAATATTTTGAGTTATTACAGCTTTAAGTTTACCCATATTTTCAAGTTTAGCCAAACCATAATGAGCATTATTAGGCTTTGCATCAGGATAAAGTAAATTTTTCTTATAATATTTAAAGAAAATCTCTTTATTTCTCATAAAAAAAGAATGACTTAATATTGTTTCAGGGTTATATCCATACTCACTTACAGCACTATAAATTCCCTTTTCACTTCTAAAATCAGGTATACCACTTTCAGTAGAAACACCAGCACCACCAAAAAATACAATATTATCACTATCATCAATTATTTTTTTAAGTTCATCAACTGCTTTACTCATAAAAATACACCTCCAAATATATTTTAATTTCATACTTTAATAAAAACAAGCATATCTATAATTAAAAAAATATTTTAAGGTGTAAAAATGGAAAAAGAAAAAAATATAAAATATCTTACAGACACTGTAAGCCAATTTTTAGAGACAAATCCAAAAACAGGTTTTTTGACATTTCAAGTTACAACAGCTCAAGGTAATATACCTGTTTCAAATGCAAGAATAACAGTGAGCATACCTTTAGGAAATGATTATCACATTGCAAAGGTGCTATACTCTGACGAAAGTGGAAAAACAGCACCTTTTCCACTACCTGCTCCAGATAGTTCTATCGCTGACTCTCCAAGCAAAATAAAGCCATATTCAGAGTACAATGTATCGGCAACAGCTGACGGATATAATACTGTACAACTTTTAAATGTACCTGTTTTTGAAGGCATAAACTCAATACAGCCTATAAATCTTTTACCTGTAACAGGTGGAAGAAATGAAATAGTATTTGAAGAAGAACCTCAAGATTTATAAATAAAAAAGGAGAATGAAAATGTCACAGGCAAAACTACCCTTTATACCTGAATACATAACAGTTCATTTAGGTTTACCAGATGAACCGGCGGAAAATGTTACTTTACCCTTTCCAGAATATATAAAAAATGTTGCTTCAAGCGAAATATATCCAACATGGCCTGAAAGTGCCATAAGAGCAAATATATATGCTCAAATAACATACGCTTTAAACCGTGTATACACTGAATTTTATCGAAGTCAAGGCTATGATTTCGATATAACAAGCACAACACAGTTTGACCAAAAATTTATAAAAGACAGAGAAATATTTGAAAATATAAGTCAAATTGTAGACGAGATATTTACAAGCTATGTTGTAAAAGATGGCAGTATTGCTCCATTTTTTACAGCTTATTGTAATGGTACAACAACAGTTTGTGATGGTCTTTCTCAGTGGGACACAGTTGACCTAGCAAAACAAGGTCTTTCACCCTTTGAAATACTTGAATTTTACTATGGAGATAATATAAACATAGTTGAAAATGCTCCAATATCGGCAAATGTACCTTCCTATCCTGGAGTACCTTTAAAACTTGGAAGTGCCGGAAATGAAGTAAGAATATTACAACAACAACTTAACAGAATAACAAGAAATTATCCTGCTATACCAAAAATAAAAAATATAAATGGAATTTTTGGAAAAGACACAGAAGACACTGTAAAAGCCTTTCAAAGAGTATTTAATTTAACACCAGATGGAATAGTTGGAGAAGGAACATGGTATAAAATTAAATATATCTACAACGGAATAAAGAGATTAAATGAGCTTACATCTGAGGGAATAGCCTTAGAAGAAGTAAAACTTCCTTTTCCAACAGTTCTTTCAGAAGGTTCTAGGGGTGATTATGTAAAGATAATACAGTATTATTTAAACTTTATAGGATACTTTTACAATAACATACCACCTGTAAAAATAGATGGAATATTTGGTCCAGCCACAAAAAATGCAGTTGAAGCCTTTCAAAAAATATTTGGTCTACCTGTTGATGGTGTTGTTGGTAATGTAACATGGTATAATCTAAATAAAGCATACACATCAATACTTAATACACTTCCAAAAGGCTACGAAGGAAACAATGCTGTACTATATCCAGGATTTTTCTTGACAGAAGGAACAAGAGATGAAAACGTCAAACTTCTTCAAGAATATATAAATGCTATATCTGTATACTATGATAACATTCCTTCGGTCACTGCTGACGGTATATTTGGTCCTAGAACGAAAGAAGCCGTTGAAGCCATACAGAAAATGGCTGGAATAGATGTAAACGGTATTGTAGGCCCTGTAACGTGGAATTATATAGCAAGAATATATAGTGACCTTTAAAAAAATAAGGCGGTTATTTTATAACCGCCTTATTAAAACACAAATTTATAATATCATAAATAAATATTTTTTCACTTTCTGGAAGTTTTTCAATTTTATAAAATATATTTTTTATTTCTTCACTATTATTTATAGCTCTTCCTAAAAGATAATCCGTAGAAACTTCAAAGTAATCAGCTATTTTTATCAATATATCTAAAGATGGCTCATTTCTTCCTGACTCATAATTTGATATAGCACTATATCCATAACCAAGAAAATCACCTAATTTCTTCTGATTAACACCTTTTTCTTTTCTTAAAAATTTCAATCTTTTTGATAACATAGACATATATTTTCACCCCCAATAATATATACATTATAGATACATTTTTCAGTATATTCAACCCCTGTTTTTAAAAACATAATAATAATTATTATACCAACAAAGAGGGGATAAAAATTGATAAGCTACAATCCTTTATGGAAAACTATGAAAAATAAAAACATAACAACATATGCACTTATAAACAAATATAATATAAATCCCCGAACAATAAACAATTTAAAACACAACAAATCAATAACAATGTACACATTAGAAGAACTTTGCAATATATTAGACTGCAAACCTAATGATATTGTAGAATTTATAAAAGACATTTAAAATAAAAAGACGGTATTTTAAAAAATAAAAAACCGCCTTTAAAATCAATATTATATTTCGCCCTTTGTATTAAATTTTTTAAGATTACTTTCTTTAAGCTCACGTCTTGCTAATTCTTCAAAAACATCGTCCCAAGAAAGTCCCTTTATAGATAAAAGGACACTTAGATGATACATAAGGTCTGACATTTCATAGATAACCTCTTTATTATCATCATTTTTTGAAGCTATAACAGTTTCTGTTGCCTCTTCCCCAACTTTTTTAAGTATTTTATCAATACCCTTATCAAAAAGATAGTTTGTATATGAACCCTCCTTAGGATTTACTTTTCTATCTTCAATAACCTTTGAAACCTCATAAAGTACATTTGAAAGTTCCATTATATAACCTCCTCATCTTTGTAATTTCTATAAAAACATGAACGTTTCCCTGTATGACAAGCAGCTCCAACTTGGTCTATTTTAATTAAAAGAGCGTCTCCGTCACAATCGTAGAGTATCTCTTTAACATACTGATAATGACCGGAAGTATCTCCCTTATGCCAAAGCTCCTGTCTACTTCTACTGTAATAGTGAACTGTACCCTTTTCAAGAGTAAGTTTTACAGCCTCCCTATTAGCATAGGCAAGCATAAGGACTTGACCTGTTTCGTAATCCTGTGTAATAACAGGAATAAGTCCCTTTTCATCAAATTTAAGTTTATCTATAAAATCCATATAATCACCTTTATATTAAACATATTAAAGCCTTACAGGCACATTTTTATTTTTAAGATATTTTTTAAGGTCTGTTATGTCAAGTTCTCTAAAATGGAAAAGAGAAGCCGCTAAAGCTGCATCAGCACCACCCTCAGTTAAAGCCTCATAAAAATGTTCCTCATTACCAGCTCCACCAGAAGCTATAACAGGAATTTTAACAGCATCAGAAACAGCTTTTGTAAGCTCTATATCATAGCCATTTTTAACGCCGTCACAATCCATACTTGTTAAAAGTATTTCTCCTGCTCCTCTAGCCTCGGCCTCCTGTGCCCACAAAACAGCGTCTTTTCCTGTATTTACACGACCGCCGTTTAAGTAAACATCAAAGCCTCCATCTTCACGTCTTTTAGCGTCAATAGCAACAACAACACACTGATTTCCAAATTTTTCAGCCGCTTCATTTATAAGTTCAGGACGTTTAAGAGCTGCCGAGTTTATTGAAATCTTATCAGCACCAGCATTTAAAATTGTTCTGAAATCTTCTATTGTTCTTATACCGCCACCAACTGTTAAAGGTATAAAAACCTGTTCTGCTGTACGTCTTACAACATCAACCATTGTATTTCTCTCATCAGATGAGGCTGTTATATCAAGAAAAACAATCTCATCAGCCATAGACTCATTATATATTTTAGCAACTTCAACAGGGTCTCCCGCATCTTTAAGGTTTACAAAATTAACGCCCTTAACAACTCTACCGTTACACACATCTAAACAAGGTATTATTCTCTTTGTATGCAATCACTTCACCCTCTTTCAAATCTGTCAACAGCATCTTTAAGGTTTATAGCACCTGTATAGAGAGCCTTTCCTATAATTGCACCGTGAGCCTTTATTTTATCAACATTTTCAAGGTCACTCATTGAGGAAACTCCACCGGAAGCTATAATATCAATACCAGTTTTGTCAACAAGCTCTTTTGTAGCTTCTATATTAGGACCACTCATCATTCCATCTTTTGAAATATCTGTATATATTATAGTTTTAACACCATATTCACCCATTTTAATGCAAAGGTCAACAGCTGAAACTTCACTTACTTCCTCCCAGCCAGAAACAGCAACCATGCCATTTTTAGCGTCAATTCCAACAGCTATTGCATCACCAAATTTTTCAACAGCCTCTTTAACTATTTCAGGATTTTTTACAGCAACAGTTCCAAGTATAACCCTTCTTACACCTAAAGCAAGTTTATTTTCTATATCTTCAATAGTTCTTATACCGCCGCCAGTCTGAACAGGCACATCAGAAAGATTAGCAATTTCTCTTATAATTTCACTGTTTACACCGGCTCCCTCTCTAGCACCGTCAAGGTCAACAAGATGAATGTATGAAGCTCCGCTTTTTATCCATTCTTTAGCCACTTCAACAGGGTTATCATTATAAACTGTCATATCATCAAATTTTCCCTGTCTAAGTCTAACACATTTACCGTTTTTAATATCTATTGCAGGATATATTCTCATAATCAAAGTCCTCCGAAATTTTTAAGTATTTTAAGACCAGTATTTCCACTTTTTTCAGGGTGGAACTGGAGTGCAAAAACGTTGTCTTTCTGAGCAGCAACTTGTATTTCTCTGCCATAGAATGTAGTTGCACTTACAACAGGAGCATCTGTTTCAAGGAAATAGGAATGAACAAAATATACATAAGGTTCATCACCAAGACCTTCAAAAAGAGGACTTCTCATTTTAATATCAAGGGAGTTCCAACCTATATGAGGTCTTTTAACATTATCAGGAAGAAGTTTTATTTCACCTTTAATTATACCAAGACCTTCATGTTCACCATACTCATAACTTTTATCAAAAACCATCTGCATACCAAGACATATACCTAAAAATGGCTTTTTAAGTTCAACAGCTCTATATATTTCCTCATCAATATGTTTTTCTCTTATTGTTTTTATAGCATCTCCAAAAGCTCCAACTCCAGGAAGAACTATTTTATCAGCTTGTCTTATTTTATTTATATCATCTGTAACAATAGCATCATAACCAACAAACTCAAAAGCCTTTTGAACACTTCTAAGGTTACCCATACCATAATCTATAATAGCAATCATATTACACCTCCAACATACCTTTTGTGGAATGTACCCCTTTTATTCTCTCATCATAAGATAAAGCCATATCAAGGGCATTGGCAAAGGCTTTAAACATAGCCTCCGCTATATGGTGATTATTTTTTCCTGCCAGGACTTTTATATGAAGATTAAGACCACAGTTTATACAAACAGCTCTAAAAAATTCCTCTATCATTTCTGTGTCCATATCACCTATTTTATCAACAGTAAATTCACCGTCAAAACATAAAAGTGGACGACCTGAAAAGTCAAGGGCAGCAATAACTAAAGCTTCCTCCATAGGCATTGTAAAACTTCCATAACGTCTTATACCCTCTTTATTTCCAATACATTCAGCAAGACATTTTCCAAAAACAATTCCCACATCTTCAACAGTATGATGACAATCAACGTATAAATCACCATCAGCCTTGACATCAATATCTATAAAGCCATGTTTAGAAATATGTGTAAGCATATGGTCAAAAAATCCCACACCTGTGGAAATATTGTTTTTTCCACTGCCGTCTATATTCATTTTCATTTTTATTCTTGTCTCAAAGGTATTTCTCTCAATCTCAGCAACACGCATAAAACATTACCCCTTTCTAACTCTAACAGCATTAGCATGAGCTGTAAGACCTTCAGCATTGGCAAAGGCTATAATATCATCTTGTAATGCTAAAAGAGCATCTTTACTGAAAGATATAATACTTGATTTTTTAATAAAATCATCTATTGAAAGAGGTGAAAAAAATCTAGCTGTTCCACCTGTTGGCAAAACATGGTTAGGTCCTGCCATATAATCCCCTAAAGGTTCAGGAGAATAATTTCCTAAAAACACAGCTCCTGCATTTTGAATTTTAGGTAAAAGCTCAAAAGGATTGAGAGTACAAACTTCCATATGTTCCGGTGCAATAGTGTTTGCTATCTCACAAGCCTTATCCATATTTTCAACAACGATTATAGCACTGTAATCTCTCAAAGATTTTTCAATAATTTCTTTTCTCTCTAAAACAGCTGTCTGTTTTTCAAGCTCTGTTTTTACATTTTCAGCAAGTTCAACACTGTCTGTAACAAGAACAGCAGAAGCCAGCTCATCATGTTCAGCCTGTGAAAGCATATCAGCAGCCACATAAACAGGATTAGCAGTTTTATCAGCAACAACAAGTATCTCACTTGGACCTGCCACAGAGTCAATATTTACATGACCATAAACAGTTCTTTTTGCAAGGGCAACAAATATATTTCCCGGACCACATATTTTATCAACCTTAGGAATACTTTCTGTACCAAAAGCAAGGGCAGCTATTGCCTGTGCTCCACCAACTTTATAAATCTCTGTAACTCCCGCCTCATTGGCAGCTACAAGAGTATTAGGATTAATTTTACCATTTTTCTGTACAGGTGTAGTCATTATTATATTTTTAACACCTGCAACCTTTGCTGGCATAACATTCATAAGAACACTTGAAGGATAAGCAGCTTTTCCTCCCGGAACATAGACACCAACATATTCAAGAGGTCTTATAAGCTGTCCAAGCATTTCTCCGTTTGGACTAGGTTCGAGCCAACTGTTTATTTTCTGTTTTTCATGGAAATCTTTTATTCTACTGGCTGATTTTTTAATAACATCAATAAGTTTTTTATCAACAAGAGTATATGCCTCTTCAATTTCTTCTTTTGTTACTTTAACTGTATTTTCATCAAGTTTAATTTTATCAAACTCCTCTGTATATTTAAAAAGAGCCTGATTTTTATTTTTTCTTATATCTGAAATTATACCGTCAACTATATCTTGAACATTACCATAGTCAAGTTGATTTCTGTTAAGTATAAATTCAAGTTTTTCTTTAGCTTCCTGTGATTTATCACTATATTTTATAAGAGAAATCATTTATTTTCCCCCTCTGTAAGTGCTCTTATTTTATCTATAATATCAGTAATTCTTTCATGCTCCATTTTCATACTTACACGGTTAACAACAACTCTTGCACTTAAAGGACAAATATCCTCCAAAACCATAAGTCCATTTTCTCTAAGTGTTGAACCTGTCTCAACAATATCCACAATAACATCAGAAAGTCCAACAATAGGAGCAAGTTCAACAGAACCATTAAGTTTTATTATTTCAACAGTTTGATGTTTAACTTTATAAAAATAGTCTGTTGCTATTTTAGGATATTTTGTTGCAACTCTAAGATGATGACTTCTTTCAAGTTTCTCTTTTGCACTTTCAGGACCTGCAACCATCATCTTACACTTTCCAAGACCAAGGTCTAAAAGTTCATAAAGGTTTCTGCCTTCCTCAAGTATTGTATCTTTTCCAACAATACCTATATCAGCAGCACCATGTTCAACATAAGTTGGAACATCGCTAGCCTTTGATAAGAAAAATTTAAGTCCCAATTCCTCATTTGTGAATATAAGTTTTCTTGATTTTTCTTTCATTTCCTCACAAGGCATTCCGATTTTTTCAAAAAGCTCCATTGTTTGGTCGGCAAGTCTACCTTTAGCCAATGCAAATGTCAAATATCTCATAATTATTCAGCCTCCTTTTCTGGAAGTACAAGGTCGCTTATTTTAGCGTCAACAGTGTATCCTCCCATTTCATCAAGAAGGCTTACAACCTTCAAATTATCATTATCAACAAAATATAACATATGGGCTATGCCATTTTTTTTGGCATACTCAAAATTTTTATCAAAATCGTTTGTAATAAAACTGTTTTGAACAATCATTCCATTATCTCTGTATTTCTCACCTATTGTATAAGCACTGTTTTTACCTTTTTCATTCCATGCTATAAGTGTTTTAGGTTTCTTTACAAAATCAGCTGTCTTTTCAGCTATTGAAACAATCTCATTTATATTAATTGTGAAACCTACTGCCGGCATATCTTTTCCAAAACCACTTACAAGATTATCGTATCTACCTCCGCCGACAATAGAATAACCTGTACCATAAGTATATCCTCTAAATATTATACCTGTATAATAATTTAAGTGATTTATCATACCAAGGTCAAAATATACATATTTTTCAACACCATGTATTTTAAGTATTTCATAGAGTTTTTCAAGCTCATCAAGAACATCCAAAGCCTCTTTACTCTCTGTAAGATTTCTAACATAATCAATAACATCTTTTTTACCTACAAGTTTTGTAAGTTTTGAGAATATTGTTTTGCCATTTTCAGAAATACTACTGTTTTTTATTATATTTTCAAGTTCAACATAATCTCTATTGGCTATTGTCTCTTTTATGCTGTCACATTCATCTTTTGAAAGACCTGTTTCATCAAGTATAGCTTTAAAAAATTTAACCTGACCTATATTAATTCTAAAATCTTTTATACCACTTTTAAGTATAGATTTTATTGCAAGTACAAGTATTTCAGCGTCAGCCTCTGTTGAGTTTTCCCCCATAAGCTCAACACCAGCCTGTGGCACTTCATAGAGTTTTCCCTGATAACTTCCACTTGTTTTAAATGTATTTCCCACATAGTAAAGTCTTAAAGGAAGCTCCTTATCTGAAAAAGCTGTGGCAGCAATACGAGCAATTCCCGGTGTCATGTCACTTCTCATGGCGAGAGTTGCTCCCTCTCTATCAAAATATTTGTACATTAATTTAGGGTCTGTGCCACCTCTATTTTGGTCAGAAAAGACCTCTATATATTCTAAAGAAGGACTTTCAACGGCATCATATCCATATCCCTCAAACTCTGCCCTAACTCTGTTTATTATTTCATTTTTTATACTACATTCTGCCGGAAGAATATCTCTAAAACCTACCGGTGTATGAAGTCTGTTGTCTCTCACTTTTAATCCCCCTCAACTTTATCGCTCTACTATAATAAAGTACTAAATTCTAAAATATTATAAATCCTATAAATAAAAAAGTCAATATAATATGATTAATATTACAGCAGATTATTATATTAATCAATAAAGTTATTTTTTGTGGTATACTATACTTAATTTAAGAAAACCGTAAGAAAAAGAAATATAAAATTTAAAATCGGTTTGATATATTAAAAACAAGCGAATATTTTCGATTGGGGGTAAAAATTTTATGGAGAAGTTCAATATTCTTGTATGTGATGATGAAAAAGCTATTGTTGATGCAATAGAAATATATCTTAAACAGGAAGGATACAATGTAATAAAAGCTTATAATGGTCTTGAGGCATTAAAAGCTCTTGAAGAAAATGAAATACATCTTATACTTCTTGACATTATGATGCCAAAAATGGACGGTTTAAACACAACAATAAAAATACGTGAAAAACTGAACATTCCTATAATAATACTTTCTGCAAAATCAGAGGATACAGACAAAATACTTGGTTTAAACTTCGGGGCTGATGACTATATAACAAAACCATTCAATCCTCTTGAGCTTGTTGCAAGGGTAAAATCACAGATGAGACGATACACAAGTTTAGGAAGTATTGCAGAGAAAACAAACACAATAAAAATAGGCGGTCTTGAGCTTGATAAAGAGGCGAAGGAAGTAAGAGTTGAAGGTGAGCCGGTAAAACTTACAGCCACAGAATATGGCATACTTGAACTTCTTATGGAGAATGCGGGAAAAGTTTTCTCAATAGACCAGATATATGAAAAAGTATGGAACGAGCTTTCATTTGCTCCTGAAAACACTGTTTCCGTACATATAAGAAGAATACGTGAAAAAATCGAAATAAATCCTAAAGAACCAAGATATTTAAAGGTGGTGTGGGGAATTGGCTACAAAATTGAAAAAGTCTGATAGCCACTCTGGTATAATAAAGTTTTTTGTAGTAATATTTTTCATTATAGGAGTTGTAACATTTTACGCCAGCGGTATATGGATATTAACAAACGCTGCACAATGGTATACTTCACCTTTCTTTCAGGAAGATTACAGAGATACTTATGCTTTCAGAAATAAATTTGATAATCTTCTTTATTATGCTGTTGAGACAAACCTTGTTTATAAAAGTCAAGGAAACATTGAGGACGGCAAGGCCATAAATGAAGATGACCTTATAAGAAGTTTTAAAGAATATTATAATGTAGCCGATGGTATAATAACAAGCAATACTCAAATTATAGATGACACTCTTGTACTTACAGGAACAATTCCTGATTATTTACAGGAAAACTACAAAGAGTATGAATATCTTGTAAATAACAGACTTCCAACTTACAGAAAAATATATATACAAAATCAACTTGAAAAATATAATTATCAAAATGATACTTTAAAATCTTACAATAATTTTTATTACTGTATAGAAGATGAAAACGGAAATATTATATATGGAAATGAAGACAGTGAAAAAATACTGTCATTTAAAAACCATTTTATACAGCAAGGAGATTTCATAACAGATAAAATGGGCTCATACGCCTCTGATTTTTACAGTAAAAATATATCAACAAAAAATTATAAGCTTTATGCTGGTGTACCTGATACTTTTGAGCCTGGAGACATATTTTATACAGAAAACGAAGCATTTAACAAAGTAAAAAATGGAACACCTTATTTTTTCGGTGGTCTTTTTGCTTCTTTAATAGCTTGTATATTAATGGCTGTATATTTAATAAGAATGGCAGGACAGACAACACGCCATGGAGAGGTATCTTTATCAACCCTTGACAGGATATATAACGACATTCATTTTTGGATGGTAGCTATATCAGAAATATTATTAGCTGTAATATTCCTAGGTCTTATGAACCCAATTTATTATGAAGAAAAATCAATATTTCTTTATACAGCTATAACAATACAATGTATAACAATAGTTTCAATGGCTCTTATAGCTTTAAGTTTTTTCTGTTCAATGTCAAGACAGTTAAAAGCTCATCAAATTATAAGAAATACTTTACTTGTTACACTTATAATAAAAACAGGAAGTTTTTTCAGTGGTAAATCATTTAAAGGATGGATAGTATTCACAGTAGTTATATATATAATGATAAATATACTACTTTTGTCTTTTGTATCAATATTTAGCTATAACTCAGTATTACTTCTATTTTTCGCAGGAGTATTTGCTCTCTTTAACATTATATGCTTAATAATATTATTAAAGAGTTTAGACTCTCTTACAATAATAATGAACACTGCAAGAAAGATTTCAACAGGAGATTTTAACGACACAATAAACTTAAAAAAAATATCTCCTTCCTTTGTAACATTTGCTCAGGATATAACGAATATACAGCAAGGTTTAAAAACAGCTGTTGAGGAAGCTGTAAAAGGTGAAAGAATGAAAGCGGAACTTATAACAAATGTTTCTCACGACCTTAAAACACCTTTAACGTCAATAATAACATATATAGACCTTCTAAAAAATGAAGAACTAAACAACGAAAGAGCCGATGGATATGTTGAAATACTTAACGACAAAGCATTAAGATTAAAAAGACTTATAGAAGACCTTATTGAAGCAAGCAAGGCTTCCAGCGGAAATCTTAAAGTCACAAAACAAAGACTTGACCTTAGACAGCTTGTAATGATGGCAAGCGGTGAATTTGAAGAAAAAATGGAAAAAGCAGGTATAACATTTCGCATAAATTGTCCTGAAGAAACAATAATATATGCCGACGGAAACCATATGTGGCGTATAATAGAAAATCTTATATCAAACGCTATAAAATACTCAATGCCAAATTCAAGAGTATATGTTGACATATTTAAAACAGAGACAATGGGCGTACTTGTTATGAAAAACATATCAGAAATGCCTCTTGAGATAAGCCCAGAAATGCTTACAGAAAGATTTGTAAGAGGAGATGTATCAAGAACAACAGAGGGCTCTGGATTAGGTCTTTCAATAGCAAAAAGTCTTTCAATATTACAAGATGGTCAATTTAATATAAGTATAGACGGAGACCTTTTTAAAGCCACAGTAAAAATGCCTTTATGGAAAGATAAAACTCCAAAAGATAATAAAGAAAATATTGAAAATGATATTGAAAACTTTGAAAAAACTGAAAATTTAGAATAATAAAAAGCCTTCTTAAAAGAAGGCTTTTTATTATCTCTGAAATCTAGCTTCAAGTCTATATATAGGCATACCCTTTGATGAAAATTTTTCTTCATACTCTGTCATAATATTTCCTTCATAATCACTGTTGTGAAGGTCAAGAGAAATATTTGAAAGTTTCCAGTCATCAGCACAGAACTCATTTAATGAAAACTCAAAAAGCCCTCTGTTATCTGTTTTAAAGAAAACTTCTCCTTTATCTCCAAAAACATCTTTATAACTTTCAAGGAAATTTCTGTGAGTAAGTCTTCTTTTTGCCCATCTTTTTTTAGGCCATGGGTCACTGAAATTGAGATAAATTCTTGAAAGTTCTCCAACTTCAAAAATATCTGAAAGTTTTTCAGCATTTCCACATATAATAGCTATATTTTCAGCATCTTCCTCTATTTTTCTTGCAGCAATTCCCGCAACTGTTGTCTGTCTCTCTATACCAACAAAATTTACATCTTTATATCTTCTGGCATTCTTTGTTATAAATCCACCTTTTCCACAGCCTATTTCAACATATATAGGATTGTCATTTTTAAAATATTCTTTCCATTTTCCTTTCATTGAAAGAGGCTCACGTATTACGTGGGGATTTGTATTAAGTTCGGCCTCTGCCCAAGGTTTTCTTCTAGTTCTCATTATTAATCTCCTTTTATTTCAATTTGATTATTTTTAATAGTACCACAGCATATATTTTATTTCCACAAAAATAACACTATAATTTTAAAATATAGTTTTAAAACTTTTTTCAATTTGCGTTACATTTATTTTATTTATACAATAATACTCTTGATTAAATTTTGTAACCGTTGTATCATTATATTAATTGTATAAATTTGGAGGAGTAATTGTGAATATATCGAAAAATAAAAAACATATAATTCTTTTGATGGATTTTGCAATATATGCTGTTGTAAGTTTTATTATGTTTACAATAGGAAATTATGACTCTGGTCTTAATTACACATGGATGGCAAAACATTTCATGCTTATGTTTGGATGTACATTTCTATTTCAAATTATATTCAGAACATACGACAGTCTTTGGAGATATGCAGGTACAAGAGAATATTTTCTTTTATTTAAAGGCATGTTTTGTGGCCTTTTTTCTTATCTTATAATAATAATTATATTAGGAAATAGTCGTTATTGGATACTTCAAGCTGTATCTTCCGCTTCTACATCTCTTGTAATTATGCTTCTTATACGTTTTGTTTATAGACTTTACAGAAAAAAAGTTATATATAATAACATATATGAAAACAATGGTAAAACATACATTGCAATAATAGGAGCTGGTGGTGCCGGTGCAAATCTTATGAGAGAAATAACATCAAATCCTAGTGGAAAATATATACCTTACTATTTTATAGATGATGATACTGAAAAGCATGGTAAAACTATATCTGGTATACCTATAAAAGGGCCTATAAAAGATTTTAAAAAAATTTTAAAAGGCTCTCCTGTAACAGAAATAATACTTGCAATACCTTCATTGTCACCAAAAAGAAGAAAAGAAATACTTAAAATGTTTTCAGAGACAAAATACACTTTACGTATATTACCTGAATCAATAATAACAAAAAAAGGTAATTCTTATACTGCTGGTATAAGAGATGTAAGTATAGACGACCTTCTTGGAAGAAGCTCTGTAAGACTTAATAATCCAAAAGTAAATCAACTTATAGAAAACAAAACAATAATGGTAACAGGTGGTGGAGGTTCGATAGGTTCTGAGCTTTGTCGTCAAATTTCAGGTCTTAAACCAAAAAGACTTGTTCTTGTAGATATATCAGAAAATGGAAGCTATGAAATCCAACAAGATATACTCCATAACATGGGCAAAGATTTTCCAATATCAATTGAAATTGCATCTGTAAGAGATATTAAAAAAATTAATGAGCTTTTTGAAAAATACAGACCGGCAATAGTATTTCATGCAGCAGCCCATAAACATGTACCACTTATGGAAAACTGTCCTGAGGAAGCTGTTAAAAACAATATTTTTGGAACATACAATGTTGCTAATGCAGCCAAAAAATATCACGCTGAAAAATTTGTACTTATATCAACAGATAAGGCTGTAAATCCTACTAATGTTATGGGAGCATCAAAATGTTTCTGTGAGAAAATACTCCAATCTGTGAGAAGTGATACAGACACAGTTTTTGCAGCAGTACGATTTGGAAATGTGTTAGGTTCAAATGGTTCTGTTATACCACTTTTCAAAAAACAGATAGCTTACGGTGGGCCTGTAACAGTCACAGACAAACGTATAATAAGATACTTTATGACAATACCTGAAGCTGTACAGCTTGTACTCCAAGCTGGTTCAATGGCAAAATCCGGTGAAATATATGTCCTTGATATGGGTGACCCTGTAAAAATATACGACCTTGCAGAAAATCTTATAAGACTTTCAGGTTTCACACCACATCATGACATTCAGATAATTGAAACAGGTCTTCGTCCCGGCGAAAAATTATATGAAGAACTTCTCACAAAAAGTGGGGATTTACACAAAACAGAAAATGACAAAATTTTTGTTGAGTATCAAAAAGAGATTAACTCTGAATATATAGACAATGCAATAAAAGATTTAGCAGAAGTTGTTAAAAACAATGATAGAGAAAAAATTGTTGAAGCAATACATAAATATGTACCTACATTTCTTGACCCTGACACTGTAAATGAAAAGGCTATTGAAATAATGGAAAATAAAAAATCGAAGTATTAAACTTCGATTTTTTATTTTATAAACAAATTGTTATCACATATTTGTATTGTTGATTTTTTGTGAGAAATAATTATACAAGTAATATTTTTGAGATTTCTTATATTCTCAAGCATACGTTTTTCTGTATACTCATCAAGAGCACTGGTACACTCATCAAGAAGAAGAACAGGAGTATTATTTAAAAGAGCTCTAGCCACTGTTAAACGTTGAATTTGCCCTTCTGACAAACCTTTTCCTCTCTCTCCTATAATTGTGTCAATACCATCAGGAAGTCGGTCTATAAACTCATCACAACAGCTAATTTGCAAAGCCTTTTTTATATCCTCATCACTTTTTTCACCATTTAAAAAAACTATGTTTTCTCTTATTGTTCCTGAAAATATAAAATTACCTTGTGGAACGTATGAAAAAAGTTTCCTTGTATCACTATCAATAGGAACTTTTCCATTTTTCGTTTTTATATATATCTCTCCCAAAAAATCTTTATAAACCCCTAACATAAGTTTCATGAGTGTTGACTTTCCTCTGCCTGAAACACCTGTTATAGCTGTTATAGAACCTTTTTTTATTGTATAGTTTAAATTTTCAAGCACATAATCTCTATCATACTTAAAACTTAAATTTTCAAAAACAAATTCTTCTGTATCATCATAAAGTTTATTAATATCATATTTATGATTTTGCACTTCTGTTTCAATATTTTCTATTTCCATAACTCTTTCAGCGGAAGCGATAATACTATAATACGAAGGCATAAATCCTGAAAGACTTGCAAAAGGCGTCTGAACCTGTCCAACAAGCTGTATTACAGCAGTAAGGTCACCATATGTTATTGTATTTGTAAAAAGTCCAAAAGCCCCCCATATAAGAGCGTACATATATCCCATACCAAATACAAAGCCAAAACCTGTACTGGCTATTATACTTATTCTGCGGCGTTTCATTCTTGTATCGTAGTAATCTTTTTGAAGGCAACCATTTTTTTCAAGTATTTTATCACCTGTAACAAAAACTTTTACAACAAGAATATTTTCCAAAACTTCCTGCATAAATGAGCGGACTTTACCCTGTTTCTCCTGCATATCCTTATGTAATTTTTTAAGTTTTTTTCTAAAAAATCTAGATACAGCAAATATCACAACACCACCAACAGCAAAAACAGCTGTAAATCTTATATCAATAACAATCATAACAACAAAAGCTGATATAAGACGAACAACAACAGCTGTAAAACTAGGAATGAGAGTTGTTATACCATTGCTGACAATAGAAATATCTGCAAAAAGCCTGTTTTGTAACTCTCCTGTATGATATTTAGTTATTTTACCATAATCCTTTTCTATTATGGATTTAAGAAGTCTATTTTGATAATATATATTTATTTTTGCCTTTGTCATCTCCTCAAAACCTTTTAAAAACAACCTCATAAAAGCTTGAAAAACTATTAGACAAAAAAGCATTATTACATAAAATTTTATTTTATCAATACTTTTAGCTGTGGCACTGTCTATTATATTTCTAACAATCATAATAAACCATATCGATAAAATAGAATTTATACCATTTCCCGCTGTAAGCACAAAAAGAGAAGACAAAAATTTTCTTCCCGTAGATAACAGCCACAAAAGACCGTCATTGGATTTTTTAAAATTCATGTCTTCCCTTCTTTCTTTTCATTTTTCTTACAGTGTTTTCATATATAAATAACACTGTTTTTCTTAAAGGCATAAAACACCATATAGCTGTATAAATTTTATATTTCTTGTCCCTTTTACAGTCAATATACTTTCCATTGTGATAAAAACCTTCCATAACTCCCAAAATATCAGAGTTTTTTATACCCTTTTCAAAAACTATCTGATTATCACCACAAAGGCTATATGTATCATCACCATTTACAGCCATAATTCTATGAAGCACATCTTTTCCCTGCAAATTTTTATACCAAACAATATCATGCTTTTTAACAGTATTCTTTCTACTAATAAGACATACATCTCTTAAAGGACTTATAAGAGGACGCATACTTCTCCCTGAAGGTCTTATGGGTATATATCCATTGTCAGATATAAACTTTTCCATAGAAACATTGTTATTCTTCAAGACCACCCACCGACCTTAAAATATCAATATATTTTAAAACATCTTCTTTTGCTATCTCTCTGTCTACATCATATTCATCAACAAAAGCATCAATAATATAATCCAATGTAGGATTATTTTCAAGAAGTTTCCAAAGAAAAACTCCTGTATCATTTAAACGCAACATTCCCGTAAAAATTTCTGCTGCGTCACCTGCTGTTATTACAACATTGTCATTTCCCATTTCATGTAAAAAAAATCCCTCTTTAATTTTCACTCCACACACTCCTTTGTCATACCTTCCCATGACGTATAAACTGCATCATCGGAAATATTACACTTTAAAACATAAAAATTTGTATTTTTAATTAAACCATCAGCAAACTTCATAAACATTTGAAGTCTTTCTGGCTCTTTGGGAACTATTGTCTGAACGAAAAGTTTTGGAATAATATCTTTTGGTTCAGCCTTTGTTATACTATTTCGGGGTGACTGTTCTATAAAACATATACCTTTCAAAACTCCTCGTGTGTTTATATTTATACCCTCTTTTCCACTCCAAGGCGTTCCATAAACGTAATATTTACCGTCAATAAATCTTATTATAGGTTTGTCACCGTTTATTATATGGCAATCGTCACCGAAAACCTTTTTCCATAATCTCGCATGGGTTGTCTTTCCAACTCCACTAGCTGCCATAAACATAAATACATCATCATTCTTTTTAACTGCTGCACCATGAAACATAAAAGCGTTGAATTTATAAATCTCCTTGCACAGTTTAGAATATATACAAGCACTCTCCATTGACTCTCTTGTATATTGGGGAGATATTCTGCAAGCCTCATCAATATCATCATCAGTGACTTCTATAAAAACATCAGCCTTTTCACAGTTTTCTAAAATATAGTCTTTGCTTATTTTTTTTGTAAAATCGTATCTGTGTTGTATACCAACAACTATATCAGCTATCTTTGCATAAAACATAATTTATCACCGATAATATTATACAATATATTATTTAAAAATAAAATCGGACAGACTAAAAAGTCTGTCCGAAAAGTTTTGAAATTAATATGTTACTTCATTGATACTGTCAAGTGAACTTTCTATGTCTTCTGCTGAACCCCAAGGATTTTCTTGAATAAAGTCACAAGCACTTTCATCCTTAAGTTCACCAGTTCCAACATACTCATTCATTGCTATTTCTCTGAAATCGAACAGTAGGACTTCGATTTCGGGAGCTTTATATTGCTTTTTCATAATCTTATCCTCCTATTCATTAATTAAAACTAACATTACTAGGTGTACCATAAATTATTGTACCATCAAGTAAAGTTACATAAGGTGTAACTGTGAAATCTTTAACTGTTGAAGTTGTACAACGTTTAAGATTTACACCATAATAATAACCTTCTGCACTATCTTCATTATAAACACCATTTACTTTAATTTTTCCATATACATTAGTATCTGATGTATAATTAAATCCACCAACTGTTGTAGGTGCATTGTTATAACTTGAAATCACAAAGCCTATTGCACTATAATTTACAAGTTCTTCTTTAGTTATATTTGTTGTTCCATATACACAAGCATTTGTTCCATCATCACTAAGTTCAACTGTTATTGGAGTATCAAATAATGATGTATTAACTTTTCCACCTTTTTCTCCTACATCAGAACCAGTCTCATAACCTAATTCAGTTGCAGAATAGTATACAGCACTAAACTTAGTCACTTTTGATGAAAGTTTATATACATCTCCTGCTTTTAAAAGATTTTCAGTATCACCATTTACAGCCCAACCTGCAAAATAAAGAGGACTTCCTGAAGCATCTGTACTATTAGGAGCTGTACGAAGAGTTATTTCATTTCCATCATAGTATTTAGTTTTTAAAGTAGCATATGTATCTACTCCATCTACATCATAATCATACTGAACTCTTCTAAATGCTTTATAATAAAGTTTTAATGTAGTTTTGCCATCTGCTTCTACAACAGCCATTCTCACATTGTTTGTATTTGAAGGGTCAAAATAATATCCTTCATCTGAATAATCCATAGGAATTGCTATGGCTGTCTGCTGTTTACCTGGTTCTGATTCTGGAAGAGCAAGGTTTTTATCTGTGTAATGAAGGCTGTATCCTCCAGAATTATTTTCCCAATAATGTTCTACTGAATACAATCTATTTTTAGGTATATATTCAGCCTTAAACTCAAACTGATTACTTACATTTGCAAGGTCTACTGTACTTTCATTTATTTTAAATGTAGAACCTGCTCCGTAATAATTTCCATCTGGTCCAATCCAACCTGCAAGAATACCATTGTCATTTTCTATTTCTTTTGTAGGTAAAGTTATTTTATTTTTACCTTCCTCTATGGTATAAGTATTAGAGTCAGAAACACCAGCTACATCATAAACAGCTCTATATTCTATTGGCTTACAATCAAGGCTTATTTTAGAATCAGACCAAATCTGTGCACCCCAGAAAGTTTTTTCTAAATAAAAATAATGTGTCATTCCTTTTGCTTTTGCTTCTTCTAATCCTGGTTGACCATTAGAAGCTTTTGATATATCTGAATGTCCACCAAGCTTAAATATAGTAACACCAAAATCATTCTTGGAGTCTAAAGTCAAATCTCCGGACATATATCCAGTATCAGGTTTATAATAAAAATAAAGTTTATCTCCCCATGATGAACCATAAACTGTAATTTTCTTTCCTGGTTCAAAAATCTGAAGACTATTTTCCTTTTCAGGATTTGCAAAATATATAGTTCCATCTTGAGATGTACTTGTATTTACAAGATTACTTACTATAAGAGTTGAAGCACTAGAAGCAAATTGTATTTCCATATCATTATAAACTTCTGGTATAGAAATTGTATAATAATATCTAGTGTTGCCTGTTGTTAAACCAAATAAACTATTATCATAATATTTTATTATAAATTTTGTTCCATCATAAGTTCCTGGTATAGTATATTCTTTAGTTGTTGGTCTATCCTTATCATTATTTAAGTCAAAACTTATACCAATATTCTGACCATTGACAATAATATTATCAATAGTTGAACCTTGAATATTAAACTCAGCAGGATTTGTTTTCCACTCTTTTCCACCAACAGGAATATTATACTGTTTATCTATACTAATAAAACCTGAATCTACAATATTAATATTATAATCTTCAGTTCTTTCAGCAAACTCAACATTTATTTTTGTATCACCTGTAATAGGTATATTATATTCTCCAGCATTAAGAGATACATTACTCTGTTCAGTTTCATTTACAGTTATTTTATTAACTTTCTGAGCCTTATCAGGTACAACACTTAATACTGTTGTTCCCAAATCAACATATACTTTATCATCACAAGTTGCTGTACCATTTCCAGTTTTATTTAATGTCACATTATAATATTCTCTGTAATTAAAATGTAACTCATCAGTCTCTTCAATTAATACAGCTGTACGTCCATCTGTACTATAATAAGTATATGTAAAATTATTTTCATCTGTATATTCAGCAACATAAAGTATTTCTACTCCATTTACAGTAGCATTCTGGAATTCGTAATGTTTTCCATCTGGTGATTCATAAATTTTTTCAGCTACATCAGCAATGTAACCCATTTCAACTTCTTTTTTAATTATAGAATTTCCATTTACATAATCAACATAATCAACCTTAATAGTTTCCATAGGTGCATTTTCCAAGAAAGTCATAAGTGACATTAATGACATTTCTGGAAGAGGAACAAACTCATCAGTTGTAGTTTCATCCCCCAAACCTGGAAGTTCTGGATTTGGGTCCACTGGTGGCACACCAAATTCTGGGTCAACATTAAATCCTGGGTCTACTGGGTCAACACCAAATCCCGGGTCAACAACTTCTGGAGGAGTTGTTGTTTCTCCGCCCTCTGTTGTTGGTGGTGTTGTTTCTTCTCCACCTTCTGTTGTTGGTGGTATTGTTGTCTCTCCACCTTCTGTTGTTGGTGGTGTTGTTGTCTCTCCACCTTCTGTTGTTGGTGGTGTTGTTGTCTCTCCACCTTCTGTTGTTGGTGGTATTGTTGTTTCTTCGCCACCCTCTGTTGTTGGTGGTGTTGTTTCTTCTCCACCTTCTGTTGGAGTTGTTGTCTCACTCTCTGTTTCATCAGTTCCTATAACAGTATTTCCATTTTCGTCAGTTGTTATCTCAACAGTTTCAAATGTACTGCTATCAACTGAATTTGTTCCGTCAGTTGAAACCTCTGGGTTATCAACTACGTTAAGAGCATATGCCGGCATTGATAAAGCCGAGCAAGTCATAGCAAGAGTAAGACCTAATGCTATAAGTTTTTTCAGTTTAAATTTCATAATTGCGTCACCCTCTTTTTTATTTAAAATACTGAAAAACTACAATAAAACCGACTTTTAAAAAATCAGTTATATATGGAAAGGTAATAAGCCTTTTTGAGACTTTTTTCATTCTCATATACCTCTTTTATATCATCAACAACGGATTTGTCTCCGCCATAGATTTTAAGGTCGCTGCTTATTTCCTTTATTATAGCCTCCATATTAGCGTCACACTCTTTCTCAAGATTAAGTGCAACATCAAGATATTTAAAGGCTATATCCTCTTTTGATTTTGAATTTCTCTCGCCTGAGGGAAGGCTCTTATATTCTTCCATAGCAGATTTAAGTATACTGTCAAGTTCATTGCTGTACTGTTCCTTATAAACATAAATCTGAGCTATGTTTTCGGCAACTCTCTGTTTTGCAGCTTCAACTTCATCAGTTGAATTTTCTTCTACTGAGTTATCATAAGTTTCATTTGCAACAACAGTATAATTTTCCCCCTCCTTTACAAGAACTGATTTGCTGAGAATAATGTTTACAGTATCTTCCTGAGAAAGGGCACCTGTTTTAAGAGCTTCCTTCTCATCAGCAGTAAGTTCATGTATTGTAATATCAGGAAGTTTTTCTACTGCTTTAGATACCTTTTTGTCATTTTCGGTTATCATTGTACTTATCTCATCATTAGAGTACTTTGTATAATAAGCAACAGCCTGTATATTGTCCCATTGGGAATATACAATAAAGCCTGCACTACATACTATGATAATCAAAATAACAGCCAAGATTTTTAAAATTCTTTTTTTCATAGTATACATCCTTTTTTAAAAAATTACATTTTTCAGTTAACACACTACAAAATGCGGATTTCTATACTTTATAATTATAACTCTATTGGAGCTAAATTGTCAATTATTTACCTTTTAAAGGTTATAAAAATCACTTCAGTATATACATTGATGTATTGTATATATTTTCTATCATATCATAACCCAATTTATTTTCTATTATGGAAATAGCCTTTCCCATATTAGGGGTTCTATTAGAAAGATTGTGACAATCACTTCCAATAACATTTATAATATTATTTTCTATAAGTTTTAAGGCTTTTCTCCTTGTAAATATATCATTTATATACTCACAATTCATTTGAATAAAAACATCCGTATCCATAAGTTCTTCTATTTTCCCGCTCTTTTTTTCCTGATTAAAATATCTTTCTATATGAGCGATTATAGGTATCATATTTTTTGACATAATAGAATATATTTCATTTATAGTTGAGGTTGTCCAGGGTGAAAAAGGCATTTCAACAAGTATATATTTTGTATTTCCTATTGAAAGTTTCTTTATATCATCAGAATGTCCCATACTATTGAAAAAATATACTTCTGCCCCTAAAACTATATTAGGCACATCAAAACTAATATTTTCAAGTTCTTTTTGTAACATATCAAAAGACCTATCACGTCTTTTCAAAAAACTATCAACAGACTCATCAGAAGCATAATAATGGGGCGTAGCTACAATAGTTCTAACACCTTGTTCCCATGATGACTTTAGCATTTTGATACTTTCATCAACACTTTGGCTTCCATCATCTATTCCCGGCAATATATGTGAGTGAAAATCTACCAATATAATTCACCTCATTTTCTCCTACTATAACCATAATGATGTCTTCTATAATATTTTTTCTCATCAACAGATACATCATTAAAAACAAAACCTAAAACTTTCATTCCAGCAAACTCAAGCTGACTTATTGCATTTATAACTTCATCTTTATCAACTCTTTTTTCTCTTACTACAAAAATCATACCTTCCAGTAATTTTGAAAGTATTGCTGCATCAGTAACCATATTTACAGGTGGTGTATCAATAAATATGTAATCATATCTAGTTGACATTTCTCCAATAAGGTCTTCCATTCTAGCTGATGAAAGAAGTTCTGAAGGGTTTGGAGGTATGTCTCCTGATGTTATTACATCAAGACCTTCATATTCTGTTTTTCTTACAACTTCACTTAATTTATTTAAGTTTACAAGAAAATTTGAAAGTCCTGGAGAAGATTTTATATCAAGTAATCTTGATATATTAGGTCTTCTAAGGTCACAGTCTATAATTAAAACTTTAGAGTCTGCCTTAGCAAAAGTTATTGCAAGGTTAAGACAATTTATACTTTTACCCTCAGATGAAAAAGAACTTGTAAGTCCTATTACTCTACAACCTTCACTTGTTCTTGAAAAAGTTACATTTGTTCTCAAACCTTTATAAGCCTCTGTTATGGCAAAAGGTGTATCATCATTTATAATATATTTTCTTTCCTCTATGGGATTAGATTTTTTATTTTTTTTAAATTTAAAAAAACCCATTATTTATCCTCCCCCATTTTATTTTCAGTATCAATTTTTTCTTTACCCTCATTTTCTTTATTATCATCACTTTGGTTATTTATTTCTCTATTTTCATACCTATAATAATAACCTCTTCCATACTTATTTTCTTTTCCTAATTTTGAAGTAAATGAAGGTATTGTTCCAAGTATAGGAAGGTCAAAAATCTGTTCCAAATCTTCCTCAGATTTTATACGAACATCTATAAGTTCTCTCAAAACAACAATAAAACACATAAATACTGCACCAATAATAACACCTAGAGATACATTTCTCTTATAACTTGGATATGATGGTGATGTTGGAACTACTGCTTTATCAAGTATAATAGCAGAACTTCCTGGAACATAAGCTGCAACCTGCTCTGGAGCAACAGTAGCAACAGTATTTGCTAATATTGCTGCATGCTCTGGATTTGAACTTGTAAATGAAACATTAATTATAGCTGTTTCATCTATCGCTGAAGCATTCATCATTGAACGAACAGCACCAGCACTATATCCCAAACCTGAAGCATCTGCAATAGCTTGCATAACAGTATTGCTTTCAAGTACAATAAGATATGTTGTAACTATTCTTTGAGATATAGTCATCTCACTGTAATTTACAGTACCGGATGCAATAGTAGCAGGGTCAATTATATCTCCCTGATAACTTTTTATACATATTCTTGATGAAGATGTATAAAGAGGTGTAACGCAATATCGAGTGTAACCATATACAGCTCCTCCAAATATAACTGCTGAAAGTATTATAAGCCACAGTTTAGAAGCTATAATCTTAAAAAGTTTTAGCAAATCAATATCTGCAAGATTATTCATAAATTATTCAACTCATTTCTATAAAAAAATAATAAAATTACAAATTCTATAATATCAATTTTAATCTTTAAAATCAATATAACTTTACATATATCGTCAAATTTTTAATCCAAATTTTCGCATTTTTTCTTTGTGCTTAATAATATCAGATGTTTCAGTATTTTTAACAGCTTTTACATATAATTTTAATTTTTCCTTCCTATTTAATAGCACTCTGAAAATATTTATAATCCAAAAAATAGGCAGTAAAAAAGGCAGATATTTAAGCACAGTATATCTGTGTTTCATCTGACTATAAGGATAAAATATTTTTTTAATAAAAAAAATAACTTTTTTATCATCATTATTATTTTTAATTACACTATTTAAAACAGCGTTTTCAGCAGTTCCAAATGTGCCACTTTCTACTATATATGTACCTAATTCATCAAAATATTCTGTACTTTCATGTCCTGAAAACCATATGTCAGATAACTGTTCTATGTTTTTAGAAAATTCCAGTATACCCGCTTTTTCAAATTCATTATTTATATAATCAAAATCTAATTTTTTCCCTATTACTTGTCTAATTATCCATATATCAAGAACGGAACGTATCCCTGTTCCACCTTCAAAAAAGTGTTTTGCAAGATGTGCCATCTGATATATATATAATCCTTCATCAGTCATTCTTTTTATAGGGTTGTCTATATCTTTTTTAGCATACTGCCAACCAGGGTTCATATGGCTACTCATAATATCATTATCATGAAAAATACATGGGTGAAATTCAAACATTATAAAAGGAGGTTTTTCAAATATATAATGGTTTTCATCACCTTTTCTAAGGTTATAACCCATATTTTTCATTAGATATTCTATTTTTTCAATATCTTTAATATAAAATAATACATCTATATCTGACATTGGGCGCATATCTTCTGATGGATAATATTCTTTAACATACCAACCCTTCAAAGGCATAACTTCTATATTATTATTACTTAAAGATTTAAAAACACATTTCCCTTCATTTGAAATTAAAGCTTGTCTGTAAAGACTTCCCATATGCTGTTTATATATAAATTCTTCGATATTACTAGAAATATTTTTGTCTTTAAAGGCATAATATATTAAATTTGACATACTATGAGATTTTGCCATATTAAACATAACTCTTAAATCTATCTTAGAAATATCAAAGTCATAATTTTCATCAAATATACTTCTTATCAAAGAAATAAAATCTTTATATTCTTTTTTCAAATACACCACCCTCTAATTCAATATTTTAGATAATTGTTTATTGGCATTTTTATTTATATTTTTAAATAAAATATAAGCTTTCAATTCTCCAAAACTCACTTTTTTAAAACTTTTTAACAAAATCTTTATAACTCTTTTTAAAGAATAATTCCATGGTTTTTCTTTTCCTATATAATGTATAATATATATGTCATTAAAATTTTTCAATATACCTCTTTTTAAGTAAGAATCAATATATATTGAAAACATATTATATTCTTCTCCTAAATGTAATTCGCTCATATTAGACCAATCTATACAATATTCATTAAATAAATCTTGGTCACCTAAACCATTTTTAATTATCTCTTTTTTGCTTTTAACATTATCAAGTGTGTTCATAATATCAGAAATACTAATTTTCTCTGGTTCTATAACCATAAGCCCTGAATTAAGTTTTATCCATTCAGGATTTAATCCTTTTCCAGCTACAACAGCTGACATATGTTCTTTATCAAATAAATGGTCAATATTCTTTAAAACAATCATATCTGAATCAATCAAAATTATTTTTTTGTATTCTTTCAAAGTAACTGCCCATAATTTAAAAAAAGTATTACTCCAATAATCCATACCAGCTGATAAATTTATATTTAAAATATCTTGTGGGATATAGAAATCATCTTTTTCAATAAAATTTAAATCTAATTTTTTCAATATACTTTTACTATTTTGACTTAAATTTCTTGAAACAATAACAGTTAGATTATACTTTGAGTTAACTTTTTTAAGTGAATATCTTAAAGCTATTACTCCTGGCAAATAATTATCATTTGTTATAACTGTAACATAAGAGTACATTATATTTCTCCCTTCAAATTTATGAATATCATATCCACAATATCTTTATCAACTTTCTCACTAAACTTTCTAGCAAATATTGCCTTTGAATTTACAAGCATATCATAGTCATCTTTTCTAAAAATCCAAGGATTTCCTCTTTTCCAATCTATACATCTAAGGCAAGCATAATGGTCATTATCAAAATTTTTATTAAATAAATTATTTTTAAATTCTGAATTCATAATCAAAGTTTGTATAAAAACCTCATCTGCACAATATGAATAATTAAATGTCTTCCTTATAAATTC
>NZ_NFLT01000019.1 GCF_002161055.1 Tyzzerella sp. An114
ATATTTATAATTTATAAGGAGGGACACTTATAATGGGGTATAAAAAAGGTGTATCTCTTTCTCAAAATACAGCTGAAGAAATAATTAAAATCATACAACCACAATAATAATTTAGAAAAAAATTTATTGTTAATCCCCAAAATTTTATATTAAATAAGGCGAACCTAAAGGTTCGCCTTATTTATACTTATATATAAATTTTTGATTTATTATTTTAACTTTGATAAATTATACATTACTGTAACAAGCTCAGCTCTTGTTGCTGTATCCTTTGGTGCAAGTTCAGTTGATGATTTTCCTGTAAATATTCCTTTTTCTATACAGAAATTCATAGCTTCTGTTGCCCAATTTGAAACTTCTCCATTATCAGAATAACTATCTATTAATCCTGTACTAAACTCTGTATTTAAACCATTTAATTTAGCATATTGATAAACCATAACTGCAAGCTGTTCTCTTGTTATATTATCATTTGGTGCAAATTCAGAATTGCCAATACCTGATACTATACCATTTGCATTTGCCCATATAACATCATTATAATACCAGTCTGATGATTTAATATCTGTAAATTTATTTTCACCATTGGAAATAGCATTTCCACTTAATCTATGAAGAACCGCAACAACCATAGCTCTTGTAGTTTTTATATCAGGTTCAAATTTTCCATTTATACCTGAAATAATATTGTTTTCAACAGCAAACTTAAGACTTTCATAGAACCAGCTATTTTCTGTAACATCTGCAAAAAGTGCAGGCTCTTTTCCATCTGTTTCTGTATTTTCAGCAAGAGGAACATCTTCTTCATTAATTGTTTCATTAGGTCTTGTTGGTTTTATAGTATAACCGCCGCCTGATGAAGAACTACTTGAAGAATTATCTGATGAAGAATTTTCTTCTGTTTTTCCTTTTTCAAGTTCATATACTGCTACTGTTCCTCCAACTTCACAAGCAGCAATAAGAAGTGCTTCATCTGTTGGACTTTTTGAGGCTTCAATAAATTTAAGACCTTCTGGAGAATCATCTATTGAAACATCTGTTGAAAAATCACGGCTGTTTATATAATTTACATACTTAATATTATTAGTATCTGTAATATCATATATCATAACACCACCAATACGTTCAAGTGTTACAAAAGCATATTGTTTATCATTGACTTTACCTATTGTAACAGTTTCAGCTTCTGGACCTTTTTTTCCAGAACGGTCATCTATTGTAATATCATCATTTGAACAATTAAAATATTCTGGAAGATATTTTGCTGTAACAGCTTCAAAATCATCTCCACTTGTAAATACTTCTTTAATATTGTCATCTTCTACTTTAAACATTGTTACAGAACGTCCACCAAAAATATAATCATTTTCAGAATTTAATCCATCATAATCTTCTGAATTAAAAAATACTACTTTACCTGTAAGACCACTGTTTTCTGCTGTAATTTTTCCTGTTGGAGATGTCTCCCCATCTTTAAAGTTTACTTCTTTTTCATTTATATAATTACCCCACTCACGACTATCACCTTCGTTTGCTGTGATTATATAGTCTGTACCATTTACAGTATAAACTGATATTGCATCAGCCATACGTATACCTCTAAGGCTTTCATATGTTTTTGGATTATATTTTTCATCTTTTTTATCAATATCAACTGATACTTTACTATAATCTTCAAAACCTAATGAGTGTATTCCTGTTACTGCATTTGCATTAATATCTATAACTGAAACAGCATTAGCTTCCTGAAGTGTTACATATGCTTTATCATTTGTACAAGCAATATATTCAGGTTCAAAATCAACTGAAGGATTTGTATTTTTCTTTATAACAATACCTTTATCTACAAGTGATTGTCTTGCTTCTGCTGTATCATATGCTGTAAAATCAACATTTACAGGTGTTTTTGTTTCTACATCTATAATTGTAATTGTTCCTTTTGGGTCTTCAGATGTATAGCCTTCTCTTGGCTCACCTTCATTTGCTGTAAGTATTTTACTTCCATCTGGTGTAAATGTAACCATATCAGGTTGTACTCCAGTTTCAATAGTCTGTATAAATTTAAGAGTACCATCATCATTACATTTGAAAATAGCAACTCTACCATTTGCGTTATATCCTTCAGCCTGTATTGCTACTGCAAGCATTGTGCCATCTGGAGAAACTGCAACTGATGTCATATCTCCATATATAAACTCATCATCTTCAACAAGAGATTTAACATCAATATCATTTCCATCAAGCAAATCTACATTTTCTTTTTCTTCAATTGTTTTTAAAGGAATTGCAACAAGTTCTCCTGTTTGTCCATTTACAGAATATGCCCAACCTGTTTTATAGTTATAGTCAACTATTTCCATAACTCCACCATCAGCATTTGTCATGCCTGAATCATATCTTGCAATCTGAGTTGCTTTAATAGTTGAATTTGAATTATCATATCCTGTTACTTTTTTACCACCATCAGCATTTTTACTTACAGTAAATGAATCTATAAGAACACTATCTGGATTTGTACTATCTCCTTCAAGATTATAAACTTTTACAGATACTGTATCTCCTTCAACATCAAATATTGCATAGCTTGGTTTATACTCCTGATTATATTCCTGATTGCCATATGGAAGATAACCTGATTTTTCATCTTCTGGTGCATTTAAACCTGAAAGATATGCCTGTGAACCTGTTAATCCATTTGCAAGTACAGGATAATCTTCGTTATCAGCTTTATCAACTTTTTCAAAAACATTGTAATACTGCATATCACTACAACAGTTACCTGTAAGATATATTGTACCTTCATTATCATGTAAATGGTCAAGTCTTTCACTTACTCTTTGTTGGTCATAAAGTGCATAACTACGAGCATAAACATGGTCATGTCCTGCAAGTGCAAAGTCAACATCAAATTCATCCATAAGTTTTTCAAGACCTGCATCAACATAATATTCAATGTCAGCATCTGCTACGTGTTTTGCAACACTCTGTGTTGATTTATGATGTGTTACAACAAGCCAGTCATACTGTCCACTATATTCATCAACTGCTGATTGCATTGTCTTTCTAAAGTTCTCAACTATCTCTTTTGCTTCTTCCTCTGTTCCTGGATATGCTCCTGTATTAAGAGTTACAAAAAGCATATTATTATAAAGATAATAATAATTACCTTTTGTTTCCATTATACGGCGTTCTTCATAATCATATTTACCATCTTCATTTGGTACAACACCATTTGTATTTGTTTTATTTGATATTTCATCATCAGTTGCTTGAGTATAATTACCATGACTTAAACTTGTGCCAGAGTTTTGTCCTCTAAATGTTGTATAAACAGGTGTAAGTTCATTTTCCCCTTCACCTATTTCCATTTCATTTGGTAAATTAAAATGGTCATCAAACATATAATGTCTGTCATGGTTTCCCACTGCTGGTGCATACGCTATTGAAGAAAGTTCCTCTGGTGCAAGAAATGCATCATACTCACTTTTTTTGCCCCAACTCTGATTTTCAACTTGGTCACCTGCTGAGACTACAAGTGTAGCATTTTTATCAGCAATTTCTTCCATCATGATTTCCCAACCTGTGCTATTTTTTTCATCATATGAACTCCAGCCACTCTCTGTTTTATCGGCTGCAAAATCATCGCTATCTTTTATCTGTGGGTCACTTGTAAATGCAAAAGTAAATGAATTTTCTTTTGGTGTTGTATATGTATATTCTTTTGACCATACATCTCCATCAACTGTTAACTGATATGTGTAAACTGTGTCAGGAGTAAGATTTGTAAGAGTTCCTTTACATACAACATAACCATCATATTCATTTACATTATTTGTAGGTGTTTGTATCTCTGATACTGAAGCATCAATAATTGTTTCATTATATTTTATTTGAGCTTTTCCTTTTATGTCATCTATTGAACCTTTTGCATACCAAGTAATATTAAGTTCATTTTCTGTTTCTCCCGGTTGTAAACTAATACTTTCTGCCTCAAAACCTTCTGTATAATAGGAAAGTTCTTCTATTTCTTTATTTGTAGATTTTTCTTCTTTATTTTCTACTTTTTCTTCTACAACTCCATTTGCTGTATTTTCTGTTGTATTATGTTCTATTTCTTCTGTTATTTCAAGCTTATTTTCATTTTCAGAAATTATACTTGCTTCTGCAGCCATTGCTGAAGGTACTGATGATAACACAATACTTCCTGTCAAAACCAATGAAGCATATTTTTTTGCAAGTCTGTTTAATTCATATTTTTTCATTAAACATATCCTCTCTTTCATAAATAAAAATACAAAATTCACGTAATTATATTACATATAAAATGTAAAACTAATATAAAATCATCTATAAAAAATGTAAAATTATAATTAATAAAAATTTAACAAACTATATTATGCACAAAAAAGCGATGTGAAAATAAATTCACATCGCTTAAAATAAATTTTTATTAATATTTAATATAATACTGAATATAGATGGAACACCCATATCATAAGCACTTTCAGCACCTTCCCCAATAGTTCCTACAACAGCTGCCACTGGTATATTTTTATTAAAAGGGTTTATTTATTATGAAATTATACTCTTCTAGAATCAAGCTCTTTATTAATTTCTTTCATATATTTATCTGTTAATTTATATTTACTTCTATATACAAAATATGCAATTAACATACTAACAGCAGGAATTATACACATAAGAAGACGTATAAAATTCATTGTAAGCATACTTTGTTCTTGTCCTGGAACATATCCTGTTAAATCAAGAGCAAAACCTATTCCAAGAGCTGTTAATGCTGATGTAAATTTTACTATTAATGTCTGTAATGAGAATACAACGCCTTCGTTTCTTTCGCCTATTTTATATTCACCATAATCTACTACATCTGCAAGAAATACTGTTGCACAACCTAATTCAAGTCCCATACCTATTTTTACAATTACACCTGCAATAGCTGTTAAAATAATATTTTGTGGTGCAAATATACCTACTAATAATAACATACCAAGTCCAAAGAATGGTAATGTACAAGCAAGTAAGAAGGAATTTTTTCTTGAAAGCATAGCTGTTACTTTCGGAAATGCTATAAGTCCAACAACTTCTGCAATAGATGCACTAATCATAAATGCTGAAAGCATACCAGCATTACCACAAACGTATGTAAAATAATATGTTGCTACACCCATAACAAGCTGAATACCTACATTATATAAAAGTATTAATGCAACAGCTGAACGAAGCTGGTCATTTTCACGGATTATACGGAAAATATCTTTAAAAGATATTTTTTTCTTTTCTACATTTGTATTATCATTTGTTCTTGGAAGATTAAATACAGTAACACCTATTGTAAATATGAAAACAATAGCTATAATAATTGCAAATCTATGATATCCTGTCTGACCACCGCCAAGACCATTTATAATTTGCACACCAAAACCAGCTATAATTAATGACTGACCAATGCTGGCAAATATTCTAGGAAGAACAGAAACTTCTTCTCTTTCTTTCGGGTCTGATGTTAAATTAGGAATTATTGACCAATAAGGAATATCCATAATTGTATATGTCATACCCCAAAGTATATATGCAGCAGTAACAAATACACATAATCCAACACCGCTTAAATGAAAATCTGTAAATAATACTGCAAATACAACTGCATTTACTAAAGTTCCTATTACCAACCAAGGTATGAATTTTCCATACTTGCTTCTTGTATTATCAACTATCATACCCATAAATAAATCGTTAAAAGCGTCCCAAAGTTTAGCACAGAAGAACATCATACCTATAAATACAGGTGATACTTTAATAATATCTGTAAAGTATATCATAGAGAATGTTGCTATCATTCCATAAATTAAATCTTTACCTAATGCACCAAATGCAAAAGTATATTTTACTCTGGCAGGAATTTTCCCTTCATATGCAGTACCTTGTGATACAGCATATTTTGCCTTATTGGAAACTGTATTTGGATACACAGCACCCTTTGTGTTTGTAGCTTGACTCATTTTATTTCTCCCCTTTTTTCTTTTTTTCCTTGACTACGTGTATTATTTTAATTTCTTTTACAAAAAAAATAAATTCGTATTTCTCTTTAAAAAATACGAATTTATCCTCAAAATATATTTTTAATATAATTTTATATGTTTTTCACCTGAAATATATATCTTCTGTTCCTCATTTATATATTCTTTTTTCCACAATTTAAAAGATAAATCTGCAATAATATCTGCCTGACCTTTTATATTCTGTGAAATTGTGCCTAATATATAGCCTTTTTCTATATTATCAATAACTTCATTGTCTCCATTTACACCTAATATTGCAGGAAAATCCTTAATACCCATTTCTTTCATGGCATCTAAAACACCAAGTGCCATATCATCATTGTTACATACAACAGCTTCACTATTTTGTATTTTATTAATATCAACCTTAGAAAATTCCTCTTTTGCTACATCTCTTTTCCAATCAGCTGAAACTAATGATATTTGTTCCGTTGTAAAATTATTGTCGATTTTTTTTAACATGGCATCTGTTCTTCTTACAGAGTCGCTATGACCTTCTTCTCCTTCCACCAATATATATTGAAGTATACCATCTTTGTTTTTGTCTATTTCACTATTGTTTTTTAAAAATGCTTCGGTTAAAATTTCACCTTGCATTTTTCCTAATTCTATGCCATCAGTACCCACATAATAAACATCATTCCAAAGACTAATATCTTCATCAGAAGGTTCTCTGTTGAAAAATATAACAGGTATTCTCTCTTCTTTTCCTCTATTTATAACTTTTGAAGCATTCCAAGTATCTATAATATTGACAGCTATAACATCACATTTTTGTTCCATAAAATATTCTATATGGCGATTTTGCTCATATTTGTCACCTTTTGCATCTTCAACATCTAAAAGAAGCCTAACATTATTATCATTTGCCACTTTTTTCAGAGAATTTTCAATCTCTGTTGATAATGTATTAATAAAAGTATCATCTTTATTATACAATGAAATACCTATTTTAAATTCATTATCATTTTTTTCTAATTTTACAGGACGTGATTTTTGTGCTATGTTAAAGGCTAAATTATAACCTTCTGCAAAAAGGTCTTTTGAATTTATATTACAATCATTACTTGTAATTAATGCTGAAATATTTTGACTATTTTCAATATCAAGTCTTTTATTAAGTTCTTCTTCATTTTCTTCAAAAAAGAAATTAACTTGAAAATCTAAATCACTGCTACAAGTTTTTATACCTTCTATCCAATCTTGTTGAGTATCTTTATAATCATTAGGCAATACAACAGAAATTACTTTAACAAGATTTTGTTGTTGTTTCCACAAATATCCCCCTGTCAGAATAAGTATTATCACTATTATTATAAGAAGAATTTTTTGTTCTTTTCCAGTATTCATTCAAATCCTCCACTTTAGGAATACATATACTAACTTTTGTACCCTCGTCTATTTCACTTGTTATTGTAATGCCATATTCTTTTCCAAAACAGTGTTTTAAACGTTCATCTACATTTCTTACACCAATTCCAGAACCTCTGCGACTTGAAACAACTTTATTGTTCATAATATGTTCAATCTGTTCTTCTGTCATTCCTTCTCCATTATCAATAACGTCTATATATATTTTATCATTCTTTTCATAAGCAGAAATTATTATTTCTCCATCGCCATACATACCTTCCATACCATGATATACTGCGTTTTCTGCCAAAGGTTGTATAATAAGTTTAGGACACATATATTTTTTTATGTTCTCGTCACTCTCTATTTCAAATGAGAATTTGTCTTCAAATCTAATGCCTTGAATTTCCATATAGCTTTCTACATGGATAAGTTCCTTACCTATTGTAATAAAATCTTCACCTTTATTTAATGATGTACGGAAAAATAAAGCTAGTGATGATACCATTTTTGAAGCACCATCATATCTTTTACTTTCAATCATCCATATTATAGAGTCTAAAGTATTATATAAAAAATGTGGATTAATTTGTGATTGTAATAATTTCATTTTCATATCCCAATACTCTTGCTCTTTTTGTACAGCTTTAATCATAAGCTGTTTTATTCTTTTACGCATTTTATTAAAACTTTCTGACAAACATCTAACTTCATATGTTCCTTCAATTTTAATTTCATTATCAAAATCTTTATCATCAAACTGTTCAACTGTTTCGCTTAATTTTTCAATAGGTGAAGTAATTTTATGAACAATATATCTGTTTATCAGTAATGCTACTATTACCAGACCTGTTAATAAACTCCAAATAAGTAGTGTTATAGGATATTCGTCATACATTATATCATCAATAGATGAAACTGATATTATTTTCCAACCTACATAACCTATTGTACGTTGACGAACTAAATATTTTTTATTATTAAATATTTCCTCGTAAGTTCCATCTTCTTTAATAGGCTTTATGCCTATATTTTCTTCATAAATATTATGACTTATTTGAATATTTTTAGGGTGATATAATAATTCACCTTCCTGTGTTTTTATGTATGAATAGCCATAGGACTCATTTTCAAAAACTTGAAAAACTTGTTCAATACGTTCATATGGCAACGTTACTACAAGAATTGCAGATTTTATAGCACCATTAACATTTATTTCAACAAAGCGATAAACTAATATATCATCATACTGTAAATCTTTTTCAAACCAAGTTTTACCAATATCCAATCTACTATTATAAAGAAGTTTTTCTTTTTTTGCACTTGTAAGATTTAAAAGTTTTTCGCCTTGATTTTCATATATAATTTGACCTTCTTCATTACAAAGAACCAAGCTGTCTATTAATTCATCATTTTCATCACAAACAAAATCCATTAATTTATAAAACTCATCACTTTGTAAAGTTTCCTTTTTTATGATTTTATAATATACTGTATCAAAAAAATCAACTACCTCTTTGCATTCCCTCTCCATACTTTCTGCTAAAACTTCTGTTTGTTGCTCTTTTTTCTCATTAATAAAATCTTCCAATATATTTTTCATATAATTTGTAAATATTATGGCAAGTATCAAAAATAAAATGATAACTACACCAGATAATGCTGATAATATTACAAACTGTATACTTTTATTATGATATTTTTCTTTCAACTTTCTTAGCATATTTAATTACCTTTCTTGCCTACGGAAATTAGCCGGAGAAACATCCATATACTTTTTAAATACATAACTAAAATAATTAGACTCCGGATAACCTACCATTTCACTTATAACTTTTGTTTTATAATCTGTTGTCTTTAAGAGTGTAACGGCTTCATCAATTCTACGTTTTGTAAGATAAGTAATAAAATTAATACCATGTACTTTTTTGAAAATATTTGAGAAATGAGAATGGCTTATATGTAAATAATCACATAATGTTTCTACGGACAATGTTGAGTCACTAAAGTTTTCATCAATGTATTTTTTAGCCTTTTGTGCTAATATAACATTGTTGTCTATACGTTTTTGATTTATTGCATATCCTAAATTTACAGCATAATTACATAACCACTTTTTAAGCTGGTCACCTGTATGCTGTGATAAAACTGATGTCATAATATATCGTGTATCGAAAAAACTTTCATCTTCTAAATCAAACTGATTTGCAATTTTAGATAATGAAAAACTTAATTCCAATATATATGTTTGGTATTCTTCAAAATTCTTTTTGCATCTTTCAAGTTCTTGGAAAATATTATTAATAGTTGTATTTATTTTGTTTTCATCAGCCATTTTAACAGAAAGTTCTAAAACTTCTGTGTATTGTTCATCAAAATAAGTTTGATTATATATATATTTAAGCAAATGGCTTCAAAAAGAAGAATCAGAACTTAATATTGTTGCTACATACAATCTTATTTTCAACGCATCTTTACTAGTAGATGAAGGTTTAGGTTATGCTCTATGTTTTGATAAAATAATAAATACTAATGGAAGTAATCTATGTTTTCGTCCGCTTTCACCTCAACTTAATATATATGGATATATAATTTGGAAAAAATATCAAGTTTTTTCAAAAGCAGCAAAAATTTTTTTAAATGAAATTCAAAATTATATAAATAAATTATAATACATAATTAATTAGGGGCTTCCTGAAAAGTCAGAATAGTTTTATCATTTGAACAAAATAGAAATAGAAGCAATATAAGTAAATGTAAAAAAAGAAGACACAAGCTTATCGTAACATGTAGCTATGTGTCTTAATTGTTTAAATTTAAGAAAAAAGCATTCAATTAAGTGGTGTTCTTTATAGAGTACATAATCACATTTCCAAGGATTACTACTATTAATATATTGAATGCAAAGGCAGAATTTTTAGTAAGTTCTGCCTTTTAAAATTAAATATATTTTCTTTTACTATCATTTTTATAGTTTATTTTGATATGTTGCATCATCAACAGGCTCTAACCACTCATTTGATATATCTTCTCCAGGGACTTCTATTGCAATATGTGAAAACCAATTATTTGATGTTGCACCATGCCAATGTTTTACTCCAACAGGAATATTTATAACATCTCCTACATTCAATTTCTGTATTTCTTTTCCCCATTCTTGATAATATCCCTGTCCACTAACACAAATAAGTATTTGTCCTCCACCACTTTTTGCATTATGAATATGCCAATTATTGCGACAACCCGGTTCAAATGTTACATTATAAACTCCTATTTGTTCTGTGGAAAGTGGTGCTAAATAACTTTGTCCTATAAAATATTTAGCAAATGCATCATTTGGTTGACCAATAGGAAAAATCATACTGTTTGCGTGTATAGTTTTTTCATCAATTTCTTCATATTCTTTCCATATCTCTTTTGCCATATTAAATGCTGCCCATGCTTTTGACCAACCAGCATAAAAAGCTGCATGAGTTAAAATTTCAGCAATTTCTGTTTTTGTGATACCATTATTCTTTGCACTTATAAGATGATACTGAAAAGAGGAATCTGTCAATCCTTGTGCCATAAGTGCAGTAACGGTTATAATTGAACGGTCACGCAATGATAACTTATCATCTCTACTCCAAACCTGTCCAAATAAAATATCATCATTTAATTCTGCAAATTTAGGTGCAAAATTTCCTAATATATCTCTACCTGCTGTTTGTTTAATTGCCATAAAATCACCTTTCTTACATACTCTCTTTTAATATTTCAACAATTTCATCTTTAGTCAATACTTTATAACCACCATTAAGAATAAATGAACCTTTAGCAATACACTCAATCATATCATCTGTTACACCTAAATCACTAATATTCATTACAAGACCTATTTCTTTCATCCATTTTTCCATACAATTAAGTCCTTCAGCAGCAATTTGTTCATCGCTCTTTCCATTTGGTGATACATTCCATACATTTATTGCAAATCGTTTAAATTTCTGTAATCCATAAGGACATATTTTTCTATAATATGCCATAGATATTGCAGAAAGTGTCATACCATGAGTTGCATCTGTATATGCTCCTATTGACTGACCAATCATATGCACCATCCAATCTGTTGATTTACCTTTTGCAATAAGTGTATTAAGTGCCCAAGTCGCAATCCACATAATATTGCTACGTGCTTCATAATTTTCCGGTTCTTTTATAGCAATTCTACTACTATTAATTAATGATTTCATTAACCCTTCTGAAATATAATCAGATGTATTATCATCATCACCGGAAAAATATTGTTCTGTTATATGGTTCATAATGTCATAAATACCGGAAACCATCTGATATTTTGGAAGAGTATATGTAAACTTAGGATTTAATATAGAAAATTTGGGAAATACATTTTCTCCAAATACATGACCAATTTTTAATTTTTGACTATGATTTGTAATAACAGCTCCACCATTCATTTCTGAACCTGTTCCAACCATAGTTAAAATACAACCAACAGGAATAATTTTGTTATCTACATCTTCCATACGTAAATAATATTTATCCCATGGGTCTTCATCGCACCATGTTGATACAGATACTGCTTTTGCATAATCACAAACAGAACCACCACCAACAGCAAGCAAAAGGTCTACTTTATTTTCTTTTGCAATTTTACAACCTTCATATAGCTTTTCTACTGTTGGATTTGGCATTACGCCGCCATCTTCAATTATTGTTTTTCCGCATTGTTTAAGTATATTTATAATTTCATCATATAAACCACTTTTTTTAATAGAACCTCCACCGTATATAAGTTGTACATTGTTACCATATGATTTCAATTCATCTATTAAAAAATTTAAAGAATTTTCACCAAAATATAATTTTGTGGGATTTGAATAACAAAAATTTCCTAACATTATTTATTACCTCCTATTTTTTAATTTGTTTAATTATTTTATCTGGTACATCATTTGTGACAATAGCACCATCACCAATAGTAATACCTCTCAACTGACAAAAAAACTCTCTAATCTCTTGTGTGTATAATTAGCAATAACCTATTTTCCAGTATTTACATCATTAAACCCATTAAAACAGAAACTACTTGATTTATACTTTATTAAACTTGTTTACCCATTTCATATGCTCTAGATAACTTTGGATTGTTTGTAATTGAACCTGCTAAATCAACACCACCTACAAATAGACTTCCTTTTAAAGTGGCTTTTGGGAAACACTCTATCCAGCCTTTTAAACCATTTTCTGCATTTTTAGAAACATAACTATCATATTCAGCAGCAGTAGTAAGAATATAAACATCTCTAAAACTATAATCTGAACCATATAATGGATTAGCTCTATCCAATAATGTTTTCATCTGTCCACTCATTTCATAATAATAAATAGGTGTAGCAAAAACAATAACATCAGCTTTTCTCATTTTTTGTACAACAGTATCGGCATAATCATGTATTACACAACGATGGCTATTTAAACATTTTAAACAACCAGTACAAAAATCAATGCTTTTACCAATAATATTTATTTTCTCTACAAAATGACCAGCTTCATTAGCTCCAGATAAAAACGCTTCTGCTAAAGCATCAGAATTGCTGTTTTTTCTTAAACTTGTGGATATTATTAAAATATTTTTACCCATAAATAATACCTCCTACTATTAAATAATTATATTTTTTATTATTTATTATGATTATATCAATATGAATTTTATATAACAAATACTTATATTGAATATATAATTATGCTTTTAAAGTATATATAAAACTAATTTAGTTTTATTATAATCTTTAATATATGCAATTGATATATTAAATTATTTTGGATTATTCTTAAATTTTATTTTTAACTAATTGATTTTCAATTATATTATTATAATACATGGATTTTCACTCCCTATATAATTGTATCAATGTTAAAATTTAATTTTTGAAAAAATTGTTATAAAATGAATTTATTAAATTTTGACATATATTTTAAGATACAAATAAATATCCACCAGCCTAGCCGGTGGTTTTATTGATAAACAAAAAAACGGTCAGTACAAATCTGACCGTTGCATGCAAAAAATATAGTTAACTTTAAAATCAGTTACAAAAACCCACTTAGTTTTCCCACCTAAAACATTGTACTATAACATATCAGCAGATCTCCTTGATTAGAATATTCTACTTTCTTAATCTTCCCAATTTCTCAATGACAAATGAAAATTTCGTTATCTATACAATGACGAATGTTGCTTTGTTCCATAAATTCCCTATTAGTCCTTATTAAAAGACACTGATATATTTTAAAATCTAGTTGTATTATAAAGTAATATATAATTTTTTCAATTATTCATATTGAAATATTATTTATTATAATGCAGGGTCAACAGCATTATTTTTTGCAAAAGCCGCAGCTCTATCAATACAAGTTCCACATTTGCCACAGGGTTTATCATTTCCCTCATAACAAGACCATGTAAGATGATAAGGAACTCCCAACTCCAATCCAATTTTAACAATATCTGCTTTATTTTTATTTACAAAAGGTGCTTCTATATGTAATTGTTTACCAGAACCTTCCCAAATAGCATCATTCATAGCTTTATTAAATACAGGGGAACAATCAGGATAAGCACTTCCAGCAGCATCATCAGAATGTACACCGTAATAAATAACGCTACATTCCTTACTTAATGCAATGCTGGCAGCAGCAGATAAAAATAAACCATTACGGAATGGTACATATGTACTTACAGGAGTTTTACCCTCTGTTTTTTTAATCTGTTCCGAATAACTTTCTTCTGGAATTTCTTCTGTTGATTGCTGTAATAAGGAGCAATTACTATATTCAAATATTTTTGCTAAGTCCAAAAATAACTGTTCAACACCATAATATTTTGCAACTTCATTAGCAGCAATTAATTCTTTATTATGTTTTTGTCCATAAGAAACAGAAAGTGAAATAACATTTTCTTTACCATATTTATTAACAGCCATTCCTAGTGCTGTTGTAGAATCAATACCACCACTTGATAATACTAATACTTTCATTAAAAATTCACCTTACCTTAAATATATTTGTAATGTAGCATCTTCCAAGAATTTTCCACGTCTTTCAACAGTAACTGTTTTAGTATTTGTTTTTTGTATTCCTCTTGCAGTCACACAACTATGATAACCTTCTAAAATTACAGCAATATCTTCACTTCCTGTAATTTCTGAAATTATATCAGCAATATCACAGCCTATACGCTCTTGTAACTGTAAACGACGCCCAACCATATCACAAATACGTGCAATTTTTGATAAACCTATAACTTTTCCTTTTGGAATATATGCAACAGTCGCTTTCATATCATACATCAATGCTAAATGATGCTCACAATATGAGAAAAAATCAATATCTTTCATAACTACTACATTGTTACTAGAAACACGTTCTTCATCAAATACTTTTCCAAACATTTCTGCAATATCATGATTAGTATATTGCATTCCTGCAAATATTTCTGTATACATTTTAGCTACACGCTTAGGTGTATCAATTAAACCTTCACGGTCAGGATTATCACCTAAAGCAACTAATATACCATGTATATGTTCTTCAATAGCTTTTTCATCAATCATGTTATTATACTCCTTTCAAATTAGGGTCCCAAATAACTTTATGCATTTGTATCTGTAATTTAATATCATTCAAATTATTTTCAATCATATAACTTACCATATCTGCTGGTTCAATCTTGCCAAATACAGGGCTAATATATACGGCACATATTTTCGTTAAATTATATTTTTCAATAATATATTTTGCTTTCTTTAAATCATCAATACTACTACAAACAAATTTAACTGTATCTGTATTTTTCAAAAAGCAAAAGTTTTCTAAACACATATCATTTTCACAACCGCTTTCAGGTAATTTATAATCCATAGTAAAACTTGGTCTGTAATCATCATTACAAAAAGGTTCTATTGACACACTTCCATTAGTTTCTATTTCAACTCTTATTTCCGGATACTGTGATAATGCTTTTAAAAGACTACCTATTTCCGGTTGTAATAAAGGCTCTCCACCTGTTAAGGTTACATTTTTTACATTAGTAGAAATAATATAAGACAAAATTTCTTCAACAGTGAGTTCTTCAAAATCACAATCTGTTTCATTTGCCCATTTTGTATCACAATAACAACAATGTAAATTACATCCTTTAAATCTTATAAATACAGCTAATTCCCCTGCACGTCTACTTTCTCCATTTATACTTACAAATTTTTCGACTACTTTCATAAATTATTACTCCTCATAAATAGCACAATTATTAGGTGTTTCATATACTTCAACACGACATACAGTATATTTTTCTTTTTTCAATTTTTCATAAATAAAGCGTGCAAAATTTTCTGCTGTTGGTCTAAATGGTACAGTAATTAAACGGAAATTTTCAGATTGTAACGCTATTACTGTTTCAGATTTTAATGAATTTTCTTCATAAATAAAAGTATGGTCAAAATAATCGCAAATATTTTTTAATGCTTTTTTTAAATCGCTAAAATCAATAATCATACCTTTTGTTTGTTGTTCAGTAGAAAGTTTTTCTGCACTAATGCAAACAACTACACGCCAGCGATGTCCATGTATATTACTGCATTTTCCATTATAGTCTTTAAGAAAATGTGCTGCATCAAAACTTTGTTCTGTCTGTAACATATACATAATTTATATTCCCTCTCTTTAAAAATAAACAAATAAAAAAACACACTCTAAAGGTACCGAGTGTGCTTTCATCTTTCATATTTAAAATAAAATAATCCATAAAATATAAAAAGCCCTAGTTTTGTTTTACGACAGGATGGTTTCGAACTGTCAATTTTATAAATATATATTATTATATAATATGACTATCATTATACATATTTATTTATTAAAATGCAATAAAATTTTTAAAAGATGAACCTAAGTCAATATATTCTTGATAACAAAAGTTATGTTCTTGACCACTATCTTTCAATGTTTTTTCGCTTGATAAAACAAATAGATTTTACATATTTACAATAAAAAATCCATTGTCTATTCAAAAAATCTGTTGAGAATTCTTTGAACTTAGCAGAAAAAACTTAAAATTTATTATCAAGAAACTGAAACAAATGAAAATCTTTTAATATTATCTGTGGCAGACTCTATTATTGAACAATCACTTTCTGATTTTACAACTGAAATTTACTATCATTGTTGTAAGGAAGTTGATGTAATAGAGTTTCAAGAAAAAGAAAATAAACTTATAAACCTTGTCGGTAAAGAAAAATTTTAAGCATTTCAGTTGATGCTTACTCAATATTTTATTGCAAATTAATTTACTCAATTCTTTTTACAAGTTGTTATAAAAGAATTAAGTTTGGTTCTTACCGCTCGTGATATTAAAACTGACAACAAAATATTCAGGCTGTTTTGAAAAATATAAAATTGCTTTAAATAAAAATTATTCTATTTATATATCATAACCACTAGTGAACTAGTGGTTTGCTCAGGCCCTATAATATAATGGTCAGTACTTGCCAATCCCTAAGGATGTTCTGAAAGTTTGTTATCACATCAATACTATAGGCATACACTTTAAATGGCTATATTTTTTCTCCTTATTTTTATCTATTACCCATAAACAGGTCTATGTATTCTTTTAATGTTATTTGGTCTTTTGTATAATCTTCTTCTAACTGATTTTTTATATACTCTTTTATCTTTTTTTATTTTTTCATACTATATCTATATAATATCCTCTACTCCAAAAAATTCTGTTTCCGTATTTATATTTTAAATTTTAATGCCTATCAAATATCATTAGTGCACTCTTACTTTTGAGAGTTCCTATAAATTGGGTTACACTCATATATAGTGGAATACTTACTAGCGTATGTATATGATCTTGACACTCTTCAGCTTATATTATTTCAACTTTTAATTCACTACATATTTTTCTGAATATTTGCCCTATATCTTTTCTTAATATTTTATATATAACTTTTCTTCTGTACTTTGGTGCAAAGACTATGTGATAATCACAACGATAACTTGAATGTGCTGTTTGTTTTATTTCATTTTTCATATAGTTTAAAACCTACATGATACTTTTTTAATGCGGTTGCCAAACCATCTTAATCCTATCATGGAGATTTTTTAAAAAGATATTTTATTTCCTCTGGTAGAACCATGAACTTATTTACGCTAAAGCACCAATAAAAAGACAGTATGTTTTTAAATTCATACTGTCTTAAAATTTAATTTTACTTCATTTTTTATATTATATATAAACAAATTTATATTGATTTAAATATTTAAAGTAGCACCATTTCTTGCGGTATTAACTTGTTTTGAATATCTTTTAAGTAATCCAAATTCTTTTTCTCTTACAGGAGGATGCCAATTTTTTCTTCTTTCTTCTAAAATCTCATCAGAAACCTCTAAATTGATTGCATTATCAGCAAGATTAATATAAATTTTATCACCGTTTTCCACAAGAGCAATTGGTCCACCTTCTTCGGCTTCAGGACAAAGATATCCAATACTTAAACCTCCAGAAGCTCCAGAAAATCTACCATCTGTTATAACAGCTGTTCTAGGAATACCTTTTATAATTTCTGTTATTCGGTGAAGTTCTTTCATTCCGGGACCACCTTTAGGTCCTTCATAACGTACAATTACAGCGTCTCCTTCTTTTATTTCCTTTTCCCTAAATGCTGCATAGCACTCATCTTCACTATTAAATACTTTAGCAGTTCCATAAAATACCCTTACTTCTTCAGGTACTGCTGAAGTTTTTACTAATGCACCATTAGGAGCAAGGTTGCCATATAAAACCTGAATTCCATCTGCTTTAGCAATAGGATTTTTGATAATCCTTATTATATCACGATTTCCATCAACCGCTTTTTCTAAATTCTCTCTCAATGTATTTCCTGTCACTGTAATACAATCTAAATTCAAAACAGACTTTAACTCTTTAAGTACAGATGGAATTCCACCAGCATAATGCAAATCTACTACTGTTTTATTACCATTTGGAACAATATCAGTCAATACTGGTGTGGTAGAAGTTATTTTTGAAATATCGTCCCAATCAAGTTTTAAACCAAGTTCAGCAGCTAAAGCTGGAAGATGTATTAAAGCATTAAGGGAGCCTCCAATAGCAGATAAAAGTCTAACTGTGTTTTCAAAAGCCTCTTTTGTCATAATTTGAGAAGGTAAAATTTGCTTTTTATAAAGTTCCATTACCATTCTTCCGGATTCTCTAGCACTAAAACGTCTCATACTTGTACTAGCAGGAATAAGACTTCCTCCTGGAAGCATCATTCCAAGAGACTCACAAAGAGCGCCCATTGTATTTGCAGTTCCTAAGAATGGACAAACACCAGGACCTGTATAATACTTTAATGTTCCTTCAATAACATCTCTTTCTGTTACTTCTCCACGAATAAAACGTTGTCTAAGTTCTTTTGATTCATTTGGTTTGATGACAGCAAAACAAGGTCCAGCTGTGACAATAATAGATGGCAAATTAATTCTTGCTGCCGCATTTAACATTGCAGGAACAATTTTATCACAAGATGCCATAAATACTACTGCATCAAAAACTCCTTCTCCAATAACCATTGCTTCAATAGAATCTGTTACTATTTCTCTATGTGGTAAACAATATCTCATACCAGAATGGCCCTGTGCAATACCATCACACATAGCTATTGTATTAAATTCTATGGGCTCTCCGCCAGCCTCTAAAATTCCCTTTTTAACTTCTTGTGCTAATTGTTTTAATGGTTCATGTCCAGGACAAATCTCATTCCAACTATTTGCAATAGCAACAAGAGGTTTATAATCAAGAGCATCTATATCAATTCCGGCTGAAGCTAAATGTGCTTTTGATATAGCCCTTTGAAATGGTTCAAGTTTATCTATTGCTCGTATCATTTTAATATTTCACTCCTCTAAATTTATAAAGCAACTTATATATTACGTTTTTTCTGATACTTTACAACGCCTACCCAAATTATTGCAAACACAATTAAAAGAACAGGAACCCAAATTATTGGATTATTAATAAAAGCTTCATATACTAGGAAACTTACAGCAAGGCTTGTAGCCGCAAATGATGTAATTAATCCACCACCAAAGTCAAGACCTACACTTGTTGCAATTTGAGTTAAAACAGGAGATGTTATTGTTCCACAATATAAAAGTGCTGCTGTTGTTACAAGACCAATTATAATATTTTTGAAAAGATTTCCTCTTGTCATAGCGACTACCATAGCAACACGGAATGTTACAACTGCAAGGTCCGCAAAAGGAAGAACTCTGTTCCCTGGAAGAATAGCCGCCATTATAACTGTAAGAGGTATAACAATTAAAGATGTAGTTATAACATCTGGGTTACCAACAACAACTGCTGCATCAAGACCGATAAGGAATTTTCTATTTTTAAATTTTTCTTGACAGAATTTTTTAGCAGATTCAGAAATAGGCATTAAACCTTCCATAAAAAGTGCTGTCATTTTAGGTATTAAAATCATAACAGCTGCCATATTAACACCAAGACTTAAAATATTAGCCACAGAATATTTTGCAAGAATACCAACAATCATACCAAGTATAAGTCCCATCATAGATGGTTCACCAAAAATTCCAAGATATTTTTTTGCATCTTTTATTTCAAAATCAAGTTTATTAATTCCAGGAATTTTATCAATAATCCAGTTTAATGGATATGCAATAATAACTGATGCCAGTGCAGACATTGTTGGCAGAGAAACTCCAGGTATACCGAAATAATCTTCAACTAATGGTGCTGTCCAGTCAGAAAGTTTAAATGTAATAATAGCCATCAAAACAGTTGCAAATATTCCAAGAAGTACAGATTTTGTTACAAAATAAACCATTATACCAACAATGGCCATATGATGATAATTCCAAATGTCAACATCTAAAGTTTCAGTTGCATTTAAAACTAACATTATAATATTAGTTGCAAGAATTGCGAAAATTAAAATTGCAATTATAGGAGAAGACCATGTTACAGCTGCAATAGAACCCCAACCTACATCCACAATATCAAGATTAATACCAAAATTCTCAACCATAGCCTTTGCAGCTGGTCCAATATTATCTTTCATTAAATTTATAACAAGGTTAATTCCTGCAAATCCAATACCAATTGTTAAACCTGACCTAAAAGCTTTTGATAATTTAATACCAAAAATAAGCCCAATAATAGTTATTATAATTGGCAGCATAACAACTGCACCTGCATCTAAAATGGTATTAAAAATACTATATATAACTTGCATATTATCCCCCTACTTATTTTATTTACATTCATATTTAAATTTTTATTTTAAATAAGATAAAATTTCATTTAAAGTTGCTTCTTCATTTATACCAGTAAGAAGAGACATAGCTCCAACTGTAGGACATTTTACACTTCCTCCTGTAAATTTACCTGTTGTTACAAGAAGGTCATAATCATCAGCTTTTGCTTCTACCTCTAAAAGTTTACACTGTGTGACAGTTACAGAAATTCCTGCTTCTTCACATTTTTCTCTAATTTTTGTTGCTACAACAGTTGAAGTTGCAATACCATTTCCACAAGCTACTAAAATTCTTTTCATAAAAATTCTCCCTCTCTTTTAAATATTTTATTTAATTTAATATTCTACTTTTAATTAAATTTTCAATATCTTCTACATTTTCTGATTTTAAAATTGCTCTAAGTTCATCTTGATTTTGTATTAAATTAACAATTTTATTTAAAATATCAATATGACCATGAGCCTCTGTCAATGCAAGCATAATGACTAAATTAATTTCTACTGTATTATCAGGTTCATCCATTATATTAAATAATACAGGACTTTTAAGAACACCAACACATATTGCTGCTTCATTCACATTTTGAATATCTGCATGAGGTATTGCAATATTTATACCCTTACAATCTAATCCAGTAGGATAAATTTTTTCTCTTTTAAGTATCGCCTCTTTATATGTATCTTTTACAATTCCCATGGATTGTAAATGTTCACACATTTGAGACAAAACTTCTGTGTTTGTCATTTCACCGCTAAAATACTTGATAAGAGACTTATCAAATCTTATTGCACTCATAATATTTTTTTCTCCTCTAACTCCATTAATTTTTGTTCCATTGCATTAATTGATGATATAATACCATTTTCATTCTGGTTAATTATGTCTTCTTTATTAAAAATACCAGAAGCAATTCCTGCAAAAGACGCACCTGCTTTGAAATACTCTTCTACATTTGAAGTATTTACTCCCCCTACTACCATAAGAGGCAATTTTCCTAAAGGCGCTTGAATATCGCTTAAATATTTTGCTCCTAATGTTGCTGCTGGAAATACCTTAACAATATCCGCCCCATCATCAAAACTTTTTTTAATCTCTGATGGTGAAAATGCACCTGGAACAGAAATTACTCCATTATTTTTGCATAAATCTAATATTTTTTTATCAAAAATAGTTGGAGATAATAAAAAGGCTGCACCTGCTTTAATACACTGTTGTGCTTCTTCATATGTTAAAACAGTACCTGCACCAACCTTAATATGATTACCAAATTCTTGGTTAATCTTTTGGATTGATTTAATAGCGTCTGGTGTATTCATTGTGATTTCAACAGCGCCAAGTTTTGTTCCAACAAGATTTTTTACAACTGTGTAAATTTGTTCATAGGTGTAGCCTCTTAAAATAACTGTTACCTTTGGAAATAAATTTAACATATCTTTTTCACTCCTTTCTGCTATTATATAGGAGCAAGATACGTGCCAAAATTTTGACTGATTATGTATTTTTATGTCAAAATACTTAATATTTCTTCTTTAGTTTTAGCTTTTCTTATCTGATTAACCAAGGAATCATCTGATATTATCTGATATAATTGCTCAAAATATTTTTTTGAATTTTCTGTTAAACCAAGTGTAAAAATTATATCTACCATTGTAATTCCGTCCCAAGAAATAGGTTTGTCTAATTTTGTAACACAAATGACTGGTTTTGTGACCAATTCTGTTCCTCCGTGAGGTATTGCTATTCCATTGTTTAATGCTGTTGTCATCATTCCCTCTCTTTTATATACACTTAATAAAAATTCTTCTTTAACATATCCTTTTTCAATCATTAATTGAACTGAATTATCAATTACTTCATCTTTGAATATATTATCTTTAGTTATAAATATTGTATCTATATTTATAACATCTGAAAGTATATTATTTTCTTTCAACTCATTCTTTTTTAAAATCTGACGTAATTTTTTGAGTCCATAGGATTTATAAATTTCTTCTGAGGATATAAAAGGATATTTTTCATATTCTGGATTTATTGTTCCTACAACAGCTAATATTTCATATTTTTCTTCAACTTTTTTAAAAATTTTTGCTATATCACTATTTTCAATATAACCATGTTCTAAAATGCTAATTCCATTTATAGAACTTGAAATATGTTTTGAAATATATTGACTTAAAATTTTTGCAGCACCTTCTCCAGTAACGCATAAACATAATATAGCTTTTTTTCTTTTTATATTTTTATCTGACGAAAATATATTTTTCCCTGTTTCTTCCATAATAGAATGAACTATTTCATCCAAACTTTCTTCTGTCCACATTGTTTTTCTAACCGCTTCTATAACCATCATAGTATCCGTTCTTGAAACAGTTTTACATGGAGCATTTATAGCTTTTTCAACTTCTTCTCCTATTTGCAAGAGAGAACCCATATCTGCCATAAGTAAAATGCCTTTTCCCTCATTAATTTCAACAGCTTTTTCAATAACTCGCTTTTTCATTTGCTCTGGTGTTTCCCATAAATTCAGATTTAAACCTACCGCATGGTCAACTCCCATAATTGTATTTGCAACATTAGCCATACCCTCTGCTACTTGTCCATGAGAGATAACAAGTACACCAATTTTGGTTTCTTTCTTTTGTTTTTGAAAGTATTTAATATACATTGCAATAAAACCAATTTCTTCTTCTGGTAGTAATGTATAATGGTATTTTTCAATATTTTTAACTGCTTCTTGTGCTATATTATACTCTATTGTATTTATTTGCTTTGCTATAACTAAATCTGTTGATAAAATACTTTTATGATTTCTAATACGCTCTAATGCCGTTTTGATATGAATAGATAATGGAAATAATATGCCTTCTTCTAAATCTGGTAATTTTGATTTGCAATACTCATAAATTTCTTTTGTAATATTAAAAGCTTCTTCTCCAACAATTTTTATTACCTCTGACATACTAACAAATTTTGTTGCTGCCTCTTTAAGATTTTTTCTAAAACTAGTTTCAATTTCTTGGGATAAATCATATACAATTTTTTCCTGGCTTAAACCTTCTTCTTTCATCTCAATATATTTCTTCTCTATTTTGTCATATATATCCCAATCTTGAAAAACTTTCTTTTTATAGTAAGAGTTTTTATCAGGAAAAACATATAAATCCCCTGATATAGTTTTATCAATTTCCTCTATCTGTTTTTTATTCTTATTTATATTATTAGGTAACTCTGTTAAACTATTTAATGTTACAATAATATCATCTTTACCTAACAAACGATTTTCTAAAAAAGCTTTGGCACAACAAACTTGTATATATGATTTTAATTGTCCAACATTTCCTATCCATTCTTCTATAAGTAATTTTTTTAAAACATCTTCTCTTATACAAATTTTCTTTTTAAGTCTTATTGACTCCCAATTAAAAAACATAGAAATCAGTTGTAATTTTTCTGAAATTGTTCTATCTTTCAACGCTGGAATTTCAATAGTCATAGGTATACGTCGACGAAAAGTTAAAAGAAGTGAATTTTGAGGGTCTTCTGTTGTAGCTGCAATTACCATCAAATGACTTTTTCTTTCTGTGTCTACTTCTCCAAGTCGTCTAAATTTGCCTTTATCCATTAAATAAAAAAGAATTTCCTGTCCTTCAGGCGGAAGACGATGTACTTCATCTAAGAATAATATTCCACCATCACACATTTCTACTACACCTTTTTTACTATCTGTTGCGCCAGTAAATGCACCCTTATTGTATCCAAATAATTGTGCAAGAAGTAATTGCGGATTGTCTGCATAATCTGCACAGTTAAACTCAAAATATGGAGTATTTTCTCCAAAAATGTCTATTGTACAAGCATATTTATGCATAAGTTCCGCAAGATAACTTTTACCTACACCAGAAGGCCCATAAATCAAACAATGTAAACCCTTTGGAGGATACTGAATTGCAGCCTGTGCAATTTTAATTTGTGTTTTTAAACTTCCGTCACTACCAATAAACTCTTTAAAAATATTATTATTTTCTTCTTCATTCATAATTATTTTTTCACTGCTATTTTCTTTAACAAAATATTGCTCAACCTCATCTCTTAATTTTGCAACAGCATATTTAGCAATATTATATCCTTTATCATTTAAACATTTAGCAAGTGCTCTATTTGAAATATCTGGATTTTCTTTAAAAATATTTTCAATATCTGCTAATATAACAGGTTTTCTACGATTTCTTGAATCTGGTATATTTAATTTTTTTCTTAAATTAGTAACCTCTTCACGATTTATACCAAGTTTCTCGGATAATCTTTCATCTGTATAGGGCTGTTTTTTATTTTCATTCATTATTAAAGTTCTTAAAAGCTCTTCCAAAATAAACTTCTCCTTTATTAATAAATTTTTAGTATGATTAAGATTTTACAATTTCTATATTATTATATCTACTAATTTATAAAAACATATTTTAATATAAAATCTTAAAAGTTTTTATTTTCTATTATATAAATCTTATTATATAAAATACAATATAATTTTAAGTGTATCATCATAAGATAAAATTTAGTTACTCATACCCCCGTTACGAGTATATAAAAATCACTCATATTAAGTTTTTATTTTATAAAATAAAATCTAATCACTTATTGTGATTATAATTGTTTTTTATCATAATTTAGGAAATTTTATAAAAAATGGTTAAAATAAATTTGTTAAATTTTGACATATATTTTAAGGTACAATAATAATCCACTCGCATAGCGGGTAGTTTTTCTTTTTCGGGCATAACCCTTGTGCGCACGTGCGCTTTTAATTGGCCTGCCCAGAAGCGACTGTTTACTTGTTACCCGTAAACGGGGGCTCTCGAATCGTAAATACTTAGTTGATACATTTCCCTATCTTATTTTTTCTGATTTGCTGTATAGCTTCTAATTGCTTCAATGTTTTTCACGACTGTACCCACATAGTATCCTTTGCACCAAAATTCTCGATTTCGATATGCAAACTTTATATTTTCATATCTCTGAAATATCATAAGGCTACTTTTTCTTTTTAAGCACCCCATAAATCCATAAATACTCATCTTTGGTGGAATACTTAAAAGTAAATGAATATAATCTAGACATATTTCTCCTTCTATGATCTCCACTCCTTTCCACTTACACAGGGTCCTTATGATTTCTCGAATATCTTCTCTCTTTTCTTACTAAAATACTTTTCTACGATATTTGCAATTTCATTTTGTATGTACTAAACTTTTTACATCAATATTTTGTTCTTTCATTTTACTGTCTTCCTAATGTATTTTTTTACACAACTGGCAGGTCACACTTTTATTATACACATTAGGAGTTATTTTTTAGAATACACTGCTAAAGCTTTACGGAACCACGTGACTATAGTGTGGTTTTCTTTATACAAAAATGCAGTAAGATTTTAAAATCATACTGCATTAAAATAGTATACTCTATTAGATTTTATTTCTCTTTACTATTATCCATATAAAAAATGGATAGATTTTTGCCATGTTTCCTTATTATTTCCATAGATAGACACATCAACTCATATATATCAAAGGATGC
>NZ_NFLT01000002.1 GCF_002161055.1 Tyzzerella sp. An114
GCCCAACAGGGGTAACAGGTCCAACAGGGGTAACAGGCCCAACAGGGGTAACAGGCCCAACAGGAGTGACAGGCCCAACAGGAGTAACAGGCCCAACAGGAGCGACCGGTCCGACAGGAGCAACAGGCCCAACAGGGGTAACAGGTCCAACAGGGGTAACAGGCCCAACAGGAGTAACAGGCCCAACAGGAGTGACGGGTCCAACAGGAGTAACAGGCCCAACAGGAGTGACGGGCCCAACAGGGGTAACAGGTCCAACAGGGGTAACAGGCCCAACAGGGGTAACAGGCCCAACAGGAGTGACGGGCCCAACAGGAGTAACAGGCCCAACAGGAGTAACAGGCCCAACAGGAGCGACCGGTCCAACAGGAGCAACGGGACCAACAGGAGCAACGGGCCCAAGAGGAGCAACAGGTCCAAGAGGAACAACCGGTCCATCAGGAACAACTGGTCCATCAGGCCCAAGAGGAGCAACGGGCCCAAGAGGAGCAACAGGTCCAGAGGCACAAATAACACCAGCTCCAGCTGTACAGACTTTATCTAATACATCAGATGTTACAATTGAAGATATAGCAACAACATTAAATAATTTAATTCAGTCTCTCACAGAAGGTGGCTTTATAGAATAATTTATACAATAAAAAACGATTTTAGATTAACTCTAAAATCGTTTTTTCATTTGAACATAAATTAATTAAACGAAATAGTACATATTTCTTGCAAAGTCTCTTATATTTACTAAATCCTTAATATCAGGATGAGAAAGAGCATCTTCATAATTATTAAGCATAAGCTCAATATGCTCTTTGTCTTTTGAACCATCTGCAAGTTCTTTAATATAACGTTCTTTTGTTTCTTCAGTTAATTTGCCTTTACACATATAACTGCCTATAAATTCGTTTTCGGAGGGAATATTTTCTTTAATGCGTGAAATAATACTGTCAAAATATTCTGCTCCACCATATCCTGCTGTTCCAAATAATGCTATTTTCTTATTCTTTAAATTTTTAAGAAATTCAGCAGTTTCTTCATTGCAAGTACCTTTGTCTGTCCAAAATCCTACAAATACTAAATCAGATTTTTCTGCCTGTTCAGCATTAAATCCTCCAAAATAAACACAGTTTTTTAATGGTAATGTGTTTAATACAGTATTTGCAAGAATTTCTGTATTACCAGTAGGACTTAAAAACATTATTGAATAATTCACTAAAACTCCCCCTTAATAAAATTTTTCACCACATCATTATAACATAAAAATTAAATTAAAAAAACAGAATATGTATAAACATACCCTGTTTTTTTATATTATTTTATAAAATTTTCTATTTCTTCAACAGTTTTTGCCGTTTCAAAGTCTGTTCCTATGGTAATTCTAAGGTGATTATCTATTCTTGGAATATTAAAATATCTTATATAAATATTTTTTGTCTTTAAATATTCCATAATTTCTTTTGCATTATATTTTCCACAATCAACAAAAATAAAGTTTGTATCACTATCATAAACTTTAAAGCCTAATTCTCTTAAAGCCTTTGTTGTGCGTTCTCTTGTAAGTTTGATTTTTTGATTTGTAAGTTCAAAATAATCTTTGTCTTTTATTGAAGCTATGGCAAGTTCAAGAGCAATACTGTCTATTGTGTATGAGTTGTAAGAATTTTTTACAGCTTCAAGAACAGATATAAGTTCAGGGTTTCCAAAAGCTGCTCCAACCCTTATTCCTGCAAGAGAACGAGATTTTGAAAATGTCTGTACTACAACAAGGTTATCATATTTTTTAATAAGTTCAACACATGAATATTCTGAAAAATCAACATAGGCTTCATCTATTATTACAATACAATCTTTATTATGTTCAAGAATATCTTCTATAAATTCACGTTTTTCACCTTTTCCAGTAGGTGCGTTAGGGTTAGGTATTATAACTCCACCATTTTCCTCATAATAATCAGAAGGATTTATTGTAAAATCTTCTGTAACTTTCTTTGTTATATATGGTATTTTATAGAGTGAACACCATACAGGATAGAATGAGTATGTTATATCAGGAAAAAGTATAGGCTTTTTAGAGTTAAAAAATGCCATAAATGATAAAGCTATTACTTCATCAGAGCCATTTCCTACAAATACACAATTTTTATCAATACCATGAAATTCAGCAAGAACTTTTTTAAGCTCTGAAGCTGATGAAGAAGGGTATCTTCTAAGCATATTACTATCAAAATGTTTAAGTGTTTCCACAACTTTTGGTGAAGGTGGATATGGATTTTCATTTGCATTAAGTTTTATTATATCAGGATTTTCAGACTGTTCTCCCGGAACATATGGTTCTATATCTCTTAAATTTTTTTTCCAAAGTTTTTCCAAATTTATCACCCCAAATATTTTTTTGCAAGAGCTTTGAAACTGTCATAGCTTCTTTCTATTGTTTCTGTTGATACACAGTAGGAAAGTCTAAAGTGTCCAGGACAACTGAAAGCAGAACCTGGTGTTGAAAGTATTCTAAACTCTTTTGCACTATTACAGAAAGCCACATCATCTTTTATAAGTGTTTTTGGGAACATATAGAAAGCACCTTCTGGTTTTATACATTCAAAGCCTAAATCTGTAAGCATACTGTATAAAAGCTTTCTGTTTTTATCATAAGTTTCAATATCTGCTTTTTCATCCATACAATATGGAAGAACTCTCTGGAAAAGTGAAGGAGCATTTACAAAGCCCATAATTCTATTAGCAACGTTTAAAGCGTTCATCATTTCTTCAAAACCGTCAAGTTCACTGTTTGCTATTATATAGCCTATTCTTTCTCCAGGAAGTGAAAGAGACTTACTGAATGAATATGCAACAAATGTATTTTTATAGTATTTTGATACAAAAGGAACCTCTATATTATCATATACAAGTCTTCTGTAAGGTTCATCAGATATAAGATATATAGGATGACCTATTTTATTTTCAGCCTCCACAAGAATTTCAGAAAGTTTTTTTAATGTATCTTCTGAATATACAACACCTGAAGGATTGTTAGGAGTATTTATTATAACAGCTTTTGTTTTATCTGTTATTTTTGACTTAAATGCTTCTGTATTAAGCTGGAAAGTTTCTGTATCAGCTTCAACAATAACAAGTTTTCCGTCATAGCTCTTAACATAAGCGTTATATTCTCCAAAAAATGGAGCAAAAACAATAACTTCATCATCAGGATTAAGTATTGATTTGAAAATAATATTTAATGCACCAGCTGCACCGCAAGTCATCACAATATTTTCAACATCAAATTTTGTGCCAAATTCTCTGTTTGTAGAATCAGCAATATATTTTCTTACATCTTCATAACCAGAGTTATTTGTGTATCCATGGACAAAGTTAGGAGACTCATTGTTAAGTATTTTTATAATTGCCTCTTTAACAGATTTTGGAGGTTCAACACTTGGATTTCCAAGGCTGAAATCGTATACATTTTCTTTGCCATATAAGGCAGCCATTTTTTTGCCTTCTTCAAACATAGCTCTTATAACAGAACTGTTTGCTGTGAAGGCTTTCATTCTTTCTGAAATCATTTTCTGTTACCTTCTTTCTCATTTGTTATATTTTTAAATTCTTTTCTATAAACTTTAATTATGCCATGTTTTGTCATTTTTGCAAATGTTATTGCACGTCTTCCTTTTCGTATAATTTTATTTGGAAGTTTTTTAATGCGATATACAGTTGTTCTTTTTTGAACTTTAGGTATTATTAAAGGTACAGTTTTGTGTTTAGCTTTTTTGTTTTCCAATACAAATGTATAAAGCTCATCTACTTTTAAAGCAAAGTTTTCCACAGAAAGTTCTTCCATTGCTTTTATTGATGCTTCTGAATATGATTTTAATGTATCTTTATTTTTTATAATACTTTCAACCATATCTGGAAGTTCTTCAGGATTTTCAAAGAGAAGACCTGTTTTTCCATGAATTATTATATTTTCAAGACACTCATCTTTTCTTGCTATTACAGGAAGACCTCCAGCCATAGCCTCGGCAAATGTAAGACCTTGTGTTTCTGATGTAGATGCACTTACAAAAATATCTCCCAACTGATAGTATTTTCCTATTTCAGCCCAAGGTTTTGCACCTGTGAATATTATGTTTTCTGTAAGATTAAGACTTTCTGTAAGATTTTCAAGGTCTTTTTTTACAGGCCCATCACCTACTATTACAAGTTTTAGATTAGGTATTCTTTTTAAAAGCTCAGGCATTGCATTTATCAATACATCAATACTTTTTTCTTTTGCTATTCTTCCAAGATAAAGCATTATAGGGTCATCAATATTGAGACCTATTTCTTTTTTTAATTGTATTGTATCTTCTAATTTATAATTTGATTTTTTAAAAAGTTCTGTGTTTATACCTGTTGGAATAATGTCTATTTCTTTTGTTACACCATACTCTATAAGAGAGTCTAAAACTTTTTTTGTAGGAGCTATTACAGCGTCAGCTCTGTTACAGAAAATTTTGCTGAAATCCTTTGCCATAGCAGGAGTTATTAAAGCTCCCTTTGCTACATAGTGAACATAATCTACATACATTGTGTGGTATGTGTGTACTGTTGGAATGTTTAAAGTTCTTGCTAACATTCTTCCAAACATTCCTAATGAAAACTCTGTCTGTGTATGTATTATATCAAGTTTAAGATGTGCTATTTTATTTAATGCCTGTGGTGTATATAAAAGACCTATTCTAAAGCCTTTTACCATAAAACATGGCATACTTGGCATTCTTATTACATCTTTTTCATCTTCTTTTATTCTTGGGTCAAAAGGTGTGAAAATATATACATTATGACCTCTTTTTCTGAGTCCTTCTGCGAGAGTGTGTACTGATGTACCTACACCGTTTATCTGTGGAAAATATGTATCTGTAAATAATCCGATATTCAAAATATACCCTCCTTAACCATAATATATTATAATAAGGAAATTCCAAAACCATACTAGAATTCTAATACAATTATTGTCAATAAGCAATATAAATAAGTTTTGCTCTTTTAAAAATACAGTAGGTTAACAGCTTCCTTTTGTGGTAAAATGTATAATCAAAGAGAAGGGGAGGGTTATACATGGAATACTTTTTGAATGAAAAACAAAAAGAGGCTGTAAGCTATTTTAAAGGCCCTATGCTTGTTTTGGCGGGTCCGGGAAGTGGAAAAACTACTGTTGTTACCCACAGAGTAAAATATTTGATTGAAAATTATTCTGTTATACCTTCAAGTATACTTGTAATAACATTTACAAAAGCGGCAGCTACTGAGATGAAAGAAAGATTTAATGCTATGAATGTTTTGGGAGGAGAGAGAGTTACTTTTTGTACTTTCCACGCTCTTTTTTTCAGAATATTGAGGGTTTATTGCGGATACACTTTGGACAGTATACTAAATGAAGAAGAAAAATGGAATTATTTAAAAAATATGCTCAATGAAAGTGAAATTGAAACTGACGACGAGGAAAGCTATATAAATGATTTTTTAACAGAAACAATGCTTATGAAAAATGAGCTTATGGATATACATAATTATACTGCTTCTAGTATGCCTGATGATGATTTTAAATATATGTATAAAAAATATGAAAATTATAAGGCTAGAAATGAAAAAATTGATTTTGATGATATGATTTATATATGTCATAAAGTTCTTTTGGAAAATAAAGAAGTTCTTGAAATGTGGCAAAATAGATATAAATATATACTTATAGATGAGTTTCAAGATATAAATAAAGGTCAGTATGAGTGTATAAAAATGATTGCCCAGCCTGAAAATAATGTTTTTGCTGTGGGCGATGATGACCAAAGTATATACAGTTTTAGAGGAGCAAGACCGGATTTTATATTGGATTTTCCAAAAAGTTTTAATGGTGCTAAAAAAGTTATTCTTGATATAAATTATCGTTCAACAGACAGCATTATAAAACTTAGTGAGAGAATTATAAAAAATAATAAAAATAGATATGAAAAGGAAATAAAGGGTACAGATAGAAAAGGTAAAATTGCAATACTTTTAAAACCTGAAAATCCAACAGAAGAAGCTGAAATAATATCTGAAAAAATACAGAAACTTAATGAAAAGGGTATACCTCTTGGAGAAATTGCAGTTATATATAGAACAAATATGCAAGGAAGTAATTTTGCAAGATGTTTTGGTGATAAAAATATACCCTATAATCTTAAAGATAGTATATTAAATATATATGAGCATTTTATAGCAAGGGATATAATTTCTTATATGAGGTTTTCAGAGGATATAACGAGAAATTCAGATTTTATAAGAATTATGAATAAACCTAAAAGATATATAAGCCGTGATACAATATCAGAGGCTCAAAAACTTTCTGGACCTTTAATAAAAACTCTTTATCAGATACCTACACTTAAAACTTTTCAAGAAAAAAGAATTGATGAGCTTTTAAGTCATGTTTATCAAATAAGAAAAAGAAAACCTTTTGAGGCTGTAAAATATATAAGAAATATTGTTGCCTATGATGATTATTTACAGGATTATGCAGATTACAGAAAAACAAATATATTGGCTTTAAGAGAGATAGCCGATGAGATAACAGAAGCTGCAAAAGATAAAGAAACTTTTCAAGAGTTTTTTGACTATATAGAGGAGCTTTCAAACAGACTTAAAGATGATAAAAATAAAACGGGAAAAAATATTGAAAATGCTGTTACACTTTCAACAATGCATAGTGCAAAAGGTCTTGAGTTCGATACTGTTTTTATACCTTCTGTGGTTGAGGATATAGTTCCCCATGAAAAAAGTAGTACACCACAGGAAATAGAGGAAGAAAGAAGACTTTTCTATGTTGGTGTTACAAGAGCAAAAAATAGATTGTATATATCGGAAATTGTAGAAAGACATGATAAAAAGATGAAACGTTCAAGATTTATAAAAGAACTTGGCGTAAAATAGCATTTTATTTATTTGAAAAATATAAAATATAAATTTATAATTAAAAATGAGCAAGGTGTTTTAAGTTTCATAAAAGTACTTTTTTAAGAAAAATTAAGATTTATTTAATGTATTGGGTTAGTTTACCTATTGTATAATTATTACATAACTATAAAACCGTTTAGGGGGTATTTTATGAACAGCAAAAAAAGAAAAATGGTATCAGTACTTGCAATAGTACTTGTGCTGGCAATGGTAATAGGAACGATTGCACCTTTTGCTCAAGTAATATTTGGAGCACCTATATCTCAAGAAGTTACGCAGGTTATAGATGGCTCTACCAGTGAGGAAACAGGTGAAGAAACACCTGTTTCTTCTGTTATAGACAACAATGGTTTTGAAGTTTCGGCCAAAATAGGTTTTGACGGTGAATATATTGTAGGTAAAGAAACACCTATAAATATAAATGTAAAAAATAATGGAGAAGACTTTAAAGGTGAATTGGCTATAAAAGTTTATTTCCAAATTAAAAATGAAAGTTATGGAGAAGCCGGAAAATATATATTATATTATCAGGATATTGACATAGCTAAGGGGGCTGTAAAAGAATATACTTTTAATTCAGCCCTTTCAACAGTAAATACATCTATTGAGATAAGTTTAAATGATGAAAAGGAAGATGTTGTTTATAGAAATAATTTTCCTGTAAAGGCTTTAAGTCCTGACACAATAGGAACTGCTGTTTTAACAGATACTCATTCAGGAATGAACTATATACAAGGTCTTGATTTGCATACAGATAATATTTTAGATTATACAACACCGGAAAAAATATTCTTTTTTACAAAAGATAATTTTCCGCAAAGTACAAGTGTACTTGAAAGTTTTAAAAATATAATTATAACTGATTTTGATACTAAATCATTAAATGAAAATCAGATAAACGCAGTCACAGAATGGGTTGAAAATGGTGGCAATATAGTATTTGGAACAGGTCAAAATGAGATGAGAAGTCTTTCTGCCTTTTCTGAAATTTTTGGAATAACTGCAAGTAATCCTTCTGAAAAAACATTTGGTGCATATCCTGAACTTTCTGGAATGTATACTTGTGATATTAAAGGGGAAGGGTTAAATGTTATAGTTGATGATAACGGAATACCACTTTTTTATATTAAAAATCAAGGTGGAGGAAAAGTCATAACAGCCACATTTGATTTGGCATTATATCCTTTTTCAGGATATTTAGGCAGTAACAATATTATAAAAATGGCTTTTGAAAATAGTGGTATTAAATTTCAAAGTGGAAATTTAGATGAAGGCTATTCATACAGTAGCAATAATGATGTTGCAAAATCTGTACCGCTTAAAGATAAAGTAAAATTAAATATTATATTTGCTATTGTTATTGTATACATATTAACAATAGGACCTGTTTTATATGTAATACTTAAAAGAAAAGATAAAAGAGAGTTTGGCTGGGTTCTAATACCTGCTTGTGCTTTCATTGTTACAGTTATTATTTTTGTTTTGGGTAGTACAAGCTATTATAATAAAGGAATATTGGGAGTTGTTTCTTCTGTTGGAATACAAAACGGCTCAAGCTATGGAAAAGCAGATATGAGTATAAACGCAAAATCACCTGATGCAGGAAATGTATCTGTTGAGCTTTCTGAAAATGTCCCTATAAAACCTGACTCTACAAAGTATTATAGATATAGTGATGAAGATGTATGTGTTGCTAAAATAAATGTTGGCGAAAATAGAAAAATATCTTATTTTGACACAGAAAAATGGTCTGATAATACTGTGGAAACAGAAAAAAATGTGAATTTAGGAGGAAATATAAGTTTTGACGCAAAAATTAATGAAGATAAACTTATAATAACTGTCGATAATAAAACTTCACATAATTTTGAAGATGCTATTGTAGTTATGGATACATTAAGTTTTAGATTGGATAATATACCTTCTGGAGAAATCACAACTAAAGAATTTAGTCTTGAAAATGATAGCACAATATCAGATAGACATAATTATAGAAATGGTTTAGACATATATATGGGCATTAATGATGGATATATGGAATTAAGAAATGGAGCTGACTCAGGATTGTATTCTGACAGTGAAGTTTTTGAAATTAATAAAAGAGCTACACTTTTAGAACAAGCTATGAGTGAGTCATATACAAGAAATATAAATGAAAATGTACAGGGTATGAGTATAAGTTTATATATGTTTGATGATGAAAATATATTAAAAACTGGTACACTGATAAATGGTAAATATCCTCAAAATGTTGTAAGTAATATTTACTATATTGACAATGTTATAAAATATTCTGATATGGAAAATTATGATATACCTTTTGGTATAATAAAACCTTATGTTGAGGACGACAAAGTAAAAGGTGATGTTGATTACAGTACAGAAAATAATTATATAAGTGCTTATGGTGATGACGGAAGTATTGCAGAGGTTCCAATGGTATTTGTAATACCTGATGTTTTAACATTAAAATCTTTTGAAATATCATCTTATGGTGATTCTAATGTTAAAGAGGAAATATACAATATAAAAACTCAATCCTATGAACCTTTAAAAACAGGAGAAATAACAGATTTTTCATCATATATAAATGAAAATAATGAAATAAGAATAAAAAATTATTATCCAAGCAATTATATGGAATTTTCAATGCCGGGAATAAGTATAAAAGGAGGCGTAAAATAATGCTTACAATTAAAAATCTTGTTAAAAATTATGGCAAATTTACTGCTGTTAATAATTTAAGCCTCCATGTAAATAAAGGAAGTATATATGGTTTTGTAGGGCCTAATGGAGCGGGCAAAACAACTACAATGAAAATTATAGCAGGTCTTTTGTCTGCCACAAGTGGCTCTGTTGTTATAGATGGCAATGAAGTTATAAAAAATCCAAGACTTTTGAGAGAAAAAATAGGATATATGCCAGACTTCTTTGGTGTTTATGATAATCTCAAAGTTACAGAGTATATGGATTTTTATGCTGGGACATATTACATACCTTACAGAGAAAGAAAGGATATTATAGATAATCTTTTGGAGATTGTTGACCTTTCTGATAAAAAAGATAGCTATGTAGATTCATTGTCAAGAGGTATGAAACAGAGACTTTGTCTTGCGAGAAGTCTTATACATGACCCAGAATTACTTATACTTGATGAACCTGCCAGCGGTCTTGACCCAAGAGCAAGAGTTGAAATGAAAGAAATACTTAAACAACTTAGAGAAATGGGAAAAACAATTATAATAAGCTCTCATATATTGCCGGAGCTTGCAGAGATGTGTACAGAGATAGGCATAATAGATAGAGGACAGCTTTCTGCTGAAGGTTCTGTTGCTGAGATAATGAAAAAACTTACTAAAAAGAGAATTATAAATGTAAAGCCTTTTGAGTATAGTGAAAAACTCTATAAAATACTTTCTGAGAAACCTTTTATATCTGAAATTATAGAAAATACAGATGATATAGAGTTTGCTTTTGATGGTGATGATAAACAGCTTTCTGTATTGCTTAAAGATATAGTTATGGAGGATATACCACTTTTGAGTTTTAAAGAAAAAGAAGGTAATCTTGAAGAAATATTTATGCAGATAACAGGAGGTAATGAAAATGATGCTTAATCCTATTATAAGACGTGAGATAAAAACATCTTTAAGGTCATGGAAAATGTTCTTAGCAATCGCTTTATATACTCTTGTTGTATCAGGTGCTGCTATAATATTTATAAATGCAATAACTTCCGGAGTATATAGCACTATGAATTTGAGAGAATTGTCTATACTTTATGCTGTACTTGGATTTATGCAGTTTGGTATGACAATGATTTTAATTCCAGCTTTGACAGCGGGAAGTATAAGTGGTGAAAGAGAAAGACAAACTCTTGATATACTTCTTGTAACAAAAATGAAACCTTTATCAATAATTTGGGGCAAAATGGTTTCTTCAATAGGTATATTTATACTTATGATGATTTCTACACTTCCTGTGTTTGCCATAACATTTTTCTGGGGAGGACTTTCTTTTGTAAATGTTATTATAATGGAAGTTTATATGATAATTATATCTGCTATGGCTGGTTCAATAGCAATATTCTTTTCAACTTTCTTTAAAAAGACAGTTGCTTCTATGGTTTTAACATATATGGTTTTAGGATTATTTTGTTTTGGAACATTAATAATTTCTTTTATATATATAGCCTATTATAACAGTATATATATGGAATCTCCTTCTATAACTACTATATTTATGATTAATATTGCAAATCCTGGTGTTGGTTTTGCAACATTAATGGATAAACAGTTGGGAACAGATATAGTTATGTCATTCTTTGGATATTGGCAAGATAAAAATAATATCTTAGAATTTTTCTGTAAATATTTTTGGATTATAAATATGTTTGTAAATATAATAATAACATTTTTATTTATGCTCCTTGCTTCTTTAAGGCTTAGAAAGACAAATGAATAAATAGGAGGGCTGTTCTTTGAATGAACTTAAAAAAATATTGAAACCTCTTAAATTAAAAATAATGTTTGAGCTTTATATAAAAAGATTTTTTGTTACAGGCTGTGTTTTTGTAATACTTGGAATAATACTTGAAATTATTTCAAAATTTAAAAGTATTGATTATAAAAATAATATTTATTTTGTTTTTATATTTATGTCTTTTATAGTTCCTATTTTTATTGTAGTCTTTAAAGATAAAGTTGATTATTTTAAAACTGCAAAAAAATGTGACTCTCTTGGATATAATGAAAGATTTGTTACAGCTTATGAAATACTTTCAAAAGATAATTATTCAAATAATGTTGAAAAATTAGCTGTTGAAGATGCTTTTTTAAAGGCTAAAAATAAAAATATGGCTAAAGAATATAAAATAACTTTTCCAAAAAGAGTTATAGCTGTTTTTATGGTTGTTTCAGTTTGTGCTTTAGCAGTAGGCTTTGTAAAACCTTATGGCAAAGAGAATTTTGAGCCTTTTATAGAAAGAAATATTGAAAATATAAAAGAGATTGAAAAAGAAGCTGAAAAAAATAAGGATATATCAGATAAAGAGCTTAAAGAACTTAAAAATCAGCTTAAAAGTCTAAAGGCGGAATTAAAACGCTCTGTCACAAAAGAAGATGCAAAAAAAGCTCTCGAAAAAACTGAACAGGAGCTTAAAAAACTTGAAAAAAACAGTTTTGATAAAGATGTTTCAAAAATAGCCGATACACTTTCAAAAAATCAAAATACAAAAAAACTTTCAGAAGCTTTGAAAAATGGTAATTCAAAAGATATGGAAAATGCCCTTAATGAGCTTATGGAAAATTTAGATAATTTAAGTGATGAAGAAATTGAAAAAATGCTTTCAGAACTGGAAAAACTTATGAGTGAACTTACATCACAAGATATAAAGAGTGCTTTAAATTCCATTGTTGATGGTATTTCTAAAGGTTCTATTTCACAGGAACAAATTAAAAATATAGTGTCATCTCTTTCAAATTCAACTAAAAAAAGTAATGCTTTAAGACAGACTATTGATAATATAAATAAAAATATAAGCAGTGCAAAATCACAGCTTGAAGGAGAAGGCGAAAGTCAGGGTGAAGGAGAAGGCCAAGGAAATGGTAGTGGTAATGGCCAAGGAAATGGCATGGGTGAAAATGGTAATGGACAGGGAAGTGGTAGAGGCTCTGGAGCTGGAAACCATGCTGAAATATATACTCGTGATGCAATAAATAAAAGTTCCACAGATGAAAAAGTTGAAGGTGTTGAAAATGAAGGAGGTAATATTAATATTACTGATGAGAATACCATAGGAAACGCAGGTGAAAGTATGCCATATTCTGAGGTTTATAATGAATACAGAAATGAAGCTCTTAATAGTATGGAGAAAAATAATATACCTTATGGTATGCGTGATATGGTTACAGAATATTTTTCCACACTTGAAGAATAAAGGAGGAAAAAATTATGTGTGAAGGAAAAAGCCTATCAGGCTTGGAAATTTTAAAAGGAATAATTGTATTTGTTATAGGATGTTTTTTAAGTCTTGTTGATTTAAAATTCTCCATAACAATGGCTATGAGCATTGTTAAAAATTCTAATATGATATTTTCATTGACAAGTATATTAACATTAATAATTGCTGTTATAGGAATTTTAATAGTTTATAGTATGTTTAAATATTCCTTTGGAATATATGTGCGTTTTTTGCACAGAAATATGTGATATGAAATGAGGAGTGAAATATGAGCTTTTTTAATCCCCTTGGGTTTATAGCCCTTTTGGGAATACCTTTAATTATAGTAATGTATATTCTTAAGGAGAAACATAAAGAGGTCAGAGTTCCCTCCTCTTTTTTGTGGAAAAAAGCTGCTGCAAGTTCTATTGCAAAAAAGCCATGGCAGAAACTTAGAAAAAATATACTTATGTTTATACAGATAATAGTTGTGGCTTTGGTGGCTTTTGCTCTCTCAGAGCCTTATATAAAAGGAGGAAAGGAAGCCTCCCACTACATAATTGTTATGGATACATCAGCAAGTATGAGTGCCACTGATGTTTCTCCAACTCGTTTTGAATATAGCAAAAAAGAGATTGAAAAAATAATTGATAATGCTTCGCCAGATACATATTTTACTGTTGTATCTGCCGGTAAATACCCTCACACTGTTATTGAACATAGTCAGGGTAAAGACAATGCAAAAAGAGTTGTGAGTGATGTAAAACAATCTCTTGAAAGTGTTGACATGAAAGCTACTCTTGAAATTATAAAGACTGTAAAATCAAACCATGATGGAAATGTATATGTTTTTACAGATACAGGCTTTGACAGTGGAGATTTAGAAGATATACAAATTGTATCTGTTAAAAATTCTGATGACAATGCAGGAATATCACTTCTTTCCGAAAATAATGGAAATGTTCTTGTAAAGGTCAAAAATTATGGTGATGAAACTGTAAAAAGAAATGTTACTTTGTATAATGGTAACGATATTATAGATGTTTTGGAAACTGATATTGAAGGGAAATCAAATGCCGATTTGTATTTTGATATTGATAGTAGTAATATAACTGATTTAAAGGCTGTTTTAAGTCCTGAGGATAATTTTAAATATGATGATGAGTATTACTATACTATAAATAAAAATACATCAAAAAAAGCCTTGCTTTTCTCTGATGATAATATTTTTATAGAAAAAGTATTGTCTGTAATACCAGGGATTGAAATATATAAAGGTGAAAAAGATTTTATAAATAATGCAGAAGGATATTCGCTTTATATATATGATGGAGTTTTACCTGAAAATATGCCTAAAGATGGTCATGTTATGGTATTTTCACCTCCAAAAGAAAATAATATATTAAATGTTTTGGGAGAAACAGAGCTTTCAGAAAATGTGACAGAGGTTAGCTGTGATATTACAAAAAATATACAAAATATGAATGCTGCCATACTTAAAGCTAAAAATATTGAAGTTCCTTCATGGGGACAAGTATTTTTAAAAAGTGGTGATACGCCTGTTGCTTTTTATGGAGATAATAAAGGACAGAAAACTGTTGTTTTTTCATTTGATGTTAGAAATACAGATATACCTCTTAAAATGGAATTTCCTATTATTATGTATAACTGTATAAATTATTTTTTCCCAGAAAGAAATACAGATATTTTAAATATATTTACTGGTGATGATGTAAATATAAATCTTCTTCCTGATACAAAGGAGGCTTATATTTTAAAACCTTCTGGTGATAAAGTTAATATTGCACCACCTTTCCCAGCTGATGTTTTTACATCAACTGATGAGAAAGGCATATATACACTTTGTGAAAATAATAGTTCAGGTATTACAGAAGAAAGTGTATTTGCAGTTAATACTGTAAGAGATTTTGATAATATTGCAGAATATGAAAATAATGGGGAAGAAACTGCTGTTAAAAAAGTGTCTTCCACAGATAAAAGCCTTGGAGGAATACTTATAATAATAGTTCTTTTGGCTTTAATTGTTGAATGGTGGGTGAATTGTCATGAGAGTTAGTTTTGACAATGCTTTTTGGCTTTTGTTGATACCTATATTTATTGGTGTAATAATTTTTACAGCTTTTAAAATGAAAGGGTACAGCAAAATAAAAAGAAACTTTTTTACAGTAATAAGAAGCATTGTTTGTATACTTTTAATATTAGCTCTTTCAGGTATTAGATTTTCAAAGGTTACAGATACTGTAACTACAATATTTGCTGTTGACTTGTCTGCAAGTAGTAGAGAAGCTGCTGAAAAATCAAAAGATTTTTTTGACCAGTCAAAAAAATATACAGATGATAACATGCGTTATGGTGCTGTTGTTTTTGGTTCAAATGCTGTTGTTGAAAAGAAACCTGATGAAAATATATTTGATTGGAGTTTTAAGGGATATGTATCTGATAGCTCAACAAATATAGAGGAAGGATTAAAACTTTCATCAACTCTTTTTGATGACAATACAGCTAAAAGAATTGTGCTTGTCAGTGACGGTGTTGAAAATACAGGTGATGTTGTCAAAGAAGCTGGAATATTGAAATCAAAAAATATTACTGTTGATGCCTATATACCAAAAGTGAATATGGGTGATGAAGTTCAGATAACATCACTAAATGTGGATAGATATATAAATAGAAATGTAAGCTATCAGGTAGGAGTTACTATTGACAGTACAATTAATACAAATAGTGTCTTAAAATTATATAAAGATAATAATCTTGTGTATAATGAAAATATAGTTATAAATAAAGGTACAAATAATATTGCTGTAAATGATATTTCAACAGAAGGTGGATTTGTTATTTATAGAGCTGTTATAGAGCCGGAAATAGATACATATAGCGAAAATAATCAGATTTATGAAAGTTGTTATATTGAAGATGTTCCTTCTGTTCTTGTTATAGATGAAAATGATAGTGGTAGAGAGATTAAAAAAATACTTGAAGCATCAAAATTAAATGTTGTTTCAAGTGACGGAAAATCTGCACCATCAACAATAGAACAGCTTGAAAAATATGACGCTGTTGTCATATCAGATGTAAATATAGACAATCTTTCACAGGAGTTTTTACAGTCCCTTGATTTGTATGTAAAAAATATGGGTGGTGGTCTTTTAGTGACTTCCGGTGAAAATTCATTGGCTTTAGGTGGATATTTTGGAACGCAGCTTGAGACAATGTTGCCTGTTGATATGCAGCTTAAAACTGAAGGTGAAAATCCTGATATTGGAATGGTTTTTGTTATTGACCATTCAGGAAGTATGAGCGATGCCAATTATGGTATATCAAGAATGGAAATGGCAAAAGAAGCTGTAATAAGAAGTATTGACACTTTGAGAGCTGAAGACACCGTTGGAGTATTAAGCTTTGACGATTTTCCAGAGTGGGTTTGGGAGCCTACTGTTTTAGGTGAAAATGGAACAGCTATAAAAAATGAAGTTGCAAAAATGCAGCCTGACGGAGGTACAAGTATACTTCCTGCATTGAATGAAGCTTATGAAAAACTTAGTGTTACTAATGCAAAAATAAAGCACATAATACTTTTAACAGACGGTCAGGCAGAGACAACAGGTTATGATAGTGTTATAAAGAGTATGAATAATGAAGGTATAACATTATCAACAGTAGCTGTTGGAAGTGGTGCTGATACAAAACTTTTAAAAAGTCTTGCTGAAAAAAGTAATGGACGATACTATTTTACAAATGAGTTTACAGACCTTCCAAAAATATTTGCCAATGAGACTTTTTTGGCTGGAAAAGACTATATAAATAACAGAAATTTTTATCCTTCTGCTGGAAGTTATTCTGAAATAACGGAAAATATTTCAGAAGTTCCACAGGTTGGAGGATATATAAGTAGTACCCTTAAATCGGGAGCAGATATGGTTCTTGAGACAGACAAGGAAGAACCACTTTTGGCAACATGGCAGTATGGAATAGGAAGAAGTGCCGTTTGGACAAGTGATGTAAACGGAAAATGGACATCAGACTGGCTTTCTAGTGATACAGGAAATACAATTTTAAGAAATACTGTATCATGGATAATGAAAAAACAAATTTCTGATGAAGTGAAAGCTACTGCTGAAATAAATGGTTCTGAAAGTATAATAACTCTTGAAATTCCTAAAAATAATAATATAAATAATATAAGTGGTAAAATAGTGTCTTTTGACAATAAAGAATATGATGTTAATTTTGAAGCTGTATTGGCAGGAGTTTTTACAGGAAAAATTCCTGAAACTACTGAAGGTGCTTATGTTATGAATATTCAAGTTACAGATAAAGAGGGAAAAACAGAAAATATAAATACTGCTTTTAATATACACTATCCTCTTGAGTATGACATAACGAGAGTATCGCAAGGAGATAATATTATAAATAAAATTGTTGAAACAACAGGAGGAAAAATTATATCATCACCTTCTGATGTTTATTCTGCTAATGAAAGTGTTGTTTATGATACTGTTAAAATTGATAAAATTCTCATTGTATTAGCTTTGATTGTATTTTTATTTGATGTTTTTGCAAGAAGATTTTATTTTGTTTCAGATAAAGTTGAAAAAATAATTGTAGGTATTTTTAACGGTAGAAAAGAAGTAAAGGTTTCTGAAAATAAAAATGTTAAAACAAAAGTAGTTAAACAGGAAATTACTAAAGAAACTGAAAATACAGTCAAAAGTAGTCAAACAAATTCAACAGCAGCAAAACTTCTTAAAAATAAGAAAAAAAGAGAAAAATAATTTTTTAATTTTTAAATGCTTGAAATCCTTGTATTTCAAGCATTTATATTTTTTGTAACAAAAATTTAATGATAAATAATAAGACCTTTATTGTAAATTTGTAAAAATTTTTGTATACTCTAGTTATATGTTTTTAAGGAGGCAGTATTGATGGGCAGGAGAGCCGAAAAAGAAAAAAATGTTAAGACAAAAAAAGTTAATATCAAAGTAATATTATTGGCGATTGTTGCCGTTGTTGCAATATTCAGTGCTGTGAGCTACTACACATATAAGAAAAATTATGAGGAAATGGTTAATACTGTTGAAATTAACACAATATATACAGGGGTTAAAGTTTCTGGAATAGACCTTTCAGGAAAGACAGAGGCGGAGGCTGTTGAAGTTTTAAGAGAACAACTTCAAAAACCTTTGGAAAGCCAGAGATTAGATATAACCGATGTTGACAGAAGATATCAGTATACATTTGCTGATTTTGGAGCTCACTATAATATTGAGGGTGCAGCTAAAAAAGCATTTGAATGCGGAAGAAGCGGAGACCTTAAATCAAGATATAAAGAAGTACTTGGATATGCAGAAAACGGAATTGACATAGAACCAGAATATTCTTATGATACAGAAAAGGTTACAACAGTTTTAAATGAGCTTAAAGCAGAGTTTGATGTGCCAGCACAAAATTCTCAGCTCACAAAATCAGGAGGACAGTTCGTAGCAACTGATGAAAAAGCTGGTTATGAGCTTGATGTAGAAAAAACTGCTGAGAAGTTAAAAGAACAGCTTAAAAGTAGACAGGCAGGAGAGTTTACTGCTGAGACAAAAGAACTTCTTCCTACAATAACAAAAGAACAAAATATGATGGCAACTACACTTATAGGAAGTTATTCCACATCATTTACAAATGGTCCTGGTTCTGAGGGAAGAAATGAAAACCTTAGAATTGCTTGTGCTAGTGTAAATGGAACACTTCTTGCACCAGGAGAAGTATTCTCAATGAATGCAACTCTTGGACCACAGACATATGAAAATGGTTATAAAGATGCCGGAGTATATGTAAATGGTAAAGTTGAGCAGGGTGTAGGTGGAGGAGTTTGTCAGGTTACAACAACTCTCTATAATGCAGTTATAAATGCTGAACTTGATATTGTTGAAAGGTCAAATCATTCTCTTACAGTTGCCTATGTACCTATGGGTATGGATGCAGCTATTGCAGGAGATTATAAAGACCTTAAATTTAAAAATTCAACTGATTATCCGGTTTATCTTGAAGCATACATTACTACAAACAAGATTATAACAAATGTGTATGGTTACGAAATCCATGACAGTGGTCATAGTGTAAAATATGAGACAGTTTATAATGGAAGTGTTCCAAAACCAGCCGAGAAAATAACTTATGACCCAAATCTTCCAGAAGGTGAAAGAGTTGTTACCTATGCAGGAAAGGTTGGACACAAAGTAAGTACATACAAAGTTGTGTACGAAAATGGAAATGAAGTAAGCAGAACACTTTTCAACAATTCAACATATAGAGCAACAGCTGATGAAGTTACAGTGGGAACAAAGAAAGCAACTGCAACAACAGATACAGCTGCTGCAACACAGTAATAATCAAAAAGGAACGTAGTAATTACGTTCCTTTTTTAATTTTTAGTCAAGAAAGGATATATTATATTATGGAAATAGGAAAAATACCGGCGGAAGTCCTTGAAAGGATTGTTTTAAATCCCATAAATAGAAATAAAAACAGACGTGATGAAATAGTAATAAGACCAAAAACGGGAGAGGATTGTTCTGCTGTTGATATGAAAGGTGAAATGTGTATAGTATCAACAGACCCTATAACTGGAGCTGATAAAAATGCAGGATATATTGCTGTTCATATAAATTGTAATGATATAGCTTCATCAGGTGGAGAGCCTGTTGGAATACTTGTTACAATTTTACTTCCTCCAAATAGCTCTGAGGAGCTTCTTGAAGAGATTATGTCGGGAGCATATAAAGCTGCCAATGAAGTTGGTATAGAAATATTAGGAGGTCATACAGAGGTTACAGAGGCTGTCACAAAGCCTGTTATTTCAGCCACTGTAATAGGAAAATCGAATAATAAGAAGTTTATATCATCCGGTGGGGCAAAAGTTGGACAGCAGGTTATAATGACAAAATGGGCAGGTCTTGAGGGTACAGCTATAATTGCCACAGATTATTATGATAAACTTAAAAATAAAATTGATGATGAAATTTTAAAATCAGCTATTGAAATGAGTGGGTTTTTGTCTGTATTGCCAGAGTCAAAAATAGCAACAGAACATGGTGCAACAGCCATGCATGATGTTACAGAAGGTGGAATTTTCGGTGCTGTTTGGGAAGTGGCTGACTGTTCAAATACTGGTATAATTATATATGAGGATAAAATACCTCTTAAGAAAGAAACTGAAACCATATGTAATTTTACCAATATAAACCCTTACAGTCTTATTTCTAGTGGTTCAATGATAATTACAGCCTTTGAAGGAGAAAACCTTGTCTGTAAGCTTAAAAATGCAGGAATTGAGGCTTCTGTAATAGGCGAGATAATAGAAAATGGAAAATATATTGTGGGAAAAGAAGGTAAAAGAGAGCTTTTACCACCAAAAAGTGATGAACTTTACAGAGTAAAACTGTGATTTCTATTGATAAATTTTTACAATATGAGTATAATAAATCAAATAAAATGTTTAACGGAGGTACAAATTATGCGTGAGGAAATACTTTCTTTATTAGAAAAAAACAGCGAAATGTCAGCAGAAAGCATAGCTGAAACTCTTGGCGTAAGTGCAGAAGCAGTCGCGGCGGAGATTAAAAAAATGGAGGAAGAAAAAGTAATCTGTGGTTATAGTGCCATTGTAAACTGGGACAAAACAGAAAGAAGATACGTTACAGCTCTTATAGAGGTTAGAGTTACTCCTCAAAGAGGTGACGGATTTGACAGAATAGCCGACAGAATACTTCGTTTTCCAGAAGTAAAAGCAGTGTATCTTATGTCAGGTGGTTTTGACCTTACTGTTATTGTTGAGGGAAAAGATATTAAGGAAGTTGCTTTCTTTGTTTCTGATAAACTTTCAACAATAAATGCCGTTATTGGAACAGCTACTCATTTTGTACTTAAAAATTATAAAGACCACGGTGTAGTTATGGGACAGAACCTTAAATCAGATGAGAGGATGATAGTTTCGCCATGAGCAAACAGTATATAGCAAAAAGTATAGAAAAAATGCCTACATCAGGCATACGTAAATTTTTTGATGTTGTAAGTACTATGGAAGGTGTAATATCTCTTGGTGTTGGTGAGCCGGATTTTGAGACTCCTTGGCATGTTAGAGAGGAAGCTATAACATCAATAGAAAAGGGAAAAACAGCTTATACATCAAATCAGGGAATGGTACCTTTAAGACAGGCCATTGCAGATTATCTTTATGAAAAATATGATATAAAATATGATGCAGAAAAAGAAGTACTTATAACAGTAGGAGCCAGTGAAGGTATAGACCTTGCCCTTAGAGCTATATGTGAGATAGGAGATGAAGTTCTTGTTGTAGAGCCTTCTTATGTTTCGTATAAGCCTTGTGTTGTTATGGCTGGTGGAGTTCCTATTCCTCTTACAACAAAAGAGGAGAATGATTTTAGACTTACTGTAAGTGATATTGAAGAAAAAATTACAGATAAAACAAAAGCTATAATACTTCCATATCCTAACAATCCAACAGGTGCTATTATGGAGAAAAAAGACCTTGAGGCAATTTCAGATATAATAATAAAAAATGACCTTGTTGTTATAAGTGATGAAATTTATGGAGAACTTACATATGGCAGAAAACATGTGTCAATAGCATCTTTACCGGGAATGCATGAAAGAACAATAGTCCTTAATGGATTTTCAAAGGCCTTTGCCATGACAGGTTGGCGTTTGGGATATGCTGCTGCACCTAAGCCTTTTATAAAACAGATGACAAAAATTCATCAGTATATAATTATGTGTGCTCCTACAATGAGCCAGTATGCAGGTCTTGAGGCTCTTACAAGTGAGGAAAGGGAAGAAGATATTGACATTATGCGTGAAGCCTATGATGAAAGACGTCGTGTAATGGTTGACGGATTTAGAAATATGGGGCTTTCATGTTTTGAACCTATGGGGGCTTTTTATGTTTTCCCATGTATAAAGTCAACAGGTCTCACAAGTGAGGAATTTTGTGAAAGACTTCTCTATGAAGAAAATGTTGCTGTTGTTCCGGGAACAGCCTTTGGAGAGTGTGGAGAAGGTTTTATAAGATGTTCTTATGCTTATTCTATTGAGAGTATAAAAGGAGCTCTTGAGAGAATAGAGAAATTTGTTAAAAGAATAAAAAATGAAAATAATTAAAATAAAAAGGCTGATAGCATTATTTGTTATCAGTCTTTTTGTTTTTACTCCTCAGGAGGAATGTATTCTATAATATCTGAGATTTCACACTCAAGAACATAGCATAATCTTGCTAAAATTGATAAGTCTATACGTTGTATATTTTGATTACAATATTTATTAAGTTGGGTTCTTTGCATTTCAGTACGTTGAGCCAATTTGTTTTTACTTATATTTTTTTCTTCTATTATTTTATTAAGATTAAGTTTTATTTTTCCATAATCTATATTAATCATAGACATCACCTTATTAAAGTATATAGCTAATATGTGTTTATTGACAGATGTTGAAATATAAATTTATAATTATAGTATTATAAATATATGTGTTTATATATACAGGGGGATATTATGGAATTTAAAGAAAGACTTAAACAACTAAGAAAAGAAAATAATTGTACAGCTTATAAATTAGCAAAATATTTGAATTATGGTGCTAGTGCTATTTCAAATTATGAGAATGGAAGAAATGAACCTTCGATAGATGTTTTAATTAAGATTTCAAAATTTTTTGATGTAAGTATTGATTATCTAGTTGGAAAAAGTAATGTTAAAAATTTTGAGTATTTAAAGAATTTTAAATATTATAATTTTTTTTCACAGTTTACAGATGAACAGATTAATAAAATGATAGATGTTATGATATATATGAAAAGTAAAAGCTATTTATGAATAAAAATACCAGTCTTTATATTTAGACTGGCATTTTTATATATTTTATTATTTCTTTATTTTTTTATTTCAAGGATAGCTCCTCTGTTTCCAGATGTAACCATTTCAGCATATCTTGCTAAATATCCTGTTGTAACAGAAGGTTTTCTAGGAACCCAGTTTGCACGTCTCTTTTCAAGTTCTTCATCACTAACTCTAAAATTGATTGTGTTTGCAGGTATGTCAATGTCTATAATGTCTCCTTCTTCAACAAGGGCGATATTTCCGCCAACTGCTGCTTCTGGTGATACATGACCAATAGAAGCACCTCTTGATGCACCGGAGAAACGACCATCTGTTATAAGGGCAACTGTACTTCCAAGTCCCATACCCATTATAGCTGATGTTGGATTGAGCATTTCACGCATTCCCGGACCACCTTTAGGACCTTCATATCTTATTACAACAACATCACCATGATTTATTTTTCCGCCTTTTATTGCTGCAATAGCGTCTTCTTCACAGTCAAATACTCTTGCAGGTCCTGAATGTACCATCATTTCAGGTGCTACTGCACTTCTTTTTACAACACATGAGTCAGGAGCAAGATTTCCTTTTAATACAGCTATACCACCTGTTGTGCTGTATGGATTTTCAACAGGTCTTATTACTTCAGGATTGAGATTTACACAGTTTTTAATATTTTCTGCAACTGTTCTTCCTGTAACTGTCATACAATCTGTATGGAGAAGTCCAAGTTTGTTTATTTCGTTCATTACAGCATAAATTCCACCAGCTTCGTTAAGTTCTTCTATGTATGTGTGTCCTGCTGGTGCAAGATGACAGAGATTAGGAGTTTTTGCACTTATTTCATTAGCTATGTCAAGGTCTATATCAACTCCAGCTTCATGAGCTATTGCAGGAAGATGAAGCATACTGTTTGTTGAACATCCTAAAGCCATATCCATTGTGAGAGCATTTAAGAATGCTTCTTTTGTCATAATATCTCTTGGTTTTATGTCATTTCTTACAAGTTCCATAATCTGCATACCAGCACGTTTTGCAAGCTGTATTCTCTGAGAATATACAGCAGGGATTGTTCCGTTTCCTTTAAGTCCCATACCAAGAACTTCTGTAAGACAGTTCATGCTGTTTGCTGTGTACATACCTGAACATGAGCCGCAAGTTGGACAAGTTTTGTTTTCATATTCGTCAAGTTCTTCTTCTGTCATTGTACCATTTGCAACAGCTCCAACAGCTTCAAATATTGTTGAAAGACTTGTTTTCTGTCCGTGTATTCTTCCGGCAAGCATAGGGCCACCACTTACAAATATTGTAGGAATGTTAAGTCTTGCAGCTGCCATTAAAAGACCTGGAACGTTTTTATCACAGTTTGGAACCATTACAAGACCGTCAAAGCCATGAGCCATAGCCATTGCCTCTGTTGAGTCTGCTATAAGGTCACGAGTTACAAGAGAGTATTTCATTCCTATATGTCCCATAGCTATACCATCACATACTGCTATTGCAGGGAATACAATAGGTACACCGCCATTCATAGCAACACCCATTTTTACAGCCTCAACAACTTTATCAAGGTTCATATGTCCCGGTACTATCTCATTGTATGAACTTACAATACCGATTAAAGGTTTTCTTATTTCCTCATTTGTAAGTCCCAATGCGTGCATAAGTGAACGGGCTGGGGCTGCCTGATGTCCTACTTTTACTTTATCACTTCTCATTATACATTACCTCCTTAAACATAATACATCTTCGTAGTTGTATAATGTCATGATAATCCTATTATGACATATTGTCAAGAATTTTCGTTATCTAAACCAAAAGCTTTTATAACACGAGTTATGTGTAAACGCATTGCAAGCTCTGCTCCTTCAGCATCACGCTCTTTTAAAAATTCCATTAGTGTTCTGTGGTCTTTTAGAGTGTGTTGTAATATTTCCGGTCTTACATGGGAGGCTTTTACTGCTGTTGATATGGCATTATTAAGTATAGGCATAAGTCTTTTTATCCAATCATTATGAGCAGCCTTCGCTATTTCGCCATGAAAAGCTCTGTCTGTTTCTGTCCTATCCTCATTATTTAATATTTTTGCTTCTGTTTCCATTCCGTAATGTATGATTTTTTCCAGTTCTTCATTTGTTGCTCTTTTTGCTGCAAGATATGCTATTTGTGGCTCAATCATAAGTCTTATTTCATATAAGTCTTTTAATTTTATTATCATGTTTTCTAGAGTTTCCATGCCAAAATCTTCAGAGAGAGAAGGATTTTTTGTTACAAATGTTCCTTTACCTCTTTTTATTTCAAGTATGTTTCTTGCAGTGAGATATTTTATTGCTTCTCTAAGAGGAGTACGGCTTATACCGAGTTCAGCAGCAAGAAGATTTTCATTTGGTAATTTATCTCCGGGAGAAAATCTCTTTTCTATGGTTATCATGTCTATGATTTGATTTGCAACTTTTTCAGATAAAAGTTTTCTTTCGCTGGACATTTTTATCATCACCTTAAAAATTATTTTTTAATAATAGGATAAATTAAAATATTACTTTTTTCAACTAAAAAAACCGCTTAAGGCCTTTTGGCATAGCGGTTTTTAAAATTAGTCATTTTGTTTTTTTATACATTCAGGACATAATCCATAGAATATAAGCTGTTCATATAAAATTTTGTAGTCTGTTTTTTCAGCAGCCTTTTCTGAAATATTATTAAAAATATCAAATTTAATATCTTCAACTCGTCCGCAGCATGTACAAACAATATGAGAGTGACTTTTTGTAACTGCATCATATCTTGCACAATTATCACCTACATTGAGCTCGCTAACAAGACCTGATGATTTGAAAGAATCAAGTGTTTTATATACTGTTGCAAGACTTATTGATGGATTATCAACAACAAGTTCTTTGTATATTGTTTCTGCACTGGGATGCTTATCTGTGTTCATCAGCATGTTATATATAGCAAGACGCTGGGGAGTTACTTTAAGGCCGTTTTCTCTAAGAAGTTTTGAAATTTCCTGCATAAACCTCGCTCCTCACTATTTATTAATAATTATTGTTATCTAATAATAATATATAATTGCTATTTAGTCAATACTTTTTGTACTAAAATAGAAACAATTTATAATATTTTATATAGAGTTGTTTTTGATAGGTGTCTATGATAGAATATTTTGTAACTTTTAAACAAAACATAAAGGAATGATAAAAAATGCATATTGTATTACATGAACCTGAAATACCTCAAAATGCAGGAAATATTGCAAGAACTTGTGCTGTAACTCAGTCTGTTCTTCATCTTATAAAACCTCTTGGATTTTCTGTTGAGGATAAATATTTAAAGAGAGCTGGTCTTGATTATTGGCATCTTTTAGATATAAGATATTATGAGAATTGGGAAGATTTTATTGAAAAAAATAAAGGTGCTAAACTTTATATGGCTACTACAAAGGCTAAAAAAGTTTACACAGAAGTTGAATATGGTGAAAATGATTACATAGTATTCGGTAAAGAGAGTGCTGGTATACCTGAGGAAATACTTTTACAGCACAAAGAAACATCTGTAAGAATACCTATGTTTGATGAGGCTAGAAGCCTTAATCTTTCAAATTCTGTTGCTATAATACTTTATGAAGCTTTAAGACAGCAGAATTTTAAAGGACTTTTAAAAGAAGGACAACTTCATCACTATAAATGGTAATTTTAAAAATTTTTAAACACAATAAGCCTTTATGAATTTTCATAAAGGCTTTATTTTTTTAAATTATTATGCCATAAAATCTCTTGGGTCAACATTTACACCGTTTTCTATAACTTCGTAGTGTACATGAGGACCTGTTACATTTCCTGTTGCTCCTGAACGTGCTATCTGCTGTCCAGCTTCAACATAGTCACCAACTTTTACAAGAAGCTCAGAGTTGTGTGCATAAAGTGTTTTATACTCGTTTCCATGGTCTATTACAACATAATATCCATAACTGCTGCTGTATTTTGATATTACAACTTTTCCTCCAGCTGTTGCATATACTGGACTTCCTGTTCCAACAGAAATATCAATACCTTTATGATATTCATATCCTCCATTTATAGGGTCTGTTCTGTCAGCAAAACCAGAAGTAATTCTTCCATTTGCAGGCCATAATGAAGGTATTGTTACACCTTCAAGAACTTTTGAAGCAAATTCAGCCTGATTATTTGCAAGAGTAGTTGTAACATTGTCTGCGGCTGCTATAAACTCACTTGAATTTATATTTATCATGCTTTCTATTGATGCTAAAGAGCTTGCAAGAGATGTTGTTTTTTCAAGAGGTGTGTATACAAGTGTTGTAAATTTTTTAGGTTCATCTGTTAACTCAGACTCTGCTAAAACTGTTTCTTTGTATTTCTGTCCAATACTGCTCATCTCGTCAAGAGTGTTGTAAAGCTCATCTTTAACACCATTAAGCTCGTTTATTCTGTTTTCAAGTTCATCAGCTTTCTGTATAATACTTTTGAAATCGCTTTCGAGAGTTGTATTTTCATTTTGAAGAACACTGTTTTCTGTCTCAAGGTTCTGTGTTTTTTCCATAAGATTGCTGTTTGTTATTTCAACTTCACGGAGTTTTGCTTGGGACTCCTCAACAGCCTTTGTAAGAGTGTTTATTTTGTAAGCTGCGGCAGAACCGCCAGCTGCTACTGTTGCAATAAGGAGTAATGATGCTATTTTTATATAATTCTTTTTAAGAGAAATTTCGTTTGTCACAACATTGCTGTTTTTTTCATGTATGAGATATGTAAGTTCACTTTCGTTTCTCACACAATTAAATAAATTTTCAAATTTTGTTGACAATATAATCACCTTTCCATAATTTTCATACATAACAACGCTATACATTATATAGGCTTATTACATATTTGTAAACCATATATTAAAATTGTTAACAATTTTTTAAAAACTTATAAGTTGAAGATGAATGTATTTTGTCATAAACTTAGGGTATATACTATGTTTGACTAGTTTTGTAATGAAGTGTTATAATTTTAAAGTTAATAGTTTTTATTCAATATATTAAAAAAAGGAGGTATTCCTTAGGGTGAATAAAGATATTATAGGCTATGTACAGACAGGATTTTCAGCCATATCAATGGCAAAAAGGGGATTTAATATTTTTAAGTATTTAAAAATAGTTTTTTCTATTTTTAGAAAGAAGAAAAAAGTAAAAACATCAAAAGTAAAAACTAAAAATACAAGTAATTTTATATTTGGCAAAAAAGGTAGACACATAATTAAAAAAGATATTTTTGTTATAAAGAGGGCTTTTTTAATTTTTAAAGAAAGGTTTTACTAAGGGTGGTTTTATGAAAAAAATAAAAAATGTAAAATTTGTAGGTGTCATTGTTATTTTTATTGCGGCTTTAATATCAGTTATTTTTTATTTTAATTATAATAAAAATAATGAAATACTCTCAAAGTCGGATTTCCCTGTTTTATATTCAAAAGATAATTCATTATATATGATGAAAAATAATTTTAAGACAGAAAAAATTGCTGATAATATTTATTCTTCAAAGCCTGAAAGTTTTTCTTCTGTTTCTGAAGGTTCAACAATCACTGATGACGGAAAAACTGTTTTTTATAAAGGTAATATATTGGAAAATGGTACAGGCATACTTTATAAACTTGATGTAAAGAAAAATGAGTCAACAGAGATTGCAAAAAATGTTTATGATTTTGATATTTATAAATCTTCGGGAAATATAGCTTATAGAGTTTTTGAGAGTGACCAAACTTTCACATTATATGGCTATGACGGAAATAAAAGTTTTGAAATATCAAAGGGACTTGATAGTAATTCTGTTTTCTTTATTGCCAACAGTGGTCAAAATGTTGTTTATAAAAAACAGAATATGGAAAAAGGAAGTTTCTATTCAACAGCTATAAATTCAAATGAAAATCAAATATGTTTAAGTGAAAATGTTGCAGGCTATTCCTATAATAAAAAGGGCGATAAAGTTTACTATGTTGATGTGAAAAGTGACGAGACAGGGGATAAGTACATACTTTATATGTATGACTTTGTAAACTCTCCTCAGATTATTGATGAAGATGTAAGCCCATATATAAAAGTTGCTGGTGATGATGAAACTTTATATTATTATAAAAATGTTGGAATTACCCTTAAAGCCTCTGATTATGTTGTAGATGATTTGGCTGAACAAGATAAAAATATAGCTGTACCTGACCCATTAGCCTTTTCAGGAAAAACCCTTGAGGAATACATGACAGCTGAGGCTGCCTATAAAAGTAAAGAGGTTAGAGATAGTATAAGACAGTTTATAGTTACAACGGAAATTTCTGTACCTTCAAATACATTATATTCTTATAATAATGGAGAAAAGAAAGTTATTGCTGAAAATGTATTTGAGTCCTATGGTATTGACAGCAAAAATTCTTTTATAATATATTCAATACTTGATATTAGTAAATTACCTAAAATAAATATATCACAGATAGGCTTGCCTTCGGATATTACTAATATATTGTCTCAAAGCATACAGTCATCATCTAAAGACGTATATATATGTAAATCAGGCAAAAATCCTTCTAAAATAGAAGGTTATTCCAATATAAATCTTTTGACAACTAAAATTTCAGCTGGCAGTGATAAGATTATGTTTTTTGATAACTATACAGAGAGTACAGGGGGAAAACTTGTTATTGCATCTGTGAATGAAAACGGGAATATTTCAGGATATTTTGAACCTTTAAATAGTACTCTTGTTAAAACTTCAATATTTGATGATTTAACTGGAAATACAGCTTTTTCATATACTGATGCAAGTGGAAAAAATATACTTGAATTTACAGACGGAAAAACATCTGAAAAAGTTGTTGAAAATCCTTCTGCCTATTGTTTTGGAACAGACAATGGAATTCTTTATTATATAGAGGAAACTGATAATGAAAGTGGTGCTGGTAATCTGTGTTATATTGAAAATGGCACAGTTTATACTATTGATAAAGATGTGTATTTTATGTTCTATATAGGTGAGGGCAAAATGCTTTATATGAATACAAAGGGTAGTATGTTTGTATTTGAAAATGGAAAATCAAAACAGATAGATACAGGCGTTGAAAGTCTGTTTATATATGAATAACAGAAAGGAAAATTTTTTATGGTATTTGAAACCTTTAGTCCGCAGGAGACAGAAGCTATTGGAGAAAATATAGGAAAAAATGCCAATAAAGGTGATATATATTGCCTTGAGGGAGATTTGGGAACAGGTAAAACTGTTTTTACAAAGGGCTTTGCAAAAGGTCTTGATATACATGAACATATAACAAGTCCTACATTTAATATTGTAAATGAGTATTATGGAAGACTTCCTATGTATCATTTTGATATGTATAGAATTTCATGTGTTGAGGAACTTGACGATATAGGATACGAGGAATATTTTTTCGGTGAAGGTGTTTGTCTTGTAGAGTGGGCATCTCTAGTTATGGAGGCTATTCCTTCCAACGCAAAATGGATAAGAATTGAAAAAGACCTTGAGAAAGGTCTTGATTACAGAAAAATTACAATAGATTAAGAGGTGTAATAAATGAAAATATTAGCACTTGATACAACAGGTCAGGTTGCAAGCGTAGCTCTTGCAGATGAAGAAAAACTTATAGGTGAATACACTATAAATTATAAAATGACACATTCTCAAACTATAATGCCTATGGTTGACGCTGTTGTAAAAATGACAGACTTTGACCTTTCAACAGTTGATTATATAGCTTGTTCTCAAGGTCCTGGCTCTTTCACAGGTTTGAGAATTGGAGCAGCAACAGCAAAGGGACTTGCTTTAGGTTTAAACAAAAAAATAGTACCAGTTCCAACTCTTGACGCTTTGGCATATAATATTTTTGAAACTGACAAAATAATATGTCCAATAATGGACGCTAGACGTTCACAGGTTTATACAGCTTTATATCAGTGGGAAGATGGCAAACTTCAAAATCTTACAGGACATATAGCTGTTTCAATAGATGAGATAATAGAGAGAGCAGAAGAATTTGACATGGGAGTTATATTTTTAGGTGATGGTGTTCCTGTTCACAAAGAAAAACTTCTTAAAAATGAGAACTTTATACTTGCACCACCTTCTTGTAATATGCAAAATGCGGGAGCTGTGGCTTCTCTTGCTTTTGATATTGTAAAAAATGGTGGAGCTTTAGATGGTGGAGATTTTACTCCTATATACATAAGAAAACCACAGGCAGAGAGAGAACTTCTTGAAAAACAGGCTATGGAGGGCAAAAATAATGATTAAAATAGTACCTATGACACAAGAACACATTGAAGGTGTTTTGGAGGTTGAGGAGCTCTGTTTTCATATTCCTTGGACTCGTGAGGATTTTGAGAGAGAAGTAAACTCAAATGCTATGGCTATATATAGAGTTGCTGTTGATGGTGAAAAAGTTGTTGGACATGCGGGAATGTGGCACGTTGTGACAGAGGGACATATAACAAATGTAGCTGTTCACCCTGATTACAGACGACAGGGCATAGGTGATATGCTTATACAAGAAATGATAAAATGTGCAGAGGAAAAAGAGATGATAGGTATTACCCTTGAAGTTAGAATAAGTAATGCTCCTGCACAGAAACTTTATACAAAATATGGATTTAAGCCAGAAGGCTTTAGAAAAAATTATTATGCAGATACTAAAGAAGATGCAGTTATAATGTGGAAATATTTTCCTATATATGAGGGTTATGAAGATACCCTCTGATTTTCAGAAAAAGGAGGCAGTATAATGGAAAAGCATAGAGAATTAAAATATACTGAATTGAAAAATTATTGTCTTGCAGAGGAACTTAAGTTTGACGATACAGAGGATTTAAGCCCCCTCAAAGGAATAATAGGACAGGAAAGAGCCGTTGATGCCTTCGATTTCGGTATTATGGTAAAAATGAAAGGCTATAATATATATATGTCAGGTCCTTCCGGCACAGGTAAAACAACATATGCTAAAATGAAAGCTATGGAAGTTGCAAAAGATGAGCCCGTTCCTTATGATTGGTGTTATGTTTATAACTTTGAAAATCCTGAAAGACCAACAGCTTTAAGATTTGCACCAGGAAAAGGTAAAGAGTTTAAAGAAGATATGAGCGAGCTTGTAGAGCTTTTTAACTCTGAAATACAGAAGGCTTTTTCATCTGATGATTATGATAAACAGAAAAATGAAATAACAAAGGTTTATGAAGATAAAAGAGAAGCTTTAATGAAGCATATGTCTGATGTGGCTAAAGAAAATGGATTTAGCGTTAAATCAACAAATTCCGGTATATATTTTATGCCTATGATAGACGGTAATACAATAAATGAAGAAGAATATGAAAAACTTGATGATGAGACAAAAGAAAAAATAAATGAGTCATCGGAACAGGTTCAAGAAAAAGTCTCTATTATAATGCGTGACATAAGAGACATTGACAAGGAAGCTAAAAAAGCTATGGATGACTTGGATTATAAAGTTGGTATGTTTGCAATAGGTCATCATGTTAATGCTGTTCAAGAGAAATATAAAGAGTATGACAGAGTTCTCAAATATATAAATTCTGTTCAGGAAGATGTTCTTGACAATATTGAAGAATTTATGGAAGATGATGAGGAGGCAGAGGAGGGACTTTCAGCACTTCTTCCTATGTTAAATAAAAAACAGACAGAGGATATAACTCTTAAATATAGTGTAAATCTTCTTGTTGATAACTCTGAGACAAAGGGAGCTCCTGTTATTATAGATTTTAACCCAACATATTATAATCTTGTTGGTGAGGTTGAGTATGGAAATGAGTTTGGTAATCTTACAACAGATTTTATGAAAATTAAAAGCGGTCTTCTTCATAGAGCTAATGGAGGATACCTTATAATACAGGTTCATGACCTTTTATCTAATGTTCAGGCTTGGGAGGCTTTACGCCGAGTTATAAAAACAAAAGAAATAACTATTGAAAACTTGAGAGAACAGCTTGGAGTTGCTACAATGCCAACTCTTAAACCAGAGCCTATTCCTGTTTCAGTTAAAGTTATACTTATAGGAAGTAGTTACTACTATGAGCTTTTAAATGAGTATGATGACGATTTTGGTAAATTCTTTAAAATAAGAGCTGAATTTGATTATGAAATGAACAGAAATGAGGAGAACATACACAAACTTGCAAAATTTGTCAGAGCTTTTTCTGAGAGAGAAAAAACAGCTCCTTTTGACAGTTCTGCTGTTGCAAAGATTGTTGAGTATTCCTCAAGACTTGTTGAGAGACAAGATAGACTTTCCACAAGATTTAATTATATAGCTGAAATACTCTGTGAGGCTGCCACATGGGCTTCAATAGATAAATCTGATACAGTAACAGCCTATCATGTAAATAAAGCTGTATCCGAGAAAGAAAATAGACTTAAAATGTATGAAGAAAAACTTGGCGAGATGATGGATGAAGGCGTTATAATGATTGATACAGAAGGTAAAAAAGTCGGTCAGATAAATGGTCTTGCTGTATTTGATATGGGAAGTTATATGTTCGGTAATCCTACAAGAATTACTGCCACAACATATTTGGGAAAATCTGGTATAGTAAATATTGAGAAAGAAGCTGAAATGAGTGGTCAAACTCATAATAAGGGTGTTCAGATTATAACAGGATATTTAGGTCAAACTTATGCACAGGATTTCCCACTGTCTCTTTCTTGTAGAATATGTTTTGAACAGAATTATAATGGTATTGATGGGGATAGTGCATCAAGTACAGAGCTTTACTGTATACTTTCAAGTCTCTCAGAGATACCTATAAATCAGGAAATAGCTGTAACAGGTTCTATAAATCAGAGAGGTGAAATTCAGGCAATAGGGGGAGTTACCTACAAAATAGAAGGTTTCTTTGACCTTTGCAAAAAAAGAGGTCTTACAGGAAATCAGGGTGTTATGATACCTGTTACAAATGTAAAAGACCTTGTTTTGAGAGATGATGTTATAGGAGCTGTAAAAGAGGGGATGTTCCATATATATCCAGTTTCAACTCTTGATGAGGGTATAGAAATTCTTATGAATACACCAGCCTCAAAAGTTCATAAGAAAGTAAAAGAAAAACTTGAATTATATTACAAAAAATCTGTCGGTGAAGATAAATAATTTAATTTTTTTGAAACAAAATTAAATATTTTAGCGTCAAAATAAGGTGTAATTATACACCTTATTTTTTTGTCCATTTTATTACGAATATGTTACAATTTAGAGTTTTTTGCACTAAATTGTATATTTTTTGATATACTATATAATGATTTTAATAATAAAAAAGGAGGAATAATTTTGAAGTGTAAATTTTTAAAAAAATTTGCTGCTATTACATTAGCATTTACAATGTTAATGCCTACTGTTGCCAGTGCTGCACCTATTGTTAATTATACACTTGTATATGACGGAGCAAGCCATGCTTATTCCGCAGAAGAAGTTTATATAAGCGTTAATGGAAAAGATGTAGATAGTGGAGATATGCCTCCTGTTGTGCTTAATAACAGAACCCTTGTGCCGGCAAGAGCTGTTTTTGAGGCTATGGGAGCAGAAGTTATGTGGAATGGAACAACAAGTGAGGTTTTTATATCAAAGGGAAGAGATGTTGTTGTTATACAGGTTGGAAATAACAAAGGAACAAAAAATGGTGAGACCTTTACTATGGACGTTCCACCTATGATTATAAATGACCGTACTGTTATACCTGTAAGAGCTGTTTCAGAGGCTTTAAACTGTGATGTTCAGTGGAATGGTGATACAAGATATGTAATCATAAATGAAGATGGTAAATCTGGAAATACAGAGACACCAGAAACTCCTTCTACACCAGAGACACCAGTCACTCCAGAAACTCCACAAACTCCAACAACACCAACTGACGGAGAAATTAAAACATATACAAACCCTTCTGGGGGAAGTGTTAATGTTAATTCTGTTTCACTTCCAGCCTCAGGAGCTGCTGAGAGCTATACAATAAATACATCTGGACAGATTTCAAAGTATACAACACAGCTTGTAAGTGGTAATAGACTTGTTGTTGATATATATGATGCTACTCTTGCTATGTCAAATAATGAAATATCTGTTGCTAATAGTTCAAATATTACAGGAATAAGAAGTGGTCAAAATCAGGTTACTCCTCAGAAAATTACAAGAGTTGTTTTTGACCTTAAATCAGCAGACAGCGATTATGGTGTAAGTTTTACATCTGATAAAAAGGGAATTATTGTATCCTTTGCAAAAAATGATATTACATCAATAAATATGACAAGTAATGGTAAAGTCGATACTGTAACTGTAACAGGAAAATATGCAACTAGCGGAAATGTTTTTAAACTTACAAATCCTGATAGAGTTGTTATAGATTTTCCTAATTCAAATTCAAATTTACCTGAAAATCCTTCAGTAAGTGGACTTAATGTTATAACTGCCATAAGAACAGGTCAGTTTGATGAAAATACAACAAGAGTTACATTGGAAGTTCCATCATCAGCTGAAGTTAATACATATTCATCAGGAAATAGTTTTAAGATTGATGTATCAAAGGGCACTCTTGATAATATAAGCTATAATTCTTCTACACGAACAATAACAATGAAGAAAATACAGCCTATAAATATAAATTCAATAGCTCACAATGATGATTATATCAATCTTAAATATACAATGACACTTCCGGGAAATTATACAAGTTCTTATGGATATGGAACATATAATGTAAATGATAGCTATCTTACAAGCTTTACTTTAGGCACAAATAGTGCAGGAAACACAACTATAACATTTAATGAAAAACAGATTACAGCCTACACAATCACAGAAGATGCGACAAATGTTTATATAAAAGTTCAAAATCCTAAAGAAAAATATGATTGTGTTGTAATGCTTGACGCAGGTCATGGATATCAAGACCCTGGTACAAGTGGAAATGGATTTAATGAAAAAGACTTAAATCTTCAGGTTCTTTTAAAAACATATGCATTATTTGAAAATGATGGAAAAGATGATGTAAAGGTTTATGCTACAAGACTTGATGATTCTTATCCTCAAAATGCTACAAGAGCTCAGAAAGCAAATGAAAGTGCTGATATGTTTATATCAATACATATGAATTCTGTTTCACCTAATGCTATACCTAATGGTACAGAGTTACTTTATAAAACTCACTCAACAGATGTGGCAGGAAAACTCACAAGCCAGATATTAGCACAGACATTACAAAATTCTATTGTAGGTGCTCTTGGAACAACAGATAGAGGATTAAAACACAGAACAGACCTTCTTGTTCTTAACTCAACAAAAGTTCCTGCTGTAATTATAGAAGCTGTTTTTCTCTCAAATCTTGGTGATGCACAGAAAATAAGTAATTCTGCAAATCAGCAGAAAGTTGCTCAGGCTATATATGATTCTGTGTATTATATGAAAAATAATTACAAAATACGATAATTTTAAAAAGGACAGATGTAAAATAATCTGTCCTTTTGTTTTTTATAGCAAAAATTTGAAATAATTTTTTTATAGATAGTGCCTTTTTTAATGTATAAAATTGTATATTAGGAGGTGCTTTCATGAAAATTTTGAGAGTTTTGGTTATTGTTTTTGTTTTCCTTATGATTATTCCAAGAACTGTTGAAGCTGATTGTTTATGTAATGATTATTATTATATAAATTTGTAGGTAGCTTTTAAAAACGGTATGGTCTTTAAAGTAAATAAATAGTATAATTATATTTGATGAGATAATAAGTCTCTTTTTTTATTATGTTTGTTTTTTTGCATACAGATAGTTTATAAATGTTTTATGAAAGGAAAGAAACAAATGACAAAGATAATATTTGCAACCAAAAATAAAGGTAAAATAAAAGAAATAAATGCAATAATGTCAGATATGAATGTTGAAGTAATATCTATGGAGGAAGCCGGAATAAATGTTGATGTTGTTGAAGATGGTACAACATTTCAGGAGAATGCTATAAAAAAAGCTCGTGAAATAATGGAAATATCAGGTCTTATAACAATGGCTGATGATTCTGGTCTTGAGATAGATTATCTTGATAAAGCTCCTGGAGTGTATTCTGCCAGATATATGGGAGAGGATACACCATATAACATAAAAAACAGTAAAATACTTGATATTATGAAAGATGTTCCAGAAGAAAAAAGAACAGCAAGATTTGTTAGTGTCATTGCAACAGCTATACCTGGAGGAAAAATTATTACTACAAAGGGAACAATAGAAGGTATAATAGGCCATGAAATTAAAGGAGAAAATGGCTTTGGATATGACCCTATATTCTTTGTACCTGAATATGGCATGACAACAGCTGAAATGGCTCCTGAGCAGAAAAACAGCATAAGTCATAGAGGTAAAGCTTTAAGACTTATGAAAGATGAGCTTAAAAAGGAATTAGGTGATTTATAATATGAAATTGCTTGTTATAAGTGACACTCATGGTTATTTAAGTAATGCAAGAAATGTTATAGAGCGTATAGGCGATAAAATAAATGGTATAATACATTTGGGAGACCATGACGAAGATGCAAAAGAACTTCAAGAGGAGTTTTCTGATATACCTTTTTATTATATAAGAGGTAATAATGATTATGGAATGAACACACCAGATACAAAAATGTTAAATATATGTGGTAAAAAAATAATTATCACTCATGGTCATAAACAGCAAGTTTATTGGAGTTATGATAATATAGCTTATTGGGCACAGGAAAAGGGTGCTGATGCTGTGTTCTTTGGTCATACTCATAGACCAGCTAATGAATATGATGGTAGCATATATATATTTAATCCAGGAAGTATATCTTTACCAAGAGGAATAAATTATCCTACATTTGGTATATTTGATATAGATGAAAATGGAAATATGCGAGGTACTATAATGGTGTATGTAGATGAAGATAATTTTATGCGTTTAGATAAACTTTTTTGAAAAAATTTTTTTGATATGTTGTAAAAACCTTGATTTTTCAAGGTTTTTATTTTTTTAAAATTTTTGCAAAAAAATGTTGACAAAGTGTAAATGTCCTGTTATAATAATTTTCGTTGAGTTGATAAAGCGACTGAAAAACAGGGTGTGCGGGTGTAGTTCAATGGTAGAACGTCAGCCTTCCAAGCTGAACACGTGAGTTCGATTCTCATCACCCGCTTTAGTATGGATCAGTAGCTCAGTTGGATAGAGCAACGGCCTTCTAAGCCGTGGGTCGGGGGTTCGAATCCCTCCTGGTTCATCTTTTTCGGCAGTTTATAAACTGCCGAAAAAATTCTAAAAAATGCTTGACAAATATTTTAAATGTTAGTATAATATTTCTTGTTCCTTTGAAAAACTGATAATTCAATATGCGGGTGTAGTTCAATGGTAGAACGTCAGCCTTCCAAGCTGAACACGTGAGTTCGATTCTCATCACCCGCTTTTAATATGGATCAGTAGCTCAGTTGGATAGAGCAACGGCCTTCTAAGCCGTGGGTCGGGGGTTCGAATCCCTCCTGGTTCACTTTAAAAAGACAATCTCATTTGAGGTTGTCTTTTTTGTTTTTTAAGTATTATAAAATTTATAAAATAAAAAAGTCGGTCTTTTCTAAAAGTCCGACTTTTTTTGATAATTAAAATTTAAAGTGCGGATAACAGGAATCGAACCTGCACCCTCTCGGACTGGATTCTAAGTCCAGCGCGTCTGCCAGTTCCGCCATATCCGCATAAACAATAAATTTATAATATTATATTTATGTATATTTGTCAATATTCAATATTTTTATTTGAAATGGTTTTAAAATATTATATACTTAATATGTATTATATTTTGAAGGTGGTGTGTTATATGAATACTGTTTTTTTAAAAAAAGTATGTGCAACATTAATTTCTGTTACAGTTTTAAGCACTTCTGTTTTTGCCATGGAAAAAGAAAAGGGATTTCAAAACTTTCAGGAGAAATATAATTTTACTGATGAAACTTTCACTGATATAGAAGCACAATGGGTTTTAAATGCTGTAAAACCTGCCTATGAGTTGGGTTTATTGTCAGGAAGGGAAGCTGGAAAATTTTATCCTAATAGCCAATTTACATTGGCAGAGGCTTTGTCTGTGGCTTCAAGAATAAACAGTATATATTTTGGAAGGGGCGATGAAATAAAGCCTTCTGAAGATAAAGAGTATGAAAATTGGTATGATATATATGTTGATTATGCCATAGAAAATGGAATAATAGAAAAAGATACTTTTGATGATTATACAAGAAATGCAAAAAGAGGAGAAGTTGCTTATATATTTGCAAAATCTTTACCTGATGAGTGCTTTGATAGAAAAAATACTGTTATAAATATTCCTGATGTTAGAAGCGAGACAGAATATAGTGATAGTATATATAAACTTTATGAAGCTGGAATATTGTCTGGTAAAGATGAATATGGCACATTTTATGCTGATGATAATATAACAAGGGGAGAGGCTGCTGTTATAATATCCCATATTGCTATGCCTGATACAAGATATAATTTTAATTTGAAATATAAATGGCTTGAAAATCAAAATTATGCATCTAAAAAAATGATTATATCATCAGATGGTATTTTTTCTCTCATAGTACCTGCTAAATGGAATATGGAGAGTACTTTTACATATCCTGAATATAATATGGAGATTTATTCTGAAAATGGAATACTTAGAATTGATAGTCAACTTGTTCCATATTCTAAATATGAAAACAGTGAAAAATATATTGAAGACTACAAAAATGAGATTAATGGTATTTATAATAATATTGATATATTTGAAAATCAAAATTTTAATATAAATAATGAAAAAGTTGTACGTTTTGATGTTACAGGCTATGTTCAAAATATAGATATTTACACATGGAATTTTGTTTTTGAAACCACAGGAGGCATAAATCATATACAGGTATCTTGTCCTTATTCAAAAGCAAAGGGATATGTTGATGAGGTTTTTGATATAATAAATACACTTCAAACAAGATAAGGAGGATTTTTATGAGTAGAATACTTATTGTAATAGATATGCAAAATGATTTTGTTGATGGTTCTCTTGGAACAGCAGAGGCTATGGGTATTATTGATAATGTGTGTGATAAAATTAAAAACTTTAAAGGTACAGTAATTTTTACAAGAGATACTCATACAGAAGATTACCTTGAAACACAGGAAGGTATAAAACTTCCTGTAAAACATTGTATAAAGGGCAGTGAAGGGTGGAAACTTACTGAAAAAGTTGAAAATATGAGAAAAGAATATAATTCTCCTGTATTTGATAAAGACACTTTTGGTTCAAAAGAAATAGTTCAATATCTTGATATTATAAATAAAAAATCACCAATAGAGTATATTGAACTTATAGGACTTTGTACAGATATATGTGTTATATCAAATGCACTTTTAATAAAAGCCTTTTTCCCTGAAATTCCTATAACTGTTGACTCAAAATGTTGTGCTGGGGTTACTCCTGAAAGTCATAAAAATGCCCTTGAGTCAATGAAGATGTGTCAGATAAATGTTATATAAATTTTAATAAATAAAAAAGCCGTTCATTTTGAACGGCTCTTTTTTGTTTGTTTATATTAAGCGGCTGGTGAAACTTCAACAGCTGTTTCTGGAGTAGCTGTTTCAAGTTCCATCATGTTATTTGCTATTATTTCATTTAAGTCTATTATTTCTGCATTAGCTTCAGGAGCACCTGTTGCAACTGTTTCTGTTTCTACATATTTAGCATTCATTGTCATAGCTAATTTTAATAATCCTGTCATATCAATATCTATTTTTGATACCATATTATTATCTTCATCAGCAGAAGCAGATATTGTCATTGACATAACATTAGGAACAGTTGTTACAGAGTCCATTGAATAACCTATAACATTGTCATTGTCATCAACAGTCATAACAAGTGTATTTTCTGATAATCCTGTTGTTGCATCGCCTACTGTTGTTTTTGAAGTATATACATTTCCGTTTTTTGTAAATGATGCATCATTGAATAATGAAAGAGCAGTTTTCATTACTTCATAATCATTTACTGTGTTGAATGCAGGTAACATATCAAGCTGTGCTTTTACTACATCTTTATAGCTTCCTGTCTGTGCTGTGTTTAAAAGTTCTTTAAAATCAAAACCTGGCATATATGACTGAAACATTTCCTGTAAATCTAAGCATAACCAAGCTGTATCAGACACTTCCATAGCTTTCTGGAGTTCAGGTGATTTGAAATAAATCTTTCCTGTTTCCATGTCCATTTTATATTCTACATTAAAAGCACTAAGAGAGTCTATTAAAGCTTTGTCTTCCTCTGTAAGATTTGGAATTTGAGAGAAATCAAAATTCATTGATGATGACATATCAAGTTTATTACCTGATGTGATACCATCTATTGTTCCGGAACCTTTAACAGGAGTAGTTTCTCCAGATTTTATGTCTGTTAAAGACATATCAAAATTAAAGTCTCCGCCAATAGTATAGTTATCTTCTAAAAATTTGTTTGAATATGCATTGTATTTATCCATCAATGTAAATTCGCCAATATCTTCAAGAAGTTTTTCTTTATCAACAGCGATAACAGCTCTGTTTGTAGCGTCCCAGCCTACTGTGTATCCTGCTTTTTCAGCAACTTCTCTTATGGCTACATTTCCCTCATAAGCATACTCAGCACCAAATAAAGTTTTAGCATCTTCTGTTGAAATATGAACAGAATTGTTTTCAATAAATGGAGTAGCCTCAAGATTTTCAGCATAAACACCATTAATCTGTACTGAAATAGGTTTTTCTTCTGCCATTACACCCTGACATAATGATAATGTCATAATTCCTGCTAATGCGGCCGAGGTAAAACCTTTGATTTTCTTCAACATAAAAAATCCCCCTTTTGATAAATAATTATTGTGTTCATAATATCATTAGATTGATATTATAAAATAATTATATCATTTTTAAAAAAAATAACAATTTTTTGAATAATTTTTAGGAAATATTTAAGAATTAAAAAAAGCACCCTTAGGGTGCTTTATAGTTTATTTATCATAATCCTTTAAAATGCCTTCATAATTTATAAGTTTTGTAAGCTCTGAGAATATACAGTCATACATACAGTCATATCCCTTATAACTGAGATGCACACCGTCCTCTTGGAGATATTCTTTAAAATTTCCACCGCTTTCTTCAACCATATAATCATAAAAATCCACAATAGGACAATGATATTTTTTGGCAAGTTTTTTAACTATGTAGGCATACTGTTTTATTCTGTTGCATGATGTGAAAGGGTGAGCTTTCTCATCAATAACAGGGGGTGGTGTCACAAGTACAGGTATAGGTATACAGTTATTTAAACCTGTTCTGTTATTATGTGCTTTTATTATTGTTATTATGTTTTCAAGATTTTCTTCATATTCACTCTGTGAACAGAAGTGGTCATCATACATTGAACTGTCATTTGTTCCAAAAAGTATTATGACAATGTTAGGATTAAGGTCAAGTACATCTTTTCTAAGACGTCTCAATGCACCTCTTGTATTATCACCGTTCACACCTTTTTTTACAATATTCCAGGATATTGAAGGGTAATAAAGAGGCATATACTTATCCAATCTGTCTATATATGATGTGTTTATATCAACACCATATCCATATGTTAGACTATCACCAAAACCTATAATTGTTGTTTTAATCATTTAAAACGTCCCCCCGAAATATTTTCAGATTTACACTTTTTAAAGCTCTTCTATATAATGATAAAAGTTTGGGAAAGATATGTCAACACATTCTGAATTATTGATTATTGTTTTTCCCTCGCATTTGAGAGCTGCAATAGCTATACTCATTGCTATACGGTGGTCATTATGGCTTTCTGTCTCAGCACCTTTAAGAGAATTTACACCTTTTATAATCATTCCGTCATCGGTTTCTGTTATATCAGCACCAAGTTTTGAAAGCTCATCTTTTACAGTTTTAATTCTGTTTGACTCCTTAACTTTAAGTTCTTCAGCATTTCTTATTATTGTTGTACCTTCGGCAAATGTAGCTGCAACAGCAATTATAGGTATTTCGTCAATGAGTTTTGGTATTAAGTCTCCCTCAATTACAGTTCCTTTAAGTTTTGATGATTTTATTTCAATATCAGCCACAAGTTCGCCACATACAGTTTTTTCATTTAATATATTTATGTCCGCTCCCATATTTTTAAGAACTGTTATTATTCCTGTTCTTGTTGGGTTTATTCCTATATTTTTAAGTATTATATGAGAGTTTTCACATATTGCACCGGCAACCATAAAATATGCTGCTGATGAAATATCTCCTGGAACATATATTGTTTTTCCGTAAAGCTCTTTTACAGGGTGACATATAATGTCTTTATCTTTATGCTCAATATTTGCACCAAGATAGTTAAGCATTATTTCTGTGTGGTCACGAGTAGCTTCAGGCTCTGTTATAACTGTTTCACCTTCAGCATAAAGTCCCGCAAGAATTAATGCACTTTTTACCTGTGCAGAGGCAACAGGAAGGGTATAGTGTATACCTTTAAGTTTTTTACCATGTATTCCAAAAGGAGCAAAAAGTTTACCGTCTTTTTCACCTTCAAATTCTGCTCCCATTTCTTTTAATGGTATTGAAACTCTATTCATAGGTCTTTTTTGAATAGAGCTGTCACCTGTTATATTTGAATTAAAATCCTGTGCACTTAAAAGACCTGTTATAAGTCTCATTGTTGTTCCACTGTTTCCCACATCGAGAGTAGAAGAAGGGGAGGAAAGACCATACATTCCTTTTCCATGGACAGTAACTTTTTCATCTGTAACATCTATATTAATTCCCATTTTTCTAAAACAGTCTATTGTTGAAAGACAGTCAGCACCCATAAGAAAACCGTAAATTTCTGTGTCGCCGGAGGCTATTGAACCTAACATAACAGAACGGTGGGATATTGATTTGTCTCCCGGAACAGTGAAATTTCCTTTTAAACCGTTTTTAGGAAATATTTCTTTTTTCATTTCAAAATCAATCCTTTAAATCATTTTTCATTAACTTCATAATTCATACTACGAAGAAGCTCTATACTCTTTTGACGTTGTTCTTCTGTGTCAAAAGCAAAGTATAAAACACCTTCCTCTTTATCACGGCTATTTAAAATACCCATGTTTTTAATATTTATGTTGTTGCTTGATAAAAGTACAGCTATTATTGCTATACTTCCCGGTTTATCGAGAACATCAACAGCTATTTCATAGCGTCTTACATAGCTTTTTGGTGTGGCTGTTGAGAAAGAGTCTCTGTAAGTTTTAGCATTTTCAAAAAAGCTGTGTATTTCATTACTATCACCATTTTTAATAACTGATTTTGCATTTTTTATAACTTCCTCAAAGGATGTGAGAACATCTATTATATTGTCTCTGTTTTCGAGACATATACTTTCCCACATATCAGGACTTGATGATGCAATTCTTGTTGTATCTCTAAAACCACCGGCTGCTAAAAGATGCATATATCCTTTTTCACTATCAAGATTTTTTACAGTGTTTACAAGACCGGCTGCAAGAACATGGGGTACATGGCTTATTGATGCAGTAACATAATCGTGTTCTTTAGGAGATATTATTACAGGTATTGCTCCTATTTTTTCTACCATTGATTTAAGTTTTAAAACTTTTTCATCAGATACATTTTCTGAAGGTGTGAGAATATAGTAAGCATTTTCAAAAAGATGTTCTTTTGATGAGCTATAACGAAATCTTTCTGAGCCTGTCATAGGGTGACCGCCTATATACGTTATTTTATCAGCTATTTTTTTCATATTTTCATATATCGTTAACTTTGTGCTTCCCACATCTGTTATTATACAGTCTTTATCTATGTATTTTGTAAGCTTTTCGGCATACTCAAATATTTTACCTACTGGAGTACATATTATAACTATGTCACAGCCGCAAAATATATCTGTAACATCTGTACTATATGCATCAATTACACCTTCTGACTGTGCCATTTCCAAAACATCTATATTTCTGTTACAAGCAACTATTTCTTTTACTCCACAGCGATTTCTAAGAGCCTTTGCCAAAGAACCGCCTATAAGTCCTAAGCCTATGATACCCGCTTTTTTAAACATTTACTCAAACTTCCTTCCTGCAAGTGTAATAAATGGACGAAGTTCATCACATACTTTTTTGAAATCCTCAGGATTTAATGACTGAGGACCGTCTGAAAGGGCACAAGCTGGATTTGGGTGAACCTCAACCATAAGACCGTCAGCACCAACAGCCGCAGCAGCTTTACAGAGTGGTGAAACATAATCTCTTACACCTGTTGCGTGGCTTGGGTCAATTATAACTGGAAGATGTGTTTTTGAACGGAGAACAGGAACAGCACTTATATCAAGAGTGTTTCTTGTGCTTGTCTCGTATGTTCTTATACCTCTCTCACAGAGTATTACATTTGGATTACCTTCACTCATAACATATTCAGCAGCGTTAAGCCATTCATCAATAGTTGCTGATAATCCTCTCTTTAAAAGTACAGGAAGTCCTGATTTTCCAGCAGCTTTTAAAAGTTCAAAATTCTGCATATTTCTTGCACCAATCTGAAGAATATCAACATATTCTTTTGCAGCATCTATTGCACGAAGACTTGTAACTTCACTTATTACAGGCATTCCAGTAATTTCTCTAACTTCTGCCATGTATTTAAGACCGTCTTCCTCAAGACCTTGGAAAGAGTATGGGGAAGTACGTGGTTTGTATGCACCACCTCTTAAAATTTGTGCACCGCCAGCCTTTGCAGCCATAGCACTTTCAAGAAGCTGTTCTTTGCTTTCAACAGCACAAGGTCCTGCCATTATTACAAAGTTGTCTCCGCCAATTTTAACACCTCTTACATCAACAACAGTTGGTTCTGGGTGGAATTTTTTGTTAGCTAATTTGTAAGACTCACTTACTGTTATAATTCTTTCTACTCCCGGCATAATTTGAGGATTTTTCTGTATAAACTTTTCTTTGTCTCCTACAACACCTATAAGAGTAACTTCAGCTCCTTTTGAGAGATGAGCTTCAAGTCCTAACTCATGAATTGTGTTTACTATATTATCTATATTTTCTTGTGTGGAATTCTGTTTCATTATAACTATCATATTTTTGTCCCCCTTCAAAGTTATATTATACGTGTGTTTTCCATATAAACATATGTATATGTAAGCCTTATTTTAACTCTTTAAAAGTAAGGTGTCAATACGCTAATACACTTTAAAGTGATAAAACAAAAAAGCGGTAAAAAACCGCTTTTACATATTATTAAATATTCGTGATATTGAGTTTCTGTAACTTCTGCTAACAAAAGCAAGTTTGTTGGAATTATTGAAATGTATGAGCCATGGTTCTGATGATTTATCTATGCTTGATATTTTTTCTGTATTTACAATAAAAGAACGATGACATCTAACAAGATTTGAATTATTGAGTTTTTCAAGAATATTTCCTATTGATATAGATACAGAGATAGTTGTATTGTCAGTTTTATTTATTATACATCTATGTCTGTCAGACTCTATAAAAAGTATATCTGAAAAATTTATGTTTATAATTTTTCTTGATGTTCTTAATGTAAGTTTTCCTTCCGAAACCGGATTATTATAGTTGTGAGGAAAAATTTTAGGTTCACTGATAAGTATAAGATTTATTGTTGTTTTTAAAATTATTTCCTCAGCATCTTTAATATTTGATGCCGTTATAATATTAAGACGTTTGTTGTTTTGTGGTATTAGTGAAAATTCATTTCTATAGTCTATTTCTAAATTTTCGTTAATAATCAGTACATTAAAAATTTCACTCACCCCCCATTATCATAAAAAACATGACATATTGTGAAATTATAAATATTATATCACATATGGAAGAAAAATCCATAGTTTTGTATCTAAAAAATATCATAAAACATGATTTTATTTAATATATATTTTTTATAAGGAGGTTTGATACTGTGATAAGGGACGAGCTTTTGATTTCAACTGGAGGAGTTATTAAAAAAGCTGTGGCAGCTTTTGGAGATAGTGAATATAGAAATATATATGAAATAAGAATAAGAAATAAAAGTCCTGTTATTTTCAGAACGTCTGAAGGTGAATTTTTTGTTGATAAAAATATGAATAAGACAAGAGATATAAATATTGCTGTGAATGTTTCTAAAGATGATATAAACAAAACTATGGAGCTTATGAGTAGATATTCACTATATGCCTTTGATGAAGATTTGAAAAGAGGATTTATAACAATTCAAGGAGGACATAGAGCCGGAATTACAGGTAAAACTGTAATTGAAAATGGTAGGGTAAAAACTTTTGGGAACATAAGTAGTATAAATATAAGAATTGCCCATGAAATAAAGGGTTGCAGTAAAAAAATAATTCCTTATATAACACATGATAATGATATTATGAATACTCTTATAATATCTCCTCCCGGATATGGAAAAACAACAATTTTAAGAGACATTATAAGAAATATAAGTGACGGGACAAGTGGCGTCAAAAAGCCTATGAATGTATGTGTTGTTGATGAGAGAAGCGAGATTGGCGGAAATTTTATGGGAGAGTTTAGAAATGATATTGGCATTAGAACGGATATACTTGACAGTTGTCCTAAGGCTTTGGGAATGGAAATGCTTTTGAGAAGTATGTCTCCTGATGTTATTGCTGTTGATGAAATAGGCAGAGATGAAGATGTAAAGGCTATAAGTGAGGCTTTTAATTCCGGTGTAGTTTTAATATGTACAATTCATGGAAAGAGTATTGATGATGTTTATTCTAAAAAAATAATAAGTAATCTTATTTTAGCTGAATGTTTTGAAAGATATATTGTTTTAGGAAAAAGAGGAAATTATTTTACTGTTTTTGATAGTAAGGGCAAACAAATATATAAGGGTGATTGATTTGTTTTTTAAAATTATAGGAAGTATTTTTATTATATTTTCAACGGTTTTATGCTCTATGTATTTTGAAAGTGTGGACAAGTATAGGATAGAGGATTTGGAAGAAATGAAAAAGGGTTTTAATCTTTTTTCAAGTAATATGGAGTATACACATCTTCCTCTTTCAGAGGTTTTTTTTGATATTTCATCAAAATTACAAAGTACCACCAGTGAAATATTTAAAAGAACATCAGAATTACTTAATCAACAAAAATTTGAGACAGCTTCTATGTGTTGGGAGGAGGCTTTAAAAGAGTATGAAAAACAATCATATTTTACTGTTGATGATATAAATGCATTTTTGTATTTTGGAAAAACATTAGGTTATCTTGACAGTTTAAGACAGGTTGAAAACGGAAGATATGCTGTTGAGTATATTGATATGACTCTTGAAAGACTTATTAAAAAATATGATAAGAGTAAAAAAGTTTATAAAAGTTTTGGAATACTTTCAGGTCTTTTGATAGTTATTGTCCTTTTTTAAAGAGAGGTGGGGTTTATGGATATAAGCATTGTTTTTAGGATTGCGGCAGTAGGTATACTTGTGGCTGTTTTAAATCAAGTTTTGATACGTGCGGGAAGGGAAGAACAAGCTATGATGACAACTCTTGCAGGTCTTGTAGTTGTTCTTTTTTGGGTTATACATTACATAAGTAGTCTTTTTGAGACAGTTCAAACACTTTTTCAACTTTGAGAGGTGAATGTTATGGATATTGGCAAAATAGCCATAGTTGGAATTACAGGAACTTTTATGGCTCTTACAATCAAAAAAAATTCTCCTGAATTTTCTCTCACTGTTGCTATGATTACAGGAATAATAATACTTTTTATGGTTATTGAAAACCTTGGTGAAGGAATAAGTGTTTTAAAAGACATATATTCAAAAACTGGTCTTGATTTTGTGTATATTGAAATAGTTATGAAAGTTATAGGAGTTGCATATATATCGGAATTTGCTGTTCAAATTTGTAAAGATGCGGATTTTGGTTTTATAGCCTCAAAAATAGAATTAGGTGGAAAAATAATAATAATGAGCCTTTCAATTCCTGTTATTACAGCACTTATTGATACTGTTACAGGTCTTTTGTCATAAGGGGGATTTTATTTGTGAAAAAGAGATTTATTTTTTTAATTATAATTATTCTTCTATGTCTCTTTGTTGAAAATCCCATTTTTGCCAATGAAAAAGAGGATTTTTTGAGAGACACAATAGAGGAGAGTACTGATATTGATGAGATAAACAAAAAGACAGAGGATATTTCTGGAATGAGTTTTGAAGATATTGTAAAGAAAGTTTTAGAAGGTGATATTGATTTTTCACTTTCAGATGCTTTTAATTTTTTTTTAAATAGTCTTTTTGGAGAGATAAAAGATGTGTTTTCAATTTTTATTGGAATGACTGCTGTAATGATAATGAGTGCTTTACTTAGAACTGTTACAACATCTTTTTGTGGAAAATCTGTTGGGGAACTTGGTTTTTATGTCTGTTATATGATTATGGTACTTTCTATATGTAATGTGTTCTATACAGGTGCAGAGATTGCCATAGAAACTGTTGAAAATATGGGGGGATTTTTAAATCTCACAATACCTATTTTTATAACTCTTGCTGTGTCATCTGGGGGAGTTGGAGAGGGTGTTGTAATAGCTCCTTTTGTGGGAGGAGTTTCCACTTTTATAATAGGCTTTATATCAAAGTTTGTTGTTCCTTCAGCTGTTACAGTTTCTACATTTGAGATTATAAATTATATATCAGAAAGAGACCTTTTAAAATCTTTTACACAGCTTTTAAAAAAATGTATATCAATGACACTTAAAGGAACAGCTTTGTTATTTACAGGAATACTTTCAATTCAAAAATTAGCTGTGCCTGCTGTGTCCGGTGTGGCAGGAAAGACAGCTAAAGCTGTTGTGGGGGCTGTTCCTGTTATAGGTGATGTTATGTCTGGAACTGTTGAAAGTGCTGTTGCTATGATTTCGGCTATAAAGGGAAGTGTTTCTGCTGTCTCGATAGTAATAATAATTGGAATGTGTCTTATACCTATTATAAAACTCTCTGCTGTTTTTATAATGTATCGTCTGGCTGGTGCTCTATCTGAGCCTTTTTGTGATAAAAGACTTATAGGCTGTATGGAGTGTGCTGGTGATTTTACTCTTTTAATTGTTGGTGCTGTTGTTACATCAGCAATTATATTTATATTCTCAATAATTGTTATTGTCACGTCAGGAATTTTGTAATTTTATAAAAGGTGGTAATTATAAAGAATGTTAGAGAGTTTTAAAGCATATATAAAAATTATAGCAGTATTTATGATATTTATTTCTTTTGCCGAAATACTTTTTCCCGAGAACAGTCTTAAAAAATTTATAAATATTTTTATGGGACTTCTTCTTTTAGCTGTAATTTTAGAACCACTTTCCAATTTCAAAGATAGTTTTAATAATATTGAAAAAACAGATTACAGTTTTTATGACGAGAGTATTAGGGATTTTGCTTTTTCGGAGTATTCAAAAAGTGTTGAAAGGGAGGTAAAGGGATATGTATATGATTTTTGTGGAGAAAATGCTTATGCAGAAACTGAAACCGACAGACAGGGTAAAGTGGAAAAAATAACTATTTTTTGTAGTGAAAACAGTGGTGAAGATGACCTTGTAAAGTATCTTTCCAAAAAATACGGTATAGAAAATATAGTTGTAAAAACAAATGAGCAGGTGGAAAAATGAAGGGTAATTTTTTAAAAAAACTTTTCAGCTCCTCCAATAAAAATTTTAAAATGGATATTTTGGCAATATTTATTACAGGGGTAATACTTCTTATTATAAGTAGTTCGTTTTTTGGAGGAGATAAAAAAACAGTGGAAGTTGAGACAGAAGTTAAAGAGAAAAGTGAAAATAATAATACAAATATTGAAACTGATATTGAAAAAAGACTGTCTGAAATATTTTCTCAAATTGAAGGTGCAGGAAATACAAAAGTTATGGTTACACTGTCAAGTACATCTGAAAAAGTTATAGCTAAGGATACACGACAGGAAAGAAATACAGAAAATGGAGAAAACAGTTCATCAGAAAAAACAGTTTTTGAGGAAAGTACAGTTTCAATAGAAAATAATGAGGGCAAAAATCAGCCTTTTGTTATATCTGAGAGTATGCCTCAAATACAAGGGGCTGTTATAGTTTCGGAGGGTGCTGATAATGCCTATGTAAAAAGTGCTATAACAGAAGCGGCGGAAGCTCTTTTAAATCTTCCGTCTCATAAAATAGCTGTTTTTAAAATGAAATAGGAGGTTATACATAATGTTTACATTGAAAAGAAATCAAGTTATAGTTACTACTCTTGCAATAATGATTGCTGTTGCAGGATATCTTAATTTTTCTGAGACAACAAGCGACAGTGCGGAAAAAACTGCTATGAATATAACAGAGGAGGGTGACGCTTATGCAATTTTAAATGATGACGGAAGTATACAGCCCCTTGCAGATAATGAACCGGAGGAGGATGACAGTGCAGAAATGACAATGGCAGAGGGTGAGGGTGCTCTTACAGCCTCATCAGATGACGGAACTGCTGTCTTTGTAAATTCAAATACAGACCCTGAACAGTATTTTGCTCAAGCTAAACTTGAAAGAGACCAGTCAAGAGCTAAACAGACTGATATTTTGACAGAAATGATTAATAATGAAAATGTTTCTGAGGAAAAAAAGGGAGAATGTACAGAGTCTATGCTTGAAATTCAAAGCCGAATTGAAAAAGAAACAGCGGCAGAAGCTATGATAAAATCAAAGGGATTTAGTGAAGTCTATGTGAGAATTGATGATGAGACTGTTGATGTAGTTGTAAATAAAGAGTCACTTTCTGAGGCGGAAACAGCACAGATTATGGATATAGTAAAAAGAAAAACTGGTGTCACTGATGATAAAATAAGAATAAGCCCTTTGAAAAAAAGCTGAAAATTTGACTGTCTTTTATAAGCAATTTAATGTTGTTTATAGAAGACAGTTTTTTTATTAAATAGTGGTTAAAAAAGTTTTCATTTATTTGATAAAATTTTATGCTATAATATACCTTAACTAAAAATGGGAGGAGAGTTTTTATGCAAGAAAAAGTTAAGGTTAAAAAACGTGACACTTTTAGTTCACGCCTTGGATTTATACTTGCTTGTATTGGTTCTGCTGTTGGTATGGGCAATATATGGATGTTCCCTTACAGAGCAGGACAATATGGTGGTGGAGCATTTCTTGTGCCTTATTTTATATTTGTAGTATTTCTTGGATTTACTGGAGTTGCAGGAGAGATGGCTTTTGGAAGGGCTATGGGAACAGGACCTTTAGGCGCTTTTAAAAAGGCTTCTGAAAGACGTGGCGGAAAATGGGGAGAATTTATAGGAATTATACCTGTTATAGGTTCTCTCGGTATTGCCATAGGTTATTCTGTTGTTGTAGGCTGGATTATAAAATTCCTTTTTGGCTCTTTGACAGGTTCTGCCTTTAGTGGTGACTCTGTTGAATATTTCGTTGAGCTTTCAGAAAATTTTGGTAGTGTAGGCTGGCATATTTTAGGTCTTATTATGGTTTTTATAATGATGGTAATGGGTGTATCTAAAGGTATTGAGAGAATAAATAAAGTTCTTATGCCTGCATTCTTTTTCCTTTTTATAATACTTGCCATAAGAGTTTTTATGCTTGATGGTTCAGCAAGGGGATATGAATATCTTTTCAATCCTGATTGGGAGCTTCTTAAAAATCCTGACACATGGGTTTATGCTTTGGGACAAGCCTTTTTCTCATTGTCTCTTGCTGGTTCTGGCACAATAGTTTATGGAAGTTATCTTAAAAAAGATGAGGACGTAATAAATTGTGCAAAAAATGTTGCTTTTTTTGATACTTGTGCAGCAGTTTTAGCGGGACTTGTAATAATACCAGCTGTATTTGCCTTTGGTCTTGACCCAGCAGCAGGTCCACCACTTATGTTTATAACAATGCCTAGTGTATTCAAACTTATGCCTATGGGACAGCTTTTCTCATTTGTATTCTTTACAGCTGTTCTTTTTGCAGCGGTGACATCTCTTATGAACCTTTTTGAAACTCCTGTTGAGGCTTTACAGGAAAAATTCGGTTTATCAAGACTTGTTTCTGTTGTAATTGTTGGTATAATTGCCATTGTTGTAGGTGTGTTTATAGAGAGCGGTGACGCTGTTGGAAGTTGGATGGACGCTGTTTCTATATACATAATACCTCTTGGAGCACTTCTTGCAGGAATTATGTTTTATTGGGTTTGTGGAAAAGGTTATGCAAGGGAACAGGTTCAGCTTGGCAGAGATAAAAAAATCGGTAAATGGTTTGAGCCTGCGTCAAAATACCTTTTTGTTGGTATAACTCTTATTGTATATATACTCAATATCATATTTAAGGGAATAGGTTAATTATTATGCATAATATGCATAAATTATACTTTTAAAATTGCAAATAATAAAAAAAATGATATAATATAAATTACAGAATGTATAAAATCAATTGTTTCAAGAATATACTTTATTTTATATAAAGAAAGATTTTGTCAGGAGGTAAATATATGACTGAGAATAATAAATCTATCGGACAAATTCAGATAGCAGATGAAGTTATTGCTATTATTGCAGGTACAGCTTCACGTGAAGTTGAAGGTGTTTATGCTGCTTCTGGAAATGCAACAGATACTTTTGTTGAGTTTTTTGGCAAAAAAAGTCAGTCGAAAGGTGTTAAGGTTTGTGCTGACAATGGTGAAGTAAGTATTGAAGTTGATATTGTTGTTGAGTTTGGCTCAAAGATACAAAATGTTGCTATGGAAGTGCAGAAAAAAGTTAAAAATGCTGTTGAGACAATGACAGGTCTTGAGGTTATGCTTGTTAATGTAAATATAACAGGTATAGTTACTGACAGCAGAAAACCAAAGACAGAAGAGGAAGAATAAAAGTTTTCAGAAGGCGGAGGTTTTTACTTCCGCCTTTTTGTAGTGTAATAATTAGGAGGATATTTATGCGTCGTAGAGATGTGAGAAGAAATGCGTTTACTTTACTTTTTCAGCTTGGATTTACTGACAATGAGGAGGAAGCAAAGAATATATTCTTTGAGGAAGCTGAAATGGACCTTTCTAAAAACGAGAAAGAGTTTATACTTAAAACAGTAAATGGTGTTAGAGAACACGTTGATGAGATTGATGAAATAATAAACAGTGTTGCTAGAAAATGGGATACAAAGAGAATGGCTAATGTAGACCTTGCTATACTTAGACTTGCTGTTTATGAAATGAGATTTGACGATGAAACACCTGACGGTGTAGTAATAAATGAGGCTGTTGAGCTTGCTAAAGAATACAGCTCTGACGGTGCACCTTCATTTGTAAATGGTATTTTAGGAAAATTAGTTTAAGTTTTATAATAAATTTCAGTTGGTGTTTTTATGATAGAACCTAAAGTTTTTTCTGTATCACAGATTAATCGTTATATAAAAAATATTATAGAAAATGATTTTATATTAAATAGTCTTTGGGTTAAGGGTGAGATTTCAAATTTTAAATACCATTCTTCAGGTCATATGTATTTTACTCTTAAAGATAAAAATGCTGCTATAAACTGTGTTATGTTTAAGGGAAGTGCTGATATACTTCCTTTTATGCCTGAAAATGGTATGGACGTTGTTATATGTGGATATGTTTCAGCCTATGAAAAAACAGGTCAATATCAGCTTTATGCAGAACTTATGGAGCCTTTGGGAGTTGGTGCTTTAAATATTGCCTTTGAACAGCTTAAAGAAAAACTCTCAAAAGAAGGGCTTTTTGATGAGGATTATAAACGAGAAATATGTAAATATCCAAAATGTATAGGAGTTATAACTTCTCCTACGGGTGCTGCTGTTCGTGATATTATAAACATATCCAAAAGAAGAAATAAAGGTGTAAAAATTGTTGTAATTCCAGCTCTTGTTCAGGGAGAAGGTGCTGTAAATTCAATAGTGTCAGCCATTAAAATGGCTAATGAGTGGAGAAAATGCGATACATTAATTGTTAGTCGTGGTGGCGGTTCTATGGAAGATTTACAGGCCTTTAATGATGAGAAAGTTGCAAGAGCAGTTTTTGCCTCGGAGATACCTGTAATATCTGCTGTTGGACATGAAACAGATTTTACAATTATAGACTTTGTTGCAGACCTTAGAGCTCCAACACCTTCGGCTGCCGCAGAGCTTGCAGTAAATGACTTGAGTATTGAGAATGAAAGACTTGACACAATTATTTCTGATTTGAATTACAGTATTAATTCAAGAATTAATTATGAAAAAATAAGGTTTGAAAATCTTATGGATAAAAAGATTTTTAAAAGACCTTTGGATAATATAGCAGATTATGAAATATATATTTCAAATCTTGAAAAACAAATTGAAAATATTATTAAAAATAAAATAACAGAGAGTAATATTATTTTTGAGAGATTACTCAATAAAATTGAAATTCTTTCTCCTATTGCCATGCTTAAAAAAGGATATGCATTGGTTGAGGACAAAGATGGAAAGACAGTGAAAACTGTTGGGGGCATAAACAAAGGGGACAATATAAATGTAATATTGGCAAATGGAAATATTTCTGCCAATGTTACAGATATTTCAAAAAGAGAGTGGTGATATTTTGGCAAAGAAAAATATTTCCTTTGAGGAGGCTTTGGCTAAAATAGAAAAAATAGTTGAAGACCTTGAAAATAATGATATACCTCTTGAAAAATCTGTTCAACTTTATAAACAGGGAATGGAGCTTTCAGTTATATGTAGAGATAAACTTAATGCCATTGAGGAGGAAGTAAAAATACTTCAAAATAATGGAAGGGGCGGATTTTCACAGAAACCTTTTGAATATGCTAAGGAGGAAGAATAAATGGATTTTAATACTGTGTTTAGCGAAAAAATAAAATATTGTGAGGATATACTTGAAAAATTTATACCTTCAAAAGAGGAGTATCCTTCAATTATTTTTCAATCTATGAGATACAGTGTTTTTGCAGGTGGAAAAAGACTTCGTCCTGTTATGCTTATTTCTGCCTGTGAACTTTTTGGTGGAGATATTAAAAATGCAGAGCCTTTTGCTGCTGCCATAGAGATGATACACACCTATTCACTTATACATGATGATTTGCCTGCTATGGATAATGATGATTTTAGAAGGGGAATAGCTACAAATCATAAAGTTTTTGGTGAAGATATAGCTATACTTACAGGTGACGCACTTCTTCATCATGCTATGGAGACAATGGCTGATGCCTGTGTAAATCAAAACTCAATAAATGCTTCAAAGGCTATGAAAGCTATAAGCCATGGAGCTGGAGTTTATGGAATGTTATCAGGACAAGTTGTTGATGTAAAAAGTGAAGGTAAAAAAATAGACGGTGAAACTCTTGAGTTTATACACAGAAATAAAACAGCTGCTATGATTAGTGGTGCTCTTATGGCTGGTGCTTGTATTGCTGGTGCTGATGATGAAAGTATAAAACTTATGGGTGAAGTTGGAGATAAAATAGGAATAGCTTTCCAAATTCAAGATGATATACTTGACGTTACAAGTACAACAGAAGTTTTAGGAAAACCTGTTGGAAGTGATGAAAAAAATGAAAAAGTTACGTATGTTACAATGTATGGAATTGAAAAATCAAAAGAAACTGTAATTAAACTTTCAAATGAAGCCATAGATATACTTAAGAGCTTTGGTGAAAAGGCAGATTTTCTTTTACAACTTACAGAATACCTTATAAAGCGAGAATATTGAAAAACATATATTTAGAAATGAGGGGAAAGTATGGTAAATGAATTTTTGAGTAATACTCCTATTTGGGCAGGCATTATTGGTTGGCTTTCAGCACAGGTTATAAAAGTAATACTTACGCTTTTTTCAGAAAAAAGACTTGACCTTACAAGACTTTATGGTTCTGGGGGAATGCCAAGCTCACACACTTCTTTTGTTATGGCTTTAACTTTTAGTATAGGAAAGATACATGGATTTAATATACCTTCCTTTGCAGTGTCTCTTGCATTTTCATTTGTTGTAATGTATGATGCGGCAGGTGTAAGAAGAGCGGCTGGCAAACAAGCCGCAGTACTTAATAAACTTGTTTTTCACAGTGGTTTAAAACCAGAAGAACAACTTAAAGAGCTTTTGGGACATACACCTTTACAGGTTATGGCAGGAGCTGTTCTTGGAATATTTGTAGGTTTACTTTTTTAATTTAAAAAGGGGTGATTTTGATGGGAGATATACTGAAAGGTATAGATTCGCCATCTGATTTAAAAAAACTTCATAGAGATGAGCTTAAAAAGCTTGCTAATGAAATACGATACTTTTTAATACGAAATGTATCAAAAACAGGAGGTCATTTGGCTTCAAACCTTGGTGTGGTTGAGCTTACAATAGCCCTTCACTATGTTTTTAACACCCCTAAGGATAAAATAGTTTGGGACGTTGGTCATCAAGCCTATGTTCACAAAATACTTACGGGAAGAAAAGACAGATTTAATACACTTAGACAGTATAAAGGTCTTTGTGGTTTTCCAAAGCCTTCTGAAAGTGTTTATGATGCTTTTGCAGTCGGTCACAGTTCAACATCTGTTTCTGCGGCTTTAGGTATGGCTAAAGCTAGAGACCTTAATCACACAGATGAAAACATAATAGCTGTTATAGGTGACGGCTCTATAAGTGGTGGAATTGCTCTTGAGGCAATTAATAATGCTGGTCGTTCTGCCACAAATATGTTGGTTATACTTAATGATAATGAAATGTCAATATCAAAAAATGTAGGTGCTTTGTCAAAGCATTTTTCAAAACTTAGGACAGACCCTTCATATCTCAGTGTTAAAGCTGGAGTTCATAGATTTTTTGACAATATTCCCGTTTTGGGAAAACCTGTTGAAAAATTGGTTGAGAGATTTAAAGATACAATAAAATATTTTATAATTCCAAGTGCATTTTTTGATGAAATGGGATTTAAATATATAGGTATATCTGATGGTCATAACATTGATGAGCTTATAGATGTTCTTGAAAAAATAAAAAATGTTTCCGGCCCTGTACTTCTTCATGTTCATACTAAAAAGGGTAAAGGATATAAATTTGCAGAGGATAGACCTTGGGAGTTTCACGGTGTTTCACCTTTCAATGTGAAAACAGGTAAACCCCTTAAAAAATCCGAAAAAATTTCATACTCAGATTTTTTTGGAAATAAATTAGTTGAGATAGCAAAATCAAATAAAGATATTGTTGCAATAACAGCGGCTATGGCTGACGGAACAGGACTTACAGAGTTTAGCAGAAGTTATCCAAAAAGATTTTTTGATGTTGCCATATCTGAACAACACGCTGTCACATTTGCAGCAGGTTTAGCTATATCAGGTAAAGTTCCCGTTTTTGCAGTTTATTCAACATTTTTACAGAGAGCTTATGACCAAATTATACATGATGTATGTTTGCAAAAACTTCATGTTGTTTTTGCTGTTGATAGAGCGGGACTTGTAGGTTCTGACGGTGAAACTCATCAGGGTGTATTTGATATATCATATCTTTCAGGTATACCTAATATGACTATTATGTCACCTAAGAATGGCTATGAACTTGAAAATATGATTGAGTTTGCTATTAATTTTAATGGGCCTATTGCTGTTAGATATCCAAGGGGAGAGGCTTTAGAAATATTTTCTGATGTAGATACTCCTATTGAATATGGAAAATCTGAAAAAATATTTGACGGTGAAGAAATAGCCCTGATATTTGAAGGAAATATGGCAAAAACTGCTTTTGATGTGGTTTCTATGCTTAGAAATGACGGTTATAATCCTATTCTTATAAATGCAAGATTTATAAAACCTTTTGATAAAGAAATGCTTTTTGACATATCTTCAAAATGTAAATATATATTTACTATTGAGGATGGTCTAAAACATGGTGGAATGGGTTCTACTGTAATGGAAATACTTTCAGGAAATAAAAATAGTCCTTTGGTATATTCCTTTGGTTATGATGATTGTTTTATAGAACATGGAAGTATTTTGGAGCTTCAAAAGGCTTATGGTCTTGGAAAAGATTATATATATGAAAAAATAAAAAGTATTGTAGAGGAATAAAATATGGCTGAGAAAGAAAGACTTGATGTGCTTCTTGTCAAAAAAAATCTTGTCAATTCAAGAGAGTTGGCAAAGGCTGTAATTATGGCTGGAAATGTGTATGTTGACGGCATGAAAGAGGACAAGGCAGGTACAAAAATAGATGTTAATGCAGATATTCAGGTCAAAGGTGCTGAAATGAAATATGTAAGCCGTGGCGGTTATAAGCTGGAAAAGGCTATAAATGAGTTTGGCGTTGACCTTAAAGATAAAGTTTGTATGGATATAGGAGCGTCAACTGGTGGATTTACAGATTGTATGCTTCAAAATGGTGCTAAAAAAGTGTATTCAATAGATGTTGGATACGGTCAGTTTGCTTGGAAACTTAGAAATGATCCTAGGGTTGTTTGCATGGAAAAAACAAATATGAGATATGTAACTCATGAACAGATACCGGAGGAAGCGGATTTTGCTTCTGTTGATGTGTCTTTTATATCTTTGACAAAAATTATACCGGCAGCTTTGGGTATTTTGGGAGAGACAGGTCAGCTTGTCTGTCTTATAAAACCACAATTTGAAGCTGGCAGAGAGAAAGTTGGCAAAAAAGGCGTTGTTAAAGATATAAGTGTTCATAAAGAGGTTATACTCAAAATTATAGATTTTGCCTTTGAAAATGGTTTGAATGTACTTAATATAAGTTTTTCACCTATAAAAGGGCCAGAAGGTAATATTGAGTATCTCATATATCTTGATAGAAAAAACGAAGGACTTACAAAAGAAGAAGCTTATGCTCTTGCGTCTGAAATAACTGACGCATCTCATAATATACTTGATTGATATTCGGCGGTGATTATATGACTATTGCAGGTATAATGCCAAATCTTGAAAAAGATGAGGATTTGTCTGTCACAAAAAGACTTATAACATTCCTTGAAAATAAAGGTTGTTGTCCTTATATACCTTGTGATATTGCTAAAAAATTTAATCTTGATAAATATGGTATTGATGAGGATAGATTATTTTCAATAGCTGATTTTATTATTGTTCTTGGAGGAGATGGAACACTCTTAGGAATAGGAAGAAGAACTGCAAAATATAATACTCCTCTTTTGGGTATTAATTTGGGAAACTTAGGTTTTCTTACGGCAGCAGACAATTTGGGGGCAGAATATGCTATTGAAAAAGTTTTGGAAAATGATTATAAAGTTGAAAAACGTCTAATGATAGAAGCGTATATAAATAAGGGTGATAATATTAATAATGATAGTATAATTGCTCTTAATGATATATGCATAACAAGAGGAGCATTTTCAAAACTTGTTGAAATAGATGTTTATGCTAATAAAGAGTATCTTGATACTGTTAGAGCTGATGGAATAATAATATCAACTCCAACAGGTTCAACAGCCTATAATCTTTCAGCAGGTGGCCCTATACTTAAGCCGGATACAAAGATTATGGCTATAACTCCAATATGCCCTCATAATCTTTATTCACGTTCCATAGTCATTTCTGCTGATGATGTTATTACTATGGTTATGCGTTCTAAAAGTAATGACAGTGAGTTTTTATTAAGTGCTGATGGACAGGACGCTATAAAAATGAAAAATAATGATATAGTTAGAATTAAAAAATCTCAATTCTATACAACTATAATAAAAACAGAAATGAAAAGTTTTTATGATATACTTAGAGAAAAATTGTCAGGAAACGGAGGTTAATGTATGAAAATTGCAAGACAGGCTAAAATTTTAGACCTTATAGAAAAAAATTCAATTGAAACACAGGACGAGCTGGCACAGAGACTTAAAGAGGCCGGTTTTGACGTTACACAGGCTACGGTTTCCCGTGACATAAGAGAAATGAAACTTACAAAAATAGCTACTGAAAACGGAAGACAGAAATACTCTGTACTTTCAAATACAGATAATGAGCTTTCAGAGAGACTTATAAGAGTTTTCAGAGAGGCTGTTATAAAAATAGATTATTCTCAAAATATGATAGTTGTAAAAACATTAAATGGTATGGGTATGGCTGTGGCTGTTGCCCTTGATAGTATGCAGAACAGCGAAATTTTAGGTACAATAGCCGGTGATGATACGGTTTTCTGTGTTGCTAGAGGAACACAACAGGCGATTACTATTATAGAGAAGCTCTATAAGGTGATACGTACAGAGTAAGGAGGTAACCCTCTATGCTAGAGAATATACGCATAAAAAATGTAGCACTCATAGAGGAAAGTGAAATAAAATTTAAAAAGGGATTAAATATACTTTCAGGTGAAACAGGAGCTGGAAAGTCTATGATTATAGATTCTATAAATTTTGCTTTAGGTAGCAGAGTAACTAGAGATTTTATAAGAAAAGATGAAGAAGTTGCTAAAGTTGAAGTGTTGTTTTCTGGAAATAAAAATATAAATGATATACTTTCTGAAAATGGTATTGATACTGAGGAAGACTATTCTATTATAATAAATCGTACATTTAATAATTCTGGAAAATCAGTATTTAGAGTTAATGGTACAATAGTTACAGCAGGAACTGTTAAAAGTATATCTGAAAATTTAATTGATATACATGGACAGCATGAACATCAATCCCTTTTAAATCCTAAAAAACATATATTTCTTTTAGATAAGTTCTGTGGGCAGAACCTTGATGAAAAACTCTCTATTTTAGGAGATTTATATTCTCAGTATAAAAGTATTGTAAAATCAATAGATGACCTTAACGGCGATGAAATGCAGAGAGCTCAAAGAATGGATATGCTCCGTTTTCAGAAAGAAGATATTGAAAATGCTAAACTTAAAAGGGGAGAGGAGGAAGAACTTAACGATAGAAGAAAAGTTCTTTCAAATCTTGAAAAAGTTGTGCGTCTTTCTGGTACAAGTCTTGAACTTTTATATGAGGGAAATGGTGAAAATTCTTCCGCTTCTGATAATATTTCAGAGGCTTTATATAATATAAATACACTTTCAGATATTGACCCTAGTGTTTCACAAATTGCAGAAAATCTTGAGACAGTTTCAGCTTTACTTGATGATGTTTGTCATGAACTTAAATCATATTTTAGAAGTGTTGAGTCTGACCCTGACGAACTTGTGGAAATTGATGAGAGATTAAATCTTATTTATGGTCTTAAAAGAAAATATGGAAAGAATATAGATGAAATACTTAATTTTTACGATAAAATTACAAAAGAACTTGATTTTATGGAAAATAGTGAAGAAATATTGTCAGAGTTATATTCCAAAAAATCAAAACTTGAAAATAATATAAATTCTTTATGTGATGATATAAGTAAAATAAGAAAAGAAAAAGCTTTAATAATTGAAAAGTCTGTTGAAAAAGAGCTTAGAGATTTGGAGATGAAAAACGCTTCTTTTAAAATTTCTATAACAGATAAAAATATGTTTACGTCAAAGGGTAGAGATAATGTTGAATTTTTAATATCACCTAATATGGGAGAGGAGCTTAAACCTTTGGCAAAAATTGCTTCTGGTGGTGAAATGTCAAGAGTTATGCTTGCTCTAAAATCCATACTTTCAGAGGTTGATACAATAGATACATTTATATTTGATGAAATAGATACAGGTGTAAGTGGAAGAACTGCCCAGAAAGTGGCAGAAAAAATGTCACAGGTTAGTATTAAAAATCAGATTATATGTATAACACATCTTCCACAAATTGCAGCTATGGCTGATAGCCATTTTCTTATAGAGAAACATTCTGCTAATAATAGAACAACAACAGATATAATAGCTCTTTCAAAAGAAAAATCTATAAATGAAATAGGTCGTCTTATGGGTGGAGTTACTATAACAGAAGCTACACTTCAGGCGGCGGAAGATATGAAAAAACAGGCCGATGGCTTTAAAATAGGAATAAGATTAAATAATTAATGGACTGAAATAAAAAAACGGAATATCAATATTCCGTTTTTGTTTCAGTCTTTTTTGTTGTATAAGTTTCTTTTTCTTCTGCCACTTTAAGAATACTTGTTGATGAGGCAGCGTTTTCGTCTATACTATCCCTTACAGAAAGATATTTCATATATCTGAGGAGTTCCTCTTTGTTGTCTTCGTCAAGTTTTGAAAAGAGATTTTTAAACTCCATAAAGCTTTCTGATGATTCTTCTTGAAGATAAGGATTTCTTATATCATTTACACATAAAAGATAGTCAACTGAAACATCAAAAAATTTAGCTATTTTTTTAATATCAGAAATGGACGGTTCGTTTCTTCCACTTTCGTAGTTTGATATTGCTGTATAGCCATAATTTAGTATTTCACCAAGCTTTTTCTGTGTATGATGTTTTTCTTTTCTTAAAAATCTGAGCCTGTCTTTGAACTCCATAACAACCCTCCTCATTAAAAGTATATCAAGTTTTTGTTATTGTATTCGTTGTCATACATGTATTATAGATATTATATTTTTATTCTGTATTCAAAAAAAGTAGCTATCACAAAACGGGAAAATATTATTTTTTAATACACAAAATGTGAAAAATAAATATGGTATATTGTATTCAAAATATCCGACAAAAATACTAGGATTTTTTTATGAAATCTATTGACAACAAATTCTCAAAATGGTATCTTATTATATGTAAATTCCTAGTAAACAACTCGGAATTTAAGTGAGGTGATATTATGAAAATTTCCACTAAAGGAAAATATGGGCTAAAAGCTATGATTGATATAGCTGTTTTTGGAAAAGATAATTGTATAAGTATAAAAAGTATTGCTGAAAGACAGCATATATCAGAAAGCTATCTTGAACAGCTTATACCTCCACTGAAAAAAGCCGGTCTTGTTAAGAGCGTTAGAGGTGCAGGAGGCGGTTATAGAATTGCTATGGACCCTAAAGATATAAAAGTCGGAAGCATACTAAGAGCCCTTGAGGATTCATTTTCTCAAGATTGCTGTAATGAAAAAACAGCTGCCTGTCCTGAAACTTGCACTTGTTGTGTGTCAAAGAGTGTATGGGAAAAAATGCAGGCTAGTCTTAATGAGGCAGCGGATTCAATAAATCTTGCTGAACTGGCAACAGAATACAAAGAGATTAATAATATAGAATAGATATAAAATTTTAAAAATGAGGGAGCAGTTAGTTATGGACAAAATGATTTATTTTGATAATGCAGCAACAACACCTGTAAGAAAAGAAGTTCTTGATGAAGTAATACCTTATTTCAGTGAACATTTCGGAAATGCTTCAAGTGTTTATAGTATAGCTAGAGAAAGTAAAAAAGCAATAGATAAAGCAAGAGAACAAGTTGCAAAGGCTCTTGGTGCTGAACCGGCAGAAATTTTCTTCACAGCTGGCGGTTCTGAAAGTGATAACTGGGCATTAAAGGGTATAGCTGATAGTATGTCATCAAAAGGAAAACATATTATAACTTCTAAAATTGAACATCATGCTATACTTCACACTTGTGAATATCTTGAATCAAAAGGATTTGAAATAACATATCTTCCTGTTGATGAATATGGAAAAGTAAGAATTGAAGATTTAAAGGCTGCTATAAGACCAGATACAATTCTTATATCAATTATGTTTGCAAATAACGAAATTGGTACAATAGAGCCTATTGCTGAGATTGGAAAAATAGCAAGAGAAAATAATATTTATTTCCATACAGACGCTGTTCAGGCTGTTGGTCATGTTAAAATAGATGTTAAAGAAATGAACATTGATATGCTTTCACTTTCAGGTCATAAACTTGGTGCACCTAAAGGAATTGGAGCATTATATATAAGAAAAGGCGTTAAATTAAAATCATTTATACATGGTGGTGCTCAGGAAAGAGGTAGACGTGCAGGAACTGAAAACGTTCCAGGAATTGTAGGTCTTGGAAAAGCTATTGAAATGGCAACAGCTGAGATGGACGAACTTTCACCAAAGCTTATAAAAATGAGAGATAAACTTATTACAGAGCTTACATCAAGAATAAGCCATACAAAACTTAATGGACACCCAACAGATAGACTTCCTGGAAATGTAAATCTTTCATTTGAGTTTATAGAGGGAGAGTCAATGCTTTTATTCCTTGATATGAATGGAATTTGTGCGTCAAGTGGTTCTGCTTGTACTTCAGGTTCTCTTGACCCTTCTCATGTTCTTCTTGCAATAGGTCTTCCTCATGAGAAAGCTCATGGTTCTTTGAGAATTACTCTTGGACACATGAACACAGAAGAAGAAGTTGATTATCTTATAGAAAAACTTCCACCTATTGTTCAAAGACTTAGAGATATGTCTCCACTTTATGAAGAATATATAAAAAACAATAAATAATAATAAATAAAACAGATTAACTGATTAATAATACAAATGTGCAATTAATTTAGGAGGATACAACTATGGAATACAGTGCAAAAGTTATGGACCATTTTATGAACCCAAGAAATGTGGGAGAAATTGAGGACGCTAGCGGCGTTGGTACAGTTGGTAATGCAAAATGTGGAGATATAATGAAAGTTTATCTTAAAATAGAAAATGGCATAATAGAAGATGCTAAATTCAAAACATTTGGTTGTGGTGCCGCTGTTGCAACAAGCAGTATGGCAACAGAGCTTGTAAAAGGTAAAACAATTAAAGAAGCTCTTGAAATCACAAATAAAGCTGTTATGGAGGCTCTTGATGGACTTCCACCAGTAAAAGTTCATTGTTCATGTCTTGCAGAGGAAGCACTTCATGCTGCTCTTTGGGACTATGCAGAGAAAAACAATATTGTTATAGAAGGTCTTGAAAAACCTGTAAATGATATAGAAGAACTTCATAATCTTCCAGAAGAATAATAAACCATATAATAATAAAAACTCCGGATTTTTGTCCGGAGTTTTTTATATATTAAATTTTTTAAATTAATTTTAATATAAAAATTGAGAGACTATTTTTATAAGGCTTTGCGAATTTTAAATTTATATTTTCTAATGATTTTATATTTATTTCTGTGTTTTTTTCCAATTTTACAATAGTTTGAGCACCATAACAATTTGTAGTATTACTTTTTTTGTTTGATACTTCTATTATTGTGCCTTCCAAAGCTTCATTATTTCCATATATAGCAAAGCTTGTTGATATTTCATCATTATAAGGTATATTTATTATATATTGAATATAATACCAACCTGCTGACTTAATTTTAATTGAGCCTTCATTATAATCAAAAATTTCGGTCATTACAGGCACATCATTAAAATCTATAATATTTGTATCTAAATCAGAAACAATATCTCCCGAGCGGGAAAAATAAGCAAATCCTCTTTTAGTATCACAGATGTTATTATCTAAAATACAACATGGATTTTCATAATATTCTTCTTTCATTTTGATTTCCTCTTTTCATTTTTATATATTATATGTAAAAACGAGGACAAGTGTTATTAAAAAAAGCAGTATATCAAATTTATTTTTTTGATATACTGCTTTTTGTTAAATATAGATTAATACTCTAAAATCAGATTTTTGTTGCGAAAGATTCACAGTCTGTACATTCTTTCTGTGTTGGGTTTACTTCGTGTGTACCTACCTGAATTGTGTCAAGAGTACAGTATCCTTTATCTCCACAATGATATGCACACTGGCTTACTGAACATTTAATGGCTTTGTTTGCTTTATCCATTTTAAATTCCTCCTTGGATTTTATTTTTTATTGCATTTATATTATTGTCCTTTTTTAAAAAAATATTTATGAATTATAAAATAAATTTTAATTTCACTTTACAACAATTTTTAAAGTCAATAAATAAGTTTAACTTTTTTAAAAATTTTAATCCATATACCTTTGGTTATTATGCTAAAAATATATTTTGCCCTACCACCATAGCAATATATGTGGTATAGTATTATGCAGACAACAATATGTTGTGTTAAAAAAGAAAAAAGGAGGCAGGAAAATATGATAAGAGTTATTAAAAAAGATAATACTCTTGAAGCGTTCAACTCTCAGAAGATTGCTAATGCTGTTAATAAATCGGCTGAGCGTGTTATGATAAAACTTACAGCGGAAAATTTAAAAGATATTTGCGGATATGTAGAGGAGCATATAAAGGAGGAAAAACTTACTCTTGTTCCTATACAGACTATGCACAACCTTGTGGAAAGTGCTCTTGAAAAAGTTAATCCTGCCGTTGCAAAGAGTTATAGAGATTATAGAAACTATAAACAGGATTTTGTTCATATGCTTGACGGTGTATATAAAAAAGCACAGTCAATAATGTATATTGGTGATAAGGACAATGCAAATACAGACAGTGCCCTTGTTGCTACAAAGAGAAGTCTTATATTTAATCAGCTTAATAAAGAACTTTATCAGAAGTTTTCTTTAAATGTTGAGGAATTACAGGCTTGTCGTGACGGATATATATATATTCATGATATGTCTGCAAGACGTGATACTATGAACTGCTGTCTTTTTGACATGGGTAATGTTTTAAAGGGCGGTTTTGAAATGGGAAATCTTTGGTATAATGAGCCTAAAACTCTTGATGTTGCTTTTGACGTTATAGGAGATGTTATACTTTCAACAGCAGCTCAGCAGTATGGCGGTTTTACAGTGCCACAGATTGATAATATATTAGCTCCATATGCAGAATTAAGTTATAAAAAATATTATAATGAAGAAATAGAAAAACAGAAATATTATGGTGTTGATGATGAAAAGTTTGCTGAGGAAACTGCTTTAAAGAAACTTAAAAGAGATTTTGAACAAGGTTTTCAGGGACTTGAGTATAAACTTAATTCTGTTGGTTCATCAAGAGGGGATTATCCTTTCGTTACAATGACAATAGGTCTTGGAAGAAGTAAGTTTGCTAAAATGGCAGCTATAACAATGCTTGAGGTTCATAGACATGGACAGGGCAAAAAAGATAATAAAAAACCTGTTCTTTTCCCTAAAATCGTATTTTTATATGATGAAAATCTTCACGGAGAAGGTGGAGAACTTGAAGATGTATTCAATGAAGGTGTTGAATGTTCAAGAAAAACAATGTATCCTGATTGGTTAAGTCTTACTGGTGAAGGGTATGTTGCTGAAATGTATAAAAAATATGGTGAGGTTATAAGCCCTATGGGTTGCCGTGCTTTCCTTTCTCCATGGTACGAAAGAGGCGGAATAAACCCTGCTGATGAAAATGATAAACCTGTTTTTGTTGGAAGATTTAATATAGGTGCTGTTTCCCTTCATCTTCCTATGATTTATGCTAAGGCTGAGGCTGAAAGTAAAGATTTTTATGAGGTTCTTGATTACTATCTTGAAATGATAAGAAAAATTCATCTTAAAACTTATGATTATCTTGGAGAGATGAGAGCTTCTACAAATCCTATGGCATACTGTGAAGGTGGTTTCTATGGTGGTCATCTAAATCAGCATGACAAAATAAAACCTCTCTTAAAGGCTGCTACTGCATCATTTGGTATCACTGCCCTTAATGAACTTCAGGAGCTTCACAATAAAAAATCTCTTGTTGAGGATGGAAATTTTGCCATTGAGGTTATGGAATATATAAATAAAAAAGTTGCACAGTTTAAGGCTGAGGACGGAAAACTTTATGCTCTTTATGGAACTCCTGCCGAAAGTCTCTGTGGACTTCAGGTAGAACAGTTTAGAAAAAAATTCGGTATTATAGAAAATGTTTCAGATAGACCATACGTTTCAAACTCATTCCATTGTCATGTAACAGAGGATATAACTCCTATACAGAAACAGGATTTAGAAAAAAGATTTTGGGACCTTATGAATGGTGGAAAAATTCAGTATGTAAAATATCCTATTGATTATAATAAAGAGGCTGTTAAAATTCTTATAAGACGTGCCATGAAAATGGGATTTTATGAAGGTGTAAACCTTTCTCTTGCATACTGTGACGACTGTGGTCATCAGGAACTTGAAATGGATGTATGCCCTAAATGTGGAAGCAAGAACCTTACAAAAATTGATAGAATGAATGGTTATCTTTCATATTCAAGAGTTAAAGGTGATACTCGTCTTAATAAAGCCAAAATGGCAGAAATTGCAGAAAGGAAATCAATGTGACATGAAGTTTCATAATATAACAAAGGACGATATGCTTAACGGGGAGGGTTTGAGAGTTGTCCTTTGGGTTTCGGGCTGTACTCATCATTGCAAAGATTGTCATAATCCTATAACATGGGATATTGATAGTGGTGTTGATTTTGATGAAAATGCAAAAGCTGAAATTTTTGAACAACTTGATAAAGATTATATAAATGGAATAACTCTTTCAGGTGGAGACCCTCTCCACCCTTGTAATATATGGGATATAGGTAATTTTGTTGAGGAGATAAAATCTAAATATCCAAATAAAACTATATGGCTCTATACAGGGTTTTTATGGGAGGAAGTCAGAAGACTTCCTTTCATGCAGTATATAGATGTTCTTGTTGATGGAAAGTTTATTTTAGAACTTAAAAATGTTAAATATCATTGGGCTGGAAGTACAAATCAAAGAGTTATTGATGTTAAAAAGAGCCTTGATACATCAGAAGTTGTTCTTTATGATAATAAATAAAAATATGGAGATTTTAAAATGATTATTAATTTAAAAAAAGTAAATGAAAATGCTATAATTCCTATAAGAGGAAGTGAATTTGCAGCAGGTTATGACCTTTATGCTTGTATAGATGAAGATGTTAAAATAAAAGCTGGAGAAACTTGTAAAATACCTACTGGTATAGCTGTTGAGATACCAGAAGGATATGCTGGTCTTGTTTATGCAAGAAGTGGACTTGCTTCTAAAAAAGGTCTTGCACCGGCAAATAAAGTTGGTGTTGTTGATGCTGATTATAGAGGAGAAATACTTGTTTTTATACATAACCATAGCAATGTTGATGCTGTAATTGAAAAAGGTGAGAGAGTTGCACAGCTTGTTGTCACTCCGTTCCTTTCTGTTGAATTTAATGAAGTTTCAGAGCTTTCCGACACTGTAAGAGGTGCTGGCGGTTTTGGTTCTACTGGTAGAAAATAAAAGGATGTCTTTTGACATCCTTTTATTTTTTATAAGTATTCATATTTTTTTATATAACATATTCCTACAACAGTAGGTCCGGCGTGAGTTGCTATTGTTGAGCCTAAAATAACAGATGGTTCTGTAATTTTAAAGCCTAAAAATGTAAGTTCTTCTGTTACAAATTTTATAGAGTCGTCTTTTATAACATTTATAAGCTGTATTTCATATTGGTCTTTTTCTTTCATAAGGTCTTCTTTTACATAATCAACAAGAGTTTGTAAAGCCTTTTTATGACCTCTTACTTTCTTTTCAGGTATAAGCTCTCCATTTTTCATTACTATTACAGGTTTTATATTTAAAAGTGCACCTGCAAAAGCACTGGCTTTTCCTATTCTTCCACCTTGTTTGAGATGTTCAAGGGAGTCAACTGTAAAATAAATTCTTGCAGTTTCTTTGACTTTGTTTATTGTTTCTATTGTCTTTTCATAGGAAAATCCTTTTCTTTGCATATCAACAGCATATTTTACTATTAGTCCTTCGGCAACAGTTACTTGTGTTGAGTCTATTACTGTTATTTTTCTTTCAGGATATTCTTCTTCAAGAATTTTTTTGGCATTTACAGCACTTGCATAAGAACCGCTAAATTTTGATGATAAACATATACATATTATGTCATCGCCATTTTTTAAATGTTTCTCAAAAACTTCTGAATAATCCTGTATAGTTGGCATTGATGTTTTTCCAAAAAGCTTTTCATCTATAAGTTTTTTATAGAAATCATCAATAGTAATTTCTGAAAGTTCTTTTTCATAATTTACGCCATCAAAAGATATATAAAATGAAACTGTATCAATATTTAATTCTTTTATTTCATCAGGTGTAAGGTCTGCTGATGTGTCACATACTATTTTAAATCCCATAATATCCCACCTTTAAACAAAATTCATGTTAATTTTATATATAAACACTAAATATGTCAACATTATATTATTTATTGACAAAATATTCAATAAACATAAAAATTTACATTCGTTGACTGTGTTTAAAATACTGCTGTATAATCTTTATTAAGTTAATATAAAGAGGTGAATTTTAGTTATGGGGAAAATACTTGTTATAGCTGAAAAACCTTCTGTGGCTTCTGATATAGCTAGAGTTTTGAAATGTAAAGATAGAGGAGAAGGTTTTTTATATAATGAAAAATATATTGTTTCATGGGCTATTGGTCATTTAGTGACACTTTTTGAGCCGGAAGATTATGATGTGTCTTTGAAAAAATGGTCTATGGATACTTTGCCGGTTTTACCTGAAAATATAAAATTGAAGGCTTTACCTAAAACAAAAAGTCAACTTAAAGTTTTAAGTAAACTTATGAATAGTAAAGATACTGAAAGTATAATATGTGCCACAGATAGTGGCCGTGAGGGGGAACTTATATTTAGATATATATATGATATAGTAAAATGTAAAAAGCCTTTTAAAAGACTTTGGATTTCAAGTATGACTGATACTGCTATAAATGAAGGATTTAAAAATCTTAAAAATGGCAGTGATTATGATAATCTTTTCCATTCTGCAAAATGTCGCTCTGAGGCTGATTGGCTTGTTGGAATAAATGCCACAAGAGCTTTTACTGTTAGACATAGAGCACTTTTAAGTATAGGCAGAGTTCAAACGCCTACCCTTGCCATGATTGTTTCAAGACAAAAAGAAATAGATAATTTTGTTCCTGAAGATTATTTTGAAGTTGAAAGTGATTATGGCGATTTTAAGGGTACATGGTTTAAATATCCTGACGATAAAGAGACTAAAATTAAAGATATAAATATTGCAAAAAACATTGTTGAAAGAGTTAAGGGTAAAAATGCAGTTGTCTATGATAATATTATAGAGGAGAAAAAACAAAATCACCCTTTACTTTTTGACCTTACAGAATTACAAAGAGAATGTAATAAGAAATATGGTTTTTCAGCTAAAAAAACTCTTGATATTGCTCAAGCATTATATGAAAAACATAAAGTGATAACATACCCAAGAACTGACAGTCGATATTTAAGTGATGATATGAAAAAGGAAATGGGTGAAATACTTAAAAAAATAGGGGATACAGGAAAATATTCAGAGTTTGTTGAGTACTCATTAAATAATATTAAAAATTCTCTCACAAAAAGAGTTTTTGACAATTCAAAAGTTTCAGACCACCATGCAATAATACCTACAAAGGGAAAGTTAAATATTGAAAAACTTTCAAGTGATGAGGAGAAAGTTTTTAATATAGTTGTATTAAGGTTTTTATCTGTATTTTATACCCCTTATATATATAATTCGGTAAAGATTTTTGTTAAAGTTGATAATGAACGTTTTATATCAAAGGGAACTGAGATTGTCCATAAAGGTTGGACTGTTTTATATGAGGGTTTTAATAATAAAAAAGATAGTAATGAAGTTATATTGCCTAAAGTAAATATTGGTGATAATTTGAATATTAAAAAATGTAAAGTTTTATCTAAAAAAACTATGCCGCCTAAACAGTATACAGAAGCTACAATATTATCTGCCATGGAGAATGCAGGAAAGTTTGTTGAAGATGAGGAGTTGAAAGAAAGCTTGAAAGAGTCGGGTATAGGAACTCCGGCAACAAGAGCTGCTATAATTGAAAGACTTATTTCTGTTGGATATGTTAGACGTTCTGGAAAAAATCTTGTGCCAACTGAAAAAGCTGAAAAATTGATTGAAATTGTGCCTGATGAGCTTAAATCTCCTGAGACAACAGGAAAATGGGAGAAAGGTCTTTCATCTATTGCAAAGGGAAAAATGACTTCTGAAAGATTTATGGGAAGTATTGAGAGATATGTTAGATTTTTAGTTGACAATGCTAAAAATTCTGATACCTCTGTTCAGTTTGAAAAAGAACAAAACAAAACTAAAACTAAAAAATCTGTTTCCGGTATAGGAAAATGTCCTATTTGTGGAAAAAGAATTTTTGAAAACACAAAGTCATTTTATTGTGAAGGCTGGAAAGAAGGCTGTAAATTTACAATTTGGAAAAATAGTCTTGAAGTTTATGGTGTAAATATAAATAAAACAAATGTGAAAAAACTTTTAAAAGAAAAAGAAATAAAAAATATTAAAATGTCACTTCCTCAAACTGGTGAAAAAGGATTGGGTGATGTTATACTTACTGTAAAGGATAATAGTGTTTTTATTGAAATTAAAAATTTTACAGTTAAAAGTTAGGAGGTTTTTTATGAGATATATAATTTTTATTGTGTCAATTTCAATATTAGATTTATTTTCAAAGTATGTTATAAAAAATAAAGTTTCTGTTAATACTAAAATAGAAATTTTAAAAGATAAACTTTATATATGGCACATAAAAAATAAAGGTACTGCATATAGTAAATTTGAGAAGTATCCTGACTTTGTTTTTATATCTTCTGGAATGCTTCTTTCCACAATTACAGTATATTTCATAAAACTTTTAAAAAAAGAAGGTCAAACATTTTTAAAAACTGGAATGGCTATGATTATAGGCGGTGCCATAGGAAATATTATTGAAAGAGGAACTAAAAGAGAGGTTACAGATTTCATTTATATAAAAACTAAAAATGCCCCTATATTTAATATTGCTGATGTTTTTATATTTATTGGAAGTGGAATTTCTATGTTGTCAAGTATTTTTTCTAAAAAATAAGTCGAAATATACAAATTTTAAGTCTTGCTAAATTATTATTTAGCTATTATAATAAATATAAAGGTTCCTGAAGTGTGCGACAACCTGTTGTTTTTGAACCTACATTACTTAAACGGGAATCCTATAAACGAAGAATATGTCAGGCCTCTTACTAATTCCCTTTGGGCTGAGGAAGGCAGAGTTTTAGTTGCGGATACCCACCTGGCTACGGCTAGGTGTCAGAAGGCAGGAACGGCATTTCGGGGATTTTTAAATTTTTCTTAAAGCTTCTGAATTTTGGACTCTCTCTTTTTTAAGAGAGAGTTCTTTTTTTGTCCAAATCTGCATATTATTTTTTATGAGAGGAGGACAAGGAGTTATGAAAAAATATATTATTATTTTTTTCGTTATTATATTTTCTTTTGTTTTGGTTTCTTGTGGTATGAGTGATAAAAATATCACTAAAAATCAAGTTATATATTATAATGAAGTTGGAAAAGTTGGGGAGGATTTGCCTGTAACTCGTATAGATGCAGCTGTGGCAATATCTTTTATATTTGATGATATTGAAAATATAAATAATATGGAAAAAAAGGCTCAATTTTCTGATGTTGATATTGAAAGTTATGAGTATAATTTTGTTAATTATGTTTTTTGTAAAGGAATTATGGTTGGTGAAGGTGAAAAATTTAAGCCTGATGAACCTTTAACTATTATACAAGCCCAATCTTTGATAGATTTGATAAATTCTGAAAATAAGACAAAAATAAAAATGTCTGATGATATAAAAAACAAAGCCATTTCTTATGCTTTATGGAATAGTCTTATTATTGATGTGGCTGAAAATATGGGTTGTAAAGAGGAAGAACTTAAAATTTTTGATGTTTCCGATAATAAAGATATATATTATACAGATAAGGGACAGTTTAATTTTTATAATGGCTCAGGCAATTTATTTGTAGGAAATACTGTTAAAGCTATTGTTAGAGGAAATAATATATTAGGCTTTACAGAGGTTTTACAAAATCAGATAGAATTTAAAAATATATTTGTTAAAAAAGAAAGTGAAAATACTGTTTCTGTAAATATTTTTTCAAGGAAAAAGATTTTTGATTACTCTATAAATGAAAATATATGTGGTGATATTGTTATAAAAAATAATGATATAGAAATTATACCAATAGAAAAATATAGTGATGATAAAATAAAGCTGGTTTCTGATGATTACATTGAAACTGAAAAAGACGGAAGAATTAATTATGATGAAAACTTTACAGTTTACAGAAAAGATGGAGTTTTAAGTGATAAATCAGAACTTCTGTGTGCTGAAAATTTGTGTGAAATATATATGAAAGAGGGTAAAGTTTGTTCTGTATGGTTTGAAAAAGCTAAAAAACCTGAAAATATGAGAGTTGTACTTTCTGATAATAATAAAGATGGATATATACAAAATGAAATAGTTTTGCGTTCTAAAGAGGGATTTAAACTTTTATATGGTAATAATGAGAAAGAGTTTTTGCCTGACGAGAGACTTATTATTGATATTAATAATTGTGGAGAATATTTTTCGAATAATTGCCGTATATACATAAAACCTTTAAATGGTGGTACAACCTCAATAGAAACTCTTACAAAGGCGAAAGCTTTACCTAAATATAGAGGAACTATTGAAATTGAAAAAAGGGATAGTGGTTTTGTTATAGTCAATGAATTGCCTTTTGAAGAATATCTTTATGGTGTTGTGCCCTGTGAAATGCCTGTATCTTTTGGAAAAGTTCCACTTATGGTTCAAGCTGTTACAGCTAGAAGTTATGGATATAATCAGTTCTTTTTAAATAGATTTTCTGAGTATGGTGCAAATATTGATGATACAGTAAATTCACAAGTTTATAATAATATGGGAGAATATGAGGAGTCTAATGAAGCTGTTGATGAGACAAAAAATATGTTTTTAACTTATGAAAACACTGTTATAAGTGCCAATTATTTTTCAACTTCCTTTGGATTTACAGCAAATTCCGGTGAGACTTGGGCAGATTCTGTTACAAAGGAATTTCCAAGTAATACACAGCCTTATCTTGTAAGTACTCCTCAATTTGAAAATAGTGAAATTTCAAGTCTTGAGAATGAAGATGATTTTAGAAAATTTCTTAAGAGTGATACAGAAACCTATGACAGCAGTTCTCCATGGTATAGATGGTATGTAAATATGACAGGTACAGAACTTTCTCAAGCTGTTAAAAAAAGCTCTGAAAATTTGTTTAAGAATAGTCCTGCTATGATGGAATATTCATCTAATGGTAAAGATTTTGAAAAGGGAAAAGTTTCAAATATAGGAAGAATTAAAAATATTGAAATAACAAAAAGAGGTCAGGGCGGAAATGTAATGACTATTGTTATAATAGGTGAAAGTGGTGCTATAAGAGTAAATGGTGAGTATAATATAAGAAAAATTATTCCTCCTAAAAGTTTTGTTAATGGAACTGATGTTATATTAAAATGTAAAAATGGAATGGAATTTAAAAATTTATCAATTATGCCTAGTGGATTTTTTACATTTGACTGTGAAAAAGATAGTAATGGATTTATAAGCAGTATAACATTTAAAGGTGGAGGAAATGGTCATGGTGTTGGAATGAGTCAAAACGGTGTTAAAGGAATGGCAGAAAAGGGATTTTCTTTTGAAGATATACTTGTTCATTATTTTAAAGGCTCATCTGTAAATACAATAGAATAATAAAAAATTTTGTTTTAAGGGACTGTTGTTTACAGTCCTTTAATTTTTAGTAAATATTTTGTAAATTTTCCATTGAAGTAAAATTCATATTGTATTATCATATTCCTAATAAATTCTTAAAAATCGACATAATTTAATAATATTTATTTGATTATGGTATAATAAGGGGGTAGGATATATGGATATACCTAAAATTTATAGAAAAAGATATATTCCTGATGAAATTATATATCTTAAAGATGATGAAATAATATTTATAGATGATAAAAGAGCAGTTACAAAATGGAATGTTATTCATCCAAGACATGATTTTTCAAAGTGTATATCATGCTATTTTATTGATGAGGGATATAAAATAAGTAAATTTATGAATGATGAAGGTAAACTTGTTTATTATTACTGTGATATAATAGACACTGTTTATGATAAAGAACAAAATACATATACTTTTTCAGACCTTCTTGCTGATGTTATAATATATCCTGATAGCAAAATTAAAGTTGTCGATATAGAGGAAATTGCTGATGCTTTGGATATGGGTATAATTGATTGTGATATGGCAAAGAAAGCGTTGAGAAGACTTGGAAAACTTCTTGATATTGTATATTCGGGAAAAGTCTTTGAACTTGTAGATGAGTTTTTTGGGAGATAATATTAAATGACTGAAAATTTACACGAAGGTCACAGAAAAAGACTTAAAGAACGTTTTAAAAATGAAGGTGCAAAAGCCTTTGATGACCATCAACTTTTAGAACTTCTTCTTTTTTACTGTATACCAAGAAGAGACACAAATGAAATTGCTCATCGTATAATAAAAGAGTTTGGCAGTTTGAGTATGCTTTTTTCAAGTAGACCTGAAGATATAGTTGAAAAAACTAATATAACAGAAAATGCAGCTATATTTTTAGCTATTCAAAGTGAAGTTGTAAGAAGAGCTAACTCTGGTAAATGGAATAAAAGAGAAACTAAAATATCATCTTCAAATGATGCCGGTGAATATGCTGTTTCATTGCTTGCTTATGAGAATTATGAAAATTTTTATGTTATTTCTCTTGATTCTCAAAAAAGACTTATAAATTCAAACTTAGTGAGTGAAGGCTCTGTTGATGAGGCTTTTATATATCCTAGAATTGTTGTTGAGTGTGCTTTAAGAAATAAAGCTAGCTCAATTATACTTGCCCATAACCACCCTGGTGGTAAACTTAAACCAAGTTTTCAAGACTTAGAATCAACTGCAAAAATTACAAAAGCTCTTAATATGATAGATATTGAAGTTTTAGACCACATTATTGTTGCTGACAATAAATATTTTAGTTTTGCAGATAATGGTCTTATAAAGAATTGCATAAAATAGGGAGGTAAATATTATGGAAAGAAAAATTTATAGGTCAACAACAGATAAAAAACTTAGCGGAGTATGTGCTGGTATTGCTAATTATGTAAATGCTGATGTTACTATTGTAAGACTTTTGTGGGCTGTAATAACATTTATGACAGGTTGTATTACTGGTGTTATTCTTTATGTTATATGTGCTCTTATAATACCAGAAGAACCAGAATATTATGATGCAGATTATAAAGAAAAATTATGATTATTAAATAAAAAGCGGGTATGTTACCCGCTTTTTATTTTTAAAAAATATTGTACAAAATATCATACATTTTTTAATACAAAAATATATTTAAAAATGTCTTTTATATTTGTTTTAAAGTAAAATATAATAAAATTTATATTTTAGTTTTATATAAAATAAGAAAATTGCTGGATTTTAGGGCAAAATTTTTTTGTCAAAATAGATGAATATCCTTGTAATTTAATAGTTTATATATTAAAATTATTTTATAGGTTATATTTTGACTCTAAAAAATAATTAATTTTTGAAATATTTATACTATTATTATTGTTTTTGATTTGTTACAATAATTATGATAATATGAATTAAATATATTTTTTGTAATAAAAATTACATGTATTATATATAAACTTGTCAAGAATTATATTATTAAAAATAGTCTTGAGAAGTGTCTTTTTATTTAGTAGCAAAATATAAATACAGATTAAATAAAATTCTGTTTCGGTCAAAATAATGCAAGACGATTTGTAAGGTTCTTTTTTACAGGGGTCGTTGAGTTTTGAAAATACTGGAAGGGAAAGTTATCCTCCAAATTTTAAATAATATACTCAGCTTAAAAAAGATATTATTTCAATTGGAGTTGTGAACAGAGTTGAAATTTTTTGTATTTCAATTTTGTTGACAATTAGCTTGCTTTTTAAAATTTTAATTCAGTTATATAAAAGGGTGGTACAATGGAGTTTCATCATATTTCAGTTTTACTTAATGAGTGTATAGAGAGTCTTAATATAAAACCAGATGGCATATATGTAGATGGTACTTTGGGAGGTGCTGGTCATTCCTATGAGATTTGTAAAAGGCTTACAACAGGAAGACTTATAGGTATTGACCAAGATATGAACGCCATAAATGCTGCCACAGAAAGACTTAAAGAGTTTAAAGATAAAGTCACTCTTGTACACAGCAATTTTTCAAATGTTAAACAAGTTTTTGAAGATTTAGGCATAGAAAAAGCGGATGGTTTTCTTCTTGATATAGGAGTTTCATCTCATCAGCTTGATGAGGCGGAAAGAGGTTTCTCATATATGCAAGATGCTCCTCTTGATATGCGTATGGATACAAGCCGTTCTTTAAGTGCCTATGAAGTTGTTAATGAATATAGTGAGAAAGAGCTTAATGATATTATATTTGAGTATGGTGAGGAGAGATGGGCTAAACGTATAGCAGAATTTATTGTTGCTGAAAGAAAAATAAAGCCTATTGAGACAACTTTTGAACTTGTTGATGTTATAAAAAAAGCAGTTCCTAAGGGAGCAAGAAAGGACGGGCCACACCCAGCAAAAAGAACTTTCCAAGCAATAAGAATAGAGGTAAACGGTGAGCTTGACGTTCTTAAAACTGCAATAAATGATATGACAGACCTTTTAAATCCAGAGGGAAGACTTGCAATAATAACTTTCCATTCTTTGGAAGATAGAATTGTAAAAAATGAGTTCAGAAAACAAGAAAATCCATGTACATGTCCAAGAGAATTTCCTGTATGTGTTTGTGGGAAAAAATCAAAAGGTAGAGTTGTTACAAGAAAACCAATACTTCCAAGCGATGAAGAACTTTCTGCAAACCATAGAGCAAGAAGTGCAAAATTAAGAGTTTTCGAACGAAAATAAAATTTTATTGAGGGGAGAGTATGGGGTATGGCTTCCGCCGGAAAAAATTCTAAGAAAAACAGAAATCGTGAATTGGGAAGGTATAACCGCTATACTAACAATGTTAACAATGGCTATAACACAACAAGTGTTGCTTATGAAACTGTCCCTCCATATTATCCAGACAACAATGAGGATAGGCAAAAAAAGAGGGAGCGTCTACTCAAAGAAAAAGAGGCAAGAGCGGAGAGAATCCGCAACAGAATAATAAGTTTTAAATTTGCTGTTGCTGTTGTTTTTGTTTTTGGCTGTTGTATACTTACAATGAGTTCTTATGCCAGAGTAGTTGAAAAAAGAGAGCAAATAAACAATTTGAAATCAGAACTTTCGGTTCTGCAAAGTGAAAATAACGCACTTTCCGCAGAAATAGCTGAACAAACAAATCTTGAGGTTATTGAAAAGGAAGCCATAGAAAGACTTGGAATGTCAAAACCTCAGCAATATCAGACTGTGTACATAGATGTTCCAGAACAAGGTTATACAATACAATATGATGATAATAATAATACAGATACTGAGGAAAAATTTTCAATATCAAATCTTTTTTCAAAGGCTTTGAGTATATTTAAAAAGGATTGATTTATATTGGCAAAGAAAAAGGGAATAATGCAAGGCAAACTGCTTTTTGTTATGATTTGTTTTACTGCTATTTTTTGTGGTCTTGCAGGTAGAGTGTATTATCTCAAAACTGTTAAAGGTGCAGAATATGAGCAGGAAGCTATAAGTCAACAGATAACAAGGTCTAATGATACAACAATACCTCCTAATAGAGGTTCTATTGTTGATAGAAATAAACAGCCTATGGCTGTAAGCAGTACTGTATATAATGTTGCTGTTGACCCTGTTATGATGAAAGAGCTTGATGATAATTACAAAGAACAGGTTGCCAATGGAAACAAAGAAGCTGTAAATGTAAAAGAAAATGTTATAACTGCTCTTAATGAGGTAATAGGTGTTGATAAAGATACATTGTATGATATTTTTTCCGTTGATGAAACAACTGGAGAACCTAAATACAATGTAAGATTTAAGTATGTTAAAAAAGGTATATCAAGAGATGAAAAGTTAGCCCTTGAGGAGAAAGGTGCAAAACTTTCAACAGCTGTTGTATATGAAAAAGATACAAAAAGAAATTATGTAATGAGCACAATTGCTTCAAATGTTTTAGGTTTTATTCGTGGTGATACAAAATGGGGACTTGAAGCTCAATATGATAAAGAAATGAGCGGAGTTCCAGGACGTTCTTTTATAACTTATGACAGTGCTGCAAGTGCTGTAACTAATGAAATACTTCCACAAGACGGAAATACTGTTGTTACAACTTTAGATTACACTATACAACAGTATGCTGAACAGGTAGCGAAAAAAGCTATGGCTGACCATAATCCTGATAATGTTTCTGTTATTGTTATGAACCCTAATAGTGGAGAGATATATGCTATGGCACAGGGTAAAACATTTGATGGAAATAATCCTTCCCAGCCATTAGAGCTTTCAACAAATCCAGATTTTGCAACAACTTGGGAAGCAATGACTGATGAACAAAAATATGAATACTTAAATAATACATGGAATAACTTTAATGTTTCAAGTAGCTTTGAGCCAGGTTCAATATTTAAGCCTATGGTTGTAGCTGCCTGCCTTGAAGAAGGAGTTATAACTCCAAATACAACATTTAATTGTACAGGTAGCCGTAGTGTTGGAGGTTGGAATATACCTTGTCATCTTACTAGTGGTCATGGAATTATAAATGTTGAAGGTGTTCTTGCTGAGTCTTGTAATGTTGGTATGATGGATATGGCTGCGATGCTTGGAGCTGAAAAATTTTATCAGTACCAGAAAGATTTTGGAGTTGGTGAGCTTACAGGCATAGACCTTCCAGGGGAAGCAGCTGTTTCAAGTATTATGTATCCTATGCAAGATATAGGTCCGTCAGAACTTGCAACAATGTCTTTTGGTCAGTCATTTAGTACTACACCTATACAGATTATAAATGCTTTTTGTTCTGTTATAAATGGTGGAAAACTTATGAGACCATATATTGTAAGTCAAATTTTAGATGCTGATGGAAATGTTATTGAAGAGAAACAGCCTGAAATAATACGTCGTGTTATATCAAAAGAGACATCAGATATTGTAAGAAAAGATATGGAGTCAACTCTCACAGTTGGTACAGGTAAAAAAGCAAGAATAGAAGGTTATGCTATTGGTGGTAAAACAGGTACTGCTCAGCAGGGAAAACGTTCTGATTATATTCATACAGTTTCATTTGTATCATACTATCCTATTGATAATCCTGAAATAATATCTATGGTAGTTGTACATAAACCGGAACAATATATTGATGGTGTAACTTCTCCAGCTCCATATATGAAAGAGCTTATGGAAAATATAATACATTATAAATCCTATGAACCAGATTATCCTGATGAGATAGGTGAAGATTCAACATCAACAGTAGCAACACAAAAAGTTGCTATTGAGGAATACACAGGAAAATCTGCTTCTGAAATTGTAAATATACTTGATAGTTTAGGACTTACTTATGAAATAGTAGGAAGTGGAGACACAATAATAAATCAAGCACCTCATGGTGGCGTTGATGTTGATAAGGGTTCTAAAATACTTCTCTATGTTACAAAGGGTGAAGGTGAAGGAGACACAGTTCAAGTTCCTAATGTTTATGGAAAAACTTATGATGAGGCTGTTGCAGCTTTACAACAAGCTGGATTTGCTGTAACTTTTGAAGGTGAAACAGAAGGAAGTGTCGTTACATCTCAAAATCCTAAAGGTGAAGTTTTTGCACAAGCAGGTTCGGAAGTAAATATTATACTTAAAAAACAATAAACACAATAGAATACATACCCTGTCTTCAAAATAAAATATACAAATGAATTTTTGAAGGCAGGGATTTTTTTATGGAAAAACCTAGTATATTTATGAAGAAAAAGTTGCTCTTTGTGCTTTTCTCAATACAGCTTTTTGTTCTTGTACTTATTGGTAGAGTTATATATATACAGACTGTCAAAGCTGATGAACTTCAGAAAATGGCCTATGAGCAACAGACAAGAGATAGGCTTATATCACCAGATAGAGGAAGCATACTTGACAGAAATGGAACTGGTATTGCTGTTACAGAGACTGTAAACGCTATAAGTGTAATTCCGGCACAGATTAAAGATAAAGATTATGTGTCAAATTATCTTTCAGAAGTTTTGGAAATGGAGTATGATGAAGTTTTTGAAAAAGTAAATCAAAAAGTGGCTCTTGTAAGAATAAAAACAAAAGTAGATAGTGAAATTGCTATGGAAATAAGAAAAAAAGACATAGAAGGAATTGTTGTTGATGAAGATGTAAAGAGAATTTATCCTTATAGCAATATAGCTTCTCAAGTTATAGGATTTGTTGGAAAAGATAATCAGGGAATAATAGGTCTTGAGGCAAAATATGATGAGTATTTAAAGGGTGAGGAAGGTAAAATATTGACTTTGACAGACTCAAAAGGTCTTGAAGTTGATAGCACTCAAGAGAGAATAGCCCCTATTGATGGATATAATCTTGTCACAAGCATTGATATTATTATACAACAATATGCAGAACAGACTATTAAAAAAGCTGTTGAGTCAAAAAAAGCTCAGAAAGGTATTATAATAGTTCTAAATCCTCAAAATGGTGAGATTTATGCTATGGCAAACTATCCTAATTTTGACTTAAATAATCCTTTTGTTATAAATGACTCTGAACTTTTAAGTATATGGGATACATTAAGTGAAAAAGAACAAAATGATGCTCTTAATCAAATGTGGAGAAATACTGCCATAAATGATACATATGAACCGGGAAGTACATTTAAAACTGTCACTTCTGCTGCTTCATTGGAAGAGGGAGTTGTAACACCTGAAAGTACATTTTTTTGTAATGGTTACCACATAGCTGGCGACAGAATGATAAAATGTTGGAGATATCCCAGAACTCATGGAGCTCAAACTTTTGTTCAAGGAGTTCAAAACTCATGTAACCCTGTATTTATGGAATTGGGAGAGAGACTTGGAGCGGAAAAATTTTATGAGTATATGGATAAATTCGGTTTTAATGAAAAAACAGGAATAGACTTGTCTGGTGAGGCTGTGGGTATTATGCATAAATTAGAAAATGTTGGACCTGTTGAGCTTGCAACAATGTCTTTTGGTCAGTCTTTTCAGATAACACCACTCCAACTTTTGAGAGCTGTATCATCAATGGTAAATGGAGGTTATCTTATAACACCTCATATAGGTTGTAAAATAACAGACAATGAAGGTAATGTTATAAAAGAACTTGAATATGGAGAAAATGAAAAAATACTTTCAGATAAAACATCTGAACAGATGAAAGTAATACTTGAAAGTGTTGTTTCTGAAGGTACAGGAAATAAAGCTTATATACCAGGATATAGAATAGGTGGAAAAACTGCTACATCAGAAAAACTTCCAAGAAGAAGTGGAAAATATATAGCCTCTTTTCTCACTTTTGCACCGGCTGAAAATCCTCAAGTCATGGCAATAGTTTTAATAGATGAACCACAGGGAACATATTATGGGGGAACTGTTGCAGGTCCTGTTATGCAGGAACTTTTGCTTAATATATTACCATATATGGGAATTGAACCTGTATACAGTGAAAAAGAAAAAGAATTACCTGAAACAGTAAAAAATACTGTTCCTGATATATCAAATTTGTCTTTAGCTGATGCTAAAAATATATTGAAAGAGTCAAATATAGAATTTGAAATACAAGGAGAAGGGGAAAATGTAACAAAACAATTTCCACCAGCAGGAGAGACAATAAATATTGACTCAAAGGTTATAATATATACCCAGTAAAAGCAAGTATTTTTGTCTAACATATTTAATTTACAGTATAATTTATAAACTCTTATGTTTGTGCCAAAATCCTTTTTAAATGCTATTTAATGTGTTATAATTAATAGTTGAAAATTGTTATAAAGTAATTGGGAGGCAGATTATGAAAGTTAAAAACTTACTTTGCAATATAGAATATAAATTACTTCAAGGTAGCGTTGATACTGAAATTAAAAAAGTCGAATATGACTCAAGAAAAGTTTCAGAGAATGATGCATTTTTATGTATAACAGGATTTAAGACAGACGGACATAAATATGCCCTTAATGCTGTAAAAAGCGGTGCTTCTGTTATATTCTGTGAAAAAGAAATTGAGGGTATGGATGAAAATGTTACAGTTATAAAATTTGAAAATACAAGAAAAGCTCTTGCCCATATTGCAGCAGAATTTTATGGAAGACCTTCAGAGAGAATGAATGTTGTTGGAGTTACAGGAACAAACGGAAAAACAACAACTACATTCCTTATAAAATCTGTTCTTGATAAAATAGGACATAAAACAGGTATTATAGGAACTATTGAAAATAGAATAGGTGATGAAGTTATACCTACTGAGAGAACAACACCTGAAAGTCTTGAACTTCAAGAACTTTTTAAGAGAATGGCTGATGAAGGTTGTAAAGATGTTGTTATGGAAGTTTCATCTCACGCTTTAGACCTTCACAGAGTTGATGAAATAAGATATAACATTGGTATTTTTACAAACCTTACACAGGACCATTTAGATTATCATATAACAATGGAAAACTATAAAATAGCTAAAAGTTTACTTTTTGAAAGATGCCTTTCATCTGTAATAAATATAGATGATGAAGCAGGAGATTTTATGGTTTCAAAATCAAAAGGTAGAGTTATAACTTTTGCAATAGATAAAAAAGCTGACCTTCAGGCTGAAAATATTCATATTTCTGCTGATGGTGTTAAATTTACTCTGGATTATGAAGGTAAAGAATACCCTGTAAGCCTTAATACACCGGGAAAATTCAGTATATATAATGCTCTTGGTGCAATAGGTGCTTGTATATTAATGGGTATTGATATGAATACAATAATAGAAGGTTTATCAGAAAATAAAGGCGTAAGCGGACGTTTCCAGACTGTGAGAAGTAAAAGAGGTTTTAATGCCATAGTTGACTATGCTCATACTCCTGACGGTCTTGAAAATATACTTAAAACAGCAAAAGAATTTGTTAAAGGTAGAATAATAACTGTTTTTGGCTGTGGTGGAGATAGAGACCGCACAAAACGTCCTATTATGGGAGAGATTGCCGGAATTTATTCCGACTATTGTGTAATAACATCAGACAATCCACGTACAGAAGACCCAGCCCGTATACTTGATGATGTTGAACCGGGAACAAAAAAATCAGGCTGTGAATATATTAAAATCGTTGATAGACGTGAAGCTATAAATTATGCTGTTAAAATGGCAAAAGAAGGAGATGTTGTCGTTGTTGCAGGAAAGGGACACGAAAACTATCAGATTTTTGCAGATAAGACAATACATTTTGATGATGTTGAGGAAGTAAGAAAGGCTTTTGGAGGAGACGCTTTATGAAACCCATTACATTAAAATCCGTTGCACAGGCTGTAAACGGAAAAATTTCAGATGAAAAATATAATGATGTAGTTATTGAAAATATAACAACTGACACAAGAAAAATATCAGAAGGTGACCTTTTTATACCTTTAAAAGGTGAAAATTTTGATGGTCATAAGTTTATTGAGCAGGCTTTTGAAAAAGGGGCATTATGCTGTCTTTCTGCTGAAAATACAGAAAGTGAAAAAGCTGTTATATATGTTTCTGATACAAGAAAAGCTCTTAGGGATTTAGCGGAATATTATATTTCACTTTTTGATATTCCTGTTGTTGGTATAACAGGAAGTGTTGGAAAAACAACAACAAAAGATATGATTGCCTCTGTTTTAATGCAGAAATATAATGTCCTTAAAACAGAGGGCAATTTTAACAATGAAATAGGATTGCCATTAACTGTATTTAAAATTACAGAAGATACACAGGTTGCTGTTCTTGAAATGGGAATGAATAGTTTTGGGGAAATACATAATCTTTCAAAAATTGCAAAGCCTGATATAGCTGTAATAACAAATGTTGGAGTTTCACATATAGAAAATTTGGGAAGCAGAGAAGGCATACTTAAAGCTAAATGTGAAATATTTGATTTTATGAAAGATAATAGAACAGCTGTTTTAAATATAGATAATGATATGCTTCAAACTCTTGAAGGTAAAACTAAATTTAATACACTTTGGTATGGTGTTGAAAATAAAAAAGACATATATGCTGATAATATAGTGAAAAATGGTGTTGAGTCCATAAGTTGTGACATTCATATGAAAGATGAAAATTTCAGTGTATATATACCTGTTCCGGGAGAGCATATGGTTTTAAATGCTATGGCGGCAGCTCTTGTTGGAAATAAACTTGGTCTTACTGTGGCTGAAATAAAAAGAGGTATAGAGGAGTTTGTGCCTACAAAAATGAGAATGGCTGTTATAAAGACAGAAAAAGGCACAACAATTATAAATGATGTTTATAATGCTAATCCTGTCTCTATGAAAGCTGGAATTGATGTTCTTTCTGGTGGAGAAGGGGAGAAAATTTGTATTTTGGGAGATATGTTTGAGCTTGGACAGTTTGCCAAAGAAATGCATTATGACACAGGTGTTTATGCAGCTCAAAAGAAAATTGATAAAATCATATGTATAGGTGAAATTTCAAAATCAATGTATGAAGGTGCTTTGTCTTTGGGAGGAAATGCTTTTTATTTTGAGACTCAAGATGAGTTTATTGAAAAAGGTATTGAAGAACTTGTCAGTGAAGGTGCAACAGTTCTTGTAAAAGCATCAAGAGGTATGCACTTTGAAAAGACAGCAGAAAAAATTCAAGAGGTGAAATAAAATGGTAGTAACTACATTGGAAATTGCAGTTTATTCTGTTATGATTTCGTTTATATTAGGTATAGTTTTTTGTCCTATGCTTATACCTGTATTGAGACGACTTAAATTCGGACAAACAGAGAGAGAGGAAGGACCTGAAAGTCATCTTAAAAAACAGGGTACTCCTACAATGGGTGGTATAGCAATACTTGCAGCTTTCGTTATGGGTGGAGCTTTCTTTATAAACGGTAATATGGACGGTTTAGCCGTTTTACTTGTAACATTGGGTTTTGGTGTTATAGGTTTTATTGATGATTATATTAAAGTTGTAAAAAAACGTTCTTTAGGTTTAACACCTATACAGAAAATTATAGGTCAGCTTGTTATAACAGGTTTATTTGCTTTTTATATAATTAAAAGTGGAATAGGAACTGATATATTTATTCCTTTCACAAAAGGTGTAACTATTGACCTTGGAATTATATATATACCATTTTTAGTTGTAACTGTTTTGGGAACTGTAAATGGTGTAAACCTTACAGACGGTCTTGACGGTCTTGCTAGTGGTGTAACTCTCATTGTTTCAGTGTTCTTTATGATGGTTGCATGGGCTGCCGGAAGTGGAATTTTACCTATTGCAGGAGCTGCGGGAGGAAGTCTTCTTGCTTTCCTTATATTTAATGCATATCCTGCTAAAGTGTTTATGGGTGATACAGGTTCTCTTGCCCTTGGTGGTTTTGTTGCATCAACAGCTCTTATACTTAAAATGCCTATATTTATAATTATAGTAGGTTTTATATATCTTATGGAGTCTATATCTGTAATTCTTCAGGTTGCTTACTTTAAGAAAACAGGTAAAAGAATATTTAAAATGGCTCCTATACATCATCACTTTGAGCTTTGTGGCTGGAGTGAAACAAAAGTTGTAACAGTATTTTATATAATAACAGCAATGCTTTGTCTTGTAGGTCTTCTTGCATGCAAGTATATGTTTATGTAAGGGATAAATGAAAAGGGGTTTTAATATTATGAATTTTGAAGGTAAAAAAGCACTTGTATGCGGTATGGCTAGAAGTGGAATTTCAGCAGCAGAATTTTTAAAAAGTAAAGGTGCTGATGTAACATTACAGGATTTAAAGAAAAAAGAAGCTCTTGGAGATGTTTCTAGTCTTGAAAATAAAGGTATAAAAATATATGCTGGAAAAAATCCTGATGATATAGCAAATGATATGGATATTATAGTTTTAAGTCCGGGAATACCAACAAGCCTTCCTTTTATTGTGGAGGCTGAAAAAAATGGTGTACCTGTTATAAGTGAAATTGAACTTAGTTTTATGTTCACTCCATGTCCAGTTATGGCTATAACAGGAACAAACGGAAAAACAACAACTACAACTCTTACAGGTGAGATTTTAAAATCATACTATCCAAAAACAGAGGTTGTAGGAAATATAGGTATTCCATATTCTGAAAAAGTGCCTAGTCTCACAGAGGATAGTAGAATTGTGGCAGAAATAAGTAGTTTCCAGCTTGAAAAAATTAAAACATTTAAACCTAAAGTTAGTGCTGTTTTAAATATAACACCTGACCATTTAGATAGACATAAAACTGTTGAAAATTATATTGCTATGAAAGAGAGAATATTTGAAAATCAGACTTCTGATGATTTCTGTGTTTTAAACTGTGAAGATGAAGCCTGTCTTAAAATGGCTGATAAAACAAAAGCAAAAGTTATGTTTTTCAGCAGTAAAAAACCTCTTGAAAAAGGAATATATCTTGATAATGGAAATATAATTTTAAAATGGGAAGATACAAATGAAACTGTAATTAATATTGATGAACTTCAGATTTTAGGTGTTCATAACTATGAAAATGTTATGGCTGCTGTTGCAATAGGTTTCCTTGCTGGTGTTCCTATGGATAATATAAGAGAAGTTCTCAAAAATTTTAAAGGTGTAGAGCATAGAATAGAGTTTGTTGACACTGTTGATGGTGTAGATTATTATAACGACTCTAAGGGAACAAATCCTGATGCAGCTATAAGAGCCGTTCTTGCTATGAAAAAACCTATTGTTCTTATAGGTGGTGGATATGATAAAGGTTCTGAATATGATGAATGGGTTGAAACTTTTGAAGGCAGAGTAAAACATATTGTTCTTATTGGTGTTACAGCCCAGAAAATAAAAGAAACTTGTTATAAATACGAGTTTAGACATGTCACAATATGTGAGACTTTTGATGAGGCCATGGAGCTTTCAAAAAATATTGCCAATGAAGGAGATTGTGTTCTTCTCTCTCCAGCCTGTGCAAGTTGGGGAATGTTTGACAACTATGAACAGAGAGGCGATATGTTTAAAGAGAAAGTAAAAAGCTTTAAAAAATAAATTTTAAAGAGGTGGTACTGTGAATGGAAGTGTAAAAAATTCCAGGCCAAAGAAAAAAAAACCAAGACCTAAAGCACAAAGTTTTGATTATACAATACTTTTTGTAGTTATAATACTTGTGTTTTTTGGTATTATTATGATATTTAGCTCAAGCTATTACGATACACTCACAAGTGAAAAATTTAATTATGATATGTATTATTTCTTAAAAAGGCAAACAATATGGGCTATATTAGGATTTATAGCTATGTGGATAACAATGCGACTTCCTATGAATTTGTATAAGAGACTTTCCTTTTTGGCTTATATGTTTTCAAATGTTTGTCTTGTTCTTCTTAGGTTTATAGGAACAGAGGTAAATGGTCAGAAAAGATGGCTTTTTGGATTTCAGCCTTCAGAAGTAGCGAAAATTTCTGTAATACTTTTTCTTTCCTTATACATATCTACTCATAAAAATTCTTTGAAAACTATGAAAGGATTTTTAAAGTGTTGTGCTGTTTTTGGAATACCTGTTATACTTATAGCACTTTCAAACCTGAGTACAGCTATAATTGTTACTGGTATTGGTGCTACAATACTTTTTGTAGCAAGCCCTAAAATATGGTATTTTGTTGTTGCTGGAATAATAGCATCTATTGGAGGATTTTTTGCTGTAACACTTCCTCAGTTTGCTTACCGTTTTAGTCGTATAAAAATATGGCGAGACCCTTTTTCTGACCCTCTTGGAGATGGCTATCAGATTATACAGGGACTTTATGCTGTTGCTAGTGGAGGGCTTTTTGGTCTTGGTCTCGGCCAGAGTAGACAGAAGACTTTTATTCCTGAAGCACACAATGATATTATATTCGCTATAATATGTGAAGAGCTTGGAATGATTGGTGCTTTTGTTGTAATAATTCTTTTTGCACTTTTTATATGGAAAGGCATAAAGATTGCATTAAAGTCAGAAGATATGTATAATTGTCTTGTAGCAACTGGTATAACAACTATGATTGGTTTTCAGGCTTTAATAAATATTGCTGTTGTTACAAATACAATTCCTAATACAGGTCAGCCTTTGCCTTTTATAAGTTATGGAGGAAGTTCCCTTCTTATTACAATGGCGTCTGTTGGAATACTTTTAAATATATCAAAGTACTGTAAAGGTGACGATTGATTTAATAACTTTTAATAACTAAAGAGGGGGAATATTTATGGTATTCGAATTTTCATTAAAAACAACAAAGTCAAATGAATTTGTAAATATTACAGGTCTTGTTAAAGATGCTGTAAAAAGAAGTGGTGTTGAAAATGGTATGTGTGTTGTATTTGTACCTCATACAACAGCCGGAGTTACTATAAATGAAAATGCTGACCCCAATGTAGTAAAAGATATGCTTATGGAACTTTCAAAAATTGTTCCTGAGGATAAAGAATATCGTCATGCAGAGGGAAATTCATCTGCTCATATAAAAGCTTCAATGATGGGTTCAAATCAGACAATTATTGTTGAAAATGGAGAACTTAAAATGGGAGTTTGGCAGGGCATATACTTTACAGAGTTTGACGGTCCACGTCAAAGAAAGTTTTTTGTAAAGGTTATGTGATTTTTCTATTGACAAAATCTATAAGCTAAACTAAAATCAGTTATGATAAAAACTGTGAACAGGAGGAGTAAACATATACAGCCATCAGGGAGAAAAGTCCGTTGACTGAGAGACTTTTTTGGATATGGTATGTTGAAGGTAGCCTGGGAGTTCCTGTATTGAAATTTTAAGTATTTTTAAGTAGATATGGGCGGGTTGTTCCGTTAAATACTTTCAGAGAGCCTGTTTTACAGGAATAAAGGTGGTACCGCGAGCTTTCGTCCTTTTTTGGACGAAGGCTCTTTTTTTACTAGCCTTATTTTATTTAATATTTTACAGGAGGATAAAAATGATAAAAGAATTAGCAAAAACTTATGACCCTTCTGTTGTAGAGGATAGACTTTACAGCGAATGGCTTGCAAAAAAATATTTTCATACAGAAGTAGACAAGAGTAAAAAACCATACACAATAGTTATGCCACCTCCAAATATTACAGGTCAGCTTCACATGGGACACGCTCTTGACAATACTATTCAGGATATTCTTATTCGTTGGAAACGTATGTCTGGATATAACGCTCTTTGGATACCGGGTATTGACCATGCTAGTATATCAACAGAAGTTAAAGTTGTTCAGAAAATGCTTGAGGAAGGTCTTACAAAAGAAGATGTTGGACGTGAAGGCTTCCTTGAGAGAGCTTGGGCTTGGAAAGAAGAATACGGCGGAATTATTCTTAAACAGCTTAGAAAAATGGGTAGCTCCTGTGACTGGGATAGAGTTCGTTTTACTATGGACGAAGGCTGTTCAGATGCTGTTCTTGAAGTATTTACAAGACTTTACGATAAAGGTCTCATATATAGAGGAGAAAAAATAATTAACTGGTGTCCAAAATGTCAGACAACTATTTCTGATGCTGAGGTAAACCATATTGATAAAGCTGGTCATTTTTGGCATATTAAATATCCTGTTGCTGGAACTGATGATTTTATGGAAATTGCAACAACAAGACCTGAAACAATGCTTGGAGATACTGCTGTTGCTGTTCATCCTGATGATGAGAGATATAAAGAATATATAGGAAAATCTGTTATACTTCCTATTGTTAATAAAGAAATTCCTGTTATCGCTGATAGCTATGTTGATAGAGAATTTGGAACAGGTGTTGTTAAAATTACTCCTGCCCATGACCCTAATGACTTTGAAGTTGGTCTTCGTCATGACCTTCCAAGAATAAATATTATGAATGATGACGGAACTCTCAATGAAAATGCTGGAGAGTACAAAGGTCTTGACAGACTTGAAGCAAGAAAACTCATTGTTGAGAGACTTAAAAATGAAGGATACCTTATAAAAATTGAAGATATTACACACGCTGTTGGTGTTCATGAGCGTTGTAATGAGGTTGTAGAACCTTTAATTAAATTACAGTGGTTCGTAAAAATGGAGGAACTTGCAAGACCTGCCATTGAGGCTTATAAAAAAGATGACCTTCATTTTATACCTGACCGTTTTGGTAAAATATATCTTCACTGGCTTGAAAATATTCGTGACTGGTGTATATCAAGACAGCTTTGGTGGGGACATAGAATTCCTGCATACTATTGTCAGGAATGTGGACATATTGAAGTTGCTAAAACTGCACCTGAAAAATGTTCAAAATGTGGTTGTACAAACCTTAAACAGGACGAGGACACTCTTGATACTTGGTTCTCATCAGCTTTATGGCCTTTCTCAACATTAGGCTGGCCAGAAAACACAGAAGAACTTCAGCATTTTTATCCTACAAGTGTTCTTGTAACTGCTTATGATATTATATTCTTCTGGGTAATAAGAATGGTATTCTCAGGTATTGAACAGATGGGTGAAATACCTTTCAAAGATGTATTTATTCATGGTCTTATAAGAGACGACCAAGGACGTAAATTCTCAAAATCTCTTGGAAATGGTATTGACCCACTTCAGGTTATTGACAAATACGGTGCTGACCCATTAAGACTTATGCTTATAACAGGAAATGCTCCTGGAAATGATATGAGATTTTATTGGGAGAGACTTGACTCAAGCCGTAACTTTGCTAATAAATTATGGAATGCTTCAAGATTTGTTCTCATGAACCTTGAAGAAAAAGAATATGACATTGAAAAACTCAGCCTTACATCAGCTGATAAATGGATTATTTCAAAAGTAAATACTCTTGCTAAAGAAGTTACAGACAATATGGAAAGCTATGAGCTTGGTCTTGCTGTTCAGAAAATACATGATTTCCTTTGGGATGAATACTGTGACTGGTATATTGAAATGGTTAAACCACGTCTCTATAATAAGGAAGATGAAACAAGAGACGCTGCTCTTTGGACACTTAAAACAGTCCTTATAAATGCTTTAAAACTTCTTCATCCATATATGCCATTTATAACAGAAGAAATATTCACTCATATACAGTCAGAGGAAGAAAGCATTATGATTTCAAACTGGCCTGTATTTAAAGATGAATGGAACTTTAAGGCTAATGAAGAAGAAATTGACCTTGTAAAAGAAGCTGTAAGAAATATAAGAAATATACGTGCTGAAATGAATGTTGTTCCTTCAAAGAAAGCTCATGTATTTGTTGTTTCTGCTGATGAAAATACAAGAGAAATATTTGAAAAATCAAAAGTATTCTTCAAAACTCTTGCCTATGCAAGTGATGTTACTGTTCAGTCTGATAAAACAGGAATTGATGATGATGCAGTTTCTGCTGTTATAGAAAATGCTGTAATTTATATGCCATTTGCTGAACTTGTTGATATTGCAAAAGAGATTGAAAGACTTGAAAAAGAAAAAGAAAAAATGCTTAAAGAGATTGAGAGAGTTGAAAAGAAACTCAGCAATCAGGGATTTGTTGCTAAAGCTCCTCAGAAAGTTATCGACGAGGAAAAAGCTAAAGGTGAGAAATACAAAGCTATTCTTGCTCAGGTTGAAGAAAGACTTGCTCAGATGAAAAAATAAAAAATAATATTTTTAAGGTATGGAATAAAATTCCATACCTTTTTTGTTTTAAGAAAAATTTAATGGCTATTGATATACTATATTGTTAAAATTGAAATATTGGGAGGTGCTAAATGAATTTAAGTGATAAAATTAAAAATACTATTTTAAAAATTGGTATCAGTGATTTTGAAAATCCTCTTTTTTATAATTGTGATATAGGTATTAGACTTGGTATATCAGAATATGAGGATTGGGAGCATTATTTGAAATTTGACGAAGAAGAAACTATTGTAAATCCTGAATTTATAAAGAATACAGCTGATAAAGCATATGAAGTATTTAAAAATTTTGAAAGTACCTTTGATATTTTAAGAATAGATGTTATATATGATGAAACTGAAGATTATCGAAAAAAGATTAAAAAAATAATAAAAACTTTAAATATTGATAAACCTGATGAAATAGTTTCAGATGAATTTATTTTAGAAGATGATGAAGTTTTAAAAAGAAAACAACTTATTTGGAATTTAGATAGTCATAAAATAGACTATTATAATATTATAACTGAAATTGCAAAAACTGATTTTGGAGGTTGTAGTTATCTGTCTTATTATACATATTTTATTGATACGTTTAATAGCATTGTTTTTAATATGTATGATGATAGGGGAATTGACATTGTATCTTCTAAAAAAGAACAGTTGTATTATATTTATAAATACTATAATAATTTTATACTTGATTATGACAGAGAAAGAATTGATAGAATTTTTGATGGATTAGAAAATATTAAAAATTTTCAGATAAATGCTTATGATTTTTATTGGATAGATGGCACAAAGGATAATAAAGATGATTTATGCTTACATGGTGATGTATCTGTCAGAATAGAAAAAGAAATATTAAGCTATTCATGTTGTGTCAGTGCTTCGGCTTTGCGTATGCTTGAGACAATAAAAAATGACCATTATATAACAAATACAGGAGAGCAGATGTTGCCTTGTTGTGGTCATAGTATGTTTGCTGATGAAAATTTAGAGAATGTATATATAAGTGGTTGTGATAATGGTGTCGACTATGAAGTTAAACACAATGATAATATTGTTATTATAAAAACTGAAAAGGGAAATACATACAATATAAGACTTTCAGATTATAAAGAAGAAGTTGTAAACTTTGCAAATAAAGTTCAGGAATTTTATAATAAGTGTTACGAAAAGATATTGCCAAAGAATGATTTTGAGAAAAATGGCTATATAGCTTTTTGGAATGAATGGAAAAGACTTATAAAAGAATAAAACAATAAAAAGCTATCCTTAGGGATAGCTTTTTTGATTATTCAACTATTTTTTTAAGCTCACAGAGAAGTTTTTCGTTTTGTTCTGGGTTAAGTATACAAAATCTTAAATATGAATTATCTAAGAATGTAAAACTTTCTGCGTCACGAATAAGCATTTTTTCACGAATAAGTTTATCAAATATTTCTGCTGAATTTGTTTTGTCAGTCATAAGTTTTAAGAGTATAAAGTTTGAACATGAAGGATAAGCCTTAATGTTTTTCCATGTTGAAAGCTCATTAAATGCTTTCTTTCTCTCGTCAGATATAAGTTTTTTTGATTTTTCAATAAACTCCTTGTCTGAAAAAAGTCTCTCTCCTGCGAAAGATGCTAAAATATTTACAGACCATGGGTCTTGAACAGATAAAAGTGTGTTTAAAAACTTTTCATTACTTGATATACCATATCCAAGACGTATTCCGGGAGCTGCAAAAAATTTTGATATTCCTCTTATAACAAATACATTGTCAAATTCTTTTACAAGAGGGATAGTACATATTTCTTCTATGTTGTCACTAAACTCTATATATGTCTCATCTACCATTACAAAAGTATTGTTGTTTTTACAGTGACTTAAAATTTCTCTCATCTGAGTAACTGTTATAGCTGTACCTGTTGGATTGTTGGGATTGCATATTATCAACATTCCTATTTCTTCTGTAAGTTCAGATAAAATATTTTTCATATTTATTTCAAAGTTTTCTTCCTTTTTAAGAGGGAAGTATTTGAAATCACTTCCACATATTGAGGCTTCTCTCTCATATTCAGAATAAGCAGGTCCTATTATTATTGTTTTTCTGGCATTAGCTGTCTTTATAAATGTAGATATAAGCTCTGTTGAACCATTTCCAACAACGATATGTTCAGGATTTGCTCCTGTGTATTCTCCTATGCTTTCCCTTAAAGCTGTATATCTTTTATCAGGGTATCTTGTAACTATATCTATATTTTCAGAAAGGGCTTTTTTAACACTTTCAGGAAAACCTAAAGGGTTTATATTTCCGCTAAAATCCCAAATTTCATCTTTTGGTATTCCATAGGCTTTTTCTATGGCGTCTAAATCACCGCCGTGTTGATGCATAAGATTATTCATTGTATATTACCTCTTTTCATATTTCAAATAAGTTCAAAATCTTCTTCCTCTTTTGTAATACTCTCGCTTTGAGATTTTATTCTTGGATAAACTATTTTTCCATTTCTTGAATGAACATCAATACATTTTATATATAGTCTTAAGTCTTTTTCAAATGTAGGATTAAATTTTATTATATCTCCCGGTGAAATATTAAGGTCAGAAATTTTATATTTTTCTGTTTTATTTAGAGAAGGTCTCTTTGAGAATTTTGATATATATTCAACAGGGAAACTATTTGAGTCTTCTATTATAAAACTGAAATCCACAATATTTTCAAAGGCAAAACATATACATATTTCATTGCCTAATTCTTCAAGAGTTAAACTTTCTAAAACTTCTGTAACCTTCCATAAATTTTCATTGTTTCCATACCACATTTTAAACTCATATACATTTGTTTTCTTTGCCTCAAATGTTTTTTGTGCATTTAATATTTTAAGTTGACCATGTTCAAATGTAACAGCATCTACAATATCATTAAAACTTATATTTTCAGGCATTTTTTGAATAGGCTTATCTCCTTCAGAGTAACCATATATAAGTTTTTTGCCTAATGATGTAAGTTTGTAGTAGGAGCAAGGAGAAAATATTTCAAGACCAGTATCTTTTTTAAGTGTTATTATTTCGGCTAAAGAGTTTATTGTATTTCTGAAACTCATTCCAGAAGCATAAAAAGGCTCTGTTATTTTGAGATAACCACTAAAAATTGACATGAAATATTTATCTATTATTATTCCTATATAAAATGTAGATGAAAGTATTGCCATATCATACTGTGAAAGCTGATTTTTTTCAGAAGCTTCCCATATTTTATTAATATCAACTCCTATTGATGAGTATATTTTTTCAAATATATCATCAGCAGAAATAGGCTTTTGAAGTAGAGAGTATATTGTATCAAAACTTACTGTCTTATTTGGAAGCTCTAAAATACTTGATATTTTTTCAGCACATATTTTTATACTTTCATCTATTATAAGTCTTAATATTATTTCATTTCCTTTTTTGAAAAATGAGTCAGCTGATGATGATAGCTGTACTCTATATGAATGTATAGAAGGTAAGATGTTTAAAAGTTTGAACCTGTAAATAAGGTTAAAAATATACTCTGCATAAAAAGGGTCATTCATAGAAAGATACTTTGATACAGAGTAGGCATATTCTTTTGTGATAGCTCCATTTTCATCAGCTGGAGCATCAGGCAAACATTTTTCAGCTGCAATTTTTAAATCTTCTATAATAGGGTGATTTTCAATATTATACAGTATACCTGTATATATAAATTTGTTTTTTCCTCGTTTTGTATTATCAACTGAAAGATTTATAGCAAAAACAGAGTTTTTATTTTTTGAAACTATATCTGATGTTCCTATTATATTTGCTGGTGAAAGTATAGTGTTTTCAACTATCGTTCCATAATACCATTTTCTAAATATTGCAGGAGCAAGATTTAAAATTTCAGGCTTTGTTTCTTTTTCCATAAAAGTATATATGTCATCAAAATTTTCAGAGAAAATATTTGTTATTTCTTTTATTCTGTCGCCAAGTTCTATTTTTTTTATCATTATAATTATTTCTCCTTATAAATATTAAATTAATTTTATCAGATTTTTAAAATTTATCAATAAATAAGATGTTAAAAAGTCTAATTTAAAGGACATTTGCTTAATAATCTTGATTTTTAATGTATTGCTGATAAAATAAAAAGTATATTTTTAAACTAGGGAGGTTTTTATGAAAGCTTTTATATTTGACCTTGACGGCACACTTACAGACTCAATGTATGTTTGGGTTAATGCTGATAGAAAATTCCTCGGAAAGTTTGGAATTGAGCCTGATGACGAGTATAACAGAACAATAACATCTTTAACTTTTACAGAAGGTGTAAATTATATAAAGACAAGATACAATATAGATATGACACAGGAAGAAATTATGAATGAACTTTACAATTTGGCTTATGATGAATATGAGAAAAATGTAAATCTCAAAAAAGGTGTCATTGAATTTTTAGATAGACTAAAAAAACAAGGAATAAAGTTGGGAATAGCTACATCTAGTATAAAAGATATGTGTTATGCAGTTTTAAAAAGACATGATATATTGAAATATTTTGACACTATTGTTTTTTCTGATGATGTTGGAGTAAATAAAACTTTTCCAGATATATATATTGAAACTGCAAATAGACTTGGTGAGGACATAAAAAATTGTGTTGTGTTTGAAGATGTTCCCCATGCAGCTATGGGAGCTAAAAAATCAGGAGCCTTTGTTGTTGGCGTCTATGATGAGTTTTCTGATGATAAAAGGGGAGAAATGGAAAAAATTTGTGATAAGTATATAGATTCTTTTGATGAGTTTGTATTTTAAATAAAGTGTCTCTAATTTAATTTTTTAAAGTATTTTATAATTAGTACTTGAATTTAATAATAATATGTGTTATATTCCTTGATGTGACTACAAATGTTTATGTTAGAAATACAGGAGATGCGTTATGAGAGAAGATAAGAATTTTTTTATTGTAGATAAAAGTGTACTGCCTGAGATTTTTTTAAAGGTAATGGAAGTAAAAAATCTTCTTGAAAGTGGAAAAGAAAAAACAGTCCAGGACGCTGTTGCAAAGGTTGGTATAAGTAGAAGTGCTTTTTATAAATACAGAGACGCTGTTTATCCTCTATATGAAAACACAAGAGGTAAGACTGTTACTGTATCTGTAAACCTTGATGATAGCCCAGGTCTTTTATCATCTATACTCAATAGCATTGCCGATGCAGGTGCAAATATTCTTACTATAAATCAGACTATACCTATAAATGGCATAGCCAATGTTACAATAACAATAGAGACAAATGATATGAAAGGCGATATGAGCACATTTGTCAAAAAGATAGAGTCTATACATGGCGTACAGACATTTAAAATAATTGCTAGGGAGTGATTTTATAAATGATAAATATAGCTATAATGGGTTACGGAACAGTTGGTTCCGGTGTTTTTGAAGTAATAAAAAGAAATCAGCATATAGTAAATAAGAAGGCTAGAGAGGAAATTAATGTTAAGTATGTTCTTGACCTTAGAGAATTTCCAGGGCTTCCTGTTGAGAAAGTTCTAACTCATAATATAGATGACATTTTAAACGATGACAGTGTTAAGGTTGTTGTTGAAGTTATGGGAGGAGTTGAGCCAGCATATACTTTTGTTAAATCAGCTCTTTTGAAGGGAAAAAGTGTTGCTACATCAAATAAAGCTCTTGTTGCTGCTCATGGACCTGAGCTCTTACAGATTGCCAGAGAAAAGAACGTAAATTTCTTTTTTGAGGCAAGTGTAGGAGGCGGTATTCCTATTATAAGACCTTTAAATGAATGTCTTACAGCTGATGATATACTTGAAATATCAGGTATATTAAATGGTACAACAAACTTTATACTTACAAAAATGGCTAAAGAGGGAAAAGAATTTGGTCAAGTTTTGAAAAAAGCTCAAGAACTTGGATATGCTGAAAAAGACCCTACTGCGGATATTGAAGGACATGATGCCTGCCGTAAAATAGCTATACTTTCATCTTTAGCTTTCGGCAAAACTGCCAACTTTGAGGAGATTTATACAGAGGGTATTACAAATATAACAGGAAAAGACATGGAGTATGCAAAAGAACTTGAATGTGAAATAAAACTTGTGGGAACAAGTAAGAAACTTTCAAATGGTATATCTGCTATGGTTGCTCCTTTTATGTTATCAAAAAATCACCCACTCTCAACAGTTGATGGAGTTTTCAATGCAATATTTGTTAAAGGTAATGTTTTAGGAGATACAATGTATTATGGAAGTGGTGCTGGAAGTCTTCCAACTGCTAGTGCTGTTGTATCTGATGTTATTGACGCTGTTCGTCATATGGGAGAAAATGTACATATTGATTGGATAGATGAAAAACTTGAAATACTTGAGCTTAATTATGTTCCTGTAAAGGCTTTTATACGTGCCGGTGGAGACATTAAGAGAATAAAAACAGAGTCAAAAGTACTTTTTGAAGGCTGTGAGTTTGCTGACCTTGATTATGATGATGACGAGGTTGCAATTATAACAGGTCAGGAAACAGAAGGAAGCCTTAAAGAAAAATTAGAAATATTAAGAAAGGCTGCGGATATAAGAAATGTAATCCGTATGGATGTTTAATTATGATGCACATAAGAGTGCCTGCAACTTCCGCAAATATGGGTTCTGGCTTTGACAGTATTGGTATTGCCTTAAAGCTTTATAATCACCTTTGGTTTGAGGAAATTGAAAAAGGCGTTGAAATAGAAGTAAGAAGAAAACAGCTTATAAATATTCCTGCTGATAAAACAAACCTTATTTACAGAACAATGGTTGACTTTTATGCAGAGATAGGGAAGGTTATGCCTGGCATAAGACTTATACAGGAGGATTATATTCCTGTAACAAGAGGTCTTGGAAGTAGTGCCGCTTGTATTGTAGCTGGTCTTATGGCTGCAAATCATCTTTCTGGCTGTAACTATACAAAAGATGATTTAGCACAGATTGCTGCTAAAATTGAAGGACACCCTGACAACTCAAATCCTGCTCTTTTAGGTGGAATGGTTGTAGGTGCTCTTGACACAAACGAGATGAGATATGTTAAAATAGGAGTACCGGAAGAATTAAGATTTGCTATTATGGTTCCGGATTTCCCAATATCAACTTCAGCTTCCAGAGGTGTTTTGCCTGATGAAATATCAAGACAAGATGCCATATTTAATTCATCAAGAACGGGGCTTTTAGTTGCCTCAATGATGACTGGAAACATAGATAATTTAAGAATGGCTATGGATGACAAACTTCATCAGCCATACAGAAGACAGCTTATACCTGAAATGGAGCGTATATTTAAAGCTTCAAAGGGTTATGGTGCTGTTGGCGCATATTTAAGTGGTGCTGGTTCTACACTTATGGCTGTTCTCACAGAGGATAAAGCCACAGAGTTTGAACATAAAATGTCTGCATACCTAAATTCAATGCCTCATGAGTGGCAATTAACACTTCTTGAGCCTGACATAGATGGTGCAACAATTATTTCAGAATAAACGGGGGGATACTAAATTGTTAATAGTACAAAAATACGGCGGTAGTTCCGTAGCTAACGCAGAAAGAATTTTCAATGTTGCAAAAAGAATTATTGAAGCTTATGATGAAGGAAACGACATGGTAGTTGTATTATCTGCACAGGGTGATACTACTGATGAACTTATAGAAAAAGCAGCAGAAATTAATCCAAATGCTTCAAGAAGGGAAATGGATATGCTCCTCTCAACAGGAGAACAGCAGTCTGTTGCTCTTATGGCTATGGCTATAAATGCTCTTGGAAGAAATGCAATATCATTAAATGCTTTCCAGGTTGGAATTGATACAAACTCTAATTACAGCAATGCCAGAATTAAAACAATAAGCACAGAAAGAATTAACCTTGAACTTGAGAAAAAGAACATTGTTATAGTTACAGGTTTCCAAGGTGTAAATAAATATGATGATGTTACTACATTAGGTAGAGGTGGCTCTGATACTTCTGCTGTTGCTCTTGCTGCAAAACTTCACGCTGATATATGTGAAATATACACAGACGTTGATGGTGTTTACACAGCAGACCCTAGAGTAGTTAAATCAGCTATGAAACTTGATGAAATCAGCTACGATGAAATGCTTGAACTTGCTTCACTTGGTGCAAAAGTTCTTCATAATCGTTCAGTTGAACTTGCTAAAAAATACAATGTTAAATTAGTTGTTCGCTCAAGTCTTACAAGAGCAGAAGGAACAGTAGTTAAGGAGGAAACAAACGTGGAAAAAATGCTTATTAGCGGTGTCGCTTCAGATAAAGATGTATCTAGAATATCAGTAATTGGAATTGAGGACGTTCCAGGAAAGGCTTTTGCTTTATTCTCATTACTTGCTAAAGAAAAAATCAGTGTAGATATTATTCTTCAGTCTATTGGACGTGATAATACAAAAGATATTTCATTTACAGTAGCAAAATCAGACTTACAGCGTACTCTTGATGTTCTTGAAGAAAATAAAGAGAGACTTGGAGTTAAAGAGATTACACATAAAGACAATATTGCAAAACTTTCAGTTGTAGGTGCTGGAATGGCTACAAACCCAGGTGTTGCAAGTCTTATGTTCGAAGCTCTCTATGATGCAGGCGTTAACATCAATATGATTTCAACATCAGAAATTAAAATTTCCGTTCTTATTGATGAAAAAGATGTTGATGATGCTATGGTAGCTGTTCACGACAAATTTAAAGATGCTACAAAGAACTTTAGAAACTAATTAATACATATAAAAAAAGGCTGTCCTATATGGACAGCTTTTTTATTTAATTGTTTTCTATAATCCAATAGGAACCACCTATTGTAGTGCTGTATTTTGTTTCAGATGCTATTGTTTCAAAATTCCATAATCGTTCTGTATTTTTAATACTGTTAGGGTCTGCTATTGTCACTTTTTCATTTTCATCAATTCCACAAAGTATTAAGAAATGTCCGCTTTTTGTAAAGTGTCCACTTCCCATAAGAGCAATTATATATTTACCTTCATATAATGCAGATTTTACGTCATCAGAGCTGTTTGTTATTGTATAAGAAAGTCCGAAATTTTCAAGGGCTGCTCCTATAAGTGTATGATAACTGCCAGAGCTTTTACTGTAATAACCATTATTATAAGACCAGTCTGCCATTTCTTTTGGATTTATTTGTGTGTCTGTCAAAGATGAAATAACCATTGCAGTTACAGTAGGTCCACAGCCTGTATCTTTTATAAGGTCTGATGTTCCATAATATTCGTTACCCCAATTTTCATCAGTTTGACTATAATATATAAAACCTTCTGGAAGTTCTGATTTTTCAAAAGTTAATAGTGAAAGAGGATTTGCCGTTCCCGAAACTTTTAAAAATACTATAAAAATTGTAGTATATAAAATTAGTCTTATAAATGCACCAAACTTTCTTTTTTTGAATATAAAATGATAAATTTGTGTTGTTATCAATAAAAAAATAATTAATAATATTGCTTGTTTTATAAATCTTGTTAATTTTAAAAAGTCTGTAAAATGTATAAATTCAATAAATTCCGTAAATATCATAAATATACCCCCCGATTACATCATATGGAAAATATAACATATCAATTTGAAGTATTTATAAAAAATATCTGTCGACTTTATTAAGAAGTTATATATAAAAAGAGCAGATAAAAATATTTTTGGTTTGAATATTTTTATCTGCTCTTTATGTTTAAAATAAATTAAAAAAGAAGTTTATAAGTATAGGAACAACAGCGGAGCATATAACACCGTTTATGACAGCCATAACAGCCACATCAGCACTTGTATATTTTATGAGCATTGGAAGGGTTGTATCTTCACTTGTAGCTGCTGCCGGAGCTATTGCTGTATATTTATTAAAATGTTTTGCCACAAAAGGTATTGAAAGGAATGAGAAAAGCTCTCGCATTATGTTGCTTAAAAATGCCAAAGTTCCAAGTTGTGCTCCGCCTAAATTTGTTAAGAGAACACCTGAAAGACTGTACCAGCCAAGACCTGAGGCTATTGATAAACTTTCATTTAAAGGCATTTTTAAAACTATACTACAAACAATACCGCCAAATATTGAACCTATTATTATTCCGAAAGGTATTATTATTATTTTTACATGATATTCTTTTAATTTTCTGAATACTTGCTTGTTTGTTCCAACACTTATTCCTACTGCAAACATGAGTATGTATAAAGCATAATCGGATATATGTGAAAACATATTTATAACATTTACATCAAAAACAAATTGTCCACATAAAACTCCTGCAACAAGACTTATTAAAGCTATTATTATCATTTTTTATCACCCGTTTTTTTGTCCAAAAATTTTTTTGTTAGAATATACACAGGAATAATTGAAAATATTATAGGTATAATTGAAAAAGCAATACTTTTTATTCCAAGAGTATAAAGCTCCGAAAAAAATTCTGGTCTACTTCCCAATGATACACCCATTGAAAATATTAAAAGTGCAGTACATAAAGTTTGTACAAGACTGTTTATACCTGAATATTTTTCGTTAAAATATTTATAACCTATAAAAATTCCTACTGACATTATTATAAGAATATCCATAAAGACAAAACACCTCCTTTTAAAAACACAAACAATAATATATCATATTTTGATAATCTAAAAAAGATTGTTTTGTATTTTTAGGTCATATTTGTAAAACTTTTGATACATAAATGTAAAAATGCTTGACAGCTTTTTTTAATGTGATATAATAACGTCATTAATATATATTTTAAATGCGTTGATGAGGACAGTAGGCTGTCAAGTATCTTTCAGAGAGGGAATACAGTTTTATTTTTTAATAAAACTGGTGTGAGTATTCCTATTTACGATAGTTCGAAGACCACCTCGGAGTGACTTTAAAAAAGTCCGTATGACTGCGTTAAAGTCTTTAATTAAGTGGTTTTTACAATCAGGGTGGAACCGCGGGAATATTATACTCTCGTCCCTTTTTATTTTATTAAATAAGGTATGAGAGTTTTTTTTATTGGGATTTTTAATTTTGAAAGGAGAAAATAAAATGATTAAGGTAACACTTAAAGACGGAGTTGTAAAAGAATATGAAAATGCAATCTCTGTTCTTGACATTGCAAAAAGTATAAGCGAAGGACTTGCAAGAAATGCTTGCTGTGGTATCGTTGACGGAGAAACACAGGACCTTCGTTTTGTTGTAGATAAAGACTCAGAAGTAAGTATTTGTACATTTGATGATGAAGAAGGAAAGAGAGCTTTCCGTCACACAGCTTCTCATATTATGGCTCAGGCTATAAAAAGACTCTATCCTGAAACAAAACTTGCCATAGGACCTGCTATTGCAGACGGTTTCTATTATGATTTTGATAGACCTACACCATTTACACCGGAAGAACTTACAGCTATTGAAAAAGAAATGAAAGATATAGTAAAAGAAAATCTTCCACTTGAAAAATTTGAACTTCCAAGAGCAGAAGCTATCAAACTTATGGAAGAAAAAGAAGAACCATACAAAGTTGAGCTTATAAACGACCTTCCAGAAGACGCTGTAATTTCATTCTATAAACAGGGTGAATACGTTGACCTTTGTGCAGGACCTCACCTTATGAGCACAAAACCAGTTAAAGCATTTAAACTTACATCTGTTGCTGGTGCTTATTGGAGAGGAAATGAAAAGAATAAAATGCTCTCAAGAATTTACGGTACAGCTTACACAAAAGCTGCTGACCTTGACGCATACCTTAACATGATTGAGGAAGCTAAAAAACGTGACCACAGAAAACTTGGTAAAGAATTACAGCTCTTTGCACTTCTTGATGAAGGCCCAGGTTTCCCATTCTTCCTTCCAAAGGGTATGGTTGTTAAAAATACACTTCTCGACTACTGGAGAGAAATTCATAAAAAAGCTGGATACGTTGAAGTTTCAACACCTATCATATTAAGTAGACAGCTTTGGGAAACAAGCGGTCACTGGGACCACTACAAAGACAATATGTATACAACAATAATTGATGAACAGGATTTTGCTATCAAACCTATGAACTGTCCTGGTGGTATGCTTGTATACAAACAGAATATGCACTCATACAGAGACCTTCCATTAAGAGTTGGTGAAATTGGTCTTGTTCACAGACATGAAAAATCAGGTGCTTTACATGGTCTTATGCGTGTTCGTTGCTTCAATCAGGACGATGCTCATATATTCATGACAGAAGAACAGATTAAAGACGAAATAAGCGGAGTAATCAAACTTATTGACAGTGTTTACAGTCTTTTCGGATTTAAGTATCATATAGAGCTTTCAACAAGACCAGAAGACAGTATGGGTTCTGATGAGGCTTGGGAAATTGCTACAAATGGTCTTAGAGATGCCCTTAATGAAAACGGAATTGAGTATGTTGTAAATGAGGGTGACGGTGCATTCTATGGTCCTAAGATTGACTTCCACCTTGAAGACTCTCTTGGAAGAACATGGCAGTGTGGTACAATACAGCTTGATATGCAGATGCCTGAAAGATTTGAACTTGAATATACAGCTGCTGACGGAACAAAGAAGAGACCAGTTATGATACACAGAGTTTGCTTCGGTTCTATTGAAAGATTTATCGGTATATTAATAGAGCACTTTGCAGGACAGTTCCCAACATGGCTTGCTCCTGTTCAGGTTAAAGTTCTTCCTATATCTGAAAAATTTGAAGATTATGCAAAATCTGTTGCTGACAGACTTGATGCTGAAGGTATTAGAGTTGAAACAGATAACAGAGCTGAAAAAATTGGATACAAAATCAGAGAGGCTAGAAACGAAAGAGTTCCTTATATCATCGTTGTTGGTGAAAAAGATAAAGAAGCTGGAAAAGTTTCACTTCGTTCAAGAACTAATGGTGAAGAAGGACAGTTTGACCTTGATGATGTTATCGCAAGAGTTAAAGAAGAAATCAAAACAAGAGCTAACAACTAATTGTTTAAAAGAGGGCAGACAGTTTTTGCTGTCTGCCTGATTTTAAAAATATATTCTTGATTAGTATAAAAATGTGTTGACACATAATTTTTTGTGTGGTATACTATCTCAGTAATAAAGAAGAAGTGTCCACTTCTCACCTTAAATACATAGGTGTTTGGGTTAATACGTATTTTAAAAACAGTACAGTTTTGTGCTGTGTTTTATGATGTATTTTCTGGTGGATAGACTTCTATTCACTTTTTTTATTGTTTATTAACTAATTATTTTGGGGAGGTGCTCGGCTATTACAGAATTAATGATCAATGAGCAAATTAGAGACAAAGAAGTAAGACTTATCGATGAGGAAGGAAATCAGCTTGGTATAGTTTCATCAAGAGAGGCACAGAAAATTGCTGACGAAAGAAAATTAGACCTTGTTAAAATTGCACCAACTGCTAAACCGCCGGTATGTCGTATTATGGACTACGGAAAGTACAAATTTGACCAGGCGAAAAAAGAGAAGGAAGCAAGAAAGAAACAGAAAACTGTTGATGTTAAGGAATTGCGTTTGTCTCCAAGTATCGACACACATGATATACAGGTTAAGGTTAAGAAAGCTATTGAATTCCTGAAAGACGGAGATAAGGTAAAAGTTAGTATTCGTTTTAGAGGTCGTGAAATAGGTCACTCAAAAACAGCGAATATTATTCTTGAAAATTTTGCCAAAGACATTTCAGAGTATGGAGTAGTTGACAAACCACCAAAAATGGAAGCAAAGAGCCTTGTTATGTTCCTTGCTCCTAAAAGTTCTAAATAAGATATAATCTAAGGAGGATATACATTATGCCTAAATTAAAAACAAAAAAAGCAGCTGCAAAACGTTATAGAGTTACTGGAACAGGTAAAATTAAAAGAAATAAATCCAATACACAGCATATTCTCGGAAAGAAAACAACAAAGAGAAAAAGAAAATTAAGACACGCAACATTAGTTGACAAAACAGTTTCAAACAGCGTTAAGAAGAGATTATTACCTTACGCATAATTTTTCGGGAATAGTATATAAGGAGGATTTTTGAAATGGCAAGAGTTAAAGGAGCGTTAAACGCTAGAAAAAGACATAAAAAAGTTTTAAAATTAGCTAAAGGTTACCGTGGAGCAAGAAGCAAACAGTACAGAGTTGCTAAACAGTCTGTAATGAAAGCTATGGCTTATGCATTCGCTGGTAGAAAACAGACAAAGAGAGAATACAGAAGCCTTTGGATTACAAGAATTAACGCTGCTGCAAGAATGAACGATATTTCTTACAGCAAATTAATGCACGGTTTAAAATTAGCAGACATCACAATCAACAGAAAGATGCTTGCTGACCTTGCTGTAAACGATACAGCAGCTTTCGCTAAATTAGCAGAAACAGCTAAAAGCAAATTAAACTAATTATTTATATAAATAAAAAAGAGGTTGTCAGTAGACAGCCTCTTTTTTGTGATTTGGGGGGATTTTATTTTAATGGAAACAATATTAATTAGAGCTTTTGGTTTTATACTTATAATAACTTTAGGATATATATTTAAAAAAAGCGGTATTATAACAATTTCAGAAAGTAAAGTTATTTCAAAAATAATAATGAATATAACTTTACCAGCGGCTTTGGCTTCAGGGTTTCAAGGTGTTGTAATAAATAGTACTCTTGTAAGTATAATTTTTTTGGGACTTATAACAAATATTATAATGCTTTTTGTTGGATTTTTTGTTTCTAAAAGAAAGGGTACTGTTGATAAAGTTTTTTATATGATAAATTCATCAGGTTACAATATAGGAAATTTTACAATTCCATTTGCTCAGGCTTTTTTCCCTTCTGCAACAATAGCTTCTCTGTGTATGTTTGATATGGGAAATGGTATTATGTGTCTTGGAGTTTCTTTTGCAATAGTTTCTAGTATTGTGAGCAAAGGTAATACAATGTCTGTTAAAGGATTTTTTAAGATACTTTTCTCATCTCCATCTTTTGTTACATATATATTTATGTTTATAATAACATCTTTAAAAATATATCTTCCAGATGGTGCTTACAGTATAATAAAACTTTTTGCTAATGCAAATACATTTCTTGCTATATTTCTTATAGGTATCGTTTTTGAAGTGAATATGGATTGGGATAATGCTAAAAAAATATTAAAGGTTATATTTATAAGATATGCAGGAGCTTTTGTTTTTGCTTTGATTATATTAAATATATTACCTTATTCAAATGATGTTAAAAAAATACTTATAATGGCTGTATTTTCTCCTATACTTAGTATTGCACCTATATATTGTCAAAGACTTGGAGCAAACTATTCATTGGCGGGAGTTATAAATTCCCTGTGTATACCTGTAAGTCTTGTGGCTATGACAGTTATACTTATGGTCTTTAATTAAAATAAAAACGGTACAGATTAATTTCTGTACCGTTAATTTTTTTAGAGTAATTCTTTTCTTAATTCATCTGCTGACTTTGGAGAGAGGAGAGCTGGAGCTATATCAAATACTGATTTTGCACCGCTTTCACCTTTCTGTGCAAGTCTGTAAGCAGCTCTTGCATAAGCTACAAGAACACTTGATGTAAATTCTGGATTTGAATCAAGTTTTAATGAATATTCGATTACATGATGATTTTCACCATCTCCGGTTTTTCCACTTCTTATAACAAATCCACCATGAGGCATTTTGCTATGTTTTTCGTTAAGTTCTTCCTGAGAAATGAAATTAACTGTTGTGTCATAATCTGAGAAGTAGTTTGGCATTTCTTTGATTGTTTTTTCAATTAATGCTTTGTCAGCACCTTCTTTTGCAACAACGAAACATTCACGAGTGTGTTTTTCTCTTGTTGTTAACACAGGCTCTGAACCGCTTTTTGCAGCAGCCATAGCAGCTTCTGAAGGTATTGTGTACTGTTTTCCGTCCTGAACACCTTCAACACGTCTTATAGCGTCTGAATGTCCCTGACTGATACCTTTTCCCCAGAATGTGTAGTGGCTTCCTTCTGGAAGTATAGCTTCACCATAAAGTCTGTTTATTGAGAACATACCTGGGTCCCAGCCAACAGAAATTATTGAAACATTGTTTCCTTTTTTAGCAGCTGCATCAACATTTGCAAAATATTCAGGTATTTTTGCATGAGTATCAAAACTATCTATTGTATTAAACATCTCAGCAAACTGTGGACCCATAACAGGAAGGTCTGTTGCAGAACCACCGCAGAGTATCATTACATCAATATCATTTTTCATAGAAGCTGCATCATCAACATGAACAACTTTAACACCTTCTGTAATAGTTTTTACTGTTGAAGGGTCACGTCTTGTGAAAACAGCTGCAAGCTCCATATCTTTATTCTGTTTAATTGCCAATTCAACACCTCTTCCGATGTTGCCATATCCGGCAATACCAATTCTGATTTTTGAATTCATATTAGAAACCTCCTTGATTTAGTTTTGTAAGAACAGTATAACATTTTTTTTTAAATTGATAAAGTAAAATGATATTAAAGAAAGTATACATTTTTTTTATAGAGGGTATAATTTGATATTTAATTTTAAAATTATATAAATATAGAAAATTTTTTTCAAATAATTGGAATTAATTTTTATTTTATATTTACATTAATTTTTACAAATAAAAGACATAATTATTTGTTTTACTTTGTTTATATATACAAAAACTGTTAAATGTATGTTAAATATGTTTAGATTGTGTTGATTTTATGTTTCGCGAATGTTATGGTATGTGTGTTGAAGTATGGGGAATAATAAAAATGAGGAAGGTTTTTGAGGAGGATAATTTTATGCTAACTGACGTTTTATTTCCTTTTGTGGGAGGCTTAGCCCTTTTCATTTACGGTATGCAGATTATGGCACAGGGGCTCCAGAATGCTGCCGGTTCAAAAATGAAAAAAATGCTTGAAGTTCTTACAAAAAACAAATTGATGGGAGTTCTTCTTGGTGCTTTTGTAACAGCCATAATACAGAGTTCTTCCGCAACAACAGTAATGGTTGTTGGTTTCGTTAACGCTGGTCTTATGAACCTTGTACAGGCTATGAGTGTTATCATGGGTGCTAATATTGGTACTACTGTAACAGGTTGGCTTGTATCAAGTGTTGAGTGGGCAGAATTTTTAAGTCCTTCAACTTTAGCACCTGTTGTTGTTATGATTGGTGTTGTTGCACTTATAACAGCAAAGAAAAACAAACAGAAAGAAATAGCTTCTATACTTATTGGCTTTGGTATACTTTTCATAGGTATCGACATGATGTCTGGAGCTGTTACACCTTTAAGAGACTCTGAAATTTTCAGAACAGCATTTTTAACACTTGGTGCTAATCCGCTTTTAGGTGTTCTTGCCGGTGCTGTTGTAACAGCTATAATACAGAGTTCTTCTGCTTCAGTAGGTATTTTACAGACTCTTGCTGTTGCTGGTCTTGTTCCATTTAATGCAGCTGTATATGTTATAATGGGTCAGAATATCGGTACTTGTATAACAGCTATGCTTTCAAGTATAGGTGCAAGCAGAAATGCAAAGAGTGCTGCTTATATGCATCTTCTCTTTAATATTATAGGTACTATTATATTCAGTATTCTTTCTATTATATACTTTAAGATGATAAATCCTGCTTTAGGAGAGCAGCTTATAACAATAACTGAAATAAGTATTGTTCATACTTCATTTAACGTTGCTACTACAATAATTCTTTTCCCATTCAGCAATGGTATAATATTCCTTGCTAAGAAACTTAACAAAGTTCAGGAAACAGAAGAAGAAAAAGTTATTGTACATCTTGACGACCGTGTTCTTGAGACACCTAGCGTTGCTGTTCAGCTTGCTGTAAAAGAAGTTATAAGAATGGGTAATGTTGTACTTAAAAATCTTGATGCAGCAATAAGTTGTATTTATAATAAAAACCCTGACGAGATTGAAAAGGTTTTAAAAAGAGAAGAAAAAATTGATAATATATGTGATGGAATAAATGAATATGTTGTAAAAATATGTAGTAAACCTATAAGCAATATTGAAAATGAGACAGTTACTTCACTTCTTCATCTTGTAGACGACCTTGAAAGAATTGGAGACCACTGTGAAAATCTTGCTGGTATAGCTTCAGAAATGAAAGAGTCTAAAACAGAATTTTCTGAAATTGCTATGACAGAGCTTAAAGAGATTGTAAAACACAGCTTTACAAGTTTTGCAGAGTCAATAAAGGCTTTTGAAAACTTTGATGTTGAGGCTGCAAGAAATGTTGTAAGAGAAGAAGATATTGTTGATGAATTAAGAAATAAATTCAGACTTGGACATATACAACGTCTTGCAAGCAATGAATGTAATGCTGAACCGGGAATATATTTCCTTGACATACTCACAAATCTTGAAAGAATATCAGACCATTCACTTAATATTGCACAGGTTGTTTTAAATGAAAATCGTCAAATTAAGCTTCATCACAGTGAAAAAGTTGCTACACAGGAAAAATAATTTTGATTATTAAAAACGGTATATTTTTATACCGTTTTTTTATTGCAAAAAATTAATAGACAAAAACAAGATAAATATGATAAACTTAAAAAACATTTAATAATGAAGGGAGATTTGTATGAACAATTTTAATGGAAGTAATGAGTATGTAGTTTCAGAGGACCTTATGAGAAGTGTTAATATAGCTATGGCACTTGAAAAACCTCTTTTAATAAAAGGTGAGCCGGGAACAGGCAAAACTATGCTTGCAGATGCAATATCAAAGGCTCTTAATAAAAAACTTATAATATGGAATATAAAATCAACAACAAAGGCTCAGGACGGACTTTATGTTTATGACACTGTACAGAGACTTTATGACAGCCAGTTTGGAACAGAGGGCGTTAATGATATTAAAAAATATATAAAACTTGGAAAACTTGGTGAGGCTTTCAATAGTGATGAGCAGGTTGTTCTTCTTATAGATGAGATTGATAAAGCTGACCTTGAGTTTCCTAACGACCTTTTATGGGAGCTTGACAAAATGGAGTTCTATATTCCAGAGACAAAGGAAACTATAAAAGCTAAAGTTAGACCTATTGTAATAATAACATCAAATGCGGAAAAAGAGCTTCCAGATGCATTTTTAAGAAGATGTATTTTCCATTATATAGAGTTTCCTAATGCTGAAATGATGGCTGAGATTATAAAGGTTCATTTTGATGATATAGATGAATATCTTGTTGAAAAAGTTCTTGAAACATTCTATCTTATAAGAGATGTAAGAGATATTCAGAAAAAACCTAGTACATCAGAAGTTATTGACTGGATACAGGCTCTCGCCATAGGTGGAATTAATCCTGATGAGATAAAAGAAAAAGTTCCTTTTGCCGGTGTTCTTCTTAAGAAAAATGAAGATCTTGAAACTGTTGAAAAGGCAAAAGAAAGAGGATTTGCTCGCCCAAGATGGTAAGAAAGGCGGTGTTTTGATGTTTATAGACTTTTTTTATAAACTTAGAGATACAGGTCTTGATGTTTCTGTAAATGAATGGCTTACAGTTATGGAGGCTTTGAGAAAAGGTCTTTGTAAATCAAGCCTTACAGAATTTTATCATGTTTGTAGAGCTATTGTTGTGAGAAGTGAAAGCGAGTTTGACAAGTTTGATACTGCTTTTGCTGATTATTTTAAAGATATTAAAAAATTTGATGAAATACCAAAAGAGATTTATGACTTTTTGGAAAATCCAAAGGCTATGGCTGAGGATTTTGATAAGTTGGCAGCAGACCTTAGAAATGGAAATCTTACCCTTGAAGACCTTCAAAGACTTTTGAGAGAGCGTCTTGAAGAACAGAAAGAGAGACATGACGGTGGTATATATTGGATTGGTACAGGTGGAGGCTCTACAATGGGACATTCCGGTTACAGTCCTAAGGGTATACGTGTTGGGGGAGAAGGAAGGCTTCGCTCTGCATTACAGATGGCAGGAGAGCACAATTACAGAGATTTTAGAGATGATAATATACTTGACACAAGACAACTTCAAGTTGCCTTTAGAAGACTTAGACAGTTTTCAAGCCGTGTTGAAGGACCTAAAACTGAATTGGACGTTGAAAAAACTATACAGAAAACTTGTGATAATGCTGGAAGACTTAAACTTGTTTTCGATAGACCAAGACAGAATACAGTTAAATTAGTTGTACTTTTTGACTCTGGTGGTTCTATGCATAGATACAGTCAAATGTGTAGTGCTCTTTTTCAGGCTGTAAGTAAATCAAACCATTTTAAAGATTTGAAAATATATTATTTCCATAACTGTATATATGACCAGCTTTATACAACACCAGAATGTAGATATGATAAAAGTGTTGAGACAAACTGGGTTTTAAGAAATCTTAATAAAGATTATAAAATAATATTTGTTGGAGATGCTGCCATGTCACCAACAGAGCTTTTAAGTGTAGGCGGAAATTATTATTATGGTGTATTTAATGAGGAGCCAGGCATAGAATGGATAAGAAAATTTAAAAATAAATATAAAAATGTTGTTTGGCTTAATCCTATTGCAGAAAATAGATGGATACACACTTATGGTTATGACACAATAAGAATGATTTCAAAGGAAGTTGATATGTATGAACTTACTGTAAGTCGTATGGAATATGCCCTCAAAAAACTTATTGCATCAAAATAATACAGTAAAATTAACTATAAATTAATTAAAATTTTAAGCACTGTGATTAATTATGATGATGTTTAAATTTTTCTGTAAAATTCCATTGATAAATCTTTTTTGTTTCTGTATACTTTAAATATCGAGAAGGTGAAAAATATAGTGAAAGGGGAATTTATTATATGAAAAAAGATAGTATAATCGTTATTGGACATAAAAATCCTGATACGGACTCTATATGTTCAGCAATTTCTTATGCAAACCTTAAAAACAAAATAAAACCTGACCAGGATTTTGTTGCTTGTAGAGCTGGTCAGATTAACAGTGAGACAGAATATGTTCTCAAAAGATTTAATGTCGATATACCTGAATACGTTACAGATGCTGGAAATCAGGTTAAAGATATAAACATGAGAAAAACTCAGGGTGTTGCTAGTGAGTATTCACTTAAAAAAGCATGGACACTTATGAGAGATTTAGGAGTATCAACACTTCCTGTTACAGATAATGTTGATGAACTTGTTGGTATAATATCAATCAAAGACCTTGCAACAGCTAACATGGATATTTTTGATAATACAATACTTTCAACATCAAAAACATTATATAAAAATGTTGTTGAGACTCTTGAAGGTGAAATTGTTGTTGGAGACGAAAATACAGTAATTGAAAAAGGTAAAATCCTTATTGCTGCTGCAAATCCTGACCTCCTTGAAACATATGTTGATGAGGGAGATATAGTAATACTTGGTAACAGATATGACAATCAGCTCTGTGCCATAGAAATGGGTGCAGGTTGCCTTATTATTTGTACAGGCTCACCTGTTACACATACTATAACAAAACTTGCTCAGGAAAGAGGTTGTGCTATTATAACAACACCTCACGATACTTATACTGCTGCAAGACTTATAAATCAAAGTACACCTATTCGTTACTTCATGAAAACAAAAAATCTTATAACTTTCAAGACAGAGGACTTCACAGAGGAAGTTAAACAGATTATGGGTAAAGTTAGACACAGAGACTTCCCTGTTCTTGATAATGAAGGAAAATATTATGGTATGATTTCAAGAAGGTCTCTTCTTGATTTGGACAAAAAGAAAGTAATTCTTGTTGACCATAATGAAAAATCACAGGCTGTTGATGGTCTTGATAATGCTGATATACTTGAAATCATCGACCACCACAGAATTGGTAGCCTTGAGACAATGTCTCCTGTATATTTCAGAAATCAGCCTTTAGGTTGTACAGCTACAATAGTTTATCTTATGTATGGTGAAAATGGTGTTGAGATAGAGCCTAAAATTGCTGGGCTTCTCTGTGCTGCAATTATATCAGACACATTAATGTTCCGTTCACCTACTTGTACAGCTGTTGATAAAAATGCTGCTGAAAGACTTGCAGAGATTGCAGGAATTGATATTGTATCATTTGCAGAGGAAATGTTTGACGCTGGAAGTAATCTTGCAGAAAAATCACCTGAAGAAATATTCTATCAGGATTACAAGAAATTTACTGCTGATAGCATAACATTTGGTGTTGGACAGATAAGCTCTATGAACTCAAGAGTATTTGATGTAATAAAACCAAAACTCCTTTCTTATATGGAAAAGACTTTTGCTTCACAGGGCGTGGATATGATGTTCTTTATGCTTACAAATATAGTTGATGAATCAACACACCTTATAATGATAGGTGATGATGCAGCTATGTATGTAAATAAAGCATTCAAGAAAGAAGTTGTAGATAATTCAGCTATTCTTGAGGGTGTTGTTTCAAGAAAGAAACAGCTTATACCAAAACTTATGGTTGCAATGAGAAACGAATAATAAAATTTTTATAATTCCAACGGACTTGTTCCGTTGGAATTTTTGTGCGTAAGGGGGATAATAATGGGGTTTATAAAAGATTTTTTTAAGAGGGAGACTGTTCTTTGTTGTTCGGGAATACTTGCTATTATATCAATGTTTTTTGTAATTCCTGATAAACATTATATAGAATATATTGACCTTAAAGTTCTTGCACTTCTTTTTTGTCTTATGGGAGTTGTTGCAGGTATCAAAAAAGCAGGTTTTTTTGAGAGAGTATCAGTTGAACTTATATCAAAGGCTGAAGATATAAAACATATATCAATAATACTTGTTATGCTTTGTTTTTTTTCATCAATGTTCATAACTAATGATGTTTCTCTTATAACTTTTGTTCCACTTTCAATAGCTGTTCTTGGAGAAAAGTATAAAGATAAAATTATTTTTGTTATTGTTATGCAGACTATTGCTGCTAACCTTGGAAGTATGGTTACACCTGTTGGAAATCCTCAAAATCTTTATTTATATTCTTATTATGGTGTTGGGACAGGTGAATTTTTTTCAATAGTTATCCCTATAAGTGTTTTAAGTTTTATTTTGATACTTATTACAATGTTATTTATGAAGGGTGAAAAAATAGAACATAAAGATACTAAAAAGAATGATATTGATAAAAACAGAGTTGCTGTATTTACAGTATTTTTTGTTATATGTCTTTTTACAGTTTTTAATTTAATAGATTATAGAATAATGTTTTTTATTGTTCTTTTTGGATTTATAGTTTACGATAGAAAAATAATAAAAGAAATAGATTTTAGTCTTCTTTTGACATTTGTATTTTTCTTTATATTTGTTGGAAATATGGGAAGAATTGAAATTATAAAAAATAGTGTAAATGCAGTTATAAATGGAAGGGAAATGATTTCAGCTGTTGTTTTAAGCCAGTTTATAAGTAATGTTCCAACAGCTCTTATGCTTTCTGGTTTCACATCAGATTATGTAGCTTTATTGCAGGGTACAAATATAGGTGGTCTTGGAACTTTAGTTGCTTCTCTTGCCAGTTTAATATCATTTAAGATATATAGCCAGTGTGATGGCAGTGATAAGGGATTATATATGAAAAAATTTACATTATATAATATAGTATTTTTGATAGTGATAATAGTTTTTACATACATATTTTTATAATATAAGTTTTGCTTATATAAAGTGTAAGTAAATTGTAGTTTACTTATAAATTTTAATACATTATAATATAATTATATCGATAAAACGGGCAATTATCGGTGAATTTTAATTAATTTTATAAAAAATAAATTTTATTTTAAGAAGGAGAAAACGGTTATGGGAAGAATGGTAGGAACAGTTTCCAGAGGATTAAGAGCACCAATTATTCATGAAGGTGATGACATTGCGTCAATCGTAGTTGATACAGTACTTGAAGCTTCAAAAGTTGAAAATATTGAGCTTCATGATAAAGACGTTGTTGCACTTACAGAGTCAATTGTTGCAAGAGCACAGGGTAACTATGCTTCAGTTGACGCTATTGCAAAAGACGTTGCAAGCAAATATAGCGACAACACAATCGGTGTTATTTTCCCTATTTTAAGTAGAAACAGATTTGCTATATGCCTTAGAGGTATTGCAAAGGGAGCTAAAAAAATAGTTCTTATGTTCAGCTACCCTTCAGACGAAGTTGGAAACCATTTTATAGATTATGATTTACTTGACGAAAAGGGAGTAAATCCTTGGACAGATGTTTTAACAGAAGCTGATTTCAGAGAAAAATTTGGAAACCCTGTACACGTATTTACAGGTGTTGACTATATCGAATACTACTCATCACTTATAAAAGAATGTGGTGCAGAAGTTGAAGTTGTTTTTGCAAACAACCCAACAGCTATACTTAATTATACAGACTGTGTTCTTAACTGTGATATCCACACAAGAGTAAGAACAAAGAGACTTCTCAAAAAAGCAGGAGCTAAAATAGTTTATGGTATGGACGAAATAATGACAGCTTCTATTGACGGAAGTGGATACAATGACCAGTATGGTCTTTTAGGTTCAAACAAATCAACAGAGGATACAGTAAAATTATTCCCTAGAGATTGTAAAGCTCTTGTTGATAGAATTCAGAAAGAACTTATTGAAAAAACAGGAAAACATATTGAAGTTATGGTTTATGGAGACGGTGCTTTCAAAGATCCAGTAGGAAAAATTTGGGAGCTTGCTGACCCTGTTGTTTCACCTGGATATACAGATGGACTTGAAGGAACTCCAAACGAACTTAAACTTAAATATCTTGCTGACAATGATTTTGCTGACCTTAAAGGTGAGGAACTTAAAAAAGCAATTTCAGAAGCTATCACAAAGAAAGATGCTGACCTTAAAGGAAACATGGCTTCTCAGGGAACAACTCCAAGAAGACTTACAGACCTTATAGGTTCACTCTGTGACCTTACAAGCGGAAGTGGTGACAAAGGTACACCTATCATTCTTGTACAGGGATACTTTGATAACTACGTAAATGAATAATAAATAATATTAAGCCTTTGGACATTTTGTTCAAAGGCTTTTTTGTATTTTTAATAAAAAAGAGGGTAGTATAAAAATATATTTTATTTCTATTGTGAGGTGTAAAATGAATAATATTGCCCAATTTTTTAATACAAATAAATTTAAAACAGCTTTGATAACAATAGCTATAAGAACTAAACCTGAATATGATGAAGTTTCAAAAAATGCCCTTTTGGCAAAAATATTTTCAGTTTCATGTGATAAATACAGAACAAAAAGAGATATTATGGAGAGATTGGAAAATATGAAAGGTGCTGTTTTTGATGTTTCTGTTATAAAAAAGGGTGATGAGCATATTATACTTTTTTATATGGAAACATTGTGTATAGAACAAAGTAACCTTTTTGAAGAATTTGAATTTTTGAGAGAAATAATATATAAACCTTTTGTAAATGAAAATAAGTTTGATATTTATGTCTTTGACAGAGAAAAAAACAGACTTTTAAATGAAATAAAGTCAAAAAGAGATAATATGAATGAATATGCCATTGACAGATGTGTAGAAGAAATGTATGGTCATGAAGGTTTTGGATTGGATTGTACAGGATATTTAAGAAGTACAGAGAAAATAACATCTTCAGAACTTTTTGATTATTATAAATATATAATTAAAAACTGTCCTTTTGAAATTATAGTTTCAGGAAATGTAAATGAAGAAGAAATAAAAAATTATCTTAGGGGAAATTTCTCTGATGTTATATTCAGAAAAAGTAATTTTAATAAAAAAAATGAAAAATACAGAGACAAAATAAATGAAGTTACAGAGGTTGCAGATATAAAACAAGGTAAACTTTGTATGGGATTTAAAACAGGTATAACATTTAAAGATAAAGAAATAATACCCCTTTTAATATTTAGTGAGATATTGGGAGGAAGTGCTGACTCAAGACTTTTTGCTAGTGTTAGAGAGAAAGAAGGTCTCTGTTATTATATAAACTCTTTTGTTTATAAGTTTAAAGGTGTTGTTATGGTGCAGGCTGGAATTGATATTGAAAGTTATGATAAAACCGTTGAAACCATAGAGACAACTATAAAAGATATGATAAATAATATTACTGATGATGAAATAAAATCAGCTAAAAAATCAGTTATAAAATATTTTATAGATAAAAAAGATAGTATTCCTCTTATTTGTGACAGTATACTTGACAATATAATAATTGATGAAAATTATTCAATAGATGATTATGTAAAAATGATTGATAACTGTACAAAAAATGAAATTACAAAAGTAGGTAAAAAAATTAAACCTGACACCGTGTATTTTATTTCAGGTAGAGAATAGGAGGAATTTTATGTCATCTGTTTTGAAAAAGAATTCTGTTATAAAAGAAAAAATATTTATTTCTGATAAAGAAAGTGGAATTAAATGTTATTTAATACCTAAAAAAGACTATGTAAATAAAGAGTGTGCCATAGTGTTTTTTTATGGTGCTAATGATATGAATTTTTATGATAATGGAAAAATATATAATTCCCAGTCAGGAACAGCCCACTTTATAGAACATAAACTTTTTGCAAATCCTGAGGGTGATGTTTTTACACTATTTTCAAAAAATGGTGCTTCTGCCAATGCTTTTACTGATTTTGAAAAAACGGTTTACTATTTTAATTGTTCAGAAAATTTTTATGATAATGTAAAAATACTTATAAATATGGTCAAAACTCCATATTTTACAAATGAAAATGTGGAGTCTGAAAAAAGTATTATAAAACAAGAAATAACAATGTATGATGATAATGCTGATTGGCGTGTATATTATGAGATGTTAAATATAATGTATCACAACCACAGTATAAAAAATAAAATAGCAGGAACTTGTGACACTGTTGAAAAAATAGATGAAAATATGCTTAATAAATGCTATAATTCATTTTATACTGCTGATAATATGGCTGTTATATGTGCAGGGGATTTTGATGAAAATGAACTTTTTGATTTAATTAAAAATGAGTTTAAAGGTTTTAACAGTAAAAAGCAAGTTAAATCCGTATATGATGATGAACCCTGTGATATAGTACAAAAATATTCTATGGTACAGATGGACATAAAAGAAACTGTTTTCAGTGTTGGTTTTAAATTGCCTAAGAGTTTTTTTGAAAGTGATTTAAAAACTTCTTTTGCTTTAAAAATTGGCGGAGATATACTTTTTGGAGAAAGCTCTGAGTTTTATGAAAATCTGTATAATAAAGGAATACTAAAAGAAAGTCTTGGAATTGATTTTGTTTCAGGTAAAGAGTTTGCATTTTTTGTTATTACAGGAAAATGTGAAAATCCTGAGGATATAGCGGAACTTATAGCAGAAAAATTTAAACAAGTACAGAGAAATGGTCTTTCATCAGAAGTTTTTGAGAGAATAAAAGAAAAACATAAGGGAAGATTTATAAGAGGTTTAAACTCTGTTGATGCTATTGTAATAGCACAGATTAATTTTGCTGTTAAAAATACTGATATTTCAGAAGTTTATGATGCTATTTCCGACATAGATATAAATTTTGTCAGTGGGGTTTTAAACAAAGGTTTTGACAGTAAAAACATGGTTTTGTCTGTTGTAAAACCTTTAGAATAGGAGGAATTTAATAATGGGGGATATGCCTGAAATATGGTTTCCTAATCTGGGGATACAGATAAAGGAGCTTAGTAATGTAGCCTTTAGTATATTTGGTATAGATGTCTACTGGTATGGCGTAATAATAGGTACAGGTATAATTTTATCGCTGTTTCTTGCTCTTTATGAGGCTAAAAGAACAAATCAAAATCCTGAAAACTATATGGATTTCACAATGATAGCAATAGTTGTTTGTGTTATATGTGCAAGACTTTATTATGTAATATTCTCTTGGGACTATTACAGTCAACATTTATCAGAGATATTTGCTATAAGAAATGGAGGACTTGCCATATATGGTGGTATAATAGGAGGAGTATTAACTGCATATTTCTATACAAAAGCAAAAAAATTAAATTTTTGGCTTTTTGCTGATACAGCAGCTCCTAGTTTGCTTTTAGGTCAGATTATAGGACGATGGGGAAACTTTTTTAACAGAGAGGCTTTTGGTGGATACACAGATGGTCTCTTTGCCATGCGTTATATGAAAGACCAAGTTTCTAATATATCTCAAAGTGTTTTAGATAAAGTTGTAAATATAAATGGTGTTGAATATATACAGGTGCAGCCTACATTTTTGTATGAGTCTTTTTGGAACCTTTGTGTTTTTATAATACTTATGGTTTTGAAAAGAAAAAAGAAATTTGACGGCGAAATATTTGGACTTTATATTATAGGATATGCCTTGGGCAGAGTATGGATTGAGGGACTTAGAACAGACCAGCTTATAATAGGTTCAACAGGTATACCTGTTTCACAACTTTTATCAGCATTTTTGATAGTTGTTGGTATAGTTATAATTTATTTGAGAAATAAAAAAACAAAAACAATTTAAAGACGGAGCAATCCGTCTTTTTATATTGTCCTATAATTAAACATTAAAGTTTTGTATATTAAAAGTTTATATTATTCTATTGATTTAATATATTTTTATGCTATAATCACAATTATTATATAAAATTTAAAATGGAGATTTTGGTTATGGAGAGTATTGGTAAGAAAAATAATTTTTTTAAACTAAATCCTACAAGAATTGTTATACTAGGATTTTTTGCCGTTGTCTGTATAGGAACATTTTTGTTAAATCTTCCAATAGCAAGTAAAAACGGAGAGAGTATAGGCATTGTAGATGCTCTTTTTACTGCAACATCTGCTGTCTGTGTTACAGGTCTTGTTGTTGTTAATACCCTTGAACATTGGACTGTATTTGGCAAGTTTGTTATAATATTTCTTATACAAATTGGCGGTCTTGGTTTTATGACTGTTATTACAATGTTTTTTATCATGAGGAAAAGAAAAATAACATTAAAAGAAAGAATGGTAATACAAGAGTCTTTAAATCAAGATACTATGGCTGGAATGGTTAAACTTGTAAAAAGTATACTTAAAGGAACTCTTATAATTGAGTGTCTTGGAGCAATGTTACTTTCAATAGAGTTTGTTCCAAAGTTTGGTGTTATAAGAGGAATTGGAATGGGATTTTTCCACTCGGTTTCAGCTTTTTGTAATGCTGGATTTGATATTATAGGTGATGCAAGTCTTACACCTTATGTTTCAGATGTTTACTTAAATTTAATTATAATGAGTCTTATAATAATTGGTGGTCTTGGATTTACAGTTTGGATTGATATAATAAAAGTTATTAAGTTAAAGCGAAATAATAAATTATCATTTAAAACTGCTTGTTCAAAATTTTCACTTCATAGTAAGGTTGTACTTGTGTTTACACCGATTTTAATATTGGGAGGAGCTTTTTTAATATTTTTATTTGAATATGGAAACCCACAGACATTAGGAAGCCTTGGTTTTGGTGGAAAAATTACAGCTTCATTTATGCAGTCTGTAACTTTGAGAACTGCCGGATTTAATTCTATATCACAGGCTGACATGACATATGCATCAAAATTTTTAAGTATAATACTTATGTTTATAGGTGGTTCACCAGCAGGTACAGCCGGCGGTGTAAAAACATCTACAATAGCTGTTCTTTTGATAACTGTTATTTCTGTTGCAAGAGGAAGTATTACAACAAATATATGGGGAAGAAAAGTTCCTTTAGGTATAATACAGAAATCTCTTGCAGTATTTCTTATAAGTTTTGCAACAGTTATAGGTGTTACAATGGTTCTAACTATAACTGAAAAGGGAATGGATATTGGTTATGAATTTATTGACCTTCTTTTTGAGACAACATCAGCCCTTGGAACTGTTGGTATAACAACAGGTATAACACCATATCTTTCAGTTGTTGGAAAACTTATTATATCTCTTGCCATGTTTATGGGAAGAATAGGACCTATATCAATTATTATAGGGCTTGCAAGAAAACAGAATAATTATATTGAACATGTAGAATATCCTGAAGAAGGTATAATGGTAGGATAATTTTGGAGGAAACATTATGAAATTGAATAATCAGTTTATAGTTTTGGGACTTGGAAGATTTGGAATGAGTGTTGCAAAAACTCTTTCTGATAAAGGTTTTGATGTTCTTGCAGTAGATAATAATGCAGAGGTTGTTCAAAATGCTCTTGAGTTTGTTACTCATGCTGTAAAAGCTGATATGACAGATGAGATTGCTTTGAAATCTCTTGGAATAGGTAATTTTGATGTTGCTATAATAGCCATAGGAAGTAAACTTGAAGCCAGTGTAATGGCTACACTTATAGCAAAGGAAGCAGGAGTTAAATATATTGTAGCTAAGGCACAAGATGAAAGGTCTAAAAAGGTTCTTCAGAAAATAGGTGCTGATAGAGTTATATTCCCAGAAAGAGAAATGGGCGTAAGGGTTGCAAACAGCCTTCTTTATGGAAACTTTTTTGAATTTATGGAGCTTTCCGATGAGTTTGGTATAGCGGAGATACCTCCTAATAAAGATTGGATAGGAAAAACAATAGCCGGCTGTGAGGTTCGTGCAAAATATGGTCTTAATATTGTTGCTATAAAACATGGTGGAAAAGTTGAAGTTACTCCTTCTGCAACTTATGTTTTTGAGGAAGAAGATATAGTTATTGTCCTTGGAGAGAATAGTATTATACAAGATTTTATGGAAAAGAAAAGTATAAGGTGATTTTTTGATAGAGAGTAGACAGAATAAAATAGTAAAAAAAATAGAAAGTTTAAAAAATAAAAAAGATAGAGACAAAACAGGTCTTTTTGTCGTTGAGGGAGAAAGATTTATTTTGGAAATTCCACAGAGTATTAAAGTTGATATGTTTGCTGTTTCTGAAAGTTATTATAAAAATAATGATATTGAAAAATTTGAGAATAGAGCTTCAGTTTTTGTTTTAAGTGATAATGTGTTTAAATTTTGTGCAGACACTGAAAATCCTCAGGGAATATTGGCTGTCTGTGAAAAATTTGAAAAAAATCCTAAAGATGTTGTATCAAACAAAAAAGAAAATGGATTTTATATTATTGCTGAAGAACTTAATGACCCAGGAAATTTGGGAACTATAATAAGAACTGCTGATGCGGCAGGAGCTGATGGAATTTTTCTCACAAAGGGAAGTGTTGACCTTTATAATCCAAAGGTACTTCGCTCAACAATGGGAGCTATATTTCATATAAATATTTTTCAAAACTGTGATGTGGCTGAAACAGTGGAGCTTTTAAAAGAAAATAATATATCAATTTATGCGGCACATCTTAAAGGTGAAAAATATCCTTATAGCCTCGATTTAAAAAAGGGTACAGCGTTTTTTATAGGAAATGAGGCAAGGGGGCTTTCTTATAAAGCTACATCTTTATGTGATGACCTTGTAAAACTGCCTATACCAGGACAAGCCGAGTCTTTAAATGCTTCTATGGCTGCCGGAATACTTATGTATGAAGTTGTGAGACAGAGAATAATATAATTTAAAATATTTTTCTTGACTTAATTACAATTAGGCTATAATATATATGTGTAATTAATTTAACAGAGCATTTTAACTGCATGACTGGCGGAAGTAGATTAACTACAAGGGAGTGCAGTGTTTTAAAGCCGACCGCCTGGGCAATTTTGTGTTTTCTATGACAGAATTTTGCTCAGGCGGTTTTTGTTTTTTAATTAAAGGAGGAAAAAAAGTGAAACGTGCATTAATTAGTGTATCAGACAAAACAGGTATTATTGATTTTGCAAAGGAACTTACAAATTTAGGATATGAAATAATTTCAACAGGTGGTACTCATAAAGCACTTGAGGAAGCTGGATTAAAAGTTATAGGAATTTCTGATGTAACAGGTTTTCCAGAGTGCCTTGATGGTCGTGTAAAAACTCTCCATCCATCAATTCATGCTGGTGTTCTTGCTATAAGAGGAAATGAAGAACACATGAGACAGATTAAAGAACTTGGAATAGATACTATTGATATGGTTGTTGTAAATCTTTATCCTTTTAAACAGACTATATTAAAACCAGGTGTTACAAGAGAAGAAGCTATTGAAAATATTGACATCGGTGGTCCTACAATGATAAGAGCTGCTGCTAAAAATTATCAAGACGTAGCTGTTGTTATAGACCCTAAAGACTATGACAAAATTATATCTGAAATAAAAGAAACAGGAGATATTTCTATTGATACAAAATTCTACCTTTCTGCAAAGGTATTTATGCACACATCACATTATGACAGCCTTATAGCTGACTATATGAAAAAAGCTGCTGGAATTGAACAGTTCCCAGATACAATAAGCCTTACATATGAAAAAGTACAGGAAATGCGTTACGGTGAAAATCCACATCAGAAAGCAGCTTTCTATAAAGAAGTTGGAGCAGGTGAGGGAATGCTTACAAATGCTGTTCAGCTTCACGGTAAAGAACTTTCATTCAATAACATAAATGATACAAACGGAGCTTTAGAGCTTTTAAAAGAATATACAGAGCCTACAATAGTTGCTTGTAAACATTCAAATCCTTGTGGTGTTGCTAGTGCTGAAACAATCCACGAGGCTTATGTTAAAGCATATAATTCTGACCCTGTATCTATATTCGGTGGAATTATAGTTGCAAATAGAGAAATTGACAAAGCAACAGCAGAAGAAATCAACAAAATATTTGTTGAGATAGTTCTTGCTCCTTCATTCTCAAAAGAGGCTCTTGAAGTTCTTGAACAGAAAAAGAATATCCGTCTTTTAACTCTTGAAGGTATTGACAAAAAACAGCCTAAAGGCTCTATTGATATTAAAAAAGTATCAGGTGGTATACTTATACAGGATATTGACAACGAACTTCTCCATGAAGAAGAACTTAAAGTTGTTACAAAGAGAAAACCAACTGAAAAAGAAATGGAAGACCTCCTTTTTGCTTGGAAAATGGTTAAATATACAAAATCAAACGGTATTGCAATAGGAAAAGATAAACAGTCCGTAGGAATTGGACCTGGACAGGTTAATAGAATATGGGCTTGTAAACAGGCTATTGAGCATGGTATAGACCACCTTGGAGCTGATACTGTAAAAGGTGCTGCTCTTGCTTCTGATGCCTTCTTCCCATTCCCAGATTGTGTTGAGGAATGTGCAAAAGCCGGAATTACAGCTATCATTCAGCCGGGCGGTTCAATAAAAGACCAGGCATCTATTGATGCTTGTGATGAAGCCGGTATTGCAATGGTATTTACAGGAATGCGTCATTTTAGACACTAATTTACTTAGCGTTTTAAAATAAAATAGTAATATGTACACCCACAAAATACTCCCCTTAAAAAGGGGAGTATTTTAATATTTATATCTGTTTATGTCATCTGTTGTTATACCTTCGTGGAGAGATATATTTATTGAATTTCCTATTATATTTGCAAGTCTATCTATAACAGCGTCAACCTCTTTAGGTGTCACAAACATATTTCCAGCATAGGGTGTTAATAGTTCTGTTATAAGTCTGTATTTTTCATCATAGTCAAGATTTTTAAGCATATTATATATTTCAGTGCCTTCTTTTGCTGATTGTACCATTTCATCAAGTATTCTATCCATAGTATCATTTACAAGAGTAGCAGCATCAACTACTGTTGGAACACCTATTGCTATTACAGGCACACCGAGAGTTTTTTTATCAAGAGCCATTCTTTTGTTTCCAACTCCAGCACCGGGAATAATTCCTATATCTGACATTTGTATTGTAGCATTTATTCTTGAAAATCTTCTTGCAGCTAAAGCGTCTATGGCTATTATGAGATTTGGTTTAACTTTCTCTGTTATGCCTTTTATTATCTCTCCTGTCTCTATACCTGTTATACCCATAACTCCCGGTGATATGGCACATACAGAGCTTACAGCCCCTTCTATATCTTCTGAAACTGTATCTATAATATGGCGAGTGACAAGTATTTTTGATATTGTTTTTGGTCCTAAAGCGTCAGGAGTCACATATCTGTTTCCTAATCCAGCAATAAGAATATTTGTAGGATTTATATTGTTTATTTCAATAAGTTTTTTTATACATTGGGAAGTTTTTTCAATTATTTCTTCATGAACATCAATATTATTTTCTCTCATTTCTGGAGACTCTATTGTTATATAATTTCCAATAGGTTTTCCTAAAATTTCACTACCTTTTTCATTTAGTATACTTACATGGGTTATAGTATAATTTTCGTTTTTTTCTGTCTCTGTTTTTACGCCTTCTATTTCATCACTTTCAAAATTCTCTCTGGCTTCTATGGCTAAGTCTGTTCGTATGCCGGAGTATATATTTATATCGTGATTTTCTTTGTTCATAGTATTCCTCCTGCTGTGTAGTATAGTATAAAAATAGTTATTTTTAGAATTTATTTTATACACAATTTTTTTAATATATTCATTGACTTATGGTAAGATATAGAGTAAAATAGACTATGTTGGTTTAACCACAGGGCTAATTGCCCAACCGTGTCGAAGAATAGTGGTTAATATTTTTTTAAAAAGCGATATTCCCCAATATCTAAATTTTTAAAAATACAAAGAACGAAAACAAACAATTTTTAGGAGGAACATTAACGTGGCAAATATTAAATCTGCAAAAAAAAGAATTAAAGTCATCAGCAAAAAGACATTAAGAAATAGAATGATTAAATCTCAGACTAAAACAGCTATCAAAAAAGTTGTTGTAGCTGTTAACGCTGGAAACAAAGAGGAAGCAGCAGCAGCTTTAGTTGGTGCAGTTTCAGCTATCGACAGAGCATACACAAAAGGAATTTTCCACAAAAACGCAGCAGCTAGAAAGAAATCAACTCTTGCTAGACTTGTAAACGGAATAAATGCTTAATTTTTATTAAAATTTTTTGCAGACTTATGGTTTTCCATAAGTCTGTTTTTTTATTTTTAAAATTACTGTAAAGGAGAATTAACCCCATGACAAAAACAAATGCTATGAGAATGCTTGATACAGAAGGAATAAGTTACAGTATAAAAGAATATGAATATGATGAAAACAATCTTTCAGGAAGCCATGCAGCTAGTGAAATAGGAATGAACCCTGAACAGGTTTTTAAAACTCTTGTTACAAGAGGAGATAAAAACGGTATAAATGTTTTTTGTATACCTGTTGATGATGAGCTCGACCTTAAAAAAGCAGCCCATATTTCAGGAAATAAAAAAGTTGAGATGATACACGTTAAAGAAATTTTAGGTTTAACAGGATATATAAGAGGTGGTTGTTCTCCTATTGGAATGAAAAAGAAATATCCTACATATATAGATGAGACAGCTATATTATTTGATGAAATAGCTGTAAGTGCTGGCATAAGAGGTCAGCAGATTATAATTAATCCTGAAAGCCTTATAAATTTTGTTTCTGCAAAAGAGGCTGATTTGACAAAATAAAGGAGGTCTTTATGTATATTGCCTATAATGATATAGTTATAAGAATTATGTTGGCAGTGTTTATAGGGGCTTTAATAGGCTTTGAGAGAACAAAAAGAAATAGACCGGCAGGGTTTAGAACTCATATACTTGTATGTGTAAGTGCGGCAGTTATAGCAATTATTCAAGTAAAAATAGTAAGTGATGCTGTTATATTTTCAATGACTTCCGAAAAAATAACGGTATCTGAAAGTAATATAGGAAGGCTTGGAGCTTCTGTTATAAGTGGTATAGGATTTCTTGGAGCTGGAACCATATTAAAAACTAAAAATTCTGTAAAGGGACTTACAACTGCTGCTAGTTTATGGACTGTTGCCTGTATAGGTCTTGCTGTTGGTATGGGATATTATTTTATTTCTATTTTTTCTGCTGTTGTAACAGTTGTTGTTTTGGTTTTGTTTGAATATATAGAAAATAAATTTATGATAAGACCAAGAAATATACGAATATATGTTAAACTTAAAAACAGCAGTAAGTTTTATAAAAATACAGATGAATTTTTTCATGATAGAGGAGTAAAAATAAACGGAATAGAAAAAATTAATGAGACAGAAGACTATGAGGAGTGTATACTTGATATACAAGCACCTTCTTTTTATAGTAATGCAATTATTGTTGAAGAAATGATGTTTGCAGGCAGTGCTATTTCTGTAAAAATTGTGGAGGGTTAATATGATATATACTGAACTTACTAAAAAAGCTATGATTATAGCCTATAATGCCCATAAAGATGTTTATGACAAAGGTGGTATGCCTTATATATTACACCCTATTTTAATTGCTGATAAAATGGTTACAGAGGAAACTACTGTCACAGCTATTTTACATGATGTTGTTGAAGATGCAAACTTAACTTTTGATGATTTAAAAAAAGAGGGTATACCTGATAATATTTTAGAGGCTTTAAAATGTCTCACAAAAAATAAAAATGAAGATTACATGGACTATATAAATAGAGTAAAAACAAATGAAATTGCAATTGCTGTAAAAAAAGAAGATATAATTCACAATAGCGATTTGACAAGACTTAAAGTTGTAACACAAAAAGATATTGACCGTTTGGAGAAATATAAAAAAGCTCTTGATTTTATTATGAAATAAAAAAGCCGGATTTTTAAATCCGGCTTAATTTAGTATTATTTTATCTGTATTTTCTTCTTCTAAATTTTTTTCTTCTGTATTTTCTTCTGTGAACAATTCTTATAATTATAATTAATACTATAAATATTATAATAACTGTAACTATAATCTTTACTATGTTTAATATTAATGATTTTAATTCTTCTTTTTTCTGAGCTTTAATAGTTTCTTCTGGTATAGCTTCTATTGTATTTGAAGCTATAAGATTTGAATAACCAACTTTTGTTTCGCCATCATATATATCAACAGTTCCAATGGTACTTCCTTCTTTTATTGTAGGTACTATTTTATTGTTATCTATATTTATTTTTTGAGTATATTCAGGCTTTGTATCAGATTTTTTTACTGTTGTATAAACATCTGTGTCAGCTTTTATATCAAGTTTTCCAAGGTCAAAGGTATCTTTTTTGTATGTTTGGGTTATGTCCTTTTGTGTTGAAAAATCGTCTGATGAAAAAGCTTTAAGTGTTTCATAATTTTCAAAACCATAATCAAAAAGAGTTTTTGTATCAACATATGTGTTTGCACCTGTGTCTTTTAATACAACAGCTATAAGTTCTGTATCATCTCTTTTTGTATAGGTTACAAGAGTGTTTAAAGCTTGGTTTGTAAAACCTGTTTTTCCTCCCTCACAACCTTCATATACATATATTGAAGGTGGTTTAATCATCTGATGTTGTGCATATAAATATCTTGTCTCAGGCTGTTTGTTTGTTGGAGGTATTTCATATTTGAGAGTTGCTATTATCTCTCTGAATTTATCGTATTTTAATACTTCCTTTGCTATAAGTGCCATATCATAGGCAGAAGTATAATGATTGTCATCGTGAAGTCCGTTAGGGTTTACAAAATGAGTATTTTGACAGCCTAGTTCTTTTGCCTTTTCATTCATCATATCTGCAAAGCCTTCTTTTGAACCACCTATATGTTCAGCTACTCCCAAAGAAGCCTCATTTGCGGATTGAAGAAGTATTGCATAGAGACATTGTTCAAGGGTAATCTGTTCCCCAACATCAAGAGCTATATGACTGCTGTTTCTTTCTATACCAAATATGGCTTCTTCTGAAAATGTTACTGTTTCATCAAGTTTTCCGTATTCAAAAGCAAGAAGAACAGTCATAAGTTTTGTTATACTAGCTGGATAGAGTTGTTCGTGCATGTTTTTTTCATAGAGTATTTCGCCAGTCGAAGCGTCCATGAGTATTGCACTTTCGCCTATTATATCAAGGGTTGTGTTAGGGTCAATAAGGTTTGTTTTTGGTTCTATTGTTGTTTGTGTTTCCTGTTGTGTTTGTACTTCATTTTTTTCCGCATAAACTGTGGAAATATTTGCAGAAAAAATATATAATAAAATGAAAAGTTTTAAAAAAGCTGCTCTCATTTTTTTCTCCTTACATAATTTTTTTAACCGTAATATACAGTTAATTATTATAACAGATTTTAATAAAAATAAAAACTATTTTTGTATTTGGAAGTGATTAAAATTTGAATTTTAAGGTTTTTGAAAGATTTTATATAACAATTATAGTTTTATGTATATTAATAGTATTTTCCGGAATATTTTATAATGGCTTTTTAGATAGAAATCAGGGAGCTGTTTTAATAAATGGTGGAGATAGTGTTGTATTTGATACAAAGACTGATTACAGTAAAAATATATCTGTTGAAATAAGTGGGAATATAAATTATCCCGGTGTATACAATATGGATACTTTATCAACTCTTGGAGACCTTATATATAGGGCAGGGGGAATACCTGATGGAAATATTGATGAAAGTAATTTAGAAATGCCACTGTTTCATAGTCAACACTTTATAATTGAGAATTCCGGAAAAGTATGTATAATGTATAGTAAGGAAATAACCGAAAAAACGACACCTAACGACATTGAAACAGCAGAAGATGTTTCTCTTGGTAAAGGGATAAACATAAATATTGCTACAAAAGATGAACTTATGGTTCTTCCAGGTATAGGAGACGCTTTGTCGGATAGAATTATTGAATATAGGGAGAAAAATAGTGGTTTTAAAACCATTGATGAAATTAAAAATGTTTATGGAATAGGTGATAAAACTTTTGAAAAAATAAGAGAGTTTATCACTTTAGAATAATCAGGAGGTAAAAATGGCATATAAAATTTTAGTTGTAGATGATGAAAAACTTATTGTAAAAGGCATAAAGTTTTCTCTTGAACAGGATGGAATGGAGGTTGATTCCGCCTTTGATGGGGAGGAAGCTTTAAATCTTATAAAAGCAGGTAATTATGACCTTGTTGTACTTGATGTAATGCTTCCAAAAATGGACGGTCTTGAAGTTTGTCAGCAGACAAGAGAGTTTTCTCAAGTGCCTATAATAATGGTAACTGCAAAAGGCGAGGATATGGACAAGATAATGGGATTGGAGTATGGTGCAGATGACTATATAACAAAGCCTTTTAATATTCTTGAGTTAAAAGCTAGAATAAAAGCTATACTTAGAAGAAGTGTTAAAAAGGCTGCACCTGTTAAAGAAGCCGCTAAAACACTTAAAATAAGAGAGCTTGAACTTGAATATGAAAGTAGACGAGTTTTTATAGATGGAAAAGAAACAAACCTTACTGCAAAAGAATTTGACCTTCTTGAACTTTTTATGGAAAATCCCGGCAAAGTTTATAGTAGAGAAAATCTTCTTGATACAGTTTGGGGCTATGATTATCCGGGAGATGTAAGAACTGTTGATGTTCATGTTAGACGCCTTAGAGAAAAAATAGAAGCAAATCCAAGTGAACCTAAATATATATTTACAAAATGGGGAGTTGGTTACTATTTTAACTAAGGGAAAAAAGAAAGGTTTTAGAAGTCTTAGATGGACTCTTTTGGCAACATATATATTTATAGGATTTATACCACTTCTCTTTTTTACAAGTACAACATTTAGAACAATGAATAAATATTATGTTGAGGAGAGAAAAAAAGAGCTTTTAAGTCAGGCTAATGTAATATCTGGCCATATTACAGTTATGAATTATCTTTTTGATGAGAGCAAGAAAGAGCTTTTTGACTATGATATTCAAGAGACAAGCCGACAGGGTGGATATAGAATAATAGTTGTTGACTCATCAGGAATGGTTGTAAATGACTCAAATAAAACAGAAACAGGAAAAACAATTTTAATTCCTGAAATTGTTGAAGCATTAGATAATAAAGATGTTGCAAAAGAGCAGGCTGGAGAAATTATATATGCTGCTGTAACTATTGTTGATAGTAAATCAAATCAGATTGGTGCTGTACTTATATCTGACTCATCTTCTGATATTTTTGATACCATAGACGATATACAAAAACAAGTTGCAATACTTCTTGGTGGAGTTGTTATAATATCAGGTATTGTAATGTTTTTTATGTCTCAGATAATAACAGAGCCTTTAAAAAATATGCTTGATGTTATTAAAAAAATGTCAGAAGGTCATCTTGAGCAAAGGGTTGTTGTTAATAAGAGAAGCCATAATGAAATATCAGACCTTGCAGAGGCTTGTAATAATATGGCTGATAAACTTGAACAGGTTGAAAGTACAAGGCAGACTTTTGTTTCAAATGTATCCCATGAACTTAAAACACCTTTAAGTTCTATAAAAGTTTTAAGCGAGTCTATACTTCTTCAGGAGGAAGTTCCAAAAGAAATGTATGTTGAATTTCTTCAGGATATAAACTCTGAAGTTGACAGAATGACAGAGATAATAAACGACTTATTAACACTTGTTAAGCTTGACCAGAGAGAAATTCCTATAAAGTATGAGATGACAGATATGGTAAAACTTTGTGGTGATATAGTTAAAAGACTTTCACCTCTTGCCTATGCGAAAAATATAACTATTGAGCTTATTGCTGATAAAGAGGTTTCTGCTGAAGTTGATAGTACAAAATTTACTTTGGCAATATCAAATCTTGTTGAAAATGGTATAAAATATACAGACAATGGTGGAAAGGTAAGTTTATATGTTGACTGTGACCACCAAAATGCATTCTTTAAAGTTGTTGATACAGGAATAGGGATTGCAGAAGAAGAACTTGGAAAAATATTTAACCGTTTTTATCGTGTTGATAAGACAAGAGATAGAGAAACAGGTGGAACAGGTTTAGGACTTTCCATAACTCATTCAACAGTTCTTATGCATAATGGAAGTATAAAAGTTACAAGTAAAGAAAATGAAGGCACAACATTTGTTGTAAGAATTCCTTTGAGACAGAATGTTAAATCAATGGAATCTATATAAAATAAGGAGGTGCTTCATTGAATAAAAAATTATTGAGAAATATAGTTATATGTATTGGTATATTAATTATATTTTTAGGTTGTATTTTGGGCATAAGATATGTTACAAACAAAGATGACATGATAGATGTTGGAATAGATTTTTATTTTATTGAGACTACAACATCTGTTATGAAAAGTGAACAACGAGAAGTTAAAGGCGAAAACAATAATGATATTGTAGTTTCTGTTTTAAAAGAGCTTAAAGCAGGACCTAAAACAGAAGGACTTCAAGGTGTTATACCAGACAATGTTATTTTTGAAAAAGTAAATATAAATAAAAATATTGTTACTGTTGATATATCTTCTGATTATTATTCTCTTGACTCTGGCGATGAGCTTATACTCAGAGCTTCTATTGTAAAAACTCTTACAGGTCTTGATTTTGTTGATTATGTGAGAATAACTGTTGCTGGAGAGGATATTAAAAAGGCAAATGGTCAAGTTATAGGCATTATGGGTGCTGATGATGTTGTTATAGATACGGTGATATCACCAGAACCTAAAAATTATAGAACTGTAAAACTTTATTTTTCAAACAAAGATGCTACACAGTTTAACGTTGAGGAAAGAGAAATTGAAGTTAATCCTAATGAGCCTATTGAAAAATATATAATAGAGGAGCTTATAAAAGGACCTAAAGAGTCAGGAAGTTATCCAACAGTTCCACCAGAAACAAAACTTAGGAGTATAAAAACAGAGACAACAGACGGGATTTGTTATGTTGATTTAAGTGGCGATTTTGTGGTTAAACATACAGGTGGTTCTGCTGGAGAATGGTTTACAATATACTCAATAGTAAATTCTCTTACAGAATTGGATAATATTAAAAAAGTGCAGTTTCTTATAGAAGGTGAAAAACAGCAGGATTTTAAAGGTCATATGGATTTTAGCAAACCTTTTGAGGCTGACACAGTATATGGTGATTAAATATGAAAAGGACTATAATATATGTTGTTTTTTATTATATAATGGGACTTTTAGCAGGGCATTATCTGAAATCAAAAACAGATATTGCCCTGTTTTTGGCTGTTATTATTATTTCTGAAATAATTATAATGCGTTTTAATAGAATGAAAGTGTTTTTTGTTCTAAGCATTTTTACTATTTTAGGTATGGTTTTGGCTTTTAAAAGTATTACGCCAAAATCTGAAATTGCTGAAAGATTTGTGAGAAATGGCGTTGAAGTTTATGTTGAAGGCATTGTAAGTGATGAATATATATCTGAAAATGGTTATCAAGTTATGAACTTGAGAAAAGCTAATATTTATACAGATAATGCCAATACAAATGATAAATTTAATATTACAGCAGTCTGTGAAAAAGGTGTTAATATTGAAAATGGAATGACAGTAAAAATTAAAGGTGTAATTGAAAAAGGTGATGAAGCTCCTTTTCCTGGTATGTTTTCACAAAATAATTATATGTATTATAATGGATATGATTATAGTATATTTGGTGATACATTTGAAATTACATCAAAAAATATACAAAAAGATTTTTATTGGTATATTGAAAATTTACGTGATTGTGTAAATGAAAAAATTGATACTATTCTACCTGTAAGAGAGGGCGGAATACTTAAAGCTATGATTACAGGAGAGAAAAGGTATATAGATGAGTATTATACAGATATATTTAAAAAAGCTGGAATAAGTCATATATTAGCAGTTTCGGGTTTACATATGTCTGTCGTTTCAGGATTTATATATTTTTTGTTTTCTGTAATATTTAGATTATCAAGAAGAATTTCATCTTTAATAACAATTCCTTTTATAATTATGTTTATGTTATTTTGCGGTTCTAATCCTTCAGTTGTAAGAGCTTGTATAATGTCTCTTATTATTTTGATAGGAAATATAATAAGAGAGGAAAGTGATATACTAAATTCTGTTGCTGTGGCCGCACTTATTATACTTATTGTTTCTCCTGAAAGTCTTTATAGTATAAGTTTTCAACTTTCTTTTATAGCTGCAATAGGCATAGGAATGGGAAATGAAATTTCTGAAAGATTTGACAATATAAATAGTTTTGTTAAATCAGTTGCTTTTATATCAATGGGTGCAAATATAATGACACTACCTTTATGTATGTATTATTTTTATGGTGTTTCAATAGCATCTTTGTTTTTAAATATAATTGTAATTCCTGTTGCCGGAATTATTGTTATTATGGGTTTTGTTTCTGTTATAACTTCATTTTTAATACATTTTTTGGGAGTCTTTTTGGCAGGAACTGTATTTGTACTTATTAATTTTATAAAATTTTTAGCTGCAATAACAGAAAATTCTAAGTATCTATATATTGAAACAGGTAGTATAAATATTATTGCTGTTTTATTGTTTTATATTACTTTCGTATGGATATTTATTTTTATAGATAAAAAATATATAAGATGTTTTTCTATTGTAACAGCCTTATTATTTTCATTTATAATTAATTATGATTATATTTTTAAAAAGAATGAATTTGCATTTATTAATGTGGGAAAGGGTAATTCTGCTGTTTACACTACATATGACGGTTTTACTGCTGTTGTTGATGGTGGTGGTCATTTTTTAGATTTTGGAAATAATACAGGCATTAATGATGTTATACCATATTTGGAATATAAGGGAGAAGACAGCGTTGATGTTTTGTTTATATCTAATATGAATGAGTATAACGCAAAAGGTGCTATTGAGATAATAGAGAATTTTGATGTCAAAAATGTTATAATACCTAAATTTGATTTTGCTAAAACTGGAATTTATACAAAACTTGTTGAAAGCACATTTGAAAGAAATATACCATTGTATGAAGTATCTTTTGGAGATAGTGTTAATTTGAATAACAAGGCAGAATTTGAAATATTATATCCTTTTTTAGATTATCAAATTTATGACGGAAATGAAAATCATAGTTCAATAGTTATGAAGTTTAAAGATAGGGAAAATACTATTTTATTTACAGGAGATATAGAAAAATCAGACCAAAATTTGATACTATCAAAAAATATTGATTTAAAATCTGATATTGTAAAAATACCAGCATATACAGATTTTATTGATGATTTTTCTAAAAATATTTCTCCTGATATTGGAATTATATCTTCTGATGAAGATATTTCAAATAATATTAAAGATGTACTTGATAAATATCACATAAAATATTATAATACATCAGTTAATAAATCTTTAGTAGTTGAATTGTATAGTGATTTTTATAAAATAAAACCTGTAATTGAAACGGAGTAGGTCATGAAAGAGATACAAAAACATATAAAATCCGGTGATATAAAAAAATGTTATCTTTTCTATGGTAGTGAAAATTTTTTGAAAAAAAACTATGAGGAAAGATTAAAAAAAGCTATTATTGACCCTTCTTTTGAGATGATGAATTATCTCTGTATGGAGGATAAGTCTATTAGTGTTGAAAAAATAATGGACTTTTGTGAAACTATGCCTTTTTTCAGTGATAAAAAACTTCTTATTGTGAGAAATAGCGGATATTTTAGAGGAAGTAAAAAGGGTGATGATGATACTGAAAAAGACACAGGAAACAGTGAAGAAGTTGACACTTTGGAGGAATACATAAAAAATTTGCCTGATAGTGTCTGTCTTGTATTTTCTGAAGATGAAATTGATAAGAGAAAGAAAATATATAAAACTTTTACAAAAATAGGATATGCCTGTGAATTTAAAACGCCTGATGAGAAGGATATTATTGAATGGATTTCAAGAAGTCTTAAAAAATATAAAATTGTTATTTCTAAATCAACAGCTTCATATTTAATAAGAAGTGCCGGAGGAGAGCTTGAAAATCTTTCAAGGGAGATTGAGAAACTTGAGTCATATAAAAAAGAGGGCGAGGAAGTCACTGTAAAGGATATAGATGATATATGTACAAAATCTCTTGAAACTAAAATATTTGACCTTGTAGGAGCTATTGGAAAGAGAAAACCAGATAAGGCTTTGACTATATATAAAAATCTTATACTTATGAAAGAATACCCCGGAATGATACTGTATATGGTTGTTCGTCAGTTTAGATTGATACTTCAATGTATGGTTTTGACAAACGCCGGTGAGGATATGAAAAGTATAGCTACTATGATTGGTATACGTGATTTTGTTGTAAAAGAGTATATTGCTCAATCTAAAAATTTTACTGTTTCAGGTCTCAAAAGAGCTCTTGAGGAATGTATTGAAATTGATATGAGTATAAAAACAGGTCTTATTGATGCTGAAACAGCCGTTGAAACTCTTATACTTAAATATAGTATATAAAAATATAAAAGACATCTGAATTTTCAGATGTCTTTTTTTATTTTGATTTCTTTATATATACAGAGTCAAAAGTTTGATTTCTACCTAATTTATAAGCCATTTTTATTATTTTTGCTTCCTCGTCGCTTATTTCACGACCAAGCTCTGATATAAAATGTTCCATGAGAGCTTTTGTGTTTATTATGCGTTTTCCTGTCTTTTTTCTTGCTAAGTCCATAACATTAAATGTGTCATAGTCCATTTTTTTAGGTTTTACTATTTTAAATATTTTTGCTGTATAGTCTGCATCATTTAAAGCATCATGGAAAGAGTTTTCTATTTCTATGTCAAGCTCTGTAACTGCATTTTTTAAGCCTATTGTTTTTCCTGCTTCATAGTTAAGATATTTTGTAGCATAGGCCTGTACATTTATATATTTATTTGTTATAAGGTCAATATTTATATTGTGAACAAGTATATTTCTGTAAAGTGATTTTATATCATCAATACCCCATGTACAAAGAACGCTGTCTTCATCACCTATAAATTTTGTAAATTGTTTAAAGGCTTCTTTGAAAGAAACTTTATCTTTAAGGTCTTCTTCTTTTATTCCTGTTATTTTTTCAACATATGGGTGTATTCTTGTATAAAATTGTGGTTTTATCATACAGTTAAATGTATTTGAAACTTCAAAATTTTTATTAAGTTTTACAGCACCGATTTGTATTATTTCAAAGGGACATTCAGGATTTAATTCAGATGATTTTCCAGTTTTAAAATGAAAAGGTTGATTAAACTCCAAATCAAGAACTATATAATTCATAATATCCTCCATTATTTACTTTTTTTCTGTAATAGTATATCATATTTTTATAAATAATAAAATAATTTTAAAAGGGGTGCATTAAATGCGTTTTGAATTTACAGAGGAACAGAAAAAAAACGGTATTAATATGATTGAGATAGAGGAAGATGAACTTATACTTGAAGGGGAGTATGTAGAGGGTGAAGGAAAGAATTATGTTATTACAGGTATTGCAACAATAGAAGGGGAGAGATACCATGAGTTTCAGGTAGAATTTGAACTTGTTGAGGAGCCTTCATCTGAAAGTTTAGAGGATATAATGGAAACAGAGTGGGAATGGTACGATTATCTTTGCTGATTTTAAATTATAAAAATATAAAAACACCTACATTGTGTAGGTGTTTTTTGTTTTATAAAATACTTAATTGACCTGAAAGCTCATTTTTTGATATGTCATCTTCTTTTAAGAAATGCCCTGTTGATGGTATATTTTCAGCTCTATAATATTCTATATCTTCACTTTGGAAATTTTCTGCTTTCATTACAGAAGAAATTTTGCTGTTTTTCTTTAATGTATAAATCTGCATTCCTGAAGCACTCTTTGTGGCAGACTCTGATATAAGATTTGTATTTATTAAAGATGCTTTGTCTGTATCTCTGAATACAATTATATCAGCTTCGTCATCAAATTTTTCCATATATACAACAGGTGATTTCGATGAATATGCATTTATAAGTTTTTTACGGTTTGTTTTTGTTGCATAAGAGCTTAAAGGTATTCGGCTTGCTTTTCCAGACTCATAAACGAAAATCATAAATCCAGTATAGTCATAAGTTGGTACCATATAAAGTATTTTTTCATCTTCATCAAGTCCTAAAAGATTTGTCAAATATTCTCCCAAAAGACTAGCTTTACTGTCTGCAATATCTTTTGTTTTTATTTTATATACATTACATTTATCTGAGAATAAAAGAACTTCAGATTTATTTGTTGTTTCAATTTCCTGTATAATTTCGTCCCCCTCTTTGAGCTTTTGTTCTCCCGAGGAGCGAAGGGATACAAGAGATATTTTTTTGAAATAATTTTCTTTTGTAAGGAAAAGTCTAAGGCTGTAATCTTCAACAAAATCTTCTGTTGATACAGTTTCAATTTCATTTTCATCTATAATTGAAGTAAGTCTGTCTTTTCCATATTTTTTTGCTACTTTTTTAAGTTGCTGACATATTATATTTTTGATTTTGTTATCACTATTTAATATTTCCTTAAGGTCATTTATATCCTTTGTCAAAGTGTCAAGCTCTTTTATTCTGTTTAAAATATATTCTTTGTTTATATTTCTAAGTTTTATCTCTGCTATATACTCAGCTTGTATTTCGTCAATATCAAAGCCACTCATAAGATTTGGAACAACATCATTTTCAAGTTCTGTGTTTCTTATTATTGAAATAGCCTTGTCTATATCCATAAGTATTTTTGAAAGTCCTTCAAGAAGATGTTTTTTATCACTTTTTTTCTTTATGTCAAAAGCTGTCTGATTTCTTATAGACTCCATTCTGAAAAGTGTCCATTCTCTTAATATACCCTTTATGCCCATTGTCATTGGACTTCCTTTAATTAAAAGATTGAAATTACAACTGAAAGAGTCTTGTAAAGGTGTCATTGTAAAGAGTTTTTGCATGAGTATATCAGGTTTTGTGCTTTTCTTTATGTCTATTGCTATTTTAAGACCATTAAGGTCTGTTTCATCACGAATGTCTGTTATATCACGTATTTTTCCCGCTTTTATAAGCTGTATTATTTTGTCTATTATAGACTCAACATTAGTTGTGTATGGTATTTCATAAACTTCTATACAACTATTTTTAGCATCATATCTATATTTTGAACGTACTTTAAAACTTCCTCTACCTGTCTCATATATAGATTTCATTGTGTTTTCGGAGTATATTATCTCTCCACCTGTTGAAAAGTCAGGAGCTTTTAAAGTTTTTGATATATCACAGTTTTCATTTTTTATGTATGCAATAGCTGTATCACATACTTCCTTTAAATTGAAACTACAAATTGAGCTTGCCATACCTACGGCTATACCTTGATTTGGGTTTACAAGTATATTTGGAAAAGTTGTAGGTAAAAGTACAGGCTCTTTCATTGATGAGTCAAAGTTATCTACAAACTCAACTGTATTTTTATCTATGTCTGCAAATATCTCATTACATATTGGAGATAACTTAACTTCTGTATATCTTGCTGCTGCATATGCCATGTCCCTTGAGTATTGTTTTCCAAAGTTACCTTTTGAGTCAACAAAAGGGTGTAAAAGTGCTCCATTTCCCTCTGTAAGTCTGACCATTGTTTCATATATTGCAGCGTCACCGTGAGGATTAAGTTTCATTGTGTCACCTACAACAGCAGATGATTTTTTTCTGTCGCCTGTCAAAAGTCCTGTTTTATACATTGTATAGAGGAGCTTTCTGTGGGAAGGTTTGAAACCGTCTATTTCAGGTATTGCCCTTGAAACTATTACACTCATTGCATAGGGCATATAGTTAAGCTCAAGAGTGTCTGTAATTTTTTGTTCAACTATATTTAATGATATAAAATCATCAGTATCTTTTTTATTAGCCATATTAAAGCCTGCCTTTCTATCAGCTTATATCGCTTAAATCTATATATAAGTGACCGAATTCTTCTATAAATTCTTTTCTTCCTTTTAAGTTTTCACCTAAAAGAAGTTCAAATTTTTCTTGCGTATTTTCAACTGTGTCCGGTGTAACAAGTATGAGACGGCGTGTTTTTGGGTTCATTGTTGTTTCCCACATCATTTCCGGCTGGTTTTCACCAAGTCCCTTTGAACGCTGTATTTTATATTTGCCCTTTATTTTTGAAAGTATCTGTGTTTTTTCACTGTCAGAATAGGCAAAGTAAGTATTTTTGCCAGCTGTTATCTCATAGAGTGGGGACTCGGCAATGTATACTTTCTTTTCTTTTATAAGTGTTGGCACAAGACGATAGAGCATTGTTAAAATAAGAGTTCTTATCTGGAAGCCGTCCACATCGGCATCAGTACATATTATTACTTTGTTCCATTTAAGCTGGTTGATATCGAAAGAGTTAAGGTCAGAGTTGTGTTTTGATTTTATCTCAACACCACAGCCTAAAACCTTTAAAAGGTCTGTTATTATACTGTTTGCAAATATTTTATTGTAATCAGCCTTTAAACAGTTAAGTATTTTTCCTCTTACAGGTATTATTGCTTGAAACTCTGCATTTCTTCCCAATTTACATGAACCTAAAGCAGAGTCACCCTCAACAATATATATTTCACGTTTTTCAACATCCTTTGAACGACAATTTACAAATTTTTCAACACGATTATTTATATCAATATTTCCTGTAAGTTTTTTTCTTATACTAACTCTTGTTTTTTCTGCTGTTTCTCTGCTTCGTTTGTTTGCTAAAACCTGATTTGCAATTTTGTCAGCTTCAATCTTATTTTCTATAAAATATACTTCAAGCTGATGTTTGAAATAATCAGCCATGGCATCTTGTATAAATTTATTTGTTATTGATTTCTTTGTCTGATTTTCATAACTTGTCATTGTTGAGAATGAGTTTATTACAAGTATAAGACTATCCTCAATATCAGAAAATGTTATTTTCTTTTCATCTTTTTTATAAAGACCATTGTTTTTGATATATTTATCTATTGCAAATACAAAAGCATTTTTTACAGCTTTATCCGGTGAACCACCGTATTCAAGAAAACTTGAGTTGTGATAGTATTCCAAAAGGTTATATTCATTGTTAAAACAGAAAGCAGTTTGGAATTTAAGTTTGTATTCTGGCTTGTCCTCTCTATCACGACCAGATGTTTCTGTTTCATAGTATTGTATATCTGTAAAACCTTTATCCCCTGTTATCTCTGATATATAATCACGTATACCATTTTCATATACAAATATACTTGTCTCATCATTTTCTTCATCATAAAGTTCAAATGTCAAACCAGCATTTACAATAGCCTGTTTTTTAAGTATATCTTTAAAGTATGAAATAGGTATGTCTATATCAGTAAATACATCTTTGTCAGGACGCCATTTTATTTCTGAACCTGTTTTTTTGTCATCTGTCTTTGTTTTTACAAGACCACCTATATTTTCACCTTTTTCAAAGTGAAGTTCATATTTATAACCGTCACGAAGTACAGTAACATCCATATATTCTGATGAATACTGTGTGGCACAAGTTCCAAGACCGTTTAAACCAAGACTGAACTCATAGTTTTCACCACTGTTATTACTGTATTTACCACCAGCGTAAAGCTCGCAGAATACAAGTTCCCAGTTGAAACGGTTTTCTTTTTGATTGAAATCAACAGGTATTCCTCTACCATAATCTCTTATAAGTATTGATTTATCTTTAAAAAGAGTTATATCTATTTTATTTCCAAAACCTTCACGAGCCTCATCAATAGAGTTTGAAAGTATTTCAAATACAGAGTGTTCACAACCTTCTATACTATCTGAACCAAATATTACAGAAGGACGAAGACGAACTCTGTCAGCACCCTTTAAAGAGGTGATACTCTCATTATTGTATGAAGAATTTGCATTTTTTTCAGACATTAATAACACCTACTTAATATTTTTATACTTTAATAATAATTACAGCAAAAAAAAGGAAGCTATGAAAATAGACTCCCCAACTCTCTGCCGATACAGTTAACAGACCGAACATCTGTTACCTATGTATTTTAACAAATTAATTTTTTTATGTCAATGTATTGTATATCTCAAAAATTTTTACAAAATATATTATATTATAGTGTATAAAAATTATAAAAGCCTGATAAAAATCAGGCTTTTTGTTGTTTAAAATCTTTTTTTGTATTTTTTTAAATCTTCAATGGTTTTGATACTATCAGAGTTTAAAATAACTTTACCCATAGAATGTTCACCCATTGACATAAAAAGTTCTCTTGCCTCTCTTGAATGATTTAAAAGGTCTGTTGCATTTTTAAAATTAGGAATATCCATATATATCACCTCATAAATAGTATTTTCATAACAATATAAATTATTCGTAACACTTTTTGAAATTTTACATATATTGTAGTAAAGAAAAGGACAAGGAGGGAATTGATAATATGTGTTGCAGATGTAATAGTTGTAATAATTGTGGTAACTGTGGTAATAATACAAACAATGATAGCAGACTTAGAGAGGCATACGAAGCAGGTTTCAGAGCTGGCAAAAAATGTGGTTTTGAAGAAGGATATGCACAGGGTAGAGAATCAGCTCAGTCTGATGACAATAACTGTTCATGCGGTTGTTGCAGATAATTTTTAAATATTAATATTTAAAAGGGTGATGTGAATGGCAAAAATAAAAGTAGCCCTTGATGATGGTCATGGCACAGAAACACCTGGAAAAAGAACACCTCTTTTTAATGATGGAAGTTTTATGAAAGAAAATGAATTCAATGAAGCAGTTGTAAAAATTACTGGTGAATTTTTAAAAAAATATGATATAGATGTTATATATGTAGCTTCTGAAAAAACTGATGTATCTTTGAAAAAAAGAGTTGACATGGCTAACGAAAAAAAAGCTGATATATATATCAGTGTTCATGCAAATGCTTTTGGTGACTCTTGGAATGATGCAAATGGATTTGAGACATATATATATTCTTTTGATAACAGTAATAATGTAAAATTTGCAGAATGTATTCATAACAAATGTATAGCTGCCACCGGTCTTAAAAATAGAGGTATAAAGGCAATGAAAGATTTTTATGTATTGAAATACACAAAAATGCCAGCAGTGCTTTTAGAGTGTGGTTTTATGACTAATAAAAAAGAAGCAGAACTTTTGAGAAGTTATGAATATAGAAAAAAAGTTGGTAATGCCATAGCAGAAGGAATTTTACAGTATTTTGCCATTGACAAGGAGGAAGTATTATTGACTATTGATGAGGCTTTGAATATTATACAGAAAAAATGTGTTTTTGATGATAATACAATGAAATATCTCCAGTTTTATAAATTTGCTGAGAGTATGATAATAAGGCTTGCAGAAGCTATGATATAGTTATTTTTAAGGGCTCTTTTTTTAGAGCCCTTATTTTTTGTGTTTTTTTTAATTTAATTGTAGCTTTTTTATCTTCGTGATAAAATAAATATAGTTAAATATTATTATTAAGAGGGTATGAGCTTATGAACAATGAAAAAGATAAACTTTTAAAAATTCAAAAGATTTCGACTATATCAGGTGTTATTTTAATTGGACTCCTTGTATGTTTTCTTTTTTTATCAATATTTAGTGTAAAAAATCTTATGTCCAGGCTTAATGATATAAGAAATCACCCTTTTAAAGTTCTTGATGCAGGAAGAAATATACAAAATGATATAGATAATGTAAGAATAACATTTGAACAGCTTAAAAATATAAATACTCTAGATGTTGTTAATGATGTAAGAGACAGAGTTAAAGTATTTTATGATGATATTGATTTACAGATTGTATCAATAGAAGAAAATTATCTTGGTGAAAAAGAAGATGTTTATGTCCTTAAAAATTCACTTAAAGAAATGAAAGATGCATATTCAGAGTTTCTTGAATATGTAGCTGATGATGAGAGAAGTGAAGCTGAAATTGTATATTACAATACAAAACATATTAATGAAGTAAATGAAAAGTTTGATTTACAGCTTTCAGGTATACTTGACTATGCTAAAAATAAATTTGACTATTTTTATTCTGAGGCTGAAAAGTCATGTGTTTTTTCTATGTTTATGTCATGTCTTATGTTTATTGTTGTTTTAGTTGTATTTTTCACATATAAATATCTTTTACAAGTGCAAACTAAAAAGCTTAAAAATCAAAATCAGCTTTTTGATTTACTTTCACGAAATATAGACCATATATTTATGATAAATGAATTAAACAATCCTGAAAGAAATTATATTTCTCAAAATGCAGAAAGAATACTTGGTTTTGCTCCAAATCCTAAAGATGTTTCGCCAGCACTTCTTTTTGATTATATTGATGAGAAAGATAGAGAAAATATACGTCAGCTTTTTAATACTGAAGGTGAAACTTATTGGAACACTATATTCCATTATAATCACCCTATGTTAAATAAAGAAAAAATATTTGCATTACAGACATATAGAATATATGATGACAATGAAGAACGTTTTATATCTGTACTTACAGATGAAACAGCTATGATAAATACTCAAAAAGAACTTGAACAAGCTATGATTAAAGCTGAACAAGCAAATAGAGCAAAAAGTGAATTTCTTTCAAGAATGTCCCATGAGATACGTACACCTATGAATGGAATTATAGGTATGACTATGATTGCTTTACAAAATATAGGAAATGACAGTAAAATTACAGATTGTTTAAGAAAAATAAATATGTCATCAAAACATCTTTTAGTTCTTATAAATGATGTTCTTGATATGTCAAAAATAGAAAGTGGTCGTATTGAGATAAAACGTGATAATTTTGATTTTAAAGTTTTTATGGAGTCTTTAAATAATGTCATTTATAATCAAGCAAAGGATAAAGATATTGATTTTGAAATAGTCTTTGTTGGAGATATAGACGAAAATCTTTATGGGGATTCTTTACGTTTAAATCAAATAATTATGAATTTACTTTCAAATGCTTTAAAATTTACACCTAAAGGCGGTAAAATTACACTTCGTATAACAAAAACAAGCTCTGACAATAATGAGATTTGGCTTAAATTTGAGGTTATTGATACAGGTTGTGGAATTGCAAAAGAAAATTATGATAAAGTTTTTATGGCTTTTGAACAGGAAAATTCAAATGTTAGCCATGTATATGGTGGGACAGGCTTAGGACTTTCAATTTCAAAGAAATTTACAGAACTTATGAATGGAACAATATCTGTATCAAGTAAAGTTGGCAGAGGAACAACATTTACTGTAATACTTCCTTTTGGTATAGTTAAAAATGATAAAAAATCTTGTGAAGATTTTAAGGGACTTAAAGTTCTTGTGGCTGATGACGACGATGATACTTTAGCTCATACAAAATTACTTCTTAATAAACTTGGAGCTGATGTTGATATTACAGATAATGGTTATGAGGCTGTTGCTAAAGTAGAAAAAGCTCAAAATGAAGAACATAGTTATGATATATGTATTATAGATTGGAAAATGCCTTTTATAGATGGTATTGAGACTGTAAAACGTATTAAAAAATCTTCTATATCAAAAATTCCAATTATAATTCTTATGACTGCTTATGATGCTTCTGATATTCAAGAAAATAGTAAAAAAGCAGGAGTGGATGTTATAATATCAAAACCTTTATTTGAGTCTACTCTAACAAATGTACTTTCTGAAATTCGTAGTGGACAAGCTTCAAATGATTTAAACAAAGATCAATTATCATGTGATTTTAGGGGAAAGAGATTTCTTATTGTTGAAGATAATGAATTAAATAGTGAAATTGCTGTGGAACTTTTGGGAGTTACAGGTGCTGTTTTGGAAACTGCTTATAATGGACAAGAAGCCATTGAAAAATTTGAAAATTCTATACCAGGATATTTTGACCTTATTCTTATGGATATTCAGATGCCTGTTATGGACGGGTATGAGGCAACAAAAATTATACGTTCAATGGATAGAAAAGATGCTTTAAATATTCCTATATTAGCAATGACAGCAAATGCTTTTTCTGATGATATGGAAAAGAGTATTAAAGCAGGTATGAATGGTCATATAAGTAAACCAATAGATTTAAAAGAAGTTTTTGAAAAAATATCAAAAGTAATTAAATAAATAAAAAAAGACTGTATGATTTTCATACAGTCTTTTTGTTTATTATTCTTTTGTTAAAAGGTCTAAGTTGTCAAGATAATCGCTTTCAAAAGCAAGTTTCTTTTCAGCTTCAGCAGTGTATTTTTTAACAAGATTGCTTGATTTCATAACAGCCTGAAGTGTTCCAGCACCAGCTACACAGCCTCCAGGACAAGCCATACCTTCAAGAAGGTATCCGTTACGTTTTCCAGCTTTAGCCATCATGAGCATTGTTTTACAGTTTTTAAGTCCTTCTGCTGAGTCAATGAGAACTTCTCTGTCTGGGTGTTTTTTCTGTATACACTGTTTTACAGCAGCGGCAACTCCTCCGCTTACAGCAAATCCACGACCATTTGCAGTTCCTTCTGCAAATGGTGTATCTGCTTCAACCTGAGGAAGGTCAATTCCTTTAGCTTCAAACATACCCATAACTTCTTCAAATGTTAAAACGAAGTCGATATCACTTCTTACGCTCTTTCTGCTAGCTTCAAGTTTTTTAGCAGCACAAGGTCCTATAAATACAACTTTTGCATCAGGTTTGTTTTTCTTTATAAGACGACCTGTAAGTACCATAGGTGTAAGTGCCATTGAAATATATGGTTTGAAATCTGGGAAAAGTTTTTTAGCCATTACAGACCATGCAGGACAACAGCTTGTTGCCATAAATGGCTGTTTTTCAGGAACTTTTTCAAGGAAGTCTTCTGCTTCCTCAACTGTACAAAGGTCTGCACCTATTGCAACTTCAACAACATCGGCAAAACCTAAAGCTTTTAATGCACCTTTTACTTTTTCAGGTGTAACAGTAGGGCCAAACTGACCTACGAAAGCAGGAGCTATTGCAGCAATAACTTCTTTTCCTGTTTTCATTGCATGTATTGTCTGGAAAATCTGACCTTTATCAACAATCGCACCAAATGGACAGTTTACAAGACACATTCCACAAGATACACATTTATCATAATCAATTTCAGCACGTCCAAGAGCGTCTGATTTTATAGCGTCCATTCCGCAACTTAAAGCACATGGACGTTCAAGTTTGTTGATTGCATGATATGGGCATACATCAACACATCTTCCGCATTTAATACATTTTTCCTGGTCAATTACAGATTTTCCATTTACAATATGTATTGCATCTTTTGGACATACCTCAACACAAGGGTGTGCAAGACAACCCTGACATGTAGAAGTTACTTCAATTTTCTTTTCTGGACAAGCGTTACAAGCAAATTTTATAATATTAATTAATGGGTCATCATAATATTTTTCTGCTATTGCACTTTTTTCAATTCCTGTGCTTAATGGAGCATGCTCGTCCATTCTTCTAAGTGGAAGACCTATTCCGAGACGTAAACGCTCACCAATTATGGCACGTTCAAGGAAAATTGAATCACGATATTTAGCCTGTTCACCTGGAAGGATTTTATAAGGCAAAGCTTCTATTTTCTCTGCATAGTTTCCACCTTCATAGGCAAGTCTAGCTATTTCTGTAAATACTTTTCTTCTTATGTCTGTTACTGAGTTATAAATTCCTCTCATATCACTCATTTAAATACCACCTCTCGAAGTCCATTATATAAGAAATAAAAAGCACAATCAACCTAAAATATAAAAGTAATTTTTAATAAAATTTACAATGTAAAATTTGTTCAGAAAAAAAATAATTAGTAATAAATAGTGTACATATAGGTATTAAAAATATGTAAAATTTTAATAGTATACAGTGTACTTTTAATAAAAATTATTGTTGTTTGGTTGCAAAGAATATAATTTTAATGTATAAATTTATATGTTGATTTTTATGATATAATAATCTAAATTATATTTTAGTTAAAATTTTTAATTGAAAGGAGATTTTTATGACAAAAAAAGAACTTGCTCTTGAAGTTATAGAGAGATTAAAAAGAGAATATCCTGATGCAGGATGTACATTGGATTATGATGATGCTTGGAAACTTCTTGTAAGTGTAAGATTAGCTGCTCAATGTACTGATGAAAGAGTTAATATAATTGTGCAAGATTTATATAAATATTATCCAGACTTAAATTCTTTAGCTGAGGCTGATGTGGAGGATATAGAACGAATTGTAAGACCATGTGGTCTTGGAAAAAGTAAAGCTAGAGATATTAGTGCTTGTATGAAGGTTTTAAGAGATGAGTATAATGGAAAGGTTCCTGATGATTTTAATTTACTTTTAAAACTTCCGGGAGTTGGAAGAAAGAGTGCTAATCTTATTATGGGTGATGTTTTCGGAAAACCTGCCATAGTTACAGATACTCACTGTATAAGACTTGTAAATAGAATAGGTCTTGTTGATGGAATAAAAGAGCCTAAAAAAGTTGAAATGGCTCTTTGGGATATAATTCCTCCGGAAGAGGGAAGTGATTTTTGTCATAGACTTGTTTTTCATGGTCGTGATGTTTGTACAGCGAGAACAAAGCCTTATTGTGATAAATGTTGCTTAGAGGATATATGTGCTAAAGCTGGTATTTAAAAAACAGTCTTTCGGTTATTTTTATATAACTGAAAGACTGTTTTTTAGTTTTGAGGCTTTGCAAATCTGCTTAAAAGTATAGTATTTTTAATAGAACTATCAGGATTTTCCATTCTGTTAAAAAGAAGTCTTACTGAGTGATTAGCTAACTCTTTTATAGGGTGAAGTATTAAAAGCATATTTGTAATATTTATTGATGAGTAATCATCATTTAAAAATCCTGTCAACTGTATTTGATTTTTTATTGATATATCATTATTTAAAAAATATAGTATGGTGTCAATTGTAACTTTATTTGTTGCTGCTATAATAGCTGAACAACCATTTTTTACAAGACTATCAACGGCTTCAAAAGAATGATTTGGAACATCTTTTATATATTTTTTATTAAATTCTATACCATTTTTTTCAAGTGCGTCTTTATATGCTCTAAGTCTTTCAATAGCAGGACTTATTGTTGTTATACCATATATGAAGCCTATTTTTTTATGTCCTTTAGATATAAGATACTCAACACTTTGACGTACTGCATCATAATCAGATATCATTACAGAGTCGAAAGGACAATCATTTACCGACCTTTCAAGAAATACAATAGGAATTTTACTGTTTTTAGGTAAAATTGTTTCAAGTTCTTTGTATTCTGTTGTAGATGAGGCAACTATAAGACCATCAACAAGACCTGATGTAAACATTCTTATACTTTCAATTTCATTATTTATATTTTCGTGAGTGTTAGCTATTAAAACTTGATAATTTTTTTCTTGAAGTACAGCTTCTATGTTTTCTATTAATGAAGCAAAAAAACTATTACTTATATCAGGGACTATAAGACCTATAACTTGTTTTTTGCCTGTTTTAAAACTTTGTGCCACTCTGTCAGGATGATAATTAAGTTCTTTTATTGCTTTTAATACAATTTCTTTTGTATGTTCTTTAACATTGTTATTATTATTTATAACATTTGAAACAGTAGCTGTTGAGACTCCGGCTCTTGCAGCTACATCTTTAATGGTAGCTCTTTGATAAATAATAATCACCTCCTTGTTAATTATTTTTTAAAACGTTTAAATTTCATATATAAAATAAATATATTCTATAAACTATTATATAACGGAGTATAAAAATGTCAATTGATTTTAAAAAGTATAATAAATTATATATTATATACAAAAATAATAGTGTAAAACTATATATTATGTCTGAAATTTATATAGTTTTTTATTTTTACAAATTTAATATAACTTTATTATAAAATAATATAGAATTTTTTTGTTTCCTAAAACATAAATAATTGTAATTATTTTAACTTGACAATAATGTTTTTTAAAGTTAAACTTTATTACATGAAATTTAAACGTTTAAATAAATTATATGTAAGGCAGGTGAAAAAATAATGGAAGCATTATCGCAGGAGCTTATTCAGGAATTAAATTGTAAAATAAGTTTTACAATACCTATTTTTGGAGGCATTCCGGTTCCTGAGTCTGCTGTTGTAACCTGGATTATAATTGCAGCATTAGCTGTTATATGCTTTATATTTACCAGAAACCTTAAAGTTATTCCGGAAACAAAAAGACAGATTATTATTGAAACTGCTGTTGATGGAATGAATGGCTTTTTTAAAGGTATATTGGGAGAGGAAGGAAAAGTTTTTATACCTATAATTGAGACTATGGCAATATACATAGGATTTTCAAATTTGATAGGTATTTTTGGGCTTGTTCCTCCTACAAAAGACTTAAATGTTACAGCGGGACTTGCTATTGTAAGTATATTTCTTATAGAGTATGCCGGTGTAAAATTTAAAGGAACAAAGAAGTTTATAAAAGGTTTTGCAGAGCCTATGGCTATTGTAGCACCTTTAAATGTTCTTGAAATATTTATAAGACCTCTTTCATTATGTATGCGACTTTTTGGAAACATACTTGGAGGCTTTGTTGTTGTAGAACTTGTAAAACTTATTATACCGGTTATCGTTCCGATACCATTTAATTTTTATTTTGATTTATTTGATGGTCTTATACAGGCCTATGTATTTGTATTTTTGACATCATTATTTATAAAAGAGTCTATTGAATAATATTTATTTGAAAGTGAGGAATTTATTATGGGTTTAATAGCAGTTGGAGCAGGTCTTGCAGTTCTTGCATGTGCCGGAGCAGGTATAGGTATTGGTATAGCTACATCTAAAGCAGCAGAAGCTGTTGCAAGACAGCCGGAAGCAAAAGGCGATATAAATAAAATTCTTCTTTTAGGTTGTGCCCTTGCAGAATCAACAGCCATTTATGGTTTTGTTATCGCTATACTTATTATAATGTTCTTGAAATAAGGAGGTAATCCTTATGCTTACATTAAATCTTAATATTTTATGGACTTTTATAGATTTGGCTTTGATATATTTTGTTTTAAAGCGTTTTCTTTTTAAGCCTGTAAATGAAATTATAAAAAAACGTGAAGATATTATAAATACTTCTCTTGATAATGCTAAAAAAGCAGAAAAAGATGCAGAAAGTCTTAAAAAATCTTATGAGGAAACTATAAGTAATGTTAAGGCTGAAGCAGATGAAATTATAGAAAAAGCTCAAAAAACAGCTAAAAAAGAATATAATTCAATAATTGACACAGCTAAAAATGACGCTGAAATTATAATAAAAAATGCAGAAAAATCAATGAATGATGAAAAACAAAAAGCATTGAGAGAGTTACAGCTTAATACAACTGACTTTGTAATAATGGCAGCAGAAAAAATTGCAGAAAAGTCAATTGATGATGATAACAATAGAAGAATGATTGATGCATTTATATCGGAGGCAGGTGAAGCCCATTGACACAGTTATCTGAAATTTATGCAAAAGCACTTATGGAGCAGAATATTAATATTGATGATGTGAAGGAATGTAAAAATATTCTTATTAATAATAATATGTTATTTGAATGTCTTTGTAATCCTGCCATATCAAAACATGATAAACATTCTGTAACAGATAGAATATTTAATGATAAAATGAAAAGTTTTATTGATGTTGTCTGTGACAATGGAAAAGCTGATATATTGTTTGATATTTTTAATTCTTTTGACGATTTATATTTTGAAAAACAGGGTATGGGAAAAGCTACACTTTATTATTCAACTATGCCAGATAATGAACAGATAGAAGCTATAAAAAATATGCTTTGTAATTTGGAAAATAAAAAGGATTTTAAAATAGAACTTAAAGAGGATAAAACTCTTTTAGGTGGAATTATGGTTCAGTGTAAAGACAAACAGTATGACAGAAGTGTCAAAAATAGTCTTGAAATGCTCAGAAAAAGATTAATACAGGGGGTGAAAAGATGAACAGTCTAAAACCAGAAGAAATAGTTTCTGTGTTAAAAGAGGAGATAAATAATTTTGAAGTAAAAACAAGTGTAAAAGAAACAGGAACAGTTATACAAGTTGGAGATGGAATAGCAACTGTATACGGTCTTGAAGATGCCATGTATGGTGAAATTATAATGTTTGATAATGATATAAAAGGCATGGTTCAAAAAATAGAGAGAAAAACTGTGGGCTGTATTCTTTTCGGTTCAGATGTTGGAATAAAAGAAGGTTCACAGGCTTATAGGCTTAAAAGAAGAGCTGGAGTTAATGTTGGTGAAGGTATTATTGGACGTGTCGTAGACGCTCTTGGAATGCCAATAGACGGAAAAGGTAATTTTGAGACAGACGAATTTTTAAATATAGAACAGGAAGCACCGGATATTATATCAAGAGAACCTGTAAATAAACCACTTCAAACAGGTATACTTGCTATCGACTCAATGTTCCCGATAGGTAGAGGACAGAGAGAGCTTATTATAGGTGATAGACAAACAGGTAAAACATCAATAGCCATAGATACAATACTTAACCAAAAAGGTCAAGACGTTATATGTATATATGTAGGTATAGGTCAGAAAGCCTCAACAGTGGCAAATCTTGTGACTACACTTACAAAATATGGTGCTATGGATTACACTGTTGTAGTTTCATCTCCAGCCAGTGACCCAGCACCTTTACAGTATGTAGCACCTTATTCAGGAACTGCAATAGGTGAATATTTTATGAAGAAAGGTAAAGATGTACTTATAGTTTATGATGACCTTTCAAAACATGCTGTTGCTTACCGTACAATTTCACTTCTTCTTAAAAGACCGCCAGGACGAGAAGCTTATCCGGGAGATGTTTTCTATCTTCACTCAAGACTTTTGGAGCGTTCTTGTCATCTTAATAAAGAAAATGGTGGCGGTTCAATGACAGCCCTTCCTATAATAGAAACTCTTGCAGGAGACGTTTCAGCATATATTCCTACAAATGTTATTTCTATTACAGACGGACAGATTTTCCTTGAAAGTAGCCTTTTCTTCTCTGGTGTAAGACCAGCTGTAAATGTAGGTCTTTCAGTTTCTCGAGTTGGTGGAGCTGCACAGACAAAAGTTATGAAAAAAGTGTCAGGAAGTCTTCGTATAGACTTAGCTCAATATAGAGAAATGGAAGTCTTTACACAGTTTAGTTCAGACCTTGACCCTTCAACAAAAGAGTTACTTAAATATGGAAAAACTCTTATTGAGATATTGAAACAGCCTACATGTAGACCTATGAAACTTTATGAACAAATTATAGTTTTATGTGTAGCTGAAAATAAATTAATGATGGATATTCCTGAGTCAAAACTTAAGGATTTTGAAAAGGGACTTTTGACATATTTTGAAAATACATACCCTGAAATATGTGACAATATAATGGAAACAGGATTGTATTCAGATGAATTAAAAGAAAAAATATTAAGTGGTGCTAAGGAATATAAAGAGCAGGTGAAAGGATTATGGCAAGCATAAAAGAAATTCAGGATAGAATTAAAAGTATTAAAGATACAAGAAAAATAACAAATGCAATGTATCTTATATCCTCATCAAAACTTAAAAAAGCAAAAAAACGCCATGATGAGACAGCTCCATATTTTGAACTTTTAGAGTCAACTATATCTGCCGTAGTTGAGCACACACCTTCTTTTGAAAATAAATTTTTTGACCAAAGAAAAGACAAAAAAGTTAGAAATGCCGGTTATCTTGTTATAACAGGAGATAAAGGCCTTTGTGGTTCTTATAATCATAATGTTTTGAAATTGGCAGAGGAACATATTTCAAAGAATGATAACAATACACTATTTGTTGTTGGTGAAATGGGAAGAAGATATTTTACAAAAAAAGGTCTTCAGGTAGATGAAGAATTTTTATATACAGCACAGAAGCCTAATATACATAGGTCTGGAGCTATTTCGGAGTCTCTTATATATCTTTTTGAAAAAGGATACCTTGACGATATATATTTAATATATACAAGAAGTATATCACCTGTTAAATCACAGCCGGAAATAATGAAAGTTTTACCTCTTGAAAGTCATCTTTTTGAGGAGTCTAAAAATGATAAATATAAACAGACAACAGAATTTTTGCCTTCTGTTGATGTTGTTATGAACCATCTTGTACCTAATTATGTAAGAGGTCTTGTTTTTGGAGCACTTATTGAGTCTTTCTCCAGTGAACAGAATAGTCGAATGATGGCAATGGACGCAGCAACAAAAAGTGCAGATGAAATGCTTGCAAAATTGTCTCTTGAATATAATAGGGCAAGACAGGCTGCTATTACACAGGAAATGAATGAAATAGTAGGCGGAAGTCAGAATATTTAATGTTTTTAATATAGAAAGGAGGAAATAAAATTGGAAACAGGAAAAATTGTACAGATAACAGGGCCTGTTGTTGATGTTGAGTTTGAAAGCGGAAATCTTCCAGCAATAAAAGATGCTCTTACAGTTGAATTTAATGGAAAAACAGCAGTTATGGAAGTTGCCCAGCATATAGGCGGAAATGTTGTAAGATGTATAATGATGGCATCAAGCGAAGGACTTTCTAAAAAACACGTTGTTACAGCCACAGGAGAACCTATAAAAGTCCCTGTTGGTGAGGGTGTTCTTGGAAGAATGTTTAATATGCAGGGTGACACGATAGATGGAGAAGAAGAAAAAGAATGGACAGAAAAATGGTCAATTCATAGAGACCCTCCAAGTTTTGATGAACAAAGTCCTGCTGTTGAAATATTTGAAACAGGTATAAAAGTTATAGACCTTTTAGCACCATATTCAAAGGGAGGGAAAATAGGTCTTTTTGGTGGTGCTGGTGTTGGTAAAACAGTTCTTATACAGGAGCTTATACACAATATAGCTACTGAACATGGTGGTTATTCTATATTTACCGGTGTAGGTGAACGTTCAAGAGAGGGAAACGACCTTTGGCATGAAATGAAAGAGTCAGGAGTTATTGAGAAAACAGCCCTTGTTTTTGGACAGATGAATGAGCCACCAGGGTCAAGAATGAGAGTTGCACAAACAGGTCTTACTATGGCTGAATATTTCAGAGATAAGGAACACAGAGATGTACTTTTATTTATTGATAATATATTCAGATTTATACAGGCAGGTTCTGAGGTTTCAGCTCTTTTAGGTCGTATGCCTTCTGCTGTTGGTTATCAGCCAACACTTTCAAATGATGTAGGTGCACTTCAAGAGAGAATAGCATCAACAAAAAATGGTTCTATAACATCAGTACAGGCTGTATATGTTCCAGCCGATGACCTTACAGACCCAGCTCCAGCAACAACATTTGCACATCTTGATGCAACAACAGTTCTTTCAAGAAAGATTGTCGAACAAGGTATATATCCAGCTGTTGACCCTCTTGAGTCTACATCTCGTATACTTGAGCCAGATATAGTAGGGGAAGAACATTATAATATTGCAAGAAGAACTCAGGAGCTTTTACAGAAATATAAAGAACTTCAGGATATTATATCTATACTTGGTATGGAAGAACTTGATGAAGATGATAAACTTAGTGTTTTTAGAGCTAGAAAAATACAGAAATTCTTGTCACAACCTTTCTCAGTAGCTGAAAATTTTACAGGTATAAAAGGCAAATATGTTCCTCTTTCTGAGACAATAAGGGGATTTAAAGCCATAATTGACGGTGAAATGGATGAATATCCAGAGGAAGCCTTCTTTATGGTTGGAACAATAGATGAAGTTATTGAAAAGGCTAAAAATATACAGTAAGGACGTGTATTTATGGAAAAGACTTTTGATTTAAAAATTGTAGCTAGTGATAAACAATTTTATAGTGGTCCTTGCGAAAAACTCATAATACCTGCCATTGATGGAAGTCTTGGAATAATGGCAGGTCATGAAAGCACTGTAACAACAATAAATTCTGGAGAACTTAGATTTCAGGTTGATGGACAGTGGCATAAAGCTGCTGTCAGTGAAGGATTTGTTGAAATTATGCCTGATTATGTTATACTCCTTGTTGATACAGCAGAACTTCCAGAGGAAATAGACATAAAACGTGCAAAACTTGCCAAGGAAAGGGCAGAGGAGAGACTTAGACAAAAGCAAAGTATGAAGGAATATTATTATTCTAAAGCTGCTCTTGCAAGGGCTATGGCTCGTCTTAAAGTTACACAGAGATAAAATAAAAACAACAGTCATAAAAAAAGACTGTTGTTTTTATTGTTTATGAACATATAAAAATACGGTTCACATATAGTGAACCGTATTGAGTACGTTTGTAATATAGAATAATATGTCTAGTAATTATTTACTATGAGAGTTTTGTAAATCTTATTTGAAGTATCTGTTATAAAGACCTTCGAAAGCTTTTCCGTGACGAGCTTCGTCTCTAGCCATTTCATGAACTGTGTCATGGATAGCGTCAAGGTTAGCAGCTTTTGCTCTCTTAGCAAGGTCAAATTTACCAGCTGTTGCACCGTTTTCAGCAGCGATACGAAGTTCAAGGTTTTTCTTTGTAGAATCTGTGATAACTTCGCCTAATAATTCAGCAAATTTAGCAGCGTGTTCTGCTTCTTCCCAAGCAGCTTTTTCATAGTATAAACCAACTTCTGGGTAACCTTCTCTATGAGCTACACGAGCCATTGCAAGGTACATACCAACTTCTGTACATTCACCTTCAAAGTTAGCTCTTAAGTCAGCCATGATGTCTTCGCTTGAACCCTGAGCAACACCTACAACGTGCTCAGCTGCCCATGATAATTCTCCAGCCTGTTCTTTGAATTTGTCAGCACCAACGCCACAAACTGGACATTTTTCTGGAGCAGAATCTCCCTCATGAACGTAACCACAAACTGAACAAACAAATTTTTTCATAATTAATTTCCTCCTTAAAAAAATATATATTTGATAATTCAATAAAATTAAATTGTTGTTATCTGATAATGATTATAAATTAGAAATATATATTTGTCAATAGTTTTTTATAAAATTTTTAACCTTTGAAATAAATGTCGAAAGAGGTTATAATCTAATCTATAAATTTTTAAAAGCAAGGAATGATACTATGACAAATTTTAAAATAAATGAAAAATATTATGGTTTTATCCTTACAGCTAAAGAATATATTGAAGATATAAATTCGGATGTATATCTCTTTAATCATGAAAAGAGTGGAGCAAGACTTATTTATGTTTCTAATGATGACAAAAATAGAGTTTTTTTCACTACATTTAAGACACCACCAGAAAATCATAAGGGTACAGCCCATATAATGGAACATTCTGTTTTATGTGGTTCTGAAAAATATAGAGTCAAAGACCCTTTTAATGAGCTTGCAAAGGGTTCTTTAAATACATATCTCAATGCGTTAACATATGCCGATAAAACTGTATATCCAATAGGAAGCACAAACGAAAAAGATTTTGAAAATCTTATGAATGTTTATATTGATGCAGTTTTTAATCCTCTTATATATGAAAGAAAAGAAATTTTTCTTCAAGAGGGTTGGCATTATGAATTTAACGAAGATAAAACAAAACTCAAATATACAGGTGTTGTATATAATGAGATGAAGGGGGCTTTTTCAGACCCAGAAAGAATACTTGCAGGTACAATTTCAGAAAGTTTATTTTCAAATTCTCCCTATAAATATGAGTCTGGGGGAGACCCTGAATATATACCTCAATTAACATATAATGAATTTATTGATTTTCATAAGAAATATTATCACCCTTCAAACAGTTATATATACCTTTATGGACACATGAATATTGAAAAACATCTTAAATATATAGACGAAGAATATCTTTCAAAGTATGAAAAAACATCATGTATTCCTGAAATAAAAGAGGATAATTCATATATAAAAAATAATGTTTATTCTGATACATATTCAGCCCAAAGTGATGATGAAGGTTCATATATAGCGTACAATATTGTTACAGGAAAATCCGATAATCCTTTACATACTCTTTCTATGGATATACTTTCATATATACTTTTTGAGACTAATGACTCAGCTATAAAAAGAAAACTTGTTGATTCTGGAATAGCTGAAGATATAGAAGGTTGGTATGACTCATCAACCTATGAGACAGTTTTAAGTATTGTTGGAAAAAATTGTGATTTAAAAAGAAAAGACGAATTTAAAAATATAATACTTTCAGAGCTTAAACGAATTTCTGATGAAGGTATAGACAGAGATGTTATAAAATCAAGTTTAAATGTTTTTGAATTTCATATGAGAGAAGAAAACTATGGATATAAACCAAAGGGATTGGCTTATGGTCTTAAAGCTATGAAAGTATGGCTTCATAATGAAAATCCTTTTGATGGGTTTTATAGATGGAAGTATATGGACAAAATAAGAGAGGAAAGTGAAAAAGGGTATTTTGAGAATATCATAAAAGATTGTTTAATTGATAATGAACATTCATCTCTTGTTGTTGTTTCTCCTGAAATTGGAAAACAAGCTGAAATTGATAAAAAAACAGATGAGAAACTTGATGAAATACTCTCAAAAATGTCAGATTATGAAAAAAATCAGATTATAAAAGAAAATGAAAGTTTGAGAGAATATCAAAATAGGACAGATACAAAACAAAATCTTGAGTCAATACCTGTTATAGAAATTGATGAGATAGAAAAAAGTATTGAGAAAATAGATAGCCGTATAATAGATACTGAATGTGGTGTTTTACATTTTACACCTTATGACACAAATAAAATAGTTTATAGTCAGATTGTATTTGATACAAGAAATGTGCCTGAAAATCTTATTGAATACGCAGGTCTTTTGACTGATATAATGGGAAAAATGGGAACGAAAAAATATAGTTTCAGAAAACTTCCTACTGAAATAAATATGTATACTGGAGATGTGTCATTAAGTTTTGATATATATACAAGAAATAAAGAGGATTATACTCCTGTTGTATCACTTAATGGAAAAGCTATAAAAGATAATATGTCAAAAATGTTTGAGCTTTTTGATGAGATTGTGTTTAATACTGTTTTTGACAATAAAGATGATTTTAAAAACGTAATAAAAGCTGAAAAACTCAATCTTGAAAATAAAATATTAAACAATGCTCATATGGTTTCAAGTATAAAGGCTCTCTCTCATTTTGCTGATAACTCTATATATAAAGATAGAACATCTGGAATAGCATACTATAAATTTTTATGTGATATTGAAAAAAGAATTGAAAATGATTTTGATAACATAATTGAAAATATAAAAGAAACATATAAACATATATTCAATAAAAATAATGTTATTGCTGCTTTTGAGACTGATGAAAAGTATATATCAGAATATAAAGAGAATTTTGAAAATTTTGTATCAAAATTACCTGATTATAAATTTGATATTGTAAAATATGATTTTGATAAATCAATAAATAGTGAAGCTTTTACGACAGGTGGAAAGATAGTATATGATGCAAAGGCTACAAACTATAAAGATTATGGATATACATATTCTGGGGATATGAATGTTTTAAAAACAATTATAAATCTTGAATATTTGTGGAATGTGGTTAGAGTTCAAGGCGGAGCTTATGGAAGTGGTTGTCAGATACTTAAAAATGGTAATGTATACTGCTATTCTTACAGAGACCCTAATATTAAAGAGACTCTTGATGCTTTTGACAATATAGGGGAATTTATAAGCAATTTTAATGCTGATGAAAGAGAAATGAAAAAATACATAATTGGTACAATAAATAACTTTGATAGACCAAAATCAATGGCAGAAAGAGCTGATATATCTTTTGCTGCTTATATGTGCAATATTTCAGATGATATAAGACAGAAAGAAAGAGATGGAATTTTGTCTGCTGATATTGAAAAAATACGCTCTTATGGGGCTATGTTTGACAAAATTATGAAAAAATCAAGTATATGTGTAATAGGAAATGAGTCAAAAATAAATGAAAACAAAAATATATTTGAAAAAATTACAGATATTTAAAAATTTAACCTAAAATTTTTTATAATAAGCCATATTTTTATATGGACTGACGAAGTATATTTCTATAACTATATAATCAAAGCCTTTTTGTTGACTTTTTTTGGGTCCTATGATAAAAATATATTATAGAAATTTGGTAAATCCAATCATTAAATCAAAGCTGAAACAGATTTCGAAAGAGGTCTGTTTTGCTTTTTTTATACATTGTTGTAATAAACACAACCGAAAAATAAGGAGGATACAAAAATGGGTCTTAATTACAAAGATGCAGGTGTTGACGTTGAAGCTGGATACAAATCCGTAAAACTTATGGGTGAACACGTAAAAAGCACTTTTAGAAAAGAAGTTTTAAGCGACATAGGAGGATTTGGTGGTCTTTTTTCACTGGCACAGATGAAAATGGAAGAGCCTGTTCTTATTTCAGGTACAGACGGTGTTGGTACAAAACTCAAACTTGCTTTTGTACAGGACAAGCATAATACAGTAGGTATAGACTGTGTTGCTATGTGTGTAAACGATATAATTTGTAATGGAGCTGAACCACTCTTTTTCCTTGATTATATTGCTTGTGGAAAAAATATTCCAGAAAAAATAGCTGATATTGTAAGCGGTGTTGCAGAGGGCTGTCGTCAGTCAGGCTGTGCTCTTATTGGTGGAGAAACTGCGGAAATGCCAGGTTTCTACCCTGAAGATGAATATGATATGGCAGGTTTTGCTGTTGGTATAGTTGATAAGAAAAATATGATTACTGGTGAAAATATTAAAGAAGGAGATGTTATAATTGGACTTCCTTCAAGCGGTATTCACAGTAACGGTTATTCCCTTGTAAGAAAAATTTTCAAAATCACAGAGGAAAACTGCAAGGAGTATGTTGAAAGCCTTGGAGAAACTCTGGGAGAGTCACTTCTTAAACCTACAAAAATCTATGTAAAAGAAATCCTTGAACTTATCAAAAATGTTGAAATCAAAGGTATAAGCAACATCACAGGTGGAGGATTTATCGAAAATATTCCAAGATGTATTCCAAAAGAAAAGAAATTATGTGCTACAATTGAAGAAGGAACATGGCCTGTACTTCCTATTTTTGAACTTATGCAGGAACTTGGACAGGTTGAAAGAATGAGTATGTACAATACTTTCAATATGGGTATTGGTATGGTTCTTGTTGTTGCCCCTGAAAACGTTTCAAAAGTTATGGAAGTTGTTGAAGGCATGAATGAAAAAGCTTATGTTATAGGAAAAATAACATCAAATGAAAAAGAGGTAGAAATATGCTTAAAATAGGAGTTCTTGTTTCTGGCGGAGGCACAAACTTTCAGGCAATAGTTGACAGTATAGAAAGTGGATACATAGAAAATGCAAAGATTGTTACTCTTGTAAGCAGTAGTCCAAAGGCATATGCCCTTGAGAGAGCTAAAAACCATAACATAGAAGGCGTAGTTATAAGAAAAAAAGATTTTGAAAACAGTGAGCTTTATGAAAAAGCTCTTGTTGAACATTTTGAAAGTAGAGAAGTAGACCTTGTTATAATGGCAGGATTTATGGTTGTAATAGGACCTTACTTTATAAATGCTTTCAGAAATAGAATAATGAATATTCACCCTTCTTTAATACCTTCTTTCTGTGGTAATGGATATTATGGTTTAAAGGTACATGAAGCAGCTCTTGAAAAAGGCGTAAAAGTTACAGGTGCAACAGTTCATTTTGTAACTGAGGAGACAGATGCAGGCCCTATAATACTTCAGAAAGCTGTATATATTGATGATGATGATACTCCTGAAAGCCTTCAAAAGAAAGTTATGATTGAAGCAGAATGGAAGATATTCCCTGAAGCTATAAAACTTTTTGCAGAAGGAAAAATTGAGATTGTTGGTAATAAGGTAAGGAGGAAGTAATAAAATGAAAGTACTTGTAGTTGGAAGCGGTGGACGTGAACATGCTATTGTTTGGCGTCTCAAAAAAAATACTGCTATTGAAAAAATATACTGTGCTCCTGGAAATGCAGGAATAGGACTTGATGCTGAATGTGTTCCTATTGGTGCTATGGAATTTGATAAACTTGTTGACTTTGCAAAGTCTGAAAAAATAGATTTTACTATAATAGGTATGGACGACCCTCTTGTTGGTGGTGTTGTTGATGCTTTTGAAAAAGAAGGTTTAAGAGTTTTTGGACCAAGAAAAAATGCTGCTATAATTGAGGGAAGCAAGGCTTTTTCAAAAGACCTTATGAAAAAATATGGCATACCTACTGCGAAATATGAGTCATTTACAGATTATGAGGAAGCTAAAAAATATCTTGATAATCAGGAAATGCCTATTGTTATAAAAGCTGATGGTCTTGCTCTTGGAAAAGGTGTTTTAATATGCATGACAAGAGAGGAAGCTGAAAGCGGACTTAAAGAGATTATGCTTGATAAAAAATTCGGCTCAGCAGGAAATGCTGTTGTAATCGAAGAATTTTTACAGGGACCAGAAGTTTCTGTTTTATCATTCTGTGACGGAAAAACTGTTGTTCCTATGGTTAGTGCACAGGACCATAAAAGAGCCCTTGACGGTGACAAAGGACTTAATACAGGTGGTATGGGTACATTCTCACCAAGTGTTTTCTATACAGAAGAAATGAATGAAGAATGTATGAAAACAATATTCCAGCCTACTGTTGATGCTATGGCTAAAGAGGGACGTCCTTTTGTTGGTATACTTTACTTTGGACTTATGCTCACAAAAGACGGTATGAAAGTTATTGAATATAACGCTCGTTTCGGAGACCCTGAAACACAGGTTATACTTCCAAGACTTAAAACAGACCTTCTTGAAATTATGGAAGCTTGTGTTGATGGAAAACTTGCTGATATGAATATTGAATGGTATGATAACGCAGCTGTTTGTGTTGTCCTTGCCAGTGGTGGATATCCTGTTGCTTATGAAAAAGGCTTTGAGATAAAAGGTCTTGATGAAATTGCAAAACGTGATGATATCGTTGTATTTCATGCAGGAACAGCAGAAAAAGACGGTAAACTTGTTACAAATGGTGGACGTGTTTTAGGTATCACAGGTATAGGAAAAGACATAAATGAAGCTATAAAAATAGCTTATGAAGGTGTTGAAATTGTTGATTTTGAAAAGAAACATTTCCGCACAGATATAGGAAGAAAAGAATATAAACTTTAATATTTTTTTGGCTGATACCTTTATGGTGTCAGCCTTTTTGAGATTAAGGAGTATTTTATGATTAAAAAAGCTGATTTTAATATTATAGATATTAATAATATTATGGATATATGGCTTAAATCAAATGTTTCTGTCCATAGTTTTGTAGATGAAAAATATTGGCATGATAATTTTGAATTTGTAAAAGAATGTATATTAAATTCGGAAGTATATGTTTATTATGAAAATAATATTGTAAAAGCCTTTGCTGGTGTTGATGATGGATATATTGCAGGAATATTTACAGATGATATTTTTAGGGGAAAAGGCATTGGAACAGAGCTTATTAAATATTTGAAAAATAAATATGATTTGCTTAAACTTGATGTTTATGAAAAAAATAAAAAGGCTTTCAATTTTTATATTAAAAATGGTTTTCGTATTGAAGAGAAACACTTTGATGAAAATACAAATGAATATGAATATAGAATGAAGTGGGAGAGGGGAAGCTTATGAAAGATAGACTTAAAAAACAAATGGAATTTATATATGAAATAGATAAGGCAAAAAATATATTTCGTCAGACATATGTTTCAAGTGGTGACAGAACTGAAAATGATGCAGAACATTCTTGGCATCTTGCCCTTATGGCTTTTGTTCTCTCTGAATATATGGGTGATGATATAGATGTTTTAAAAACAATGAAAATGGTTTTAATGCATGATTTAGTTGAAATATATGCTGGTGATACATATTGTTATGATGCAGAAGCTAATCTTGACAAAGAAGAAAGAGAGAAAAAAGCAGCTGAAAAAATATATGGACTTTTACCGGAAGAACAGGGAAAAGAATATAAAGAGTTGTGGGAAGAATTTGAAAGAGTTGACACAAAAGAAGCAAAATTTGCTTCGATGCTTGATAGAATACAGCCTATAATGTTAAACTATGCCACAGAGGGTAAGGCTTGGAAAGAACATGGAATATATAGAGACCAAGTTGAAAAAAGAAATAAAGTTGTTTTTGAAGGTCCTAAAGAGTTTGCAGAACTTTTGACAGCTATACTTGATTTGTCTGTTGAAAAGGGATATTTAAAAATAAGATGAAAAAATAGGTATTTCCTTTGGAAATACCTATTTTTTTAGGGTTGTAGGATTATCATTAAATTAAAAATTTTATTAAGAAGGTTTTATGTCAAATTATTTTGCAATATAATCTGATAACTCATTAAATAAGCCTTTAGTGTTTACTCCATCTTCAACAACAAGGTCAATCTGTTCATTGAAGTCAAGAGCAAGTAAACCAAGAATTGATTTTGCATCAACCATTGTTGATTTACTGTGAAGCCATACATCATAGTTGCAGTTTGAAGCTGCCTGATTAATTGTTCTTATATCATCTAAACCTTTTATGTTAATTTTCTTTATCATTTAAAAGTCCCCTTTCTGGTTACTAATAATTGTCATTCCTTATTACGTTTATTATTATATCATAAATTTTAGAAAAGGGAAGATGTTTTGTTATGATTTATATTTTGTTAGTCTGTTAAATAGTTAAAAAATGAATAAAAAATACAAATAAAAATACTGTAATAATGATATAATTGCATATATTCTTTTGTATCAAAACAAATTAGTTAACATAATTATTGTATAAAGCAGTTGTTTAAATATGTTAAAGGTTTTAAAATTATAAAAATATGACGAAAAAATATATTTCTTAAAATTGTTAGAGTTATATAAAATAAGTATATAAAATTTGTGCACTTTTTAAGAAAAATAAAAATGCAGAGTGTTTTTAATACTCTGCATTAATATATATTACTGTTTTTTTGGTGGTCTTGGACCGTAGAATTGATAGTAATCTGTTTTTATTCTTCCGTTGAAAAGTTTACGTTTCGCATCTGCTTTTCTTCCAAAGAGTTTTTCAAAGTATTCCATTGATGTTATAAGATATGTTGACCATGTTGTATTGTCAGCCATAATTCTTCCCAAAGCCCTGTAAAGATTTTCAACTTCTTTAAGCTCACCTAAACGCTCACCATAAGGAGGGTTTGTTATAAGAACACCATAGTCTCCCATAAGCTTAATATCTTGACATGGTTTTACTTCAAATGTTATACAATCATCAACACCAGCTTTTATAGCATTTTCTTTTGCAACTTCTATTGCTTCAGGGTCTATGTCACTGCCGTATATTTCAAGTTCACAATCATAGTTTATAGCCTTATAAGCGTCAACTCTTGCTTGTTTCCATAAAGCTGGGTCAATTCTTTCCCATTCTTCAGAGGCAAATTTTCTGTTTAATCCCGGTGCAATATTTCTTCCTATAAGAGCTGCTTCAATAGGAATTGTTCCTGAACCACAGAATGGGTCAAGAAGTATTCTGTCTTTTCTCCAATAACTTAAAAGTACCATAGCAGCTGCAAGAGACTCTTTTAAAGGAGCTGTCATAGCATCGGCACGGTATTCTCTTTTATGAAGGCTTGAGCCTGATGTGTCAATGGCTAATGTAACAACATCTTTAAGTATTGAAACTTGAATTTTATATTCTGCTCCTGTTTCATCAAACCAGTCAACTTTGTATTTTTGTTTTAATTTTTCAACAACAGCCTTTTTAACTATTGCCTGACAGTCTGAAACGCTGAAAAGAGTTGATTTAACAGATTTTCCCACAACAGTAAATTTTCCGTCAACAGGTATCCAGTCACCCCAAGGAAGGGCTTTTGTTTTCTCGAAAAGCTCATCAAATGTAACAGCCTTAAATTCACCCATTTTTATCCAAACACGACCGGCACAGCGAAGCCACATATTTGTTTTTACAATAGTGCTTTCATCACCTGTAAATTCGATTTTACCGTCAGAAGCGTGTATATCATCAACGCCTAAAGCCATAAGCTCTCTTTTTACAACAGCCTCAAGACCAAATGTTGTTGTAGCAATAAGATTTATTTTTTCCATAAAATTTCTCCATTATATATTTATTTGAGTTTTATTATATCAAAAAAAATCATTTTATGATATACATAATTATTATACTTGAAAAAAATAATGATTAAATGTATATTATTTATTGGTTGATTTATTTAATTATAAAGAATGGAGAGTATGAATGTATAAATTATTAAAAACTTGTGGTAGAGCAAAAAGAGGTGAGTTTCACACTCCTCATGGTGTTATACAGACACCTGTTTTTATGAATGTTGGAACTCTTGCAGCTATAAAAGGTGCACTTTCAACAGAAGACCTTGAAAAAATAAAATGTCAAGTTGAGCTTTCAAACACATATCATCTTCATTTGAGACCGGGAGATGAAGTTGTTAAAAAACTTGGAGGTCTTCATAAATTTATGGTTTGGGACAAACCAATATTGACAGATTCTGGCGGATTTCAGGTCTTTTCACTTACTTCTCTTAGAAAAATAACAGAGGAGGGTGTATATTTTAATTCCCATATTGACGGAAGAAAAATATTTATGGGACCAGAAGAAAGTATGAGAATACAGTCAAATTTAGCTTCTACAATAGCTATGGCTTTTGATGAGTGTATTGGAATACCTGCTGAAAGAAATTATGTTGAACAGTCTGTTGCTAGAACAACAAGATGGCTTGCTCGTTCAAAGGCTGAGATTGATAGACTTAATAATCTTGATGATACAATAAATAAAAAACAGATGCTCTTTGGTATAAATCAGGGTGCAACTTATGCTGATATAAGAATTGAGCATGCGAAAGTTATTTCTGACATGGATTTAGACGGATATGCAATAGGAGGTCTTGCAGTAGGTGAGACTCACGAGGAAATGTATCGTATATTAGAAGAGGTAGTACCATACCTTCCTCAGAATAAACCTACATACCTTATGGGTGTCGGAACTCCTGAAAATATTCTTGAAGCTGTTGAAAGAGGTGTTGATTTCTTTGACTGTGTCCTTCCTGCAAGAAATGGACGTCATGCCAATGTTTATACAAATAAGGGTAAACTCAATCTTATGAATGCAAAATATGAGCTTGATGATACACCTATTGACGAAACTTGTACTTGTCCAACTTGTCAGAGATATACAAAGGCTTATATACGTCATCTTTTCAAGGCGAAAGAAATGCTTGCTATGCGTCTTTGTGTTATGCATAATCTTCATTTCTTCAATACAATGATGGAAGAAATAAGAGATGCCATTGAAAATGGAACATTTGCAGAGTATAAGAAAGCAAAACTTGAAGGATTTAAGGAAAACGGCAAATAATTTTGTTATATTAAAATTTAATTTGACTATTTTAAATGATTTTAATATAATTTATATACTATGTTTTATTATTCTGAGAATAATAAGTAAAAAAGGAGAGAATTTTAATGAGCAATTTATTTTACTTACTCAGTGGCACAAGTTCAATAGTGGGAAATGGCGGAACAAGTGGAGCTGCTGAAAGTACAACACAGGCAACAGGTGGATTTATGTCAAATCCTATAATGGTTATAGTTATATACTGTGTTGTTATTTTTGGTGCTTTATATTTCTTCTCTATTAGACCACAGAAAAAGAGAGAAAAAGAAGCAGACGCTATGCGTTCAATGATTAAACCTGGTGATTCTGTATTATTAAACAATGGTATGTATGGAACAATCGTTGATGTTACAGCTGAATGTTTCATCATTGAGTTTGGTACAAACAAAGGTATCCGTATACCTGTTATCAAACAGGAAGTTGCCCTTGTTAGAGAGCCTAACCTTTCAAACAAAGAGCCTGAATCTATTGTTGAAGAAAAACCTAAAAAATCATTATTTGGCTTTGGAAAAAAAGAAGACTAATATTTTTACAGCGGTAAAATTTACCGCTGTTTTTTCATTTTAAATAATAAAAAAACCACAGATTTCTTTGTGGTTTTTTTTGATAAACAAAATAATTAAATATGTTTTGTTGTCCAGCTTTCACAGTTCCATACATCAGTAGCTAAATCCTGATAAAATTCTGGTTCATGGCATATAAGAAGTATACTTCCTTTATATGCTTTTAAAGCTCTTTTAAGTTCTTCTTTTGCATCAACATCAAGATGGTTTGTAGGCTCGTCTAAGAGGAGTATATTACTTTCTCTGTTTATAAGTTTACAGAGACGTACTTTTGCCTGTTCTCCACCGCTTAATACTTTTACCATACTTTCAATGTGTTTTGTTGTAAGTCCACATTTTGCAAGAGCTGAACGAACTTCATACTGATTAAATGAAGGGAACTCCTCCCAAATTTCATCAATACAGCTTATATTGCTTTCATATTTTTTCTCCTGCTCAAAATATCCTATACTTAAATAGTCTCCAAGCTCAACTGTACCTGAAAGAGGTGGTATAAGTCCCAAAATACTTTTTAAGAGTGTTGTTTTACCAATACCGTTTGCACCTGTTAAAGCTATTTTCTGACCTCTCTCCATTTCAAGAGTTAATGGTTTTGATAAAGGTTCATCATAACCTATAACAAGATTATCTGTTTTAAATATATATCTTCCTGAAGCTCTCGCCTCTTTGAAGTTAAATTCTGGCTTTGGTTTCTCCTTAGCAAGCTCTATTATGTCCATTTTATCAAGTTTTTTCTGTCTTGACATAGCCATGTTTCTTGTGGCAACCCTTGCTTTATTTCTTGCAACGAAGTCTTTAAGCTCGTCAATTTCCTGCTGCTGTTTTTTGTAAGCAGCTTCAAGCTGTGCTTTTTTCATTGCATATATTTCTTGGAATTTGTCATAGTCTCCCACATATCTGTTTATTTCTTGGTTTTCAACATGATATATAAGATTTATAACACTATTTAAAAATGGTATGTCATGGGATATAAGTATAAATGCATTTTCATAGTCATTAAGGTATCTTTTAAGCCATTCAATATGCTGTTCATCAAGATAGTTTGTAGGCTCGTCCAAAAGAAGTATGTCAGGTTTTTCAAGAAGAAGTTTTCCAAGAAGGACTTTTGTTCTCTGTCCACCACTAAGCTCTGTTACATCTTTGTCAAAACCTATCTCATCAAGACCTAATGCACGTCCAACTTCATCAACTTTTGTATCTATAATATAAAAATCGTGAGTGTCAAGTAAATCTTGTATAGTTCCTGTTTCTTCCATGAGAGTTTCAAGTTCTTCTGGTGTTGCGTCTCCCATTTTTCCGTACATTTCATTCATATTTGCTTCCATTTCAAAAAGAAATGAGAAAGCTGATTTTAATACATCACGAATAGTCATTCCTTTTTCAAGAACTGTGTGCTGGTCAAGGTATCCTACACGAACATTTTTTGCCCATTCAATTTTTCCTTCATCAGGCTGAAGCTTACCTGTGACAATATTCATAAATGTTGATTTTCCTTCGCCATTAGCACCAATAAAGCCTACGTGTTCGCCTTTTAAAAGACGGAATGAAACATTATTAAAAATAGCTCTGTCGCCAAATCCATGGCTTAAGTTTGTTACATTTAAAATACTCATTATAAAACTCCTTGTAAAATTAATCGCTCTGTTGAGTTTACACTAAAAATGCTATGTTTTCAAGATAAACAGAGTGTTATTTGAAATTAAGGAGTGTTATTTTTTTGTTAAATAATATATTTTGAATACAATCTGCAAAATCCATAAAATAATATGTAAAAGTTTGTGGTGTCAAGTAAAAAAATATATATGAAAATGCTATTAATTTTATTATTATAGTAGAATTGTATAAAAAATATTCTGTTTCTATGGAAAAAATTTAAAAAATGTTGTATCCTAACTATATAATATTAATTCTCATATTTATTATATTTTAAAAGGAGAGAACGATTTTATGGTTATTAATGTTTGTATTGGAAGTGCGTGTCATTTAAAGGGGTCTTATGACATAATAAAAATTTTTGAAAAACTTATTGAAGAAAATAAACTTTCTGAAAAACTTAGTGTAAAAGCAAGTTTTTGTCTTGGAAATTGTGTTGGTGCTGTGTCTGTAAAATTTGATGATAAAGTTTATTCTGTACAGCCTGATACAGCCAATGAATTTTTTGAAAGTGTTGTAAGGGAGAAGGTATGCTGATGAAATTGTTTAATTTCACAGCCGAACACTGCATGAACTGTTATAAGTGCGTCAGAAGTTGCACTGTAAAGGCTATTCGCTTTAATGATAACAGAGCTGTAATTGATGAAGAAAAATGTATAGCTTGTGGTCAATGTTTTGTTGCTTGTCCTAAACATGCAAAAAATATGGATAATGATATTTCTATTGTAAAGGAAAAAATAAAATCCGGTCAAAGAGTTGTTGCTTGTCTTGACTCTGCCTATTTGGGAGTTTTTAAAGAGCCGGGAAAATTTATATCAGCTCTAAGAAAGCTTGGATTTTATTCCGTTCAAGAAATTGCAGCAGGTTCAGAGGCTTGTATATCAGAATATATAAATTTTATAAAAAATAATTCTGATTTAAACTATATAATAAACAGTAGTTGTCCTTCTGTTAATATGTTTATACAAAAATATTATCCTAGCCTTACAAAGTATATAATACCTGTTGTTACTCCTGTTGAGGCTCTTGGAAAGGCTATAAAGTCCGAAAATAAAAATGCATATACAGTTTATATAGGTCCGTGTATGAGTAAAAAAGCTCTTACAAGTCCTTTATATTCTGATGTACCTGTTAATGCTCATATTACTTTTGTTGAAATTACACGTATGTTTAAACATAGTTTTATAAATATTGATGAGTTGGAACCTTCTGTTCCAGATGTAACTCCAAATATATTCGGAGAAAATTATTCAATATCAGGTGATATTTTTAAAGAGCTTTACAATGTTATAGAGACAAATGGATATGATATGTTCAAAATAAATGGTCTTGAACATGTTAAAAATCTTTTTATTTCTATGGAAAAGGGTACTATTGGCAAATCTTATATAGGTATTTCTGCTTGTGATGAGTCTTGTATAAATGGACCTTTTATACTTGATAAAACTGAAGGAATGTTTATGAGAAAGCAGAGAATGAGATTTTTTGCTAAAAAAGGTTGGGAAGTTAATAAAAGCCAAATTGATTGGTCTAAAATTGATTTAAACTGTGAATATGAGCCTAAACCTGTAATCAGAAAAAAAGCCAGCGATGAAGATATTATAAAAATACTCAAAAAAATGGGTAAAAACTCAAGGGCTGATGAACTTGATTGTGGTGCTTGTGGTTATGACAGTTGTAGAAAAAAAGCCCAAGCTGTATATGAAGGAATGTCTACAACAGATATGTGTATGCCTTATATGCGTTCAAAGGCTGAAAATATAAATGGTACAATATTTTTTAATTCAAGAAATACAATAATTGTTTTAAATAAACATTTAAAGGTTCTTAATTTTAATCCTACGGCAGAGAGAATATTTAATGTGGAAGCTTCTGACATTGTGGGAAGAAGTATTGAAAATATTATACCTGCCAATGATATACTTAGATGTATAAGAGAAGAAAAAGACATAATAGGAAAAAAAGTAAAACTTGTTGACTATGATAAGGTTGTTTTACAAAATATTATATATATAAAGGAACAAAACGAAATTCTTATAACAATGCAGGATGTAACTCTTGATGAAAAAAGAAAGGCTGAAATTGCAGCTTTGAAAAAACAAACTGCTGAAACTGCAAACAATGTAATTGAAAAACAAATGAGAGTTGCTCAGCTTATAGCAAGTCTTTTGGGAGAGACTACTGCTGAAACTAAAATTGCACTTAATAAGCTTAGAGATGTTGTTATAAAAGAAGGTGATTGATTATGTTTTTTGTTGATACGGCTTATAACAGTATTATAAAATACGGCGAGGAGCTTTGTGGAGACCATGTTGAACAGGTCAATCTTCCTGATAGCAAAATACTTGTGTTGTCTGACGGATTGGGAAGTGGTGTTAAGGCAAATATACTTGCAACTCTTACATCTAAAATTGCAGCAACAATGCTTAAAGAGGGAGCAACTCTTGAGGATACAATAGATACAATAGTTCATACACTTCCTGTATGCTCTGAAAGAAAACTTGCATATTCCACATTTACAATTATAAAAGTTTATAATGATGGTAATGTTTATACAGCCGAGTTTGATAATCCTTCTATATTTCTTATTAAAAAGGGTGAAAGCTATAATATAGAAAAGGAAAAAAGAATTATAAATGAAAAAATAATATATGAAGCTAATTTTAAATTAGATGAAGAAAGTATGCTTGTAGCTGTAAGTGATGGAGTTGTCCATGCAGGAGTTGGAAAAAGTCTTTGTTTAGGTTGGCAGAGAGAAAATGTTGAAAAATATTTAAAAGAAATATCACAGAATAATATTTCAACAAAAGCAACCATAAGAAAAGTACTTCATCAATGTAATACATATTATGAAGGAGAAGCGGGAGATGATACAACAGTTCTTGCTGTTAAAATAAGGAGACAGAATAAAATAAATCTTTTTACAGGGCCTCCTAAAAATCCTGATGATGATTTTATAATTGTAAATGAAATACTTAAATCAGATGGAAAAGTTGTTGTATGTGGTGGTACTACTGCCAATATAATTGCTAGAGCTTTAAACTGTGAAGTTGAGATTGATTTATCAACAATGACTCCTACTGTTCCTCCTGTTGCTGTAATTCCAAAAGTAGAGCTTGTAACAGAGGGCGTAATAACTATAAATAAAGCCATAGAGCTTATAAAGTCCTATAATAATCCAAGAGAAATGCCTTATATTCTTCCTAAACTTCAGGAGAGAAATGCAGCAGCAATGCTTGCAAGACTTCTTATAGAGGATTGTGACAAACTTAATTTATGGGTTGGTCAAGCTGTAAATCCGGCACATCAAGCAGAAGGATTTGATATGAATTTTAATTTTAAAATAAATCAGATAAAGGAACTTGCTCATCTTGTTGAGGAGATGGGAAAAGAAGTAAAAATAAAATATATTTAAGAGAAAAAGGGGTAGGCTATGCGTAAATTTGAAAGTAATGTTCAGTACATAAAATATATGGTAAACAAAGAACTTGTAAAAAGACTTTTAAGTAACACTTTGAGTGATTCCCTTGAAAGTCTCCAAGATATTTCAGAAAAACTTATTCCGGGACCAAAACCAATGACAAGATGTTGTATATACAAAGAAAGACACATCATTCAGGAAAGAGCAAAACTTACTATGAAACCTCTTGAAGGTGATAATGTAATTAAAATACTTCCTGAAGCTTGTGATGAATGTCCTATTGATAGATTTGTTGTAACAGAGGCTTGTAGAGGTTGTCTTGGTCATAAGTGCCATGAAAATTGCCCTAAAGATGCAATTATAATAATGAACCACAGAGCTTATATTGACCAGAATAAGTGTATTGAGTGTGGAAGATGTAAAGCTGTATGTCCATTTAATGCTATAAGTGAAGTTCAGAGACCTTGTATACGTTCTTGTGCTATAAATGCCATAAGTATGGACGAAAACAGAAAAGCTCGTATTGATGATGAAAAATGTGTTTCATGTGGTGCTTGTGTTTATAATTGTCCTTTCGGAGCTATTGTAGATAAGTCTTATGTTCTCGATATAATGAAACTTATAAAAGACTCTGAAAATAATACAAAATATAAAGTTTATGCAGTTGTTGCTCCTGCAATATCAAGTCAGTTTACAGATGCAAAAATTAATCAAGTTATAGGCGGTATAGAAAAGATTGGTTTTTATCATGCTGTTGAGGCTGCTCTTGGTGCTGATGTTGTAGCATACCATGAAGGACATGAATTTGCAGAGACAATTGACGAAAGAAAATGGATGACAACTTCTTGCTGTCCTGCTTTTGTAAGTTACATGAGAAAAAATTATCCTGATATGATGAGCCATGTTTCTGGAACAGTTTCTCCTATGGTTGCCATAGCAAGAATTATAAAATCAACAGACCCTACTGCTAAAGTTGTATTTATTGGACCTTGTACAGCAAAGAAAATGGAAATTAAACTTGAAGATATTAAGGACGCTGTTGAATATACAATGACATTTGAGGAACTTCAAGCAATATTTGATGCTATGGATATAAATCTCAAAGAAATTCCAGAGTCTGTTCTTGACAATGCTTCATATTATGGAAGAATATTTGCAAGAAGTGGAGGAGTTACAGACGCTGTTACTCAGATTATAAAACTTGAAGGAATAGACAAGCCTTTCAAACCAACAAAATATGACGGTCTTGCAGATTGTGTTAAAATAATAAAAGTTGCGTCAATGGGCAAACTTCCTTTCAACTTTATTGAGGGTATGGCTTGTAAAGGCGGTTGTATAGGTGGTGCGGCTTCTCTCTCTCATGGACCTAAAGACCTTGGAGAAGTTGACAAATACGGAAAACTCTCAAAAGAGGAAAACAGTCTTGATGCTATAAGAGTATTTGACCTTGATTCTGTAAATCTTGAAAGAGATTATGGAAAAAATGAATAATATTTAATAAAAAAGGTATTTCTTTAATGAAATACCTTTTTTATTGTATAAAATTTCGAAAAACAATGCTTTACCATGACAAAGTATTGACAATAAAGCATTCTTTTGTAATAATAATTTAGATAATGGGTTGAATGTATATATAAACCTGTTTATATGCATATGCGGAATTTCTTTATAAAAAGAAATATAAAGCCATTATTTTGGCTTTAAACTAAAAATTTTGGAAGGGGTTATTTTAATGACGTATGCAATAGTTTTTATTATTTATATTTTGGCTATGCTTGCCATAGGTCTTTTCTTTGCCAATAAAAACGAAAATATGTCAGACTACATACTTGGTGGACGTTCACTTAATGTATGGGTTGCATCTTTAAGTGCTCAGGCATCAGACATGAGTGGTTGGCTTCTTACTGGTCTTCCTGGTCTTGCATATTTAAGTGCTGCCGGTTCTCAGGAGGCTATTTGGACTGCCATAGGTCTTGCACTTGGTACATATTTAAACTGGCTTTTTGTTGCAAAAAGACTTAGACAGTATACTGAAATTTCAGGAAATGCACTTACAATGCCGGATTATTTTGAACACAGATTTAAAGACAATTCAAGAATATTAAGAATTGTTACTGCACTTTTTATACTTATATTCTTCCTTGTGTATACATCTTCCGCATTTGTAACAGGTGCAAAACTTTTCCAGACTGTTTTTGGAATGAGTTACAGAGCAGGACTTCTTTTAGGAGCTGCAATAGTTGTAATATATACTTGTTCTGGTGGATTTAAGGCTGTATGTTGGACAGACCTTTTCCAGGGAATAATGATGTTTATAGCTATTATAATTATACCTGTGACAATCGCAAGAATGTTTGGTGGTGTAGGAGTTACAATGGAAGCTGTAAATGCTGTTCATCCTGGTTCTTTCGATATAATTCCTAATGGAACAAATATTTCTGGATTTGTTGTTGTTACAGGTCTTGGTTGGGGACTTGGATATTTTGGACAGCCTCACATTCTTGCACGTTTTATGGCTATAAGGTCATCAAAAGAAGTTAGACCTGCAAGAATTATTGCTATGGTTTGGGTTATAATATCTCTTGCTTGTGCAATAATGGTTGGTATTTTTGGTGTAGCTTACTTTACAACACCTCTTGCAGAAGGTGCTCATGAGACAATATTTATGGAGCTTTCAAAACAACTTTTCCACCCTATAATTGCAGGTGTTCTTCTTTCTGCAATACTTGCTGCAACAATGAGTACTTGTGACTCTCAGCTTCTTGTAACAGCTTCTGCTATATCAGAGGATGTTTATAAAGCATTCCTCAAACCAACTGCAACAGATAAAGAACTTATAAATATAAGCCGTGTTACAGTTGTTGTTGTTGCTGTAATTGCAATATTTATAGCTCTTGACCCTAACAGTAGCATATTTGGTCTTGTAAGTTATGCTTGGGCTGGATTTGGTTCTGCTTTTGGTCCTACAATTGTTTTAAGTCTCTATTGGAGAAGAATGACAAGAAAAGGTGCTATTGCCGGAGTTATAGCTGGTGGTGTTACTGCTATTGTTTGGATTATGTTAAAAGGTCTTGGCGGTATATTCCAGATATACGAAATTGTACCTGGTTTCATAGTATCTGTACTTGTTATCGTTGTTGTAAGTCTTATGGATGCTGAACCTCCAAAAGAAATTACAGACGAATTTGACTCTTTAAAAACAACTCATATATAAAAAATAAAGGCTGAATATTTTAGTATTCAGCCTCTTTTTATTTTACATATAATTTTCATATCTCTTTACAAAACATATACCTAATGTGTCTTTGCCTGTATGAGTTGATATTGTTGCTCCTATTTGGAATGAGTTTAAAAATTTTGCTTCAGGCAAATATTCTATAATGTTTGATTGAAAAGGTTCTATTTCTTCAAATAAGTTTGTAGCACCTATTGTAAATAAATAGTCTTTATAATCTTCATTTTCTTTTTTGAAATGTTCCACTGTAAGGTCTATAACTTTTTTAATTGCTTTTTTTCTTCCTCTAGCAATTGCTCCAACACTTATTTCTCCACCATTCAGAACGATTACAGGTTTTAAATTAAGTATACTTCCAGATACAGCTGCTATTTTTCCTATTCTTCCTCCACGTCTAAGATTTTCTAATGTTCCAACAACAAATATTATTCTTCCATCTACTTTCATTTTTTCGCAAACTTCAGCAACCTTTTCGATATCTATACCATTTTTCTGCATTCTTGCAGCTTCAAGAACCATAAGAAGCTGAGAGCCTGTTGCATGCCATGAATTTATTATTATTATTTTTGAGTCTTTGTATGTTTCCTCAAGCATCATTTTTGCAGTGATAGCAGATTGATATGAACCACTTAAAGTATCTGTTATTGTAAAACATAAAATATCTTTTCCTTTTTCTAAATCTTCTGTAAAAGCGTTTATATAGTCTTGGACAGAAGGAAGAGAAGTTTTTGGAAATACATTGTTGCCTATCATTTCATTGTAAAATGTATCCAGTGAAAGTTCGTCAATTTCTTTATAGTAGTCAGTGTGATTTAATGAAACATAAAAAGGTATAATTTTTATATTATTTTCTTTAGCAATATCACGTTTTATATCACAGGCTCCATCACTGAAAATTTGAAAATCAGCCATATAGTCCTCCTTGAATTTTTGTTAATAATTATTAATTGTATCTGTATATTAATATATCAAAAATTATATATTTTTGCAATGGTAAAACAATATTATATGGTAATTAAAACTACATTATTTAGTATGTGAAACAAAAAATGTAGGAAATTTTTAAAATTACTGTCTTTGATTTATTTTACATAAAATGCTATAATTATTAAAAAGGCTTTAAAATCAATGAATTTTAGAATTATATAGGATAATTATGTTAATAATAATTAATATATTTTAATTTGTATTTTTAGTTACTATGAGAGAAAGGAGAATTTTAAATGTTTAACAAAGGAGACAAAATTGTTTACCCTGTTTATGGTGGAGGTATTGTTGAGGATATTGAAAAAACCGAAAATGGTGAGTGCTATTATTTAATAAAAACTCTTTTTGGTGGACTTAAAATAAAACTTTCAACGGCTAAAGCTGAAAATATTGGACTTAGAAAAGTATCATCAGAAGATGAAATTATAGAGACTATAAAACAAGTAAATTCATCTAACATTGTTTCATCAGACAATTGGAACCAAAGATATAAAGAAAATCTTGAAAAAATAAAAACTGGTCGTCTTATGGAAGTTGCGGAAGTGGCTAAAAATCTTAACAGTCGTGAAAAAAGAAGAAATCTTTCTGGTGTTGAAAAAAAGATGTTCACAAATGCAAAACAGATTATTGTAAGTGAGATAATATTGTCAAATAATATTGTTAAAGAAAAAGCAGAAGAACTGCTTGCAAATTTGTTATTTAATTGTTAAACTCTTATGTATACAGTTTTGTACTGTAAAAAATAGATAATCGGGGGAGGTGAACTTTTGAAGAGACTTTTGGAGGTTTCTATTGGACTGATTGCTATTACAGTTTTTACACTGGTTATAAATGTTATGTATGTGTCAAATTTTATGAATGTTCAGGATTTTGTACCTAATTATGTTCCATTTATAATCGGAATTATTTTTGGACTTATATTTTATATTGTTTTATCATCATATATTACCGAAAAGATTATGAAAAGAATGTCTGTAGCTGAGGAAAGACTTATAAAGATGAACTCAAAAGAGCTTATGATAAGTGTTTTCGGTATATTTATAGGGCTTGTAATAGCAAACCTTATAGGTCTTGCCCTTACAGGTTTTGGTCCTTTGGGAACAGGCATAACAATACTTTTAAATATTATACTTGGTTTTCTTGGTCTTAGAGTTGCTAGAAGAAAGAAAGATGAAATTACTGTTCCAAATATAGCATCTATCGGAGCACAGATTAAGGGTTCTGATAAAAAAAATACCTATGCAGGAAAACCTAAAATACTTGATACAAGTGTTATAATTGATGGTAGAATACTTGACCTTCTTCATACAGGTTTTATAGAAGGTAAGATAATAATACCTAACTTTGTACTTGATGAATTAAGACATATAGCTGACTCAGCAGACTCTCTTAAAAGAAATAGAGGGAGGAGAGGTCTTGATATTTTAAATGAAATTCAAAAACAGCTTGATGTTCCTGTTGAGATAATTGATTTTAACACAAAAGAAAATCTTGAAGTTGATATAAAACTTCTTAAAATGGCTGAAAAAATAGATGCCTTTGTTATGACTAATGATTTTAATCTTAATAAGGTTGCAGAATTTCAGGGTGTAAAAGTTTTAAATATAAACGAACTTGCAAACGCCATAAAACCTGTTGTTCTTCCAGGTGAAGAAATGACTGTTACTGTCATAAAAGCGGGAAAAGAAAATGGACAGGGTATAGGCTATCTTAATGATGGTACAATGATTGTTGTTGAAGGTGGAAATAAATTTATTGGTGAGACAATGAATGTTGTTGTCACAAGTGTTCTTCAGACAGCAGCAGGAAGAATGATATTTACAAAAATTATAGGTCCTAGTGCAAAATAATAGCAGAATTTTGAGAGCACATTTATTTGTGCTCTTATTTTATGTGGAGGGTTTTTATGTATAAGGGTTTTAATTGTACAGTTGTGATTGTTGCAGCAGGAAGCGGAAAACGAATGGGCACAGATATAAGTAAACAGTTTTTGAGTATACAAAATAAGCCTGTTGTTGTATATACTCTTGAAAAATTTTCTCAGATTGATGAGATTGATGAAATTATACTTGTCACTAAAAAAGAGTTTATTGAATATTGTAAAAATGATATTGTAGATAAATATAATATCAAAAAGGTATCAAAAATAATAGAAGGTGGAAAGGAGCGTCAAAACTCTGTTTTTAAAGGTATAGAGGCTATTGAAAATAAAAATTCTATTGTACTTATACATGACGGAGTTAGACCTTTTGTTAAAAAAGAGCATATACTTAAAACGATTGAATCTGCTGAAAACTGTGGTACAGGAGTTTTAGGGGCAAGAGCGAAAGATACAATAAAAATATGTGATGAAAATAATATGGTTATTGATACACCAGATAGGAATTTTATGTGGTATATACAGACACCTCAAACTTTTAAATATGATTTAATATATAAAGCTCATTTTATGGCAGATAAAGAAGGATTTTTGGGAACTGATGATGCCATGCTTGCTGAACGTTATGATATACCTGTAAAAATAATAGAGGGTGATTATAACAATATAAAGATTACTACAATAGAGGATTTAGCTTTATCAGAAGCCATACTTAATTCAGAGAAAAAAGAAGTTAGTGAAAATATAGAAGAAAAAATAATAATAAATAAAGAAAATAAAATAACTCTTGATATTTATACAGATGGAGCTTGTTCTGGAAATCCGGGAAAAGGTGGATATGGGGTTGTAATGCTCTATAAAGGTAAAAGAAAAGAATTGTCAGAAGGATTTAGGGAGACAACAAACAACCGTATGGAAATATTAGCTGTTATAAAAGCCTTAGAGACATTAAAAGAAAGTTGTAATGTAAATCTTTACAGTGACTCTAAATATGTTGTTGATGCAATAGAAAAGGGTTGGGCTAAAAAGTGGAAAGCTAATGGCTGGAAAAGAAATAAGAATGATATGGCATCTAATATTGATATGTGGGACAGACTTTTAAACTTGTTAGATATCCATAATGTGAATTTTATATGGGTAAAAGGTCACGCTGATAATGTTGAAAATGAACGCTGTGACTTTTTGGCACGACAAGCCATAGAAAATGACTTTTTACAAGAAGATAACGGGTATACAAAATAATTTTGTTGAAAATGCAAAAAATAAGTCGCAAATTTAACATTGTTATTAATATATTTATCAAAAAAATCTATTGACACAACTGGTAATATGTGTTATTGTAATACTTGTTACAAAACATATTTATTTTTTTTTAACCGGTAGGAGGATTTTTACAATGAAAAAAGGAACTGTAAAATGGTTCAACGCTGAAAAAGGTTTTGGTTTCATTTCTGTACCAGGCGAAGATGACGTTTTCGTTCATTTCTCAGCTATCCAGGCAGAAGGATACAAAACTCTTGAAGAAGGTCAGGAAGTAGAATTCGAAGTTGTACAGGGAGCTAAAGGACCTCAGGCAGCTAATGTAACACGTGCTTAATCAATTATCATAGTTCTGAATGTGCTTTAGCACTGGAAATATATATAGGTTATGGTACAAAATTGCCTTTCATTTATGTTGAAAGGCTTTTTTTTGTTCTTTTTTGTTAAAAAAATACCGTGTTTAAAATAAATTTTATTTAATTTTTTGAAGTTAAAATATTCATAATAAATTGATAAAGACCGCTCTATATGATAAAATATTTTGTGGTTTTTTTAATGTTGTTTTTTATTTAATAATTGAATATAGGAGTAATACAAATGATACAGAAAAGAGAAAACATAAGAAATATTGCTATAATTGCCCATGTAGACCATGGTAAAACAACTCTTGTTGATGAGCTCTTAAAACAGAGTGGTACATTCCGTACAAATCAGGTTGTTGCAGAAAGAGTTATGGACTCAGGAGATATTGAGAGAGAAAGAGGTATAACAATACTTTCAAAAAATACTTCTGTCCATTACGGAGATATAAAAATAAATATCGTCGACACACCGGGCCATGCTGACTTTGGTGGTGAGGTTGAACGTGTTCTTAAAATGGTTAATGGTGTTGTACTTCTTGTAGACGCCTTTGAAGGTCCTATGCCTCAGACAAAATTCGTTTTAAGAAAAGCTCTTGAATTAGACCTTCCAGTTGTTGTCTGTGTAAACAAAATAGATAGACCGGAAGCAAGACCACATGATGTTGTTGATGAAACACTTGAACTTTTTATGGAGCTTGATGCTAATGACAATCAGCTTGACTCACCTTTCGTTTTTGCATCAGCTAGAAGTGGTATTGCGTCTTTAGACCCAGATGTTCCAGGAACAGATATGAAACCACTTTTTGAGACAATTATTGAACATATACCAGCACCAGAGGGAGACCCTGAAGCACCTGTTCAGGCTCTTATTACAACTATTGACCACAGTGAATATGTTGGTAGAATTGGTATTGGTAAAATTGAAAATGGTACTCTTAAAGTAAATGATGAAGTTGTTGTTTTAAATATACACAACCCAGAGACAAGTAAGAGAGTAAGAATTACAAAACTTTATGAATTTGAAGGTCTTAACAGAGAGGAAGTTAAAGAAGCTAGCTATGGTTCAATAGTTGCCCTCTCAGGTATTGAAGATATTATGATTGGTGATACAATATGTTCACCAGAAAAACCTGAGGCTCTTCCTTTTGTAAAAATTTCAGAGCCTACAATATCAATGAATTTCTCTGTAAATGACAGTCCTTTTGCTGGACAGGAAGGTAAATTTGTTACTTCAAGACATTTAAGAGAGAGACTTTACAAAGAGCTTAATACAGACGTAAGTCTTAGAGTTGAAGATACAGATACAACAGAAAGCTTTAAAGTTTCAGGTAGAGGAGAGCTTCACCTTTCAATACTTATAGAAACTTTAAGACGTGAAGGTTATGAGTTCCAGGTATCAAAACCAGAAGTTCTTTTCCATGAGATTGATGGAAAGAAATATGAGCCTATTGAAAATGTTACAATAGACGTTCCAGAAGAATTTGTTGGAAGTGTAATTGAAAAACTTGGTTCAAGAAAAGGTGAGCTTACAAATATGGCTCCTGCTAATGGTGGATATACAAGACTTGAGTTCTCTATACCTGCAAGAGGTCTTATTGGATATAGAAATGAGTTTTTAACAGATACAAAGGGAAATGGTATATTAAACTCTGTATTTGACTCATATCAGCCATACAGAGGAGAAATCCCAATGCGTTCTCAGGGTTCACTTATAGCTTTTGAAGACGGTGAGGCTATAACTTATGGTCTTTACAATGCACAGGAAAGAGGAGACCTCTTTATTGGTGCTGGTGTAAAAGTTTATGCTGGTATGATTGTAGGTAGAAACTCACGTGTTGAGGATATGGATATAAATGTATGTAAGAAAAAACAGCTTACAAATACACGTGCTTCAGGTTCTGACGATGCTCTTAAACTTACACCACCTATTATAATGTCTCTTGAACAGTGTCTTGAGTTTATTGCTGATGATGAGCTTGTTGAAGTAACTCCAGAAAATCTCCGTATGAGAAAGAAAATTCTTGATTCAAACCTTAGAAGAAAAGCAAGAATACATGGTAACAATAATTAATATATAGTTTTTAATAAAATAAGAGGTGTGGTTAATGGCTAGAAAAGGAAATTCATCTTTTATCAAACAGGCTGCAATACTTGCTTCTGCCGGTATAATTGTGAGGATAATAGGATTTTTATACAGATTGCCTCTTACAAATATGATTGGAGATACGGGAAATGGTATATACAGTGCCGGCTATTATATCTACACCTTTTTGCTTATACTTTCATCAGCCGGACTTCCTGCCGCCATATCGAAAATGGTTTCAGAGAGAATAGCTGTAAAAGAGTATAGAAATGCCCATAAAGTATTTAAAGTGTCAATGCTTGTTTCAGGACTAATGGGATTTGTATTTATGGTAGGGCTGTATGTATTTGCAGAGCCTATATCAAAGCTCATTGATGCAGAAGATAGTTACTGGTGTATGGTTTCTCTTGCACCTACTCTGTTTATAGTTGCAATAATGTCTGTTTACAGAGGATATTTTCAAGGTATGAACACAATGGTTCCAACTTCTATATCACAGATAGTTGAACAGATATTTAATGCAGTTTTCAGTGTTTATCTTGCCTATGTTTTTCTTGGAATAGGAGTTCCTAAAGGTAGCAAAAATATAGTTCTTGGTGCTGCCGGAGGTACTGCTGGAACTGGTGTAGGTGCTCTTGCAGGTCTTATCATAATGATTATTGCATATATGCTGATTAGACCACGTATAAAAAGACGAATTAAAAGAGAAGGGCATAAACATAGAGTAGATACAAACGGATACATTGTAAAAATGCTTTTAAGAACTGCTATACCGATTATAGCCGGAACTGCAGTTTTTAGTATAACAAATCTTGCAGATATGGTTATGGTTATGGGAAGACTTAAAGTTGCAGGATTTTCATATGATGAGTCACTTATTCTTTATGGTCAGTTATCAGGTAAATATGTTACTTTGACAACTTTACCAGTATCAATAACAACAGCAATGGCTACTGCTACAATACCTAGTATAGCCGCTTCTGTAAGACTTAATGAAAAAGAAAATGTAAAACGAAAAATGAGTTTAACATTTAGAATTGCAATGATACTTTCAATACCTGCTGCTGTGGGTATAGGTGTTTTGGGAGACCCTATAATAAGAATGCTTTTCCCAGATGCGGACAAAGGTGGAAATCTTCTTACAGTTGGTGCAATATCAATTATATTCCTTGCAATATGCCAGATGATAACAGGAATACTTCAAGGAATAGGTCGTCTTGATGTACCTGTAAAGGGTGCTATTTTAGGTGCTATTGCTAAAATAATATTAAACTATTTCCTTATAGCTATACCGAGTGTAAACGTTCTCGGTGCTGTTATATCAACAACAGGATGTTATGCAGTAGCTTCGATTTATAATCTTGTTTCATTTGCTAGAATAACAAAAGTAAAACTTGATTATAAAGGTGGTATAATAAAACCTATGGCTGGCTCAATAGTTATGGGTATTGCTTGTTTTGGAGTTTATAGACTTTTAACTTATGTATCTATTGGAAATACAATATCAACAATTATTTCAATAGTTATAAGCATATTGATATATGGTGTTGTAATGCTTTTTATAAAAGGTATTACAGAAGAAGACTTTGCTTATATACCTATGGGTGGACGAATTGTTAAAGTATTAAAAAGATATAATATGATATAAAAACAAAATACAAATAAAAAGCATCTCTATTTAAAAGAGATGCTTTTTTAGTTGAATAATAAATTATATATAAAATAGATAAAAATGAAATAACCCCATCTATAAAGAAGGGGTTATTTCATGGTAAATATAGAGTAAGGTAAAAAATTAAAATGAAAAATTAGGAGTTTTGTGTATTTGCTGATCTATACTTTCTTGTAACTCTTGACAATACAAGTGAAACAACAACACAAAGTAATGCCATTACAATAGCATAGATAAACATCATGTTATAACCTGTTTTGCCTGCATATGTATCAAGCCATCCACCTATCATTGTGTACATAAATACGTCAGGTGTATAACCAAGGCAAGAAACTATACCAGAAACACGTCCTGTAAGTTCAACAGGAATTCCAGCATCATCAATAACTGCGAAGTACTGGCTTCTTACTGCATATATGAATAATAATCCAAATACAAAGTTAACTATAACTGCATTAACAAGACCTGCTTCTGCTGGAAGGAAGAGGAATAATGCAAATGAAGCTGCAAGAAGAAGTGCACCGCCAACAATAACTTTAATACGTGAACCAATTTTATCGGCAAGGAAACCACCGATAATACCACCAACACCCTGAAGGAGATAACGTACACCACCAAGAGAAGCACTTGCTGTTGGTGAAAGTCCATAAACATTAACTGCATATGTATTAATATAACCTATAATTCCGTAAAGACTGTATGCTGTGAAAACAACAGCTACAAGTAACCAAACACGAGGTATTTTTAATGCACCGAACATACCTTTTGCAACCTGTCCGATACTCTGTGTCTGAGTTTCTGTTTTTGTATCTTCAATGAAGAACCAGTTTAAAATACCTATTATGATAACTGATATAGCACATACTCTTATTGCCATAGCTGTTCCAAGAATTTGGTCTGAATAGTGAGCATAAGCTGCTGTCATACCAAAAACAAGAACTGCGTTAAGTATACCACGAAGACCTTCCTGTAATCCGAAAAGACGTCCCTGTTCTGAGCTATCACCAAGCATACGAGTTGCTTTGATACATGCTGACCAGTATGTTATGATTGTAGAAACACCCATAAGTACGAATATTACACGTGCAACATTGTATGCAGGGAATGTGGAGAACCAAAGTCCTAAAATACCAGTTACAAGGAATGAAAATGTAAGAAGTTTTCTTGCTGAGAATTTATCTGCAACGATACCACCTACAAAATATGAGAATGTTGCCATTGTAGCGTAACCTGATGAAAGCATACCCATCTGAGCATTTGTAAGTTGCATTGCTTCCTGAATTTGAACATAGAAAGTTTCTCTTATGTATGGAAGCTGATAGATAATACCGGCACCAGCTGCAAGAAGAAGAAGCGTACCATACTTTTTAATAAAAGCCTTGTTCATTTTTATACCTCCATTTTATTTAATTGTAATGAGTTCGTGAACTGTTGCTGCAGTCAACAGTTCTTTTGTTTTGTGAGCATAAAAAAAGAGAAGCAAGGCTATTGATATCAATAGCGTTACTTCTCTCTACACTCTTGTAACTTGTAATCAGTATAGAATATAGTTAAAATAAAATCAACACTTTTTTTGAAAAAATAAAAAATATGTTTAAAACTGATAAAAAATATACTTGATAATTATACAAAACATACAATGAATTTATTGTGATTTGTATTTTCTTTTGATAAGTAATGATGATGCTATTAAACCTATAAGAGATATAACAGCTGACATAACAAATACTATACTATAACCATATGTTTTGCAATTATCTAATATCCAACCACTCAATGAAAAATAAAATACATCAGGAGAATATGCCACAAAAGATATATAGCTTATTGCTACACCATAAAGTTTTCTTGATATTCCAGTTTCATCTATTGTAATTAGAGCCATACTTTTTCCACCATAAGCAAAAAAACATATCATTATTGAACATATTATGGTCATTATAGGGTTTCTTGGAAAAATGAATACCATTATAAAAATAGTTGCTATATATAATATAAAAGATATTCTCATAAGTTTTGCTGATGATTGAAGTTTATCTGTTATTGAACCGGCAATAGGTGCTGCTATTATTATAATAAGATACATTCTTACAACTGATATTGTGTTTAAAACATAATCTGGAAGATTAAAGTTATATGAAAGATATGGAAGGATGTATGTAAAATTTGCAACAGCTACATAATTTGCAAAAACTACTATTATAGTTAAAAATATATTTTTGTTTTTTACAACTGCCATTATTTGTTTTTTATCAAATTTTTTGCCTTCATCTTTTTCAGTATCTTTTATATCTTTTAAAGTTATAATTGAAAATATTGCAGAAATAAATGTTAATATACCGTAAAATAAAAATAGAAATCTTATTTGGCTTTCAGAATTATTCATTAATGATATTATTTTAAAACCTATTATTGAAAATATACTTCCAAAAATACTATTCATAAAAAAGAATGTGCTAAAAACTTTACCTTGATTTTCAGGATTGCCTGTATTATGAAGTATACTTAAATAAGCAGGATAAAATGTTGCTCCAACGGTAAAACCTGCAATTCCAAACATTAATAGTATTAATGTATATGATGGCAAGCTTGCAAGAAACAGTGAAACAAATGAAGTTATCATCAAAGGAATATATATAAGTTTTTTAGATTGAAATTTCTTTAAAAAGAAAGCTCCGCAAAGATAAGAGAACATAGCCAGTATACCATACATACTATATATTCTACCTAGTTGATAATGGGTAAGATGTAATCCCTCAATCATTGTGGAATAATAAAGAGCTTTCATTACATAAAGATTATATATAAGATTATATCCTGCTGCTATTGATGTAATTACAAGCTTGTCTTTATGCTTTATCAATTTAATACACCTCCTTAAAAATAAAAAAAGAGTAATTTACATATATATGCAAACTACTCTTTTAACTCTAAAAGCTCTTAAGATAGCAAATAGCAATTTCTATATTTATAATGTTAAGTATATGATAATTTACTGCAATATTTAAAGTCAATAATTAATATAAAATTTACATTTGAAAAAGTGCACAAAAAATATGCTTAATAAATATAAAAAATATACAATTGACAATAAACCAATAAAGTTTTATACTGTAACCAAGTTACCGAAAGAGATTTGAGAGAAAAGTAACTGAGTGTGGAAATATAATCCACATTTAGTGTTGCTTTTCTCTTTTTTTATGTGTAATCATAGATATAAATTGTGCGCAGGTTTAAACTTGATTACACATAACCTTTTGGTCGTGTCAATTATAAATTAATAATAATATTAATATAATGCATAGGAGGAAACGATTATGGCAGCAATTATTTCAAGAGATAAGATAGTAGAAGGATTAGTAAACATTCTTGGTAAAGAAAACGTTATAACAGACGAAAAAGTATTAAAAGACAGCAGCATTGACCGTTACAGAAAATATGAGCAGGTTATGGAAGTTTATACACAGCCAATTCCAGCTGCAGTAGTATATGTTCACAGTGCTGAAGAAGTTTCAGAAGTATTAAAATTCGCTAACGAAAATCAGATTAACGTAGTTCCAAGAACAGGACATTCAGCTATCGAGGGCGGACTTGAAACAGCATTAGAGGACTCAATCGTTATTGATGGTTCTACAATGAACAAAGTTATCAAAGTTGACAAATATAACATGCAGGTAACATGCCAGTGTGGTGTTCCTCTTCAGGACCTTGACGATATGTTAAGAGAACAGGGATATACAACAGGACATTCTCCACAGTCAAAACCACTTGCTCAGATGGGTGGACTTGTAGCTACAAGAAGTATCGGACAGTTCTCAACACTCTATGGTGGAATTGAAGATATGATCGTTGGACTTGAAGCTGTATTCCCAAATGGTAAAATCTGCAAAATCAAAAACATCCCAAGAAGAGCAGCTGGTCCAGACATCAGACACATCATCTGTGGTAATGAAGGTGCTATCTGCTTTATAACAGAAGTTACAGTTAAAATATTCAAATATCAGCCAGAAAACAACCGTTTCGTAGGATACAAATTAGATGACATGAAATTAGGTTTCGATTGCTTACGTGAAGTAATGGTAGCTGGATACAAACCATCAATCGCTCGTCTTTACGATGCAGCTGACGCAGCTATGCACTTCAGCAGCTGGCTTGAAGAAGGAAAATCAGTATTAATTTGGATGGCAGAAGGTCCTGCTGGTGTTACAGAAGCTACTGAAAAAGGTATCAAAGAATTAATGTCAGCTCATCCAGAATTAGAGCCAGTTGACCCTAAGATACTTGAAAAATGGTTCGCTGGATTAAACTGGGGTCCAGAACAGATTGCTGAGGAAAGAGAAGAAATCAAAGCTACAAAGAATATCGGTATCACAACAGAAGTTTCAGGATGCTGGGATTGCATTTATGAAATCTACAAAACAGCTTGTGACAGAATAATGGAAGAAGTTCCAGACATGACATTAATGGGAGGACATTCTTCACACAGTTACATAAATGGTACAAACATGTACTTCGTATACTACTACAATGTAGTTGATTGTCCACCAGAAGAAGAAATCAATAAATATCATGACAGAATTAACCAGATTATCTGCGAGCAGGTTCTTAAATATGGCGGATCAATAGTTCACCACCACGGTCTTGGTAAAGCAAGAGCTAAATATGTTCACGAAGAATACGGTTCATCATTCTATATGTTAGACACATTAAAGAAAGCATTTGACCCTAACGGAATTATGAATATGGGAACATTAATCCCACTTAGAAAGTAATTGAATATACTTGGGTGCTTTAAAATAGTTCCTGACCTTGATATGCTTCCGGAAGATGACTGGGTCTATGATGAAAACTTTTACATAGATGTAAAGTATGTCAAAAATATGTGGAACTGTTTTGATGAAAGTGCTTTGGAAATGATGTTAAAGCTTTCTGATTTATCAGAAGGCTTTAACGTGCTGTTTAGATTTGAAGCACTTACAATAGGCAATGAAAAATGCGATTCCTACCTTAGAACTCTTTATGCTCTTGGGTATGGAAAAGCCGTTAGAGTTGAATGTAATGATGACCTTAGGTTCAGACCTGAATTAGTCGCAAGGTCTGTTGCCGGATACGTGAACAAAACAGGCGACAAAGATGTTATTGTTATGGGACGTCAGACTTCTGACGGTAATAATGAAAAAACACCTCTTATTCTTGCTGAATATCTCGGCTGGCCATGTATAACAAATGTTATGAAAATGGAACCTTTTGATGATAATCACATAAAAGTAATAAGTGAGATTGACGAAGGTATATTGACACAAGTTGTAAAAACTCCTTGTGTAATTTCTGTTGGAAATGTTGCGGAATCTTATTTAAGAGTTCCTACACTTAAAGACAGAATGAAACTTGGAAAACAACCAATAGAAATTTATAAGCCTGAAGATTTAGGAGTAACTGATGAATTAGGACAAGCTACTGTTGAAATATGTGGTCTTGAAAAACCAGATAACGGTAGAGAAGGAATAATAATAGAAGGAAGTACTCCGGCTGAAAAGGCTTTAAAACTTTATAATGAATATCTGAAAGAGAGGCTTGAAAAATTATGAGATATCATGTATTTTTAAACGGATTTTCTGATGAATTTGAAAAGCAATCTCTTGAAGTTTTAGGATTTATAAAAGAATGTTGCAGTGATATAGAAGAAGGAAAAACAATTATTGCTTGTAGAGAAAACAGTGATTTTGAAAAACTTTCAGTTTATGCACCTACAAATGATGTTGTTTTCATTACCTCTGATAGATATATACCGGAAAACATTTTAAATTCCTGTGAAAAATATATTGATGATGAGGCAATTCATATATATGGTTTTGATAATTTTTCTTCTGAAAACTCTGTGAGAATGTCTGTCCGAAAAAATGGAAGTTCTCTTGTGGGCGTAAGAAATATGAGTCTTTCAGATGATTGTATTTTTGGTAAAAAAATGATTTATTCAAATCATATGGAAGCAACATTCAAATTGAAAAAATCTCCTTATTTTATTTCTCTGGCAAAAGGAATTTTTGAGGGACAGATTACAGAGGGAAATAATAAGAATATATTTATTGAGCAATGCATTTTAAATACATCAGATGAAAATGATGTTTTATATTATAATATAGAAAAAGAAGACAAAAAAGAAGGACCGGAAAATGCAAAACTTCTTGTTGTTGCAGGTAGAGGGGCGAAAGATAAAGCATCTGTTGAGAAACTTGAAGAATTTGCTGAAAGTATGGGCGGAAAACTTGGCGTAAGTAGACCGGTTGCCATGAGTGCTTGGGCTCCTATGGATAAACTTGTTGGAGTTTCAGGTATAATGGCAAAACCTAAAATATGTATTACTGCCGGAGTTTCAGGTTCTGCTGCTTTTTATGCCGGAATAGAAAAAAGCGATTTTATAGTTTCTATAAATACAGATGAAAAATCTGCTATAATAAAGAAATCGAATGTTGCTGTCGTTGATGATTTTAAAGCAATTGTTGAAGAACTCAAAAAATATATTAAATGAGGAAGGTGTGGTCATAGTGGCTGAAAAAAGTGGACTTATATTTCCAATGAGTGATAAGTATGAGGAGTATCTAATAGATGAGTCGAAATTTACAGGAAATGCGGAAAGTATATCATTTCCAAAAAATGAAGAAGAAATAATTGAGATACTCAAAGAAATGAAAGAAAAAGGTACACCTGTTACAATTCAAGGAGGAAAAACTGGAATTGTAGGTTCTGCTGTGCCTTTAGGTGGTCATATAATGAACCTTTCTTACATGAACAGTGTAAAAGGTTATGAAATACTTGATGATGAAACTGGTCTTATAACAGTTGAGCCTGGCATAAATCTTATAGACCTTAAAAAGGAAATACTTAGAATTTTTAAGGAAAAAGCACTTTTTTGGCCACCTGAACCAACCGAAACATCAGCTACTGTTGGTGGAATATGTGCCACTAATGCTCAAGGAATAAGTGGTTTTGTTTACGGAAATGTACAAAAATATATTAAATCGTTGAGGTTAGTTAGTTCTAATGGTATAATTAATATAATTTCTGACAACGATAACCCTGAATTTTTTGACAAAGTGATGGGAAAAGAAGGAATTACAGGTATAATAAGCGAAGTAACTTTAAAACTTATTAAAAAGCCACAAGAAGTTTGGGGTATAAGTTTCTTTTTTGAGACTGAAGAGGATGCTGGTAATTTTACAGATGCTATTAAAAATAATATACCAAAATCAGATACTGCTTTTATAGGAGCTTTTGAATATATTGATAGAAATTCTATAAACCTTATTGAAAAAAGAAAAGCGGATATGGCAAAGATAAAAGAATTGCCTGATATAGACAGCAATTTTGCCGGAATGTGTTATATTGAAATACATGGTGATGATGAGGGAATAGAAGAAATAGCAGGAGAACTTATGGAAACTGCTGTTATGTATAATAGTGACCCAGATATTGCTTGGGCTGTTTCAGGAGAGACAGAGGTGGAAAAAACAAGGGCTTTTCGTCATGCTGCACCGGAAACAGCAAATCTTTTCATTGAAGAAAAAAGACGTGATGATAAGAGAATTACAAAATTGGGAACAGATATGTCAATAGATGATGAAAGTTTTTCTCAAATTTTAAAAGAATATAGAAGTAGTCTTGAAAGTTCAGGTCTTAAAGGTTGTGTTTTTGGTCATGGCCTTGAAAATCATCTTCATGTAAATATTTTGCCTGAAAACTATGATGAATATGTTAAAGGTGTAGAGCTTATAAGAAAATGGGCTTCTGATTATAAGAGTAAAAAAGGTAAAATAATATGTGAACATGGAATAGGAAAGCTTAAAAAACAGATACTTTCAGATTTACTTCCAAAAGATTATATTGATGAGTGTAAAGCTCTCAAAGATGAATTTGATAAAGATATGATATTGAATAGAGGTAATATTTTATGAGAATAGCAGTTTTTATGAAACAAGTTCCGGCATATTCTCAAGGAAATATGGACGAAAAAACAGGTGTTATAATAAGAACAGGACTTCCTTCTATTGTCAATGTTTATGATTTGGCAGCTTTAGAAACTGCTTTGAGAATAAAAGAAAAAATAGGCGGGGAAGTAGTTGTTTTTACAATGGGACCTGATAAAGCTGAAGATGTAATCCGTGATGCTTTCGCAATGGGAGCAGATGACGGATATTTGATATGTGATAGAGCTTTTGCTGGTGCTGATGTTCTTGCAACATCATACACTTTGACACAAGCATTAAAATCAACAGGGAATTTTGACATTATATTATGCGGCAAGCAAACCACTGACGGAGATACTGCTCAGGTGAGCGGTGCTGTTGCAAAATGGATGAACATACCACATATGAACTGGATAAATGAGCTTTTAGAGATTACGGAGAGAGACATACAGGTCAAATGCCAGTTAGATGGAAGGCTGTCTGTAATACAGGCAGCCTATCCTTGTCTTTTATCTGTTGAAAAGTCCATATTCACTCCGAGAATGCCTTCTTTAAAACTTAAAATGGCAAGCAGAAAAAAAGAGATTAAGAGAATAACTCTTGAAAATCTTTCTGATAAAGATGAAAACAATTATGGTCTCAAAGGTTCTGCTACAAGAGTAAGAAAAATTTTCCCTCCTGAAAGAACAGCAAAGAGAGATGTTGTTACAAAGGACGGAAAAGAGGCTTCACAATATATTTTAAAAATATTAAATAATCTTGATACTTGTGAGGAGGGTGAATAATAATGAATATTTCAGAAAAAGTACATTCCTCCAGTGGTATATTGGTTTATTTTGAAATTTTTAAAAATGAAATTCGTCCTGTAAGTTTTGAACTTTTAGGTGAGGCATACAGACTTTCAAAAAAATCAAATGAAGCTGTTCATATTGTTGCTGTGGGAAAAGATATTGATTTTGTGAGAGAAAAAATTAAAGGATTTCCCGTAAAATCAGCTTATTTATATGAGACAGATAAATTTTTTCAGCCTGATATATATGAGAAGGCTTTGGAGGATTGTATAGACAAACTTAATCCTTCAATTGTACTTATAGGAGGAACAGCAGAAGGTAGAGCACTTGCTCCAAGACTTGCTGTTAATTATAGAACAGGACTTACAGCAGATTGTACAGAACTTGATATTGATGAAAATGGCAATCTTTTGCAAATTAGACCGGCTTTTGGCGGAAATATAATGGCTAAAATAGTTACAGAAAATACAAGACCACAGTTTGCTACTGTTCGTGAAAAGGTTATGCAGCCTGTAAAACCTGATTTTGTTGAAAATACTGATTTCCTTGTTCAAAATCTTGATGTTGAAGAGAGCAGTATGAAGATTTTGAATATAGAAGATACTGCTGAAGAAGATAGTATTGTAAATCAGAATATACTTGTTGTTGCAGGAAGAGGAGTTAAAAAGAAAGAAGATTTGGATATGCTTAGAGAGCTTGCAGAGCTTCTTGGAGGAAAACTTGCCTCAAGTCGTGCCCTTGTAGAGAAAGGTTGGATGACCCATAAAGAGCAGATAGGACTTTCGGGAAATACTGTTTGTCCTAAATGTATGATAACTTTTGGGGTTTCTGGTACGGTTCAGTTTATGGCCGGAATGAAAACAACTCCTAACATAATTGCTGTAAATTCTGACCCTAATGCAAGAATTTTTGAAATTGCACATTATCCTATATGTGCTGACTTGTATGATGTTGTGCCAGAACTTATTAAAAGCCTTAAAGGCTTATAATTTTTTAATATTAAAAAAGGAGTAAAGCAATGCTTCATTTTGAATATTCCTTAAAAAGCCCACAGATAGAGGAAAGTCTTCTGTGTTTAAATTGGAAAAGAGAAGGGCTTTTTAAGAGGTTAAATATTTATATTATGACAGTGTTGGGTATACTTTTACTATTTTTCTATATTAGAAATCCAGGATATATTGTTATTGGCTTTGTATTGGTCATTTTAATTCTTTCCATGTTTTTTATATTGTACATACCGGGTTTTTTGAGAAAAAGGAAAGCCATAAAAATAGCTTCTGAAAGAGGTATATATAAAATATGGCTTAATGAAAAAGGAATAACTTTCGGTGATGAACGAAAGTTTGTAAGCTTTTCGGATAATAAAGTTATTTTTTTAGAGTCAGAAAACATCTATACAATAAAATGTGGTTATGATGTTTTCTGTATCCCTAAAAATATATTTAATAATTCCGATAAAGAGCGTTTTATCTCTATTATGGATAAAAATAATATCCATAAAATCAAGATAAAAACAGGAAGGGAGGCAAACAATGGATAAATTTTCTAATGAGAAAACAATAGATTTGTCAGTAAAATGGGTGGTTTTTTTACCTCCTTGGATATTACTTGTTGCCATGGTTGCAGTTAGCCTTGTAAATGGAGACCTTTTCCTTTCAAGCCTTAATGCTGTTACAAGCTGGATACTTGATAATTTTGCATGGCTTTTTAATGCAACTGTTATATTTTGTATATTTACAGTTATTGCTGTATATATATCACCTCTTGGTAGAGTGCGTATAGGTGGCAGAAAAATGCGTCCTATAATGTCTTTTACAAATCATTACATGGATAACTCTCTGTACAACTGTTGCTGCAGGGATTCTTTTCTGGGCTTGTGCAGAACCTATGTATCATTTGTATGCACCAGCAAAGTTTTCAGGTGCAGAACCGGGAAGTCTTGAGGCAGCATTTTTTGCTATGAAAACAATGCTTCTTGAATGGACTTGGTCTCCTTATGCTATTTATACTGTTGCAACTCTTACTTTTGCTTTCGTTTTCTATAATATGAAAGCTAAGTATTCAATAGGCTCTGCTCTTATACCTCTTTTTGGAGAAAAGGTTACAAAGTATAATACAATTATAGACGTTGTATGTCTTTTTGCTCTTGTTGCAGGTATGGCAGCGTCTCTTGGAACAGGTACACTTACAATAGGTGGAGGAATTGAAAGAGTATTTGGCATAAAGAGTGCACCGTTATCTTGGGGTGTTATAATAACTGTAATTGTTATAACATTTGTTATATCAAGTATTTCAGGTGTAATGAAGGGTATTAGAATACTTTCAGATATAAATGCAAAGGTTTATATGGTACTTTTAGTATTCCTTCTTATATTTGGACCTACTGCTTTTATGCTTAATTTTACAATGGAATCTCTTGGAGCTTACATATCAGACTTCTTTAGAATGAGTCTTTATACAGGTGAAATAATGGGTGACTCATGGGCAAAGAGTTGGCCTATATTCTACTGGTGTAACTGGCTTGCATGGACTCCTATAACAGCTGTATTTTTAGGTAAAATACTTAGAGGATATACAATAAGAGAAGCTATAATTTGTAACTTTGTTATACCTTCAGTTTTTGCTACAATATGGATGGGACTTTTCTCAACAGCAGCTATATATTATGAACTTAACGGATTTGGTTTCTATGACATTATGCTTCAGAAAGGCTCTGAGTCTGTTGTATATGCTGTTTTTGACCAGCTTCCTCTTGCTATAATAGTAATACCATTTTATCTTTTTATTGTATTTATTTCATTTGTTACTGCATCTGACTCAAATACTAATGCTATGGCTGGACTTTGTACAGAAGGCATTACACAGGAAGAACAAGAGTCTCCTGCATGGCTTAAAGCTGTATGGGGAGTATCTATTGCTCTTATGACATGGATACTTATAAGTTTTGCTGGAATTGACGGAATAAAAGCGGCTTCAAATCTTGGCGGCTTCCCTAATATGTTCCTTGTAATATGTATGGCTGCGGGACTTTTGAAAATAGCTAAAAACCCTCGAAAGTATTACCAATATAAAGAGGATTATGACGAAAAAGGTAATCCTATAAAATCAGAGCGTTTACCTATTGAGGAGACAGAATAAGAGCTCTTCTAAAAACAGGAGGATATTAAATAATATGGCAATGACAATAAAACATTTTATGGAATCAACAGATATATGTCCGGTTATACCTGCTATAAAAGGCGATGAATGGATTGAACCAGCAAAAAATTCTGATTCAGATATTGTGTATATACTTTATGGTGATATATGCAATATTGCAGATATAGTTGATGAGCTTAAAGAAGCTGGAAAAAAGGTTATAGTACATATAGACCTTATTGTTGGACTTTCTCCAAAAGAAATAAGTGTTGATTTTATAAAAAAATATACCAAAGCCGATGGTATTATAAGTATGAAACCGTCACTCATAAAACATGCCAATGAAGTTGGTCTTTTTACAATACAAAGATTTTTTATGATGGACGTTATGACATATAGAAATATAGAAAAACATGTAAAAGCAAGTAACCCTGATGTTGTTGAATTTATGCCTGCCGGTCTTACAAAGGTAATACATTACCTTATGGAAGGTATAGAAAAGCCTGTTGTTGCAAGTGGTCTTATATTGGATAAAGAAGATATAATGGGAGCTTTAAAAACAGGTGCTGTGGCTGTTTCAACAACAAAAATAGAACTTTGGGACTGCTGATTTTATTATATTTATTTTTAAGGTGAGATTTTATGAGAGCAAATCTTCAGTGTTATTACTGCTGTATCAGAAAAATAGAAGGTCTTCTTAATCAATATAATGTTTCTGATACTGATAGTATAGAGATAATAAAAGATGTTTTTAAAATAATGTCTGAATGTGATGACAATATCAGTGCGCCTGTCTTAATGAATAAGACAATGCTTGTTCTTGAAAATAAATTAGGTGTTACAGATACATATAAAGACGCTAAAGAGAAGTATAATAAACTTCTTATTGAAAGAGAAGATGAGTTTTTTAACATAGTTATGAACTCTGATAATATTTTTGAGTCAGCTGTAAAATGTGCCATAACAGGAAACTATATAGATTTTGGTGCAATGGACACTGTTGACGAAGGAAAATTAAATGAACTCCTTGAAAAGAGAGAAGAAATAAAGCTTTCATCTGATGAGCTTTCAAATTTGAAGGATGATATTGAAAAGGGCAAAAACCTTCTTTATATTACCGACAATGCCGGTGAAATTGTTTTGGATAAGGTTTTTATAAGAGTTCTTAAAAAATTGTATCCACATTTGAATATAAAGGTTATGGTTAGAGGTGTGCCAACACTTAATGATGCAACAATAAAAGATGCGTTAGAAATATGTATGAATGATTTTGCACAGGTTATTTCAAATGGTACATCTATACCTGGAACACAGATTGAAGTCCTTTCAGATGAGGCTAAAAAAGCTGTTTATGAAGCTGATTTATGTATTGCAAAAGGACAGGGTAACTTTGAAACATTAAGAGGTTCAGGAATTAATGTGTATTATATGTTCCTCTGTAAGTGTGATTTGTTTGTTAAAAAATTTGGAGTTGAGAGATTTACACCAGTTTTGGCAAATGAAAAAAGAATTGTGCAATATGCATAAAAATTTTGATATTTATTTGAGTATTTAGTATTATTGACAATGTGATACAGTAGGCTTATAATAAAGTCAGTTACTAAAGAGTACGAGAGAGAGTAACTTCTATCTAATATTGCATAGATGGAAGTTGCTCTTTTTTTGTCCAATTTTGTATGGTGCGCAGATACAAATTGGAGTTTGAGTCCTCTTTAATACATCTTTAAAACTTTAAAAAATATAATTTTCGAGATTACGGAGGTATTTACAATGAGCTACAATATTAATGATTTTTCACTTGATTTCTTTAACTTAAAAGGTAAAAACGCAATAGTAACAGGCGGAAACAGCGGATTAGGACAGGCTTTCGCTCTTGCTCTTGCAAAAGCAGGTGCAAACATTTTTACATTCGCTTTTGTAGATGATGACGGAACAACAAAAAAATTAATCGAAGACTGTGGTGTTAAATACACATTCATGCAGGGAGACCTTACAGAAGATGGTATGTGCGATAAAATCGCTGAAAAATGTGTTGAAACATACGGAAGCATTGATATACTTGTAAACTGTGCTGGTATCTGTAAAATAGCTGACGTTCTTGAGTTCGGAAGAAAAGAATGGGACCCAATGATAGCTATCAACCTTACAGGAGCATTTGATTTAAGCCATGCAGTTGCTAAATATATGATTCCACAGAGAAGTGGTAAAATCATCAACATTTGTTCATTATTCTCATTCCTTGGTGGACTTGGCTCACCTGCATACGCTGCAATGAAAGCTGGTTTAATGGGACTTACAAAAGCTTATGCTGATGAATTAGGAAAATACGGAATTACAGTAAACGGTATCGCTCCAGGATACTTCCAGACAAGCATGACAACAGGAACAGGTAGTGCAAACGATGAAAAATTCATCAAAATCAAAGAGCATATTCCAGCTGACCGTTGGGGAGAAAGACAGGACCTTATGGGAACAATGGTATTCCTTGCAAGCCACGCTTCAGACTATGTAAATGGTACACTTGTTGTTGTTGATGGTGGATACTTAGTAAGATAATTTCCTTAAAAAATATTTCGAAATCAGGAGATGAAACAAATGAGCAAAAAATATATCATCGGTGTTGATGAAGGTTCTCAGAGTGCTAAAATAATAATTTTTGACCTTGAAGGAAACATAGTATGTGAAGGTAAAGAGCCTTTAAGACCTTATGATTTACCTGAACCAGGAATAGTTGAACATCCTGACGATGACTGGTGGGACGCTATATGTGTTGCCGGTAAAAAATGTATGGCAAACTTTAAGGGAAATGTTGAAGACATACTTGGTATTGGTTTATGTACAATACGTTTCTGTCGTGCATACTTAAAAGAAGATGGAACACTTGCACAGCCTGCTATGAGCTGGATGGACGTTAGAGTTTCAAAACCTTATGAACACACAAATCCAGAAGTAAGATATGTTACAACTTCATCAGGATATATTACACACCGTTTTACAGGTGAATTTAAAGATACAGCAGCAAACTATCAGGGAATGTGGCCAATGGATACAGATAAATGGGAATGGCTTCCAGATGGCGAACAGTTTGATTACTACGGAATTCCAAGAGAAATGCTCTTTGACCTTGTAATGCCTGGTGATATACTTGGCTATGTCACAGAAGAAGCTGCAAAAGCAACAGGTTTCCCTAAAGGTCTTCCAGTTGTAGCTACATCAAATGACAAAGCTGTTGAAGGTCTTGGAGTTGGTTGTACAGGTAAAACAACAGCTTGTGTTTCTTTAGGAACATACATAGCTGCTATGATGCAGGGAACAGAAAATCCAAAGAATACAGTTAACTTCTGGTCAAACTTCGCATCAACACCACATAACTACTTATATGAAAGTAATGGTATCCGTAGAGGTATGTGGACAGTAAGTTGGTTTAAAAATGTACTTGGAAAGAGCTATGAACACATGGCTTTAGATGAGGGAATGTCAGCAGAAGAAATGTTAAGTGTTGAAGCTGAGAGCGTTCCAGCTGGTTGTGATGGTCTTATGACAGTTCTTGACTGGCTTGCTCCAACAGATGCCCTTTACAAAAAAGGTATTATGATAGGTTTTGACGGAAGACATGGCAGAGCTCATATGTATCGTTCAATACTTGAAGCTATTGCTCTTACAATGAAAAACCGTGTTGATGAAATGTGTGAAGAACTTGGTGTTACACTTGACAATATCATCATCACAGGTGGTGGTTCTAACAGTGATTTATTCATGCAGATTTTTGCTGATGTATTCGGTATACCTGCAAAACGTAATGTTGTAAATGGTGCTGCTGGTGTTGGTGCTGCAATATGTGCAGCTGTTGCAGTAGGAGCATACAAGACATTCGATGAAGCTGTTGAAAAAATGGTTAAAGTTAAAGATGTATTTGAGCCTAACAAAGAGAACGTTGAGCTTTATGCTAAGATGTGTCCTATTTATAAAGACATAACAAATCATACAGATGCAGTTCTCAAAAAGACATATGAAATATTCAAATAATTAAAATAAATTAAAGGTTTTCGGAAAGAAAGGTGAACAACATGCGACCTTTGATACTTGTTACAAATGACGATGGTATAAATTCCCCTGGGCTTATTGCGGCCGTTGAAGCAGTATTTGACTTGGGAGATGTGCTTGTATCAGCTCCTCATACTCAACAAACTGGTATGGGGAGAGCTTTCCCACGAACTAATGAAGTCGGAATAATTGACGAAACTCCTTTGAAAATAAACGACACAATTATAAAGGGATACGGGGTTCATGGTTCACCTGCTTTTTCTGTTGCTCATGGTATACTTGAGTTGGCAGACCGAAAACCTGATTTATGTATAAGCGGAATAAATTATGGAGAAAATGTTGGACTTTCAGTTACTTGTAGTGGAACTTTAGGAGCTACATTTGAGGCTGATAGTCATGGTATACCTAGTATAGCTGTTTCAATACAGGCAGATTTAAGTGTTCAGCGTACAAATGAATATATAAATGCTGATTGGTCAGCTGCTAAAAAGGTGCTTAGAACATTTGCAAAAAAAATATTAAATGAGGGTATGCCTGAAAATGTCAATATATATAATATAAATGTTCCTGCATGTCCTAAAAATTCAAATGAATTTAGATTTACAATGCAGAGTAGACAGAATTATTTTGAGTTTGTAAAACCTACAAAGAGGGATTTGAATAAGCCTTATGCTCTTAAATCTAGACTTTTTGTAGATGTGGAAAGACTTGAAAGAAATAGCGATATATATGCATTGTATATTGACCAGACAACATCAGTAACTCCAATTAATACAAACATGTCTGCTATTACAAGAGAAGTTGAAAATTATGTTATGGGAACAGCCTCTATTTAAGAGGTTGTTTTTTTTATGTATAAAAAAAGCTGTGAATTTTAATTTCACAGCTTTTATATTTTTAATTTTCAGCTTGAGCTTTCTTTTCCATTTTTAACTCAAGAGGGAATTTTTTCTGTTTTATAATATAGTATATTATAAATAATATTGCTGTTATTGCCCATGATATAGGGAAACTGTAAAGTATTGATTCAACAGTGTTATATTTTGGAACAACCACAATAAGCCATACAATTCTTAATACACATACACCCATACAAGTGAGAACCATTGGAACTATAACATTTCCTATACCTCTTAATGCTCCTGATAAAATTTCAATAGGCACATATATTATATATGCAGGAGCAAGAACCATAAGCATTTTAAATCCTATATCAATTACTGTCTTATCTGTTGTAAATAATCCAAAAACAAATTTAGCTGAAAGAACAAATATTATACTGAGTAAAAGAGTTGTTACAAGAGTCATTCCAAGACAAATTTTTGTGCTTTTTCGTACCCTATCAAATTTTAATGCTCCATAATTCTGTCCTATAAATGTTGTAACAGCTATACCAAAAGCACTTATTATCATCCAGTTAAAAGCATCCAGTTTTCCAAGAACTGTCCATGCAGCAACAGTGTCTGTTCCCAACTGGTTTAATGATGACTGTATAAACATATTTGCTATATTATACATTGTTGTCTGGAACCCTGATGGTATTCCTATAAAAAGTATTGAATAGAATGAAACAGTGTTAAATCTTATTCTTCTTAATTTAAGTCTGTATATATCTGTTGAACGCATAAGAGTTATTGTAACAAGAATTGCACTTACTGCCTGAGCAATGAGTGTTGCAAAGGCTACTCCTAAAACTCCCATGTCAAATACTACAACAAATACAACGTCAAGTACTATGTTTATTACACAACATACAATAAGAAAATAAAGAGGGTGTTTTGAGTCTCCCACAGCTCTTAAAATACCGGAACCCATATTATATATAAATACAAATATTATACCGGCAAAATATACCCTTAAATATAAAATTGATGTATCAAGAATACTTTCTTGTGTTTTCATAAGTTTGAGAAGAAAAGGAACAAATATAAATCCTAAAACACTTATTATTATACTTCCTACAATAGCTATTGCAAAGGCTGTATGAAGGGTTTTATTTAAACTTCCACGACTTCTCGCTCCATAGTGTTGAGCTATTATTACTGTTGCACCTGATGAAAGACCTACAAAAAATCCAACAATAAGATTTACAATCTGGTTTGCCGAACCTCCGACAGCGGCAAGAGCTTCTTTTCCTACAAATTGTCCTACAACAATTGTGTCTGCTGTATTATACAGCTGTTGAAAAAACGTTCCAAGTACAATTGGGAAAAAGAATATAAGAAGTTGTTTCCATATTATACCTTCAGTTATGCTGTTTTTTGATGTGCTACCCTGAGCCATTGGATTTGACCTCCATAAATTGATTTTAGCTTTAATTTTTCTAAGTTTTTTACAGCATACAATATAAGTATGATATGAAAATAATATGAAAAAAACATAAAAAAATCAATATAATTCTTTAATAATAAAAATTAATTTTAAAAGAATATATTATATAAAACATATATATTTAGTAGGAGTATGTATGTATAAATTTTATAATTAAAGGTCTTTAATTTTAATATTTTTAAATATATAAAATTACTGTAAAAATATAGTATTTTTTAATCATATAAAAGGTATATATATTTTTTTTATGTCAATAATTACTTTTAAAGGAGTGATTTTATGGCAGAAAGGAAAATATTATATATAATAGCATCTGTATGTATTTTAAGTGGTGTTTTGTGTTTTGGTACAGCTTTTTATGTTTACAGAAATAGCAGTATAAACAATGATGTTCAAAATAATAAAGCTGAAAGTGTATATCAAAGTGAAAATCAAGAACAAATTGAAGAAGTTACTGAAAATACTGATGATAATACAGTAAAAACAGAAAATGTTGATAATACAGAAGACCATTTGCAAATGGTTATTGCTGATAATACAATAACAGAGTCAACAAAAATGGTATATCAATATTATTATAAAAATGAAGGTGTTATGGAGGAAAGTGAGGAGGTTCCACCATATTTTTTATTAGGTTTTGATTTTAATGATATGCTTGAATATTATCCAGATTGGCAAATAGTTTCTTTCTCATCAAAAGAAGTTGTTATGAGAAAAATAGTTGAGGAGAAAAATGAAGAAAGTTTTATAGTTACACAGAAAGATGGATATATTGCTGTATATTATGAAGATAAAGATGAGGGAAGAACTTTATATGAAATAACAGAGACTCCTATTTCAACTTTAACCCATGAGGAACAAGTTAGAATTAATGATGGTATAATTGTAAAAAGTGAGTATGAACTTGCAAAAATTCTTGCGGAATATAATAGTTAATATCTATTTATAATATAAAATCATTTATTTTGTATTATTTGATAAACAATATAAAATTTTAATATTTTATGTAGACATAATATAAGTATTTTGATATAATAACAATGTGAAAACTCCCCAATATTTTCACAATGTAGCTTTTAAAGCTGCAATCCCAATAAGAAATACCTTCTCTTTGTGGAAAAAGGTCAACATCGGCAGTTGGCCTTTTTTCATTTGTAAAAATTTTTTAAAATAGTTTTAACTGGTGAGGGTTTTATGATATAATACAATAGGTAAATTCGGTACAGAAGGAACGGTGTTTATGAAAAATAAAGTTCAAGTGACTATTGAAGGTAAGACTTTTTCCCTTGCTGGCGAAGAGTCAGAAATATATATAAAACAAGTTGCAAATTATATAAATGATAAGTTTTCTGAAATAAGAAAACGTGAGGAAGCTAAAGGCGTAAGCAGTAATATGATTTCTGTTCTCACAGCTATAAATATAGCAGATGATTATTTTAAGGAAATGGAAAAAAATGTCGTTCTTATGGAGCTTAATGAACAGCTTAAACTTTCACAAAATTTATCATTATCAGAAGAACAGATTAAAAATCTTGAGGATAATGTTAAAAGTTTACAGTCTGAAAATGATGATTTGAGAGTTTTAAAAGAAAATCTTGAAAAAGAGATTATAGGTGTTAAAGCTGAAAAATCAGCTCTCGAAAGAGAGTTAGAAAAGCTTAGAACTGAAAAATCAAATCTTTTGGGAAATATTGAGGTTTTAAAAGCTGAAAAATCTAAATCTTTTAAAGATATTGAAACTTTAAAAAATGAAAATGAAAATTATAAAAAAGAACTTTCAAAATCTAATGATATAAATAGTAGTCTCCAAAAAGAAATTTATATAATGAAATCTGAAAATGAAAATATACAGAAAAAACTTGGACAGGCTAACACAGATAAAATTGATTTGGAAAAACAATTTGACGATATTAAAAAGGTAAATGAAAATTTACAAAGTGAATTTGACATAATAAAAGAAGATAAAGAAAATATTTCAAAAGATTTTGATGATATTAAAATTGTTAAAGAAAAACTTGAAAAAGAATTTGAAACTGTAAAAACAGGTAGGGAATATATTGAAAAAGAGCTTGGAGTTGTTAAAACAGAAAAAGAAGCCCTTGAAAAAGAGATTGAGCGATTGAAAAAAGAAAATGCTCAACTTGAAAGTGACTTGGAAGAATTTCTTCTTGCACCTGCCGACAAATAAATACATAATATAATTAAAATTTAATAAGTATTATAAAAATAGCAGATTACTGCTATTTTTTTGTATGAAGGGAGAATTGATATGATTAAAAACAATCCGCCGGAACTTTTATCTCCAGTAGGTTCAATGGAAAGCCTTTGTGCAGCTGTAAATAATGGCTGTGATGCTGTATATCTTGGTGGAAAGTCTTTCAGTGCAAGACAGTATGCTAATAATTTTGGTATAAATGAGCTTGATGAAGTTTGCAATTATTGTCATCTTAGAGGTGTAAAGGTATATATAACTGTAAATACTATTTATAAAGATGAGGAAATAAACGAGTTTTTAAAATTTATAGATGAACTTTATAAAATGGGTGTTGATGCTCTTATAATGCAAGATTTAGGAGCTGCTAAACTTGTAAAAGAACATTATCCTGATTTTCCTCTCCATGCAAGTACACAGCTTACAACAAATTCCCTTGAAGATGTCAAATATTTATATGAAATGGGATTTTCAAAAGTTGTTTTAAGTCGTGAGCTTTCTCTTACCGAGATAAAAAATATAACATCAAATACAGATGTTGAGATTGAAACTTTTGTCCATGGTGCTTTGTGTGTTTCCTATTCTGGTCAGTGTATAATGAGTAGTATGCTTGGAGGAAGAAGTGGAAATAGGGGAAGATGTGCTCAGACTTGCCGCTTACCTTATACTCTATATAATGAATACGATAAAATAAAAGAAGGTCATCTCCTCTGTCCTAAAGATATTGAAACAATAACAATACTTCCTAAACTTATAGAAGCTGGAATAAGCTCATTTAAAATTGAAGGAAGAATGAAAAGTCCTGAGTATGTTGCTGGTGTAACAAAGGTTTACAGAAAATATATTGATATGTATATTAATGAGCCTGATAATTATGCTGTTGATGATGCTGATATGAAAATACTCTTACAGCTTTTTAATAGAGGCGGTTTTACAGAAGGATATTATGAAACTCATTCTGGAAGTGATATGATGAGTATTGAAAGACCTAAAACTTGGGGACTTAAAACAGGTTTTGTTGACTCATATAACCCTAAGATAGGCAGAGTTACAATAAGAACAAGAGAACCTCTTGTGCCGGGAGACGGTATTGAAATTTGGACAGACTCTGAACCTCATGTAGGAAGTAATATAAATAAAAAATCTAAAGCTGGAGAAGTTATAAGTCTTTCAATAGAGGGAGACATAAGCAAAAATAATGTTGTTTATAAAACTCATGATAAACTCCTTGAGGACACTCTCCGTGCTACATGGGAGAAAGATAGAAGAAAAAAAGAAATATATGGAGAGTTTACAGCTAGAAAAGGTGAGGAAATGACTTTAAAACTTTGGGATAATTCCGGTTCTCTTGCCTTTGTGAAAGGTGCTGTTGTTGAAAAGGCTCAAAATCAGCCTATGACAGAGGATAAACTTAAAAAACAGCTTTCTAAAATGGGTGCTACACCATTTTCTCTTGGATATATTTCTATAAATGCTGATGATGATATATATGTTGGAATAAGTGATTTGAATGAAATAAGACGTAAAGCAACAGAAATGCTTTCTGAAAATATAATTAAAAAGACAAAACGTGTTCCAACACCTAGCGAAAAATTTAAGTCAAACAGAAATAGAATTATGAGAACAAAGAAAATAACTGTTCTTGTAAATGATATAATGCAGTTTGATGTTGTCACAAGAAATAGAAATGTTGACACTGTATATTTTGAACTTACAGACTCTTTTGAAAAAAATATTGATAAATGTATAGAGAGATGTAAAAAAACAGGTGTGAAGTTATTTGCAGCCTTACCTCGTATATATAGAATGAACACAGGAAATATGTTTGGTGAATTTATTGATAAACTTAAAAATAGTGATATTGACGGTTTCCTTGTACGCTCATTAGGTGAATATAGCATAGTTGAAAATAGTGGCAAAAAAATCGCTGTTGATTATAGTATGAATGTTTTTAATAGTGAAGCTGTCAGATATTGGAACAGTAAAAATGTTGATAGAATATGTATATCTCCTGAGCTTAACATAAAGGAAATAAACAATATTGCAGATGAAAACTGTGAAATGTTAGGATATGGATATATCCCTCTTATGACAACACACCAGTGTCCAATAGGTTCTTTTGATGGTGATAAAAAAGCTGGAATGTACTGTTCAAAGAGATATAATAAAGATTTATATTTCTTGAAAGACAGAAAAGGAATGAAATTCCCTCTTATGCCTGATTGTAAACAGTGTGTTTGTCAGATATTAAACGGAAAACCTCTCTTTACATTAAAATTTTATGATGAGGTTGCAGAGACTTCAACAGGCTATATAAGACTTTTATTTACAAAAGAAGGCCCTAAAAAAACAGAGCGTATACTTAATGCTTATTGTGATGTTGTTCTTGGAAGAAATATTTCTCCTGAAACAAAAATATTACTTTCAGAGATGAGCGAAAAGGGAAGTACAAAAGGTCATTTCTTTAGAGGGGTTGAGTAAGCATTAAGACTTCTGCTCGGAAACAGAGGTATTTATTATGTTTGAATTAGTTTTATTGTTTAGCAGGTATCTTTTTGCATTTTATATTATATTTTACCTGTGGCAAGGTGTTGTATATGTTGCAGAGGAACAGGGATATTATATAGGAAATCCCTATTATGCTGTGTCTATACAACGTATAATAATAATATTCTTCCATATAACAGCATACCTTATACTGGCATATATTCCGGGAGAATTCTTTTTCAATATTAGGTATCTTTTGGTAGGTGCTGGAGGACTACTTTTTATAATAATTGCTTTGAGTGTCACTCGTAAAGTTTATAAAAAAAGTTGTCCTCTTATATGGAACAGTATGATATTTTTGCTTGATATAGGAATGGTTATGCTTCAAAGACTTAAACCAGAATTGGCAGAAAAACAGCTTGTTTGGATGACATTTGGTGTTTGTATAATGTTGCTTATACCTCTTATACTCAAACTCATACCAAGATTTGAAATGTTTGAGAAACTTTATATTATAGTAAGTTATATTCTTATACTTTCGACTATTGTTTTTGGTGATGAGGAGTTTGGTTCTGTAAACTGGCTTACAATAGGAAAAATAAGTTTTCAGCCTTCAGAGATAGTAAAATTCCTATTTATATTCTATCTGGCATCAGTATTTAGAAAACGTATTGAGCTTAAACAGCTTATAGTTACAGGTTCTTTAAGTGCTGGTATAGTATTTTTGCTTGTAATGCAGAAAGATTTGGGAGGAGCTTTAATATTTTTCCTTACATATATGGCTATGTTATATATTGCAACATCAAATGCAATTTTGTTTTTCAGCGGAATGGGTGCTGCTTCTATTGCGGCAGTTATTGCCTATAACCTTTTTAGTCATGTTAGAGTTAGAGTTGCAGCTTGGAAAAATCCTTGGTCAGATGTTGAGGGTGGAGGTTATCAGATTGTTCAATCTCTTTTTGCCATATCAACATGGGGACTTTTTGGAAGTGGATTGACAAAGGGTATGCCTCAAAGTATACCTGTTGTTGAGAGAGACTTTATATTTTCGGCAATATGTGAGGAATTTGGAACTATATTTGCTATGGGCATTGTTTGTATATTTATAATGATATTTTTTAGAGGTATAAAAATAGCATTGAGATGTGAAAGAAGATATTACAGTCTTCTTGCAGTAGGTATAACAACAATGTTTGCTTTTCAGTCTTTTATAATAATAGGTGGTGTTATAAAACTTATTCCTATGACAGGAGTGACATTGCCTTTTGTAAATTATGGTGGTAGTTCTGTTATTGTAAGTATAATGATGATAGGACTTCTCCAATGGATAGAGTCATATTATGAAATACGAAGTGAAGGGAGCAGTGATTACTGATGAAAAGCAGTATTAAAAAAATATTCTGGCTTATATCACTTATGTTTTTTCTTATAATAATATGGCTTGGAAAACTCACTATATTTGACAGAGATGAGCTTATAACAAATCCTTATAATCCAAGACTTCAATATTCAGATACTTCAATTAAGAGAGGAAATATAAAGGATATAAACGGAGAAATAATAGCTGAAAGCGAATATACAGAAAATGGATATGTTAGAAATTATCCTCGTTCAAGAATGGCAGCCCATGTTACAGGATATTCATCTATGGGGAAAACGGGTGTTGAAGCTGCTGAAAATTTTGAACTTGAAAATATACACAATGAAGTTGTTCAAAGAATATCAAATGCTTTTAAGGGAACTGAAGTTAAGGGGAATGATGTTGTATTAACTGTTGATATGGAAATACAATCCCTTGCAGGAGACCTTTTGGGAGACCAAAAGGGAGCTGTTGTCGTTATGGAACCTTCAACAGGAAGAATTATTGCCATGCAGGCTTATCCTGATTTTAATCCTAATACTGTTGATGAAAATTGGAATGAACTTAAAAATTCGGAGGAAAGTCCACTTATAAACAGAACAACTCAAGGTCTTTATCCTCCCGGTTCAACATTTAAGATAGTAACAGCTCTTGCAGCTATGGAATATCTTGAAGATTGGGAGACATTTACTGTTGAATGTACAGGTGAAGCAGAGTTTGAGGATAAAGTTATCCACTGTTATAATAATAAGGCTCATGGTACAGTTGATATGCATGAGGCTATGGCAGAGTCTTGTAATTGCTATTTTGCAGAAATAGGAAAACGCATAGGCGGAGAAAATTTAAGAAAAGTTGCTGACAGACTTATGGTAAATTCATCTTTAGGTTTTGAATTGCCTTCAAGTCAAAGCTCTGTTGTTATAGATAAAAATAGCTCTGAAAGTGAGCTTGTTGAAACTGCCATAGGACAGGGAAAGACTGTTGTAACTCCAATATATATGGCAAGTCTTGTTTCTTCTGTGGCAAATGGTGGAATTATGAAAAAACCTTATATAGTTGACCATATAGAATACCCTAACGGAAAAACATCAGAAACAATAATTCCTGAAACAATAGGTGAGATAATGACCTATGATGAAGCTAAAAAGCTTAATGATATGATGATTTCTGTTGTAAATGAGGGAACAGGAACAGCAGCAGCCCTTAAAGGCTATCAAGCAGCAGGAAAAACAGGAACAGCAGAAAATTCTAAGGGTATAGACCATTCTTGGTTTGTTGGCTATGCACCGGCAGATAATCCAGAAGTTGCTGTGGCTGTTATTTTAGAAAATTCAGGAAATAATAAAAAAGCTGCTCCGATAGCTGGAAAACTTATGCAGGCTGTTTTAGATAAAAATTGGAATTAATATAATATATAAAAACGTTTATAACTATATAAAATTATAAACGTTTTTTATTTTTTGTATTAAAATGTCATGATTAATGTTTTTTGAAAATAATGGTTAGTAATATTATCAACAAATCTTGAAATGATATAAAAAAAGCGTTATACTATTTGTTAATAGAAGAAAGAATATATATAGTCGGAGGTATTTAAGTGATAGAAGCAGTAAGTTGCGGCGGTGTCGTTATTTACAAATGGAAAATTCTGCTTCTTTATAAAAATCAAAACGGCAGATATATGGGCTGGGTATTGCCTAAGGGAACCGTTGAAGAAGGGGAGACATTTAAACAGACTGCTTTGCGTGAGGTCAAAGAGGAATCCGGAGCCACTGGTGAAATCATAAAGTATATAGGAAAAACTCAGTATTCATTTAAAGGAAGTGAGGATACTGTAAGTAAAACAGTGCACTGGTATCTTATGTCCGCTGATTCTTTTTACTGTAAACCTCAAAGCGAAGAATTTTTTGCAGATGCCGGATTTTATAAATTTCATGAGGCATATCATCTTTTGAAATTTAATGATGAGCGTCAGATGTTAAAAAAAGCATATCTGGAGTATTGTGATTTAAAAAGAAACAGAGAATTTTCAAGAAACAAAATTTTTAAAGGCTATGGTAATTAATTTTTTAAAGCCGAAAGGAGAAAAATTATGAAAAGATTTTTAGATGGTCCAAGTTCTATTGATGATTTAAAAAGAGCTGTAATCGATTTACAGAACAGAGAGGATAAAAGAGCTTTTTATCTTTTTATAGCTGTTGTTATTGGTCTTCTTGTTGCAACAACAGCTGGTGTTGTCTATCTTGTTAAAAAAAGTATGAGAGATGACTTTGAAGATGAGTGGGATGACGACTGGGATGATGAGTTTGAATACGATGATGAAATAGAAGATGTGTGCGAGGACTGCGATGAAGACGACTGCGACGCATGCGGATGTGAATGTTGTACAGACAGCGATTTCGATACTTCTGTTAAAGTTGAAAAACTCTGATAAAATCAGGCGGTTCTATTTGAACCGCTTTTTTTATTATGTTAATATATAAGTTTTAAAATTAACTGTTTATTCAATTTATATTTTATGATAAAATACATTTCGGTATAATATTTTTATTATTGGGGGAGGTAGTAGTTTTGGGAGCATCTATATCTGTAAAAACATTGGGTTATACAGAGAAACTTATGATTTACGCAAAAATTATTAATGAAAAACTTGATGTGAAGGCTATTTTCAGTGATGAAACAGAAAATTTCAGAACACCTTCTGAACCTTCAAAATATGATTGTGTTACAATACGTATAAGAACAGCTAAAAATAATGCAGATAATGTTTATTTAATATATGATGATAAAAAAATAAAAATGGAACTTTGTGATACAAAGGGAGATTTTGACTATTTTAAAACTGTTGTAGCTCCGGAAAGTGAAGCTAAAACTTATTATTTTGAGATAGAAAAAAATGGTTTAAGCATATATTATACAAAGCTTGGTGTCACAGATGATTTGAATAAAGAATGGCACTTTAAAATACTTAGAGATTTTAAGACACCTGATTGGGCAAAAGGTGCTGTCATGTATCAGATATATGTTGACAGATTTTATAATGGAGATAAGACAAACGATGTAAAAACAAATGAATATATATATCTTGGAAAACCTACTAATTTTATAAGTGATTGGAATGCAAGGCCACAGGTTGAAGATATAAGAAATTTCTATGGTGGAGACTTGCAAGGTGTAATTGACAAACTTCCATATTTAAAGGATTTGGGAATTGAAGTTATATATTTTAATCCTATATTTGTATCACCAAGTAATCATAAATATGATATACAGGACTATGATTATGTAGACCCTCACTATGGAAAGATTGTTAAAGACGGAGGAAGTCCTCTTGTTTTTGAAAAATTTAATAATAAACATGCAAGTATGTATGTTCAGAGAACAACAGACAAAGAAAATCTTGAGGCTAGCAATAAACTTTTTGCTCATTTAATAGATGAAGCTCATAAAAATGGTATAAAAGTTATTATTGATGGTGTTTTCAATCACTGTGGCGCTTTTAATAAATGGCTTGATAGAGAAGGTTTCTATGGAAATACAGGAAAATATCCTTTGGGAGCATATAAAGACAAAAACAGCATATATCATAACTATTTTAAGTGGTATGATGAAAACTGGCCTAATAATGACTGTTATGACGGTTGGTGGGGATATGATAACCACCCTAAACTCAATTATGAAGCATCTAAAGACCTTTATGACTATATAATGTATATAGGCAAGAAATGGGTTTCTCCTCCATATAATGCTGACGGTTGGAGACTTGATGTTGCTGCTGACTTAGGTTACAGTGAAGATTTTAATCATAAATTCTGGAAAGATTTCAGAAAATCTGTAAAATCCGGAAACCCTAACGCTATAATTCTTGCTGAACATTATGGAGATGCTTCAAAATGGCTTCAGGGAGATGAATGGGACACTGTTATGAACTATGATGCATTTATGGAGCCTGTTTCATGGTTTTTAACAGGTATGGAAAAACACAGCGAAGATTTTAAGGGAGAACTTCTCTGTAATGCTGATGTTTTTGAAAATACAATGAAATATAATATGGCTAAACTTTCATATCAGTCTATATATACAGCTATGAATGAGCTTTCAAACCATGACCATTCTCGTTTCCTTACAAGAACAAATATGAATGTTGGAAGACTTCACACAAAGGGCAGTGAGGCTGCGGATATTGGTGTAAATGTTGGTATTATGAAAGAGGCTATTACAATGCAAATGACATGGCCAGGCTCACCTACAATATATTATGGTGATGAGGCCGGTGTGACAGGTTGGACTGACCCTGATAACAGAAGAACTTATCCTTGGGGAAATGAAAATAAAGACCTTATAAATTACCATAGAGCTATTATAAATATAAGAAAAAACAGTGAAGTCCTCAAAAAAGGTTCTGTTAAAATTGTTTTAAAAGATTATGGCATTTTAGCTTATGGAAGATTTTATAAAGATGATGTTGTTCTTACTGTAATAAATAATACAAGCGAGGAAAAAGAAATTTCTGTTCCTGTAAAAAATATTGAAATAAAATGTAATGATACATTAAAAAGCCGTATAGTTTCATATGAAAATGGTTTTGATACAACTGAAAAAGAATATAAAGTTATAGGTGGAGTTGTAAAAGTTGTTGTTCCACCTTTTGGAAGTATAATTCTTGAGAAGGTAAATTGATTTTATGGATATTAAAATATTTTATGAAGATGAAAATATGATTGTTGCCCTTAAACCTGCCAAAGTTCCGTCTCAACCGGATAAAACAGGTGATATGGATTTTTTGACAGCATTAAAACTTGAAAAGAACAATGAAAATATAGGTCTTATACACCGTCTTGATAGACCTGTTGGCGGTATTATGGTTTTTTCAAAAAATAAAAAAACAGAAACTCTTTTATCAAAGCTTATGGCTGAAAAAAATATAAAAAAGACTTATGTTGCTGTTGTATATGGAAAACCACCTGAAAAAGGTACTTTGAGGGATTATATTGTTAAAAATACAAGACTTAACATATCTACTATCGTAAATAGTAATGTAAAGGGTGCAAAAGAGGCTATTTTGTATTATGATAGAATTGCATTTTGTGAAGATAGTGAACTGGGGGTTGTTTCATTGGTTAAAATAAACCTTGAAACAGGTCGTCATCATCAGATAAGAGTCCAGTTTGCAAATGCAGGTTTTCCCCTTGTGGGAGATATGAAATATAATAAAGAAAGAAGAACAAGAAAAAGAGTTGATGTTGGTCTTTTTTCTGCGGGACTTTCATTTAAACCTTATAAAAACAAAGAAATTTTTGAATTTTTTGAAATGCCTGAAAGTTATCCTTTTAGTATTTTTAGTTAAATTAAAAGACTGCTGATATTTTCGGCAGTCATTTTTTAATAATATTCAATATCTGTGATAATAATAAATAATAAAATATAAGGGAGGGATAATATGCTTGACAATTATACAAACAAGGCAAAAATTGCCCTTGAAAAGGCAGGAGAATGGGCAGAAAGTCTTTCCTGTGGTTACATAGGAACTGAACATATACTTTTAGGTCTTATGTCTGTTGAAGATTGTGTTGCTGCAAAAATATTGGAAGCCCATTCTGTAAAAAAAGATATTGTTATAAGAAAAATAAATGAAATGGTAACAGAGAGAGCTGATAATGGACAGTATGGGAATTATACTCCAAAGGCTAAGGATATTTTAAAATCAGCAAATTTTGAGGCTGAAAGACTTGGTGAGAAAAAAACTGGTACAGAACATATTCTTATGGCAATATTAAACAGTCCATCAAGTATAGCTGCAAAGATAATAAATTCTATGGAGGACAGTTCTCAAAAAATTATAGAAGAAATTTATTATATGTTGGGAGTTGGTGAAGGTTCTACTAATGCTAAAGGAATGAACCCTCATAGTATTGAGAGTAATGAAAAATCAAGCGATACACCAAGTTTAGATAAATACAGCAGAGATTTCACACAGGCTGCCAGAGATGATAAATTTGACCCTATATTTGGCAGAAATTATGAGATGGATAGAATTGTTCAAATTTTAAGTAGAAGAACAAAAAATAATCCTTGTCTTGTAGGTGAGCCAGGAGTTGGTAAAACTGCCATAGTTGAAGGGTTAGCGCAGAAAATAATTTCAAGTGATGTGCCTGATACTATTAAGGGAAAAAGACTTGTTTCTTTAGATATTTCTTCAATGGTTGCAGGCTCAAAATATAGAGGTGAGTTTGAGGAGAGAATAAAAAAAGTTATAGATGAAGTTCGTAAAAAAGGTGATATAATACTTTTCATTGATGAAATTCATACTATAATAGGAGCTGGTGGTGCTGAAGGTGCTATTGATGCAGCTAATATTTTAAAACCTTATCTTGATAGAGGTGAGCTTCAGATTATAGGTGCAACAACAATGGAGGAATATAGAAAGTATATTGAAAAAGATGCAGCTCTTGAGAGAAGATTTAGCCCTATTGATGTTTCAGAACCTACAACTGATGAGGCTATTGTAATGCTTAGAGGTCTTAAAGGGAAATATGAAAATCATTATGGTATAACTATAACAGATAGGGCTGTTGTTTCTGCTGTAATGCTTTCTGATAGATATGTTTCAGATAGAAGTCTTCCTGATAAAGCTATTGATTTGATTGATGAGGCTTCATCAAAAGTCAGACTTAAAACATTTACTCCACCTAAATATATTAAGGAACTTGAAAAAGAGCTTAATAAAATGGGAGAAGCAAAAATAATTGCCATAAGAGATGAGGACTTTGAAAAAGCGGCTAAAATAAAAGCTGATGAAAAAGAAGTCCGTGAAAAATTAGCTTCTAAACGTAAAGAGTGGGAAGATGAAAAAAATATTATGCAGACAACTGTCACAGAAGAAGATGTTGCAGATGTAATATCAGGTTGGACAGGAATACCTTTAAAAACTATACAACAGTCTGAAAGCGAAAGACTTATACACATGGAAGATATACTCCATAAACGTGTTGTAGGTCAGCATGAAGCTGTTACAGCTATTTCAAAGGCTGTCAGACGAGGTAGAGTTGGACTTAAAGACCCTCAAAGACCTATCGGTTCATTCCTTTTTCTTGGTCCTACTGGTGTTGGAAAAACAGAACTTTCAAAGGCTCTTTCAGAAGTTTTATTTGGAGATGAAGACGCTTTAATCCGTATAGATATGTCAGAATATATGGAGAAACACAGCGTTTCTAAAATGATAGGTTCACCTCCCGGATATGTGGGATATGACGAGGGTGGACAGTTAAGTGAAAAAGTAAGAAGAAAACCATATTCTGTTGTGCTTTTTGATGAGATAGAAAAGGCATCATCTGATGTGTTTAATATTCTTCTTCAAGTTCTTGATGATGGTCATATTACAGATGCTAAAGGTCGTAAAGTTGATTTTAAAAACACTGTAATAATAATGACATCAAATGCAGGTGCAAAAAATATTGTTGCTCCTAAAAAACTTGGATTTAAAACTGTTGATTCGGCTGAAAAAGATTATGAGGATATGAAGAAGAATGTTATGGACGAGGTTAAAAATATATTTAAACCTGAGTTCCTTAACAGAATTGATGATATAATAGTGTTCCATACATTAAGTAGAGAAAACATAAATGATATTGTAAGAATACTCACAAAGGGACTTATTAAACGTTCAAAAGACAGTATGGGAATAAACCTTGTATTTACTCCTGAGGCAATAGATTTTATATCTGATGAAGGATATGACTCTGCTTATGGTGCAAGACCTTTAAAGAGAGCTATACAGACTAATATTGAAAATAAATTAGCTGAGGAGTATCTTAAAGGCAATTTGAACTTTGGAGACACAGTAAATGTGTGTGTTGAGAATAAAAGTATTGTGTTTAATATAGAAAACGATTTTGACTCTGAAAAAGATATTTAAAAATTTGTGCCTGTTTTATAAAAACAGGCATTTTAAATGATTTTTACGGAAATATTAAAGAATTTTTACGGTTTATGTCCTATAATCATTGAAGTATTGTTAATTAAACTGTTATAATAAAAACAGTAATAAAATATTTTAATGAAGAAAAGGTGATTGTGTGGGTAAAAATAACAAAATTAAATTTGCTGTAATTATTTTAATTTTTATTGTTGCCGTTATATGTGCTGTTGGAATTTTTAAAGGTAATAAAGTAGCTGATAATGGTGGTAAAGATGTTATAATTACAGTTCCTTCCGGTTCTACAACTTCAGATATTGCCGATATATTAGAAGAAAATGGAGTTATATCAAACAGTTTTATGTTTAGAATTAAAAGTCGCATTGATGGATATGATGGAAAATTTAAACAGGGAACATATTCTATAAATACAGGAAGTTCACAAGAAGAAATTATGGAGCTTTTAAGCAGTGGAGGAAATATAACAGAGAAAAATAAAATAACTATACCAGAAGGATATACTGTTGCTGAGATAGGTCAGTATTTAGAGGAAAAAGGCATTGTCACAGCTGAGGATTTTATAAATACATCAAATACGGCTCAGTTTGACTATGAGTTTGTAAAAAATATTCCTTCTGATAGAGAGTACAGACTTGAAGGTTATCTTTTCCCTGATACTTATTATATAAGTGATAATGCTACATCAGAGGATATAATAAATAAAATGCTTTCAAGATTTAATGATTTCTATACTGATGAAAATATCAAAAAAGCTGAAAATTTAGGTCTTACATTTGATGAGGCTTTAACTGTTGCTTCTCTTGTGGAAGAAGAAATAGTTGTACCAGAAGAAAGACCTATTGCCGCTGGTGTAATATATAACAGACTTGAAATTAATATGCCATTACAGATAGACTCAACAGTTCTTTATGCTATGGGAACAAAAAAAGAAAGGGTTACTTATGATGACCTTGAAACCGACTCTCCATACAACACCTATAAAAATAATGGATTGCCAAAAGGACCTATTGCAAATCCGGGACAGGCTGCAATAGAGGCTGCTTTAAATCCAGATGACAATGATTATATATACTATGTTTTAAAGGATAGAACAAGCGGAGAACATTACTATACAAATAATTATGATGATTTCCTTTCTGCAAAGGAAGCATACAAAGCACAGTTTAATTAAGGGGAATATTTTTATGAATTATGTAACAGATGATTACTTAAATATGTATCTTAGAACAGTACAGCCTAAATATAAAGGCACATTGGGAGAGATACAGGAGGAGGCAACAGAGGCTAATGTGCCTATAATACCTCATGAGACAGCTAGATTTTTAAGTGTTCTTCTTACACTTAAAAAACCTAAACATATACTTGAAATAGGTACAGCCGTAGGCTTTTCATCAAGTCTTATGGCTCAATATATACCAGAAGATGGTACAATAACAACAATAGACCGTTTTGAAGTTATGCTTAAAGATGCAAGAGTTAACATTGAGAGAATGGGACTTACAGATACAATAAAAATTCTTGAGGGTGATGCGGCAGATATACTTCCAACTCTTGAAGGTCCTTATGATGTAATATTTATGGATGCTGCAAAGGGACAGTATGGAAATTTTCTTCCACACTGTATAAGACTTCTTCCTGTTGGTGGAATGCTTATAGTTGATGATGTTTTACAGGGAGGAGATATTGCTCAGTCAAGATTTGAAGTTCCAAGACGACAGAGAACAATACATAAGAGAATGAGAAATTTCCTTTGGGATATTTCTCACAGTGATTTACTTGAGTCATCAATAATACCAATAGGTGACGGTGTGGCTTTATGTGTAAAAATTAAAGAAGGTCAATGGATAAAAGAGGGAGAAGAAGAAAACGATGATTAATAATAGAGTAAAACCTGAATTGCTTGCACCAGCAGGAGATTTGGAAAAACTTAAAATAGCGGTTCTTTATGGAGCTGACGCAGTATATATTGGTGGTGAGGCTTACAGCCTTAGAGCTAAAGCTAAAAATTTTGATTATGAAACTATGAAAGAGGGTATAAAATTTGCCCATGACCATGGTGTAAAAGTTTATGTTACAGCAAATATTTATGCTCATAATAATGACTTTAACGGAATGGCAGAATATTTTAAAGAAGTTGAAAGTGCTGGAGCTGACGCTTTACTTATTTCTGACTTAGGTGTTTTCTCTGTTGCAAAAGAAGCTGTTCCTAATATGGAACTTCACGTTTCAACTCAGGCTAACAATACTAACTATATGAGTGCTAATATGTGGTACAATCTTGGAGCAAAACGTGTTGTTGTTGCTAGAGAGCTTTCTTTAAAGGAGATTAAAGAGATAAGAGAAAAAATACCTGGTGATATGGAGATTGAAGCCTTTGTTCATGGTGCTATGTGTATTTCATATTCAGGAAGATGTCTTTTAAGTAACTATTTAAGTGGTAGAGATGCCAACAAAGGGGCTTGTGCTCATCCTTGTAGATGGAAATATTATCTTGTTGAGGAGACAAGAGAAGGTGAGTATATGCCTATTGAGGAGAATGAAAGAGGAACATATATATATAACTCAAAAGACCTTTGTATGTTAAATCATATTCCTGACCTTGTTGAAAGTGGTGTTATTAGTTTTAAAATAGAAGGACGTATGAAAACACCTTTCTATGTAGGAACTGTAATAAAAGCATATAGAGAAGCTATTGATGACTATTTTGAAAGCCCTGAAAAATATGAAAGTAGAATACCTTATTATTTTGAAGAAATATCAAAGGCAAGTCATAGAGATTATACAACTGCTTTCTATTATGGCAAACCAGGAGGAAGCGAACAGGTTTATACAAACAATACTTATATAAGAAATTATGATTTTATAGGTATGGTTCAGGAAGATTATGATGAAGAAACTGGCTGTGCTATTGTTGAGCAGAGAAATAAATTTGAAGTTGGTGACGAAATAGAAGTTATGCCGACAAAGGGTGAGTCATTTAAAATGATTGTTGAAAAAATGTGGAATGAAGATGGAGAGGAGATAACTTCAGCACCTCACCCACAGCAGATTTTAAAAGTTAAATTCCCACGTCCTGTTAAAAAATTTGATATGCTTAGAAAAGCTGTAAAATAATATATAACTTAAAATATAAAGCTGTATTTTTATACAGCTTTATATTTTTTGTTTTTGAAATTAAATATATTCACTATATTTATAGTAAATATGCACATTAATTGACAAAAAATTATATTTAAAATATAATTGTAAAAACAGGGTTTTAAAAGCAAAAGGGACAATAAGGGAAAAGGAAGATAAACATGGAATTGACACAATGTATAAATTATTTACTTACAACAGCACAGCATGCCGTATTTCAGTATCTTAGTATGAAGCTTTCAGAATATGATGTAACACCTTCACAGTATGGAGTTTTAAGCTGTTTATGGGATAGGGGATATGCCACACCAAAACAGATTTCTGAAATACTTTGTCTTGAAACATCAACAATTTCAGGGGTTCTTGATAGAATGCAGAAAAAGAAACTTATAGAGAGAGTTGTAAACAAAGAAGACAGACGTGAAGTTCGTGTTGTTATAACAAAAAAAGGTAAAATGTTAAAAGAACCTATTCAGGATATTATTGAAGATGTTAATAGAGAAGTTCTTAAAAACTTTACAGAAGAAGAAGTGGCAGTTTTAAAAGATAATTTAAGAGCTATTGCAGGGAGTAAATTTGCATAAAAGCTAAATGGTGTTACTCACACAGGAGTTTAAAGGGTTTTCCTGTGTGAGAATAAACTTCATTTAGCTTTTTTTAGGTTCTACAAAAGGTATACCAAAATATTCAGTAAGGGCTCTTACAATAGTTTTTGCTATTTTATCAATATTTTCTTTTATAAATTTTTCGTCTTCTGGATTGTCATGATATGCTATTTCTATTAATACTGCTGGTGCAACTGTTCTTCTAAGTTCTCTTAAAGTGTTTGTTGGTACAGCTTTTACATCTTCTGGGTTTGGATATATATCTTTAAAATTTTCTGCTAATATATCAGCAAAAAATTCTCCAGGAACACTGGTGTACCAATAATACACATCTGTTCCACGAAGTTTCCCAGCAAGACTTTCCGGTGAGGCATTTGAATGTAGGGCAAGATGAAGGTCATAGTTATCGCTGTTAGACTCATTTATAACCTCCGTCAAAGTCATGTCAGGTCTGTTTCTTGTGTATTCAATTCCACTTGCCTCTAAATATGGTATCATAGCATCAGCTACAAGGTTCATGTACTCTTCCTCACTGCCTCCACTTAGATATTTATTAAATTCTTGTAATGAAGGACTTAAATATATTTTTGGCATATTATAGACCTCTTTTAAGTATGATTTAAAATATAATATGATTTAAAATTTATTTTGTTTCCTCATTGTTTAAATATTTTTTAAAATTTTAATATATCATATTTTTGTTTTATATCTAATATAATATTAATCAAGGCGGATTATATAAAGCAGGTTTGTGCTACATAATTTGTTATGGAGGTTTTTTATGCTTGCTTTCTTGAATTTTTATTATATGTTCGCCTATGTTTCAGGAAGAAATTTATTTGATAAACCTTTAAATCCAAAGGAAGAAAAATATTATATAGAGGAATACGAAAAAGGAAGCGTTGAGGCTAAAAATATTCTTATAGAAAAAAACCTTAGACTTGTGGCACATATAGCTAAAAAATATTCTTCTAACTGTCGTGATAGTGAAGATTTGATTTCAATAGGCACAATAGGTCTTATAAAAGCTGTATCATCATACAATAGCGGTAAAAATGTTAAACTTGCAACCTATGCTGCAAAGTGTATTGATAATGCTATCCTCTCACAGATGCGTTTATGGTTCCAAACCAGTACCCCCATAGCAGAAAAGAACCCAAATGGCGTATTCTGGCACAGGTTTTCGAGAATACATACATCCTTTGTTCCACTTCGGAAGGCTATGTGAGGTATGCACCGATGTATATCCATAGTTTCCGACTGATAGCCCCTCGTAAGCTCTTGGAAGCCCAGTTATTCAATCAGCAGTATCAGAATTATGAAGATATACCGAATGTGCAGGATAGACTTCGCTGGTGCCGTCATCACATGGGGCTGATGCAGAAAGAAGTTGCCGAGCTAATTGGCATAACCAGAGGTCATTACATAGATTTTGAAGTGGGTTGTGTAGATCACTATCCGAAAGAAATCGTGGACAAGCTGGCAGAACTCTATCAAGTTCCGGTAGATGACCTTTTAGATGATTACAATCGCTTCTTATATAAAGGGCAAGGGAAAATGATACGAGAATATCGTGAAAGCCTTGGGTTGAAGAAAAAGCAGTTTGCCCGGTTGATAAAACTTGATCCGGGAACACTCAGGTGCTGGGAGAATGATGAAAAGCAAATGTTCAAGGTTTCTTGGGAGAAATATTTCAAAGACATCATAAAGGTATAGAAAAAAGCAGGTGTTCAAACTTACAGAGTTTGCGCACCTGCTTTCTCTATGGATGCGGATTTGATAACCGCATCCAATAGCTGTACCTTCTGTTCGGAAGGACAATTCAGTTTTTTAATATGCTGATTGACCATATCTGCGTGGACACCGGCAACACGTTCTGCCAATTCACGCTGACCTTCTATGGTTTTTGGATAATGGACAATTACATTGATTGGAGCACTCTTTCTTGCGATACCACGCACCTCCCTCGGTATTTCAGTCTATGAGAGAGAAGTTGTCCGCTATTCCCAACTTATAGTGCCTGTTTTCCTGCTTCAAAAGATGGCATTTTCTGCTATAATATTGTTGGGGTACTGCGTAACTTCTTTTGTGGTATCATCTTATCAAGAATCTTTCAAAGGTTCATTGAGCGCCGATTGAGCGCAAATTGACTATTTTCAGGAAGGAGGGCTGGCTATGGAATATTTAGATTTCAGTTCAGTCATTACCACCATTCGTAAATATATCAGTGATGCTCATAACATGAATCAGATTGATATGATGTATCAGTTGTTTGTCAGTTTCTTAAACTCGGAAGAATCAAAAGACTTTGATTTTGATAATGGTTTGGTCTGCCGTTGGTTTAATGGTCAGGCAAAAATCAGCCCTCGCATCACCGGATATTATATGAACAATCACAAACGTAATCTCCTTGCAGCGGATATGCACAGGAATGTACTTCCGTTGATGTATGACGGTGCTATGGCGGTGCAGGAAGTCTATAATATTCTGGTGCAGGATACAACTATATCCGATAAAGCCAAGGAGCAGCTTCTCCAGAATTATCCTTGTGAAACAGAAAAGGATGAAGCAAGATTCCTTACTGCTGCATTGTGCTTTGGCATGGAACGTTCCTTTGTGAAGCGTGACTCCAATACCAAGCAGCTGTTGTCTGCAGGAACCCTTTCGCCTGTCGTGAAAGACTTTGTATATGATGGTGGGGTTCCTAAGCCTTGCCGTCATTTCTGTGGACGAGACGATGAACTTGCCACACTGCATCATTTGCTGTGCGACCACGGAAAAGTTTTTCTCCAGGGCATTGCCGGCATTGGAAAAAGTGAACTGGCGAAAGCCTATGCGAAACAGCACAACAAAGAATATACCAATATTCTCTACCTTGCTTACACCGGAGATCTGAAGCAGGATATTATTGATATGGATTTTGCAGATGATCTGCCAAATGACGATGATGAAGAACGCTTTCGCAAACACAACCGTTTTCTGCGCACTTTAAAAGATGATACGTTGTTTATTATTGATAATTTCAATGTTACCGCTACGCAGGATGGATTGCTGTCGGTTGTGATGAAATATCGTTGCCGTATTTTGTTTACCACACGCAGCCGTTTTAACAATTATACTTCCATGACTCTGGAAGAGATTTCAGATACCGAAGCGTTAGTTGGTTTGATGGGCTGCTTCTACTCCGAAGCAGAAAAATACCGACCTGTTTTGGAACAAATCATCCAAACTGTTCACAGTCATACTTTGGCGGTAGAAATGTCAGCCCGTTTGTTGGAATCCGGAATTATGGAGCCGATGCTCTTGTTAAATAAGTTGAAAGAAGAAAAAGTTGCTCTGGATGCCACCGATACGATTGGCATTACCAAGGATGGAAAAAGTCAAAAGGCAACCTACTATCATCATATCCGCACCTTGTTTTCTCTGTACCATTTATCAGATACCGAAACAGAGGTTATGAGAAGTCTTTCCTTGCTTCCGGTTACCGGTATCAGCGGCAGGTTGTTTGCTCATTGGCTGAAATTGCGTGACATGAATACAGTTAATGATTTGATTGAAAAAGGCTTTGTGCAGGCAATGGAAGGTCATGTAATTGCTTTACATCCGATGGTGCAGGAAGTGGCAGTTGAAGAAATCAAGCCGTCCGTTACTACTTGCCGTACTTTACTTAATAGCTTACAGCAGATTTGCCTGCGTAACGGAGAAGAAGTTTCCTATTATAAGCAGTTGTTCCAGACCATTGAAACCATTATCAATCTGATTGATAACGATGATATGCCATTTTATCTGAGCTTTGCGGAGGATGTGTTCCCGTATATGGAAAAATTTCATTATGTTCAGGGAATGGAGCTAGTGCTGAAGCATCTTACGGAACTTCTGAAGGATGATGCAGTTGGTTCAATATCGGATCGTGCCTTACTGATGGACTACCGTGCGTGTTGTGAAAAGAAACCAGATAAAGCAATCAAGCTGGAAAAGGATGCTATTGCCATGCTTACCGAGATTAATTCGGATAACGCACTTCTGGCTGCTAACCTCCATGCCAATCTTGGTAGTATGTATCGTCAGTCTGGAAAGCATGAACTGGCAAAGCAGCATATGGAGCAAGGAATCCAACTGCTGGAGCAGTTCGGACTTGTGCCTTATCATGACAGCATCCCTCAGATTACGAACTATGCGGTATTGCTTACTGAAATGGGACAACCGGATATGGGACTTTCTGCTTTAAGAAAATTGTCCCGTGTAATCCGTGAGTATAATTCAGATCAGACCATCGATTATGCCACTGTTCAGGAAGCGCTGGGAAATATCTGCCTGACCATCGGAGAAGTTCAGCAAGCAACCACACATTTTCAGAAAGCTATGACAGTCTATGAAATAGTGTTTGAAGCGGAGCCGGAAATGATAGAAGCGAAGAAACAAGCATTGCTTGGAACTTATGCGCAGGCAGGAGTTTATTTGGCACAACAGTTGTTAGAGAAAAAATGAATTGAGGATAGTTATGGAACCGGAACTTTTTCTTTTGGAAATGGCAGAGTCAGAAGAATGCAACAAAATAATGTATAAACGATTAGCGATTCATAAGTATATTGGACTCTATTATGCAATGAAACGTGAACGAGGCGTTATTGATCCGTTCATGATTCCATTTAGAGATTTCGTAAAAACGAAAATAGCAGAGAATGGAATTGACATAGATGAGCTGATGAAATATATGATTGAGAATGATCAATCGAATTGTGCTTTATTCGCTGCTACTACTATGTTTAAACCAAAGAAAGAATTATCTTCAGATGCTTATTACAACGCCATTGCAAAATACAAAATAATAACGCCATTTGTTGATGATATAGATATGAATAAGGTTGCGTTAATTGTTGTTTCTTTTGTTTTTGATAATTTATATCCCAGCAAGATTGATATTACTGACGTTGTCGGCAAAGAAGAATTTGCTTATCCAATCAATCAATATGGATTGACAAAGGTAAATGGGGCTATCTTCAAAAAAGATGGTTTGATTTTTGATGGTAAAGGATATTTCTATAACTATTTTACGAATAAAACTATGCTTGATCCTTTTGATACCATGGTTGGGTTTGCAAGAATAATTCATGATGATACATCGGATTGTGATATTTTGTATCGTTTGGATGAAAGACTGGCTATGCCGGCTGCTGAGTATTATGACTATACAGGAGTAGCATTTGAAAAATTCTATGGTCCACAATTCAAATTTAATGGTAGTAGCCTAACTGGTACTAAAACAGTTATTGTTCATATTGATAGTGACACGATGGCAAAGCTTCTTATGGTTATAAAAAAAGGTGAGGATCAAAATACAAACGAAGAGTTTTGGCATATTGAAATCGAAGCATTGCCATATAAAGAAAACGGATCTGGTCATGTGATTACAACATTTTTGCATGGAATGTATTATCCTCGGAGAGAAGTTTTCACGCATATTGATTATACAAAGAATCAATATAGTGGAACAGACTATATTCAGAAATATGCTGATAGCGTAGATGGAATGCCGATCGATCAATATACCGCTACCAGAGATTTGCATTATAAAATATGGTGTATCGAAAATGGTGAATTTTCACGTGATACTTGGTATAAGTTGATGATTGTATCTTTGGGGACAAAATATCAAAAACTTCTTAATGAAATCTTATCTTAGATATGTAGCAGTCATGCACTATGGTGTGTGGCTGCTTTCTTTTTGCTCAATTTTCGCTCAATCCACACTCAATGTGTTTTATGCCTTCTTTCAGTAGAATGAAATTGCAATAAAAACAGCACCAAATTAGAAAAACTGGTGCCAATTCAAAGCAAATCTACTGAAAGGGGGCATTTTTTATGAACGCAAACAAGCACAAGGAGGTACAGAGCAAATGAGAGAACTGAATAACATCAAAATCATTGCCGTGGATCATGGCTACGGCAACATCAAGACAGCAAACACAGTTACCCATACCGGAGTGGCAGCTTATGAAACCGAACCGATTTTTTCCGGAAACATTCTGGAATATGGCGGTATCTATTACCGCATCGGGGAAGGTCATAAGGAATTTATCGCAGATAAAGCCATGGACGAGGACTACTACATTTTGACCCTTATGGCAGTTGCCAGAGAGTTGAATGTGTACGGCATCCGTGAAGCAGATGTTCATCTGGCTGCTAGGTTGCCGCTGACCTGGATTCGTAAACAGCGTGAAGATTTCCGAAACTATCTGCTCCGTAATAAGGATGTGGATTTCCGCTTCAACGGCAAAGACTACCATATCTGTTTTGTTGGATGCAGTCTGTTCCCGCAGGGATACCCTGCTATTGTCAGCCGTTTGGGAGATTTCAAAGGAACCAATCTTCTGGCAGACATCGGAAACGGTACCCTGAACATTTTGTATATCAATAACAAAAAGGCTATAGAGAGCCGTTGTTGGACAGAAAAGTTCGGTGTCAATCAATGTATGATTGCCGCTAAGAATGCGGTACTGGACAGCTTCGGCGTGAAAATCGAAGAATCTACCGTTGAGCAGGTGCTTCGTTTCGGAACTGCTGACATCAGCAAGCCGTATCTGGACTGTATTACTTCCGTAGCTAAACGTTATGTGGCTGATATTTTCGCTACACTTCGCCGCTATGAATACAATCCGGATCTGATGCGACTGTATATCGTTGGTGGTGGCGGCTGTCTGATTAAGCACTTCGGGTAGTATGATGAAAGCCGAGTGACCATTCTGGATGATATTTGTGCAACAGCCAAAGGTTATGAATATCTCGCCTTTGCCAGCCTTCGCAGGAAGGAGTAACCCATGATCGAGAATATCCGCAGCACAAATCTACGTTTCAATTTGGAAAAGGACACCCAGAAACGAGCATGGCAGTATCTTCAGACTATGGACAAGCAACAATTCAAATCCTACAGCAATGTGATTGCCGTAGCTCTGGTGGAATATTTTGACCGCTATTATCGCAGTCAGGATGATCCTTACTTTGAAACCAGAGAACGAGAAGAGCGATTTGTAAATCAGATTATTTCCTCTGTAGAAAGTGCTATGGAGAGAACACTTCCGGTATTTCTGGCAGGCTGTATGGCTGGGCTGTCACAAGCATCTCATAACACAACTTCAGTTGTTCAGCAGGAACCGGATGCAGAGCTGGATTGGGATTTTCTTGGAGAATAAATTTTCTCCAAGCTGATCCTACAGAAGGGAGGTGAACACATGACACGATTTCTGACACAGGATAGTTCGATACCGCCGTATATGGCATTTCCAAGATTTTTATTGGACAAAGATGGACTGAATGAAACTGCCAAAATTCTTTATACGATTTTGCTCGACCGAGCAAGGCTGTCACAGAAAAATGATGGGTGGACGGATGAAAAAGGTCATGTGTTCATTTTCTTTCCTATCAAGAATCTGGCAGAAGCCATGCACAAAAGCGAAATGTCCATTAAAACTGCGCTGATGGCTCTGGAAAAAGAAAATCTGATTGTACGAAAACGTCAGGGCGCAGGTTTCCCAAACCGAATCTATGTCAAATATCCACCGGAGTATCTGACGCAGATGGACAGAAATCTTTCTGTAAGACAGACAGAAAACTGTCCTACTGATGGAAAGCAAACTGTCTCTGTGACAGACAGAAAACTGTCCAGTAGTAATAAAGAGAAGAACAATATAAAAAGAATAAATTCAGAGAGTAAGGATAATCGTACCGCCTATGGTTCCTATCGAAATGTTTTCCTGACCACGGAGGAACTGTCAGCTTTACAAAGCGAAGTACCCCACTATCAGGAATACATTGAAAAGCTGTCCAGATATATGGTATCCAGCGGAAAGCAATATGCCAACCATGCAGCTACCATACGAAGCTGGGCGTTACAAGACCATCCTGCTCCTGTCATACGAACCTATGAATGTAAGGAGGACGAAAGCCTATGAAACCAATAGCAAATACCGTGGGCGATTTATTTCAGCCAAGAGAGCTGGCAAAGGATGAATATCTGAATGAAGCTGACGGACTGATCTATTGCTCCAAATGCCACACCCCCAGACAGCACTGAATTGAACTGAAGGAGCGAGTATTCCTCCCTACGGTTCGTTGCCGTTGTCAGCAGGAAGAATATGACAAAGAAGAAGCAGAACGTAAACATCAGGAATTTCTCATACAGGTGTCCCGACTTAGGGCAAACGGCTTGCAGGACAAATCTCTGCATGATTACAACTTCGCTAATGATAAAGGCTACAATCCGGAAATACAGAAAGCACATGATTATGTGACACATTGGGAGGAAATGAAAGCGAAGTCCTTGGGCCTGCTTCTCTGGGGAGATGTTGGAACTGGTAAATCTTTTTTCGCAGGGTGCATCGCAAATGCTCTGTTAGATAAAGGTATTCCGGTTCTGATGACCAATTTCTCCAGAATCCTGAATACGCTGACCGGAATGTATTCCGATGATAGAAACCAGTTCATTGACAGCTTCAACAAATACAGTCTGCTGATTATTGATGATTTGGGCATTGAGCGTAGCTCAGAATTTGCTTTGGAGCAGGTGTTCAATGTGATTGACAGCCGTTATCGAAGCAAGAAACCTTTGATTGTAACCACGAATTTGACTTTGGATGAACTGAAGCATCCGAAAGATCTGGCAAGAGCCAGAATTTATGACCGAGTATTGGAGCGTTGTGTTCCTTTGAAAATCAACAATCAGAATATTCGAGAGCTGAACGCAGCCGCAAATATGCAGGAAGTACGAAAAATACTAAATTCCGGTACTTAATTTTACAGTCGATGGTGCTGAACAATTCGCCAACCAGTACGCAGATAACCTTGGGATTACAAAGCGAATTGTATCTGCACCATCTACACCGGGTTACAGCACCACACCGATACCAGAAAGGAGATTTTATGGCAAATAACAGACCTATGACGACCGAAGATGAAAAGAAATTATTGCAGGCACAGCACAGAATGGAAGCGATTGAAGCCCGCAACCGCCAGAAAGAGCGAAAAGCAAGAACCAGACGATTGATCCAGATGGGAGCTGTATTGGAAAGTGTATTCCCGGAAGTTCAGACTATGGAGCTTGATGACGTGAAGATAGAACTGAAAAAGCGATTGAACGCATAATACTGGCAGCTTTGCTGCTATCCCGAAGGGCGCACTTACTCACCACCCATAAAATGGGCGGTGGTATCCCCTTCGGGGTCGTGCGCTCTGCGAGGCTTTGCGGCTCCTATGGAGCCTTATGTACAATGTCACACTTTTTCAAATTGCTGTCATTGCCCACGCAGTTTCCACAAGTACAATCGCTATAGCGTTTGTAAGTAAGGGTACAATTTGTACCCTACCTTGCGTCAACTGCCTGCGAAAACCTGCCACAGGCAGCTTTGTCGCAGAGATAGGCGCAGCATCCGACTGCACCTATTTTCTTTTTCATAAAAAGAAACAAAAATGTGCTGCGGCACAGGAAGGAGGAAAATAGTGAACTTTTTCCATTTGGAAACAAAAGTTGTGAGCCGTGGTGCAGGCCGTTCTGTCATAGCGGCTGCTGCTTACGCATCCTGCTCCCGACTCTACAACGATTACGATGGACTGACCCACGATTACACCCGAAAGCAAGGCTGTCTGTATAGCGAAGTCTTCCTGCCGCAGTATGCACCGGAAGAATGGAAAGACAGGCAAGTGCTATGGGAAGCGGTGGAGTCCGTAGAAAAAACAAAGGACAGCCGACTGGCAAGGGAGCTTGTAGTTGCTCTGCCATCGGATCTGTCCTTGGATGACTGGAAAGGTATGTTGGAGCGTTTTATCCGAGAACAGGGAACAGATCTCGGTATGTGTGCGGATGTGAATATCCACGACCCGTACCCCCCGGGGCATAATCCACATAGCCATATTCTTTTCACCATGCGCCCCTTGGATGAACATGGCAAATGGCAGGCAAAGACCCAGAAAGAATACCTTTGCAAGCGTGGCTGCGAAGAACGTGGTTTTATCGCTGATGAGTTCAAAACTGCCAAAACACAAGGCTGGGAGAAACAATATATGTATCAGTTTGGGGAGAAAAAGGAGTATTTAACCCCATCTCAAGCTGAGAAAATTGAGGGATGTATAAGAACATCAAAGACACCTAAAAGTACCCGTTATGGGAGACAAAACCCTCTTACAGAGCTTTGGAACAGCGAAGAACAGATATTTGCGTGGCGTAAGAGTTGGGAAATGATTATCAATGAGGAACAGGAACGCCATGGTATTGCTGATCGTGTAGACTGCCGCAGCCATGCCGCCAGAGGACTGACCGAACAGCCCACCGTACACGAAGGCTACCATGTAAGAAAACTGGAATCAATAGGAATTGTTTCTGACCGCTGTGAGCTGAACCGTCAAATCAAGGCAGACAATGCCCTGCTGCGAGAAGTGAAGGCATCTGTCAAGAAACTGATGGATGCAGTAAAAAATACCATTCCCTCCCTTGCTAAAGCAATGGAATCTCTGCGTGCGAAGATGATTATTTTCTGTTATCAGCTTGGGTATATCCGCAAAGGCAAGAGCAGCATTTCCAGATATGTTGATGCCGCAGATCCTATCCTGGAGCGCTATGCGGAGTTGAAACAGGAAATCAGAGAAAAGAGCAGCGAGCAGAAATCCCTTCGCTCTGAAAAGAAAGGTACCTCCATTTTTTATGTCAAGAAGCAGATGGAGCTATCCCAGTGCATTACAGAGCTAACCGAAGATCTGGAAGAACTACGTTCTGAACGAACTATGCTTTTGAACCAGTTGGACTGTGCTGACGATAAGGAAGTAAAGAAAGTAAAAACCAGCGTGTCCACCATGAAAGATACACTGAAAAATCTGGAAGCCAAGGAGGTACAGTTCTCTGCCGAGCTGGATGCAGCACAGAGAGAATTTGCTTCACTACAGGAACAGGCGGCAGACTTTGATCCCATCGACCTGTACAATGCACGACGGGCTATCCGTCCCGAAATGGAGCAGGATGCTGTACACAAATTACAGGAACGATATACCGACGAATATAGCTATACAACCGTGGTTGACGGAAGACGGGAGGTTTCCCTTATGCTGGACGAATACGCCGAGGGACAGAAAATTCAGCAACTGAAACAGGAGCAACAGCGCAAGTTCCAACAAGAACGCAGGCAGAACCACCCCCTAAAAAAACAGAAAGACAGAGAACGCTAACAAAATCAGCGGGAGTGCATCGTAAAAATGCACTCCCGCTTTTTAATTGTGTCACAGCAACGAAATTATTCTGTGTCTGGTTCCAAAAGGGTCAACTTGCTAATCAAAGCATTAGAAATCTGGTGGTTTTCGATATGAGTAATATGGATATGTAGCCCCTTGAAGTCCAGTTCGATATTCTGCTCCCCATCGTTAGGAATCATATCCAGCTCGCCAAATACAAGTCCGCTGAAAGTGTCCACATCCTCCATACCAATATCCACACCCAAAGCCCGTTCAATGTCATATAGTTCCACATTGCCGATGATAGCCCAGATATTTTCATCCATTTGCTCGACATGGGGTTCTGCTGCGGCTTCCTCAGCAGTGTCCTCACCTAAATCACCAACCAACTGTTCAATCAGGTCGTTTAATGTCACAATACCTTCAACACCGCCATATTCATCAAGCACGATGGCCATGATATTCCTGCTTTTTTTCATTTTGCGGAATAGGACATCTGCCTTAATAGTTTCGGGAACGAAAAAAGGAGCTTTGACAGCATTCTGCATCACACATTCTCGTCCTTTATCGTCTAAGCGGAAGTAATCCTTGGCATTCAGAATACCGATAATGTTATCTGCGGAATCTCCGCAAACGGGATAAAGAGTATGACGGCTGTTATGGATGGTTTTGTTCCATTCTTCCATAGAATCTTCGACCCACAGCATAGTAACATCTGTACGATGGACAGCAATTTCCCTTGCGGTCAGGTCGTCAAATTCAAAGACATTCTGGATGAATTCTTTTTCCTGCTCGTCAATAGCACCCTTTTCACTGCCAGCATCTACCATCATGCGAATTTCTTCCTCGCTGACCTGTTCGTCTGCTTCGTTAGGATCAATGCCCAGAAGTCGCAGAACAGCATCAGTAGAAGCAGATAGGAACCATACAATAGGCTTGAACACGATGGAGATGCTGCTAATTAAACCGGAAATGCCCAGTCCCAATGCTTCTGCTTTTTTCATCGCCACTCGCTTGGGAACCAGTTCGCCAAAGACCAGAGTAAAATAGGACAAAATCAAAGTGATCAAAACAACGGCGATGGTGTCCAGTGTAGCCCTGGGAACAGTAATCCCCAGATTAATTACCCAATCCACCAATGGCTCAGAGAAGTTATCCGCCGCAAATGCGGAACCCAGGAAGCCAGACAATGTGATTGCCACCTGAATGGTTGCCAGAAACTTGGCAGGCTCTCTTGTCAGACGGAACAGGCGTTTTGCTCGTTTATCTCCTTGATCCGCCATCCTTTCCAATTTTGTTTCGTTTATGGAAAGTACCGCAATCTCTGCACAAGCAAAAACTGCATTTAATGCAATCAATATAATCTGTAATAAAAACAATACTAACATTTTAACCTCTTTCTGCAATAACAATATACTATCTTCAAAAAAGCAAAAGACACAGCCCATGCATGGATTCCAATGCACGGGTCGTGTCTTAACTTCTATATCTGAACAAATAGATTTTGTAATTGCATCGGTTAGGGTCAGGACAACTGTCGCTTGTATCCATTTTGTGATTTCACCTTCTTTCCCACAATATAATGTTTTTTATTATAGAATAGCTCTCTGGCTATGTCAACAATAACTCCATCAACAAAGGGTAAGTAGAGATTTTTTAACTGTTTCTTAGCATTATTCCACCTTCTGCATCCTATATCCAACGCCAATATGAGTCTGGATGTATTGTGGAGCGCCAGGGGTTTTCTCCAGCTTTTTTCGCAGAGTTGCCATAAAAACACGCAGAGAACCAATGTCATTCTCCCAACTGCTTCCCCATACATTTTGTAAAATAAAACGATGTGTCAATACCTTGCCTGTGTTTCGTGCAAGTAAACACAGCAGCTTATATTCCATTGCAGTCAGAGACAGCTCATTGTCACCCAGATAAGCACAACCCACAGAATAGTCAATTCGAAGTGGACCGTTTTGATAGACCGCCTGTTCATTGCTCACATTTTGTATCAGCGCAAGGCGGCGCTGGGTAACACGCAGACGTGCCAGTAATTCTTCAACAGAGAACGGTTTTGTTAAATAATCATCTGCACCGGCATCCAGTGCATCAATTTTATCATTATCCTCAGCTCTTGCGCTGATAACAATGATTGGAACGTTTGACCAGCTACGGACACGGCGTATTACTTCCACTCCATCAATGTCTGGTAGTCCCAAATCCAGTAAAATTATGTCAGGATTATGAGAAGCTACTTCCATCACGGCTCCTTCACCGGTGCCTGATGTAATAAAGCGGTAATCATGTGCTCTTAATGTTGTAGTTATCAGATTGCGTACCGGAGCATCATCCTCCACAACGAGGATTTGAAATTTCTTCATGTATTATTACCTCCTCCAGCGGAAGGGCAAAACGGAACACAGAACCATGCGGTAAATTGTCCGTAACATGGATTGATCCGCCATGTGCCTCCACAATAGCTTTGCAGAGGTACAGACCCAGCCCAAGACTGCGGCGATTATCCGCTATTTTATGTTCGCCGCTGTAAAATTTATCAAATATTTTTTCTTTTTCCACGTCGCTGATGCCCTTGCCGGTGTCAGCGATTTTGATTTCCGCCATCCCGTTCTTGCATTCAGCACTGATACTAATCAAGGTGTCCGAAGGTGTGTATTTCAGTGCATTGTCCACAAGATTGATGATGACCTGTACGATCAACTTTGCATCTACCCGTACCATCAGTAAATCATCCCCATAATTCACAGTGATGGAATGCTTTTTTGCATTGGGGCGGATATGCTGCATCGCTTCCTCGATGATTTCAGAAACCAGCTCTGGAGAGGTCTTCAGCATCATGCGACCTTCTTCGATACGAGTAGAGTACAAAAGATTTTCCACCAGGTTGGTCAACCACATGGAGTCATCGTAAATATCTGCATAAATCTGCTGTTTGGTTTCATCATCAAAGCTATGACTGTTGTGTAAAAGATTGCTTGCATTACCGGAAATCGTTGTCAGCGGAGTGCGTAAGTCATGGGAGATGGTTCGCAGCAGATTAGCTCTAAGTTGTTCACTCTCTGCCAGAATTGCTGCAGCTTCTTTTTCCCTGATATTCTTCTCATTTTCCAGTGCAAGCGCTGTTTCACCGAGAATAGACAAAAGGATGCCCTGCTCTGATGCATCCAAAGCACCTGCCATTGCATCAATTCCCACGACACCATATATTCGTTCATTGACACGAACAGCAAGATACAGATACTGTGCATCCGGGAAGTTCTTTGTTGTAGCTCCGGCATTATGATTGTTCTGAAGAACCCACTCTGCAATCGCAAGTTCTGTTTCTTCATCGTAAAATCGCTGTTCATCCGAAATGAAAAGTATCGGTTCAGATAATCGTCCACCTTCGTGGTCAAAAATGACTATACTTCGTCCGAGCAGCTTGTTGATCTGCTGTCCGGCAGTTTGCAGAATGGCTAATTTGTTTTCTGCCTTAGACAAAAGCTGATCTGTATCAAAAAGTATCTTTGTTCGTTTGGCGATTTTCTCTGATTGTCGTGCCTGTTCTTTATATCGAATGGCAAATGTACCTGTGATGTACGCCGTTAAAAACATAACTACGAATGTTACCGGATAACCGGTATCGTAAGCTGCGAGCGAGAATCGAGGTACTGTAAACAGATAATTAAAGATAAATACACTGGCTATGGATGAAATCAAGCTGTATATCTGATGGGATGTGGCAATAGACGTCAGCAACACACCAAGAATATACACCATGATAATATTTGCATCGGTAAAGCCTATCTCGTGAAACAACAAACTGAGTAATGTTGCCGCAAACAGAATCAGAGCGCTCTTTACAGTGTTTTTTACGATTTGCTCGTGATGGTATTTCCTCGCCTTTTTGGGATGATAGGTCGTATCTGCTGCCTTATCTGGAATGATATGAATATCCAGCTCTGGTACATAGGACAACAGAAGTTGTGTTAATGTCGGCTTTCCAAACAGATGCTTTTGAGTAACGGAGCTTTGGCCCAAAACAATTCGAGTAATACTGGAGATGCGGGCAAACTCTGCGATTTGGTACGGAATATCGTCGCCATATACCGTTTCGATAGTCGCTCCAAGCTGTTCAGCCAGCTTGCGGTTTTCCTCCAATCGCTTTTTATTTTCGTCGGTAGCCACTGCAAAATCCGGTGTTTCAACGAATAATGCTGTAAACTGACTGTCAAAGGCTTTTGCCATTCTTGCGGCGGTACGAATGATCTTTGCATTGGACGGTGCCGACGACAGACAGGCGAGGATATGATCCTGCTTGCTGTTAATGTTATTTAGTTTGTTCATTATCCTCACCTCCAATTTTGTAATAGATTCTACCATACAAAAGTCCTGATTTCTACCTCGAAAATGTGAACAATCAGTCTAAATAGTCAGCATATCCGCATTTTAGTCTACAATGTTCCATTTCCAATGCTGTAATTACTCGGTCACGATTTTTTGATTTCAAACTCTTTTTCCAAACAACACGAATCCATTTTTCCTCATCCAGATTTTCAACCGTTATACCAAGCGTGGTTACCAGCATCTTTGTCTTTTCGTATGGAATCAGAACAGAAGCATATTGTTGCCCCAAAGGTTCTGTGCTGTCATCTGCCAGAAGAAGAATGTCGATACGTTCATTTATCAGTTTATCTAAGAGACGATTGATTTGTCCACTACTGAGAAAGAACTCAATATGGGGAGCAGATTCAGAACAGCTCTCTAATGCAGATGCAATGGAATTCAACAGCATCGGGGTTTCTGCTGCAATACAAATCTTGCATTGGTTATTTCGGTTACCTTCGGCGATTAGGCGTTGGTTTTCTTCGATGAAATCTCCGAATCTTACTACAACATAGTATCCAAATGCAAAAGTTGCCAACAGAATTAGTATTAAAAACAGATCCTTCATCAAGAACACCTCCTTAGCCTGATTTGAAAAAGGATTGATTATATGCGGAAGCACTTGTGAACGGCTTTTTCCTGTCCTAACACAAGAATCGATTTATTTCGACCAAGCACGGTATCCGGCGTAATGCTCATATTTAATCTTCCGTTCTCACGGATACCAAGGATGTTGATGCCAAACTTTTTACGAATATCTAACTGTACAATGGTTTTTCCATTCCACTCAAGTGGGATTTCCAATTCAAAAATAGCGTATTCGTCATCCAGTTCAATGTACTCCAAGATATTCTCAGAGGAACAACGGATCGCTGTCCATGCAGCCAACTGCTTTTCAGGGTAGACCACTTCATCTGCGCCATTACGTAGCAGAAACTTTTCCTGTATCTCACGAGATGCACGGGCAATAACCTTTTTAGCGCCCAATTCTTTCAGAAGATAAGCGGTTTCCAAAGAGTTTTGGAAGTTATCTCCAATGGCAACAATACAGGAATCGTAATTGTCAATACCCAGAGAAGCAAGGAATTCTTCGTTGGTGCTGTCCCCAATCTGTGCATTGGTAACATAAGGAAGTAGCGCATTTACACGTTCCTCACTGGTATCTACTGCCATAACCTGATGTCCCATAGCGTGCAGTTTCATAGCAATAAACTTGCCAAATCGTCCAAGACCAATCAATAATACCGATTTCATAACAGAACCTCCTTGTTCTTAACCTACCGAGATTTTCTCGACAGGGAGTTTTGATAATGTGTTTTTTGTTGCCGGCAGTGTAGCGAAGATCAGCGTCAGCCCACCAACTCTGCCAATATACATCTGTGCAATCAGAATCAGTTTGCTTATAGCTCCAAGTTCCGGTGTGATACCCAGTGTCAAACCGACTGTGCCAATCGCCGATGCACTTTCATACAGGCAAGTTACAAGCGGAAGATTTTCCAGTTTACTGATTGCCATGCCACCAAGAAGAAATAACGAAATATACATAAAGAACACCGTTGCCGCATTTTTTACGGTATCATCATCGATGCGTCGCCCGAAGAAACGGCCATTCTGACGTTTTTGAAAGACTGCCGCTGCGACAGATATCATTACTGCAAAGGTAGTAACTTTCATACCTCCTGCCGTAGAACCGGGCGCACCGCCAATGATCATCAACAATGATGTAATCATCTGTCCAGTTTCGCTCATTGCATTCAAGTCCACGGTGTTAAAGCCTGCTGTTCTCGGTGTAACCGCTTGGAACAAGGATCCCCAAAAGCGTTCTGCAAACGGAAGATGTGCCAGTTCAAAAAAGAAGAAGTAGACCGTTGGAATCAGTATCAATCCTGAGGTAACAGTAAGGATAACTTTGCTTTGCATACGGTATCGCTTTATGTGGATGCCATTGGTGCAAATATCTCTCCAAGTCAAAAATCCAAGTCCGCCGATGATAATCAGTAGTATGATTGCCAGATTGATAATTGGATTCGCAGCATATCCCATCAAAGAATTGAACAGAATACCATCATTTACAATGTCAAAACCGGCATTACAGAAGGCTGAGATGGAGTGAAATACTGCCATCCAAAGACCTTCGCCAAATCCGTAATCCCCGATGAACACAGGAGCCATGATCGCTGCGCCCAAAAGCTCAATAATTACGATGCCTTTCAAGATGAAGCCAGTGAATCGGACAATGCCGCCAACCTGCGGTGCGGAAATTGCATCCTGCATTGTGCTTCTTTGCATCAAGGAGATTTTCTTTCCTGCTGCCATTGTAATCGCAGCAGCTACTGTGATAACGCCCATGCCGCCGATTTGAATTAACACAATAATGATTGCCTGCCCAAACGCTGTCCAATGTGCCGCCGTATCATAAACCACAAGTCCGGTCACACAAACCGCCGAAGTCGATGTCAGCAGACAATCCAGAAACGGTGTAATCTCTCCACTTTTACTGGATACCGGCAGCATCAGAAGCAGCGCACCCAACAATATGACAGTGGCAAAACCGAGAATGATCATCTGTGAGGAGGATAATTTACGTTCCAGTTTTCCCATCTCAACACCTCCAATGTTCGTTTTCTTAATTATATTATTGCATTTCAACCATAAAATGGGCATTAGCATGCCAGTTTTGGCATTAAATTCGCATTAAGATAAAGACCATCACTGGTTCTCAAATAGAGAACCGTGATGGCCTTCATTTTTAACAATATATCAATTCATTTAAGACGATTTCTTCCGCAGCATTGCGGATATTATTACAAGCACCTACCCAACCCATCTGATCACGAGCTTTTAATTCCTCATTTACGCCTTGCTGCTCCTGCATTTGTTGGATCAGCAGTTTCATTCTCTGATGAGCTGTATCATCAATGCTATTTAAGTGAGAAACCAGTTTACCTCCGAACAAAAGCTCTGTGTACAGCCAAGGACGATGCTCTTTTATGTAGGCTTTACGCATACGACCATACTTTCCATAGTGGGGTTCTTCATCAACCGGCAGTTCCAAATCCGGATAATACATTCCGTCTGCTCCCAATGTATATGTACCGCCCATTTCTTCAAACAATGATTTCATCGAAATACCTCCAATCTGTTTACTTTATAGATACGCTATGTTATAATACCACAAGACACATCACATATCAAGATAAGGAGGATATGAAATGCGGAAAAATGGAGACATCATAGCTATCTATTCCCGTAAGTCAAAATTTACCGGAAAAGGTGAAAGTATCGGCAATCAGGTAGAACTATGTAAAGAATATGTTCGTGTGCATTTTGGCGATGCAGCAGTAGATAAAGTTGTGGTATATGAAGATGAGGGCTTTTCCGGTGGCAATCTGAATCGTCCGGATTTTAAGAAGATGATGGATGCTGCCAAGAAGCGTAAGTTCAAAGCTATCATAGTTTATCGTCTTGACCGTATCAGCCGTAATATAAGTGACTTTGCCAGCCTGATTGAAGAACTGGCTCGTCTGGATATTTCTTTTGTTTCTATTAAAGAGCAGTTTGACACAAGCACTCCTATGGGACGAGCTATGATGTATATCGCATCTGTTTTCTCTCAGCTGGAGCGTGAAACCATTGCGGAGCGTATCCGTGACAATATGCACGAACTGGCAAAGACCGGTCGCTGGCTTGGTGGCACAACACCTACTGGCTATGCTTCCGAAGCAGTTAAGAGCATTACCATTGATGGTAAATCAAAGAAAGCCTGCAAGCTGAAACTAATTCCGGATGAAGCTGATATTGTCAGAATGATTTATGACTTGTATATAGAAACAGATTCACTGACATTGACAGAAGCAGCTTTGATCAAACAAGGTATCAAGACAAAGAACAACAATTACTTTACCCGATTTTCCATCAAAGCTATTTTGCAGAATCCGGTTTATATGATTGCAGATGAAGATGCCTATAATTTCTTCATCCAGAACGACACAGACCTGTTCTCGGAGAAAGATGCCTTTGACAACAAGCACGGTATTATGGCTTACAATCGCACCGATCAGGAAAAAGGCAGAGCTACAAAATACCTGCCTGCAAGCGAGTGGATTGTATCTGTCGGCAAGCATCCGGGTTTGGTTCCAGGTAAAGTGTGGGTACAGATTCAAGAATCTTTAGAACGAAACAAATCCAAATCTTTCAGAAAACCACGCAGTAATGAAGCACTTCTGACTGGCTTGTTGTTCTGTAGCTGCGGTGAGCGTATGTATCCGAAAATGAGCAAGCGCAAAACTGCGGATGACAAAGTGATTTACACCTATGTTTGCAAAATGAAAGAACGCAGTCAGCGTTCTGTATGCAACAGTAAAAATGCCAATGGCAATACACTGGATATGGCTGTAATCGAGCAGATTAAAATGCTTGCAGAGGACAAGGATACTTTCATTGCACAATTGGAACAGAGCCGCAGATTTTATACCGGTAATCGCATGGACTATGAACAGCGACTGGATGATCTGCGAAAGGAAAAGGCAGAGACAGAGAAGAAAATCAATTCTCTGGTAGACTCCCTTGTGGATATGGGAGACAGCCCTGCCAAGGCTCATGTAACCAAACGAATTGAGCAGTTGAATGGAGAATACCAGTCTCTTGGACAGCGTATTCAGGAACTGGAGGGGCTGACTTCACAGCACGCTCTCAGCGATATTGAATTTGATTTGCTTCGTCAGCTGCTGACGATCTTCAAGGATGGTATTGATGAAATGACTGTCGAACAGAAACGTGCTGCCATTCGTACCATCGTACGTAAGGTGGTATGGGACGGTGTCAACGCTCATGTCATTCTGTTCGGTGTCAAAGATGATGAAATCGAATATCCGGAAATTGCTGCTGTTGCATCTGATAATAACGATGATGCTGATGGAACAGATGAATTAGTAAACTTCTCTGATGTCGATTATGATATTGACGATATGGAGGATGACTGCCTGGGAAAAACTAATCCCCTCAGTGCATCAAAAACGCATTGGGGGGAGGATAGCAAATGAAATATTGATGTATCTTAGAGCTGGAAAAAAATACAGTTCTGATTTATATCTTGAAGAACCTATAGGTAGCGACAGTGACGGAAATGAAATAGTTATGATGGATATTATAAGTTCTAAACAGGAAGATATAGATGAAAAAATATATAAAAAGCAACAAATAGAAATACTTTTAAATAAACTTAATGATGTACTTGAGGATAGGGAAAGAGATATATTGATAATGAGATACGGACTTTTTAATACGGATGAGATGACACAAATTGAGATAGCGGAAAAATTAAATATAAGTCGTTCTTATGTAAGCAGAATAGAGAAAAAAGCAGTTGAAAAACTTGGAAAATATTTTTATTAAATAAAAAACCTCCTAACTTTATTTTAGGAGGTTTTTATATATTATTTTAATAATTCACTTTCTAAATCCTGTAACATAATATCTAAAGCAGTAATTCCACCTTCAGCAGTGTACCATACATCAGGATTTTTTAAATAAATAATATTTCCATTTTTATAAGCATCAGTTTTCATTACAAGTTCGTTTTCAACAATTTCTTTTGCAAGTTTAGCTCCATCTGTTGCAATAGCAGCATCTTTATCAAGAATAAAAATGTAGTCTGGGTTTAATTCAAGTACAAGTTCAAAAGATGATTCATTTCCATGAGTTGAAGTTTCTTCTTTATTTATGATACCTATATTTTCATATCCTATTTCTTTTCCTATTATTGAGCATCTTCCGTCATTTCCAAGAATATTAAAACTTCCACTTGTAACCATACCTATAATGGCATTTTTACCTTTTGCATTTTCTGCAAGTTTGTCTATACGATTTTGAAAATCTGCAAGTTTTTCTTCAACTTCATTTTCTTTTCCAAATATTGATGCAATAGTATTTGCGTTTTTTCTTATGCTTTCCATAGTGCCGATTTCAGTATCTATTGAAAGATATACAACAGGGGCAATCTGGCTTAATGCATCGTAAGACTCACTTAAACGACCACCAATAAATATAATATCAGGTTCAACAGATGCAACAGCTTCCAAATCAGCTTCTTTTATTGTTCCTATGTTTTTTACATTTTCATCTGTTACATATTTTTGTAAATAGTCTAAAGATGTTTTTGCAGAACCAACAATTCTATCACCAAGACCTAAATTATCAATAATATCCATAGATGGCATATCAAGTATTGCTACTCTCTGTGGATCAAAAGGAACTTCCAACTGAATTTCTTCTTTGTTTCCGTTTAATGATGTTATTGTAATTGTATCTTTTACTTCTGTTGTCTCCTGTGTTTTTGTGGCACAACCAACTAAGTTTGCTACAACTAACATTAATGCAAAAATTTTAGTGATTTTTTTCATGATAATCCTCCAAATTAATAGTAAATTGATAATGGTTTTCCTTGTATTTCTAATATTTCAAAATCTACATTATATATTTCCGAAAGTGTCTCTTTGTTTATAACTTCTTTTACAGTTCCAAATTTTGCAATCTGTCCGTTTTTCATGGCACAAATATAATCAGAATAAAAAGCGGCGTAATTTATTTCATGAAGAACAAGTATAACTGTTTTTCCAAGTTCATCACATAATTTTCTTACAATTTTCATCATATTTGTAGCATGATAAATATCAAGATTGTTTGTAGGTTCATCAAGCATTACATATTCTGTGTTTTGAGCAATTACCATTGCAATATAAGCCCTTTGACGCTGTCCACCTGAAAGTTCATCTATAAAACGGTCTTCAAAATCATTTAATTCCATATAAGATATGGCTTTGTCAACCATTTTTTTGTCTTCCTCTGTAAGTCTGTTTCCGGAGTAGGGGAAACGACCGAAGGACACAAGCTCACGGACTGTAAGTTTCATTTGAACGTTGTTTGTTTGTGTCAATATAGCAAGACGTTTTGAAAGTTCATTACTTTTATATTTTTTTATGTTTTTACCTTCAAAGTTTACAACACCTTCATCTTGAGCCATTAAACGTGAAATTATATTTAAAACTGTTGACTTTCCAGCTCCATTAGGTCCAATCATTGATATTACAGATTTTTTAGGTATTTCAAAACTGACAGAGTTTAATACTTTTTTTCCGTCATAGTGTTTACTTAATTTTTCAATAATCATTTTATACTCTCCTGTTTGTTAATAATAAATATAGGAAATATATTCCTCCTCCAACTGTTATAAATACACTTATAGGCATTGAATATGTATATACATGTTCAACTATAATTTGACCGCCTATTAAAACAATAATTCCAAATAGAGTAGAACCTAAAATTAAATGGGTGTGTCTGTATGTTTTAAATAATTGTCTTGATAAATTTGCAATTATAAGACCTAAAAATGATATTGGTCCTACCATAGCTGTTGCTATTGCTATACAAAGTGTAACACCTAAAAGAAGTTTTCTTATACATACATCATAGTCAACACCAAGGTTTATAGCTTGTGCTTTACCTAAAGTTATAACATCTAAAAGAGCTAACTCTTTTCTTAAAGCATAGGCAAGTAATACAAGAAGAATGATTGAAAATATAATTATTTCAGTGTTTATATTGTTAAAACTTGCAACAAGACTTGAAAGTAAAGTGTCATATTCGTTAGGGTCCATAATTCTTGTCAATGTTGTCTGTATACTTGTGAATAATGATGTTAAAACTGTTCCTATCAAAAGTACATATAAAACATTGTGCTTTGTTTTTTTGAAAAGATAACTGTATATTGTTGTTGCAACAACAGCCATTAAAATTAAATCAAAGGCAAATGATAAATTTGAATTTGTTGCAATTATACTTGCTGAACCTGCAAAAAATACAACTGCTGTATGTATTAATGAATATAGAGAGTTCATACCAAGTAAACATGGTGTTACAATTCTATTATTTATTACTGACTGAAATATTATTGAAGCACCACCTATTGAAATGGACACAATAATCATAACAATCAGTTTTGGAAATCTTATTTTCATAGCAAATGAAAGTAATCTTGAGTTTTCAAAATTTAAGTCTATTAACATGTATGTTATTACAGCTATAATTGCCATAAATGTTAATACTATAAATTTGTTTGTATTATTTCTTTTGGCTATTGACTGCATGAACATTTACCTCCAATTTTTAATGCTATGGCTTTACGTCCATTGTTGAGACGATAGAACAGCATTATAATAAAAAGTATACTTCCAAGAACACCTATTATAAGTTCAATAGGAAGTTCATAAGGTAATATTATAACTCTGCCTATTATGTCGCATATTAGAACAAATAAAGCTCCAAAAAGGGCTGTATCAATCAATGTTCCTCTTATTTTGTCCCCTTTAAACATTGTGACAATGTTTGGAACAATAAGACCTATATAAGATATTGAACCTACAACTACTACAATACTTCCTGTAATCATAGCGGATATTGCAAGACCACAAAACAATACTAAGTTATAATTTACACCTAAATTTTTTGAGAAATCTTTTCCCATACCAACTATATTAAAGTGATTTGAAAATATAAATGCTATTATTATAAGTGGTAAAACCATATATACTATTTCATATCTTCCACGAATAACTGAAGAAAAGTGACCTACAAGCCATGATGATAAAGCTTGAGTCATTTCGTATTTATAGGCAATATAGTTTGTTACTCCACCTATAATGTTGTTAAACATTATACCGACAAGGGGAACCATTACAACATCTTTAAACTGTATTTTTTGAACGAAAGATACAAAAATTATTGTTCCTAGTATTGAAAATACAAAAGCAAATATTGCACGTGTCCATATTGTTGATGCTGGCATGAATAACAATGCTATTAATATTCCAAATTGAGCTGATGAAATTGTTGCACCTGTTGTGGGAGATACAAACTTATTCATACACAATTGTTGCATTATAAGACCGGCTACACTCATTCCAAATCCTGTACATAATATTGCTAAAAGTCTTGGAAGTCGTGATATAAAAAATAATTCAATTTGATATATATCACCTGTCATAAGTGAAAAAATATCAATATCAATTACTCCGATAAATAGAGATATAAAGGACAAAACTATTAAAGTTATTGTTAAAATAATTGTTGAGTAGTATGTTTTGATAAAAATTCTCCTTTCTTAGTTAGAATAAGCTAACTTCATCCCAATAAAAAAGTTAGCTTGCGCTATCTTCTGATATAGGTTATCAAAAAAATATTACTTTGTCAATTATTTTTTTATTATAAATTTTATTTTGTAACTGATATATATGTTAATTTGATTATTGTAAATATTTTTATGTAGTAAGTGAAGGTTATATTTTCATTAATTTTCAATTTTTATATTAATTTTATGTAAAAGTTAATGTTAACAGTTTTTGATTGAAATATATAAAATATATGTTTAAATTATATAATACAATCATAAACGCTCATAAAAAACGATTAAAAATAAATAAAACGCATATAATAATCATAAAACTATAAAATCAATCATAAATCATATAAAATAATCATAAAAAACAGCAAATAATCATAAAAATGTATTGAAAAAAATCAAAACGAATGTTAATATAGTATCACAAGGAAATAATAAATCATATAAAATGAATTATATGATTGTTTAAAAATATTAAAAATTTTAGGAGGTTATACTGTATGAGCAAAGTAAGCGAAATGACAAGAGAGAAATGGATTATGAGCACATTCCCAGAGTGGGGAACATGGTTAAACGAAGACATTGAAAATGAAGTCGTAAAACCAGGAACAGTAGCAATGTGGTGGTTAGGCTGTACAGGTATGTGGTTCAAAACACCTGGCGGATGTAATATCACTATCGACCTCTGGTGTGGTAACGGAAAAAGAACACATGGTGACGGACTTATGAAAGTTGGACATCAGATGGCAAATATGTGTGGTGCTAGAAAAATGCAGCCAAACTTAAGAGCTGTACCTTTCGTTATTGACCCATTTGCAATTAAACAGGTTGATGCTGTGCTTGCTACACATTATCATCAGGATCATATGAGTGCAGAGTATGCTGCTCATGTTATTCAGAGCAACATGACAACAGTTGATGAGAACGGAAAAGAAATACCTGTACCATTTATCGGACCTAAAAAATCAGTTGAAACATGGATTAGCTGGGGAGTACCTGCTGAACGTTGTATAACAGTAAAACCTGGTGATACAATTAAAATAAAAGATATTGAGATAGTTGCTCTTGATTCTTTTGACAGAACTTGTATTGTTACAACAGACAAAACAGGTCCAGACAGAGAAGAATTAACAGGAATTTGCCCAACAGATATGGATGACAAAGCTGTTAACTTCCTTATCAAAACACCAGGCGGAAACATTTATCACAGTGGTGACTCACACTACTCAATCTATTTTGCAAAACATGGTAAAGATTATGATGTAGATGTTGCTTTCGGTTCATACGGTGAAAACCCAATCGGTATGCAGGATAAGATGACATCATGTGACATTTTAAGAATGGCCGAAGCATTACAGTGTAAAGTTGTTATTCCTATCCACTATGATGTATGGACAAACTTTATGGCAGATGTAAATGAAATCAGAGTATTATATGATATGAAAAAAGACCGTCTTGATTACAAATTCCACCCATTCTTCTGGGAAGTTGGCGGAAAATATGTTTATCCAACAGATAAAGATAAAAGAGCTTATCATCATCAGAGAGGTTTTGAGGATTGCTTCGAAGCTCCACAGAACATTCCTTTCCGTTCTTGTTTATAATATCTTTTGTAATTGTTTTAGGAGGGGTCAATTGTGTTAAGAGAGTTTGTTGAAAAGAAACATTATAAATTTGCCAAGGAAGCTCCTTCCTGGCAGGAAGCTGTGCGTATGAGCTGCGAGTCTATACTCGCAGACGGCACAATAGAGGAAGTATATGTAAATTCAATTATAGATTGTATTACAGAATACGGCCCTTACATAATAATAGTTCCTAATGTAGCTATGCCACATTCACAGCTTAGTGCAGAGGGAGTTAATGAAACAGCTATTGCTTTTATGAGACTTGAAAAACCTGTAAGTTTTGATGAAAATGACCCAGAGAAAGACGCAAGCCTTTTCTTCACAATAGCATCATGTAACCCAGACCAGCATATGGAAAATATTATGAAGCTTACAGAAATCTTTTCAAATGAAGAGCTTCTTGCAGAGCTTGCAAAGGCAGAAACTCCGGAAGACCTCATTAGACTTCAGGAAAAATACCTTGATAAATAAGTAATTGAAAGATTTGGGGGAGAAAATCTATGGAAATTTTGATGAGTATATGGTCATATTTTGCGACTAACGTTTTACAGCAGCCAGCATTTATGATTGGTCTTATTGTTGCTATAGGTTATGTATTATTAGGAAAGCCTTGGTATGATGTATTAGCTGGTGTAATTAAAGCTATTGTAGGATATTTAATATTAACAGTAGGTTCAAATGGACTTGTAAGCAACTTCCGTCCTGTACTTGTAGGACTTAAAGACCGTTTTAATATGGACGCTATGGTTATAGACCCATATTTTGGACAGAACGCTGTAACAGCAGGTGTTGAAGAAGTTTTTGGAAAAGGCTTTGGTAATGCCATGATACTTCTTCTTATAGCATTCATTGTAAATATATTGCTTGTTCGTTTCAGCAAATATACAAAACTTCGTGCTTTATTCACAACAGGACACGTTCAGGTACAGCAGGCAGCTACTGCTTACTGGTTAATACTCTTTGCATGTCCATTCCTTTTAACAAACGATGTAACACTTATAATTGTAATGGCTTTAGTACTTGGTGCTTTCTGGGCAGTAGGTGCTAATATGACAATTAAACCTTGTCAGGAATTAACAGACGGTGCAGGTTTCTGTCTTGCACATCAGCAGAATTTTGGTATTGCTTTTAATACATGGCTTGCAGAAAAACTTTTCGGTGGAAAAGGTAAAAAAGCTAAAAAAATTGATGATATTGAACTTCCAGGTTTCATGTCAATATTCAACGAAAACATGGTTTGTACTTCAATACTTATGTTAATATTCTTTGGTGCAATACTTGTTATACTTGGTAGAGATTACCTTACAGAACAGGGCTTCCTTGCAGAAGGTGCTAGTATGGTATTCTATGTAATACAGACTTGTTTATACTTTGCAGTTTACCTTGCTATACTTCAGCTTGGTGTACGTACTTTCGTAACAGAGCTTACAGCTTCTTTCCAGGGTATCGCAGACAAACTTCTTCCAGGTTCTGTTCCTGGTGTTGACTGTGCTGTTATATTTGGTTTCGGTTCTGCAAATGCTGTTCCTTTAGGTTTCCTTGCAGGTTTCGTAGGACAGATTATTGCAATAGCTATATTAATAGTTTTAAAGAGTCCAGTACTTGTTATATGTGGTTTCGTTCCTGTATTCTTCGACAATGCTACAATCGCTGTTTTTGCTAATGAAAAAGGCGGTATTAAAGCAGCTCTCATACTTCCTTTCATATCTGGTTTATGTCAGGTATTTGGTTCAGCTTTAATTGCAGGTTGGGTTGGCCTTGCAGCTTATGGCGGATACCTTGGAATGTGGGACTGGGCAGTTGTATGGCCTGTAATGACAGGACTTATGAAATTCTTAAGCTACGCTGGTATCGCAATAGTTGTTATTGGACTTCTTGCAATCCCTCAAATCCAGTACAGATTGGATAAAGAAGGTTACTTCAAAATGACTGAAGATTATGAAGCTTATAAAGAACTTAAAGCTAGTCGTGTAAAATAAGTTGATATTTATGCTTTAAAAATTATATAATGCCTGTAACAGTTTATTTTAAACTGTTGCAGGTAAGATGAAAAAATATAGTATTTATTTTAAGAAAGGTAAGGGATTTATCATGGCAAAAGATAATATGAGTTTTTTAGTATGTTGTGCAAATGGAGCAGGTTCAAGTCTTATGATGAAAATGACAATGCAGAAAGTTCTTGATAAATTAGGAATTAAAGCAAGTAAAGTTCATCACTGTGCACTTTCAGAAGGAAAAAGCGCTGCTTCTCAGTTTGATGTAGTATTCTGTGCTCAGAACTTTACTAATATGTTTAAAGATGCTGAGAAAAAAGGAACAACTGTTATTGGTCTTAGAAATATTATGTCTGCTCAGGAAATGGAACAGAAAATGAAAGAACACGGAATTATCGACTAATGTTTAATTGGTAATTTGATACAGTAAGTATATTACTATTTTCGTAAAATAAGACAGGACATATAAATTTAAAAAATTGTAATAAAAATACTGGATTTATTCGATAAATAGAGATACTATAACTATGTAGGCATAAAGCAAAAAAATCTATTTTGACAATAAGGAGATTATTAATGAAACGGGAACGAGCATATGTAGAAAATCGTAGGAATATGATTTTGGAGGCAGTGGAAGAAAACCATGAAGTCAGGGTTGAACAGCTTGCAGAAAGATTTAATGTTTCTCCTGTTACAATAAGAAGAGATTTGCAATACCTGGAGGACAACAAGATGCTTGTTCGTTTTTATGGCGGTGCTTTATCAAAACTGGCAGACCAGGAAAGACAGTACCAAGATGAGGACGACGTGCAAATATACAGAGAGCTTATAGCCAGATATGCAGGTAAACTTGTTGATGATGGGGATACAATTTTTATAAATTCCAGTAGCACGGCTTTAAAAGTTTTGGAATTTGTAGATAAACAGAATGTTGTTGTTATAACCAATAACGGAAAAGCTATTCATGCTAAGAAAAATGATGGTTTAAGCGTTATATTGACAGGAGGAGAGCTCAGACACCCAAAAGAGGCTATGGTTGGTGATTATGCTATCAGAAATTTACAGACAGTGTATGCTAAAAAAGCCTTTATAGGATGTAGCGGTATATCTCCAGAAAGTGGAATGACCACAGAAAATGCCAATGAAGTAAACATAAACAAGTTAATGATTGAACATGCTTCCGTTGAAATGTATCTTGTCGCAGACCATACGAAAATAGGGAAAAACAGTAGTTTTATAAGTTGCAATATTGAACAGGTAACAAATTTAATTACTGACGAAAAAGCTCCAGCTGATGTTTTAGAACTTCTTAGAGAAAAGGGAGTTAAAATTCATCTGGTTAAAAAGAGTGATTTCTTATAAGTCGTTATGGCGAAGACATATTTTTAAACAGAGTATGAAAAGAAAATTTGCCATAACGACTAACATTAGGAGGTTTGTTATGGCAAATTTTTTTACTTTAGGATTATATGAAAAGTCTATGCCTTCTTCACTTACCTGGAAGGAAAAACTTAGTGCAGCAAAAGAAGCTGGTTTTGACTATGTTGAAATAAGTATTGATGAGACAGATGAAAAACTTGCAAGACTTGATATGAGTAAAGAGGAACGCCTTGAACTTGTAAAAACAATGTATGAAGTTGGTGTTCCAATCCGCAGTATGTGTTTAAGTGGTCACAGAAAATATCCACTTGGAAGCAATGACCCAGAAACATGTAAACGTGGTATGGAAATAATGGAAAAAGCAATTGAACTTGCTGAAGACCTTGGAATAAGAATAATACAGCTTGCAGGTTATGATGTATATTATGAGGAGTCTTCAAAGGAGACTGTTGAAAGATTTGAAGAAAATCTTATTAAAGCAACAAAAATGGCTGCAAAAGCCGGTGTTGTAATGGGCTTTGAGACAATGGAAACAGAATTTATGAACACTGTTGAAAAAGCTATGAAATATGTAAATATTGTAAATTCTGTATATCTTCAGGTTTATCCTGATATTGGAAATATTACAAATGCGGCAAAAACTTATGGTACAGATGTCCTTGATGATTTAAAAACAGGTGCAGGTCATATTGCTGCAATGCATCTTAAAGAAACTGTTCCGGGAAAATTTAGAGAAATTCCTTTTGGTACAGGTCATGTTGATTTTGAAGCTGCAATAAAAACTGCTTGGGATTTGGGAGTACGTAAGTATGTTACAGAATTCTGGTATGTTGGCAGTGAAGATTGGAAAAAAGACCTTAAAGAAGCTCATGACATGATGAGTAGTATTTTAAATAAACAGATATAAAAAGAGGTATGGATTATGAAATTTGAAAAGAAAGTAATATCTAATTTAACAAAATGTTATTCTATTGCACCACTTCATTATAACGGAAAAGACCATATGCTTGTAGCAGCTGAAAAAGTTGACCGTTGTATATTATTTGACCTTGATGGTAATGAGGAAGACACAGTTTGGACAGAGCCGGGCGGAGTTATGACAATGGTTCAGGTTCCTGGAACAAACGGTCAGTTCCTTTCTACACATAAATTCTATTCTCCAAATGATTCAAAAGAAGCAAAAATTGTTATTGTAACACCTATCGAAAAAGGAAACTGGGAAGTACGTACTCTTGTAGACCTTCCACACGTTCACCGTTTTGATATTCTTGAAAGAAACGGAGTTCGTTATATTATAGCTTGTGCTTTAAAATCAGGTCATGAGTTTAAAGAAGACTGGTCAATGCCGGGTAAAGTTTATGCAGCTGTTCTTCCAGGAGATTTAAGTAAATTTAATGAAGACAATCAGCTTGAACTTAAAGTTATAAAAGACAATATGCTTAAAAATCATGGATATTACAGAGTAATGGAAGACGGAGTTATGACTTCTGTTGTATCAGCAGACCAGGGTGTATTCCAGTTTATTCCTCCAGAAACACCAGAGGGAGAATGGGAAATAAAACAGCTTCTTGATACACCTGCATCTGATGCAGTTCTTGTTGACCTTGACGAAGATGGAGAAAAAGAACTTGCTGTACTTGCTCCTTTCCATGGAGAATTTATAAGCATATACAAAAAGAAAGATGGAAAATTTGAAAAAGTATATGATTATGATAAGAGTGCAGACTTTACACATGCTATATATGGTGGCATGCTTTGTGGAAAACCTGCTATCGTTATTGGACACAGAAAAGGCGATAGAGACCTTATAGTATTTACATACAATAAAGAAACAAAATCTTATGGTTATGAAATAATTGACCATGATTGTGGTCCAGCTAATATATGTGTTTACAACAAAGATGGAAAAGATGTAATACTTTCAACAAATAGAGAGGTTGACGAAGTTGCATTATATATTTCTAAAGATTGATTATAAATAATTGGGGTTATGATTAAATCAGTTATATTTGACATTGACGGTACTATGTATGATTATGATTTTGCACATAATAAAGCTTTTGAGAAGGTGGCTTGTTATGTTCATGATAATTTTTTCATAGATAGAGAAGACTTTTACAGACAGCATAAAGAGGTTCAAAAGGAAATTGAATTGAGATTGGGTAAAAATAGTTCAGCAATTCATAATAGATTGATACGTTATGAAGTTTTCCTTGAAAAACTTGGCAAACCTTTGTTTCCACATACTATGAATATGTATAAATTATATTGGAATACACTTATTGACAACATTATTCCTGAAAAGGGGTTAAGGGAATTTATGGAGTATATTAAGAGTTTGAATATAAAAATAGGTGTTGGAACAAATATGACTGCATATATGCAGTATAAAAAACTTGAAAAACTTGGGATTTCAAAATATATAGATTTTATTGTTACAAGTGAAGAGGTTGGGTGTGAGAAGCCTTCTGAAAAGTTTTTTGAATATTGCATTGAGAAATCCACTTTTAAGCCTTCAGAATGTATTTTTATAGGTGATAGCTTTAAAAATGATGTGGAAGGTGCTATAAAATGTGGCATGAAAGCTGTTTGGTATAATAATATTTCTTATTGGGACATTATACATAATATCGAAGAAATGTTATATTAATTATAAAAATTGTAAATTTAGAGAAGGTTGATTTTGATATATTTTATGGTATAAAAATTTATATTTTTAAAAATGTAACTGTCTAAAGCTTTATTTTTACGAGTTTTAGCATAGCTTTTATTTTTTTTGGTTTTGTTCAAGTAAAATATAGTAAAATATAGAAAAAATTAGTAAAAAAATATGGTTTCAAGGTTACAAATTTTATAAATAAAAATAAAAAATAAAATGGGAGATGATAGAATGGTTCAATTGGCACCTTCTGTTTTATCAGCGGATTTTTCAAGACTGGGAGAAGAATTAAACGTTATAGAAAAAGCAGGAGTTAAAATGCTTCATATAGATGTAATGGACGGCACTTTTGTTCCTAATATTTCTCTCGGTATGCCTGTAATACAATCTATGAGAAAAGTATCAAATATGTTTTTTGATGTTCATCTTATGGTAAGTAATCCGGATAACATAATTGAAAGTATTGCTAAGTGCGGAGCTGACGGAATTACTGTACATGCCGAAACTTGTACACATCTTCACAGAACAATACAAAATATTAAAAAGTTAGGGCTTAAGGTTGGGGTTGCCTTAAATCCTGCTACACCAATAAATGTTCTTGATTACATAATACAGGATATAGATATGGTTCTTATTATGACAGTAAATCCGGGATTTGGAGGACAGTCATATATAGAAAAAATGACACAAAAGATAAAAGATACACGAGATATGTGTAATAGACTTGGTTTAAATACTGATATTCAGGTTGACGGTGGTATAAGTCCTAAAAATGCAAAAGAGGTTATAGAAGCGGGAGCAACTGTTCTTGTAGCTGGTTCCTCTGTGTTTGGTGAAAATAAAGAGGAAAGAATAAAAGAGTTTTGTAAGATTTTTGAAGAGGGGAGAAAGTAAATATGTTAGAAGAACTTAAAAAAAGAGTTTATGAAGCAAACATGGAGCTTCCTAAACATGGTCTTGTTACTTTTACATGGGGTAATGTAAGTGAAATTGATAGAGAATCAGGATTATTTGTTATAAAACCAAGTGGTGTTGATTATGACAAACTTACACCAGATGATATGGTTGTTGTTGACCTTAATGGAAACAAAGTTGAGGGTAAATTAAATCCTTCATCAGATACAGCAACACATGTTGAATTATATAAAGCTTTCCCTAATATTGGAGGAGTTGTTCATACTCATTCACCATGGGCTACAAGCTGGGCTCAGGCAGGTAGAGCTATTCCTTGCTATGGTACAACTCATGCTGATTATATGTATGGTGAAATTCCTTGTGTAAGAAATCTTACAAAAGATGAAATTGAAGAAGCTTATGAAAAAAATACAGGTGTTCTTATAGCAGATTATTTCAAAGATAAAGATTATGTTGCTATGCCTGCTGTACTTTGCAAAAACCATGGACCATTTACATGGGGTAAATATGGTAAAGAGGCTGTTCATAATGCAGTTGTTCTTGAAGAAGTTGCAAAAATGGCTGCTAGAACAGAAATGATTATGCCTAAAGTTAAAGAAGCTCCACAGGAACTTAAAGATAAACATTATTACAGAAAACATGGAGCTAATGCTTACTATGGTCAGAAATAATTGATAATGGTATTTTAAACTTAAAATATAAGAAAGAGAAAGGAAAGGGATTATTTATGAAGTTTTTTGTTGACACAGCTAAAGTAGAGGATATTAGAAAAGCCAATGATATGGGAGTAATATGTGGTGTTACTACAAACCCTTCACTTATTGCAAAAGAAGGTAGAGATTTTGAGGAAGTAATAAGAGAAATCACAACAATAGTAGACGGACCTATAAGCGGTGAGGTTAAAGCTACAACTGTTGATGCTGAAGGTATGATTAAAGAAGGTAGAGCTATTGCAGCAATACACCCTAACATGGTTGTAAAAATCCCTATGACAGTTGAAGGATTAAAAGCTGTAAAAGTTCTCTCAAAAGAAGGAATTAAAACAAACGTTACACTTATATTCAGTGCAAACCAGGCATTACTTGCAGCAAGAGCTGGAGCAACTTATGTATCTCCTTTCCTTGGAAGACTTGATGATATTTCTGAAAATGGAGCAGATTTAATCCGTACAATAGCTGAAATGTTTAGTGTAGCAGGAATTGAAACAGAAATAATCGCAGCAAGTGTTAGACACCCAATCCATGTAATGGAGTGTGCATTAGCAGGTGCAGACATTGCAACAGTTCCATATGCAGTTATTGAACAGATGACAAAACACCCATTAACAGATGCAGGCATTCTCAAATTCCAGGCAGACTACAAAGCAGTTTTTGGAGAATAATAAATTGATTGTATTATAACTTTTTTTGGGAGGTTATTATGGACAAAACAGAATTAAAAAAGATAGCAAATAAAGTTCGTAAAGACGCTTTAACAGCTGTTTATTGTGCAAAATCAGGACATCCAGGCGGTTCACTTTCAGCAGCTGACATATATACATATCTTTACTTTGAAGAAATGAATATTGACCCTGAAAATCCTAAAAAAGCAGATAGAGACCGTTTTGTTCTCTCAAAAGGACATACAGCTCCTGGATATTATGCAGCTCTTGCAAACAGAGGATTTTTCCCAGTAGAAGATTTAAAAACACTTCGTCATGTAGGTTCATATCTTCAGGGACATCCAGATATGAAACATATACCTGGCGTAGATATGTCAAGTGGTTCTCTTGGACAGGGAATTTCAGCGGCTGTTGGAATGGCTATATCAGCTAAACTTTCAAATGAAAGTTACAGAGTATACACACTTTTAGGAGACGGTGAAATTCAGGAAGGACAAGTTTGGGAAGCAGCTATGCTTGCAGGACACAGAAAACTTGATAATCTTGTTGTTATAGTTGACAATAACGGTCTTCAGATTGACGGTAAAATTGAGGATGTAAACTCTCCATATCCTATTGACAAGAAATTTGAAGCATTCAATTTCCATGTTATAAATATAAATGGTCATGATTTTGACGATTTAAAGAAAGCCTTTGATGAGGCAAAAAACACAAAAGGACAGCCAACAGCTATTATTGCTAAGACAGTAAAAGGAAAAGGAGTTTCATTCATGGAGGATAAAGCTTCATGGCATGGAGCAGCACCTAACGCTGAACAGTATGAAATAGGAATGGCAGACCTTGAGAAGGAGGGGGCTTTATAATGGCTGATAAAATCGCAACAAGAGAAAGTTACGGAAATGCACTTTTAGAGCTTGGAAGAAAACACCCTGAAGTAGTTGTTCTTGATGCAGACCTTGCAGGAGCAACAAAAACAGGAATATTTTTAAAAGAGTTTCCAGAGCGTCATATAGATTGTGGTATAGCAGAATGTAATATGATAGGTGTTGCAGCAGGACTTGCAGCAACAGGGAAAGTACCTTTTGCCAGCTCCTTTGCAATGTTTGCAGCAGGACGTGCTTTTGAACAGGTCAGAAACTCAGTTGGATACCCAAAACTTAATGTAAAAATAGGAGCAACTCATGCCGGAATATCCGTAGGTGAAGACGGAGCAACACATCAGTGTAATGAAGACATAGCACTTATGAGAACAATACCTGGAATGGTTGTAATAAACCCTTCTGATGATGTTGAGGCAAAAGCAGCAGTTGAGGCAGCTTATGAACATCAGGGACCTGTATATTTAAGATTTGGCAGACTTGCAGTGCCTGTTATAAATGACAGACCAGACTATAAATTTGAACTTGGAAAAGGTATAGTTTTAAGAGAAGGAAAAGACCTTGCAATTATAGCAACAGGACTTGAAGTAAATGAGTCTCTTATAGCAGCAGAAAAACTTGCTGAAGAAGGAATAGAGGCAAAAGTAATTAATATACATACAATCAAACCTATTGATGAAGATTTAATTGTAGAAGCAGCAAAAGAATGTGGAAAAGTTGTTACAGTTGAGGAGCACTCAGTAATAGGAGGACTTGGAAGTGCTGTATGTGATGTATTATCAGCAAAATGCCCAGTTCCAGTATGTAAAATAGGTGTTCAGGACACATTTGGTGAGTCTGGACCAGCTGTTGAGCTTATCAAGAAATATGGTCTTGACAGTGAAGGAATTTACAATTCTATCAAAAAATTTATTTAATAGTAATTTATTTACAAAAAACCTTTCTATTGATATAATGAATAAAAAATACAAAAAATAAGAATAAAAAAATACCTTGCAATTTAAAGTATTAATTTTTTAATACATAAACAAACAACAAACATACTCTTTGTGATAATTTTTTAAAATCTTTCGGTTTATATAATATTTTAATGGTTTTAATTGGTTTATAAAAAATAAAGTTTAAAGGGCTGTTATTTATAACAGCCCTTTTTGGTATTGGAGGGAATTATGAGTAATAATATTGCTATATTTTTTGATGTTGATGATACACTTTACAATCAAAGAGAACCTTTTGAAAAAGCCTTTGAAACTGTTTTTGGTCATATAAAAAATGTTGATATTAATAAACTTTATTCAGATAGACATAAATACAGTGATGAGGTTTTTGAAAAATCCTGTAAGGGCGAAATAACAATGGAGGAGATGTATATATATAGAATTTCAAAGGCTTTTGAAGCACAAGGTATAAAAGTATCTGATAAATCTGCTCTTGATTTTCAATATGAATATAGTAAAAATCAGAACAATATAAAAATAAGTGATACAATTAAAAATATACTTGATTTTTGTTGTAGTAAAAATATTAATATTGGAATTATAACAAATGGTCTTACAAAACATCAGAAAAATAAAATAAAAAATTTAGGTCTTTATAAATGGATAGAGGACAAAAATATTTTTATTTCTGAGGATGTAGGTTTTGCAAAGCCTGATAAATCTATTTTTAAAGCGGCGGAAAAAGCCTTTTTATCAAAAGATATATATTATGTGGGAGACTCTTTTAAAAATGATATAGAGGGCGGATATAATGCCGGTTGGAAAACAGTATGGCTTAACAAAAGAAATTATGTTGTTGAAAGTCATATAAAGGCTGATTATTGTGCTAAAAATGAAGAAGAACTTTTTGAAATTATAAAAAATATATGTATTTGAATTATGTAATAATATACTTTTTTAATATTAAAAATTTTAAATTTTGTTGTTTTGTTGTGTAAAAATCTAAATTTTTTAAAAAGAGTTTTAATTGCTATGTACAATATAGTATTAATTATATATTGTATAAAAAATATATAATAATAAAATTATTCTCTTATCGTTGCGTTGTAACAATTAAAATGATAAAATTGAAAATATTTCAAAAGTTAATAATTTCAAACTAGGGTTTAATTTTATAAATTGAAAGGACAGTGAGGTTTTTTATGTACGAAAAGGTTTCAATACCTGAAATATTCGGAATGAATGTTTTTAATGACGCAGTTATGCGTGAGAGACTTCCTAAAAAAATATACAATGAGCTTAAAAACACTATTGAAAATGGAGAAAGACTTCGTTCAGATGTTGCTGATATTGTAGCTAACGCTATGAAAGATTGGGCTATTGAGAGAGGTGCTACTCATTATACACACTGGTTCCAGCCTATGACAGGAATTACAGCTGAAAAACATGATGCATTCCTTACTCCTATGGGTGATGGTACTGCTATAATGGAATTCTCCGGTAAAACACTTGTTAAAGGAGAGTCTGACGCTTCTTCTTTCCCATCAGGAGGACTTCGTACAACATTTGAGGCTAGAGGATATACAGCTTGGGACTGTACATCACCTGCATTCTTAAAAGAAGATGCTTCCGGTGTTACTCTCTGTATACCAACAGCATTCTGTTCATACACAGGAGAGGCTCTTGACAAAAAAACTCCTCTTCTTCGTTCTCTTGAAGCTATAAATTTACAGGCATTAAGAGTTTTAAGACTTTTTGGTAACACAACATCAAGAAGAATTATTGTATCAGTAGGTGCTGAACAGGAATATTTCCTTGTTGATAGAGAGCTTTACAAACAGAGAAAAGACCTTATTTTTACAGGAAGAACACTTTTCGGTGCTAAACCTCCAAAAGGTCAGGAACTTGATGACCACTATTTTGGAAATATAAAAGAGAGAATTGCTTGTTTTATGCATGAACTTAATGTTGAACTTTGGAAACTTGGTGTTTCTGCAAAGACACAGCACAATGAAGTTGCTCCAGCACAGCATGAGCTTGCTCCTGTATATGCTGATGCTAATATAGCTACTGACCATAATCAGCTTATTATGGAGGCTCTTAAGAGAATTGCAAGTCATCATGGTCTTGTATGTCTTCTTCATGAAAAACCTTTTGCTGGTGTAAATGGAAGTGGAAAACATGATAACTGGTCACTCTGTACTGATGACGGACAGAACCTTTTGGACCCAGGAAAAACTCCTCACGAAAATGCACAGTTCCTTCTTTTCCTTGTTGCAGTAATAAAAGCTGTTGATGTTCATGCTGACCTTTTAAGAATGGTTGCTGCAAACCCTGGAAATGACCATAGACTTGGTGCTGCTGAAGCTCCGCCAGCTATAATTTCAATATTCCTTGGAGACCAGCTTGAAGATATATTAAAACAGTTTGAGGCAGGTCATGTTGAAAATAGTATACAGGGAGAAAAAATGCAGATTGGCGTAAGTACACTTCCAGCTCTTAAAAAAGATGCAACAGACAGAAATAGAACTTCACCTTTTGCATTTACAGGAAATAAATTTGAATTTAGAATGGTTCCTTCTTCAATGTCAATAGCAGGACCTAACTTCTTTATAAATACAATAGTTGCTGATGTACTTAAAGAGTTTGCTGATGAACTTGAAAAAGCTGAAGATTTTAATGCTTGTGTTCATGAACTTATCAGAAAAACTTATGTTGAGCATAAGAGAATACTTTTTGACGGTAATGGATATTCTGAAGAATGGGTTAAAGAAGCTGAAAGAAGAGGACTTCCAAACTTTAGATATATGGTAGATGCTATTCCAAGTCTTATTACAGAAAAAGCTATTGGAGTATTTACTCGTCATGGTGTTCTTTCAGATGTTGAGCTTCACTCAAGAGCGGAAATAACATATGAAGCTTATATAAATCAGATAACAATAGAAGCAAGAACTATGCTTGATATGGCTTCAAAACAGATAAGACCAGCTGTAATGAAATACTCTGGAATGCTTGCTAATGATATAAATTCAATAATTGCAGCAGGTGGAGACCCTTCTGTTGAAAAAGAGATACTTGGAAAAGTTACAGAAAACCTTAAGGAGTTTAACAATGCTCTTAAACATCTTGCAGAAGTTACAGATAAAGCTGTTAATTTTGAGGGAGAAACAGCTGAAAAAGCTGTATACTTTAAAGATGCTGTTGCTGTTGCTATGGAAGAACTTAGAAAACCAGCAGATGAACTTGAGCTTATTGTTGACCAGAAAGTATGGCCTTTCCCAACATACGGAGAACTTTTATTTAATATATAATATTTATAAAAAAGATGCTTTTTTTAAAAAAGCATCTTTTTTTGTTGTTAAATGTTTTAATATAAAAATTTATAAAATAATCTGTAAATAAAATACGAAGGATTATCAATCTTAAAATATGGAAAATATTGTATAATTATTTCATCAAAAGGAGGAATAAAAATGCAGTTAAATTTTGATAAAGTAAATAATATACTTATTGTTTCCATAGAAGGTGAGATTGACCACCATACAGCAGAAGAAATAAGAACAAGAATAGAAGATGAATTTTATAGTTTAAATGTTAAAAATATGATTTTTGATTTTTCAAAAGTAACATTTATGGATAGCTCAGGAATAGGAATGGTTATAGGTAGATATAAGTATGTAAAAAATTTTGGCGGAAAAGTTGTTGTTGCTAAAGTAAATGAAACTTTTGACAGAATATTTAAAATATCAGGTCTTTATAAAATTATAAAATGTTATGAAACCCTTGATGAGGCTGTTTCTGCTATTTCGGGGGTGATAAAATGAATTATGAAAATAAAATGAAATTGTCTTTTAATTCTGACTCAAGAAATGAGGCCTTTGCTAGAATAGCTGTATCAGCTTTTATAATGCAGCTTGACCCTACACTGAGTGATATATCAGATATTAAAACTTCTGTGTCTGAGGCTGTCACAAATGCTATAATACATGGGTATGAGGGTAAAGAAGGTATTGTGGAGCTTTTTTGTGGTTATGTAGAAAATACAGTGTACATAGAGATTACAGATAAGGGGAAAGGCATTGAAAACATTGAAAAAGCAAGAACACCTCTTTTTACTACAAAAATAGATGAAGAACGTTCAGGAATGGGCTTTACAGTTATGGAAACATTTATGGATACTGTAACTGTTGAAAGTGAAAAGGGCGTGGGAACAAAAGTCACTATGACTAAAAAAATAGATAAAACCTCATCATTGTGAGGTGATTGCTGTGGATAAAATTTATGAACTTATAGAACGTGCACAGCAAGGAGACAGACAAGCTAAAGAGCAGATACTTAAAGAGAATGCCGGTCTTGTATGGAGTATTGTTAGAAGATTTAGAACTAGAGGTTGTGACATGGAAGACCTTTTTCAGATTGGTTCTATTGGTCTTTTAAAATGTATTGAAAAGTTTGATATGACTTATGATGTTAAATTTTCAACATATGCAGTACCTATGATACTTGGAGAAATAAAAAGATTTCTTAGAGATGACGGAATAATAAAAGTTAGTAGACCTGTAAAAGAAACAGCTATGAAAATAAAATATGAGACAGAAGAATTTTTGAGAAAAAATGGGAGAGAACCTCAAATTTCAGAACTTTCAGAAAAAACGGGAATACCTGTTGATGATATTATTGTTGCTTTGGAGTCTTCAAGAGATGTTGAGTCAATATTTTCAACAGTTTATCAAAATGATGGAAATCCTGTATTTTTGATAGATAAATTATCAGAAGATAATGAGGAAGATAATTTTGTTGATATAATTGCTCTTAAGGAAATACTTTGTAAACTTGAACCAAAAGAGAGAAGTATTATATTTATGAGATATTTTGAGGATAAAACTCAAACGGAAATTTCAAAAATTCTTGGAATATCTCAGGTACAAGTATCAAGAATTGAAAAAAGAGTTTTAGAAAACATAAGAAAAAAGTTTTATAGATAAAATAAAAAATCTCCTGTAAAATCAGGAGATTTTTTTGCTATTTTATTTTACTTCCACATTTTGGACAGTATTCAAATTCAGAGTTTACAGGATAACCACAATTAGGACATTTAAAGTTGTTATTATAGTTGTTGTAGTTATTATATCCTTCTGTATACTCATAAATAAGGTCACTGTCATCAATATCAGGATTTTCACCTTTAAGTATTTTTTGACCTATTTCGTCACTTACAGAAAATATAGCATTACAACAAGTTGATTTACAATAAAACTTTTTACCCCACTTAAAAACAGGTATAAAAAATAAACTTAGGTATGTATATACCATAAAAAATTCAATTCGACCATATTTTCCACAATTTTTGCAAATTACCATTTTTGAAAAATTCAAATCCTTAATTCCGTTGGAAATACCAAATATAAAAAACATTTAAAAAAATCCTCCGTAATATTTTACCAATTGTATTAATACTTTTGTTAAAATTTTTTAAATTTATAAATAACATATATAATTAATTTTATATTCAAACTCCATTATATATGTTTTACATATTTTAATTAACATGATAAAATAAAACAGTACATATTACAACAAAAAAGTTAAGTAAATTATGTTGTTCATCAAATTATATCTTATACGGAAGGGATGTATATATGGATAGTATAAAACGCCTTTATGTTGAAAAGAAAAAAGGGTGCGATGTTGAGGCAACACATCTTTTTGAAGACATAAGAGAAAATCTTAATATTGCCGGACTTTTAGGTATCAGAATACTTAATAGATATGATATTGAGGGTATTTCTGACAAAGATTATGAAAGTGCAAAAACAACAATTTTTGCAGAGGCTCCGGTTGATATTATTTATGAAGAAAAAGTTGAATTTGGCGAAGATGAAACTGTTTTTGCAACAGAATATCTTCCAGGTCAGTATGACCAGAGAGCAGACTCTGCAATGCAGTGTGTTCAGCTTATTTCACAGGCAGAAAAGCCTACTATTACAGTGGCAAAAGTTTTTGTTTTAAAAGGAGAACTTTCTGATGATGAAGTTTCAAGAATAAAACATTATTGTATAAACCCTGTTGATAGTAGAGAGGCTTCTCTTGAAAAACCAGAAAGTCTTAAAATGGAAATGAATTATCCTGAGGATATAAAGAGCTTTGAAGGATTTATTGATAAATCTGAAGAAGAAATCATTGCCTTAAGAAATGAGCTTGAAACAGCTATGAGCAATGAAGACCTTATATTCTGTCAGAAATATTTCAGAGACACTGAAAAGAGAAATCCGACTGTTACAGAAATAAGAGTTATTGATACATATTGGTCAGACCACTGTCGTCATACAACTTTCCAAACAAAAATTGATAAAGTATCTTTTGAAGATGGTTTCTATAAAGATGCTTTTGAAAAAGCTTATAATGAATATCTTGAAGAAAGAGATTATGTTTATGGAGATAAGGCTAAGGATAGAGATATAAACCTTATGGATATTGCTGTTCTTGGTATGAAAACTCTTCGTAAAAAAGGTATACTTGATAATCTCGACCAGTCAGAAGAAATTAATGCCTGCTCAATAGTTGTTCCTGTTGATGTTGACGGAGTGACAGAAGAGTGGCTTATCATGTTCAAAAATGAAACTCACAATCACCCAACAGAAATTGAACCTTTCGGTGGTGCTGCTACATGTTTAGGTGGAGCAATTCGTGACCCACTTTCAGGACGTGCCTATGTATATCAGGCTATGCGTGTAACAGGTGCGGCAGACCCTACTGTTCCTGTTTCTGAAACAATAGAAGGTAAACTTCCACAAAGAAAAATTGTTACAGAGGCAGCTAGAGGATATAGTTCTTATGGTAACCAGATTGGTCTTGCAACAGGTCAGGTTGCAGAAGTTTATGACCCTGGATTTGTTGCCAAGAGAATGGAAATTGGTGCTGTAATTGCAGCTGCTAAGAAAGAAAATGTTATAAGAGAAGTTCCGGCAAAAGATGACATCATAATACTTGTAGGTGGAAGAACTGGCCGTGACGGTTGTGGCGGTGCAACAGGTTCTTCTAAAGAACATACTATTGAATCTATTGAAACTTGTGGAGCTGAAGTTCAGAAAGGTAATGCACCTACTGAAAGAAAACTTCAGAGACTTTACAGAAATCCAGAAGTTAGTAAAATGATTAAACGCTGTAATGACTTTGGTGCTGGCGGTGTTTCCGTTGCCATCGGAGAACTTGCAGACGGTCTTGTTATAAATCTTGATGCTGTTCCAAAGAAATATGAAGGTCTTGATGGAACAGAGCTTGCTATTTCAGAATCTCAGGAGAGAATGGCTGTTGTTGTAGAGAAAGAAAACGTTGACAAATTTATAAAATTTGCTAATGATGAAAATCTTGAAGCAACTCCAGTTGCTGTTGTAACAGATGACAGAAGACTTGTTATGAAATGGAGAGGAAAAGATATTGTAAATATATCAAGAGATTTCCTTGACACAAACGGTGCAACACAGAGAACTGAAGTAGATGTAAAAATGCCTGTTAAAGGTGGATATTTCAATAATACATCTGTTGAAAAAATACTTATTGAAAATGATATAAAAGCAGCTTGGTTTGAAAACCTTAAAAATCTTAATGTTGCAAGTCAGAAAGGTCTTGTTGAGAGATTTGACTCAACTATTGGAGCAAACACTGTTCTTATGCCTTATGGTGGTAAAAATCAGCTTACTCCTCCAGAAGCTATGGCAGCAAAAGTTCCTATGCTTACAGCTGACACAACAACTGCAACTCTTATGAGTTATGGATATAACCCAGAAATATCAAAATGGAGTCCTTTCCATGGTGCTTCCTATGCTGTTATAGAGTCTCTTGCTAAAATAGTTGCAACAGGCGGAAATTATGAGAGTGTAAGACTTACATTCCAGGAATATTTTGAAAAACTTGGAACAGACCATGCTAAGTGGGGCAAACCTTTTGCAGCTCTTATAGGTGCATTCCAAGCACAGATGAATATGGGTACAGCTGCTATTGGTGGTAAAGACAGTATGTCTGGAACATTTATGGATTTAACTGTTCCTCCAACACTTGTTTCATTTGCTGTTGATGTTGCCAATGTTGATAATATTATATCACCTGAATTTAAAAAGGCTGGAAATAAAGTTGTATACCTTCCTGTTAAACGTGATAAATATGACCTTCCAGATTATGGTTATATCAAAGAAATGTTTAAACTTGTTTCAAGTCTTATTGAGAAAGGTATCTGTATATCAGCTCATACTGTAAGAACAGGCGGTATTGCAGAGGCTATTTCAAAAATGAGCTTTGGTAACTATATTGGTGTTGATTTAAGAGACGAAATAGAAGCAACAGAACTTTTCAAACCTGAATATGGTTCATTTGTACTTGAACTTACAAATGCAAAAGTTATTGATTTTATGGGAATAGATGCTGTAATTCTTGGAGAGACTATACCTGAACCTGTAATAAAAGTTATGGGTGCTGAGATAGCTATCAAAGATATGGTTAATACATGGGAAAAACCACTTGAAAAAGTATTCCCAACAAAAACAAAATCAGATTTTGAGGACGCTCCAATAATAGATACATTTGTTGTTCCTGAAAAGAAATTCCCAGGAATAGGTCTTGCAAAACCAAAAGTATTTATACCAGTATTCCCAGGAACAAACTGTGAATATGACTCTGCAAAAGCATTTATAAATGCTGGTGCTGACGTTGAAACTGTTGTTGTAAATAATCTTTCTGTTCAGGCTCTTGAAGAAACTATTGTTAAAATGGAAAAAACAATAAAACAGTCACAGATAATAATGTTCCCAGGTGGATTTAGTGCTGGTGACGAGCCTGACGGTTCAGGTAAATTTATCGCTGCAACATTTAGAAATCCAAGAATAAAAGAAGCTGTTATGGACCTTTTAAATAACAGAGATGGTCTTATGCTTGGTATATGTAACGGTTTCCAGGCTCTTATTAAACTTGGTCTCGTTCCATATGGCGAAATAAGAGATATTGACGCTGAAAGTCCTACACTTACATTCAATAAAATAGGTCGTCACGTTTCATGCCTTGTTGATACAAAGATTACTTCAAATAAATCACCATGGCTTTGGGGTGTTGAACCTGATGATATTCATACAATACCTGTATCTCATGGTGAAGGAAGATTTGTTGCTCCTAAACATGTTATTGATGAACTTATAGCAAATGGACAGGTTGCAACTCAGTATGTTGACACAGCAGGAAAGGCAACTTATGATATAAGATACAATCCTAACGGCTCAATGATGGCTATTGAAGGTATAACAAGTCCAGACGGTCGTGTATTAGGAAAAATGGGACATTCTGAGCGTATTGGAAAAGGTCTTTATAAAAATGTTGCCGGAAATAAAAATCAGAAGATTTTTGAGTCTGGTGTAAACTACTTTAAATAAATAATTAATATATGTTTAGGGAGGTTTGGACATGAAAATAACAAATTTGGTTTTAAGCTCTGTGGCTTTTGTGGTTTCATCTGCATTACTTACAGTGTCTATAATTAATATACTTAAAAGAGATTATTGATTATATTTGTTATATAATATTGTATAATTTTGTGCATTATTAAATTAGGGTTGTATAATTTTGTTAAAATAATTTTTTAACAATCCCAACCCTAATTTAGCATAATTATCATATTGATATAATTTGAGTTGTTAAAATAACTAAAAAATGCTGTTATAAGTTAAATATAAATGTCATATATCTATAAAAAAGTGGCGTATTTTGACTTAATTTTCCAAACATATATTTAATAATGTTATAATAAAAAATGTTTAAAATATACTTGTTTTATGGTATAATTTATAAAGGTAATAAACCTAAGGCTTTTTAAAAGTTTTAATAAGAGGAGGAATTTTTAAATGGTTAAAATTGGTATTAATGGATTTGGACGTATCGGTAGACTTGTATTCCGTGCTTCTTTAACAAAAGAGGGTGCACAGGTTGTTGCTATCAATGACCCATTCATCGACCTTGAATACATGGTATACATGCTTAAATATGACTCAATCCATGGACGTTTCAAAGGTACTATCGAAATCAAAGATGGTAAACTTGTAGTTAACGGAAATGAAATCACAGTATTTAACTGCATGGATCCTAAAGATATTCCTTGGGCTTCAGTAGGTGCTGAATATGTTGTTGAATCAACAGGTGTATTCACAACAACAGAAAAAGCTTCTGCTCACTTCAATGGCGGTGCTAAAAAAGTTGTTATCTCTGCTCCATCAGCAGACGCTCCAATGTTCGTTATGGGTGTAAACAACGACAAATACACAAAAGATATGAACGTTGTATCAAACGCTTCTTGTACAACAAACTGTCTTGCTCCTTTAACAAAAGTTATCAACGACAAATTTGGTGTTATCGAAGGTTTAATGTCAACAGTTCACTCAACAACAGCTACACAGAAACCAGTAGACGGTCCTTCAAAGAAAGACTGGAGAGGTGGACGTGCTGCTTCTAACAACATCATTCCTTCATCAACAGGTGCTGCTAAAGCAGTTGGTAAAGTTATCCCTGAATTAAACGGAAAATTAACAGGTATGTCATTCCGTGTTCCTACACTTGACGTATCAGTTGTAGACCTTACATGCCGTCTTGCTAAACCAGCTACTTATGAAGAAATCAAAGCTGCTGTTAAAGAAGCTGCTGAAGGCGAATTAAAAGGTATCCTTGGATACACAGAAGACGATGTTGTTTCAACAGACTTCATCGGCGATCCTCATACATCAATCTTCGATGCTAAAGCTGGTATCGCTCTTAACGACAACTTCGTTAAATTAGTATCTTGGTATGACAATGAATGGGGTTACTCAAACAAAGTTTGTGACCTTATCCTTCACATGGCTAAAGTAGACGCTGAATAATTTTAATATTATTTTGCTATAAAAGAGTGCAGATTTCTGCACTCTTTTTTTATTATTTTTAGACAAATAAAAAGAGCTGATATTTTAAATATCAGCTCTTAATTTCTTTAATAATCAAGCATTGTTTTATGATTGTCTTCTATTTTTTCAAAATCATTACAGAAATCATTTACAGCTTTGTCTGTTACAGGATGTATATAAAGATTTCTTAAAACATCAAAAGATGCTGTTATAGCTTCAATTCCAAATTTTCCAAGTTCTAAAATTTGCTGTGAATTTTTGAAACTAGCTGCTACAACTTTACAATTAAAATTATGATTTTTTAAAAGAGTGTGTATATCTTTAGCAACTTGTACACCATCATAGCCTAAATTATCAAGTCTATTTACATAAGGTGCAACAAATTTTGCTCCTGCTTTTGCAGCCATATAACCTTGCATGGCTGTGTATATTGCAGTTGCTGTAGTATTAATACCTTTCTTTGAAAGTATGTTTATAGCTTTTAATCCTTCTTCAGTTACAGGAACTTTTATATATGTATCTTTTCCAAATTTTTCTACTATATACTCAGCTTCTTTTACCATTTCATCAGCATTTTTTGATAATACCTGACAATGAAGCATAGTATCTTTTGGAATTATATTTTTAATATCTTTAAGCTGTTCAAAAGGGTTTCTGTTTTCTTTTTTTAATATTGAAGGATTTGTTGTTACACCATCATAAGGAAAATAGTTGAATAAATATTTGATTTCTTCTAAATTTGCACTGTCAATCATTACAATCATTGTTTTATGCCTCCTAAATATAAAGTTTTTAAAATAATCAAATCAAATTTTCCCTATTTATAAATCCTCCTTTCAAGGTAATTATAATATAACTGCAAAATAAAGTAAATATTATAGTATAAAAAGGTTTTTTATTGTAAATAAATGTCTGACATCAAATGTTTTTATTCAAAATAATTTCTGTCAAGATTTCTGTATTGTATAGCTTCTCCAATATGTTTTACGGTTATATTTTCAGAATTATCAATGTCAGCTATTGTTCTTGCAATTTTAAGTGTTTTGTGATAACCTCTGGCACTCATTTTTAAAGCTTCAAAAGCTCTTTTTATAATAGCTTTTTCATTTTTACCTAAAACACAGAATTTTTCTATTTGTGCTGGTGACATTTGAGAGTTAAACAAAATATTTTCATTTTCAAAACGTTTTTTCTGTATGTTATGAGCTTTTATAACTCTTTTTAATATATCTTCAGAAGTTTCAGTTTTTGAATAATTTTCAAAATCATCATAATTTATTTGTGATGCCTCAACCTGAATATCAATTCTATCAAGAAGAGGGCCGCTTATCTTATGAGTATATTTTATAATTTCATTATCTGTACAATGGCAACGGTCATCTGTGCCATAATATCCACAAGGACAAGGGTTCATTGCTGCAACAAGCATAAAATCTGCCGGATATGTAAGTATTCCTTGGGCTCTTGATATTGTAACTGTTTTGTCTTCTAAAGGTTGTCTTAAAACTTCTAATGAACTCCTACTAAATTCCGGAAGTTCATCAAGAAATAATATTCCTCCTGTTGCCAGTGAGACTTCACCGGGACGAGGTATTCTACCACCACCTGCCAAAGCTGCTGATGATATAGTGTGATGAGGTGAGCGGAAAGGTCTTTCTTTTAATAAATAGTTTTTGTCTTTTAAAAGTCCTGCCACACTGTATATTTTTGTTATGTTTATACATTCTTCAAAGGAAAGAGGTGGCATTATTGATGGAAGACGTTTTGCCATCATTGTTTTGCCAGAGCCGGGAGGTCCAATCATAAGTATATTGTGATATCCAGCAGCAGCAATTTCCATTGCTCTTTTTACATTTTCCTGTCCTTTTACATCGGAAAAGTCTAAATTATAGCTTGATGATTTTTGAATATTTTCTGATATATTATTCACATAAGGTTTTATATTATTGTTTTTTAAAAAATCTATTAATTCATTTATGTTTTTTACAGGGAATATATTTGCACCTTTTATTAAACTGGCTTCATTTCTGTTTTCAAAAGGAACAATAAAATTTTCAATTCCTTCGTTATAGAGTGAAAATACCATTGGTAATATGCCGTTTATAGGCTTTATTGTTCCATCAAGAGATAATTCACCAGTGAACATAAATTTTTCTGTACTTTTTATATTTATAATACCCATACATGACAGTATACCAACAGCAATAGGAAGGTCAAAGGAAGGTCCTTCTTTTCTTATGTCTGCTGGTGCAAGATTTACTGTTATTCTTTTAACAGGAAATGATATATTTGAATTTTTTATAGCTGTTTTGACTCTCTCTTTTGACTCTTTGACTGCTGAATCAGGTAATCCGACTATATCAAAAGCAGGCATTCCGTTGCTTATATCTACTTCAACATCAATTCTATTTCCATCAATACCAAAAAGAGCACAGCTTATAATTTTTGAGAGCATAATAAAAAACCTCTTTTCTTGTTTTATATTAAAAATCATATCAATTATTTAAAATTTTTTCTACATATTTATATAGTTTTAAAAAATTTTTTGAATTGCTTAAAGGCTTTAAATTAAAGGAAAAACATAATTTTTTTAAAAGTTTTATACTGGTGGGACAAAAAAATTTTATTGAATTTATTCCAAAAAGAATATATTATAGTGTGCATAATGAGAAAATGGGGGGATAAAAGATATGGATACAGATTTTTATATGCTGTGGCTTTCAAATATTTATGGCGTTGGAAGAAAGAAAATTTTTCAACTTATTGAATATTTTAAAAACCCCGAAAATATTTGGAGTGCAGATAGTGTTGAACTTTCAAAGATTGAAGGCGTAAAATACGAAACTGTAATGAAAATAATTAAATCCAGAAATGAAGATAATATTTATAAAATTATTGAAAATATGGATAAAGACAATATAAATTTCATATCGTATTTTGATGATAAATATCCTAAAAGCCTTAAAAATATATATGACCCCCCTTTAGGTCTTTATATTAAAGGAACAATGCCTGATGATGGTCTTGAAAGAATAAGCATAATAGGCACAAGAAGATGTACTGAATATGGTAAAAGTGTAGGATTTAATATTGCGAAAGATTTGGGAGAAAGAAACTTTGTTATTGTAAGTGGTATGGCAAGAGGTATTGACACTGTTGCACATAAAGGAGCTATTGCTGGAAAAGGCAAAACAATAGCTGTTTTAGGAAATGGTATTGATATTTGTTATCCTTCTGAAAATAGAAGTCTTATGGAAAAAATAATAAATAATGGGTGTGTTATTTCTGAATATCCACCTAAAACAGCTCCTTTATCTTATAATTTTCCAGCAAGAAATAGAATAATAAGTGGTCTTTCTAGAGCTGTTGTTGTAGTTGAAGCTGGATTAAACAGCGGAACATTCTCAACAGTTGAAAGTGCTTTGGAAAATGGTAGAGATGTTTTTGCTGTTCCGGGAAATATAACAAGTAAATATAGTGCTGGAACAAATGAACTTATAAAACAAGGTTGTCCTCCTATAACAAGTTTTGATGATATTCTCTTTGAACTTGGTATATCCTATGAGGAAGAAGAAAAAGAAAAATATATAAATGAAACAACAGAAAATATGTCAGATGATGAAAAGGCTGTTTATGAATTTCTTTCCTTTGAACCTGTCAGTGTTGATGAAATAGTAAATAAACTTAAAAAAGATATAACAGAGATACAGTATATTTTGTTTACCCTTGAAATTTCAGGGTATATACAAAAACTGCCTTCTATGAAATATATTAGGAAACTTAGTTAAAGAGGTGGAATATGGCTACTGCAAATAAAAAAGAAAAATCTGTCAAGAAAAATTTAGTTATTGTTGAGTCACCTGCAAAGGCAAAAACAATTAAAAAATTTCTTGGAAGTTCATATAAAATAGAGGCTTCTATGGGTCATGTTAGAGACCTTCCTAAAAGCCAAATGGGTATTGATATAGAAAACGATTTTGAACCTAAATATATAACTATAAGAGGAAAAGGTGAGCTTTTAAGCAAACTTAGAAAAGAAGCTAAAAGTGCTGATAAAGTTTATCTTGCAACTGACCCTGACCGTGAGGGAGAGGCTATAAGTTGGCATCTTATAACAGCTTTAAATCTTGATGAAAAAGATGTAAGCAGAATTACATTTAACGAGATAACAAAAAATGCTGTTAAAAAATCTATAAAAGAGGCAAGGGATATTGATATGGACCTTGTAAATGCTCAACAGGCAAGACGTGTTCTTGATAGAGTTGTTGGGTATACTATAAGTCCTCTTTTATGGCAAAAGGTGAAAAAAGGCTTAAGTGCTGGACGTGTTCAGTCTGTTGCATTAAGAATAATATGTGACAGGGAAGAAGAAATAAACAGTTTCATTCCTGAAGAATATTGGTCAATAGAGGCTATTTTAAAAGATAAGAATAATAAAAAAATTGCAACAAGATTTGTTGGAATAAAAGATGGAAAAATAGAACTTAAAAGTAAAGATGAAGTTGATAAAATACTTTCAGACCTTGAAAATTGTGATTTTGTTGTTGAGGAAAATAAAAAGGGAACAAGGGTTAAAAATCCTATTGCTCCATTTACAACAAGTACACTTCAACAGGAAGCAAGTAAACATCTTAATATGACAACTCAAAAAACAATGATGGTTGCTCAGCAGCTTTATGAGGGTGTTGATATACAGGGAGAGGGCACAGTTGGTCTTGTGTCATATATAAGAACTGACTCTGTAAGAATTTCTGATGAAGCCTATGAAGACGCAAAAAGCTTTATACTTGGGAATTTCCCTAGTGAATACTTAAATCCTGAAAGAGCTGTATATAAATCAAAGGGTAAAACTCAAGATGCTCATGAGGCTATTCGTCCAACAAATGCATCGAGAACTCCAGACAGTGTTAAGGAGTCTTTGACAAAAGAGCAATATAAACTTTATAAACTTATATGGGAAAGATTTATAGCAAGTCAAATGGCTCCTGCCGTGTATGAGACACAGTCTATAAAAATATTTGCTGATAAATATGTTTTTAGAGCGTCAGGTTCTGTAATTAAATTTAAAGGTTTCCTTGAAGTTTATGATAAAAACGATGATGAAAAGGCGGAAGGTAAAATACCGGAGGTTGAGAAAGGTACTGTGTTAAAAGTTAATGAAATAGTACCGGCACAGCATTTTACACAGCCACCACCACGTTTTACAGATGCTTCTCTTGTAAAAACTCTTGAGGAAATTGGAGTAGGTAGACCAAGTACCTATGCTCCAACATTGACAATAATACAATCAAGAAATTATGTTGTAAAAGAGGCTAAAATGCTTTATCCAACAGAATTAGGTGAAGTTGTAAATGATGTTATGAAAATGTATTTCCCTGATATTGTTGATATTGATTTTACAGCCCATATGGAGGATAATCTTGACCAAGTAGAACTTGGAAAACAGGAATGGAAACAGATTATAAGAGATTTTTATCCTGATTTTAGTAAAGCTGTTTCTGATGCACAAGAAAAACTTAGTAAAGTTGAGATTAAAGACGAAGTTACAGATGTCATATGTGATAAGTGCGGAAGAAATATGGTTGTAAAATATGGAAAATATGGTAAATTCCTTGCCTGTCCAGGATTTCCAGAATGCCAGAATGCAAAACCATTCTTTGAAGATGCAGGGGTTTTATGCCCTCAATGTGGCGGAAAAGTTCAGATTAAAAAGACTAAAAAAGGTAGAAAATATTTTGGATGTGAAAATAATCCTGAGTGCGATTTTATGTCTTGGAATAAGCCAACAGGTGAAAAATGTCCACAGTGTGGAAGCTATATGGTTGAAAAGGGAACTAAAAATCCTAAAATCGTTTGTTCCAATGTACAGTGTGGATATATAGAGGAGTCAAAAAAATAGTATTTTAAATTTATTAAAAATTAAAATATAAATTGTAAAATAAAATAGTTGTAATATTTTTTTAGTTATGATATAATACCACAGGTAACTAATAAAACACACTTATCTCAAAGCAGAACTGGTGCTTTTTAAAAAGGTTGTTGTCTGCGAATTGAGATGGGGAGGATTAACCAGAGGAGGATAAAAATGAGCGTTATATCAATGAAACAGTTATTAGAAGCAGGTGTTCATTTTGGACATCAGACAAGAAGATGGAACCCTAAAATGGCTGAATACATCTTCGCAGAAAGAAACGGTATCTACATCATCGACCTTCAGAAAACAGTAAAGAAAGTTGACGAAGCTTACTTTGCAGTTGCTGAAGCTATCAAAGAAGGTGGAGAAATCCTTTTCGTAGGTACAAAGAAACAGGCTCAGGATTCAATCAAAGAAGAAGCTGAAAGATGTGGAATGTACTACGTAAACCAGAGATGGTTAGGTGGTATGCTTACAAACTTTGAAACAATCAAAACAAGAATTGCAAGATTAAAAGAGCTTGAAGAAATGCAGGCTGACGGAACTTTCGAAGTTCTTCCTAAAAAAGAAGTTGCTGCATTACTTCACGAAAAAGAAAAATTAGACAAGAACCTTGGCGGAATTAAAGAAATGAAAAAAATTCCAGATGTTATGTTCGTTGTTGACCCAAGAAAAGAAAGAATAGCAATCCAGGAAGCTCATACACTTGGTATTCCAATCGTTGCTATTGTTGATACAAACTGTGACCCTGAAGAAGTTGATTATGTAATCCCAGGTAATGACGATGCTATCCGTGCAGTAAAACTTATCGCTGCTAAGATTGCTGATGCAGTTATCGAATCAAGACAGGGCGAGCAGACAACTGCTGCTGAAGAAGAAGTAGAAGAAGCAACAGCTGAATAATTTTAAAAGAGTATGCCCAGACCTCAGCCATAAGATAAATGGGCTGAGGTCTTTCAAGTTAAAGAACGAAATATAAAACCCAGATATGGAGGTATATTAAAATGGCTATAACAGCAAGTATGGTAAAAGAACTTAGAGAAATGACAGGCGTTGGTATGCTTGAATGTAAAAAAGCATTAGCAGAAACTGACGGAGATATGGAAAAAGCAGTTGAACTCTTAAGAGAAAAAGGATTAGCTGCATCAGCTAAAAAAGCTGGACGTATCGCTTCTGAAGGTCTTGTTGACATCTATGTATCAGATGACAAGAAAACAGCTGCTATCGTAGAAGTTAACTCAGAAACAGACTTCGTTGCTAAAAACCAGACATTCAAAGATTATGTTGCTAATGTTGCAAAACAGGCTGCTTCAACATCAGCTGCAAACATGGACGAGTTCTTCGCTGAAAAATGGAGCCTTGATGAAGCTTTCACAGTTAAAGAAGCTCTCAGCCAGCAGGTTGCTGTAATTGGAGAAAACTTAAATATCAGACGTTTTGAAAAATACGTTAGAGAAACAGCTGGTTCTTTAGTATCATATGTACACGGTGGCGGAAGAATTGGTGTTCTTATTGAGCTTGCTTGTGAAAAAGAAGCTCCAGAATTAGAAGAATTAGGAAAGAACGTTGCTATGCAGATTGCAGCTTTAAATCCAAAATTTATCGCTGTTGATAATGTACCTGCTGACTTCATTGAAAAAGAAAAAGAAATCCTTACACAGCAGGCTAAGAACGACCCTAAAAATGCTTCTAAACCAGACAATATCATTGAAAAGATGATTGTTGGTAGATTAAACAAAGAAATGAAAGAAATCTGTCTTGTTGAACAGCCATACGTTAAAGATGGTGATATGTCAGTAAAACAGTACATTGATTCAGTAGCTAAAGTTGTAGGAGCTCCTATAACAATCGCTCGTTACGTTCGTTTTGAAACAGGCGAAGGTTTAGCTAAAAAAGAAGAAAACTTTGCTGAAGAAGTAGCAAAAGCAGCTCAGTAATAAATTTAATTTTGAAGTTTAAAATTAACAGTATTCAATCTTTTCAACATACTCATAAACATTTTGGATACTAGATATTTTTAATTTCTTTTATATTTAATAAAATAAGCCCTATTAGCTTGTATTCATAATATTTTATGATTATAGGTTTAATAGGGCTTTTTTATTTAAAATTTAATTCTAAATTCTTATTATATATGGTTTTATTTTGTAGACAAAATATAGCATTTTAATACAATTTATTGTATTATTGTATAATAAGGAGGAATTTATATGGCTGGATATAGAGATAAATATTTTGAAAACAATAAATCTAATCATGGTTGGTATACATGTGTTAGATGTGGCAAAAAATTGAGAAAAAGTGATGTTGACATTGACCATATTATACCTCAAAATTGGGGAGGTAAACATAACTTAAACAATCTCCAATGTATGTGTAAACATTGTAACCGTTCAAAACAGGATAATGTGGATTTTAATATTGTAAAAGATTACTCAAGAAATGTTGTCAAAAATACAAAAAAGAATATTAAGAAGAATGTAAAAAATAGTATTAAAAATTTGTTTAAGTAAAGAAAGGAGAATATACCATGGAAAGTTTAAAAAGATTTCATGAAGCACAAAAATATAGTTATGATACAGCTTTAAATGAAATAAAATGCGGAAGAAAAGATAGTTGCTGGATGTGGTATATTTTTCCTCAGATTAAAGGACTAGGCAACAGTTCTTATTCAGCTTATTATGCTATATCTGATATTGATGAGGCTAGAGCTTATATTGAAGATGAAGTTTTAGGTGGTCGTCTTATAGAAATATGTCAGGAACTTTTAAAACTTAAGTCAAATAATGCCAGTGAGATATTTGGTTTTCCTGATGATATGAAACTTAAATCTTCAATGACTCTTTTTTGGAAAGTTTCTGGAAATGAAATATTTAAAAATGTTATTGATAAATTTTTTAATGGTGAGGAAGATAAATTTACATTGAAAATTTTAAATGATTTTAAATAAAGTTTATATTTTACTGAAGACTGATTGAATTTTTCAATCAGTTTTTTTATGAAAATTTTTACATTTTTATAGGTATATTGTAATCTAATATTATTTTTTTATATTTTTAATTTTATACTGTTGAATTTTGTTGAATAAGACTTGTAAGTATGATATAATTTTCGGCGGTGACAAAACATATTGAAAAATTACTAAAATTTTTAATATGTCAAAATGTGTATTTTACAGTTTTTACATTATAGTTTATAATAATAATTAAATAGGTATAGAAATTGTCTCTGTATTATGATACATTATAAGATGAAGGAGGTTGCTGTAATGTATAAAAGAATTATTCTTAAAATAAGTGGAGAGGCTTTATCAAATGAAACTGAGAATTTTGATGACAATATTGTTACCGGACTTGTCAATCAAATCAAAGAAATTGTTGAAAATGGTACAGAAGTATGTCTTGTTATTGGCGGGGGAAACTTTTGGAGAGGTAGAAGTGCCGATTCAAAAATGGACAGAACAAAAGCTGACCAAATCGGTATGCTTGCAACTGTTATGAATGCAATTTATGTTGCTGATGCCTTTAGACAGGCTGGAATTGGTGCAGTTGTACAGACACCTATAATAATAGGTACAATAACAGAACAGTTCTCAAAAGAAAGAGCACTTGCTCATCTTAAAGATGGCAAAGTTGTTATATTTGCAGGAGGATTAGGACATCCTTTCTTCTCAACAGATACAATTACAGCATTAAGAGGTGCTGAGCTTGATGCAGATGCACTTTTCTTTGCAAAAAATATTGATGGCGTTTATGACAGCGACCCAGCTGTAAATAAAGATGCTAAAAAAATTGAAGAGATTGCATGTCATGACATTATAAAGAATAATCTTAAAGTTATTGATATGGCTGCGGCAAACCTCTGTTATGAACAGAAAATACCTGTTGTTATATTTGGACTTAATGAAGAAAAAAGTATTATGCGTGCTGTAAAAGGTGAAAAAATAGGTACACTTGTTACAGTTTAATGCATTTTTAAAAAATTTAATTTTTAGGAGGAATATCTTATGGCAAACGAAACTGCTATTTACGAGGAAAAGATGACAAAAACTATTGCAGCTCTTGACGCTGAATTTAATACAATACGTGCAGGAAGAGCAAACCCTCATGTACTTGACCGTATAACAGTTGACTACTACGGAACACCAACTCCTATAAACCAGGTTGGAAATATAACTGTACCTGAAGCTAGACTTATACAGATACAGCCTTGGGACGCTTCTCTTTTAAAAGCTATTGAAAAGGCTATAAATACATCAGAGCTTGGTATAAATCCATCAAATGACGGTAAAGTTATACGTCTTGTTTTCCCAGAACTTACAGAGGAAAGAAGAAAAGAGCTTACAAAAGATGTTAAAAAGAAATCAGAAGCTTCAAAGGTTGCTATACGTAATATAAGAAGAGATGCCATTGACGCTTTCAAAAAAATGGAAAAGAAAAAAGAAATTCCAGAAGATGAATTAAAATCTCTTGAAGAAAAAATTCAGAAAATTACAGATAAATTCATTGCTGAAATAGACAAAAAGACAGAGTCAAAATGCAAAGATATTCTTTCTGTATAATACAAAAATAAAAAGTATTTTTAAGTATTTTGCCCCTCTTTTTGAGGGGTGTTTTTTTAATCATGGAGGGTTAATATGTTTTACTTTAATGGTAAAGAGGAAGTCACACTTGACAGTGAAAATATACCTAAGCATGTAGCAATAATTATGGACGGTAACGGTAGATGGGCAAAAAAGCGTTTTCTTCCAAGAAAAGCCGGTCATAAAGCGGGAGCTGACGCTCTTGAAGGTATAATTGACGCTGCTAAAAAAATTGGTATAAAACATCTTACTGTATATGCTTTCTCAACAGAAAACTGGAAAAGGTCACAGGAAGAAATTGACGGTATAATGGACCTTTTAAGAAGCTATGTTAAGAAATATACTGAGAGAGCTAAAAAAGACAATGTAAAAATGGATGCCATAGGTGATATTACAAGACTTGATTATGATATTCAGGAAAGTATTAAAAATCTTGAGGAAGTTACAAAGGATAAAGATGCTCTTAATTTACATATCGCTTTAAATTATGGTGGTCGAGATGAACTTAGAAGATGTGTAAAGAAAATATGTAAAGATGTTGAAAAGGGAAAAATTTCATCTGACGATATAGACGAAGACATTATTTCTAAAAATCTTGATACAGCGGATATTCCTGACCCTGAACTTATAATAAGAACAAGTGGTGAGGAGAGAATAAGCAATTTCCTTCTTTGGCAGATAGCTTATTCAGAATTCTGTTTCTCAGATAAACTTTGGCCTGATTTCAAAGAGGAAGACCTTGTTGAGGCTGTATATCAGTATCAAAACAGAAACAGAAGATTTGGCGGTAGATAATTTTAGGGGTGATTTTTATGTTGGTGAGAATTATATCAAGCGTTATTCTTCTTCCGGTTTTGATAGCTGTTGTTTTTTTTGGAGGAATATGGCTTAAAATTGGTATTCTTGCAGCATCTTTGATAGGTATGCATGAATTTTATAAGGCTTTTTCAATAGATAAAAAGCCTGTTGCTTATATAGGATATATTTTTGCAGTAATATATATTCTTTTTATAAATACAATAATAAATGAAAATAATATATTTAATATTTTTGTTTCTGTATTTATACTTGTTTTTCTTATATATACTGTTGTTTTTCATAATCATACAAATATAACTGAATCTTTTGTGGGATTTTTCGGATATTTTTATGTATGCTTTCTTATTTCCCACATATACCTTATAAGAGAATACTCTTATGGTATCTATTTTGTATGGCTTTCATTTATATGTGCATGGGGCTGTGATACAGGTGCATATTTTACAGGTGTTGCCATAGGTAAACACAAACTTATACCTACATTGAGTCCTAAAAAGACAATAGAAGGTTCTATTGGTGGAATTGTGACAGCTATGGTTATAGGTTTTATATATGGAACTGTTATGGACTCATATTTTGTACTTGAACATGTCAATACTATTCTTTTATGTGTCCTTACAGGAGCAATAGGCTCTGTTTTGGCACAGATTGGAGACCTTGCCGCTTCAGCTATGAAAAGATATACAGGCATAAAGGATTTTGGAAATCTTATACCAGGACATGGTGGAATTATAGACCGTTTTGATAGCGTTCTTCTTACAGCTCCTGTTGTATATTATTTAATGTTATTCCTTATTAATGTGAGATAAAACTCTATAAAGAGGTGAATATTTTGATAAATAATATTTCAATACTTGGTTCAACTGGTTCAATAGGAACTCAAGCCCTTGATGTAGTTAGAGCGGTTAAGGGTGATGACATAAAAGTTCATGGTATAACAGGCAATAATAATATAGATTTACTTGAAAAACAGGCTTTAGAATTTAAACCTGAAATAGTTGCTGTTATGGATGAAGAAAAATCTATTGAGCTTAAAAAAAGACTTAAAAGTGAAAATATAAAAGTTTTGGGAGGCATGGAAGGTCTTATTAAAGTTGCAACAATGGAAAATGTTGAAACAGTTTTGACATCTGTTGTTGGAAATGTGGGACTTGAGCCTACTCTTGAAGCTATAAAATCAAATAAAAATATTGCTTTGGCAAACAAAGAAACTCTTGTTTCTGCCGGTGAACTTGTAATGAGAACAGCTATGGGAAAGGGTATAAAAATACTTCCTGTTGACAGTGAACATTCTGCAATTTTCCAGTGTTTACAGGGAAAGCATGATAATAATATTTATAAAATACTTTTAACAGCTTCTGGTGGAAGTTTTAGAGGAAAAACAATAGATGAACTTAAAAATGTCACTGTTGATGATGCCTTAAAACATCCTAATTGGGTTATGGGTAGAAAAATAACAATAGACTCAGCTACTCTTATGAATAAAGGACTTGAAGTTATAGAGGCTGTATGGCTTTTTAATGTAAATGTAAATCAAATACAGGTTCTTGTACACCCACAGAGTATTATTCATTCAGCAGTTGAATTTGAGGACGGAGCTGTTATTGCACAGCTTGGAGCACCAGATATGCGACTTCCTATACAGTATGCTTTGTTATATCCTAAACGTGTTGATACAAATCTTCCTAGACTTGATTTGTTTGAACATAATAATTTAACTTTTGAAAAACCTGATATGGATACATTCAAATGTTTAAGTCTTGCTTTTAGAGCAATTAATGAAGGTGGAACAATGCCTGCTGTAATGAATGCAGCAAATGAAGTTGCCGTTGAAAGATTTTTAAACAGAGAAATATCATTTTTACAGATACCTGAATTGATAGAAAAAACTATGAATTCATATAGTCCTGTATATAATTATGATTTGAAAACTGTTCTTGAAGCGGACAAATGGGCTAGAGAGTTCGTATATAATCAGACAGTAAAATAATTCTATATTGTTTTTAAGAGGTGATTTATTTGACAAATATTTTTTCAAATATTCTGCCTTTAATAATAGCTATAATTGTTTTCAGTATTCTTGTATTAGTACATGAATTTGGTCATTATATTGTAGCTAAAAAAAGTGGGATATTTGTTGAGGAGTTTGCCATAGGAATGGGACCTATATTAGTTTCAAAACAATTTGGTGAAACTCTATACTCAATACGTGCTTTTCCATTAGGTGGATTTTGTAGAATGATGGGAGAGGATGAAGATTTAAAAGATGAGAGAGCTTTCAACAGTAAAAGTGTATTTAAAAGAATAGCTGTTGTTGCAGCTGGTCCTATTATGAATTTTGTTCTTGCTTTCATAATATGTACAGGTCTTGTTGGAACATCAGGTTTTGCACAGCCTATTGTTGCAGGACTTGAGGCAGGTGGAAATGCTGCTGAAGCTGGTTTAATGATAGGTGATAAAATCACTAAAATAAATAATACTCATATATTTGTATATGAAGATTTAAGTCTTTTTATGGCACAAAATCAAGGTGAAACTGTTGAACTTCAAGTTAAGAGAAATGGTGAAAAAGTTAATATAACTGTTGAACCTTACAAAACAGAGGACGGAAGATGGATTATAGGTTTTAATCCAGCAGTAAAAACAGGTATATTTGACAAAGATTATGATAGTTTCGATAAAGCCACAATTGGTGAAACTATTGTGACAGGTTTTAATACAATGTTTTTCTATATACGTTCAACTGTTGAAGGTTTTATAAGACTTTTTACATTTAATGTGTCTATGGACGAAGTTGCAGGACCTATTGGTATAATAGAGGTTGTTGGTGAGTCCTACGAGCAGGGTATAAAATACAGTATAGGTGCAGCTATTGCAAATATATCATATATAGCAGCATTACTCAGTGCAAACCTTGGAGCTTTAAATCTTTTCCCTATACCTGCTATGGACGGAGGAAGACTTGTTTTTCTTATAATAGAAGCCTTTAGGGGAAAACCTATTGACCCTGAAAAAGAAGGTATGGTTCATTTTATAGGTTTTGCATTTCTTATGGCATTTATGGTTTTTATAGCTTATAATGATATTGCAAGAATATTTTTAGGCTGAAACCAATTATATTGACGATAAATATTTTACAAAATTTCAGTCTGGATTTCTTATGAAGTTCAGACTGTTTTTAACTATTGGAAAAGTTTGTGTTTTTCGGAGGAAAATGCTATGGAATTTATAAAGAGAAAACAAGTAAGAGAAGTAAAAATAGGTGATGTTTTAATAGGTGGAACAAATCCTGTTGCAATTCAATCTATGTGTAATACAGATACAAGAGATATTAAATCAACAGTAAAACAAATACTTGACCTTGAAAAAGCCGGCTGTGAGATTATAAGAGTTGCTGTGCCTGATATGGAAGCTGCTGAGGCTATAAAAGGAATTAAAAAAGAAATTCATATACCTCTTGTGGCTGATATACATTTTGATTATAGACTTGCCCTTAAAGCTATGGAAGGGGGCATTGATAAAATAAGAATAAATCCGGGAAATATCGGTGATGAAAGCAGAATAAAACAAGTTGTTGATATGGCTAAAAGTAGACATATTCCTATAAGAATAGGTGTAAACAGTGGCTCTTTGGAGAAATATCTTGTTGAAAAATATAAGGGTGTAACTCCTAGAGGTCTTGTTGAGAGTGCTTTAAATCATGTGAGAATACTTGAAAAATACAATTTTGAAGATATAGTTGTATCAATAAAGGCTTCAAGTGTTCCTTTTAGTATTGAGGCTTATTCTATACTTTCCGATGAAATTCCTTATCCTCTCCATGTTGGAATAACAGAGGCTGGAACAACTTGGTCTGGAACTGTTAAATCTGCTGTCGGTATAGGTGCTATACTTTCAAGGGGAATTGGTGACACAATACGTGTTTCACTTACTGGCGACCCTGTTGATGAAATTTATGCAGCAAAAGAAATTTTAAAGGACTTAGGAATGAGAAAATTTGGAATTGAATTTGTTTCTTGTCCTACCTGCGGAAGAACTCAAATTGATTTAATATCAATAGCAAAAGAAGTTGAACAAAAATGTAAAAACATTGATAAAGATATAAAAGTTGCTGTTATGGGTTGCATTGTAAATGGACCAGGAGAAGCTAAGGAAGCTGATATTGGAATAGCTGGAGGAAAAGGCGAGGGGCTTATATTTAAAAAAGGCGAAATTTTGAGAAAAGTTCCTGAAGAAATCCTTGTTTCTGAGCTTATGAAAGAGATTGATAAACTTTAAGAGTTTGAAAAGTGTGGAGATAATTTATGACTGCTAAAAAATTTAATACTGTTTTTGAAAAAATATCCCTTTCACCTAGAATAAAAGAGACTTTTGGTGAAGCTGTTATAAATTCTATACAAATTCACAAACGTGAAAAAATAATGGAAATAAAAATGGTTATGGACCATATAGTAGATGAAAAAGTTCTTGATGTGTTCAAATATGAGCTTATGGAACAACTTCCTGGGGTTAATGATGTTATAGTTTCATTGTCATTTAATATTCTGGGAGAGGTTTCTGTTTCAGATATTGTTGAAAAAAGCTGGGATAATATAGTTCATATGATTTCAGAGGAAAGTCCTCTTTGTCGTGGTATTATAAGAAATGCCATGTGGGATATTGAAGAAAATAAACTTTATATCCGTGTTAAAAATAATGCATCTTATTATATGTTTAAAAAGGGCATGGATAAAAAAATTGAAGAAAAATTTAAAGAACAAAATAATATAAATATACGTGTTTTCTTTAAAAATGAAAAACTTACAGATGAACAGAAAGAATGTTTTTATAAAGAAGTTGAAAATAGGGAGCAAGATATTTTAAATACTGTTATAGAAAATCAGGCTAAAGAAGAAAAAACAAAGGCTGATGAAAAAATAGAGTATGTTGCTGAAAAAGTTAAAAACGGAATACTTATAGGAAAAGAAATTACAGGAGATGTAATAAAGATTATAAATTCTAAGATAGAAGGGGAAAAGGTAATAATAGAAGGTCACCTTTTCAATGTGGATAAGAGAGAAATAAAAGGAGAAAAATATATTGTATCCTTCGATATAACAGACCTTTCCGACTCTACAACAGTAAAATTCTTTGTTTCTAAAAATGTTTTTGATAAAGAATTAAGTAGTATTATTAAAAACAATGCTTATCTTAAAGTTAGGGGAGATGTTCAGTTTGACAAATATGCAAAAGAGATAAACCTTTTGGCAAAAGATATTTGTATAGCTGAAAAACCACCTGAAAGAATGGACAATGCCCTTGAAAAGAGAGTTGAACTTCATTTACATACACAGATGAGTAGTATGGACGGTGTTACATCTGTCAAAAAATACATAGAAAGAGCTGCAAAATGGGGACATAAGGCTATTGCTGTAACTGACCATGGTGTTGTTCAGGCTTTTCCTGACGCTATGGACGCAGCTAAAAAAGCTGGAATTAAGGTTCTTTATGGTGTTGAGGCTTATCTTGTAGATGACCTTGGAAGTGTTGTAACTTGTCCTAAAGGTCAAAATATTGATGATACATTTATTGTATTTGATATTGAGACAACAGGTCTTTCAAGGGAAAAAGATAAAATTACAGAAATTGGAGCTGTAAAAATAGAAAAAGGTCAGATTACAGATAAATTTAGTACATTTGTCAATCCTCAAATACCTATAAGTGAGGATATAACAAAACTTACAGGAATAACAAATGATATGGTAAAAGATGCTCCTGATATTTCAGTTGTTCTTTCACAGTTTATGGATTTCTGTAAGGATTATGTTATTGTGGCACATAATGCAGGTTTTGACGTTGGTTTTATAAGACATAATACTAAAGTTTTAGGAATGAAACCTTTTGATAATACAGTTTTAGATACTCTTGAATTGGCAAGAACTCTCCTTCCAGACCTTAAAAAACATAAACTTGATATTGTTGCTGAGGCTGTTGGAGTGTCTTTAGAGGGACACCATAGAGCTGTAAATGATGCTCAGGCTACAGCTGAAATTTTTATAAAATTTATTGATATGATGAAAGATAAAGATGTATATACTCTTGAAGATATAAATGTTTTATCTAGTCGTACAGTAAACTATAAAAAACTTAAACCACATCATGCCGTAATACTTGTAAAAAATTATAAAGGGTTAAGAAATCTTTATGAGCTTATTTCTATTGCTCATATAGATTATTTCTTTAAACGTCCTAGAATACCAAAAAGTAAATTTATAAAAATGAGAGAGGGACTTATAATAGGAAGTGCCTGTGAAGCTGGAGAACTTTATAGGGCTTTACTTGACCATAAGCCTGATGAATATATAAATGAGATTGTAAATTTCTATGATTATCTTGAAATACAGCCTTTAGGCAACAACAAATTTATGATAAATTCAAATAAAATTGATGCTGTAAATTCTGTTGAAGATATAATGAATTTTAATAGAAAAATAGTTGAGCTTGGAGAACAAAATAATAAACCTGTTGTGGCTACCTGTGATGTTCATTTCATAGACCCTGAGGACGCTGCTTTCAGAAAAATAATAATGGCAGCAGAAGGCTTTACTGATGCAGATAATCAAGCTCCTCTTTATTATAGAACCACAGAAGAAATGCTCAAAGAATTTGAGTATCTTGGAAAAGAAAAAGCAAAAGAAATTGTAATAACAAATACAAATTTAATTGCTGATATGATAGAAAATATAAAGCCTGTTCCTGATGAGACTTTCCCTCCTAAAATTGAAGGAGCAGAGGAACAGCTTAGAAAAATAACAAATGAAAAAGCTGTATCAATATATGGAGACCCTCTGCCACCTGTGGTTAAAGAGAGACTTGATAAAGAGCTTAATTCTATTATATCAAATGGTTATTCTGTACTTTACATAATTGCACAGAAACTTGTTTGGAAATCTGTTGAAGATGGATATCTTGTTGGTTCTAGAGGTTCTGTTGGTTCTTCATTCGTTGCAACTATGGCGGGAATAACAGAGGTAAATCCTTTACAACCTCACTATGTGTGCCCTAACTGTAAATATTCTGATTTTGATTCTGATGTTGTAAAAGCAACAGCTATGGAGGAAGGCTCTGGCTGTGATATGCCTGATAAAATGTGTCCTGTATGTGGTACACTTCTAAAAAAAGAAGGTCATGACATACCTTTCGAGACATTCTTGGGATTTAATGGAGATAAAGAACCGGATATTGACCTTAATTTCTCTGGAGAATATCAACAGCAAGCTCATGCCTATACAGAGGAGCTTTTTGGAAAAGGTCATGTTTTTAAAGCTGGTACAATAGGTACATTAGCCGATAAAACAGCCTATGGCTTTGTTAAAAAATATCTTGATGAAAGACATATAACTGCCCATAATGCAGAAATAAATCGTCTTGTATCAGGCTGTACTGGTATAAAGAGAACAACAGGACAGCATCCTGGAGGACTTATGGTAGTTCCAAATGACCATAATATATATGAATTTTGTCCTGTACAACGTCCTGCCAATGATACAACATCTAATGTAACAACAACTCACTTTGATTATCACTCAATAAGTGGACGACTTTTAAAACTTGACCTTCTGGGCCATGACGACCCTACGGTTATTCGTATGCTTTATGACCTTACAGGAGTAAATCCTCAGTCTGTATCTCTTGGTGATAAAGATACAATGTCACTTTTTGAGTCTCCAAAGGCTTTAGGAGTTACTCCAGAGGATATAAATTGTGAGACAGGAACTTTAGGTATACCGGAGTTTGGTACAAAATTTGTACGTCAAATGCTTGTTGACACTAAACCTAAAACTTTTGCCGACCTTTTGAGAATATCAGGTCTTTCTCATGGTACTGATGTTTGGATAAATAATGCTCAAGAGCTTATTGAACAGGGTGTTATAACACTTAAAGAGACAATATCAACTCGTGACAGTATTATGATTTATCTTATAAATAAAGGTGTTGACAAGAAAAAGTCATTTAAAATAATGGAAAAGGTTCGTAAGGGTAAAGGTCTTACTGATGAAGATATTGCAGATATGAAAGCCTCAAATGTGCCTGATTGGTATATAAAATCTTGTCAGAAAATAAAGTATATGTTCCCTAAGGCTCATGCTGCCGCTTATGTTATGATGGCTTTCAGAATTGCATATTTTAAAGTTAATTATCCTATGGCTTATTATGCTGCATACTTTACTGTAAGAGCTTGTGATGACTTTGATTATGGTACAATGTGTAAAGGAATTGATGTGGCTAAAGATGCAATAAGGGAAATTAATGAAAAAGGACAATCAGCAACGGCAAAAGATAAAAATAAATTGACTGTCCTTGAAATAATAGTTGAGTTTTATGCAAGAGGCTTTAAATTCCTTCCTATTGACCTTTATAAATCTGATGCGACAAAATTTATTGTCACTGATGAGGGACTTATACCTCCTTTCAGTTCCCTTCAGGGCTTGGGACTTACAGCTGCTCAAAGTATTGTTGATGGAAGAAAGAATGTTACAGAATTCCATACAATAGAGGAATTTAAAGAAAATACATCAGTAGGTAAAACTCTTGTTGAACTTTTAAAGGAAAATGGAGTTTTAAAAGGTATACCGGAAACAAATCAGCTTACACTTTTTTAAGATATATTTAACATAAAAGGAGGTTGGCTCTATGAAGAAAAGCATTTTATTATTAAGTATTATGTTTTTAGTAATGTTGTCTGGCTGTAATACAAATACAGATAATACAGATGAAGTAGAAAAAAATCAAGAAAATACAACAGATATTTCGGAGGAGATAGCCGGATATATATTCATAGATGGTGATAAATTATATGTTGATGAAGTTGAGATTATAGAGAATAGCGATAAAGAAAGAATGGAAGAACTTAATATTAATGACAGTGATTTTCCTAATGGATATTATATATATAATCCAACTTTTGAAGCAGATGAATATAAAATCACAGATGATACAGCCTATGACTTTGTTGATTTTAATTTATATTACATAGATGAAAATGAAGCAGATGGTGACAGAAGATATAGAACAAATAATATTGATGAGTTTATAAAGGGTTCTTCATATCGAGAAGAATTACCTCTTGAACAACAGACAATACCATATATTATTGAGTTACACGGTGAAGACGTTTATTGTATAAAAGAAGAACTTTTATATACACAGTAAAAAATAAAGCAGGCTTTTATGCCTGCTTATATTTTTTTAAGTTCTTTTAGAAGTTTTATTTTTATTTTTGGTGTTATATCTTTTGAAATTATAATTTTGTATATCAATATAAGGATATTTTTTATCACAAGAAATTTGTATGAAAAAGCATATTTATTATAAATTTTATTTTCTAATAGATAGTTTTTCATGTCATAAAGACCTAATTTTATATCATCAAAATTCTTTTCTGTAAAAGATGAAGTTATGCTTTTTTTACGCTGAACATAGCAGTATAATTTTTTATTTATAACAGCTATTTTATTTGATTTATGAAAAAGTCTGTATGAAACATACATATCTTCATAAGTTTTTCCCACAGGAAAATATATATTGTTTTCTGTGAAAAGCTCTCTTTTGTAAAGTTTATTCCATGCAAAATTATTTATAAAAACATCTTCTATTAATATTTTAAGAGCTTTTTCAGATGAAAAAATTTTAGTTTTAAGAGGTTTGTTTTTGATTTTCAATTTTTTGCTTTCTGATATTCTCTTAAACCCACATACAACAATGTCACAATTCTTTTTTTCTGCTGTTGTGTACATATATTCTATAAATCTTTTTGAAAAATAATCATCACTGTCAGCGAAAGCTATATATTTTCCACATGAAATTTTTATCCCTGTGTTTCTAGCACTGCTAAGACCGGAATTTTCTTGATTTATAACTTTTATATTATCATATTTGTTTTTATATTTTTCTATTATTTTATAAGAATTATCCTTTGAACCATCATTTACAATTATTATTTCCATATCTTTAAAAGTCTGATTTACAGCAGATTTTAAACATTTATAAATATATTTTTCTACATTATATACGGGTATTATAAGACTTACTTTTATATTTTTCTCACTCAAAATATCACCTCACTTATATTTACACTTTATAATTTAAAAAGTCTGTAAATATTGTTATATAATTAAATGACCATTAGGCTTTTTGTAATTGATAAATTATTTATTTTATACAAACAAAAGTGTTAAATATGACAACAATCACTGTTTTGATACTCTTTAATTGATTTTTACTGTAAAAAAAAACTATTGAAGTTTATTCCATAATTTTGTACCATAAAAGGGAAGTAATTCATTAATCAACTTAATAAAACTAATACTCTTAATAAGCCGACGTATTTCGTTACCCGGCTTTATCGTGATTTTCAGGAGGGCAATATGAAAAAATTAGATATGCTTTACGAAGGAAAAGCAAAAAAAGTTTACAGAACAGATGATGAAGACCTTTACATTGTTGATTACAAAGATGATGCAACAGCTTTTAATGGTGCGAAAAAAGGCACAATATCAGGAAAAGGTGTAATAAATAATAAGATGACTAATCTTGTGTTTAAATACCTTAATGAAAACGGAGTAAAAACACATCTTGTTGAAGAACTTAGCGACAGAGAAACTCTTGTAAAAAAAGTAGAAATAGTTCCCCTCGAAGTAATTGTAAGAAATATTGCAGCAGGCAGTTTTTCTGCAAAATATGGCGTGCCTGAAGGTACAGACTTAAACAATCCTATCGTAGAATTCTCATATAAAAATGACGCACTTAACGATCCTATGATTAACAATTCACAGATTGAGGCTATCGGTATAGCTACTGCTGAAGAAATAGAAGAAATCACTGAAAGTGTAAAAAAAGTAAACGAACTCTTACAGAAATTTTTCCTTGAATGTAATATAATACTTGTTGATTTTAAAGTTGAATACGGACGTTGTAAAGAAGGAATTATACTTGCTGATGAAATTTCTCCTGATACTTGCAGACTTTGGGATAAAGATACAAGAGAGAAACTTGACAAAGACCGTTTCCGTAGAGACCTTGGCGGTGTAGAAGACGCTTATAATGAGGTTTGGAGAAGAATTACTTCAAGATAATTTACTCTTTTAATTTAATGGGAGGAAAATCAAAGAATGCTTAAAGAAGACAACTTATTTGAAGATATATATATTGAAGACGAATTAAAAGAAGAATGTGGTGTTTTCGGTTATTATAATAATGATGATGAAGATACAGGAAGAATAGTATATTACGGACTTTTTGCACTTCAGCATAGAGGACAGGAGAGCTGTGGTATAGCTGTAACAGATGATACAGTTGTAAAACAGTATAAAGATATGGGACTTGTTCCAGAAGTTTTCTCAGAAGATGTTGTTGAAAAGCTTACAGGAAAAATTGGTATAGGTCATGTTCGTTATTCAACAGCAGGTGGAAGTCTTAGAAATAATGCACAGCCTCTTGTTTCAAGATATGTTAAAGGAACACTTGCTCTTGCTCATAACGGAAATCTTGTAAATGCTAATGAAATTCGTCATGAACTTCAGCAGGAGGGTATGATTTTCCAGACTACTATTGATTCTGAGGTTATAGCATGTAAAATAGCTAAAGAACGTGTAAAATGTGGTTCTATTGAAGAAGCTATTGAAAGAACTATGTATAAAATAAAAGGTTCATATTCTCTTGTTGTTATGAGCCCAAGAAAACTTATTGGATGTCGTGACCCACTTGGAATACGTCCCCTTTCAATAGGAAAACTTAATAATTCTTACATACTTTCATCAGAAACTTGTGCTTTTGACGGTCTTGGAGCAGAATTTGTTCGAGATGTTGAGCCGGGTGAAATTGTTGTTATAAATGATGATGGTATAAAATCAATAAAAACTCACTGTGGTAAAGAGAAATCAAGAATGTGTATATTTGAATATATATACTTTGCTCGTCCAGATAGTTTTATTGAGGGTGTAAGTGTTTATGAAGCAAGAAAAGAGGCAGGAAGACAGCTTGCAAGACAGCACGCTGTTGAAGGTGATGTTGTTATTGGTGTTCCTGACTCTGGTATTCCAGCAGCTTTAGGATATGCTGAGGAATCCGGCATTCCTTATGGAATAGGTCTTGTTAAAAATAGATATATAGGACGTACATTTATAAGTCCTACACAAGGTCAGAGAGAAACTGCTGTAAAAATTAAACTTAATGCATTAAGACATACTGTTGAAGGTAAAAGAGTTATTATGATAGATGACTCTATTGTAAGGGGTACAACAGTAGCACGTCTTGTAAATATATTAAGAGCAGCAGGTGCTAAAGAAGTTCATATGAGAGTAAGTGCACCTAAATTCCTTTGGCCATGTTATTATGGTACAGATGTTCCTACAAAAGAAAAACTCATTGCTTGTAAATATGATACTGTGGAAGAAATTGCAAAAGTTGTTGGAGTTGATAGCCTTGGATATCTTGGACTTGAAAATCTTCACGATATAGCTAAAGGTGCAAAATGTGGTTTCTGTGACGCTTGTTTCACAGGTAACTATCCAACAGAAATACCATCAGTTTCAGAGGAGGTCTCAAAAGATGAAACAGAAATACGAAAATCCGCTAAATTCACGTTATGCTAGTAAAGAGATGTCATATCTTTTTTCTCCAGACTATAAATTTAAAACATGGAGAAAACTTTGGATTGCTCTTGCAGAAGTTGAACAAGAACTTGGTCTTAATATAACAGATGAGCAGATTGAAGAAATGAAAGCTCATCAGGACGATATTAATTATGAAGTTGCAGAGGCTAGAGAAAAAGTTGTAAGACATGACGTTATGAGCCATGTTTATGCTTTCGGAAAACAGGCTCCAAAGGCTGAGCCTATTATACATCTTGGTGCAACAAGTTGTTATGTTGGTGATAATACAGATATTATCATTATGACAGAAGCTATGAAACTTGTTAGAAAGCAGCTTATAAATGTTATAAATGAGCTTGCAAAATTTGCTCTTAAATATAAAGATATGCCTACTCTTGGATTTACTCATTTCCAGCCAGCTCAGACTACAACAGTAGGCAAGAGAGCTTCTTTATGGCTTCAGGACCTTATGATGGACCTTGAAGACCTTGATTATCAGCTTTCAAAAGCAAAACTTCTTGGTTCAAAAGGTACAACTGGAACACAGGCAAGTTTCCTTGAACTTTTTGATGGTGACCATGAAAAAGTTAAAAAAATTGATGGTATGATTGCTGAAAAAATGGGATATAAAGATTATTTCAAAGTTTCAGGTCAGACATACTCAAGAAAACTTGACTATCAGATTTTAAGTGTGCTTTCAGGTATAGCTCAGAGTGCTTATAAATTTAGTAATGATATAAGACTTTTACAGCACCTTAAAGAGATTGAAGAACCATTTGAAAAATCACAGATTGGTTCATCTGCTATGGCATATAAGAGAAATCCTATGCGTTCTGAAAGAATTGGTTCTCTTGCAAGATATGTTATTGCAGACACAACAAACCCAGCTATAACAGCATCAACACAGTGGTTTGAGAGAACTCTTGATGACTCTGCTAATAAGAGAATAAGTGTACCAGAAGCATTCCTTGCTGTTGATTCTATACTTATACTTTATAGAAACGTTGTTGATGGTCTTGTTGTATATCCAAAAGTTATTGAACAGAGACTTAACAGCGAACTTCCTTTTATGGCTACTGAAAATATTATGATGGACGCTGTTAAAAAAGGCGGAAATAGACAGGAACTTCATGAGAGAATAAGAGTTCATTCTATGGAAGCTGGAAAAATGGTTAAGATGGAAGGTAAACCAAATGACCTTCTTGAAAGAATTGCAAATGACGAAACTTTCGGTCTTACAATGGAAGAACTTAACGCAATTATGGTTCCAAGTAATTTCGTAGGTCGTGCACCACAGCAGACAGAAGAATTTGTTATGAATTATGTTATGCCTGTAATAGAGGCAAACAAAGACCTTCTTGAAAATGAGGGAGAAGAAGTAAGAGTATAATTTTATATATAAGCCAGAGCTTGAGCTCTGGCTTTTTTATTTAAAAATTTTTAAATTGTTTTGTATTGTTTTTTAAATTATAATAATATTAAATTTTAATTATTATGGAGAAGTAATGATGGAAGAATTAATAAGTATTTTAAAGGATATAAAAAATGAATTAGTTAAAATTAATGATAAATTAAGTGAGATACAGGGAGACAGTGAATATGGTTCTCTGACAGATATATATTATAAATTAAATAGAGTTACAGAAAATATAATGGGTTGTGATTATAGTGATATAACAGATGTATGTGATAAATTAGATGAAATATCAAATAAATTGAAATAAAATAAAAAAGTAATAATTTAATTTTAAATTATTACTTTTTTTAAAGCCGAAAACGTGACTTGAACACGCGACCTGCTCATTACGAGGGAGCTGCTCTACCAACTGAGCTATTTCGGCATATTTATTCATTATTTATGAACAAGTGTATTATAACATAGTGAATTTTCATTTTCAATTATTTAAAATCTATAAAGTGTATATTTACTTTTATATATTATGATAATATAATAAAAATATAACGAAGAAGGGAGCGATAATATGACTAAGTTTGACGTTATTGTTGATAATTTGATGGAGCGTTTTAGAACATTTAATGCTTTAGATGTAGGAGTTTTCAAAACATGTATTCTCTTATTAGGCATTATTATAGGTATGTACTCCAGCCAAAAAATTAAAAAGTTTGCTCCATATTTATGGTTTATGTTTGCATTAGCTTATGTTTATGTTGCAATAAAACTTATAAGAGCTGAAGTTGATGATTTAGATTGGGATTAATTAATATTCAAAGTGCTGTAAAAACAGCACTTTTTTTATGTTAATAATTAGGTACAAAGACTTTTACATTCTCTTAACAAACAGAATATATTCTTTTAACAATGTATTGTTATTATATCATCGTAAGTTAAAACAAACAAAAAAATAATAAACAAAACAAAAAGAAGAAGGATTTTTGGGAGGATTTTAAGAATGAAAAAATTAATAGCAGGTTTATGTATATTAGCGATGGCTTTTTCAATGACAGCTTGCGGTTCATCAGACACTGCATCTGATAATGGAACAGCTCAGGAAACTGAACAGAGTGGAACAGAAGAGGGAGTTACTGGAACAGTTTCTGTTGTAGGTTCAACAACAGTTCAGCCTGTTGCACAGAGTATTGCCGACGAGTTTGCATCAGTTGAACCTGGTATCAGTGTTGAAGTACAGGGTGTTGGTTCATCAGCAGGTATTAAAGCTGCAATTGATGGAACAGCTGACATTGGAGCTTCATCAAGAGAGCTTAAAGAAGAAGAAAAAGCAACAGGCATCACAGAACATGTGCTTGCATATGACGGAATTGCTGTTGTAGTAAACACTGCAAACCCTGTAAAAGACCTTGATTCTGAAACAGTTAAGAAAATATTTGAAGGTGAAATTACAAACTGGAAAGAAGTTGGCGGAAATGATGAAGATATCGTTGTAATAAGCCGTGAATCTGGTTCAGGTACAAGAGATGCTTTTGAGGAAATGATGGAGCTTACAGAAGAAGTTGACGGAAAAGCAATTCCTACATTAAGAGAAGACGCTCTTATTTGTGAAGGTAACGGTGCTGTTAAAGCAAGTGTTGCTTCAAAAACAAACTCAATTGCTTATCTTTCACTTGGATATGTTGATGACACTATGAACACAGTATCAATTGACGGAGTTGCTCCTACTGTTGAAACAGTAAAATCAGGAGAATATAAAATTTCAAGACCACTCCTTCTTGTTACAAATGGAGAAGTTTCAGAAGCTACACAGAAATATCTTGACTACTGCCTTGATGAAGGACAGACAATTGTTTCTGAAAACTACATATCAATTAAATAATAAATTATATAAAAAAGAGTCTGTTATATTACAGGCTCTTTTTTTACTTAACATGGTTTTAACATTGAAACTACATATTTTAACATATATAACATATGGGTTTAACAATATAATATTAAAATCTCTTTGTAATAAAAAATAAAAGGAGTGTTGATTACTGTATGAACGGTAATGCTTTAGGCGGAGCTATCCAGAATGGTTATGAAAAAGTAAATATGATGGATAAAGAGCCACAGAAAAAAACAAAAAAACTTACATTGTCAGATATATATGAAATTATAGCAAAAATAATATTCTTACTATGTGCCGGAGTTTCAGTGTTTGGTGTTTGTATAATAACATTTTATATATTTGTTATGGGACTTCCTGCAATATTTGAAATCGGCATAGCGGATTTTATAGCGGGAACAAAGTGGATGCCTAGTGCTGAAATATTTGGAATACTTCCAATGATAATTGGTAGTGTTTATGTAACAATAGGTGCTGTAATAATAGGTGTTCCTGTTGGAATACTTACATCAGTTTATATGAGTGAATATGCACCAAAACCTATACTGAAAATTTTAAATCCTGCTGTTGAACTTCTTGCAGGTATACCTTCAGTAGTATATGGTTTCTTTGGTCTTGTTGTTATAGTACCACTTATAAATGATACATTGGGAGGAAAAGGAGCAGGAAGCTCACTTCTTGCCGCTTCAATAATACTTGGAGTTATGATACTTCCTACAATTATTACAACAACAAAAACAGCTCTCTCAGCTGTTCCTAAAAAATATAAAGAAGGAGCTTATGCTCTTGGTGCAACAAAAGTACATACAATATTTACAGTTCTTATACCAGCCGCAAAATCTGGCGTTTTCTCTGGAATTGTTCTTGGTATAGGACGTGCCATAGGCGAGACAATGGCAGTTATACTTGTAGCAGGTAACTCTGTAATTATCCCAGAAAGCATAACAGACCCTGTAAGAACAATGACTGCAAATATAGCCATAGAGATGGGTTATTCAACAGGACTTCATCAGGAAGCTCTTTTTGCAACAGGCGTAATATTATTTGTTTTTATAATGAGTTTAAATGTTGTTCTTCACTTCATTCAGAAAAAAGAGGGGTAATTGATATATGTTAAAATGGTTAGCTTTAATAATTCTCATAATAGCCCTTATAAAACCGGTCTGTTATGTTATAAATAATACATTAAGCACAGAAGCACTTAAGAAAATTTCAAAGTCTAAAGATGTTATTTTAAAAATTTTGATTGGTGTTTCAGCAGTTTTTACTTGCGGTATACTTATATGGATAATATTCTACATAGTATTTAATGGTATAAGCGGAATTGATATTGAATTTTTAACAACAGCACCTTTTAAAGATGAGGGTGGTGTACTTCCTATGATTATAAGTACTATATGGATAGTATTTATAGCTCTTATAATATCAACTCCAATAGGTATTGGAGCAGCTATATATCTTAATGAATATGCTAAACCGGGAAAAGTTGTAACTGTAATAAGATTTGCAATAGAAAGTCTTGCTGGTATTCCTTCTATTATATATGGTCTTTTCGGTCTTATATTCTTTGTTACAATGCTTAAATTTAGCTACTCAATACTTGCCGGAGCATTGACAGTAAGTATAATGGTTCTTCCTGTAATTATAAGAACAACAGAGGAGTCATTAAAAACTGTACCTAACAGTTATAGAGAAGGTAGTCTTGCTCTTGGTGCATCAAAAATAAGAACTGTTATAAAAGTTGTTCTTCCTTCTGCTATACCTGGAATACTTTCAGGAGTAATACTTAGTATAGGTAGAATTGTGGGAGAGACAGCTGCTATATATATGACAGCAGGTATGGTTCCAAAAGTTCCTGAAACTATAATGAACTCAGGTCGTACACTTTCAGTTCATCTTTACCTCCTTGCAAAAGAGGGTATATCATTTGAAAAAGCATATGCAACAGCAACAGTACTTATAGTTATTGTAGCTATAATAAACTTCTGTGCAAACTCAGTTGCTAAATTCTTAAATAGAAATACAGTAATGAAATAATTTGAAACATATATAAGGAGAAATAGTAATGCAAGATAAAATTAAATTTTCAATAAAGGATACAAATCTTCATTATGGAAGTTTTCACGCTCTTAAAGATATTAATATGGAAATTCCAGAGAAAAAAATCACCGCTTTTATAGGTCCTTCAGGATGTGGGAAGTCTACTCTCTTAAAGACACTCAACAGAATGAATGACCTTGTTGAAGGCGTAAAAATAGATGGCGAAATTAGACTTGACGGAAAAGACATATATGGCGAGACTGATGTCATAGACTTAAGAAAAAGAGTGGGTATGGTATTTCAGCAACCCAACCCTTTCCCAATGAGTATCTATGACAACATCGCCTATGGTCCAAGAACTCATGGTATAAAGAAAAAATCTGAGCTTGATGATATTGTTGAAAAAAGTCTTAGAGATGCTGCTATATGGGACGAAGTTAAAGATAGACTTAAGAAAAACGCCTTAGGTCTTTCTGGTGGACAGCAGCAGAGAATTTGTATTGCAAGAGCTCTTGCTGTAAAACCTGATGTACTTCTTATGGACGAACCTACAAGTGCTCTTGATCCTATATCAACACTTAAAATAGAGGACCTTGCTGTTGAGCTTAAAAATGATTATACTATTATAATGGTTACTCATAATATGCAGCAGGCAAGCAGAATTTCTGATTATACATCATTCTTCCTTCTTGGTGAGGTTGTTGAATTTAATGAGACAGACACAATATTTAATACACCTCGTGACAAGAGAACAGAAGATTATATAACAGGCCGTTTCGGTTGATTATATATTTTTAAAAGGAGAAATGATATTATTATGAGAAATGAATTTCAAAACAGACTTTGTGAACTTCACAAAGAAATAATGAAGATGAATACAACCATTGAAAAAACAATGGATATGCTTATTGAAGGCATGGAAAAAAGAGATAGAGCAATTCTTGATGAAGTTATAGAAAGAGATAATATAGTTGATAATCTTGAGGCTGATATAGAAAAAATGTGCATAAGTCTTATACTTAGAGAACAGCCAGTAGCTTTTGACCTTAGAAATGTTACATCTATTCTTAAAATTATAACAGACCTTGAAAGAATTGCTGACCACTGTACAGATATTGCTAAATACCTTATAGAGATAATAGATAGCTCTGATAAATATCTTTTTGATACAAAAGATATTTCAAATATGTCATTTATTGTAAAAGAAATGATTACTTCAACAACAGAATGTTATATAAAATCAGATGAAATAAAAGCTAGAGACATTTCTTTAAGTGACGATAAAGTTGATGCATATTTTACAGATATTGTTACAAGTATTGAAAGTATTATGGAAAGAGATAGTTCAAAGATATTCCAAGGGGTAAGATTTTTATATATAGTAAAATATCTTGAAAGAATTGCTGACCATTCTACAAACATATGTGAATGGATAATTTATAGAGTTACTGGAGAACATATACAGTATAATTAATTATATATGTATTTAAAAACAGATGCCTTGCATCTGTTTTTTATTTTTATGTTTAAATAAAAACAAAATATGATATAATGTTTATAGAATTTTTAAAATTTTGGGGAGGAATATAGGTATGTATGCGATAATTGACGTAGGTTCTAATACTATAAGACTTACTGTTTACAGAGTTACAGGAGAAGACTTTAAAATACTTTTTAATCAAAAAGTTATGGCTGGTCTTGCTGGTTATGTTGAGGACAATAAAATAACACAGGAAGGTATTGATACAGCATGTAATGCTCTTTTAAAATTCAAATCAATTGTAGAAAATTTTGATATAGGCAATTTACTTGTATTTGCAACAGCTTCTCTTAGAAATGTTGATAATACAGATGATGCTGTTACACAGATATATAACAGAACAGGAATAAATATTGAAATTGTTTCTGGTGAAGAAGAAGCTGAACTTGATTTTGAAGGGGCTACACATAATATTATAGATATGAACAACGGAATACTTGTTGATATTGGTGGTGGAAGTACAGAGCTTGTTTCTTATGGTAGCAAAAAAATTATAAATGCTATAAGTATACCTCTTGGTTCACTTAAACTTTATAAAAAATGTGTTGATAATATAATACCTACAAAATCTGAAAATGAAAAACTTAATAAAACATCTGTTAAAGAAATTGAGAAAGTAAAGGATATTAAGAAAGAAAAATATTCTATTATATGTGGTGTAGGTGGTACAATTCGTGCTGTATTAAAACTTAATAACTTTATGTTTAAAGCTCCATCAGATAATAGAACAATACTTTTTTCAAATCTTGAAAAAATGCTTGATATATTGAAAAAAGGTGAAAATGAGGCTATAAATGCTATTCTTAAAGTATGTCCTGACCGTATTCATACAATAATACCTGGTCTCACACTTTTGTACAATATTGCAAAATATTATAGCTGTGATGTTATAATGGTAAGCAGTTATGGAGTTCGTGAAGGTTATCTTTATAGCAGAGTAATTAACAATAGATAATACTACAATTATATTTTTTATTATATGTAGTAAACCTGAAAGGAGTATTAAAAATGGATTATTACGGAACTCTTGGTCCTTCCTGTAATGATGAAAATATATTATCTAAAATGATTGATGAAGGTATGACAGGGATAAGATTAAATCTTTCTCATGGAGACCTTGAAGATAATAAAGAGTATATTGAAAAACTTAGAAAAGCGGAAAATATAACAGGGAAAAAAATGAAACTTCTTATAGACCTTAAAGGGCCAGAGCTTAGAACTGGAACTTTAAAAGCTCCTATAAATATTTCAGAAGGTGAAAAAATTATTATAGGAGAGGGAGGAATAATAGATGTACCTTCTATAATTTTTGGTTCTATAAATAATAATCAACAAATACTTATTGATGATGGTAAAATACTTATTCAGGTTGAAAGCTTTGATGAAAAAAGTGCCCTTTGTGTTGTTTTAAGAGGAGGAACTCTTAAATCAAGTAAAAGTATGGCTTTTCCAGAAGCTAATATAAATCCTCCAACACTTACAGACAGTGACAGACTTAATATATCAAAAGCTTTAGAATATGGCGTTACAGGTGTAATGCTTCCTTTTGTTAGGAATAAACAGGACCTTATATGTCTTAGAGATGAGCTTTTAAAATCTAACTGTGAAAATATAGAGATATTGGCTAAAATAGAAAATAAAAGTGGAATAGAAAAACTTGATGAGCTTATGGATTTTGCAGACTCTTTTGTAATAGCAAGGGGAGATTTGGGAAATTCTATGGATTTATGGGAACTTCCAAAGGCTCAAAAAGTTATTGCAGAAAAATGCAGAAAATATAATAAACCATTTATGATAGTGACACAAATGTTGGATTCTATGCATACAAAAAAAGTTCCAACAAGAGCAGAGGTTCTTGATATTTTTAATGCTGTTGTTGATGGTGCAAGTTCTATAATGCTTACAGGAGAAACAGCAGCTGGAAACTATCCTGTTGAGTCAATGAGATATCTTGTAAAAACAGGAGAAGAAGCTCTAAAATATATTAATAAATAAAGGAGAAAAATATGTCAGCAAGTACAATACAGACTATAATAAATTCTGCCCTTGGCGCATTTACTTTAGAAAAACTTGGGTCAGCAATATTAGTTTTTATAGTATGTTATATAGTATCAAAAATATTAATGAGAGTTTTATCAAAGATAATAAAGAAACTTCCTTTTGATAAAACTTTTACAGGATTTGTAAATGCTTCTATAAAACTTATACTTTATTTTATAACTGGTATAATAGTTGCAGATTCCCTTGGAATTGACCCAAGGTCTCTTATAGCACTTTTAAGTGTGGCAGGTCTTGCAGTTTCTCTTGCTATACAAGATACACTTTCTAATATTGCTAATGGTCTTGTTATACTTGTATCAAAACCTTTTATTGTTGGTGATTTTGTTGAAATTGGAGGCGTAAGTGGAATTGTAAAAGTTATAAGCCTTAACTATACAAAAATAGTAACATACGATAATAAGGTTATATATATACCAAACAGTGATATTTCAGCTGGTAAAATAATAAATTATACAGATGAAAAACTTAGACGTGTTGATATTAATGTTACAGCTGCCTATGAATCACCTATGGAAAATGTGAAAAAAGCCCTTTTTGAGGCTGTTGATACAATACCAGAGTTTCACAAAGACCCTAAGCCATTTATATGTACAGTGGCTTATAGAGATAGTAATATAGAGTATGGAATAAGAGCTTGGACAGACACAGAAAATTATTGGACTGCATATTTTGCTCTTATGGATAATATTGCTGTAATGTTTAAAAAGTATAATGTTGAAATGACATACAACCATTTAAAAGTTCATATGGTAGAAAAATAATTAATGAAAACAGATTTCTTATTTTTTAAGAAATCTGTTTTTTTACTAAAAACAAAAAAATAAATTTAAAAATTTTTATAATTTTTAATATAAAATATATTTATTGTATATTATAAGG
>NZ_NFLT01000020.1 GCF_002161055.1 Tyzzerella sp. An114
TATTTATTGTATATTATAAGGAACATAGAAATTAAAAAATATACAAATATAATATGATTTAATTAGTAATTATAAATTTATAATAAAGTTGAGTTTTATTGAAATAAGGATTATAATTCAAAAATAATTAATTTTTTATTGGTGAAGGGTGGTTAAAAAATGGAATCTTATGAATTTTTAATGCTTGTAGCAATTATATTGCTTTCAACAAAAGTATTTGGGCTTTTGTCTGAAAAGGTGCATATGCCGCAAGTAGTAGGAGCACTTCTTGTTGGTGTAATACTTGGACCAAGTTGTTTCAATATTTTACATGAGACAGACTTCCTTGTAAAATCAGCAGAAATAGGTGTTATTTTTCTTATGTTTATGGCAGGTCTTGATACAGACCTTGAGGAGCTTAAAAGTACAGGAAAAGCATCTTTTGTAATAGCACTTATAGGTGTTATAGTGCCTCTTATAGGTGGGTTTGCAACATATTATGTATTCTTTGGAAAAACTGTTCCTGCTGATAAAGCAGTTCTGGAGTCAGTTTTTATTGGTGTTGTATTAACTGCAACATCAGTAAGTATAACTGTTGAGACACTTAGAGAGATGGGAAAACTTAAAGGTAAAGTTGGAACATCAATACTTGGAGCTGCTATTATAGATGATATTTTAGGTATTATAGCTTTAACAGTAATAACAAGTTTTGCTGACCCAGATGTTAATATTATATTTGTTCTTTTAAAAATAATTTTATTCTTTGCTTTTGTGGTTATATGTGCTGTTATAATACACAAAGTTTTTCAAAAAATGGAACAGAAATATGGAAGAAAAAGACGTGTTGCAATATATGCTGTTGCTTTCTGTTTTTTTATGTCATATTGTGCTGAGGAATTTTTTGGTGTTGCAGATATTACAGGGGCATATTTTGCTGGTCTTATACTTTGTAATATATCTGATACAAAATCTTATATTGCTTCAAAAGTTACAGTTACATCATATATGTTCTTTACACCTATTTTCTTTGCAAGTATAGGTATAAAAACTGTTGTTACAGGTCTTACACCTACATTAATTGTATTCTCTATTGTTCTTCTTATTGTGGCAATTATAACAAAGATTGTTGGTTGTGGTATAGGTGCTCTTATATGTAAATTTGATAGACATGAGGCTCTTTCTGTTGGTATAGGAATGGTTTCTCGTGGTGAGGTTGCTCTTATAGTTGCTCAAAAGGGTGCACAGGTTGGACTTATATCTGAGACAATGTTCCCTGCAATAGTAGTTGTTGTTATTGTTACAACTCTTATTACTCCTATACTTCTTAAAATGACTATGGCTGATAAAAAAGTTGCCAAAGAAGCTTAATTTGTATATATTGACAAATTTCTATTGCATAAAAACTTTTTAGGTGTTATACTAAATATGTATTAATAGCAGTCAATTTGTAAGAGTGGGTTTTTGCCCACTCTTAAGTTTTGTAAAGAAATATTTTATTTTGATAGGGTGAGATAATGGCAAAAACAAATAATTCTGAAAAAAAAGTTGAGGCAATTCTTATGCCTATAATTGAAGAAAAGAATTTTGAACTTGTTGATGTTGAATTTGTTAAGGAAGGTCCAAACTGGTACTTAAGAATTTATATTGACAAAGAAGGCGGAATTACAATTGATGATTGTGAGGCTGTAAGTCGTGCTCTTGAAGTTGAGCTTGATAAGAATGACCCTATTGAGCAAGCTTATATACTTGAAGTTAGCTCTCCGGGAATTGACAGACCTCTTAAAAAAGAAAGTGACTTTGCAAAGTATGCTGGTGAGATTGTTGATATTAAACTTTACAAGGCTTTTGAAGGCTCAAAAGAATATCAGGGAGCTTTAAAAGGTCTTGAAAATAATATTGTAACTATCACTGACGATAATGGTAAAGAGATAAGTTTTGACAGAAAAGATATTGCAGGAGTAAGACTTGCCGTTATTTTTTAATTTATGATAATGAGAATGGGAGGAATTTGAAAAATGGATAATGCGGAATTTATTGATGCTTTAAATCAGATTGAAAAAGAAAAAGGTATTGATAAGGAAATTATATTTGAGGCAATAGAGACATCTCTCGTTTCAGCCTGTAAAAAGAACTTTGGAACAAGCCAGAACATAAAAGTTGTAATAAACAGAGAAACTGGAAATGTAGCTGTTTATGCTCAAAAAGAGGTTGTTGAAAACGTTGTTGACCCTATGCTTGAACTTTCTCTTGAGGAAGCAAAAGCAAGAAATCCTTACTTTACAGTAGGTGACGTTATTGACATTGAAGTTACACCTAGAAATTTTGGAAGAATTTCTGCTCAGACTGCAAAACAGGTTGTTGTTCAGAAATTCAGAGAAGCTGAAAGAGAAATACTTTTCAACCAGTATATAACAAAAGAAAAAGAAATTATGACTGGTATTGTTCAGAGACGTGAAAAGAAAAATGTTATTGTTCAGCTTGGAAAAATTGATGGAATTCTTTCTCCAAATGAACAAATTCCAGGAGAAGAATACAATTTTATGGACAGAATAAAAGTGTATGTTCTTGAAGTAAAACAGACAACAAAAGGACCTCAGATTTATGTTTCAAGAACACACCCAGAGCTTGTAAAGAGACTCTTTGAACAGGAAGTTCCAGAGGTTCATGATGGAACTGTTGAGATAAAGAGTATAGCTCGTGAAGCTGGTTCAAGAACAAAGATTGCTGTATATTCAAAAGATGAAAATGTTGATGCAGTAGGTTCATGTGTAGGTCAGAATGGTTCAAGAGTAAATGTTATTGTAAATGAGCTTGGTGGAGAAAAAATTGATATTATTAATTGGAGTGAATACCCTAAAGAGTTTATCGCTGCTGCATTAAGCCCTTCAAAAGTTCTTGCTGTTTCAATAAATGAGGAAGAACAGAGTGCAAAAATTGTTGTTCCTAATCATCAGCTTTCTCTTGCTATTGGTAAAGAGGGACAGAATGCTAGACTTTCAGCTAAACTTACAGGCTGGAGAATTGATATTAAGAGTGAAACTCAGGCTAAAGAGACTAACTTTATTACAGAAGATGAACTTGCAGAAAGTGCTTTTGAATGTTCTCTTGACGATGAAGAAGCAAATGATGATGTTTTCATGGAAGATTTTGAAGCTGAGGAAGAAACTCTTGATGAGGAATAATTATAGGGAGGTGTTTTGATGAAACAGAGAAAAATACCTTTGAGAAAATGCACAGGATGTCAGGAAATGAAAAACAAAAAAGACCTTGTGCGAATTGTGAGAAATGATGAGGGAGAATTTTCAGTGGATTTTACAGGCAAAAAACCAGGTAGAGGTGCTTATGTATGTCCTAATGAAGAATGTCTCTTAAAAGCCCATAAATCAAAAGGTCTTGAAAGGTCTTTTAAATCAGCTGTACCAGCTGAAGTTTATGAAGAACTTAAAGAACAGCTTTTGAAAGAAAAGGGGAATTTACATGAATAAAATATTAAATTTTTTAGGATTGTGTATGCGTGCAGGAAAAATAGTTTCCGGTGAACAGGGTGTTGAGATTGCTATAAAAAGTAAAAAAGCACATCTTGTTATAGTAGCCTCTGATGCGTCAGCTAATACACTTAAAAAATTCAAAAATTCATGTGAATATTATAATGTTCCGATTATTATAATTTCTGATAAAATCACTTTGGGAAATGCTGTTGGAAAAGATAACAGAGCTGTTATGGCTATTATAGACAGTGGTTTTGCAAAAAAAATATCGGAACTTTCAAGTATAGATAATTAAATATAGTAAAAGAAATTTGGAGGTGGAGCGTTTGCCAAAGACACGTGTACATGAATTAGCAAAACAGTTAAACGTAAACAGTAAAGACCTTATGGAAAAGCTTGAGGAGTTTGGAATTGAAGCAAACAGCCATATGAGTACATTAAGCGAGGAAGATGCAGCTTTAATAGTTGAATATTATGAGTCTGAGGGACTTGAAAGCTCATCATCAGATAATAGTGATGATGATATAGAAGTAGTTTATATTGGAGAAAATATAACTGTAAAAGAACTTGCAGAAAAACTCAATATGAGTGGTACAGAGCTTGTTAAAAACCTTATGAAAAAAGGTGTTATGGCAGGTATAAATCAGTCTATTGATTTTGATACAGCTGTAAAAATAGGTGAAGATTTTAATGTTATAATTGAAAGAGAACCTGAGAAAGATATTATGGAGGAGACATTCAAGGAAGAGCCTGATGATGAAAAAGATTTACAGGAAAGACCTCCTGTTGTAGTTGTTATGGGACACGTTGACCATGGTAAAACATCTCTCCTTGACTCTATAAGACATAGTAGTGTAACATCAACAGAAGCTGGTGGTATTACACAACATATAGGTGCTTACACAGTACAGATTGATGGAAAACCTATTACTTTCCTTGATACACCGGGACATGAAGCTTTCACTGCAATGCGTATGCGTGGTGCACAGGTAACAGATATTGCTGTACTTGTTGTTGCTGCTGATGACGGTGTTATGCCACAGACAATAGAAGCTATAAACCATGCTAAAGCTGCTGGAGTTGAAATTATTGTTGCTATAAATAAAATCGACAAAGTTGCTGCAAACCCTGATAGAGTAAAACAGGAGCTTACAGAATATGGTCTCCTTGCAGAAGATTGGGGCGGAGATACAATATGTGTTCCTGTATCTGCTGTAAACAAAACAGGTATTGACCAGCTTCTTGAAATGATTATACTTTCGGCTGAAATGAAAGAGCTTAAAGCTAATCCAAACAAAAAAGCTAGAGGTGCTATAATTGAGGCACAGCTTGATAAAGGTAGGGGACCAGTTGCAACAGTTCTTGTTCAGAATGGTACTCTCCATGTAGGTGACCCTATTGTTGCTGGATGTGCTTATGGTAAAATAAGAGCTATGACAGACGACAAGGGAAGACGAGTTAAAAAAGCAGGTCCTTCAACTCCTGTTGAAATACTTGGTCTTTCTGAAGTTCCTTCTGCTGGTGACAGCTTCTATGTTGCTGCCAATGAAAAACAGGCAAGACAGGTTGCTGAGTCTATTATAGCTAAAAACAGAATGGAAATGATTAAAAATACACCTCAGAAAGTTTCTCTTGACGACCTCTTTACACAGATACAGTCAGGAAACGTTAAAGAGCTTAATATAGTTGTTAAAGCTGACGTTCATGGTTCTGTTGAAGCTGTTAAACAGAGTCTTGAAAGACTTTCAAATGAGGAAGTAAGAGTTAGAATAATACATGGTGGTGTTGGTGCTATTACTGAGTCTGACGTAATGCTTGCATCTGCATCAAATGCAATCATCATAGGCTTTAATGTAAGACCTGAGCCAGCTGCAAAGGCTTTCGCTGATGAAGAAAAAGTTGACTTACGTCTTTATAGAGTAATATATAATGCTATTGAGGACGTTACAAACGCTATGAAAGGTATGCTTGACCCTGTATACGAAGAAAAAGTTATCGGTCATGCTGAAGTTCGTCAGCTTTTCAAGGCTTCTGGCGTTGGTACAATAGCTGGAAGTTATGTTCTTGACGGTAAATTTGTTCGTAATTGTAAAGTTAGAGTTACTCGTGAAGGCGAGAAAATCTATGACGGCGAACTTGAAAGTCTTAAGAGATTTAAAGACGATGTTAAAGAAGTTGCAGCAGGATACGAATGTGGTCTCGTTATGAAGAAATTTAATGACCTTAAAGAACTTGATATTGTTGAAGCATATATGATGGTTGAGGTTCCAAGATAAGGATAAATCAAAATAGTAGGTGAATATATGAAAAACAATAACAGAATGACAAGAATTAACGACGAAATATTAAAAGAACTTTCTCAGATTTTGAGAAGTGAAATAAAAGACCCTCGTGTTGGGGTTATGACAAGCGTTTTACGAGTTGATACAACTCCAGACCTTAAATATTGTAAAGCTTATATTTCCGTTTTAGGAAATGATGATGAAAAAGCAAGCGTTATGAAAGGTCTTAAAAATGCAACAGGATTTATAAGAAGACTTCTTGCTCAGAGAGTAAATCTTAGAAATACTCCTGAACTTATATTCAAACTTGATGACTCTGTTGAATATAGTATAAGAATGTCAAAACTTATTGATGAGATAAGCAAAAATAACAGTTCATCTTCAGGAGATGATGAGGATAATGAATAATAGTATTGAACAAATAAGAGAAGCTCTTGAAAAGGCTGAAAGTGTTATAATTGCGGCACATACAAACCCTGATGGCGATGCCATAGGGTCTGTACTTGCCTTTTCAAACGCTCTTAATAATATGGGTAAAAAGGTTTATGCACTTCTTGAGGATTATGCAGAAAAATATAATTTTGTTCCAGGAAAAGAATTTGTGTATACTGGAAATTATGATGATTTAACAGCTGATGTGTTTTTATCTCTCGATTGTGGTGACACTATGAGACTTAAAAATGCAGAAGGTTTTGTTAATAAAATTTATACAATAAATGTTGACCACCATGTAACAAATGAGTATTTTGGAAATCTTAATTATGTTGACCCTGATGCTTCTTCAACATCAGAGATTGTTTATAGAATACTTAATGGTTGGTATAACATGGATAAAAATACTGCCATATGTATATATGTAGGAATTGTTAATGATACAGGTGGTTTTAGATTTACAAATACAAGTCCTGCTACAATGAGTGTTGTATCAGAACTTATGACATATAACTTTAATTTTTCTGATGTATATAACAGAATTTATCACAGTCGTACATTTAAAGAAGTGAAAATTATGGGAGAAGCATTACAAAACACAGAACTTTTATGTGATGGAAAATTTGTAATATCTCATGTTTCAATGGATACAATTAAAAAATACGGTGGAACAATAAGAGATGTTCAGGGAGTATCAGAATATTTAAAAGGTATTACAGGAACAGAAGTATCCATTTTATTGTATGAAAAAGGTGATAATGAGGTTAAAGGAAGTTTGAGAAGTGAAGATTCCTTTGATGTGGCAGAGCTTTCACAGAAATTCGGTGGTGGCGGTCATAAAAAATCAGCAGGCTGTACATTTAAAACAAGCCTTGAAGAAGCTGTAAGTATAATGAAAAATGAAGTTATAAGTAGATTTAAAAAAGGAGAATAAACCTTTGGATGGAATAATTAATATTTATAAAGAAAAAGGTTTTACATCTCATGATGTGGTTGCTGTTGTGAGAAAAACTATAAATCAGAAAAAAGTTGGTCATACAGGAACTCTTGACCCTGATGCTGAAGGTGTTCTTCCTATATGTATAGGAAAAGGCACAAAGCTTGCCGATTATATAATGGCTGAAAAAAAGGGATATAGAGCAGAGGTTACTCTTGGAATTACAACAACCACAGAAGATTCATCAGGTGAAGTTATAGAGGTTAAACCAGTTGATTTTGATGAAGAAAAAATAAAAGCTGTTGTGTATTCTTTTAAAGGTAAAATTGACCAAATACCTCCTATGTATTCAGCAATAAAAGTAAATGGTAAAAAACTCTATGAGTTAGCCAGAGAGGGAAAAGAGATTGAGAGAAAATCAAGAACAATAGAGATTTATGACATAAAAATACTTGAATTTCTGCCACCTAATAAAATAGTTATTGACGTTATATGCTCAAAGGGAACTTATATAAGAACTCTTTGTTCTGATATAGGTAAAAAATTGGGCTGTGGTGCTAATATGTCATCATTACTTAGAACTATGTCTGGTAATTTTACTCTTGATACAGCTGTAAAACTTGATGAATTAAAAAACATTGTTGAAAATAATAATATAGACAGTATACTTATAACAATAGACCAGGTTTTGAGTGATTATAAAAAGGTTAGAATATCTCCAAAGGCTACAAAACTTCTTCATAATGGCGGAAAGATTTATGAATACTTTTTTGCTGAAAAATATGATATTAAAAAAGGTGAAAATGTACTTGTATATGATGCAGAGGGAGTTTTTATAGGAATATTTAAGTTTGATTTTGATGACTCAAAAAAAATGAACTGTGTAAAACCTGTCAAGATACTTTTGTAAAACCTTAAACTGGGAGTAATTATAATGGAACATATTACAGATACTAATATTGAACAGAGCCAGCCTACGGCTGTTACCATAGGCAATTTTGATGGCCTTCATATGGGTCATAGAGCTCTTATAAGCCTTACAAAGGATTTTGCCAAGGAGGAGAACTTAAAGAGTGTTGTTTTTACTTTCAATCCTCACCCTATGTTTCTTCTCAAAAACAGAGTTCATTCGGCTCTTGTTATGGCACCAGAAGAAAAAAAATATATTATTGAAAGTCTTGGGGTAGATACTTATATTGAATATCCTTTCAGCCTTGAGTTTGCCTCAATGGAACCGGAAAAGTTTGCAAATGAATTAATATTTGACAAACTTAACTGTAAAGTTTTAATTGTAGGTGAAAATTATAAATTTGGCAGAAAACAGAGTGGAAACTACCAGCTTTTAAAAGAACTTGGAGAAAAAAGAGGTGTAAAGGTTATATATGTACCTTCTGTTCTCTATGAAAATGAGCGTGTAAGCTCCACAAGAATAAGAAATTGCCTTATTGAAAAAGATATTGAACTTGCCAATACACTTTTAACTGTGCCTTATTTTATAATAGGTCAGGTTGCTCAAGGTAAAAAACTTGGAAGAACAATAGGTTTTCCAACTATAAATATAGTTGCTGACCCTGTAAAACTTTTCCCTCCTAATGGTGTTTATGCAACAAAAACTATATATGATGGAAAAGTTTATAGCGGTGTTACTAATATAGGTATAAATCCAACTGTAAACGGTACATTTAAAGTTATAGAGACTTATCTCTTTGACTTCCATAAAATGGTTTACGGTGAGACTATAAAAACTCATTTCTTTAAATGGATAAGAAGTGAACAGAAATTCCCAAGTGTTGAAGACCTTCGCCAGCAGATGGAAAGAGATGCTAAAAAGGCTAAGGAATACTTTGACAGTGAAGAATTTGACAAATGGCGTAAATTATATTAAAAAACTATTGTAAAACAGTAATTTATGTGATAAACTTGAATAGCTGTTGAACCCAGACCCGGAATACGGAATCTCCGACCGCTTGCTTAGTCTTGGGGGATAGCAAATTTTTAAACACATTTATATATTTTTAAGGAGGATTTTTTAAAATGGCAACAATTAACAAACAGGAAATTATCGCTAAATACGGAAGAACACCATCTGACACAGGTTCACCAGAGGTTCAGATTGCTCTCTTAACAGCAAGAATTGAACTTCTTACAGACCACTTAAAATCACACAAAAAAGACCACCACTCAAGAAGAGGTCTTTTAAAAATGGTTGGTCAGAGAAGAGGTTTATTAAACTACCTTAAAGCTAACGATATCACAAAATATCGTGAACTTATCGCTGAGTTAGGTTTAAGAAAGTAATTAATAGACAAGGGAATAGAGAGGATTTTTCCTCTCTATTTTTTTAAAAAAGAGTTTACACTATAGATTTCCAGCTTTGCATATATATTTATGTATGTAAATCTGAAGATCTATGGTGTATTGTCCTAGGAGGGACAGAAAACTTGTCTTTTAATTTTATAAATTTTTATATTTTTAAAAAAGGAGAATTACTATGGAAAAGAAATACAGAAGTTATTCTATGGAACTTGCCGGACGTACTCTTACAGCTGAAATCGGAAGAGTTGCAGAGCTTGCAAATGGTGCTGTAATACTTCGTTACGGTGACACTGTTGTTCTTTGTACAGCAACAGCTTCAGAAAAACCAAGAGCAGGGATTGACTTTTTCCCATTAAGCATTGATTATGAAGAAAGATTATACGCAGTAGGAAAAATCCCTGGAGGATTTATAAAGAGAGAGGGAAGACCTAGCGAAAAAGCTATACTTACATCAAGATGTATAGATAGACCTATTCGTCCTCTTTTCCCTAAAGATTACAGAAACGATGTTTGTATTATAGCAACTGTTCTTTCAGTTGACCAGGATTGTGCTCCTGAAGTTGTTGCTATGATTGGTGCATCTATCGCTCTTTGTATATCAGATATTCCTTTCACAGATGCAGTAGGTTCTGTTAGTGTTGGTCTTGTTGACGGAGAACTTATAATCAACCCTAACGCTGAACAGAGACTTGTTTCAGACCTTGCTCTTACTGTTTCATCAAAGAAAGATAAAGTAATGATGATTGAAGCTGGAGCAAATGAAATTCCTGATGACCTTATGATGAAAGCTATAAGATTTGCTCATGAAACAAACGTTAAAATCGTTGAGTTTACAGAACAGATTGTGGCTGCTGAAGGTAAAGAGAAAAAACCTTATGAAGAACATGTTATTCCTGAAGATATGTACAAAAAAATCACTGAATACATTACAGATGAGCGTATGAAAGAAGCTGTATTCACTGATATGAAACAGGAAAGAGACGAAAAAATCAAACAGATTACTGAAGAAGTAATTGAAAAATTTGGTGAAGAATACGCTCCACTTTTTGAAGAAACAGAAGATACTTTCGAGACAATGGTTGATGAAATTATCTATAAATTTGAAAAGCTTACAGTTAGACATATGATTTTAAGAGAGCATAAACGTCCTGACGGTAGAGCTATCGAGGAAATAAGACCACTTTCAGCTGAAATTGATATACTTCCAAGAACTCATGGTTCTGCACTTTTCACAAGAGGTCAGACACAGGCTCTTACAGTTACAACATTAGGTGCTCTTTCTGAAATTCAGAAACTTGACGGACTTGACACAACAGAAGTTACAAAGAGATATATTCACCATTATAATTTCCCAGGATATTCAGTTGGTGAAGCTAAAACATCAAGAGGTCCTGGAAGACGTGAAATTGGTCACGGTGCTTTAGGTGAGAGAGCTCTTGTTCCTGTTATTCCAAGTGAAGAAGAATTCCCATATGCTATAAGACTTGTTTCTGATATTATGAGCTCTAACGGTTCAACATCACAGGCAAGTATCTGTGGTTCAACACTTTCACTTATGGCTGCTGGTGTTCCTATTAAACGTCCTGTTGCTGGTATTTCTGTTGGTCTTGTTACAGGTGACACAGATGACGACTTTATCGAAATAACAGACATTCAGGGAATAGAGGACTTCTTCGGTGATATGGACTTTAAAGTTGCCGGAACACATAAAGGTATAACTGCAATTCAGATGGATATGAAGATTAAAGGTCTTACATTCCCTATGATTGAGCAGGCTTTAGCTCAGACAGGTAGAGCGAGAGCTTATATACTTGATGAAGTTATGGCAAAATGTATTGCTGAGCCTAGAAAAGAACTTTCTCCATATGCTCCAAAGATTGCTTCAATGCAGATTGATGTTGAAAAGATTGCAGAAGTTATCGGTGCTAGAGGAAAGACAATTAAGAAAATTATTGAAGAATCAGGCTGTGAAATTGATACACAGGACGATGGAAAGATTTATATTAAAGGTGTTGACCCAGAAGGAATACAGCTTGCTATTGATATGATTTCTGCTATCGTTATGGAGCCTGAAGTAGGTAAGATTTATAAAGGTAAAGTAACAAGAATAATGAACTTTGGTGCTTTCGTTGAAATAGCTCCTGGAAAAGAAGGTCTTGTTCATATATCAAAACTTGCAAACAAACGTGTTGCAAATGTTGAAGATGTTGTAAAAGTTGATGACCAAGTAGTTGTTAAACTTCTTGAAATTGACGCACAGGGCAGACTTAATCTTTCTATAAGAGATGCTGTTGAAAAAGAAGAAAACAAAGAAGAATTAAAAGAAGACTAATAAGAGGTATAAATAAATTTATATTGCAATTTAATATTATTTATTTTATAATCTTTTATGTAATTTAATAAATTAAAAATTTATATAGGGTTATATCTATTTGAGTAGTTTTTACTCCGACAATGGCGTTGAGAATATACCATTCATAAACAACAAATGTAGGGGAATTTATGTACTTTTATAGTATAGCCCTATTGTTGTATATAAAATTAAAAAAATGTAATTATAGTATTATATATTTTTTTGAGGTGAATTTGAATGGTTAATATAAAAACGCTTAAAAATGGAATAAGAGTTGCTGTTGAAGAAATACCTTATGTTAGAAGTGTATCTTTTGGTATATGGGTAAAAAATGGTTCAAGAGATGAAAATATCAATAATAATGGTATTTCTCATTTTATAGAACATATGCTTTTTAAAGGTACATTTAAGAGAAGTGCAAAAGATATTGCCGAGGAAATGGACGCTTTAGGCGGTCAGATTAATGCTTATACAACAAAAGAGTATACTTGCTATCACACACGTGTGCTTGATAAGCATATTGAAAAGGCAGTTGATATTTTAAGTGATATGTTTTTAAACTCAAAATTTGATGATAATGATGTTTCAAGAGAGAGAAATGTTATACTTGAAGAAATAAATATGTATGATGACGCTCCGGAGGAGGTTGTACATGATAAACTTCAAGAAAATATATGGAAAAATAGCAGTCTTGGACTTCCTATTCTTGGAACAGCTGATACAATATCAAATTTTGATGGAAAAATAATAAAAGATTATTTTGATAAACATTATACAAATGAAAATACTGTAATTTCAATTGCAGGAAATGTCAATGAAAATGAGGCTTTTGCACTGGTTGAAAAATATTTTGGAGATAAAAAATCTCTCAAAACATTAAATGAAGAAAAAGAAAAAACAGTCTACTATCCTTCATTTATAAAAAGTCCAAAGGATATTGAACAAATTCATATGTGTATGTGTTTTCCGGGACTTGAAAGAGACCATGAAAATAAATATGATATGACAATATTTAATACTATTTTCGGTGGGGGAATGAGTTCAAGACTTTTCCAAAAAATAAGAGAAGACAACGGACTCACATATTCAATATATAGCTATATTTCAGCCTACACAGACGCAGGATTATTTGCTGTATATGCTGGAATGAACCCTAATCAGATAGAAAAAGTTTGCAGACTTATTTATAATGAGATAGAAGACATTAAAAACAGTCTGATTTCTGATAAAGTAATTAAAATTACCAAAGAACAGATAATAAGTAACTATATAATAGGTACTGAAAGCACTGTAAATAGAATGACTTCTATGGGAGGCTCTGTTCTTTTAAGAAATACTGTTCAGACTCAAGAGGAAATAATATCTAATATAGAAAGTGTTACAGCTCAATCTGTCCATAATATAGTAAATAAGATTTTTGATTTTGACAAAATAAGCATTTCTCTCTCAGGTAATACAGAAAGTATAGATTTTGGAAAAATAATGCCGTAAATTGTAGAATAAAAATCTTTTTAAGTGAAATAATAATACAGAACTTATAAATATTATTTTTATAGGAGGTTGTGTTGTTATGAGATTTCTAAACTGGTGTGCACTTACAATAATGATTGTTGGTGCTTTAAACTGGGGACTTATAGGACTTTTTGGTTTTGACCTTGTAACTACTATATTTAGTGGCTCACTCTTTACTGTTGCTAGAGTTATTTTCACTCTTGTTGGTCTTGCAGGTCTTTATGGTCTTACTTTCTATTCAAAAGTGGGAGCTCACCATGACAGAGTTGGTAATATTAATTAATAGAAATATATAATACTTTAAAAGACAGCTGTTTTAATTATTAAAATGGCTGTCTTTTTTATTATATTATGGTATTATTTTGTTAATCTTTAATTTAGGGGTGGAAATATGAAGTTTACAAAAATGCAAGGCTGTGGGAATGATTATATTTATATAAATTGTTTTGATGAAAATATAGAAAATCCTTCCCAGTTAGCCTTAAAAATGAGTGAAAGACATTTCGGTGTAGGTTCTGATGGTCTTGTTCTTATATGTCCTTCTGATGAGGCTGATTTTAGAATGAGAATGTTTAACTCTGATGGTTCAGAGGCTGAAATGTGTGGAAATGCTATAAGATGTGTAGGTAAATATGTCTATGATAGAGGTTTAACTGATAAGACAAATATTTCTGTAATAACTCTTGCAGGAATTAAATATCTTGATTTACACATAAATAACGGAGTTGTTGATACAGTTACTGTTGATATGGGAGAGCCTATACTTGAACCAAGTTTAATACCTTCATCAGATAAAAATGTAAGTATACAGGTTTATGATAAAAATTTTGATTTTACTTGCGTTTCAATGGGAAATCCTCATGCTGTGACTTATGTTGAAGATGTCAAAAATTTTGATGTTGAAAAATACGGAAAAGTTGTTGAAGTGGACAAGAACTTTCCTAAAAAAATAAATGTTGAGTTTGTTGAAAAGGTTTCTGATAATATGCTTAAAATGCGTGTTTGGGAGAGAGGAGCAGGCGAAACTTTTGCTTGCGGAACAGGAACTTGTGCAACTGTTGTTGCCTCTGTCATAAATGGAGTTTGTGACAGAAAGACTACTGTTGAACTTTTAGGCGGAAACTTGGAAATTGAATGGAATGAAAAAGATAATCATGTATATATGACAGGCCCTGCAAGATTTTCATTTGACGGTATTTGGCTTGCATAATAATTTACAATAAAGGAGAGATTAAAATTATGGCAGATAGTTATATTCAGGAATTAATAGCAGAGAGAATTGGCGGAAATAAATTTGGTAAAGATACTGTTCTCTATAAATTTGAAAAGATTAAAAGAGCAAGAAGAACAGCTATGAAAGAACATCCTGATATGGATATAATAGATATGGGTGTTGGGGAGCCTGATGCTATGGCTGATATGGGAGTTGTTGAAACTCTTTGTAATGAAGCTCATAAATGGGAAAACAGAGATTATGCTGATAATGGAATTGCAGAGTTTAAAAATGCTGCTGCAAAATATATGGAAAGTTTCTATAATGTAAAAGGAATTAACGGAGAGACAGAAGTTTGTCATTCTATCGGTTCAAAACCAGCCTTGGCTATGATGGCACAGGCATTTATAAATCCGGGAGATGTTACACTTATGACTGTTCCGGGATACCCTATAATAGGAACAATGACAGAGTGGCTTGGTGGAGAGGTTTATAAACTTCCTTTAAAAGAGGAAAACGATTTTCTTCCTGATTTAGACAGCATACCTTCTGATATTTTAAAGAGAGCTAAACTTTTATATATAAATTATCCTAATAATCCAACAGGTGCTTCTGCCACAGTTGAATTTTTTGAAAAAGTAATTGATTTTGCAAAGAAAAATGATATTATTGTTGTTCAGGATGCAGCCTATGCAGGTCTTACATTTGATGGTGAAAAACCATTCAGTTTCCTTTCTGTTGATGGTGCAAAAGAAGTTGGCGTTGAAATACATTCTTTAAGTAAGGCTTTTAATATGACTGGTTGGAGAATGGCTTTTGTTGTGGGAAATGAACTTGTTGTAAAGGCTTTTGCTGCTGTAAAAGATAATAACGACTCAGGACAGTTTAAGGCAATACAGCTTGCTTCAAAATATGCCCTTGAACATACTGAAATTACAGATGAGACAGCTAAAAAATATTCAAGAAGACATTCTATGCTTGTTGAAACATTAAATAAACTTGGATTTAATGCTAAAAAACCAAAAGCTTCATTTTATCTCTATGTAAAAATACCTAAGGGAGTTAAAAATGGTCCAGAGTTTAAAACTGCTGAAGATTTTAGCCAGTATCTTATAAGAGAAAAACTTATATCAACAGTTCCATGGGACGATGTTGAACCATATATTAGAATGTCTGTAACATTCCTTGCTTATGGTGAGGAGGAAGAAAGAAAAGTTATGGATGAGATTTATAGAAGACTTTCTGATGTTGAATTTCTATTCTAAATATTGTATTATTTAAAGACGGATATTTATTATCCGTCTGTTTTTATGTGATTGGAGGGTTTATATGGCAAAGGAAACACAGCTTCATATAACAGAAGAAATGAAAGAGAAAGTTATACTTGTAGGAGTAGACCAAGAAATGGGAGGAATGGACACTGAAAGTTGTCTTGATGAGCTTAATGAACTTGTTAAAACAGCAGGAGCAGAGTCTGTTGGTAGACTTATTCAAAAAAGAGAAAAAATACACCCAGCCCATTATCTTGGAAAAGGTAAACTTGAAGAACTTCAAGTTATGATTAATGCTTATGACGCAACAGGAATTGTATGTGATGATGAACTTTCACCAGCTCAAATTAAAAATCTTGAACAGATACTTAATACTAAAATAATGGATAGAACAATGGTTATACTTGATATATTTGCTTCTAGAGCCATATCCAGAGAAGGAAAAATTCAAGTTGAGTTGGCACAGCTTAAATATAGACTTTCAAGACTTGTGGGAATTGGTGCTTCTTTGTCAAGACTTGGTGGTGGTATCGGTACAAGAGGTCCTGGTGAGACAAAACTTGAAGTTGACAGAAGATATATAAAATCAAGAATTGCAGAACTTAACAGAGAACTTAAAGAGATAGAAACTCACAGAGAGCTTTTGAGAAATCAGAGAGATAAAAAGGGAAAACCTGTTGTGTCCCTTGTAGGATATACAAATGCAGGTAAATCAACACTTATAAATAAACTTACAGATGCAGGAGTTTTGGCGGAAGATAAACTTTTTGCTACTCTTGATACAACAACAAGAAAAGTTAAGCTTATAAATGGCTCTGAAATACTTTTAATTGATACGGTTGGATTTATACAGAAATTACCTCATAATCTTGTTCAGGCTTTTAGAGCTACTCTTGAGGAAATGAAATATGCTGATATACTTCTCCATGTGGTAGATGCATCAAATCCACAGAGGAAAGAACATATGAATGTTGTTTATAGTACCCTTAGAGAGTTAGGCTGTGAGGAGACTCCTGTTATAACTGTATTTAATAAGATTGATAGGGAAGATGTTGAATATCCTCTACCTTTCGATATAAAAGCTAGGGATACTGTTAAAATTTCAGCTAAAACAGGAAAAGGCACAGAAAATATGCTTACTGCTATTGAGGAACTTTTAAAATCCTTTAGAAAATCTATTAAAGTCATGATACCTTACAGTGAGGGAAGTCTCATAAGTTATATACATGGCAAGTGTGAAATTATATCAGAAGAACACACAGAAACAGGCTATCTTATAGAGGCTTATGTCAATGAAGAAACTGAAAATAGACTTAAAAATTATATCTTGAAATAATATTATTTTTCGACAGTAAACATTTCATGGTTTGTATATCGGCTGTATATATTGATTTCTCCTGTCGAATACTTTGATAAATGCTATTTAAAAGTCGATATTGTTTTATAGAAATAACATTTGTTAACTGTTATAATCTTCCTTAGTGAGTTTAAGGGGGAGAGTTATGGAAAAGGAAATATTTTCAGAAAAAACAGTTGAATTAGAAAATGGAGAAAGTGTTGTATTGCACTATTTTATAACAAAAAGTCATATAAAATATAAAAATATGAAATCTCCAGTATATGGCATAGAAATATCAAAGTATTGTGGAAATGTTTTTGTTGAAAAAGAGGGAGACTATGGTGTAACAGAAAAAAGAGAGGATATTTTAAAACTTGCTGATATAATATCAAAATATAATGTTATGCCATCGTCACTTTTAAATATAATTGACGATTTTGTTTCATAAAAGACCGTTTTTTTGCGGTCTTTTCTTTTTTGTTTAAATATTTTATGGTATACTTTAAATGCATAAAATTAAAGTTTGGGTGATAGAATGCTTAAAAAATATAAAACAATATTAAATCAAGCTGAGGCTGAAATTATAGAAAAAAAATCAAGATTTATTGCTACTGTAAGACCTGTTAAAGATGAAGATGAAGCTAGAGCCTTTATTGATGAAATGAAAAAGAAATATTGGAACGCAACTCACAATGTTTTTGCTTATCAGATAGGCGATAGAAATGAAATACAGCGTTGTAGTGATGATGGTGAACCACAAGGTACTGCAGGAAAACCTGTTCTTGATGTTTTAGCCGGTGAAGATATAAAAAATACTGCTATTGTTGTTACAAGATATTTTGGTGGAACTCTTTTGGGCACAGGCGGTCTTGTAAGAGCCTATGGAAAATCTGCTAAAGAGGGGATACTTTCTGCTGGTGTAGCTGAAATGGTTCTTTATAGAAAATTTAGTATAGTTACAGACTATCCTACATCAGGCAAAATTCAGTATGAAATATTGCAGGACGGTCATATTATACATGATACAATTTATACTGAAAATGTTGAGTTTATAGTTTTAACTGAGGCTGATTTTGCGGATAGCTTTAATAGTAAAATGATTGATGTATCAAATGGTAAAGCTCAGATAAATATGCTTAATGAATTATATGGTGTTTGGCTTGATGGTAACCTTGATTTGTATGAATAAAAACTTGTAATATTTGATAAAAAATGATAAAATGTAACGTGGAGAAATTTTAAGGAGGATATTTATGTCAGGACATTCAAAGTTTGCTAATATTAAACATAAAAAAGAAAAAAATGATGCTGCAAAAGGTAAAATATTTACTATGCTCGGAAGAGAAATTGCAGTTGCCGTTAAAGCTGGTGGTCCAGACCCTGCAAACAACGGAAAACTTCGTGACGTTATAGCAAAGGCTAAATCAAATAATATGCCTAATGATACAATAGAGAGAAGTATTAAAAAAGCTGCTGGTGCTGGTGATGATGTTAATTACGAATCAGTAACATATGAAGGATATGGTCCTAATGGTGTTGCTGTTATAGTTGAAGCTCTTACAGACAATAGAAACCGTACATCTGCAAATGTTCGTAACGCTTTCACAAAAGGCGGCGGAAATATGGGTACAAGCGGTTGTGTATCTTTCATGTTTGATGAAAAAGGTCTTATCGTTATTGATAAGGAAGAGGTTGAAATGGAAGAAGACGAGCTTATGATGACTGCTATTGAAGCAGGTGCAGAAGATTTTGCAGCTGAAGAAGATAGCTTTGAAATTACAACAACTCCAGATGATTTTTCAGCTGTTCGTGAGGCTCTTGAAGCAGCAGGAATTCCTATGGCTTCAGCAGAGGTTACTATGATACCTCAGACTTACACAGCTCTTACAGGTGAAGATGATATTAAGAAAATGAATAAACTTCTTGACCTTCTTGATGATGACGATGATGTTCAGAATGTGTACCACAATTGGGATGAGTAGTCAAACATGATGACATAGTCAAAAAAGCCCGAGAAATCAACGTTTTCAGAGGTTTTTTTGAAGAATTTTTAGGCTTAAAAAAATTCGATTTTCATAGATGACATGGCAAAAATTAGGCAAAAAATCGATTTCCAGCGATGTGATTTTAAATTCACATCGCTTTTTTTGTACCTTAAAATATATGTCAAAATTTAACAAATTCATTTTATAACCATTTTTTAAAAAAATATTTCGCAAATTATGACAAAAAATAACAATCATAATCACAATAAGTTATTAGATTTTATTTTATAAAATAAAAACTTAATATGAGTGATTTTTATATACTCGTAACATAAGGGGGGGATGAGTAACTAAAATTTATTTTATGGCAGTACAAATAAAGATGTACTGCTTTTTTTATTGCCATTAATAAGGAAGAAACAAGGAAAGGAGAAATTTTTATTAGAGAAAAAGAAATCAGAGTTTTAGAGGTAAAGCCACATGAGTACCCAAAAGGATTTATATTAAAGAAAAGAGTTGAATGTATAGATATATATATAATAGCAGAATTAAGTTTTTTAATTTTGCATTGTATAATGTGGTAAAATAATGAGTATAAGATAAATTGTATTTAAAACATATACAGTAGAAATGCAGATACTGATTTTAAATAATATCTAATTGGTAAAAAGAAAAATGCTATTCATATTTAATGGTTTGGGTGGATTTGTGGTAAATATAATCAAACTTTGTATAAAGAATAATCGATGCTTATTACTAGAAAAGGATTTTCTAATAATATAAAGAAATAACTGGAATCCTTCATTTGATAAGGATTCTGGATATATTTGTTTTCTTTATGAAGCAATCTCTAAAGAATATCACTGTTTTTTATTTTAAAAAATATTCAGAATTATAGAATACAAATGAAAATGTTGGGATTTTATGAGACTTTTTTTCAGTTATACTAAGGAAAATAAATGAAAGAAAGGATATTAAATATGAGTAAAGAGTTAACTGGAAAAAATGGAAAAATTGTAGGAACAGATGTATATTTTCAAGCAATGAATCAACAATTTAAGATTGAAGAAGTTGTGAAAGTTTCAAAGGAATATAAATATTTGGATGGATTGAAGGAACTTGTACAGTGCTGTAATGAAATGATTTCAATGATTTATCAAGATGTGAAAAGTAGTGCTTATATTTTAGCATTTATTCCAGAAAAAGATCGAAAGGAAACGGCAGAACTAGTAAAGGCGATGGGAGAGATTATACAAAAATGGGGGAGTCATAACGTTAATGTAGATAGAATTGTTTCTTATGTATTATTGTCATCTAAAGAGTCTAAAAGAAAATCATCAGAAAGTTTTGGAAACATTGAAAAAGCAGAAAAAAAGATAAGAAGCAATACTGGAAACAATATTTCTATATCAGAAAAGTTAAATATGTTGCAAAAAGCATTAAATAGCAATGTTTCTAAAGCGGCATCCAATGATTTGAAGAAATTTGCATTTTTATCTTCTGTGGAGCAAGGCAAAGGAAATGCGTTTTTAGCAGATGTATATTATTACTATCAGTATAAATGGAACGAAAAAATTTATAAAGGAAAAAACGGAAAACGTTTATGTAGCAAAGAATATAATATGGAAATTGTAAAAAAAATCTTTAGAAACGAATTTCCTATTAAGTATTCTTATGGATCTGCAAAGAAATATGTTTATGAAATTGATAAAATGTTAAAAAATATTTATAATCAAATAGAAAGTGACATCAAACAAGGAGAAAGGGAACATCACTATATACAGGATAAAAATGGGAAAATACTAATTTATGCAATAGAGCAATTACAGAAAAGCGGTATTCAGTGTTCTAATCTGAAAAACAATATAGAAAATCTGATGTGGTTTGTAGGTGGAAATTCACAAAAGATACTGCAGCTGCAAAAGAAACTGAATATATTGGGAATGAAAGGTAGCCGCGGTAAATTAAAAGAAGATGGTGTTTTTGGAGAGGAAACACTTTGTGCATGGAATCAAGTGTCAAAGTCCTTGGTATCAGGGTCTGTGCCTGTGCTGACATATGTGGATATACTACAAAGTAATTTGACAGATGTAACACATGAAGTAGTAGTAAAAGATATTTCTAATGCTAAATTGAATAATTCAAAGCTCAAAAATTTGTCGGATATGAATGATTATTCCATGCTTTTTTATGCGAAAAATGGAAAAAAATCAAGAGCATTTATGTTGGATAGACCACATTATGAAAAAGGTAAGGAGCTGTCATTTCACATTAATTATGATGCTGACAAACCAATTTTTTTAAAGAAATATTTAAATCATAAAGAAATTTCTGAATCTACATATATAAGATTTAAAAACTTTACAAAAGCAGGAAAAGCAGTCCGTATCGGAGGAAAAGTTCTTTTAGTAGCAGGTGTCCTTTTAGATACTTTGGAATTAGGAAATACTATTATAGATGATTTAAGTGATGTGGACAAAAAAATAGGCAAAAAAACGGGTATGACAGCAGCTAAAATAGGAAGTCGCTGGGCAGGAGCTGCCATTGGGGCGAAACTTGGAGCTATGGCGGGTTCTGGAATTGGAACGGCTGTTGCCCCAGGGTTTGGAACAGCTATTGGAGGCACGGTACTTAGTTTAGTTGGAGGTATTGCAGGGGCAGTAGGTGGAGAAGAATTTGCAAACTGGGTATTTGATATCACAGATTTGGTATAATTAGGAGATGATAATATGTTTTTTCATAGGAAAAGAAAAGTAGTCGATAAACCAACGAAAGAGCAAGCAAAGAAATTCTATGTTTTTGTGACAGTTACAGAAATGAGTTTTACCTGTCATATTTCTTACACAGAAGGTATGCATCCTACAAACTTTACAGAAATCAGTTATGCAATTTTGGAAAAAATAATGGAAGAATATTGCGTTTTTACGGTAAGACATTTTCAAGGTGAGGCGGAAGAATTGGAAAACTGCATCACTTATCTGAAAAATCAATCAACTACAGAATTTCTATCTGATGAAAAAGAAATTATCATTGAAAAAAGAAAGGGCGTGCATTCTTTTTTATTAAAAGACTGTTTTCATAATGTAGATCCTGGTCAATGTAGTTTTCCTATGAATGATTTTACACTATATGGATATCATGACGATATAATGATGAAAGCAAATGCCGAGGAACAATATACATTTTTTCAGAAAGAAAAACCGGATATTAGGGTAGATTATGAAGACCATTTTGAGGAATTGCAAAGTCTTTCTATCATTATAAAAAAAGATGTCATTTGCCCAGAGAAACTAGTTGTATTCATAATTAGAGTTTTGAGAAGTTATGGAAAAGATATAGAGCTAAATTATAAAGAGGAAAAAGAAATTTCATATTTGGCAGAACAATGTGATTGCATGTTATTTTTTCAAAAAAGAATAAAGAAAGAACAAAAGCCGGTTCCATATGAAATATATGTTGGTAGAAAAAAGGATACTATTCAGTTTGATCTGTATTATTGGTCTCAAGATGACCCTTTAATAGATTATTTAAATATTGCTTTTGAGATATTGGAAAAGATTTTAGAAGATTACTACTTGTTTATCTGTGAAAAAGAGTTTGAACCTAAAAAGCATAACAGAATACTTCAACATATGAAAACTGTAAAGAATGCAGAGTATGTGTATGATGATGAAGGTATTACAGAAAAACAAAAAGGGTTTTGTTCCAATTTGTTGAAAGCTTATTTTCAAAGTGAAAACTCTGAAGAACCAGAGCATGACTTTAGAGCCTTTTATATTTATGGATTTCTTCATGATGTTCCAATGCAAAGAACTGCAAAAGCACAAGATGAGTTTCTTTATAAAAGGTGTGAGGATATCTTTGTGGAATACGAGGAATTATTTGAAGGACCAACCATTAATATATGGATAAAGAAGGCATCCTTTGATATATATGAGTTGATGTGTCTATCTATGGAAATAATAAGGAAACATGGCAAAAATCTATCCATTTT
>NZ_NFLT01000021.1 GCF_002161055.1 Tyzzerella sp. An114
ATTATATAAGGCTTTTTTATATTAATTTATTATTTACATTCCACTCTAATTGAATGTATATCATCTAAATCTAATATTTCTTTATCCAAATAGAAGTAGTAATCAATATGACCATTACCTCCACCAAGTTTAACATTTTTTATGGATATATCATTGTTATTAATACTTATTTTCATGTAATCATTTGCAAGATTGATACTATAATAAATATTATTATTATTTGCAATATTATTTAATTTTTCTAAAAGTTTAGTTGTTTGTATATTTACATTTCCGTATATTGAAAACTTAAAATATAAACCTTCAACTTTATCCCAATTAAATTCTACATATGTTAAATATTGATTATTTTCTCCACTTACATCAAAGCCACCTAATGAATTTCTTGTAACTTCTAAAATGAAATTCGATATACTTGCTGATGTATCTTTATTATAATCATTTTCAAGTTTTAGACTCCAACTTGGAATATAATCAAAACATATTTTTCGTTCTGTTGGATACCATTTTACATCTCCAAAACTTGAAAGACTATCTATTAATATAATTGTTTTCCCACCAATATTATAAGATGTTACTGTATCACCATTTACCTTTGTTATAATATCTGTTGAATAGACATTTGAGACAAAAGAACCAATAGGTTTTGTTATATTTTTTTCTGGGATATAGTTTGCTGTTACTTCTTTATCTTTTATATATTGTCTTATACTTAATGTTCTAAATTCATTATTGTATGTTACATCAAAACCATAATCAAGCAAATCCTCTGCAACAATACCTGTATATCCTTCTATGTTATAAGATTTTATTGGAAGCCCATTAATATAGGCAACAATATCAGTATTTAATACTTTACCTATGACTTTTGTTGCACCAAATACATTAAAACTTAATGAAACGAAGCTTAATAATAAAATAAATATAAATGTAATTCTTTTATTCATAATATAAACACTCCCTTTCTAAAAATATTAAAAATATAATTTTATATAAATATTTTAACATATATATGTTGAAATGGCAATTAAAGACTAAAATTACAATAATTATACAATAATTTAAAAATATAAAATTTTATCTATTATTTAGGTTGCTAAATATACATTAATTTTATCTTTAATAAATATAAGTAGCTACTTACAAAAATATTTATTAAAAAAATATACTTTAAGAAAGGGGATAAAGCCATATGTCTTTTAATATTTTATCTGCGTCCGGAAATAATTTAACAAATTTAACAAATTTATCTACAGATGTTAATTTATCTGTAAATTATACACTTGATAAAAATAAGAAATTTATATATTGTAATTATCCTGAAGCATTAAAGAATAATATGTTTGGAGAAGCAAATGCTAATAATAAATGTTTAAATCAGGTAGTTGTTCCAGCTGGAACACACCAGATTTTCTTCTCATATCAATATAATAACAGTAGTGATGCTGCAAAAACACCATTTTATTTTGGTATACAAATATTTAATCCAAATAGTGGAACACTTAGTTATAAACAGTTGAAACTTGGACATGGTACAAATTATTCTTCAGATAAAGGTAGTTGGGCTGGTGTAGCAGGTGAGACAATTAAAGATTATTTCAATTCTTCTTCTGGAAATACAGTTTCAATAGGTGCTAATAAATCTTATTGGTTCGAAAAATCATTGCCAAATTATAGTGGGCTTTATAGTGGTTTATTAGAATTTCAGATTGATAAACAAGCTATTGTAACAGCATATATATATAATAATAAAGGATATATAGATGGTACAGCTACAATAATTCCTAAAACAGATATGGGTGGTCAATATTCTGGATATTCAGATGGATATAAGTATGTAGCAAATACAATTACTTTATATGCTAGTGAGTTACAGAATAGAAAAAAATATATAAAATTAAATTCAACAAATATTTCTAATTTAAAAATAAATAATACAACAAATAGTTCTGATTTGCTTCCAATTCATTTAGCAAATCCATCTAGTGTTACAGTTTCTCCAACAACTTCTGGACAAAATCTTGGAAATTGGGGAGTTATATATGAATTTCCTATTAAATTTGTAAATGATACATCTAGTGCATCTAAAACTTTTAATATCTATATTAAAACAGAAACTAATAATGTAAACGAATATTGTATTATAAACTCTGGAACTGATACAAAATATGCTACTTTAAGCGGAAATACTTCAGGAATGTATAATTCATGGAAATGTATTTCTGTGGAGGTTGCTAGTAATAAAACAGATACATTTAGATATGTTTTAGGTACAAATAGTTGTGCAGGAAAAAGACTTGTTTTTACGGTTTCTTAAGCATTAAGTGACATTATAAATTTAAAAATATTTTAATTTCAAGTATTATTAGAAGAAAAGCGTATCATTTTTTATGATACGCTTTTTATTTAAAAATTATATATTTATTCAATTACAACTAAATATAGATAAAACTATAAACATTAAAAATTTTTTATTTTCATTTTTTCACATCTTAAAAATATTATCAAATAGATACATTTTTTATCAAATATACTTATCTAAGTTTTTATAACATATATTTTCTTTTTTGTTCATAATCCATATTTTCTGTTTTTATATATTAACAAGTGTTATTAGTGCTAATTTTATACAATAAAATACAATTTTTACATATAATTGAATAAAAAATCATATTTTTCTTATTAATATTTTAATATAAAAATATAAATTTATTATATATCTTATATGTTAGTTTTTTACAAAAATATATATTTCTTGTAAATATTACAAAAAATTTGGCTTTTTTTAGTTATATGAAGATTTTATTAAGTAAAGGAGGATTTTATTAAAACTTAATATTTTTAGAAAGGAGGTGATTATTTATGAAATTACTTTCTTTCGAAAATTCATTATTAAATAGGTTTGATTATTTTTGTAAAAAATCTTTAAAATTTAGTAACTATAAAATTTTGAAAACTGAGAAAAGAATGCAAGATAAAATAGTCTTATATTCAAAATTAAGTGAAGATATATTTTATCAACTATATACATTAGACGATTATAATATTTTGAAATTTGTAATAAATATTCGTGACTTTGAGATAGCTATTGAGAATGAAATGCTTTACAAAGCATTAATGTTGCTTTCAGAAAAGAAAAGAGAAATTATTTTATTAAGTTTTTTTATGGATATGACAGATGAAGAAATAGGTAAATATATGTTAATACCTAGAAGTTCTGTACAGTATAACAGAAAATCGGCACTTAAATATATAAAAAATTTAATGAAAAGGGGAAAATGATATGGATAATGTGAAAGTTCAAAATGAAAAATCTGATGAAAAACAAATCAATGAAATGAGAAAAAAGTTTTTTTCAAGTAGAGAAAAACTTGACAATGAAACTGTTTTAGCAGCAATTTCTGGAGATACGCTAGCAATAATGAAAATCGTTGATATTTATGAGCCATATATAAATAAGCTATCAAAACGAGTTGTTGATGATGGGTATGGAGGTTATAAAGAAGAAGTTAACGGAACAGTAAAACGTATACTAATAACAAGCTTAATTACATCTATTATGAATTTTAACCCATATAAATAAAAATTTTAAAAAATTTAATATTGTAAATAAGTAAATAACATAGTAATGATACTTCTATTTAGCCACAGTCCGAGCGTGAAAAAACCGTCCCAGGCAATGGAAATAGGTCGTCAAATATGAGGACAAGCTGTTATACAACAGACTTATGGGGTTAAACCGTTTGCTTATCTTTAAATATATAATTATATATTTTAATTAAATTAGTCTTAAATAGGTTTAAGTATAGTTTATTTTTATAATATTATGTATTAAATTATTTAAAAAATGAAAATAACAAAAAAGACTTAAAACTAAATTACAGTTTTAAGTCTTCTTCTGACAATGTTTTCATATATTCAATATGTTTTTTAAGACGTTCATTACGACTTAAATTAGGTAAATATTTTTTTGTCACTGGTAAATTATAATATTCATGATTTCTAGATTTTTCTATTTCATATATATCTTTTGATATTAAGTATGATTTAAAGTCGCTCGTGTTTTCTTGAATTTTTTCTATAATTTTATATAAAAAAGAATTATATTTATATTTTTTATCATCTTTATAAATTATTAAATTTACATATGACTTATCATTGTTTATTTTGTTATCATTTGATGAACTATTATTTATTTCTATTTCAATATTTATTTCATTTATTTCTAGTAAATTATATAAGAATTCTGATATATCACCCAATGTTGAAATTGTGTGTAAATTTGATGATATACCACATAACCAATCTAAAGATATATTGCATTTCTTTGAGATATTTACAAGAACATCAGTTGTCGGAGAATTACGGTTGTTTTCATATGAAGAAAGAGAAGGTTGAGGAATATCTAAAAATTTAGCAAAATCCTTTTGTGTATATCCCATACTTTTTCTTAAAGTTTGTAATTTTTCGCCAAGGTTAATTTCTTGCATAATGCTCCACCTTTCCCGTATACTTTGCTTTAATTATTATAACAAATACAATTAAAATTTAAAATACTAATTATATATAATGAATATTGACATACTATATTATATTAATATAATAATATTTATATGATAATATAATAAAAAGGAGGTAATTTTATGGCAACAGAAGCTAAAATTTATATTACTGCAAATGAACTTTCTGAAATGTTGGGTATTTCAACAGGTCATGCATATAAGATTATAAGACAACTTAATAAAGAACTTGAACAAGCAGGATTTATTGTTATATCTGGAAAAGTACCAAGAAGATATTTTGAAAAACGATGGTATGGCTTTATTGCATAGTGGTATGGGGGGATGGAAAGGTGAAGGCTGAAAAAGACTCTAAAACAGGAAAATGGTTAATTCAATATAGATATACAGATTGGCAAGGTAAAAGAAGAAAATCAACTAAAAGAGGATTTAAGACTAAAAGAGAGGCTGAAGAATGGCTTAGAAATTTTCTTATGTCTAAAAATGCTGATTTTAATATGAAATTTAGTGAATTTTTAGAAATATATTATAATGATATGAGTACAAGATTAAGAGAATACACAATGAGAAGCAAACGATATATTATAGATCTTAAAATTATTCCATATTTCGGAGATAAAAGAGTAAATGATATTAAACCAGCAGATATAAGAAAATGGCAAAACGAACTTATAAAGCAAAACTATTCTCCAACATATTTAAAAAGTATAAATAATCAGCTAAATGCAATATTTAATTATGCTGTAAAATATTATGATTTACAAAGTAACCCTTGTGCTAAAGCAGGAAGTATTGGAAAAAGTAAAGCTGAAGAAATGAGTTTTTGGACTAGGCAAGAATTCATGAATTTTATCAATTCTATTATGGACAAAAGACAATCCTATGTGGCATTTATGGTTTTGTATTGGACAGGAATGAGGATAGGTGAGCTTTTGGCTCTTACCATTAATGATATAAATTTTGAAGAAAAAACAATTTCTATAACAAAGTCATACCAAAGAATAGATAAAAAAGATGTTATAACACCACCAAAAACTCCTAAGAGTAAAAGAATTATATCAATACCAGATTTTCTATTAGAAGACATAAAAGATTATATAGATAGTTTATATGATTTATGTGATAAGGATAGACTTTTTCCATTTACTAAATATTTTATGGAATATGAAATGAAAAGGGGAATTAAAAATAGTGGAGTTAAAAAAATACGTATACATGATTTAAGGCACTCTCATGCAAGTTTACTTGTTGAAATGGGTTTTTCGCCTTTAGAAATTGCAAAAAGATTAGGTCATGAAAAAGTAGAAACTACATTAAATACATATTCTCATCTTTATCCAGATAAACAATGTATATTAGCTGAAAAGTTAGATGTTGAGTATAAGGAGGGATTAATTTGAGTGGCTTGGATAAAAATAGAAAAAGAAATCATATGGTAAGTTTTAGAGTTTCTCCTGAAGAACAAAGAGAACTTGAAGCAAGAATTAAATTAACTGGTATGCCTAAAGGAAAATATATAATAGAGTCTGTTCTCAATAAACAAATAAATATTACTGTAGGTAAATATCAAAGTGATAGATTAAGTATTGAAATACAAAGATTATATAAACAACTCCAATGTATAGATAGTAATTCAGAAGAGTTGATAGCTTTACTTGAAGAGTGTAAAGTTCTTATGGAACAATTTATAAATATTACAAAGTAATAAATTATAAATTAAATAAGTTTTAGGTTATATAAACTTATATTATATATTAATTTTTAAAGTTATAATGCTATTTATCACATTTTTCTAATTAGTTTGAATATATCGTATATTTATTGTATAATTAATAAAAAGAAGTGTTATATAATCAAAAAAATTTTTGCTGTTAACACTTTATAGAATTAAATTAAAATGTGATATATAATAATACATAAAATTTATTAATATTTAATAGAGAACATTTCTTTATAACACTAATAAATTTATTTATAAGAAGTGGATAAAAATAGATATGCAATTTCCAAAACAGGTAAAAGATATAGTTTATAAATTACTTTAAGAGCCAACATTAGACAATTTCCGTGAGTTTTTAAGAGGACAAACAGGAGAACACAATAACATAGATTTTAAAGAACAATGGATTGACCAGCACAAACTTGCAAAAGAGATGTTAGCAATTGTGAATTCTGGTGGTGATATAATAATATTTGGAATTCATGAAAATGAGAATAAAACGTTTACATTTCCAGGTATTGAAAAAATAAAAGATAAGGCGATTGTTTATAATGAAATTAAAAAGTTAGTTTCTTCTGATCTTAAGTATGACATATATGATTTTGTTTATGAGTCCTCAGAATATGATAAGTTAAATAATCATAAGTATCAAATGATAGTTATTGAAAATAATCCAAAATTTTTGCTATTTCTTTCAAAAAAGGATAGTAACGACTTAAAAATGAATAGGATTATGTACGTAGAGGAACTTCTTGTGAAGAAGCTAATCAAGAAGAAATTAGAGAAATGATTAATAAACGACTTAAGAAAAACAAAATTGAACGTATATTGGATTTAAAATAAGGAAACTTTCTCTTTTGTTATATTTAAATTATTGAGTACGATTTGAGTACAATTTTTACAACAACTAAAATAACATATGATAATATAGCAAATATAATGAAAAAAGTATTATAAATACTATATAAGTTACCAAAATTAAACTCTTATGAGATGAGTTCGAATAATAAACAAAAATCCGGAACCCTTGTAAATCAAGGGTTATCCGGATTTTTTATTGTTGATGGCTACATAAAGGCTCCGTTTATTTTTTTGAGGGAATAATTAAAAATTATTAAGTTTATCCGCTATTTCCACCTGTTTGTTAGGATATAAATGACTGTATGTGTTGAGTGTCGTTTCTATTTTCTCATGACCTAATCTTTCTGCAATTAATAGTGGAGAAAATCCCATTTCTATTAAAAGAGATGCGTGACTGTGTCTCAGGTCGTGAACACGTATTTTTTTAACACCAGATAACTTACACCCTCGTTTCATTTCGTGATTTAAAAAGTGTCTTGTGAAAGGGAAAATTCTGTCATCATCTTTAAGACCATATAAAAGTTTAAAATAATCTTCTAAACAGTCTGCCAGTTTTTGAGGAATAGTTACAACACGGTTGCTCTTTGGAGTTTTAGGTGTTGTTATTATATCTTCTTTGTCTATTCTCTGATAAGACTTATTTATAGTGATAGTAAGTTTTTCAAGGTTTATATCACCTCTCGTTAAAGCTGCAAGCTCACCAGAACGTATTCCAGTATAATAAAGCAACATAAAGGCTGTATAAGACTGAGGTTTATCTTTTATGCATTCAATAAATTTGTCAAATTCTTCTTTAACCCAGAAAAGCATTTCATCAGCATTCTTTTTACCCATTCCACCAGCTTTGTGACAAGGATTTTCTTTAAGGTCATAATATTTTACAGCATAGTTGAATATAGCTGTGATTTGATTATTTATTGTTTTCAGATAGGTTTGAGAATAAGGGTTACCTTTCTCATCACGGTATGAAGTCAATAAATTTTGCCAGTCTCTAATATGTTTAGGTGTTATACTGTTTAATTTCATGTGCCCAAAAAAAGGAGTAACCTTTTTTTCAACTAAATGTATTTTATTTTTATAAGTAGATTTTTTAACGCGATGTTGCATATCTTGAAAATACAGTTCAATAAATAAAGAAAATAACATTGAAGAACTATCTTCTACTTTAATTCTTTGTAATACTTCCCATTCTTGAGCTTCTTTTTTTGTTTTAAAACCACGTTTCTTTTTATGTATAACTTTGCCCTGTAAATCTTTTACTCTCCATTGTACCATCCACTTACCGGTGGATTTGTCTTTTGATACTGACATATTAATCCTCCTTGCAAGCAATTTATTGTTTATTGTTTATTTTCATCAAAGCCATAATATTTTTCTTTAAAGAAAGCAATAGGGCACCTTCCCGATATTACAATATATCCTTTTTCTTTAAGTTCAATATTTAACTTTTTTATTATTCTATAAGCACTACTAACACTTATATTAAGTGCTTCAGATATATCATTAGCTGTAAGATATTGTTTCATTTGTATCCTCCTTAATTCCTAAATAAAAAATCCAACAGTAGACAATATTAAGTTTTCAAGGTTCATTTTAAAGCATAACAGCTGTTTTACTCTTTTTTAATAATAACTTTTTATAAAAGAGTTGTCTATTATGCGAGTAGGCTGAAAATATGTAAAATAAGTATTTCGAGCAGTCTTGGCAGGACATCATAGCTCCTATGTATCTTTTACAGTATACACAAGAGTCTCCTCCTCAAGTCTGTGGGAGGTCGTGAGAAAGTATCATTATCCCTTATATCTGTCATCGCTTCCAGTATTGCCCTTACTGGTTTTAACAGTGACACTTTATCGCTCCGAATAATATTCATTATGGCGGTGTCAGTTAACGGCTTTGCCTTTATGGCGATATAAGTTATGTACTCGAAATATTGTATTAAGTTTTCAAGGTTCACTAAAGATATAACATCTCTTTTCATAAACCGTGACAAAAATTAAAGAAAATCGTAGGTATTTTTATAAATATTTTTCAATGATTTTTTCAATTTTTTTAAGCCCTATTTTGATAGAAAGCCTCACAGCACCTTCTGTAACACCTTCAATTTTTGCTATTTCTGTTTTATTCATGTTCAAAAAATAATGGAGATAAATTCTTCTGAATTGTTCTGGGGGAAGGGTTTTTAAAGCGTTATAAATCTGTTCATTTAAAATATTATTTTCACACATTTTATCAGTCAAAAAAGGAGGATTTAACAAGTCTCTTTCTATTCCGTCGTTACGGTCAAGAGAATAGTAAGCGTTGTAGCGATATTTCTTTCTGTTATAAGCGTTTTCAGCTTTTAAAAAGTCATTAAATACATCTAAAATATCATCAGATAATTCAATAAAAATATCTTCAAAACAGTCTGGATATAAGTCTTTTAAATTTATATTTTTCATAATTACAACCCCTTTCAATCATATAGTTTTTTGATTAAAACTAATTAAAATAAGGGGAGGTGACCTACAATTAAAATATAAAAAAGGAGCAGTTCTGATGTTTATTAAAAAACACAGACTGCTCCTTTTTGGTGATTTAAGAAACTGTATATGTAATTTATTATATATCTGTTTGAAATATTTAGAATTATATCAGGTTTAAAAAATAGATGTTTAAATTTATCCATATTCATATAATCACTCCCAACATAATCTTAATACTACTGTGGACTCTTTAATTATATGAAAATGGATTTGAAAAATTTGTCAAAACGTGAATGACTTAAAATTTATTTTTTATAATATTGACAAACAATTCTACGTGATGTAGAATTAAACTAAATTCTACAAAGTGTAGAAATAAATGGAGGTTGATTATATGCAAAAAATATCAGAAGCTGAAATGGAGATAATGAATATTGTATGGAAATATGATGGGGGAGTTACAAGTAAAGATATAATGGAGGCGATACCGGAAAAACAATGGAAAATTACTACGGTTTTAACTTTAATGTCAAGACTTGTAGATAAAGGATTTTTAAAGGCTGAGAAAAATGGAAGAGGAAAAATCTATAATAGTATTATTTCTGAAAAGGAATATAAAAAGATGTGCTCAAAGAATTTTTTAAATGAGTTTTATGAAGGTTCTGCTAAAAATTTCTTTGCAGCATTGTTTGAAGATAATGAAATTAGTGAAAGTAATTTGGAAGAATTAAAATCAATTCTTGAAAGGGACGAATAAATTATATGAATATATTATTTCAACTTACTTTAATGGGTAGTATTTTTTCGTTGATTTTAATTTTATTGAAACCTATATTAATTAAAAAATATGGTGGTAGTTGGTACTATTATATATGGATACTTGTGTTGTTTTCATTTTGTTTTCCATATAAATTAGACTTATTAAACTATGTTACATTTAAAACCACAGATTATAATTTTACAAATACAATTACAAATAATTTTATTTTTATACCTAAAAGCATTGAATTTACTAATGATAACAATGTTGTTAGCACTTTTAATTTTTTTGATAATATTATTTTGAAGTTGTATTTTATAGGATTTTTACTGTTTTCGATATATTACATTATTATTTATTTAAGATTTAAGCATAAATTAAAAATATGTATTAATGGTGTATCTAAAAAAGAATATCTATATTCTTTAGAGTCGGTTTGTAATGAAATGAATATACATAGACATATCAAACTTAAAGAAAGTAAAATAGTTAAATCTCCGATATTTACAGGAATTTTAAAGCCTACAATTATTTTACCTGTAAAAGAATTTAATATTGATGAGTTAAAACTTATTTTTAAACATGAATTAACTCACTATAAGAGAAAAGATATTTTTTATAAAATCTTAGCTTTGACAGTTCATATTGTCCATTGGTTCAATCCTATTACATATATAGTTTTATGTAATATAAATGAAGCTTGTGAATATTCCTGTGATGAAACTGTTACAAAGTATATGGATAAATATGAAAGAAAAAAATATGGATATATGCTTTTAAATCAAATTGAGATATCAAATAAAAAATCAGTTTTTGCAGTAATGTTTTCTAAAAATGGTAAAGAAATTTTAAAAAGGAGAGTTCAAATTATTATGGATAATAGCAAACATAAGTATTTTAAAATTACAGCTTTATTTATTTTTGTTTTGATTTTATTTTCAAATTTCTTTAATTTTAAATCAATAAAGGCTGTTAATAATACATATAAAAATGATACTGTTGAGGAAACTATATTTGAAAAAAATGATACTAAAATATCAGTAGAAAATGAAGAAGAAGCCATAAATATATCAAAGGAATATATAGAAAAATATTTTAATGTAGATACAAATAGTCTTTCTATTAGTGCTGGTTATAATGATGAAAGTTCAATTCAACCTAATTGCTGGTTTGTAAGATTATTTGCTGATACCAATGAAAAAACTAATGATTATGCAGTTTGGGTAATGCCTAATGAAAATTCAATAGCAGCTGCAACATCTGGATTGTACGAAAAGTCTGAAACTATAACGGAAGATATTAAAAATGATATAGTATCTGATGAGAGCTGGTTTGAAAGGGCAAATGATGTTTTGGGAGTTCAAAAGAGTTATATAAAAAGTACATATTTTTCAAATATAGATGAAAATATAAATGATAAAATGGTTGATGTTAATGTAGAATTGAAAGATGGTTTAAATTATAGAGTTACTTTGTCCTATCCTGATAAGTACTTAAAAGGTGTATTTTGTAAATTTAATAATTAATAATATAATAAAGATATAATTTTTGAGTGGTTGCTGGTATATGCACTATTAGATTTGACTAAGATGTACAATAATGTTAAAATTTTCGTAAATATAAGGTTATATATTATATTGAAATGGAGGTGATTTAATTGGATAAGAAAAACTATGAAATTATGCATATAAACAAAGTAGTTGCAAAAATAGATTATATTGGTAGATGTAAAATATATGCACCTGATTTTCTTCCTTATAACTTATATTTAGAGGAAGATGAAGATATTGAAACGCTAGTTAATAACATAACTAATTTTTATTATTGGTGTGCTACAAGAGTTTTGACACTTGACCGTAAATATGCTAAAGAAATATTAAACAGTATAGGAATGAAACAAGCGGTTACAGATAAAGACCGTGCTAAAATTGCATTAACTTATCGTTGTGCTTCTTTAACCGATGTATTTTGGGTAAGAGAAGAAGGAGAGAAAGTATCATTTGAAGAAATTAATCTTTATGAAAATCATTTAAGTGATATTTTTATAGATATTGCATTGAGAGGAAAACAGTATACAGTAGATAGCACAAGTCTTGCTCGTGATTTATCAACAAATGGTTGTTTCCCAAAAGCATGGAAAAGAAAAAATAAAGGTTTTGTATTATTAAAAGATGGGGACAAAGATGCAGTAGAAAGAGAATTACTTGCAAGTAAAATTTGTCAGTGTTTTGATGTGCCTCAAGTTATATATGAAGAAGGATATTTTGATGGGGAGAAAGTAACTGTAAGTGAAAATTTTACATCAAAAGAATATTCTATTGCTTCTATGGAAACCCTTGAAATTTATTTGCAAAATCAAGATATTAAACCTAAAGAATATATATTAAAAATTGATTCATATAACTACTATATGATGAATATTATTGATTATTTAGTTGGAAATACTGATAGACATTGGGGAAATTGGGGAGTACTAGTTGATAATAGTAATAATCAACCAATATGCCTTCATAAATTAATGGATTTTAATCAGTCTTTTCAGTCATATGATTCCATAGAAGGTGCAAACTGTCAAACTACATTTGGTGTAAGAATGACACAAAAGGAAGGAGCTTTGGAAGCAGTAAGAAATATAGGTTTAAATCAAATTAAACCAATAGAAGAAAACTTATTTAATTCATTACCTCAATACTATGAAATGTTTAAAAATCGTATAAATATATTATTATAATTAGAGTTCTGATTTCAGGACTCTTTTATTTTTCTAATTAATTATAATATTTTGTAAAAATTTAAAAAATAATGTAAACTTATTTTATAAAAATAAAAAGGTGGTAATTAAGATTTGATTTCAAATAAAACGATAGATTATTATAATGAAAATGCAAAAGATTTTGTTCAAGGAACTATATCAGTTGATTTTACAAAGGTTCAACATAAATTTATTGATAAGTTAGAAAAAGGTGACTATATACTTGACTTTGGTTGTGGTTCTGGGAGAGATACAAAATATTTTATAGATAATGGATTTAAAGTAGATGCAATAGATGGTTCAGAAGAACTTTGTAAATTGGCAAGTGACTATACAGGTATAAATGTAAAACATATGTATTTTCAACAGCTTTCTGTTATAGATAAATATAATGGCATATGGGCTTGTTCTTCAATATTACATTTGAAATATAAAGAACTTGTAAGGGTAATTGAAAAAATGAATTTAGCTTTAAAACAAAATGGAATTATATATACATCTTTCAAATATGGAGATTTTGAAGGAGAAAGAAACGGGAGATATTTTACCGATATGACAGAAATATCTTTTAAAAAACTTGTAGAAAACATAAAGGATTTAAAAATAGAAGAATACTGGATAACATCAGATGTACGACCTGGGCGAGGTGAGGAAAAATGGCTCAACTTAATATTGAGGAAGATATAATTCAAAATATCAATGTTATTACAGGTGATAATAATAAAAATAGACAGTTATATTATCAATTAAAAAAAGTATTGCCAAAGCTGATAGAATTGATATTATTGTATCTTTCCTTATGGAGTCAGGTGTAAGAATGATATTAAAAGACCTTAAAAGTGCTTTAGATAGAGGAGTTAATATAAGAATTCTTACAGGAAACTATTTGGGAATTACACAGCCTTCTGCATTATATCTAATCAAAAAGGAACTTGGCGATGAAATAGATTTAAGATTTTATAATGATAAAAATAAGTCTTTTCACCCAAAGTCATATATTTTTCATTATAAAAATCATAGTGAAATTTATATAGGTTCTTCAAATATATCAAAAAGTGCATTGACATCAGGTATTGAATGGAATTATAGATTTGATAGTATATCTGATGAAAATAGTTTCAAATTATTTTTTGAAACATTTGAGGATTTATTTTTAAATCATTCAATAATTATAGATGATAAAGAGTTGCAACATTATTCTAAAAACTGGCATAAGCCTGCTGTTTCAAAAGACTTAGCAAAGTATGATGATGTTGATGAAAATGTAAGTCTTTTATTTCAGCCACGAGGTGCTCAAATAGAAGCATTATATGCCCTTGAAGATAGCAGAAAAGAAGGGGCAACAAAAGGACTTGTTCAGGCAGCTACTGGAGTAGGTAAAACATATATTGCAGCCTTTGACTCTATAAATTATAAAAGAGTTCTTTTTGTGGCACACAGAGAAGAAATATTGAAACAGGCAGCAATTTCATTTAAAAATGTTCGTAACTCTGATGATTATGGTTTCTTTTATGGAAAGCAGAAAGACACTAATAAATCTGTTATATTTGCATCTGTAATGACTATTGGAAGAAAAGAGTATCTAAACAATAAGTATTTTTCAAGAGATTATTTTGACTATATAGTAATAGACGAGTTTCATCACGCAGTTAATGAAGGCTATAAAAGGATAGTAGAATATTTTAAGCCAAAATTTATGCTTGGTCTTACAGCAACACCTGAAAGAATGGACGGAAAAAATATATATGAAATTTGTGATTATAATGTACCTTATGAAATTTCATTGAAAGAAGCCATAAATAAAGGTATCCTTGTACCTTTTCATTATTATGGAATTTATGATGAAACAGATTATACAGGAATTCATATTGTAAAAGGAAAATATGATGAGAAAGAATTGACAGAGATTTATAAAAACAACAATAGACGATATGATTTAATATATAAATATTATAATAAATATCCTTCAAAACAGGCATTGGGATTTTGTTGTTCACGCCAACACGCTGAAGATATGGCAAGAGAATTTTCTAAAAGGGAAATACCTTCAGTAGCAGTTTACAGTAATTCAGATGGTGAGTTTTCAGAAGATAGAGAAGTAGCCATAAATAAACTTAAAAATCAGGAAATAAAAGTAATATTTTCAGTTGATATGTTTAATGAAGGATTGGATATTGACTCTTTAGATATGGTTATGTTTTTAAGACCTACTGAGTCACCTGTTGTATTTTTACAGCAGTTAGGTAGAGGACTTCGTACTTATAAAAATAAATCATATCTTAATGTACTTGATTTTATAGGAAACTATGAGAAAGCAGGTAAAAGTACATTTTTTTTATGTGGTGGAAAATCATTCAGTCAGAAAAAAGTATATGACTATCAAAATATGGAATATCCTGATGATTGTATTGTTGATTTTGATATGCGACTTATTGACCTATTTAAGGAAATGGATAAAAAATCTTTATCAGTAAAAGAGAGAATAAATAAAGAATTTTATCGTGTTAAAGAATTACTTGATGGTAAAGTTCCCATAAGAATGGAGTTTTTTACATATATGGAAGCAGAAATATATGATTATTGTATGAAACATTCAAAAGATAATCCGTTCCGTAAATATCTTGAATTTTTAAATGACTTAAATGAATTATCAGAATATGAAAAACAACTTTATAATTCTATTGGTAGAGAATTTATATCAATAATAGAAACAACGGATATGCAGAAGGTCTATAAAATGCCTATACTTTATAGTTTTTATAACAATGGAAATATAAGACTTGCTGTTACAGAAGAAGAAGTATTGGAAAGTTGGAAAAATTTCTTTGATAAAGATAGAAACTGGAAGGATTTTTCTTCTAATATTACTTATGAAGAATATAAAAATATGAGTGATAAACAGCATATAAACAAAGCAAAAACAATGCCGATAAAATTTTTAAAAGCATCAGACAAAGGATTTTTTGTTGATAAAGAAGGCTATGCAATCTCATTAAGAGATGAACTTAAAAGTGTAATTGAAAATATAGCTTTTAAAGAACATATGAGAGATATTTTGGAGTATAGAACTATGGAGTATTATCGTAGAAGGTATGAAATGAAAAAGAATTAAATATAATACAAGCCCTATATTTTTATAGGGCTTATTTTGTTAATAAAATTTAAAAATAATAATAAAATATGTAAAAATAGATAATATTTTGTAAGGGTTACTTTTTATGATATAATGAATTATCATATTTGATAGTTTATAGGAGGTTAAAAATGGCTGAAATAAATACAAGTAATATTGGTTTTGAAAAACAAATTTGGGACGCAGCTTGTGTTCTTCGTGGAAATATAGATGCTTCGGAATATAAATCTGTTGTACTTGGTCTTATTTTTTTGAAATACATTTCTGATAGATTTGAGGCAAAGTATCAAGAGTTAGTTGAAGAGGGTGACGGTTTTGAGGAGGATATGGACGAATATATTTCAGAGAATATATTTTTTGTTCCAGAAAATGCCCGTTGGAGTGTAATATCAGCAGCAGCTCATACACCTGAAATAGGTACAGTTATTGATGATGCTATGAGAAGTATCGAAAAGGAAAACAAGAGATTAAAAGATATATTGCCAAAAAACTTTGCACGTCAAGAACTTGACAAACGCCGTCTTGGTGAAGTTGTTGATTTATTTACAAATATTAAGATGATAGAACATGGTGACAGTAAAGATATTTTAGGTCGTACTTATGAATATTGTCTTTCAAAGTTTGCAGAACAGGAAGGAAAGTTGGCAGGTGAATTTTACACACCAGCTTGTGTTGTTCGTACATTGGTAGAGGTTTTACAGCCATATAACGGTAGAGTTTATGACCCTTGCTGTGGTAGTGGTGGTATGTTTGTACAGTCTGCAAAGTTCATAGAAAATCATAGTGGAAATATAAGAAATATATCTGTATATGGTCAGGACTCAAACCCAACTACTTGGAAAATGGCACAAATGAACCTTGCCATAAGAGGAATAGAGGCAGACCTTGGAAAATATAATGCGGATACATTTTTTGATGATTGCCACCCAACACTTAGAGCAGATTATATTATGGCAAATCCACCATTTAACCTTTCAGGTTGGGGCGGTGATAAATTAAAAGATGATAAACGCTGGCAGTATGGCACACCACCGGAAGGAAACGCCAACTTTGCTTGGCTTCAACATATGATTTACCATTTATCACCTAAAGGCAAAATAGGTATGGTACTTGCCAATGGTTCACTTTCTTCACAGACAGGAGGAGAAGGTGACATAAGAAAAAATATAATAGGAGCAGACCTTGTGGAGTGTATTGTGGCTATGCCTACACAGCTTTTTTATACAACACAAATTCCTGTTTGTCTTTGGTTTTTGTCAAAGGATAAAAAGCAGAAGGGAAAAACACTTTTTATTGATGCACGAAAAATGGGAGAAATGGTAACCCGTAAACTTAGAGAGCTTACAGAAGAAGATATTTTGAAAATTGCCCAAACATACAATGAATATATAGAAGGCACATTGAAAGATGAAAAGGGATTTTGTGCCGTTGTTGATACAGAAGAAATAAGAAAACAAGACTATATATTAACACCGGGAAGATATGTAGGAATTGAGGAACAGGAAGACGACGGAGAACCTTTTGAAGAAAAAATGGAAAGGCTCACAAGTGAGTTATCAGAGCTTTTCAAAAAATCCCACAATCTTGAACAAGAGATAAGGGAGAAATTGGGGGCGATAGGGTATGAAATCTGAGTGGAAAAAAATAAAAGCTAAGGATTTTATAGAATTCAATCCTAAAATTACTTTAAAAAAGGGAACTGTTTCAAAAAAAATTGCAATGGATAAGTTATCACCATTTTCAAAAAAAATATATGATTATGAAATATCTTCTTATTCAGGGGGTACTAAATTTTGTAATGATGACACTATTATGGCTAGAATTACTCCTTGTCTTGAAAATGGAAAAACTGCATATATTGATTTTTTAGAAGATGATGAAGTTGCTTTTGGTTCAACAGAATTTATTGTTTTAAGAGCTAAAAAAGGAATTAGTAATTCACAATTTATATATTATTTATCAATTAGTCCTAAGTTTAGAGATATTGCAATTAAATCTATGGTTGGTTCATCTGGAAGGCAAAGGGTACAACAAAGTGTATTAGAGGAATTAGAATTAATAGTTCCACCTTTGAAAGAACAAGAGAAAATAGGAGCTTTTCTAAAAAATATTGATGACAAAATAGAACTCAATCAGCAGATAAACAATAATTTAGAGCAACAAGCACAGGCGATTTTTAAAAGATGGTTATCTGAAAATAGTGGAAATTATACTTTTATTCCATTATATGAAATTGCTTTAATAAATCCAGACAATTATTCTATTAATGAGAATTGGAAACATATATCATATCTTGATACAAGCAGTATAACAAATGGTGTAATAGGTGAAATACAAAGTATAAATCCACAAATAGATAAATTACCAAGTAGAGCAAAGAGAAAAATAAAAAACAAAGATATAGTTTATTCTACTGTAAGACCTAATCAACGACATTTTGGAATTATAACAAATCCATCTTCTGATATGCTTGTTTCTACTGGCTTTGCAGTTATAAGAAGTATGTGTGAAAAAGTTTCTAATGAGTTGATATATTTACATATAACAAATAATGATTTTATTGAAAAAATGCAACAATTAGCGGAACAAAGTACATCGACATTTCCTTCAATAAAGCCATCGGATTTAGGTTCTTGCTTAATACCTTGTCCAAATAATGAATCAGGTATAAGATTAAATGAACATTTAAAGTCAGTATATAATATGATTTCTTGTAACAATGAGCAAAATAATGAATTGGCAAAACTCCGTGATACATTACTTCCAAAACTAATGTCAGGTGAAATTGATATTTCTAATATAGAATTTTAAAGAGGTTTTATATTTATGGAACTTAAAAAAATTAAAGAAATTATTTATAAATCATTAGAAGAACTTTATGAAAAAGATAAATATATAATTTATAATGAAAAGCAAGGTAAGTATAATTATGGCTCTGAAAGAAGTATTGTTTTTAGATTTGGTATATATTTTGAAAATAATTTTAAAAAACAATTTACAAGTAAAGAGTATGAAAAATATTCAATAGATATAGAATATAACAGAAATATTACAGATAAAAAAATATTGCCAAATTGGGAAAATGGGTGTATTCCAGACCTTATTGTCCACGAAAGAGGAAATAATAATAACAATCTTGTTGTTTTGGAGTTTAAAACTCATTGGAATGATAACCAAGATAAAGATAAAATAAAGATAAAAAAACTTATTGATAAAAATGGAGTTTATAAATATCGTTATGGTGCAACTGTTTTAATTGAAAAAGAATATTCAAAAAAATGTGTTGATTGGATAAGTTTATAAAAATTTAGCTTATAAATATTATAATTATTAAAAATAAGAAGGTGATTTTATGCCATTTACCGAAGCCAATTATGAAAACGCTGTAATTCAACTTTTACAAAACTTAGGCTATAACTACATATACGGACCAGATATAGAAAGAGATTATCACAACCCTTTATATGAAGATATTCTTATTTCCTCTTTGGAAAAAATAAATAAAAATTTGCCATATTCCGCTTTACAAGATGCTTTGTATAAATTGAAAAATTTTGAAACAGGTACTCTTTTACAAAAAAATATGGTTTTTATGGATTATCTGCAAAATGGAGTTCCTGTAAAATATTTTGAAAAAGGCGAAGAACGCTCAAATATTGTATACTTAGTTGACTATGAAGAAATAGAAAACAACGATTTTACAGCCATAAACCAATGGACTGTGGTTGAAAATTCTGAAAAAAGAGCAGATATTATATTATTTTTAAATGGTTTACCTTTGGTTGTTATAGAGTTAAAATCACCTTCAAGAGAGGAAACAGACGCTTCAGCCGCCTATCGTCAACTTAGAAATTATATGTATGAGATACCGTCACTTTTTGTATATAATGCAATATGTGTTATGAGTGATTTATTAGTTTCAAAAGCAGGAACTATTACATCAGGTGAAGACCGTTTTATGGAATGGAAAACAACTGATGGAAGTTATGAAAATACTCAATATGCTACATTTGATACTTTTTTTGAAGGGTTATTTGAAAAGAACAGATTTCTTGATATTATAAAAAACTTTATATGCTTTAATGTAGACGGACAAGACACTTTTAAAATTCTTTCTGGGTATCATCAATATTTTGCAGTTAAAAAAGCTATTGAGTCAACAAAAAATGCAACTGTTACAGATGGTAGAGGTGGAGTTTTTTGGCATACACAGGGAAGCGGAAAGTCTTTATCTATGGTATTTTATGCCCACTATTTACAAAAGGCTCTTGAAAGTCCTACTATTGTTGTAATTACAGACCGTAACGACTTAGACAATCAGCTTTACAGCCAGTTTGTAAGATGTAAAGACTTTTTGCGTCAAACACCACAGCAGGCAGAAAGTAGAAAACATTTAATTGAGCTTTTGGCTAATCGTCAGGCAAACGGTATTATATTTACAACTATGCAGAAATTTGAGGAAAGTCAAGAACCACTTTCAGAAAGAAGAAATATTGTTGTAATGGCTGATGAGGCACATCGTGGACAATATGGTTTGACAGAAAAAGTTGTTCTTAAAGAAAATGAAAAAGGTGAAATTGAGGCAAAGACAATAATAGGTACTGCAAGAATAATTAGACAAAATTTGCCCAATGCAACATATATAGGATTTACTGGAACACCTATTTCTTCAAAAGATAGAAGCACAACGGAAGTTTTTGGGGAATACATAGATATTTACGATATGACACAGGCAGTTGAGGACGGAACAACAAAACCTGTTTATTATGAAAGCCGAGTTATACACCTAAAACTTGATGAAAATATATTGAAACTTATTGATACTGAATATGATATTATGGCACAAAATACAGACCCATATATTATAGAAAAAAGTAAAAAAGAATTGGGCAAAATGGAAGCTATTTTAGGTGCAGAAGAAACTATTGAGTCTTTGGTAAATGATATTTTAGAACATTATGAAAATTACAGAGAAAATCTTTTGACCGGTAAAGCTATGATTGTTGCTTATTCTAGATCTATTGCAATGAAAATATATAAAAAGATATTACAGCTTAGACCTGATTGGACAGAAAAGATAGCTGTTGTTATGACACAGGGCAATAATGACCCAGAAGAATGGCGAGAGATTATAGGAAATAGAGCATATAAAGAGGAATTGGCACGAAAATTTAAAGATAATACATCACCTATGAAAATTGCTATTGTTGTTGATATGTGGCTTACTGGTTTTGATGTGCCTTCTCTTGCAACTATGTATGTTTATAAACCGATGTCAGGGCATAATCTTATGCAGGCGATAGCTAGAGTAAATCGTGTTTTTAAAGATAAAGAAGGTGGACTTGTTGTTGATTATGTAGGAATTGCCTCTGCACTTAAACAGGCAATGAATGATTACACAGCAAGAGACAAAAATAATTATGGTGATACTGATATTGGAAAAGTTGCCTATCCTAAGTTTTTGGAAAAATTAGAAGTATGTCGTGATTTCTTCTTTGGATATGATTATTTAGACTTTATGACAGGTGATGACCTTAAAAAAGCAAAGGCTATTACAGGTGGTACAAACTTTATATTAGGTAAAAGCAGAGAACAAATTAATTTACCAGAAAAAGAACGTACACAATATGTTTATGTAAAAGAAGCTATGCTTATGAAGCAGGCTTTGTCTTTATGTAGTAGTTTAGTAGAAGAAAATATGCGATTTGAAGCTGCATATTTTGAAGCTGTAAGAACTATGCTTGTAAGACTTAGTTCTAATGGAGAAAATAAGAAACTTACATTACCTGAAGTAAATGAAAAGATAAATGAGTTATTAAAGCATAGTATAAAAAGTGAGGGTGTTATAAATTTATTTTCTGATGTACAGACAGAATTTTCATTGTTTGACCCTAAATTTTTAGAAGAAGTGGCAAATATGAAAGAAAAAAATTTGGCTGTTGAATTACTTAAAAAACTTATTGCAGAGCAAGTATCTATATATCGCCGTACAAATGTTGTAAAATCAGAAAAATTTTCAGAACGAATACAAAGTGCTATGAATAGATATTTAAACGGAATGCTTACAAATGAGGAAGTTATAGAGGAACTTTTGAAATTGGCAAAAGATATTGCAACAGCTAATGCAGAAGGAGAAAAACTTGGTTTAAATGAGAATGAGTTGGCTTTTTATGATGCCTTAACAAAACCACAGGCTATTAAAGATTTTTATCAAAATGAAGAATTAATAGCAATTACAAAAGAACTTACAGAACTTTTAAGAAAAAATCGTACTATTGATTGGCAGAAAAAAGAAAGTGCCAGAGCAGGAATGCGAAAAATGGTAAAAAGATTATTGAAAAAATATAAATACCCACCAGAAGGTATGGAAGATGCCGTACAGACAGTTATAAGTCAATGTGAAATGTGGACTGATAATATGAATTAATTTGTATAAAGATTACTATAAAATTTATAATATAAGAAAGTCAATATATATTATCAAATTTTCAATATTATAACAAATTAGAAAAACTGTATCATTAATATGAAATGGAAGTTTTGATGGAGTTTTAGAAAAATATAATTAAATATTATCATATAAAAGAAAAAATGAAATTTAATATTATATGTTTTCTGTAACTAATTTGATAAATAAATTTTTGTTCCGATGTAAATTCCTAAATATTGCAACTGTATTATATGTAATTATAATGAAGAATTCAGTTCTATAAATATAAAATTAAGACCTTATGAGTCTATTATGT
>NZ_NFLT01000022.1 GCF_002161055.1 Tyzzerella sp. An114
GTATTCATGAATACAATAGCAATATATATATAGTAATAAATACACCTGTATTATTATATGAAACTAATGACACAGTTACAGCAAAAAATCAGAGACTGGCGTTTACAAAAGAACTTATGAATAAATATAAAGAAGGTGAAAATATTATTATATGTCCTTCATATTTAGCTCTTAATCCAAGAACAGATTATAAACTTCTTGAACAGGAGCTTAATGAAGATAATCAAAATACAACTCTTATTGTAACTGATACAACACATCCTAATATTTTTGGATATGAGAATATGGCTAATATGACATATACATATATAAGGTATATAGAAACCATTCTTAAATAAATAAAATACAGACTTTTTATTATTTTATAAGTCTGATTTTAATAAATTGTTTTTTATTAAAAATTTAAATTAAAAAAGGGAGGGATTTTATGAAAAACAATTTTAAGATGAGTTTGCCTATAAAACTTCTTATAGGTGTTATTATAGGAATTATAGCAGGAATTATAGCAAATGAATCTTTTATGAATGTTATAGTAACTGTAAAATACATTCTTGGTCAATTTATTAATTTCTGTGTACCACTTATAATAATAGGTTTTATAGCACCATCTATAACCAAATTAGGTAACAATGCATCTAGAATGCTTGGAATAGCACTTTTACTTGCATATATATCTTCAATATCAGCTGCTTTTATATCTACTGCTGCCGGATACGCAATTATACCGAATTTATCTATTATTACAGAAACAGATGGACTTAAAGATCTTCCAGAAGTTATATTTCAGTTAGATATACCACAAATTATGTCTGTAATGAGTGCTCTTGTATTTTCGATTATAGCAGGTCTTGCTGCTGTATGGTCAAAAGCTAAATTCTTTACAAACCTTCTTGACGATTTTCAAAGAATGATACTTATTGTTGTAAAAAAAATAGTTATACCTGTTTTGCCATTTTTTATAGCTGTTACATTCTGTTCATTAAGCTATGAAGGTTCAATAACAAAACAACTTCCTACATTTATAATAATAGTTATAATAGTTATGATTGGTCATTATATATGGCTTGCTGTTCTTTATGGTTTAGCAGGATTGTATTCAGGAAAAAATCCTTTAAATGTATTAAAACATTATGGTCCGGCGTATATAACAGCTGTTGGAACAATGAGTTCTGCAGCAACATTAGCTGTTGCTCTTGATTGTGCTAAAAAGTCAGATGTTTTAAGAGATGATATGGTATACTTTGGCATACCTCTTTTTGCAAATATACATCTTTGTGGTTCTGTACTTACAGAAGTATTCTTTGTAATGACTGTAAATCAGATATTATATGGAACACTTCCACCAATAAATTCAATGATTTTATTCTGTTTACTTCTTGGGGTATTTGCAATAGGTGCTCCTGGTGTTCCTGGAGGTACAGTAATGGCTTCATTAGGTCTTATTACAGATGTTCTTCTTTTTGATGGAACAGGTACAGCACTTATGCTTACAATATTTGCTTTACAGGATAGTTTTGGTACAGCTTGCAATGTAACAGGAGATGGTGCATTAACTCTTATGCTTACAGGCTATGCTGAAAAACATAATATAGAAGAACAAAAAATAAATTTCAATTTATAAAAATAAAAAAGACAGGTTGTGTTAAAAACCTGTCTTTTTTATTTATTTTAAATCATCTACTATTACTTAAAGAGTTTAATAATATAAATATATATACTGATATTTGAAAGATTTTACAGATATATTTTTATTTAAAATAAATTAATTTGATTGAAAGAAAAGGGGAATAACAGTATAATTAACATATAATTATATAAAAGGAGTGATACTATGGGATTATTTGATGATTTAAGTGATAAATTACAAGATGTTGCTAAGAAATCGGGTGAATTTGCTCAGACTGCTGCTAAAAAATCAGGAGAGCTTATTGAAATAACAAAACTTAATATTAAAATAAAAGAAAATGAATCTGATATAAGAAAACAATTTTTAGAGATTGGAAAAATTATAAATGATAGATATGAAAATGCTGATGAAATTCCTGAAGAATTTAAAGATTTTATAGATGTAATTAAAATTAAAAAAGAAACTATTTCAGAATTAAAAAATAAAATAAATGAAATTAAAACATCTGAAAATATTGATTTAGATACAGAAGAATTTTCTGTTAACGAAAAACAAATTAATAATGTTGAAATCATTAATGAAACTGAAATAGAGATAATTGATAAGGAAATAAATCAGTAAATTTTAAAACTAAAATCAAAAAAATTTAAAAACCTAGAACAAAATCTAGGTTTTAATTTTTTATAAATATAATTTACATAATATATTTATGGTAAATACAAATCGAAAATATTTACGAACATATAGGAAGGAGAGTGAAAATAGACTTATTTATTTATTCGTAAAACAAAACTTTTACGAATAAATAGATGATTTTCTAATTATAAAAATTTTTTATTCTTTTCTTTTATCAAATAAAAAAACTGACATCAAATAAAAAAGATGTCAGTTTTTTTATTTTCAATTAAAATCTTCTATTTCTTGGCATTCTATATTTATAAGAAGTTCTTCTTTTTTTATTTCCAAGATTTCTTATTATTAAAATTATTATTATAATAACAATAATTATAACAATAAATATTATTAATCCTTTAAGTGTAAATATATTACTAAAAAGATTTTTAAAGAAATATTTTATTGAACTTATTATTGTCGATTTTTGTACCTCTGTAGAAGCATAAAGTTTGGATTCTTTTATTGTCTCTCCATTAAGTTTATATGATACTGTACCAACTTCGCTATCTTTTTCAATTGGAGCTTTTAATTGTACTATTTCTGATCCATCTTTATTCTTAGCAATAAATTCATCATTATATTTTATCTCCTTTTCTATATTAGCGATATCGCTATTTAGCATATACTGAGATACATCTTCTTTTACAATAACATCAAGTGTATCACCGTTCAATCTATTATTGTTTATAAGACTTACTGTTTCAACAACATCGCCCTTTTTTTGGAATGTATTTATCGAAAAATTATTAAATCCATAATCAAAGAGATTTTTTGCATCAATCCATCTATTAGGATCTTCTGAATTCATAATAACAGCAATAAGTTCTGTACCATCTTTTTCTGCTGTAGCTGCAACACAATCACCAGCTTGATCAGTAAATCCCGTTTTTAAACCTGTTGCATACTCATAATGATATTCACTATCAGCTATTAATAAATTATGACTCTTCCAATTATATTCTTGTGTTATAAGATTTGTATTTTCTTCAAGAGTATTTCCAGCACCATCACCTGAAAATGATTTTTCACCAGCAATTTTTTTAATAGTATCATTTTTAAGGGCTTCAGCTGTAATAAGAGACATGTCATAAGCTGTTGTATAGTGATTATCATCATGATAACCATGAGCATTTGCAAAGTGTGAATTTTTACATCCAAGTTCCTCTGCTTTTTTATTCATAAGATCTGTAAATATTTTTTCACATTCTTCGTATGAAAGATCATTATTATTTTCAACTTTTTTAGCAACAGCTGCTGCTAAAACATTTGCACTATCATTTCCAGAAGGTATCATAAGTCCTCTTATAAGGTTTTCAACTGAAAGAGTCTCTCCTTTTTTATGTCCAGCCTTACTTGAATCAAGAGTAACCTCATTAATTTCATTTCCAACAGTAACAAGTGCATCATAATCAAAATAATCAAGAGTAACAAGTGCTGTAAGAATTTTGGTCATACTAGCAGGATACATTCTTTCATTAGAATTTTTTTCGTAAATTATAGTACCTGTTTCAGGTTCAATAAGTATAGCAGCCTGTGCATTTACAACAGGGTCACTAGGTTTTGCAAATGCAACTGTACTTATAGCAGTTGTTATTGTAAATGTAACAACAATCAACTTTTTAAACCAGTTTTTCATTATCATCTTCTCCTTTTGCTTATTTCTTTTAAATATTCTTTTATTTCTGCCATATCATCAGAAAATTTTGTTGACTTTATATTAGGGAAAGCTTTAAAAAGTCTCTTTTCAATACGGTTAACTTTCTTAAAATACTCTGCTTTCTTTTCGAGGCTACTTTTAAGTTCATTAATTGTGTTTTCGAGATTTTCTCGTTTCTCATTATAAAGCTCATGTTTCTCATTATAATATTTTTCAATCTCTTTCTCAAGACTAATTTTAAGCTCATTTAAATATTCTGAATTTTTAAAACCATTTAATTTAAATCTTTCATAAAAATCTTGTCTGGAGCTAAATAAAACAAGTTCTTCAATTTTTTCATGGAATTCTTTTCTTGTTCTACTAATAACCTCAAGCTTAGAATTAATAGAAAGTATATTAAATACTGTAATTGCAATATCACCTATAAAATACCCTATAATAGCAGTACCAATAAATTCTCCTGCTAATCTAGGGATTTTATTTATAAAATTAAATAATACAGGCTGAAGAACATACAACATAAAAGCAGATAAAAATCCCCAACAAATAGAAATACTAAGACAAATTCTGCCATTGAGATTAAATTTTTTATCACTATAATCCCACCACTTAGCATTAAAAATTTTTTCCATAATAGCTGAAGTAACATACTCTATTATAGTAGCAAATATACCACCAAAAACAATAACTAATATAATATTACTTTTAATAGGTGTAAGAAATAAATAAACAGTTAATGCTCCGGTACCATAAATAGGACAAAAGGGTCCATTCATAAATCCTCTATTTACAAATTCTTTAGATTGTGTTGATACAAGAATAGTTTCCATAAGCCAACCGATGAAACTATAAATTATAAACATAAAAAATATATGAAAAAAATCAGTATTTCCTATATTAATTTGCCACATAAAGCCTCACCCTTTTATTATCATATAAAAACATTAAAGTTTTAAAAGCCCTTTTTCATACATAGTTTGTAATCCTGTAATAACTCCTATCTTTGCATGATGCCATGAAAGTCCACCTTGCATAAATACATTATAAGGAGGTTTTATTGGTGCATCTGCACTTAATTCGATTGAGGAACCTTGAACAAAAGCTCCTGCCGCCATTATTACCTGACAATCATACCCTGGCACATCCCAAGGTTCAGGAGTAACATAACTATCAACAGGTGCTCCTTTCTGTATTCCTTGACAGAATGCTATTACATTCTTCGCTGTATCAAGCTGTATACACTGAACTATATCAGCACGCTGTTCTTTTGATAAAGGCATAACATTATATCCTAAATCTTCAAATATTTTTGAAGCAAATATTGCACCTTTAAGACTTCCATTAACAACCTGTGGAGCCATAAATAACCCCTGTATAAGAGATGTTGTTATACCTAATGTAGCACCAACCTCTTTTCCAAGTCCTGGAGAAGTAAGTCTATATGATGCATTTTCTACAAACTCCTCCTTTCCTACAATATATCCACCTATTGCAGCAAGTCCACCGCCAGGATTTTTTATAAGAGAACCAACAGCCAAATCAGCTCCAACATCTGTAGGCTCTATTGTTTGAACAAACTCACCATAACAGTTATCTACCATACATATAACATCTTTTTTAATACTCTTTATAAAAGATATAAGCTCTTTAATCTGTTCAACTGTTAAAGACGGCCTCCATTCATACCCCTTTGAACGTTGTATTGTTACAAGTTTTGTTTTTTTATTTATAGCCTTCTCTATACCTTCATAGTCAAAACTATAATCTTCTTTTAAATCAACCTGTCTATATGTTATACCATATTCACTTAAAGAGCCTTTCTCTTTTCTTATACCTATTACGCCTTGTAATGTATCATATGGTACACCAACAGGAGAAAGTATTTCATCTCCTGGTCTTAAATTTCCTGCAAGAGCAACTGTAAGAGCATGGGTACCAGAAATTATCTGAGGTCTAACAAGAGCATCTTCTGTATGAAATACATCTGCATATATTTTTTCAAGTGTATCTCTTCCCAAGTCATTATAACCATATCCTGTTGTGGCTGCAAAATGCACATCACTCAACTTGTTCTTTTGCATTGCATTTAATACTTTTAATTGATTATATTCTGTTATTCTATCAATTTCAGCAAATTTCTCTTTGACAAGCTCTTCTTTTTCAAGACAAAAATCTAAAACTTTTTTGTCTATACCAAAATTATTAATTATAAAATTTTCTAAATCTTGCATTTTTAATTACTCCTAAATATTAAATTATATTAAGATTTTTTATATAATCTACTATCATATCTAAAACTTCTTTTTCACTTTTCTCACTCAAATCAACCCATAAACCTTCTGTTTGTCGTTTAAACCATGTTATTTGACGTTTAGCAAAATGTCTAGTCGCTTTTTTAAGTTCCGTTATAGCATTTTCAAGAGAAATTTCACCTTTTACATATGGTATAATTTCTTTATATCCTATTCCTTGCATAGAAACAAGATTTTCAGAATATCCCATATCTAAAAGTTTTTTGACTTCCTCTATAAGACCATTTTCAACCATTATATCAATTCTTTTTTCTATACGAGCATACAATTTTTGTCTATCCATATTAAGTATTATAAAAGCTGTATTATATGGAGAAGTTTTCTTTTTCTCCTCCTCATTATGTTTTGATATAGGTGTTTTCGTAAGTTCAAAAAATTCTATTGCACGAGCAACCCTTTTTACATTGTTATAATGTATAACTTTTGCAGATACAGGATCTATTTCTTTAAGGCGCTTATGTAAAGCCTCTGCTCCTTGTTCCTCTGCAAATTTATATAACTTATTTCTAAGCTCATAATTATTATTAGTTTTCATAAAATTATTATCGTTAACTAATGCATTAATATAAAAACCTGTACCGCCACATAATATAGGTACTTTGTTTTTTTTATATATTTCTTTTATATATTCTTTAGCTTTTTTCTGAAAGACCATAACATTAAATTCTTCATCAGGATATAACTCATCTATCATATAATGCTTTATACCTTCCATTTCATCTAATGTAGCCTTTGCAGTGCCTATATCCATATATTTATAAACTTGCATAGAATCACCTGATATTATTTCTGCATCAATTAACTTTGCAAGCTTTATTGAAAGACTTGTCTTTCCACAAGCAGTAGGGCCTGCTATAACAATCAACGGTTTTTTCATATTACCAATCCTTTAATTTTGTATACGTTTAAAAAGTTTTTCCAGTTCATATTTTGTAATCTCTATAATTGTAGGTCTACCATGAGGACAATTGAAAGGATTTTCTAGTTTAAGAAGTTCTGAAATCATTTTATGAGTTTCTTGAAAACTCAATTTATCATTAGCCTTAACAGCGGCTTTACAAGCTGCTGTTGCAATATCATGTATTTTTGTATCATATACACTCTCTTTATTTTTATCAGAAATAATATCTAATATTTCATAAAAATAATTAGAATTCTGTGGAGTGTTAAATATATAAGGTACAGCCTTTATAGCAGCTGCATTTTTATCTACTATTTCAATCTCAAAACCAAAATTTAAAAGCCATTCTTTATTCTCTTTCAAAATTGTTTTCTCTTTTTCAGATATATTAATAATTTCAGGAGATAATAATTTTTGAGATACAATATTTTGGTTTTTAAAGTTATTCATGTATTTCTCAAACAATATTCTTTCATGAGCGGCATGTTGGTCAATATAAAATATACTTCCATTTTGTTCTACTATCCAATAAGTATTAAAAATTTGACCTACAATTTTATAGTTATTGAAGAAGGGCTCTCTTTCTTCTTTTATATTTTTAACAGAATAACAATCTGATTTATTATCATTAAGATTTTTTGAAATATATTCTTCTTTATCCTCTTTAACTTTTAAGCTATTATTCTGTTTTTGATCATTTAAAAGTTGATCAATTTTCGAAAAAGTTTTATCTTTTAAGATTGGAGATTTGTTAAAGAATATATCTTCTTCATTACTAACCTTTTTAGTTTCTATACTATTTTTATTGTTCTGAAAATTTAAATTAGAATTATTGAATATTGAAGGTTGTATATATTCCTCTTTTATATTATCCACATTACAAGAACGAGTTCTACTCTCTTTTTCTTCAATGATAGATACTTCTGGTATAAGAATATTATTATTAAGTATATCTAATACAGAGTTGTATACAAATTCATATATTTTATCTTCGTCATCAAATCTTACCTCCAATTTTGTTGGATGAACATTAACATCAACACTTGACGGTGGAATATTTAAATTTAGGACATAAATAGGAAATTTTCCTGTAAGAAGCCTTGTTTTATAAGCATCTTCAACAGCATTTGAAATAATATTGCTTTTTATATACCTACCATTTATAAAAAGATTTTGATAATTTCTGTTAGATCTCGAAAGTTCTGGCTTGCCTATTAGACCATTAAGAGAATACTCATAAATTTTACAATTAATATCAAGCATTTTTTTGAAATTATCTTTGCCGTATATGCTAAATACAACTGTTTTAAGATCACTATTTCCAGAAGTATAAAGTATAGTTGTACCATTATTTATATATTTTATAGAAACTTCTGGGTGACCTAAAGCTATTTTATTTATAATATCTGAAATATAACCACTTTCAATATTAGGCTTTTTCAAAAACTTTCTTCTTGCTGGAACATTATAAAATAGATTATTCACAGAAATAGATGTACCTTCAACTGAACCCCATTCCTGAAAATCAATTATTTCTCCACCATTTATATTTATCTTGGTGCCTTCTTCCTCAGAATGAGTTTTTGTAATCATTTCAATTTGAGATACTGCTGCTATACTAGCTAAAGCTTCACCTCTAAACCCTAGTGAAAATATATTATCTAAATCTTCTATGTCATTTATTTTACTTGTAGCATGACTTAAAAAAGCTATTTTTATATCATTTCGTTCAATACCTTTGCCATTGTCACTTACACGTATAAATGTCGTACCACCATTTTTAATCTCAATAGTAATAGCACTTGCACCAGCATCAATAGAATTTTCAACTAATTCTTTTACGACAGAACTGGGTCGTTCGACAACTTCTCCTGCTGCTATTTTATTTATTGTATTTGTATCAAGAAGCTTGATTTTGCTCATTAAATTAAATCACCTCACCTCTTTTATATTTCTCTAGATTTTTTTTGAAGTTCAAAAAGTATCTGTAAAGCCTCAATAGGAGATATTGCCATTATATCAAGTTTGTTAATTTCGTCAATAAGTTGATTTTCTTTAATATTAAACATATCAAGTTGAGTTGATGTTTCTTCCATATTTTTTTTAGATTCATCAGCAATTTTTTGGGCTTTTTTTGTTATATCAGCTGCATTAAGTTGTTTTAATATTTCTTTAGAACGTTTTATAACTATATTAGGCAATCCAGCAAGTTTTGCAACCTGTATACCATAGCTATGATCAGCTCCTCCTCTTTTTATCTTTCTTAAGAATATTATATCATCACCGTTTTCTTTAACCGATATACAATAATTTTTAACACCAGAAATTTTGCCTTCCAACTCTGTAAGTTCATGATAATGAGTTGCAAAAAGTGTTTTTGCTCCTATTTTTTTAGTATCAGTTATATATTCAAGAACAGACCAAGCAATGCTTAAACCATCAAAAGTGCTTGTTCCTCTACCAATTTCATCAAGTATAAGAAGGCTATTTTTTGTAGCATTATTAAGTATATTTGCTACTTCTGTCATCTCAACCATAAATGTACTTTGACCTGAAGCAAGGTCATCAGAAGCACCTACACGAGTAAATATTCTATCACAAACACCTATATGAGCATATTTTGCTGGAACAAAACTTCCAACTTGTGCCATAAGGACAATAAGTGCTACTTGGCGCATATATGTTGATTTACCAGCCATATTAGGACCTGTTATTATTGAAAGTCTATTTTCTTCATCATCAAGATATGTATCATTAGGTACAAATTGAGAATATGATAGTTTTTCAACAACAGGATGTCTACCTTCTTTTATGTCTATTATGCCATCATTTATTATTATAGGTTTTTCATAATCATTTATTTGAGCAACTTCTCCTAAAGATTGTAAGGCATCAACAACAGATATAATATAAGCGCAGTATTGTATTCTTTCAACTTCATCAGCAATTGCATTTCTTATTTCTGTAAATATGTCGTATTCTAAGTCTACAATTTTACTTTCTGCACCTAATATAATTTCCTCAAGCTCATTGAGCTCTGGAGTTATATATCTTTCACAGTTAGCTAAAGTTTGTTTTCTGATGTATCTTTCAGGTACATCAGAAAGATTTGATTTTGTTACTTCTATATAATATCCAAAAACCTTATTATATTTTACTTTAAGATTTTTGATACCAGTTTTTTCTCTCTCATCATTTTCAAGGTTTTCAAGCCATATTTTGCCTTTACTTTTAGCCTGTAATAAAACATCAAGCTCACTATTATATCCCTCTTTAATCATTCCTCCTTCTCTAACCGTAAAAGGAGGATCATCTACTATTGATTGGTCTATTAAAGAGTATATATTTTCTAAAGAATCAAGTTTTTCATATAATTCAGAAATATAAGGACTCTTACATTTTTTTAATATATCTTTTAATAGAGGAAGATTTTCTATTGATGTTTTAAGTCCAACAAGATCACGACAATTTGCATTTTGATATATAATTTTACTCATTATCCTTTCAAAATCTCGTATTGTGCCTAAAACTTCCTTTATTTCTTCTCTTATAAAGAAATCTGTTTTAAGTTCTTCAACTGAATCAAGTCTTTTATTTATATTATTAGTGTTAATAAGAGGCTGCTCAACCCATTTTCTCAAAAGTCTTGCACCCATGGCTGTTTTTGTTTTATCAAGAACCCAAAGTAAAGAACCTTTTCTTGATTTTTCACGCATTGTCTCTGTAAGCTCAAGATTTCTTCTTGATGAGACATCAAGAATCATAAAATCACTATAAATATAATTTTTAATTGATGATATATGATGAAGGTCATTTTTTTGTGTATCATAGAGGTACTGCATAAGAGCACCAGAAGCTTTCACAGAATATATTTTATCATTAATTCCAAAACCTTCAAGATTTAATGTATTAAAATGTTCACAAAGTATTTTAAAAGCATTATTTTTTTCGAATGTCCAATCTTCACATACATTTATGTTTTTATCAAAACGCTCCTTAAAATCTTTAACTCCACCAAATTCTTTAAAATACTCATTACAAATTATTTCTGCAGGATTAAATTTTGCTGTTTCATCAAAGATTTTATTATATGCGTTTACACTTGTAAATTCTGTTGTCTGAAATTCACCTGTTGTAACATCACATATAGATATACCAAATCCTGATTTATCTCCATATATACACATTATATAGTTGTTTTTAGTTTCATCTAAAATAGAATTATCAATAACCGTTCCTGGAGTAATAATTCTTATTACATCACGTTTTACAATTCCTGTTGCTTTTTTAGGATCTTCAATTTGTTCACATATTGCAACTTTATATCCTTTTTCGACAAGTTTTGCAATATATCCATCAGCTGAATGGAATGGAACACCACACATAGGAGCTCTCTCTTCTTGACCGCAATCTCTTCCTGTTAGTGTTAAGTCAAGTTCTTTAGAAGCTATTATTGCATCATCAAAAAACATTTCGTAAAAATCACCAAGTCTAAAGAAAAGCAGGCAATATTTATATTTATTTTTAATTTCAAAATATTGTTCCATCATAGGAGTAAGTTTCGCCATTTTTATCTCCTTTACTATTTTGCTATATAATACCACTACCCCAAAACTATTAAAAATTTTGGGGTAGTAAACAATAAAATTATCTATTATTTAAAAATATTAGTGACAACCACTGCAACCACTACAGCAACCTGAATCACAACCTCCACTACATTGATCTTCACCAGACATTGTTGACTGTATAATTGAGAATACAGAGTTAATAAATGTATTATATTCATTTTCAGCATTAAATAAGTTTATAGCTGATTCATTTTTTTGAATAAGCTGGCTTTTTTCTGTAAGAAGTTTTTTTGTTTCTTCTTCTTCTTCCATACTTAAATGACCTGAAGCCATTTTCATTTGCATTTCTTGCTGAATTTCTGTATATTCTGCTAAAAGTTTTACAGCCTCTTCATCAGAGTCAAAAGCTTTTTTAGCTTCCATAAGTTTTTCAACTTCTTTTGTTTTTAATAATTCATTTCCTAATTCTCTTGCTAAATCATATACTCTTGTCATGTTACCTAAATCCTTTCTCCTATTAAATAGAATGTTTTATTGTCAATTATTTTGACTTTTATAATTTGACCTATAAGGTCTTTTGAACCTTCAAAATGAATAAGACTATTATTATCTCCTCGTCCTGTCATTATTTTTTCATCATGTTTACTTACTTCTTCAACTAATACATCAATAACTTTGCCTACTTGAGAATTATTAACTTCATGTATTATAGGATTTAATATATGAAGCATTCTATCAAATCTATCTTTTACAATATCTTCTGGAATTTGATCTTCCATAGTTGCTGCTGGAGTTCCTGTTCTTTTTGAATATATAAAAGTAAAAGCTGTACTATATTTTACTTTCTTTATTATGTCCAAAGTTTCCTGAAAATCTTCTTCAGTTTCACCAGGAAAGCCAACTATTATATCTGTACTGAGCATTATATCAGGAATTTCAGCTTTTATTTTATCAACAAGTTCAAGATATTTTTCTTTTGTATATCTTCTATTCATTTTTTCAAGAATTTTTGAGCTTCCAGACTGTACAGGAAGATGAAGATATTTACATACTTTATCACAATCTCTCATAGCATCTATAAGCTCGTCTGAGAGGTCTTTAGGATGAGATGTCATAAATCTTATTCTTTCAAGACCGTCTATTTCATTAATTTTTCTTAAAAGCTCTGCAAAAGATACAGGATTTTCAAGAGTTTTGCCATAAGAATTTACATTTTGGCCAAGAAGCATAACTTCTTTAACACCATCAGACACAAGCTCTTTTATTTCTTTTAATATATCATCAACTTCTCGACTTCTTTCCCTGCCTCTTACATAAGGTACAATACAGTAAGTACAGAAATTATTACAACCATACATAATATTTACACTTGATTTGTATTTATGTTCACGTACAGTTGGAAGATCTTCTACAATTTCACCATGTTCTTTCCATATATCACAAACCTCAGAACCACTTTCAATTCTTGATACAAGAAGTTCTGGAAGTTTATACAAATTAAATGTTCCAAAAATAATATCAACAAAATTATAAGTTTTATGGATTTTTTCTATAACAGTATCTTGTTGAGTCATACAACCACATATAGCAACAATAAGTTCAGGCTCTTTTCTTTTTCTATTCTTAAGCCAACCTAATTTGCCATAAACTTTTTCTTCAGCATTAGCTCTTATACAACATGTATTATATATAACAAAATCTGCATTATCTTCATTGTCAGCTTCTTCATATCCCATTTCTAAAAGCATACCTTTTAACTTTTCAGAATCGTGTGCATTCATCTGACAACCCATAGTTACACAATACATTTTTCGTGAATGACTATGTTTTTCTTTGTATTCTGCATTCCATTTCTTAACTGTTTCTATATATTTATTTTGTATCTCCAGTAAAGATGGTTCAATTATTTTACACATTTAGATTTCCTTTCTATTATAATAAATTACTTCGCATAACAGTATATCATAGAAATTGGATTACTTCAATCGCGAAAAAATAAGTATATAGAAAATCTAAAAAAATTTCTTTATAAAACTCCTTGATAAATCAAGGATATATATAGAATACTAAACAAGTGTTCTTATAAATTTTATAAACCGCGAAGCGGTAGTCAATTAAATTGACTACCGCTTATTAAATTAACATATTTATTTATAATACAAAATAAATTTTTAATTTTAAAAAATTTCGCCGCCATTTTTAATTTTAAAAAATTTTCAAATTCTTAAGAACAAATTTTCTCATAAAAAACATAAATAAAAAAGTCCTCTGCCATAAAGACAGAAGACTTTTTAAAACAAAATAAAATAAATTAAACTGATTGTTCAACAATATCGTCTATTGTATCATGTTTCTTTTTATGTTTTTTGTCCTGTTTATCTTTAAAATGTTTATATCTAAATACATCAATTATTGAATATATTGTAGGTATAAATATAAGAGTTACTATTGTTGAAATTGTAAGACCAAATATAACAGTAATAGCAAGTGGTTGTTGCATTTCCATACCCTCTCCTGTTCCAATAGCCATAGGAACAAGACCAAGTATTGTTGTAAGTGTTGTCATAAGTATAGGTCTCAAACGATTAGGTCCAGCCTCAATAAGAGCCTCATTTACACTACATTTCTTTTTATCTAAAATCTGATTTGTATAATCTACAAGAACAATGGCATTATTAACAACCATACCTGCAAGCATAATAAATCCCATAAATGCAGTTATTGTAAGAGTTTTTCCTGTAATAAAAAGTCCTAAAATACCACCTGTAATAGCAAGAGGTATAGAGAAAAGTACTATAAAAGGATGTATAAGCGACTCAAACTGTGAAGCCATTATCATATATACAAGAAGAACAGCTATAATAAATACAAGCACAAGACTTGAATACGATTCTGTCATAGAATCAAGTGTACCAGAAAATGCGTATGAATAACCTTCTGGAAAATTGTAACTATCAAGAGCACTTTTTAAATCTGCTTGCACTTCATTTAAAGCTCTACCTTCAACATCAGCTGAAACAGAAACATACTGATGTTGATTCTCCCTTGTAATAGAAACAGCACTATCTTTTATATTTACATCAGCTATTTCTGTAAGAGGTAATACTGCACCAGTAGGTGCTGTTATTTTTATATTTTTAAGATCATTAAGATATTTTATACTATCTTTATCTTGACGTATTTTTATATCTATTTCCGAACCATCAACCTTATATTTTGTAGCAACACTTCCTGTAACAGCTGTACTAACTGAATTTGCTATCTGAGCTGAAGTTATTCCATAAAGTGTTGCTTTAGCTCTATTTATAACTACATTGGCTTCTGGAACAGAATCTTCAGCAGAACTTGTTATATCTTTAATACCATCAATTTCTTCCATAATACCTGTTATATCATTGCTTAAAGATCTTAATATATCAGTATCATCACCTCTAAGCTGAATAGATACAGGACTTCCACCAAAAGAACCCATAGCGGAATTTGAACTTGAAACAGTAATTTCAGCGCCTGCAATACTATTCAATCTTTCCTTTATGTCCTCAACAATTTCATCTGTTGAACGCTCTCTATCACTTACAGGAACCATATTTACAGTTATACTTGCACTATCTGTACTTGATGATGTTATTCCACCACCTACCGTAACATATGATGATTCCTTTTCAGGTATATCTTCTATTCTTCCAAGAACATCGTATACAACTTTCTCTGTCTCTTCTATAAGAGTTCCCTTTGGAAGCTCAACTGTTATATTAGCCACACCTTGATCCATATCTGGCATAAAGTCAACACCTATAATAGGAACAAGAGAAAGTGTACCTATAAAAGCTACAAGGAATATAGCAACAATTCTTTTCTTTCTTACAAGGACATAAGATAAAAGTTTTCTATACCCATCATCAAGTTTATCTATACCTTTTCCCCAAATATCGAGAATTTTTGTTATAATATTTCCTTTTTTCTTATATGATTTTATTTCAGTATATCTTAAAAGCTTTGAACAAGCCATAGGAACAAACGTAAGAGAGACAACAAGAGAAGCCGCTAATGAGAATGTTATAGTAAGAGACAAATCTCTAAACAACTGACCTATTGTTCCTTTAACAAACATAAGAGGTAAAAATACAGCAACTGTTGTAAGTGTTGAAGCTGTTATTGCCATTCCAACTTCAGAAGCACCTATCTGTGCTGCTCGCTTTCCTACCATACCATTTTTCCAATACTTAAATATATTCTCAAGTACAACAACGGAATTGTCTACAAGCATACCAATACCAATTGCAAGACCACCCATTGAAATCATATTCATACTCATACCACAAAGATACATAAGACCAAATGTAGCAATTATAGAAGTAGGTATTGATATACCTATTATGAGAGATGTCTTAGGGTCTCTTAAGAATACAAAAAGCACTATTATGGCCATTATAGCAGCCTGAAAAGCTGTTGATACTATATTATCTATTGATGTTGTTATATAACTTGCAGTATCACTTAACATTAAAATTTCTATATCAGAATAATCATTCGTAATTTTATCAAGTTCAGTATTTACCTTTTCAGAAATATCAACTACATTAGCTGTTGATTGTTTCTGTATCATAAGCATAATACCTGGTTTTCCATTTATAAGAGCAAATGAACTCATATCTTTTTCAACTTCATTAACCTCAGCAAAATCACTTACATGAACAACAGCACCAGTAGATGTTTTTATAGGTAAATTTCTTATTTCTTCGACAGATTTAAACTCTCCAACAGTTCTTATTTGCATACTTGTTGTACCTTGTTCGATACTTCCTGTTGGATAATTAAGATTTTCTGCTGATAAAACTTGTGCAAGACTACTTTCTGTAACACCATATCCTTGCATTTTTTCAGGTTTAACTTTTATCTCAATTTCGTTTTCAATACCACCAACAAGAGATACAGAAGCAACACCCTCTATTCTCTCAATACGATTAACTATATTTTCATCCACAAGAGAATTAAGCTCTATAAGATCATATTTATTAGATGATACACCAACCATTATTGATGACATCATCTCCATATCCATTTTTATAACCGTAGGATCATTGGCATCCTCAGGTAAAGATCCTTTTATAAGGTCAATTTTCTCTCTCATATCAATCGATGCCATATCTATATCCGTTCCATCTTCAAATTGAACTATTATCATAGAAGAATTAGCTGATGAAGTTGATGAAATAGTTTTTACATTGCTTACTGTTCCTAAAGCACCCTCTAAAGGCTCTGTAATAAGATTTTCTATCTCAGAAGGACCTGCTCCTACATAAGTTGTACTCACAACAGCAACAGGTATATCCATAGCAGGCATAAGATCAAGTTTTAACGCTGAAAGACCAACAGATCCTCCAAGAAGAACCATAAGTGTAATCATTATTGTTGTTATAGGTCTTTTAATTGAAATTCTAGAAAACATTTATCATTCCCCCTTATCTGAAGGAATAATTTCTACACTTGTTCCATCTGTAAGATATGTCTGGCCTTTTATAACAATATTCATACCTTCTTCAATTCCACTGAGTATTTCAATTTCCTGTCCATTATCAATTCCTGTTTTAACATTTACTTTTTTAGCTTTATCATTTTCAACAATATATACATATGTTTCTTCATCTTTTGTCATAACTGCATCTCTAGCAACTATAAAAGAATTTTCACTCTTTTCATTTATAAAAGAAACTTCTCCAAACATTCCTGCTTTAAGTTGACCATCATCATTAGGAATTTCAACTTCTATTGTATATGTACTCGTGGCATTTGTAGCAGGACTTACTGTTTTAACTGTTCCTTCAAATTTTTTATCCGGAAGTGCTGTTATATTAAGATTTACTTTATCACCAATATTTATTGAATTTATAATATGCTCTGAAACATTAACTGTTACATTAGCTGTACTCATATCAATAATAGTAAATGGAGCCATCGACTGACTTGCAACAGTTCCAGCAACAACATTACACTGTGATACAATACCACTTATAGGGCTTATAACTTTTGCATCATTAAGTGTTTTCTGAGCAGATGTTATCTGCGCTTCTATTGAAGCTTTTGAAGATACAGCAACATTATAAGCATCTTGAGCTTTTCTTAAGTTTTCCTCTGGCATTTGAACGGCAACTATATTATAACTTTCCTTTGCTTGATTATACTGCAATTCTGCATTTTGATATGCCAATTCTATTTTATCAAAATCAGCTTTTGATATTATCCCAGCATCATAAAGAACTTTATTATTTTCATATGTTGTCTTACTATTATTATAAGCAAGTTCAGCCGCATCAAGACTTGATTTAGCTGTTTGAATTTGAGATTGCATAGCTGCTCCATTAACGGTATCAAGAGTTGTTTGAGCAGCTGCTATCTGTGCTTCAACAGAAACTAAAGATGCTTTTAAAACATTTATATTATTCTGTATGTCAGTTGTGTCCATTTCAAAGAGAATATCACCTTTCCTAACAGTATCCCCAATATCATAGTTTACCTTTGCAACTTTTCCCTGAACTGTACTTACAACTGAAACTGTCTCTTTTGGAGCGACAGTACCAGAATATTTATATATATCCTCTATTTCTCCCCTTTCTGCTGTATAAATTTCAACAGATATCCCTTTTTGTTCTGTTTCTGTCTTGGAAGTTTCATTTTCTTTTGAACCACATCCTGTATAAGAAAAAGCCAAAACAGCAATCAGAAAAGCTGTTATCACCTTTTTTTTCATAATAAATCCTCCTGCTTTAATGTCTCTGGTACTATATTTATATCAGGAATAAAAACTTTATTAAAGTTTTTAATACCTTCATATAAACTTATTTTTTTTCATCATTAAGTGTATTAAAAAATTCACAAAATAATGAATACATCATTTTTTCCTTTTCTCTCATTTCTTTAATACCTTTTTCAGTAACTTCAATAAAAACTTTTCTTCCATCATACTCAACACCTGATTTTTTAACTATATAGCCTTCTTTTTCAAGTTTTTTTATAGTAATAGAAAGGCTGCTTTTACTTATTCCGAAAATATTTTCCATTTGACTTATAGTATTCATTTTTGCATAAAATATAGCTGAGATAATACGAAACTGATGTAATGTAAGACCTTCATTGTTCTTACCATTAATATTAAAATAGTTTTCAAAATGTGTTGTATGCCATACGGCCATATTAACACTAAAATTAAAAAGTTTTATATACATATCCTTTGCGTCTACAATAAAAAATCCTCCTTTCATTAAAAATAGTTTTATAATAAAATTTAATTTGATTTTATAATAAAACTATTTTAGTGTCAATATATACACTTTCTATAAATTGTATACTACATTAATATGATATGTTTTTAAAATTTAAAAGTTTATAAAAAAGTACGTTAAAAACGTACTTTTTTATAAAAGACTTTTTGAATATATATTTAATATATCATTAAAAGACAAATTTCTAGGAAATGTTTTTAATTTAGCTTTATTGCCAAACGATCTTCCAGAATACGCTTTTATATCATCATAAGTAAATTTTTCTTTAATATCAAGAACTTCATTGTGAAAATCGCCTAATTCATAAAGATTATTAAATCCAAGTATATTGCAAATATTATCAACTTTTTTATTTTCTCCAAAAAGTTCAAGATAGGCTTTCATAAGAATACCATTAGCCATACCATGAGGTATTCCCTTGTCATATGTAAGCTGATAACCTAAAAAATGAGGAATTGATGTTCCAGACTGAGATATTAATATTCCAGCTATTGTAGAAGCAATAAGAAGTTTCTCTCTTATTTCAAAAGGATACTGTCTATTTATAAGATATGGTATACAATCTTTAAAAACATTTAATCCGACTTCTGCAATCTTTTCGCTTAGAAAATTCGAGTTTGTAGACATATAACTTTCTATAAGATGAGATAAAGCGTCAATAGCTGTATTATTTGTTATTCCTACAGGAAGATTTTCCATATATTTTGCATCAAGAAAAGCATATTTTGCAAATATCTTTTGAGCTATACTTGACTTTGTTTTTTCATTATGCAAAGTAACAATTGAAAAAGGAGTTGTCTCTGAGCCGGTTCCTGCTGTTGTAGGTACTTCAATAACAGGTAAATGTTTTTTCTGTTCTCCAAAAAGTATATCTTTAGGTTCTCCTTCATTATTTAATATAAGACATGATATAGCTTTTGCAGAGTCCATTGGAGAACCTCCACCAATACCAATAACAAAATCAACTTTTTCGGAAATTCCTTTTTTGGCAGCAGCAAAAATTGTTTCAATATCAGGATTTTCTTCTATTTTGTCAAAAATAACATATTCAATACCTTCTTTTTCAAGGGCAGTTTTCACATCATTTTCAGAACCATTTAATTTTGCAGAATGTTTTCCTGTTATAATATAGGCTTTTTTACCCATATCTTTAAACACACTGCTATTATCAACAATACAGTTTTTACCAAATATTATTTTTGTTGGCATAAAATAAGTAAAATTCTTCATTTTTATCCTCCCTCTATTTAGTCATGTAATCTATCATGCTACTTATTCTGTCTCTACTTATTTTTTCTTTTATAGCCTCTTTTATAAAATTTTCTTTAGTTTTGCCATAGTCTTTTAAATATTTCTCAACTTCATCCATAACTTTACTGTCTAATGTAATTGTTATTTTATTAGCATTAGGCTTTTTAGATATTTTTCTTTTTGTTGTAGTTGTTTTTGTTGTTTTCAAAGTTTTAGGCATCTTTACCTCCTTAATAATTATCACTATAAAATTGTATATAGTTCCCTGGAACTTCTCCTTCTGTAACTATATCAACAAGCATTAATTTTCTCTGAAACAAAATCTCTTTTTTTTGCAATGGATTTATTATTTTAACTCTTGTACTTATATCAATCCATATTTTAAAATTAGTCTGATTTATACCAACAGAATTAAACTCTGTATTGTAGTCAACCATAGCTTCACTTATAGGTATTACACTAAATCCTATATCTGGGCCTATATTTGAAATAATATCAATACCAAACATAGAACCAACCGGAACTTTTATCATATTCTCTGTCTGTAAAGATAATTTATCGTTTATATTATTACTAAGTTCTGAACAAAAAAGATTTATAAGTATTGTATCTGCTGATATTGATAAGTTTCCAAAATCATTTGACTTTTTATAAAAATTATCTGCTGAAACATTTAATTCATTTATAGTTTTATTTATAGCATTATTTATTGAATTATTAGCAAATTCTTTAGCCTCTATCTCAGCACTTTCTATTATTGTGCTCATAAACATACTATCATTATCAAAAGCAGAAAACACAGTAAAAATAAAAGAAATAATTAAAAAAAGAAGTATAAATCTGGATATATTGTATTTTTGTCTTTTTAACATAACACACCATAATAAATAATTTAATATTATTTTATGATGTATATATATTATTGCTTTACTTTTTTAATAAAAAACTTCCATTAAAAAAAGACCTTTTGATGGTGCTGTAAAACCAGAAATTTCTCTGTTTTTATTTTTAAATATATTTTCAATATCATCAA
>NZ_NFLT01000023.1 GCF_002161055.1 Tyzzerella sp. An114
GATGAAAGTATATTGTTTATAGAATAAAGATGTTTTAATTTATAGGAATCTTCGATAGAAATATGTATTTTTAGTTCTAATAAAGATAAAAAAGAATAATAACAAATTTCTTCTTTATTTCAAAATTTGAAAAATGATTTAGTGAAATCATTATCATAATAACAATATTTTTTTTAGAAAGATTGTATTACATCTAAATTATCAAGTAAACATTTAAAAGCTGTAGATGTTTACTAAGAACTGTTATTAGAATGAAAAATAAGATTTTAAGTTTATCTTTTTTATTGAAAGCTGATAAAAAAGCATTAATAATAAGTTTAGAATCTATCTTTGTGCTTATTACATAAGAAATAACTTTGTGTGAAAATAAATCAATTACAATAGGAATATAAGTAATACCACTTATCCAAACTGTATTTGAAATGTTAACAGAAAAGTTTCTGTTAAGTATATTTTTATCAGATTGATTAGAATTAGTATTAATATAATTATAATATTTCTGTTTAACAGTAGATATTTTAGAAAGAGACATAGATTTCATAAGTCTGTAAACTCTACTGAGGCTTATATTAAATCCATATTCAATTTTCAAAACAGCATATATTTTATAAACACCAAGATGCTTTTTAGTAGCTGGATAAATAGAAAGAATGGCAGAACGAAGGTTTTGATTTTAAAGAGACTTTTTAGAAGGAGCAGAGTTAAAATGTTTATAGTAAGTGCTTCTTTAACCTTAAGTACAAAAATTAAAATTTTAATATAATGCTGAAATCTTAGAGAATAAACAGCATTTAATATTTCTGAGAGTAAGGAATGTATATGGCAATAAGATATTGAAAGAAACCAAAATCGAAAGTGTTTTTGCGAAGCAAAAATTATGAGTTTTTTAAAATTAAATTTTCCTTCTTAAGAAGAGTATTTCTTTTCTGAAGCTCTTTGATTTGTTTAGCAGAGATGATAGAGTTATTATCAAGTTTTACTCTAGAAAACTGTTTAATCTATCTAGTAATAGCAGAAATAGAGACACCATATTCTCTAGAAAGCTGAAATTGAAATTTACCAGCTTGAGATAAAGGAATAATACTTTTTTTAAATTCATCATAATATTTAGGTTTCATAAAAATACAAAAGGAGGTTCTATTATGTCAAGGAGTAACGAATATACTGTTTTTCATATTATAAATATGGAAATTAGAAAAGTTTTAGAACCTAAAAAACGTTCTGTATATAAAAATGCAGGAGAATATTTGTTATCATTTTATGGTTGGTTGGATGACTTTTCGAAAAATGCTATTCGTCTTAAAGAAGATTATCCTGAGGCTTGGAAAAATTATTTTCGTGCTTCATACAATGATGGTCTAATTATGTTAAATGATAACTTAGTACCTGATAATAATAACTATATTTTTGATGCTAAATTTAACAAAAGAAGGGTAAATGGAAAAGAACGTTGTAAGGCAACAAATGATTCTAAAACAAGACATAAAGCTGTTGTTGCTCTTAAGAAAAATTTATCGAAAATATGCGGGAAAAATATAAAAACTATTGTTCATAATATGATAAACAATGCTATTAATCAATTAGAAAAAAAAGGATCTGTTTATAATGTTTTTATTGAGCATGCTAATGAACTTAGAGAGTATAGCAGAAATGCCAATACAGATGATGAACTTTTAGATGTATTAGCGGCTTTATTGATTTATGCACAAACACAAATGCTTCCAGAAGAACCTCCTATAAGTATAGACTCACAGCCAGACTACAATATTTTTATGTCATCAAAAGGTAATATCCAGGATATAATACCTCTTGAGAAACGTTGTGGAGGAGCACGTATAATAACTATAGTAAATTTTGCAGGTACTGGATTAATTGCTGGCCCAATTATTACGCCAGAAGTGCGTGGAGAATGGAAACATTTTTTCTATAATATTCCTTTTGGAGGAACAAAATTACGAATTGTATTAGTTGATCCAACATCAAATGCTTGTAAAGATGCGATAGATTATAAGATGCGTCCACTTACTATGAATAAAGATTGTCCAATAGAAAATATTATACCTAAAAATTTAGCTACACTTAAAGAATATATAATAAGTTACCCAAATGCTGACGTTGATGTATATTTAACAAAAGTAGCACTTCCTTGTGCTTATATGAAATCTGAGTTTGACGATGAAACAAAAGATAATATTAAGATAGATCTTTATCTTCCAAGCTTTGGAGAATATTCGGATGGTATTCTTCAAGAATCTTGGCAATGTGATGATCAACTTCGTCAAAGTTTTATGATATATCGTAAATATCAAAAAGAACTTTATGAAGTGTTTAGTAACAATATAGAAGAAATTATAAAACATAGTCATCCTGCATTTGAATTTGAAAAGGAGTAATTTTATATGTTTACAGAAAAAGAACTTTTTGTATTAAGAAATGAAGAGATTGAAGAAGCTACAGAAAAAGACTATCGTCAATATTTTTGTGGAAACTTAAAAAGACCACAGCTATTACCTTTTATAAAAATATCTGGTCTGGAAATTGGCATTTCTAACTATCATCAAAAATCTCACGATAAACCACATTTTCATACTAAAACTCCAGATATGGTCTATATTTTAGAGGGTGAATTTTCTGTTCGTATTTTAGAAACAGGAGAAATAATTAATCTTAAAGCAGGAGATTTTATTTCTATACCTCCAAATGTTCCTTATGCGTCACGTTGTAAAGCTGGAACAAAGACATTATTTATTAAAAAATTACAGGAAAATGATAAAGTCGAAGTACCAATTACTTCTGAAGTTTCTATATGGCTTAATGAAGAAATTTAATTTTTATGTAAAATATATCATAACTATTATAAATATAAAATAGTAGTTTAATTAATATATACAAGTATAAATGACTGATGATTTGAATACCTGTCATAATATAATTATTAAAGATAGCCACTTTAAGTGGCTATTTTTTTTATTTTATTTTTCTATACTATAAATAAATTATTTTATGATACTTTTATTGATTGTTTTCTGGATATTACATATATTATATCTGAATTTTCATTTTTTAATTGAATAAAACGAGGGAGAAATGAGGGAGAATTTAAAGAGTTATTTAGGATAAAATGGGGAGTTATAAGGATAGTATTTCCTGCAAATATTCTTCTATGAAAATTTATAGTTTTAATTTACAATTAAGTTACAGAAAACAAATAATTAATTTATTAATTATAAAGAGATTTTGTCATAAAAAATTATTTTAATTAAAAATGATGAGGAATTATAAAATTGTTTTCAAAAACAATTTTTATAATTATATATGATAACAGGTCTTCTTTTTGAGCATTAATAAGTAACTGTTTGTCTATATCACATTCAATTAACAGAAACTAAATAAAAATGTAAAATTAAAAAAGGAGGAATTTTTATGAAAAAATCAAGCAAAATATTTAGTTTAATTTTAGTTTTTGTTTTAACATTGAATTCATTTATCTTTAGTAGTTATGCTGCTACAAAGTACACAGAATCTCAGTTTAAAACAATAGAACAGCATTTTGATCAACATCCATATGTCTTAAAGAAAAATTTTTATGGAAATGCAACAAATACAGGTCGAATAATAACACGAGATTTGCAAAACTTATATAATGCTTTAGGATACAATGTGGATGTAGATAGCTTATGGGGGTTCCAAATGGAAAAAACTACCAAAGAAATACAAAGGAAGCTTGGCTTAAAGGTAGACGGTATAGTGGGAAATGACACATTTAACGCGTTGATGAAATACTCAAGAAAAACTTTACTTGATAAAAATAGAGTGATAGAAGATGGTAATTACAGTATATCTCCCAAATGTGCACCAGAGTTAGTTGCAGACGTTTCAAATGCATCTATAAATAATTCTGCTAATATACAGTTGTATACTCCTAATGGGACAGAAGCACAGATAGTAAAAGTAGAGTATATTGGTGATGGATGGTATAAATTTATATTTGCTTGTTCAAACAAAGTATTAGATGTTGCAGGTGGAAGTTCTAAAAGTGGTACAAATGTACAACAATATGAATGGAATAATACATCAGCACAATATTGGAAAATAGTTTCAGCAGGTGATGGATACTATTATATTATTAACAAATCAGGTAATAAATATTTGGACGTTCAAAATGGTGCAGACACTCCGGGAGCAAATGTTTGGGTATATAATGAAAACAAAACAGATGCTCAAAAGTGGAAATTTAATAAAATTACAAATACACAAAATGCATCTTTTTCATCTGAACTTTTAAATTTAGCCACAGCTCAAAATGGTCAAAACTATAAAAGATATGGTGGAAGTAGTTCTACACCATGGTGTGGATATTATGTAAGATGGCTTTTAAAAAATTCTCTTAATAAAGTTGAAATAAACTATAAAGAAGTTATACCATATAATTCATTAGCTGGTGCAATAAGTACGTTTAATGCATATAGATCTAATGAATATGGTAAATATTATAATTTGACGTCATGGAGTTATAATGGTACATATGCTTCAAAAAATTCAACAAATAATGATTATACTCCTAAACCAGGTGATATTCTTTTAGTAGAAACAAATGGTGATATAAAAGATGGACCTGACCATTTAGCTATTGTTGTAAAAACAAATAGTGATGGAACATTTGTTACATCAGAAGGTAATACAGGAAGTGGAACAAATTCTACTCGTACAGTTAAGAATTATACATATAAAAAATCAGATGGAACTTGGCAAAGAAGTAATTGTTCTGGAGTATATGGTAAAGTTCATGTAATCTGTACTTTAAATATAAATTAAATTTTAGTTAAATATAAATTTTTTAACATAATTGAACCTAAGTCAATATAGTGGATACCAAAAGTGTGACTGTTATGTAGCACCGACTGCAGCCTAATGAACTGCATTTAGTATCTGACAATTAAGTGTTTCCCTATGTCATACTATTTATATCGTCATTATGTGGTTGGACTAAGGATGACGAAAATCGAGTTTTTTCGACAGTAAAAAAGAAAAACAATACAGTATTTTATAAAAGCGATTTCATGAAAATGAGGTCGCTTTTCTTTTGTTTTTTAATAGATTTTTTATTTAAAAACAGTATTATATTTATTATAAATTGCTATTTCATAAGAAGAGTGATAGTGCCATACTTATTTTACAATCCAGTATGTCGACAATATAAAACGGATTAGAATATGTATACTTTATAAAATAAAGTAAGAGATTATGTATCATGCAAAAAGGAATGCCTGAAAGTGAAAAAAAGCTGAAAGTTGCTGCGTATTGCCGTGTCAGTATAACCAAAATGGAACAAGAGTCAAGTTATAAAATACAGGTTGAGTTATTCAAAGAAGTCATTTCACATCACCCAGATTAGGAAATGACAGAAATTTATTCCATTATGGTATAACAGGGACAAGCTGTGAAAATTGTAAAATATATTTTTCAGAGATATTTAGAAGGACAAAGTATAAATGGAATATCAAAAAAGTTGGAGAATAAAGGCTATCTTACCATTCGAGGAAACAAAAGTTGGAGATTTGCTACGGTAAGAAATATTTTGGAAAATGGAAAATATATTGGAGATGTATTGTAACAGAAAACATTATTGTTGATTTTTTAAGTGGTAAAAGAGGAACAAATGATGGAGTTTTGCCAAAGTATTATGTGCAGGAGGACTATGAGCCCATTATCTCTCGTGAGGATTTTTACAGGGTAAAGGAAGAAAAACAAAGAAGAGCTGAGTTAAGGAAAGGAATAGAGGACAATATTGGCTGGAATTCAAAATATAGTGTAAAATATGTTTTGACCAATGTTTTGTTTTGTGGTGAATGTGACAGACCATATCGTAGGCAGGTGTGGAAAACAAAAGCAGTATGGAGATGTAGCAATAGACTGAAAAATGTAACCATATACTTTAAAAATTCTTCTACTATCAATGAAAAGGATTTGCATGAATGTATTCTGTGAGCAATTAACTTTGTTGTAGAAAATGAAAAAGATTTTCCGAATATTCTAAAATATGATTTTTTATTAGAACTGAAAAAATACAAATTTCAAAATATAGATTATAGTAAATAAATTGAGAAATTAAAAGTAAAGTTAATAAAGCTTCTTAAATCAAAAGAAAGTATTAACAGGTATAAAAAGCTGTTTGGAGAAATATTCTAAAAATTGAATTAGCTAGAAGAAGCAAAAAAGTCAAAAAATAATACTGATGAAAGAAAACATGTAGAAAGTTTAATGGATAAAAATTTAGATTTGGCAAATCTGCTGCGGATTGAGGAATATAATGATACGCTTGTGAGGCGTTTGGTTAGCTCCATTAAGATAAATATTGATGTAAGTTTGAAAATAAAGTTTAAGGTGGGGATGGTAGTGAAGGAAAAATGCAGGATTAGGTGAAAAACTTTTACTGTATAAAAAAGAATGAGAGGGTACGTAATAAAGTTCTATAGAATGCTAATTCTGGAGTATTAAAGAAGAATGATATAGAAAAATTTTGAGGCTATTTTAAAGTTGAAAACTACTATCAACAATTGTATAAAACTTTTTGTTTTTTATCAAGATATATGATAAAATAATGAATATAGATTAAGATAGAGTATATTTATGCATATACAATTTGTACCATTTGACATTTCGTTTATTCTATATAGAGGGAATTATTTTAGGTGAAAAGTAAATTATAAAAAAGAGAAATGCGATATCATATATCAAAAAACAATAAAAGAAAAGATCCATGCCTAATATGTTGAGATTGTATTTATACCACGGATTTTCAAATGAATTTGTTTGTTTTATAGGTTGCCAGGTATGAAAGAGATGAATAGAATGATGTAATTAGAAATTGGATGAGAAACCAAAATATCATAGAGTTTCTTGGTTTATGGGGAAGTCTCCATAATCTAATTTCTAAACCCGTCAAATTTGATGGGTTTAGAAATCAAGGTGAACTAAATGCCTTTACTATGTTACCTATGAAATTGATTTTGTAAGTAAGTGCTATTTGCATTGTATTGAAGTAGGGGTGATGGGGTGGGACTTTTACATATTCAGCCTTTACCTTTGAATTTGCTTCGTGGATTTCTGTTGAATTCAAATTGTATATTGTCAAAGATTACAATCGCCTGAAATCAGATGAGAACAGTCGTTTATCTCTGAATTGGAATTTGAATCGAGAGGATGTAAAGTTGAATTACTGCATTCATACGTACGCATCAAGCAAAACTTAATTCTGTTAGAATTAACACATAAACAGATTGTCTATACGTATGCGAATGAAGTAGATTTGAATATAGGTCTATTTGATCAGATAGCAAAGCATTGGATAGATGTTAATCTATTTAAGAAGGGAACATTAGAGATGAGGCAATCCAGTAGCTTTTGGTATTGGCGAATGTGGAAAGTTATAATGCGATTTTGATCGAATGAGGGAAGGCTCAATCAGAAAGATTGGTTCTTTTATATTATTAAGCGGTAAAGTAGCTTGAAACAATAGAATCTTTGAGTGTGCAGTATTTATCTCAAATTTAAAGTGATGATAAACTAATATGAGTATCAAATAAAGTATATTCTAGTATAAGTATATATTTGAGTAATCTAAAACACAATATTAAAAGGTTAATATTTATATATAGTGAAAAAATCTCATTGCCTTTTTTCATTTCTGAAAATCGACAAAAAAGAGATAGTCAAAAAATGGAGTGGTTCAGAAGATTTTTCTGAAATGCTTGTTGATATCTTAATTCGGGCAGATAATCCTATAACCCTAATCTCAACTTCAAGCTTAAAGAGTTGCTATATATGTTCAGCAAATCAAAGCATATGGAATAGGTGATACTGATAACACGTTGAGGTGGAGAGACAAAAAATGAGAATTAAACCACAAGATATTATAGTTTAGAGACAAAAATAGGATTATTTTTATCACAAAAAACGCTAGTTTTTTGCCTATGAAAAATGAATTTTAGACAGATGACATAGAGAAAATCGAGAAAGACAGCGAGAGAAAATGCTCGTTACCTTTGTTATTCTGAAAATAACTTGAAATAATTACAGAGAATAGAAAGAAGTTTGTTTTTGCAAAATGAAAAGAAGGTAATCAAAGAGAAAAATAGATTTCATGAAAGAATTAAAAAAGCATAGGATTTGGCTAGTTGTGTCAGCAGGGGCAAGAACACACCTAGTGCCGCCTGTTCTAATAGGTGGGATAGTGGATAGTTGCAGGATAAGGCAATTTGAAGTGAATTTGCCCTGATTTTGTGCAAAGGAAGATGTGGTGAAGTGAATAACAGAATGAATGAGGAGTCTTTTAGTGTTGAATTGGTTACAGGTGCTTTTTAATAAGAGGGATTTATAGCTTATGCATATCAATTATAGGATTTATAATTATACTATGCTGATAGAGGTGGAAAATGATAATATCGGATATGATCAGAGAATTGTGTAACAGAATGAATATCAGCCTTGCGAATTTATGTAGACGGATTGTACAGACTCCGCAGAATTTTAATAAGAAGCTGCAGCGTTGTGCCGTTTTTTCAGAGAAAATGGCGAAAATTACGGAGATGTTAGATGTTGGATACGATAGGCATTTGTATTGCCGAGTGGGGTGAAAATAAATGGTTTCAAATTTGTATAAATTGAGATAGGTATAGTCTTAAAAAATTATGCCAGAGAGGAAACGATATGTTGGATAAGCAAGCAAAGAATAAAGAAGTTAAGGTTGAAGAAATAGTGGTGGACACAAGTTCTGGTAGCATGTCCTACAATCGTTTTGAAATGCAATTAAGCCAGACGTTACACATGGCAATAGAGATCTTTGACAATTTAGATTATTTGTTTGTATTGGATTATTATGACGACATAACTATATTTGATAAAGAAAGTGAACCTGAAGCTGTCAGTTATTTTCAGATGAAAACAAATGAAGAGAGTATTAGTATTAATACAGCAATAACAAAAGACTGGCTAGTTAAAATGTATACTCAATTAGAAAATACAGATTGGCTTGTCAAAGAATTGGGGTTAATAACAAATTGTCCATTAGTAGTTTCTATTACAACAAAAAAGGATAATGGAAAGAATGGAAAGGAAAGAAAACTTTTCACTTCAGAAAAAACATCTTTTATGGAATTTAATCCAGTAACAATAAGTAAAATTAAAGAAGATATTGCTAAGAAAAAAGGAATAGATGTAGATAGTGTGGATTTAAGCAAATTTTTTCATATTAGGACAACTCTTTCGATTCCAAGACATAGAGAAATTGTAGAGCAAGAAATGGGGGAATTTTTACACAGTAAATATCCAAGGATTACTATGGATTCGGTAAAAGCCATTTTTGGTACAATGATGGACATCTTGACAAGAAGGCAACAATATGAATTGTTAGATGATTCAGCCTCTTTTTTGGAAGTCAGAAATAAAAAGGGAGTATCCAAGAGAGACTTTGAACGAGTTATTGAAGAAGCGATGCTGATTTCAATTCCTACTTTTGAAGAAATATTGAGAGTAATTAGTTTTCAGGAGTATGATAAGTATAAAGCATCATACGAATATACATTGATATTGTCAGATGTGCAGATAAAATCGGAAACATTTACAAGTCTGTTTACAAAAGTTAGAACAATGATGAAAGAGAATCCGAGAGTAGCAGAAAAATCACTTAAACAATACTCGGAAGAGTTATGTAAGAAGATATATTCTGTTCATCCTGATATTGAACTCATATATAATAAAACATACATATCAATATTAATAGCGAGTATTACAATTAGTGAGATGAGGAGATCATAATGAAGGAGATGTATTTTGATAATATATTAATTGCAGATATTGTAGAAAAGACAGCACGTTTTAATCGATTTGAAAAAGGGTTTAATGTTATAACAAGCCAAGATAATCATGTTGGAAAATCATCTCTTTTGAAATCATTATATTACACTTTAGGTGCGGATGTACACTTTGATAATGTATGGAATAAAAACACCAAGATTTATGTAGTAGAATTCTACGTTGATAAAATAAAATACAGAGTGGTAAGGTGGAAAAAAGCATTTGTTCTTTTTAGAGGAACAGAACTTATTTTGACAACTAAAAGTGTGTCTCATGATTTGGCTAAAGAGTTTGAAAGAATATTTTCTTTTGCTGTCTATATGGCAAACAAGAAAACAAATAAAATTGAATTAGCACCACCAGCATTTACTTTTATGCCATACTATATTGATCAAGACAGAGGATGGAGTAGTTTGTATGAGAGTTTTTACAATATAGATCAATATAAAAAGCCTGACCGAATTAAATCTCTCTACTATCATTTGGGAATATATACACGTTCAACGGTGGAATTAATGGCTAAAAAAGATGTCCTAAAAGATAAGATTGAACAGTTAAAAGTAGAGGAAGAGAAAATTAGAATTACTATAGACTCGCTATATAAAGAAATCCAGAATTTGGTTCCTGCGGATAACATCGAGGAATTAGAAAGAAATTTGATTATCCCTAAAGAACGGATTGCATTATTGGTAAGCAGAATTGGAAAAACCAGAAATAAAATTCAAAGTTTGGAAACTGCGTTATATCAACATGAACATCAATTAGAAGTTATACAAGAATACAGAAAAATTAAAGATGGCGTTAATATTGGTGAAGATCAAGGAAATATACATATATGCCCCAAATGTGGATATTCCTTTGATGAGGAAATATATAGCATTGTTCGTTCAAATTATAATCTTCAAAACGAAGGTTATATGTATAAACAGATTGAACAAATAATATCTTCGATAGCATCGGAGTTAGAAGAGCATAAAGAAAATTATGTTAGCTTGATGGAGGAACTCGTGAAGCAGGAACAAGCATATGATGAAAAACAAGATTCGTATAAAGTGTATTTGCGTCAGAGGGGATTACAAGATTCTGTTAAGCATTTTACAAAACAACTTAAAGAGAATGTTTATGAACAGGAGGAGCATGGGAAGAAAATTAAGGAGATAGATAAAGAACTTAGAAAGTTACCTAATAAAAAAGAGATTGAGAAAAATTATATTGAAAATGTTCGTCTTAATATTATGAAGTTAGACGCATGGAATTCAGCATATGAAGGAAATATAAAATTGCTTAAACCAATAGAAGCACAAGGCACTTTGGAAAATAAAATCATCTTAGCACAGATGATAGGTTTGTTCCAAACGATGCAATATTTTAAGACAAATACAATATTATTCCCATTAGTTGTGGATTCACCTCGTGCGAAAGAGGCCAGCCATAAAAGTAGCAAGGATATCTTAAAATTGATTTTTGAAATGGATAATTTACCACAAGTTATTCTGGCTACGATGGACTATAGTGATTTTGAGAGTGAGATGAAGACAAGGGCTAAAGTTACAGTGCTTTCCGAGAAAAGAAAACTGCTTAATGGGAACACATATAGTGAATACCAAAGTGTGATAGAAGAATTACAAGAGTTATTAAGCAGTTTTTAAAAGTACATACCAAGTAAATATATTTTTGCCCTGTGAAAACTGCATTTTGACAGATGATATACACCATTTTCAAAACATAAAGCAGAATGCCCTGTGGCGTTCAAATTTGGTACAAACGATGGATGTTAGAAGATAAGAGAACTGTTCCTATAGTTAGCACCTTGCAGAAATGCGGGGTGTTTTCTGTTATGAAAGGTTCATAAACGGCTTATATGGATAGTGTCAAGGTTTTTTCGCAATAATTAAATCTAATCGTTTGGTAGACGACAGTTAATCGGTTATGATATTAGACAGCAGCTCATCCTCTGTTTGGAAAAGATGATACATCCTAATGTGGAGAATGGTTCCCCAGTATGTTATTGCAATATGGCACTGTCTGGTGCATACGAGTATCAAAGATCTCTGTCTATTGGGAAAAGCACCGTTTTCTTTTGTTCGGTGTTTAATCTCACTATTAAGACGCTGAATGGTGTTGTTTGTTAAAATACGAGTCCAATTCTGAGTAGGAAAATTCATATAGGTTAAGGTTTCTTCAATATCATCTTAACCTTTTGTGTAGCATTCGCCAGTTTCCTAGCTTTCAGATTTTCAGCTATCTGTATTGCCTTTTTACGGGCTGTTTCCTTGCTTTCCTGAGAATGGATGACTTTTTAGCATGACTGCTACATCCTTCATTTTTTAGAGTGTTACGTAAAAGATGTTACTGTAAAAATGTACAGTATTGGTATCTGGCATATGGAAAGAATTCAAGAATGGTATCTAGCATACCGAGATTTTTATCGCCGATAATCAAACTTACACCAGTAAGCCCTTGTTATTTCAGCAACACCAAGGGTTTCTCGGCAGCCATTTTGGCTGACACCGATTGGAAACATTGTGGATTTTGCCACTATAAACTGTGTTTAGGTAAACACTATCTACATAAACATAGGGATATTCCTCGGAAAGTGGACGTGTATGCCAGGTTTCAATATACTAATATGTCTTTTTATTCAGGTTACTGATTGTTTCAGGAGATACTTTCGTCTCCATAAAGCTTCGGCGATAACTTCTACATGATGGACGAAGACACCCTGCTAGATACATTTCTAAATATGAGCCTCTCCACGCTTGAACAGATAAGAGGTAATACAAAAAGATTAACATACATAGCAAAAAGAAAAAAATCTGAAATGGTAAGAGCAAATATCCATTCCAGATTTTTTTGTTTCTACTATTTTATGATATAGAAAATAATAATTTTTTGAAAAATAACCCTACACCAAGGGATAAGTGTTTTTATATGTCATACTATTTATATCGTCATGATGGGATGAGTAGTCAAATGTGATGACATGGAAAAAATTAGGCAAAAATTCGATTTCAAGCGATGTGGTTTTAAATTCACGTCGCTTTTTTTGTACCTTAAAACATATGTAAAAATTTAACAAATTCATTTTATAACCATTTTTTAAAAAATATTTCGCAAATTATGACGAAAAATAACAATTATAATAACAATAGGTAATTAGATTTTATTTTATAAAATAAAATCTTAATATGAGTGATTTTTATATACTCGTAACATAAGGGGGATGAGTAACTAAAATTTATTTTAGAGTAGTACTTAAATTGTACTACTTTTATTTCATTAACAGATGAAAAAATAGAAAAATATAAAGATATGAGCCATAAGAATTTATACAAGATAAAATTAAAGAAATAAAAATAGTTTAATTTAGTATTTTTACTTTATATGAATTCAGTATAGTTGTAAAGTATATTTAATCGATATATAATTAATATATTTAATGCTTGGAGGAAATGTAACATGTTTTCTTATGAAGAAATACAGAAATATAACGAAACAGATATTCATATTTACAAATACATAATTTCAAATATTGATAAAATACAGTATATGACAATAAGAGAGCTTGCAAAAGAAATTCGAGTATCTACTTCAACAATATTACGCTTTTGCAATAAAAATAACTTTGAAAAGTACTCTGATTTTAAATGTGCTGTTAAAAAAGAAATGGTTTTACAAAATCCCTATCCACCTATGGAAGACTTACAAGAAATTTCGAATTTTTTTGCAAGAGCAAATTCAAGTGCATTTGAAGAAAAATTATTATTTGCCATTAATGTTCTTAGAAAAGCTGATATGATAATTTTTATAGGTATGGGTTCATCTGGAACGTTGGCAAAATATGGAGCTAGATATTTTTCGAATATGGGACATTTTGCTATAGGACTTGAAGATGCCCTTTATCCCATAGAAACATTTAGATGGAAGAATACTGTTGTAATAGCTTTTTCAGAAAGTGGTGAAACTGAAAGATTAATTGAAGCAATAAATCAGTTTAAAAAACAGAAATGTTGTGTTTTAAGTATTACTAATTCTCCTTTATCAACTTTGGCAAAATTATCAGATTGGAATTTTTCTTATAACTTAAATACAAAGCGTATTAACGGAGGATATAATGGAACTACACAAATTCCGGTTATTTTTGTTATTGAATGTCTTGCAAAAAGAATATAAATGAAACAGCCTGTTACTTTATTAGTAACAGGTTTTTTTATATTATAAAACTGGAGGTGATAATATGACTGAATTAGAAAAATGTATGATGGGAGAATATTATAATTGTCATGATAAAATTTTTCTGGATTTTAAAAGTCATGCAAGAAAATTGTTATTAAGGTATAATACTCTTGCCTATGAAGAAATGGAATTAAAGAGAGTTATTTTAAAAGAATTATTTGGAGAAATTGGAACTAAAGTATCTGTTGCATCACCATTTATATGTGATTATGGGCGAAATATTTATATTGGTAATAATGTATCAATTAATATGAATTGTACTTTTGTAGACTGCAATAAAATTATTATTGGTGATGATGTTCTTATCGCTTCAAATGTTCAGCTTTATACTGCAACACACCCTATTGATTTAGCCGAAAGATATGTAAAAAATTTGGAGACAGGACAATTAATGCGACGTACTTATGCATTACCAATAAAAATTGGAAATGGCTGTTGGATAGGTGGAGGTGTTATTGTACTTCCTGGAGTAAAAATAGGTGATGGCTCTGTTATAGGAGCTGGAAGTGTTGTAACAAAAGATATACCAGAAAATTCATTGGCAGTAGGTAATCCTTGTCGTGTAATTAGAAAGATTAATGGAGAATATATATAATGTTTAAAGTAGTTGCTTTTGATATGGATGGTACAATAGCCGACACTATTCCAATGTGTATAGAGGCTTTTAAAAATAGTGTGTCTCCCTATACAAACCATGAACTTAGTGAAGAGGAAATTGTGAACACATTTGGTCTTAATGAAGTTGGTATGGTTAAATCTGTTGTTAGTCAAAATTGGAAATCTGCTATTAATGATTTTTATTATCAATATGAATATTTACATAATAATGTAACCGAGGTATTTGACGGTATATTAAATCTTTTTGAATTATTAAAATATAAAAAAATTATTGTAGCTTTAATTACTGGAAAAGGGGAAAGAAGTTGTGCAATAACTTTAGAAAAATTGGGTATATCCAAAGTATTTGACGATATATTATATGGGTCTGAAATATCACCAAATAAAAAACAAAATATAGAGTATATTTTAAAAAAATATAATATTTCTAAAGATGAATTTTGTTATATAGGAGATACTGTTCAGGATATAAAGATTTGCCAAGAGGTAGGTGTATATTGTTTTTCAGCAGCATGGCAGAAAACTAGTAATGTTGTCGCTTTAGAAAAAGAAAATCCTTATTATGTTTTTAGGAATGTAAAAGATTTGTATAAATATTTTAAATAGATATAATAAAAAAGAATTATGAGTACTATTAGAAGTCGAGATATCTCGGCTTCTATTTTTATAAATAATTAGTGCTTTATAATTATTGACGATAAACTACAATATGTAGTATAATAATAACGACAAGATGTAGTAAAAGGAGGCAAGTATGAAGATAAGTATTAGTGATTCTGAAATGAAGGTTATGGAAAAAATATGGGAGTGTGGAGAAATGATTGCTGTCGCCGATGTAGTAACATCTTTGAATAAAGATGGAAAAACTTGGACACATCAGACAGTTGGAACATTTTTAAAAAGGTTAGAAACAAAAGGTATGGTAGCTTCATCAAAAAAAGGAAAAAGTCTATATTATTTTCCGTTATTAAGTAAAGAAGAATTTTATTCAAAAGAGGCAGAAAATTTTTTGCAATCAAAATTTAAAGGTTCTTTGAAAAACTTTTTATCTGCATTTTCAAGTGGAAAAAAATTAAGTGAAGATGAAATAAAAGATTTGAAGGATTGGTTCAATGATATTAATCATAAATAGAGTTTTTATATGCATATTATTACTTTCCATAAGTGGTTGTATTGCAAGCGGTATATATTTATTTTTAGAAAAATTTTTATATAAAATAACATCTGCAAGGTTCATGGTTTTTATCAATACAATAATTTTATTTTCATTTGTAATCCCATTTTATTATCTGATTTCTGTTATAGATAGTAGTGAAAGCAGTTTTGTTAACTATGATTTAGTTATTTTTAATGGTCAAGGTTTATATAATAATACAGTCTCTTCTGTGCTAGATGTATTTCCGTATATACAATATATAGATGATATATGGTTTATTGGCATGATAATTTGTATTATAGGAAAATTTATTATGTATCTTTATACAATAAAAAGAGTAAAACAGAAAAGTTTTATAATACAAAGCGATTCTTGGATATCTGCCTTTGAAAAAGTAAAAGGTGATTGTATAAAACAAAATATTTCGTTAGTAGGAAGTTGTTATACAAGGACACCGTATACAATAGGAATATACAAGAAATATATCGTCATTCCTACAATTATGATAAATATTTTAGATGAAGAAGAAATTGATTTTGTTTTAAGACATGAGTATTATCATGCGTCGCAAAATGATGTAGCAAGAAAAGTTTTTATAACTATTCTGAGTTGTTTAAATTGGTTTCATCCGCTATTTTATTTATTAAGAGAAAATCTTTTTACTTGGATGGAAATTGCATGTGATGAAGTAGTAGTGGTAAATTTTGATAAACGACAAAAGACAAAATATGCAAATTTAATTATTCAGTCATTAGAGCTGGAAAATACTCGTAATAAAAATGATTTTTATTGGGTATGTTACAATGGAAATCATATAAAAAATTATAAAAGGAGGATTTTAGAGATTATGCGTGAGAAGAAAAGAAAGGTATTGTGTGGAAAGGTTTTTGTATCAGCACTAGCAGTATTTTCGTTAACTTGTAGTAATATAGTTGCAAAAGCAGCAGATATACCAGTGAATAAATTGTTTTCAGAAAATATTTCAGTAGTAAATGAAGATGAAACAGAATTTTTATTTAGTACAAAAGAATTTAAAACAGAATTAGTTGAAGATAAAATAATAGAGTCTGAAAAGAATTTTGAGAAAGTTAAATATGAAATTAATGAAAATGTTACATATGAATTTATTTTTGAAAATGAAATAGTTGATGTTATGGAACATAATATTGAACCGAATCATATGCATACAATAGTTGATGGTGTTCTTAAGGTTCACAAAAAACATAGTGATGGTTCTTGTACAACAACATATTATGAAGGAAGACAATGTACTGGTTGTGGAGCTACTTGGAAGGGAGATGTTATTAAGACTGTAACAGAGAATCCTTGTATGCACTAGTAAGCATATAAATATAACTGATTTTGATAAATAATAAAGATGTAGAATTATAAATAATCAATGCAAAAAAGGTGATAGAAGAGAATATTCTAAATGAATAAGCAAAATATATGAATAATAAAAACCTATTTCAAATAGAATATGAAATAATTATATTATAAAAAATAATGATAAAGTAAATCTGAATTAAAGTAAAATTTGTATTTTGGAATAAGGAGGATAAGTTATGAAAAATTTATTTAGAAAATTTATTGGTATTTTAGTTGTATCACTTCTTATAATTAGCTCTATAAATAGTGTATTTGCTGAACAGAAAGATCAAGTTTATAGCCAAGAAAACTACACTAAAATAATAGAGTCTCTTAGCAAAGAATATGGTCTTGAAATAAGAGCTGGTAAGCCAGAAAATATTGATAATGATAATATACAAGTATTAGAAAATAAAACAAGAGATAATAAACAGCTCACTCCAGAAGAATTTGAGGAGTTTATGAGGGAAGAGTTAGAAAAAATTTCTGACCATAATCAAAAAGTAAAAGAAAAATATGAAGAAACAGGGGATAGTTTTGAAGATGCAAAATGGTTTCCTTGTGACACAAATAGTAATATGACACGAATTAAATCTTGTATAATTGATAAAAAATATGAAAATGGTCTAAATGATAATACAGTGAAAGGACATTTAGAAGGTATAATTGATGATGATAATGGTTATTGGACTTTTGTGCAAGTAGATGACACTTCTGCTAATTGGATGACATGGAATAGCCTCTATAAATCACAAACATATACTAATAAATTTATTGATGCTCGCAGAACAAGTGCAGTAACTTATAATGGATATGTTTACTATAGTACAGGTGACTTTACAGTATATAATGTTAAAGAATATGTAGAGTATTATGCTTCAGAGGGTGTATAATTTTTTATATGAAGCAAGCAGTATTCAAGAACCTATAACTATTTTAAAAATTTGATAAATTGTTTAAATCGAATCTGTTAAGTTAATATGAAAATAAGAATGCTGTAATAGACCATGGTGTTTGAATTACTACATTATATAGACATAACTCATCACTATCTGTTTTAGTAGAATAGTCTATTTATAGAGGACAAGTATCAATATTACTTAGTTATATTCTTATTTTATCTATTTTTTCTTCTTGTTCTCAAAAAAGAAAACGTATTGGAACAGGTTAATTCCATAGATACATTGGATGGAACAGAAAATATATCGAAAGATTCTTTAGAATTGCTTGATATTCAAAGCGATGACGATACAATTATATTGGCAACATCATATATCGAAAGATTATATGGAGTTATAACAACAGACTTAAAAAACTGCAGAATATAATCAGAATAGCGATATTCAGCCAAATGGTTGGTTTATGCGAGTGTTTGATTCTAATTGGGATTATGCAGTTTGGATTCAACCTGAATCTAACCGAATAAAGGTTAGCAGAGGAAGTTCCATGTATCCGCTAACTACAGTTTCAGATGATTTAATGAAAGAAATAAAAAAGGATGATACATGGATTGAAAATGCAAAGAAAGTTATTTTGGATAATTTAGATGAAAACCAAGAAATTAAAAGTATAGACTTTAAAGATCAGGATAACCAATCTGTTTCTACAGTAGATATAGCAGCTGAGATGGAAGATGGTAGAACATACACACTTTCCTATTATTCTGATGGACTTTTAAAAGATGCGGTGTGGTATGAAAAGTGAAAAGAATTAAGTATATTTTTATACTATTATTTGAAAAATAAGAACGGATAAAAATATTGAAGATTAAAGAAAAAATCATGAATGAAAAATCAGAACAGTGCTATCAAAATAAAATAAGTTTCAAACATGAGCATTACTAAATTATATTAATGAATTAAATAAAAAACTATATTTATAGTTATAGAGTTAGAAAAAGTCCCAAGCAAATGCTTGGGACTTTTTTATATCTTACTATACTAATGATTATTTAGATAATGGAAAATGATGATATATTAAAAATAATAAGAAATATATAAATGAAAAGAAATATCTCATTTGACTTTACTAAAAAGATTAAAGAAAAGTTGCTATCAGTTTTTAAATTGTAGATTTATTATATTTATTTCCAATCAGCTATCCATTTATTTTGTGTTATAAGTTATATTTACTTTATATTTTTTATTTTTAAATATGACAATGGTTCTTTTTTTAATTCACTTTCTTTTATATTGGCAACAAATTTATTATCAATATATATTTCATATGTGCCGTTATTATTTAATATATAAGAATTTTCAGGATTTATAGAATATGCGTTTGGTTCAGTACATTCATATGCAGGCTGGATTATATATATATTTGAAATAATAAATAAAATAAATATTGATATATATAATATAATATCAAATTTTTTATTTCTGTAACTTTTTGTTGCAATATTAAATCTTTGCTCTATATTACTCGTATTTTTATTTTTGAAGAATACAATATTATTTAATCTCTCAAATGTATTATTTAATAAATATTTATTTGAAAGCTGATATTTTAAAACTGTCATAATAGATTCTAAATATTTTATTTTTTCATTTTCAGTTTTATCTGATATAACTTTATTATCACATCTTATTTCTAACATATGAATTAAATTTGTTTTTAATATATGTATAAAAGGATTGAACCAAAATATGGAACAAATAATATGCATAAACAATTTAATCCAAATATCCCTATTTAAAAAATGATAATATTCATGAGAAAGTATATAATACAACTCTTCATCTGAAAAGTGGAATTTTGGAAGATAAATTTTTGGAGTAAAAAATCCATAAACCATTGGTGATGGTATAAAATCAAGCTCAAATATTGAAGTTTTATAAACTTTATTTGAATTTGAAATAACATTATTTAATATTTTAATTGTATTGGGATTTTTAATAGGCTTACTATTCTTAAGAACACTTTTTAACTTTATTAATTCTTTTATATAAGCAAATATACAAATTATTGTGCCTGATATCCATATACAAATAAATATATTTAATATGGAAAATTTATAATCATATATTATAAATATTGTTTTATTGAATAAATCAATAATATTAGGAAAAATATTATAAGACCTAATTACTATCATATGATTTGTTTCAAACATAAAAATTAATCTTATTATGCAGATTATTATTAAAAAAATCAGAGGTTTAAAACTGAATAAAGATATAAATTTATTCTGATTTTTAAGTATTGATAAAATGATTATAAAAATATTTGACCATATTAAAGCTGTAATAAATGAGAATACAGATAAACTCATTTTAATTCCCTTCTTTTATCATCAAGTATCTTTTCTAATGTGTTAATAGTTTCATTATCTATATCTTCTGTGTTAACTAATGAAGAAACAAAATTTATTAGTGATGATAATTTTGAATTTTTATATGAATTACTGTTTTTAAATTGCATTACATAGTACTCTTCTTCTGTAAAGCAGGGCGAAAATGTGCGTCCATAATTTTTACCGGTTTTAACAAATCCGTCAACATATATAGTTTCTTTTTCAAGTAATTGGTTTAATAAAATGTGTATAGAGCTTGCTTTCCAAGAACGCTCTTTTGATAGGTTTATAATGTCAGCACGGGAAAGAGGTCTTTTTTCAGACCACATAATGTTCATAATTTCAAGTTCATTTTTTGTTAGTTTTATATTTTTATCCATTATATAAACACCTTTCAAATAATTTAATCAATTTTAATATATCATTATAATATTATTCAGTCAATAAAAATAAATACTATAATATATTATTATATATAAATATTTTTTATATTAATATATTTAATACTATATTGATAAGTTATATTTAATAT
>NZ_NFLT01000024.1 GCF_002161055.1 Tyzzerella sp. An114
GAGTTTTGGAATAAAGATGAGGAGAAACGAATTATGCTTGGATTTGGTTCTTCTTTTGAAAATCGAATAGCTTATAAATATTTATTTGATTAAAAAATTGTTGTTTTTAAGTATAACTTTAAAATTTTTGATTTATGCTATCAAATAAAATTATTTTAATTTGTATATAAATATATTGACATTATACATAAGTTATATAAAATGTGTTATAAATAAGTAATAACAAAATAATGTTCTTAGTTTATATATTGATAATAGGGATATATAAAAAATTATAAGAATCACAAAAATAATATTTAAATAATGAAAAGAGAAAAATCTGTACTAGAAAGTAATATCTATTGCAGATTTTTTTGTTTCTATTATTTATTTGAATAAATTTATAAATAATGAAATATTAATCTATTATTGTTGTTTTGAATAGGTTGAATATATCCTATATTTATTATATAATATAATAAAGAAAGGAAGTGATATAATGCAAGTTAATTTAAAAAATTTAGTTTCAATGACAGAAGCAAATCAAAATTTTTCAAAAGTTGCAAGATTAGTTGACGAAAACGGAGCAGCTGTTATTTTAAAAAATAATGTACCTAAATATGTTATTATTGAATATAATGAAATTAAAAAAGAAGATGTTATTAAAGAAGCCAAAGATGAAACAGTTGAAGAAGTTTCTAAAAGAATTTTAAGCAAGCATATAAGAGCTTTTGAGGAGCTGGCAAAATGATTATATTAACTAAAAAACAAATTATAGATATGCATAAATTATTGATAAGACATACAGGAGGTCTTGATGGTATTAGAGATGATAATTTATTAGAATCTGCTGTTAATAATCCTTTTCAAACATTTATGGGAGAAGAATTATATCCAACAATAGAGAAAAAAGCAGCTGCTCTCTGTTATGGATTAGTAAATAATCATGCATTTCATGATGGAAATAAGCGTATAGGTGTCTTAGCTATGCTTACATTTTTAGAGTTAAATAGCATAATTATTAATTGTAGTGATGAAGAAATTATAATTCTTGGTCTTGAAATTGCTTCAGGTAAATTTGAACAAGAAGATATTATTACTTGGATTAAAAAATATTCTTAATTTAAAGATTTATTATTTTAAAAACCTATTATGTGTTCAGATATATATTATTATGAGTGCTTGCTATTTTAGTTATTGTTCTTTAATTGTATAATATTAGATATATATTAACAAAGAAATTATAAATTTAGCCAATGATTAGGTTTATTATACTTACTAATATTATTTTAAATATAAATAATTCTAAACATGAGAATTTTATTATAGTAGATATTTAAAGACTTATCATATATGGGAATTAGGAGATATTGTTATGAAGAGAGAATTAGGAATTGCACGATGTGGGCTTGCCTGTTGTTTATGTTCTGAAAACGTAACTGTGGTGGCTGTGATTCAGGTAAATGTCCAGATAAGAACTGGTGTGAAAATAGAAGATGTTCAATTTCTAAAAAATTTTCACATTGTTATGAATGTAATGAAAAATGTAGAAAAGGATTATTAGATAAAATTAAACCTTATGCTTTTACAGAATTTGCTAGAAGGTACGGTGAAGATTATCTTTTAGATTGCCTAGAAAGAAATGAGAAAAATGGAGTAATTTATCATCGTGAAGGAATAGATGGTGATTATGACAATTTTAATGATGTAGAGAAACTAATAGAATTTATAAGAACAGAAAATTATAGATAAGATAAAAAGTGAGTTTATTGAGTTTCATATCATCAGAACAACTTAATCCGAATTTTTAAAACTGAATATCAGATATTATCATTTATTACACGAAGTAGAAAATCAGAAATAGTATGTTAAAGTTAGGTGATAACTTAATTTGAGGTTTGAGAATCTTGTAAATTTGTAGTATACTAAGAATGATTAAAATAATTAAATAGTTTTATATTTAATGAAAAGAGAAAAATTCATAATAGAATAAAATATCTATTATGGATTTTTTTGTTTCCATTAATTCTTTCAAAGAAAGGAAACAAAGAAACACAAAATTTTTTGAAAAATAACCCTACACCAAGGGACAAGTGTTTCCATATGTCATACTATTTATATCGTCATGATGGGATGAGTAGTCAAACATGATGACATAGTCAAAAAAGCCCGAGAAATCAACGTTTTCAGAGGTTTTTTGAATGATTTTTAGGCTTAAAAAAATTCGATTTTCATAGATGACATGGCAAAAATTAGGCAAAAAATCGATTTAAAGCGATGTGATTTTAAGTTCACATCGCTTTTTTTGTATCTTAAAATATATGTCAAAATTTAACAAATTCATTTTATAACCATTTTTTAAAAAAATATTTCGCAAATTATGACGAAAAATAACAATCATAATCACAATAAGTGATTATATTGTGTTTTATAAAATAAAAACTTAATATGGGTGATTTTTATATACTCGTACTATAAAGGGGGGATGAGTAACTAAAAATTATTTTATGGCAGTACAAATTAAAGTACTGCTTTTTTATTGCCATTTTTAATATAGAGTAGTTATTATTTATACATATATACTAATTTTTACAATTAAATTTTGGAGATATAAACTTTAAAAATTAACATATGTTAATGAGCTTGGGATATTAATTGTTTATAATATAAAAATATAGGAAATGGAGGTATATTATGGAATTATATGATTTTTATTCAAATGTTTTAAATATAAAAAATGATACTATTGTAATGGAATTAAGTTCTTTATCTAAGATTAAATTTGTAAACAAAGGATTTATGGTAGCTGAAGCTGAAAAACCACAAACAAATTTATACTTTTTAATAGAAGGTGTTTTTCGTGGATTTTTTTATGACGAAAAAGGAAGTGAAATTACAGATTGTTTAGGATTTGAGTGTGGACAACCTCTTGTGTCAGCCTTTGCCTTTAGAGAAAAAAGCGATATATATATAAGTGCTGTAACTAATGCAAAAGTGGTTGAAATTAAATTATCTGATATAAAAGATAGAATTGGAAAATATAAAGAGTTATTAACTTTATATAATGAACTATTGTATAAATCTCTAGAATCACATTGGAAATTGAAAGAAATAAGATATAGAATGAGTGCGATTGAGAGATATAATTGGTTTCTTGAGGTATATCCTAACCTAAATAATTATATAAGAGACAAGGATATAGCTTCTTTTTTAGGCATGAGTCCGGTTACATTATGTAGAATTAAAAAATAAAATTACAATTGATATTTATAATCAATGTAATAACTTTTGGGGGTTTTTATGAGGTTTTTAATAGGCGGTATTGTGAGTTTAGGGTTATCTCTATTTATATATAGTACTGTTTTTGCTAATGATAGTATTGAAAATATATTTAATTATTATGAAGAAAATAGTAATTATCATGTATATCAAAATGATGAATTTCTCCGTAGTTTTTCTGATTATGATGAAGCTGTTGAATATGCAAAGTTATGGAGTCATTCAACAGTAATATACAATGGTTTAATATGGCATAATACTAATGGTATTGACGAACAAGTAGTATTACCAAGTATAGGAAATACAACAATTAAAACAGAGCCTATGGCGATATTTCAAGATGATATACTTCTAGCATATAAGGAAAATTTTCAAGACGCTTGTGCATATGCAAAGTTATATGCAAATAGTTTTGTTGGAGGAGCTATTCCTGTATGGGATAATTATGAACAGTATTATTATATAGAAAATAATTTAAGGGTGAGTTGTAGTACAGTTCAGGATTATATAAAAATTAAAAAGTCATATCCTAATATTTCACCATTATATTATTCAAACAGTGATAATATTGCTTATGAAAAAACATATGAATGCAACCATATAATAAAAAATGTTCCTAAAATAGCTCAAAATCCACAGCTTCCTAGAGGTTGTGAGGTTACAAGTTTAGCTATGATTCTTAATTATAACGGAATAAATGTTTCTAAAATGAAGTTAGCTGATGAAATTGTAAAAATACCATATAAGGAAGACCCTAACAAGGGATTTATAGGTGATATGTATAGTCTAAGAACTTTTGGTCTTGGAGTTTATCATACACCAATTAAAAATTTAGCTGAAAATTATGTTGGCAATAGGGTTTTAGATTTGACAGGTTGTGAATTTGAGGATTTATATTACTATATAAAAAACAATAAACCTGTTTGGGTAATTAATAATTCAAGGTTTAGATATCTTGACGACAGTTATTTCAATTATTGGAATACACCTTCAGGTGTAATAAAAATTACATATAAAGAACATTCGGTTGTAATCACAGGCATAGACAATAATTATGTTTATATAAATGACCCTCTAACAGGTGGTTCGAGAAAATTGAACAAGAGCAATTTTATAGCAGGTTGGAAACAGATGGGAAGTCAATGTATAGTCATAAATTAATTATAATAGATAAAACAAACCAGAATTTAAAAAAATAAGGGGGATTGTATTATGAGAAATTATTTAAAAAAGACAGTTGCTTTGATAACTGCAATGGTTACTACTCTTGGTTGTTCAAGCATGGCTATGGCGGGAGGGTTTCGATTAAATGCTTCTGGATATTTAAGTGAACTAACACCTACATCAGCAACTATAAGATTTGAGTTAGATGATGAGCAAGAACAGGGATTTGGTTGGACAAAAAATGAAGAGGATGAAAAAAAGATTGAGGGTGCATACTTAAAATTTGATTTTAGTAAAGAAATCAATGATATTAATATTAGTAACAAAAATTTTATTTCTGAAGATGAAGGTGCTGAACTAACAAATCCTCTTGGATTCATTAATTTTATTGTTGAAGACGGTACAGAAGTAACAATAAGCACTTCAGATGGTATGGGATTTTTTATTAGGGAAGAAAGTCCTCTTGGATTTGGTATGACATCTGAGCTTAAGTCTCTAGATGAAATTGAAATTAATAAAAATATACGTACGATGGTATATGCAGGAAACAACATGTATACATCAGAAGGTGGTACTATAACTAATGAAACAGTACCTTTGTCAGATAATCATTCCTTTATTGCTAAAATTGCTGAAAGTAAGAGTGATAAAGAAAGGGCGTATGCAAGTTATAAAATAAAAGAGTTTTCAGAATTAATGTTAATACCTTCTGAGGGTATATTCAGCGACTTTTCTTTTGCTGTAACTCCTTATGAAGGAGACAGAGAAAGTTCTATCTATGATGTTATTAAAGAATTTAATGGTGATATTACAGAAAGTGAAAGTAGAAAGCCAAATGAACCAGAAATAACAGTTTCCAGAACAAATTCTACAGTATTGATAGATGGAAAAATACAGCTTTCCAATCTTATAATATAAATGGATATAATTATTTCAAACTTAGAGACATTGCAATGGCATTAAATGGAACAGACAAAAATTTTGAAGTTGGTTGGGACGCTGAAAAGGGTGCAATAGGTATTACAAAAGGTAAAGCTTATACAGTAGTAGGTGGAGAGATGGCTATATCATCTTCAAATAATACAAATGCAGTTAAAAGTAATGCTATATTATATGTTGATGGTGTAAAAACAAATCTTGATGCTTACACAATAGATGGTAATACATATTTCCAGCTTAGAGATATTGGTAAATTTATAGATTTTGGAGTTTTATGGGATAGTACACAGAATGCTATAAAAATTGATACATTTGTTGGATATAGCTCATAAAATATAGTTAGTTAAAAAATTCTGGTTTGTTTTAAAAATAAAATATTAAGTAAAACATTAACATCAAGTTTATAATAATTTAATGTCTCATTAAAATCACATTGGAACAGTAAAATTGTTTTAATGTAATATAGTAATTGAATTCGATAAAAATTATTAAGGTTTAATAGATAGATTCAATTATAGGTATATTGCATCTTTTTTAATACCAATATTATTATTAATAACTATATAAGAAATTAAAGGAAAAAGCGATATTTGATTAAGATTAAGTATTATATAAAAAGAATCTGTTAAGTTAATATGGAAATAAAAATATAAAAATATGTTTTTAAAATACATTTCTAAAAAAGAGCATAATTGTAACGATATTTTTGATTATTGTTAGAGTATTTTCCATAACGAAGAATGGAATTAGAAGAACAACGAGGACAGATTATAGAATTATTTTCAAAAGCAATTTTTATAATTATACATGATAACAGCTCCTTTCTAAGGGGGATTAACTTTTGTTTATATAATTATTGTATTCTTAGTAAGGGGTTGTTGTCTATATCATATTAAATTAACAGAAACTATAAAAATAAGGGGGGAAGATTAAATGAAAGATTTAAAAAGGAGAATTTTTAGTGCTATTGTTGCATTATGTATGGTAACAACTATGTTTCCAATATCAGCTTTTGCAACAGAGGACAGTGAATTACCAGTGGAGACTGAGCCGCTGGTTTTAGAAGAAAACTTGCAGCAAAACAGTACAGAGGACAAAATCCAGTCAAATGGGGAAACGGGAACGGATAGCCCTCACATTCTCAGCGAAACCGAGATAGCCTATCCTGTAGAGGGTGGGAATATTTATTTTGATACAGCTACAGGGACAATTACCGATTGTGATGAAGAGGTAACCGAGGCTGTAATCCCAGAAAAAATCGAGGAAGTCAGCGTTACCTCCATTGGGGCGGAGGCGTTTCGTAACTGTAACAGCCTGATCAGTGTGGACATTCCGGACAGCGTCACCAACATTGGATATTCGGTGTTTGAGGACTGCGATAGCCTGGCCAGTGTGACCATCGGAAACGGTGTAACTTCCATTGGAAGTGATGCGTTTGCTTCCTGCACTAGCCTGACTAGTGTGACCATCCCAGACAGCGTCACCTCCATTGGGAATAATGCGTTTTCTAATTGCACCAGCCTGACCAGCGTAACCATCCCGAACAGCGTCACCTCCATTGGGGAATCTGCGTTTTCTGGCTGCGACAGTCTGACCGGGGTGACCATTCCGGACAGCGTGACCTCCATTGAGGATATGGCATTTTATCGCTGCGAGAGCCTGACCAGCGTAACCATCCCGGGCAGCGTGACCTCCATTGGGAATTCTGCGTTTTCTTTCTGCGACAGCCTGACTAGTGTGACCATTAAGGATGGCGTGACCTCCACCGGGACGTGGGCCTTTTCTCACTGCGATAACCTGACCAGTGTGACCATCTCGGACAGCGTCACCTCCATTGATGGGGGGGCGTTTTATGGCTGCGGTAACCTGACCAGCGTAACCATCCCGGACAGCGTTACCTCCATTGGGAAGGATGCGTTTTATTTCTGCGAGAGCCTGACCCGTATAACCATCCCGGACAGCGTCACTTCTATTGGGCAGTTTGCGTTTTCTGACTGCGACAGCCTGACCGATGTCTACTACGGCGGTTCCAAGGCGGAGTGGGCCGCCATTTCGATTGGCACCTTCAATGAGGATCTGACCAGCGCCACTATCCATTACAACAGCACAGGTCCAGATGACCCAGGGATAGAGACATCCATAGGAAGCGTAGAATTTTTCAGTAAGTGGGATTCTGATAAAAAACAGGCTTATTTTGACTACAGTGTTCTTGCCCATTCTGTGACTGATAATACTGAGATATCTCCGAATCAATCTATAGACCAACTAGTTGGAAAATATGTGTTGGTTAAGATGAGTGAAAGTAATCCGCTTGAAATTTCCAGCATAAAACCTGTGGACTCCAAAATTGGTACTGTGACCAATGTAATTGAGGGGAATGGCAATACATCTGTAACCTCCTTGCAACTTGAGGATGGTACTTATGCAGTTGTTAACGGATTGATTGTTTCTGAGGGCATTATTGGGAAACAGGTGCTTTATCATCTTTCTTCTGAGGAAATTGTAGGATATACTGAATTACAAAAAAAGACTGGAACATTGGAGGAATGGGATAATGATTCTAAGCAGCTTGTCATTGATGGTGTAACTTATTTTACAAATTATATAACTGATGAAAGCCTGTTTACAAGTGTAGAGCAGCTTGTGGGACAACGAGTAGAAATACTCTGTCTGGAAGGATTAACTGCATCCTATATATTCCAAATTGCAGAGGCTAAAGAAGACTATCATATTAAAATTTATGCATCTACACCAAACTTTTCTACAAATATTGATGATACAATTGACATTACTTGTTCACTTTATAGAGATGATAAGTTAGTTGAAAATTGGATAGAGCCTGCATTTGTAATAGGAAATGAAAAGGTTATTTCTATATCAGATTACACACGAAAAGATGGAAGCTATTATTTCACTGTTACTGGATTATCAGAGGGACGTTCTAGTCTTACTGTTTCCGACTCATACAGTGGAGCATATATATCATTTGATATTTCTGTTGGAAAATCAGTATCTAAAGCATATAGTTATCGTATGAATGATATTCCGTCATTCGTACCTAATGTATATGGAGAGAGTGTACTCACAAATTTTTACAATATAAATGATTTGTATGTAAATAATTTTTCTTATACCAAAACAAGTGATGGGGGATATGATGTTTCCTTCAATGTTTACAATAAGGGATATATGTATGGATCTGTTGATGTTTATGATAAGGATGGAAAATGGATAAAAAGTGAGAAAATAGATAAATTTTCTGATATTTCTAGTATTTGGGATACTGGTGAAGCAATGTATTATTTGATTGCAGATTCTATTGATGGAAGACTTTTAAGTTATACATCAGGAGTTCTTAGTAAGGAAACTCCAGTTTCAGTACATGTTCCTAAGGATGGCTATCTAACTATTTCTAATAATTTCTCTGAGTCTCCAGGTGTATTTCTATACAATACAGTTGATTATCTTATGCTTAGTATTAATACAATTGTTGATGTTAGTGTAAATGAAGTCCAAACAAGCCAAATCGCTGATGATATTATTGATAAAGCTATTGAAGATATAGATTTTCAAGAATGGTTTATGGATAAGTTCAATGAAATTGCTTTGAACGTGTCCCAAACTTCCCTTGAGTTTGGCTTTGGAGAGGCAGCTAAAGCAATAACAGTGGATGCGGAAGATCTTCTGGATAGTATAGGATTAAACTGGAAAGCTTCGGCAGAAAGTGTTGTTGGAGAGCTTGAATCTGTATTTTCAGTTCTAACAGGACCAGTAGGAATTGTCCTTGATGGATGCTTTGCATTCACAAGCTTGACTTCTTATGTTGTACAAACTAATGATATTTGTTACAGTACAAATGCACCTAGTATTTTAATCCATGTGCCTGACTCTACTAGTAACACAACTACGGTACAGGGCGTCACTGTCACAGCAGGCGATGATGTTATAGATAGTGAAGCGGTATTACAGGTTTTTCGAATTTCAGATACAGATGCCATTGAAATTGTTGGTGGAAAGATTCCAGTTGAAGATTATCGATTGTATAATATATGTTTTGTTAAAAATGAAAAAGAAGTTCAGCCTAATGGAAAAGTTACAGTAAAAATACCTATTCCAAACGAGTATGACAAGAATCGTTGTGTTATTTACAGACAGGAATCTGATGGAAGTTGGGCTATTTTACAAGCTGTAGTAGAGGGGAATTATTTAGTATTTGAAACAAATCATTTTAGCTTATATGCAATTGCTGATGCAAGTACAGTTTCTAGTATTTCAGTTACAGGTGTAGAATTGAATACATCTGAGATTAAACTAAATCAGGTTGAAGATGTTTATCAACTCAAAGCTAACATTTTACCAATAAATGCAACAAATAAATCCGCTACTTGGGTTTCTAGTAACCCTGGTGTAGCTACTGTTGATAATACTGGTTTAGTTACTGCTTTATCAAATGGATCTACTACAATTACAGTTAAAACTATAGATGGTGGTTTTACTGCAAATTGTACAGTCGTTGTCAATATAAAATCTACATCTAGTAGTAGTGGTGGTAGTTCTGGTGGTGGCAGTGTAATGTCTACATCATATACTATCTCAAGTCAAAGTTCAACTGGTGGTAATGTAACAATCAGTGATAAGAATGCGAGTAGAGGTAAAATTATAACTCTTAATGTAACACCTAATGAAGGATATAAACTTGATGTTCTTACTGTATCAGATAAAAATGGTGATTTTGTAGAGCTAACACAGAAATCAGATTTAGAATATACCTTTGTAATGCCTTCCTCAAATGTTACGATAAATGCAAAATTTGTTGAAATTGTAGTTGATACAGATCAAATTATACTATTACCATTTTATGATATTTCGGAAAATGCTTGGTATTATGATGCTGTTAAATACATTTACAAGAATAATATGATGCAAGGTATCTCTGATACAGAATTTGCACCAAACTTATCTATGAATCGAGCTATGATTGTAACAGTATTACATCGCTTAGAAAACACACCTGTAACTACTGGTACAAATCAATTTTCAGATGTTGAATCCAATCAATGGTATACAGAAGCAGTACAATGGGCATTTGAAAATGATATAGTAAAGGTTATAGCAGTGATAAGTTTGCTCCTAAAGGCGGTAACACGGATATAGTGGGGGATTTAACATCTTTTCAGGATGCAGATGATATATCAGATTGGTCAAAAAATGCAATTTCTTGGGCAGTTGGTTCAGGTCTGTTATCTGGTAAAGGCAATAGTATTCTTGATCCTAAAGGAACTGCTACTCGTGCTGAAGTTGCTCAAATATTGATGAATTATTGTATAAAAGCTATATAATTCATTTCAATATATTTTATAGTTATATATAATATTTTAATAAATTATAAAAAGTCTGTTACAGATTAAATGTTCTGTTGCAGGCTTTTTTATTGGAATTTAAAAGAGAAAAATATGTAATAGAAAATAGCTATTATGGATTTTTGTACCTTTAAATTTATGACAAAAAATAACAATCATAATCACAATAAGTGATTATGTTGTGTTTTATAAAATAAAAACTTAAGAGGAGTGATTTTTGCATGTATGTATTGTAAGGGGGGATGAGTAACTAAAATTTATTTTATAGTAGTATGAATTAATTTTTATTGCTGTTAACAAAGAAGAAATAAGAGAGGAGAAATTTTTTATGAGCCATAAGAGTTTAAACAAGATGAAATAGAAGAATTTAAAAAATTTAAGTTATTACTTTTTAAATATAAACAGGGGGTTTTAAATATTGTATATGTAATTATGAAATGCTTAAAAATAGAAAAATAAATTTGTATATGAGTATAAACAAGGCGAGCCTAAGAAGGTTCGCCTTGTTTAATATAAAAATATTATAAGTTTTTTAAAAACAGCCTAAATATTTCATTATCAGTTTCAATATCACGAGTGGTAAGAGCCAGACTTAATTCTTTTATCATAACTTGTAAAAAGAATTGAGCAAAGGAAGTTGCAATGAAATATTGAGTAAGCATCAACTGAAATGTTTCAAATTTTTCTTTGCCAACAAGGTTTATAAGTTTATTTTCTGTTTCTTGAAACTCTATTACATCAACTTCATTACAACAATGATAGTAAATTTCAGTTGTAAAATCAGAAAGTGATTGCTTAATAATATAGTCTGCCACAGATAATATTAAAAGATTTTCATTTGTTTCAGGTTCATGATAATGAATTTTAAGATTTTTTTCTGCTAAGTTCAAAGAATTCTCAACATATTTTTTGAATAAACAATGGATTTTTTCTTGCAAATATGTAAAATCCATTTGCTTTATCAGGTGAAAAAACATTGAAAGATAATGGTCAAGAACATAACTTTTTTCATTGAGAATAAGTTTTAGTTCATTGATTGAGTTAAAAATTTCTGAAAACTTAGGTGTGTTTTCATTGTGGTTAGAAATAAAATGATTAAAAATATCCATAAAATAACCCCTTTACTTTGAAGTTGGCAGAGCCACTTGTGGTATATAAACTCTGATGAGGGGATATGTCAACATATAATTGTTTTCAGAAGAATAAAAAATATCAAAAAATGTGATGTGACAAAAGTATTATAATGGCTGTTTTAGGGCTGTGTTTGCCCTTGTTTAAAGATTTGTGAAGGAGGCGGGAAATTATACCTAAATAAAAATAAAGCCTGTTTAAGGCGATTTTAAGTAAAGTTGAAAAATATAAAAGCAGTTAAAAACAGAATACGTTAATAAACTTATGCGAACCAAAGAGTTCGCCTTTTTTATGCCTATATTTGCCCTTGTGTGAAGTTATTGTAAGGAGGTGGTGTTATTAATCAGCAAGATGTAATAAAGGCAAATTTGGGCAAATATTAAGACGTTTCAAAAAGAAGGCTTTTATCAAAAAAAGTAGAGTAAAAATAAGCGAAATTTCAAGTGGAGTTTCAAGGCAAAAATATGGCTTTGATAGGGGGGATTTATGAGGAAAACAAAAGTGCAGGTGAAAGTCAGCCATCAAGATGGCTGACGGTTTCCTCAAATCGCCCGCAGTGCGGGGATTTTTTCGCAACGCTCGTAAAATACGATTAACGCTCGTGTCAGAGTTATCCAAGTTAATAAATTAATATTTACTTAGAAAATAAAGAGTTTTAGGCTAACGTTTATGCCGACTCAAAGGAGGTTTTAAGATATATGAATGAAGAATATAAAAAACAAAGATATACAGTATGGCTCACAAAAGAAGCTGTAGATAAAAGTGATTCAGCTGTAATAATAAAAAAATTTGCAAATAGAAGTGATTTTATAGAAAAAGCAATTCATTTTTATTCAGGATACGTTTATCAAGAACAACACTTAGAAATTTTATCTGATATTATTACAGAAGTTATGATAGAAATAGTAAAATTGTACAAAAAATACTATCGAATTTTATATATTAAAAAGTATTATTTTGTCAAATTATAATTGACGAAATTTTATTTTGCTGATATAATACACTTGTAACGAAATAAAAATTCTTATTTTGAGTCGACACAAAATAAAATTTTGTTTTTATTATGAAAGGGAGGTATAATATGGAAATTATATTAGCTGCACATGGAAATCTTTCAGTAGAAATGAAAAATACTGCAGAAATGATTTTCGGAAAGTTAAAAGAATGTTCAATTATTACATTTATTCCAGGGGAAAATACAGAAACACTAAAAACTAAATTTAATGAACTTATAAATAATTTTAATAAAGATGAAAAGATTTTAATAATTGTAGATTTATTTGGAGGTAGTCCTTATAATGCAGCATTTGAAGTTGCAATGAAAAATAACAATATTGAAATTTTAACAGGATTAAGTGTTCCTATGCTTCTTGATATTTTAGTTCAAAGAGAATCAGGTACATATGCTTTTGAAAATTTATTTGATAGCTTAAATAAAGAAGAATATATTCGTTCCTTTAGAAAAATGCTAAAAGAAATAGAAAATGATGATGAGGAGGAATTATAATGAAAATTAATTTATGTAGAATAGATGACAGATTAATTCATGGACAAGTTGCTACTGTATGGGCGAAAGAAGCTAATGCAGAGAGAATTATAATATGTAGTGATGAAGTAGCTAATGATGACATAAGAAAAACATTACTTCTTCAAGTTGGTCCTCCTGGTGTAAAAGTAAGTGTAGTTGATATTGCAAAAGCTATACGTGTTTATAATAATCCTAAATATGAAAATGATACAGTATTTTTCCTTTTTGTGTGTCCTCAAGATGTACTTAGAATGATTGAAGGTGGTGTTCCTATTAGAAGTGTAAATATAGGTGGAATGGCATTTAAAACTGGAAAAACACAAATTACAAAAGCAGTATCGGTTGATGAATCAGATAAAGACGCTTTTAGAAAAATGCATGAAATGGGAGTTGAACTTGAAATAAGACCAGTTGCCACAGATGCAAAAATAGATTTAATGTCAAAAATATAATTTAGATAAAAAGGAGTGTAAATATTATGGAAATAAATACATTACAAATTATATTGATATTTATAGTATCTGGAATTATAGGTATGGGAAGTGTTCTTGACTCATTTCAAACACATAGACCATTGATAGCATGTACTCTTATAGGTTTAATACTTGGAGATATAAAAACAGGAATTATACTTGGAGGAACACTTGAACTTATAGCACTTGGTTGGATGAATATAGGTGCAGCACAATCACCAGACTCTGCACTTGCTAGTGTTATATCAACAATACTTGTAATAGTAGGAAATCAAGAAATAGGAGCAGGTATTGCAGTTGCTCTTCCTCTTGCGGCAGCAGGTCAAGTTTTAACAGTTATAGCGAGAACAATAACAGTTGCTTTTCAGCACGCAGCAGATAAATATGCAGAAGATGCTAATTTTAAAATGATAGATTTTTGTCATATAGCAGCTCTTGTTGTTCAAGCACTTCGTGTAGCTATTCCAGCTTTAATAATTTCTATATTTGTAAGTCCAGAAGGTGTTTCAAATATGCTTGGAATGATTCCAGAATTTGTAACATCAGGTCTTCAAATTGCAAGTGGAATAATAGTTGTTGTTGGTTATGCTATGGTACTTAATATGATGGGTGCAAAATATTTAATGCCATTTTTCTTCCTTGGATTTGTTGTAGCAGCATTTACAGACTTTAATCTTGTTGCATTTGGTATACTTGGTGCAGTAATGGCAATTACATATGTACAATTAAATCCTAAATTTAATATGCCAAAAACAGTAGCTGTAACATCTAATGTATCAAACAATTTAGATGATGATTTAGATGATGAACTTGACTGATTATTTTAGGAGGGGATTTTAATGGAAAATAAAAATACTTCAGAAAAGAAATTAACTAAAGGCGATTTAATAAATATTTGGATTCGTTCAAATTTTCAACAAGCATCTTTTAACTTTGAAAGAATTCACGCACTTGGTTTCTGTTTTGATATGGTACCAGCTATAAAAAGACTTTATAAAACTAAAGAAGAACAGGTTGCAGCATTAAAAAGACATCTTTTATTCTTTAATGTTACTCCTGCATGTACAGGTCCTATTTTAGGTGTTGTTGGTGCTATGGAAGAAACAAAAGCTAACGGTGCAGATATAAATGATGGTACAATTAATAGTATTAAAGTTGGACTTATGGGACCTTTCTGTGGAGTTGGCGACCCTGTAATGTGGGGAACTTTAAGACCTATAACAGCTGCATTAGGAGCATCACTTGCACTTGGAGGAAGTTTTCTTGGACCTGTGTTATTCTTTGTTCTTTTCAATGCTTTTAGACTTGCATTTTTATGGTTTGGTCTTGATTATGGATATAGAAAAGGTCTTGATATGGTAAAAGATTTATCAGGAAATATTCTTCAGAAATTAACTGAAGGTGCATCTATACTTGGACTTTTTGTTATGGGTGCTCTTGTTTCTAAATGGACTACTATAAATGTACCTATTGTTGTTTCAACTCTTGAAGGTGCAGGTGGAACTATGGTTCAAACAACAGTACAAAATATATTAGACCAATTATTACCAGGATTACTTCCATTAGTTCTTACACTTTTTGTATGTAGACTTTTAAAGAAACGTATGAGTCCTATTTTACTCATATTTATAATATTCTTTATAGGAATTGCTGGTTCATATTTTGGATTCTTAGCATAATTATTAAAGATATTTTTATGCAAAAGAAAAGAGGTAATATTTAGACATGAAAACAAAAGCATTAAGATTATATGGTGAAAAGGATATAAGAATTGAAGAATTTGAACTTCCAGAAATACAAAGTGATGAGATATTAGCAGAAGTAGTTACTGATAGTCTTTGTATGTCAAGTTTTAAAGCTGTATCTCAAGGAGCTAATCATAAAAAAGTTCCTAATAATGTAAGTGAAAATCCAATAATATTAGGACATGAATTTTGCTGTAAAATAATAAAAACTGGTAGTTTATGGCATAATGATTATAAAGAAGGAGATAAATATTGTATTCAACCTAATATAGGTACAAAATCAAATTCAGCTCCTGGATATTCTTATAAATTTATAGGTGGAGATGCAACATATATTATAATACCAAAAGAAGTTATGGAAAATGGTTGCTTACTTCCTTTTAAAGGCGATACTTATTTTGAAGGCTCTTTGGTTGAACCACTTTCTTGTGTAATAGGTGCATTTAATGCTAATTATCATTTGAAAAAGACATTTAGTTATGAACATGTTATGGGAATCAAAGAAGGAGGAAATATTGCTATTTTAGGAGCTACTGGTCCTATGGGATTTCTTGCAATAGACTATGCTATGCATGGACCTAAAAAACCTTCTATGATTGTCGTTACTGGAAGAACACAAAGCAAAATAGATTTAGCAAAAAAACTTTATACACAAGAAGAAGCTGAAAAAGAAGGTATTAAATTAATATATGTTAATACAAGAGATATGGAGAATACAGCTGAATATTTAAAGAGTTTAACAGATAATAATAGAGGTTTTGATGATGTATTTGTATTTGCTCCATCAAAAGAGCTTATAAAAGATGGTGCAGATATATTATCATATGATGGTTGTCTTAATTTCTTTTCAGGACCATCAAATAAAGATTTTTCAGCAGAAATAAATTTTTATGATATACACTACAACGCAACACATTTTCTTGGCACAAGTGGTGGTAATACAGATGATATGAAAGAAGCAATAAAACTTATAGAAGATAAAAAAGTTAATGTATCAAAAATTGCAACACATATACTTGGTTTAGATTCTTCTAAAGAAGCTACATTAAACCTTCCAAATATTTCAGGTGGTAAAAAAATTGTATATACTCATAAATGTTTTCCTTTAATAGAGGTTGATAATATTTTAAATTTAGATAATAATATTATTATAAAAGAAATAAAGGAAATTATAGAAAGAAATAATGGTTTATGGTGTAAAGAGGCTGAAGACTTTTTACTTGATAACGTACCCAACATATAAAGCCTCTTAAATGTGACTATTTGAATCTGTTAAGTTAATATGAAAATAAAAATACAAAAATATGTTTTAAAAATATATTTCTAAAAAAGAGTATATAAAAAAACTGATATTTATTAAATTTTTTAAAATACAAACCAGTTTTTAAGTTCTCTATCAGAATAGGTTACTCCTGCAACATTGGCAAGTGTTAAGTTTGATAAAGAAGAATATTTGTGGATAAAGTTATAATAAAAAATAAAATTAGAAATTAAATCTAAAGCAGAAGAAAAAGAATTAAATCCTTTTTTAGTTTTATACCAAGCTTTAAAGGTTTTATTAAAAGATTCTATAAAATTATTGTTTAAATCATCTGAAAAAGATGAATATACCTTATGCTTAACATTAGAATATATCATAGAAATAGGAATATTATAAGCAGATAAACGGTCTGTAACAATAGTAATAGGTTCTGCATTGGTACCTATTTAAAGATTTTTGAATAAGAAACTTAGAGACAGATTTAAAGAAAGAAACAAAATATCTAATCCAACGATAAATAGAAATATGAGAAACAGATATATTAAACATTTTTCCAAAAATATTTTAATCTGTCTTAAAGAAGTAGAAGACTCAAAATAAAGAGCTAAGGTAGTAAGAATTATATTTGGAGAAAAACGAAATCTTTTAAAAGAAGGTAACATAAATTTAGGAATTAACTTTTTCTTAGCAACAGTACTAAAAATAGGTACTTTAATAGAATGACCAGATTTTTTGGAGGAACATTTGTAATGAATATAAAGTATCATACTTATGCTAAATGAAAGTACTTTTACCACAAATATGATATTTAGGATAACTATTGGTATGTTTAAAGTTTTCGGATAAAGTAAATTGACGTTTACAATGGTTGCAACGATATTTTAATTACTGTTATAATCTTTTCCGTAATGATAAATGGAATTAGAAAAATAACGAGGACAGGTTATAGAATTGTTTTTAAAAGTGATTTTTATAATTATACATGATAACAGCTCCTTTCTTAGAGGAATTAAATTTGTTATATAATATATTATAACTTTAATAAGGGGCTGTTATCTATATCATATTAAAGTAACAGAAACAACTATTTTATTAGGAGGCATATATTTATGAAGGATTGTAATGTTACAGATATAAGAAATACTATATTCGCAATATATGATACTTTGTATGATGCAGAAAAAAAAGTAGCAGATTTTATAATGGCGTATCCAGAAAAGGCAATAGAAATGACAGTTTCAGAACTGTCATTTTCTAGTGAGGCTAGCGAAGCTACTATAATAAGATTTTGTAAAAAATGTGGCTGCAAAGGTTTTCATCATTTAAAAATACAAATGGCTAAAGAAATGAGAGATAAAGAAGATGAAAACATATCAAATGAATTGGATTTTGATAATATAAATCAAACTCTCCAAAATATAATGGCAAATAAAATAGAAGAAATTAGACAAACATTTGAAGGTATAAATGGAAATGAACTAAAAAAAATTATAGATATAATATTAAATGCTAAAATTGTACAGTTTATAGGTTTGGGTAATAATATACCTATAATTTTAGATGCTACATATAAATTTTCACAAATAGGGATAAAAACTGTAACATCTCCTATATGGGAAACTCAACTTGCATCTTTGCATACATTAGAAAAAGAAGATGTAGTTATTGCCATATCAGCATCTGGCTCATCTAAATCAATAATAACAATGTCCGAAGTTGCAAAAAAAAGGGGAGCTACTTTAATAGTTATAACAAATCATTCAAAATCACCTTTAGCTAATATGAGTGATTATCAATTTAATACAGCAACAAGAGAAAAATTATTTTTTGATGAATTTAGTTTTACAAGATTATCTGCTATGGCAGTTATAGAAATATTATTTCTTATGCTAATGGTTAAAAAAAGAGATTCATATAGTAGAATAAGTGAACATGAGCAATCTATGGCAGAAGATAAGTTATAAACGAAAGAAGGAATTTTATTTATGTATAACTCATGGCTTAATATAGAGAATAAAGTAGTAATAGTAACAGGTGGAGCATCAGGAATAGGAAAGGCTATTGCACAAGAATACCTTAATAATGGAGCAAACGTTATAGTTTGCGATATGAACCCTAAAGAGCCGGAATTTGTATTAAATGAAAATAGTGGTAAATCTACATATGTATTAACAGATGTTACAAATTCTCAAAGTATAAATAATATGGTAGAGATTGTAAAACAAAAATTTGGGAAAATAGACATATTAATTAACAATGCTGGTATAAATATACCACGATTATTAGTTGATGCTAATGAGCCAAAAGGAAAATATGAGCTTGATGAAATCACTTGGGATAAAGTGGTAAATGTAAACTTTAAAGGTGTATTTTTATGTTCTCAAGCAGTAGCTAGAGAAATGGTTAAACAAAAAAGTGGAGTAATTATAAATATTTCTAGTGAAAGTGGTTTAGAAGGTTCCGAAGGACAAAGTGTGTATGCTGCTACAAAAAATGCAGTTAATTCTCTTACACGTTCTTGGGCAAAAGAGCTTGGAAAACTTGGTATAAGAGTTGTTGGAGTTGCTCCAGGTATACTTGAAGCAACAGGTTTAAGAACGATTGAATATGAAACTGCTCTTGCATATACCAGAAATATAACAGTTGATGAGCTTAGAGCAGGATATAATAAAACTTCAACAACACCTCTTGGAAGAAGCGGAAAACTTACAGAAGTAGCAGATTTAGTTTGTTATCTTGGAAGTGAAAGAGCAAGTTATATTCATGGTGTCACATATAATATTGCTGGTGGTAAGACTAGAGGATAATATATATTTATTACACAAAGTATAACAATATTTTCTTTTATATGAATTTATTGAAAGGAGAATTTTTGTGGAAAATAAAAGTATAAACTGGGCTATATTAGGTACAGGTGTTGTTGCAAATGAAATGGCAAAAGCTATTAAAAATTCTGGAAAAGAAATATATTCAGTAGGTAATCGTACATATTCAAAAGCTGTTGATTTTGCAAATAAATATGGAATAAAAAAAATATATCAAAAAATAGATGATATGTTTGATGATGAAAATGTTGATGTTATTTATATAACTACTCCACATAATACACATATTGATTTTATACGTAAAGCATTAGCTAATGGAAAACATATTTTATGTGAAAAATCTATTGTATTAAATAGCAATGAACTTAATGAATCTATCACATTAGCTGAAGCTAATAATTTGAAATTAGCTGAAGCTATGACTATATATCATATGCCGCTATATAAAAAATTAAAAGATTTTGTTTTATCCGGAAAGCTTGGACCATTACAAATGATACAAATTAATTTTGGTAGTTATAAAGAATATGATATGACAAATAGATTTTTTAACAAAGAACTTGCTGGTGGTGCACTTTTAGATATAGGTGTTTATGCTATTTCTCTTGCTAGATATTTTATGAGTAAAAAACCAAATAATATTTTATCTCAAGTAAAATATGCTCCAAGTGGAGTTGATGAACAAGCAGGAATACTATTAATGAATGAAAATTCAGAAATGGCAACAATATCATTAACTTTACATGGCAAACAACCAAAACGTGCTAATATTATATATGAAAAAGGATACATAGAAATTATGGAGTATCCTAGAGCAAATAAAGCAAAAATATATTATACAGAAGAAAATAAATTTGAAGAAATTAATACTGGAAATACATCTGATGCATTATATTATGAAATGGAAGATATGGAAAAAGCAATAAATAATATTGAAGATGTTATGAATTTGCAATACACAAAAGATGTTATTGATATAATGACAGAAATACGTAAAAATTGGAATATGTATTATAATTCAGAATTATAAATTATAGATAAAAAAACGGATTTTTTTCATAATCCGTTTTTTATTTTAATATGATATTTATAAAAATTTATAATAAAACAGAGAATAGAGGTTTTAAAATGTTTAAAATAGTAACTAAAAGAAAACTTAATGACGCAGTTACACTTATGGAGATTGAGGCTCCTTTTATTGCAAAAAAAGCAAAAGCAGGACAGTTTATAATCTTCCGTATTGAT
>NZ_NFLT01000025.1 GCF_002161055.1 Tyzzerella sp. An114
CAGTATATTTATTAATCGAGGTGATTTATATGAAAATTGCAATAATTGGTTCAAGAAGCTTAAGTATAAATAACTTAGAAGAATATATACCTAAAGATGCATCTGAAATTGTATCTGGTGGAGCCATTGGTATAGATAATTCTGCAAAAAATTATGCACTATCAAATAATATTAAGTTTACAGAATTTCTGCCTAAATATAATAAATATGGTAAATCAGCACCTTTAAAAAGAAATATAGAAATTATACAATATAGTGATTATATTATTGCTTTTTGGGATGGGAAATCAAAAGGTACAAAATTTGTAATTGATAATTGTAAAAAATTAAATATACCAATAGAAATATATAAAATAAACATTTAATTTTATTATTAACATAACAATATTATTATTAAAAAAATAAAATATATTAATTTATATTAAAATAAGGGTATAGATAAAAACATATCTGTACCCTAAATAATGTTTATTTTACAAATTCATCTTCAGATTTTTCCAATCTGTTGCAACTTCCATTGATACTCCATTTTCTAATGCTTCAAAATATTTTTTACCACAATGAATTTTTAACTGCTCTTTAGCTATTAAATCCATAAAATTTGTACTGCCTTTTATTTCTAAAATGAAATACATTTTTTCTTCACCATTTCTTGTTAAATATACAGCCCAATCCGGATTATATATTCCTATTGGTGTTTCAACATCATGGAAACGACTTGGTATCTTAAAAAATATTTTTACATCTAGGTCATTATCTAATGCAACAGCAAATGGTTTTTCAATCAAACTACTATCATAAACTATATAATCATAAATACTATGTTCTACTTTTACTGCGTTTTTATCTAAATTAGCAATAAATTCTGATGAGTCAAATATTTCTTGAACATAATATTATTCACCATCAAGCTTAATATATTTAATTCCATCAATAGCTAAATTGTGACGATAAAACTGTATAATCTCTGTAACTTGTTCTAAAAATGCTTGTGGATTATTTAAAAAATCCTGACAACGACCACTTTTAATTAATATTTCATTTATAGTTTTTGGTGTCAAAAGAGTTTCATCACTAATCCGTGTAATAATATCCGGTAAACTTTATCTTTAATAATAGTATTATATGTATCATCATCAGCAAGAGTATTTCCCTTAGTATCTTTAAACTTACCTTTTTTATCTTTATCAGAACTTAAAATACATATTTTTGATTATATTGAGTGTTTCTATAATTCCAGACGTCCTCATTCTGCCAACAATATGCTTTCACCTAATGAAAAATAAAGACTTTTTTATGACAATTCTTCTGCTTAAGTATAAATTTTAATAACTTTATTTCTCTTTTTTTGTCTAATTTATTGACTATAGTCCATTATGATTTATTACCGACTATATAGACTTTTACAACATCTATTTTAAAGTCTTTGTTATAATATACCGACATAATCTAATCCTCCTTGAATAATTAATATTAATATATCATATTATTCAAACAAAATATTGCAATTTTAGTATATCAGTATACGAAGATTTTTTCTGCTCGTGAGTTAGTATTTTATCGAATAATCTATTAAGATTAAATAACACTTACAATATTCTATATACTTCAATACTTATTTATAAAAGTAATTTTCTAAAATTATCTTTTATTTGCATATAAAGCACTGCTTTGTCGATATTTTTTTTAAGTGAAAGATATGCTATAAGTTCATTAACAAAAACCAAATTATAATTCAGATCAAGTCCAACAGTAAACGGGGCGTCGCTTTCTAATATTATTCTTTCAATCGGAATCTTATCAATAATATTCCTTCCGTTCTGATTTTTTATCATTTGTTGATTAATTGAAAAATAATATCCACGAGACAATGCAGTCGCTAAATTATGTAAGCTGCCTGTATACCAATGCAATATCACTTTTCCTTCAAATTCATAAAGAATACTTAAACAATCAGATTCCGCTCTTCTAGAATGAACACTAACTATCTTTTTTTTATCCTTTTGGCATAAATTGACTATTTGTCTAAATACTTCTCTTTGTTTTTTTCGATTTTCTTCACTCTTTATCGAATAATCCAATCCAACTTCACCGATAAAACGGGTAGTTTGAAGAAAATCCTTAAAAATATCAATTTGATCTTCATATTGACTTACTAATTCCGGATGAAAGCCTAAGGCTAATCTTATATATTTATAATTCCAATCCTCTCCATAATATCGCTTATACAAATCTGGTAAGTTAGTAACTGCAATTGTATACGACTTATTCTCTTCGATATAATTCAACACATCTTGTCTATTTTTATATAAATCAAAATGCATATGTGCATCCATATTAAACTTCGTCATTTAACGCCTCCAAATATGTTTTTAATTCATTCATTCCTCGCACATATAAGTCTGCATAATTTATAATGTTATCAGTTATTGAGCCACTTGATTGGATAGTCATAAATGCATATTTAGGATTAAAATGTCTCAATCCTAAAAGATATGAATTCAAATTAATTTTTGAAACCTTACCTCCGGTAAATTTATTATCTCTATATGAGCTTTTATCTGTCATTCCCGCACGCAAAATAGCTGCTTGTCTTATTACGCATGGTAAACAGTATCCACAATGTCGAGCTTCTGTTTCTTTTTGCATTCTACCAATATCCGGATGAGAACAAGACATTGTGTTTTCTAAGTTATTCTTTACAAATGTCTGATTTCTACATTCTAACAACATTTCACCTTTAGTTTTAAACTGATATGGATTTACTAATCTTACTGAAATGTTAATAAGCCCTAATAATTTTCGAAAAAGAGCCATATAATGTGGATGAGTTGTTCTTGTACTACTTGTTCCTATACGAGAAAATGTACTAGGTATATTTAATGAAATAAATCCATTTTCCGGTATGATCAAATCAACTGATTTTTTCAAACATGAAGCAACAGCAATTGCATGTGAAAAAAACATAAAAGAACGAGTTCTCGTAGTATCTTCAACACCAGAAACAACTTTTGCATAATATTGGTGAAAATCTCTTGATTCCAAAGAATACTGATTGATGAATTTTTCTTTAAGAATATCCTGAAACTCCTTAGTTCCTTTTCCGCCACCATAGTGACTTACAAATAATGTTTTTTTATTTTCACTTTCAAGTAAGTCAATAGCTCCTATAAAAGAATCAATCCCACCCGAAAACATACAAAGTTGCTCATAATCCTTCGCTTGTTGTTTAGATTTTTCCCACTTTTCATGTTTCGCTTTTTCATTTTCCGTCTGTTCTCTTTTTCTAAAGATAAAAGTCCATTTATCTCCACTTAAAAATCCTAACATTTCCTCAAGAGTTTCCTTAGCCTTTTCCCATAGATCATATTCAAGTACCGGAATGTAAATTGTTAGTTCTCTACTCCAACCATCAACCGCATTGTTTCTTAAACAGAGCCTATCTGCTGCAAATGCACTCAGCGATACATATAATAAATCTAGAGCTTGTTGGCTGTACCAATATGGCAATTTATTACGATTATCCCAAAATGTATATGAAAAGGAGTTAGGATTAAAAAAATCAATAGATGTTGCTTGTTCCGCTGTCTCAAAAGTATCTGTTTTATCTATACGACAAACTATATTCATACAATTCCCTCCAATACACCTAAACATCGTTCATACAGACTATTCATTGTAGAATGAACATCTTGATTGATAATATCACCTTGTTTGTCAAATTCAACATCTACAATTCCCATAATCATATCTTTGAATTCACATTCTGTAGCATAAGCATCTTCAGAATTTGATATATACATTTCCAATCGACTACCTAAATCATTCATCATTGTAATCCAAATGTAAGAACCCACATATTCTTTAAGGACACCATTCATTAATTCTGGAGGCATATTATTGATACATTTTATATCCATCTCATTAGCTTCCACATAGTCATAAATCCTTGACAAAGCCATCTGAGTGGCTTCTTTTGCCACAATATCTTCCTTTGTATTTGAATTTGGTGCTATCACATCAACTAATCTTGAAAAAATTTCTCCAACTGATTTTCCTACATATTGAATACCTAAGCTCTTAAAAGTTGATTCAATACCATTATTAACAACTCCATTGAAGAAACTACCAATATTCGCTCCGACTTTTTTTCCAGAATATGAGTGCGATGCCATTCTACTTGATCCACCCGCTGCTCTTACATATTGTCGAGCAATATGTTTAATAGAACTGTATGTACCTCCACTTTTAATGTACTTTGACATATCTGACTTTACAGTTTGCCATTTCACTGGCTCTGAAGAAATTTTTTGTTCTTCCTGTGTAGATTCATAATCTTCTGGGAGTAGTGGATTTCTATCATTTCTACCATTAAAAATACTTGATGTACCCATCTTTTCTCTCCTACTGTATTAGTTTTTTATTAATTTTTCTATCGCACCTTGTAAATCAGGTTTTTTCTTTCCCCACTTAGAAACGATTTCTAGAACTTCAACTTGTTTATTGGTCTCATTCGCAAAATCAGCAATATACCCTGCACAACCCAACGAAATTTGTGAGCCACTGAAAGATTGTAAACAGCTAATAGTATCATTAGTTAATTCTGTTCTCTGTCGTGCAAATAGTAAAAATGCTTTAACTATTTCTTTATTTATATTTGTTTCGGTTAACATTGAAGAATTCATAGCTTCTATAATCAATGCCGCCTCATTGTTGGACAGATTCTTCGATTCTTCAATTGCTTGTTTTATTTTAACATCCGATTTCGACATAAGTAAATCTAATATGTTTTTACCTGCTGGTGATAATACTGAAGATATTTTACTTATTTTTTCATCTAAAGATGTTCTTGTGAAATAAAAATAAGTATTTAAGTTTTCACCAGATAATTTAGGAACAATTTTGCACCAATTTAAAAACCAAGTATCTTCTCTCCAAATTTTTAATTCAGCAGCTTTTTCCGGCGTTCCATTTTCAAATAAAGATAATTCTGTACTAAGTTTATTGTTGGCAGCCATTTCGGCAATTTTATTAAAAATTCTTGGCTTAATATATTCTAACATCATTATTTTAGCAAGAATCTTTCTATTTAATTTTTTATTCTTGTATGATGCCATTTGAAGCCTCATATCCATCGAATTTAAGAAACGCTTACATTGACGAGGGTTGCCATGTAGACCATTAGACAAAACAAAGGCAAGTTGATTCGCAACAGAAAGTGATTCTACTACCTTTGTATGTACAGCTATAGTATCTTTAAATAAATCGCTAACAGAATTCATCTTGAATTTTTCAAAATCTTTGTTTTTCTCTTTTACTGTCCAAGATAGTACTTTTTGAAAATTTTCTTTGTCTAATTCAGATTGTAAAAGTAAACATGCTATATAGATTTCAACCTCATCCGCATTTAATCGTGGAATACGAATTGGATATTGAATTAACTTTTCAAGATATTCTTTTCCTATGTCAATTTGAATTCCTTCAATATCTTTAAATTTACTCTTAACAGCATACGAAATATGACGCTCGTCGGCACCAATAATAAAAGCAACTTTACCTTCAAATAGAAATAGCTTTATTGCTTCTAATGTATCCAATATAGTATCTGGTCTACATCTATCCAACTCATCAACAAAAACAACTAGACGACTAATCTTTGATTCTTCCAACAAAGTTGCAAATTCTTCCTGAAACTTTCTAATGTCCTCACGCAATTCTTTATTATTTAATTCATCAGATATATTAGAATAAATTTTTTCCAACTCAGAATTTTCTATGTTATCTTGAGCTTTTTTATAAATTTGACCAATTGTAATACCAAGCAAAGAAGTAATTCCCCCAGTCGTCAATAAATCAGTTCCATACTTCAATGCTCCTTTGACGAGTTTAAACTTATCAATACTTTTATATAAACCTTTAATAATGTCTTTCGCTTTTTGAGATAAACTTTCTTGTTTACTTATTTCGTCAAGTATTGTGCCTAATATAGCTGTTTTTGCGTCTTCATAATTTTCAAAAAGCCAACCGTTAAATAGCAAACACTTGATTTTCTCATCAACATTTGTTAAACGCTCTTTACACATATACATTAAACTTGACTTTCCACTACCCCAATCGCCATAAATACCAATGCTCGCCGGCAAAAGAGTATCATCCATGATAATACTTTGAACTGTTTGTATCAAATAATCATAATCAAGAAAATCAAGTTCAGTTTCACTATCTTTCCACATACAACCAAGTCCTTATATCTTACATAATCATCACATGTTTATTTACTCATATTGAACTCTATTCTCAACCAAATATTTAAAGCTAGAATTTAAACGAACTTCATCATGGGAAATTAAGACATAAGTCCAAGGCTTTCCTTGATTTTGACCATTCCACTCTGACGCAGCTTTACAATATTCTTCAGCAGCCTTTGCTTTTTCAAGAACATCTTTACTATTAATCTCATTGCTTGCTTTCGTCTCAATCATAAAAATTTCATTATCTGTTTCTACAATAAAGTCAGGTTCATATCTACTCATACCACTTGGACCATAATAAATATTGAACTGCTTCGGTGAAGGTCGCATCCATTTATTTACTGCTTTATCATTCTCTAGAACAATTGCAAATTTACGTTCTGTATCACTGTCAAATTTATATAATGTGTGGCAAGCTTTTTTAAATCCATTGAAAACCTTAGAACGCACTTTGCTTGCTGGTATAGTTGCTCGTAAATCATATATTTCATCAGATTTTATTTTACAACCAAATCCTGTTTCTATACGTGAAAAAGGACGCATTTCAGTAGCTCGATATTTAACTTCATTTGTATAAAAATGTTGCATCATTTGAGCATAGATTAAATCTGCAATAGTAGTCTGACGCTGATACATCACTTCTATAGCATCTTTTTCTGACAGATAAGTACAGAAATGAGTTTTTGCTTCTCCGACAAGTTTATAAAGCAAGTCTGCACAAATTGAATAATCTATATTATCATGAACAATAATATGTCTTACTATTTCGTTTTCAACAGTGTCAACTCTTGTTAAAGCTGATATCTCAGGATTATATTCAAATGTTTCTCCACCTTCACGAAGTTCAGTTCCAATCATTGATTGATTTGATGGATGCCAATTCATATTTTTTGTTTCTAAATTAAAATCTACAAAACCACGTTTTGTCTCGTTAAAAGGTTGAATAACAGTTTGTGGAATAGGAATAATATAATCAGTTAATGCTTGAACACAAGTATTGATTGCTTTTTCAACAACTGATGTTAATGTTTCTGGGTTTAAGTTCATATGTGGGAACTTTTTAATAGTTTCAGCAACAACAGTCTTATGAATAGATTCTCGTATTTCTGGATCTTTCACAGCATTGAAAGTTTTAATCTGACGATTTAACTCTGTCACACTTGTTGAAGTATATGAAGCAACAAACTTAGCAACTTCCTTTACCTGTTCTTCTACTTTTGGTTTTTCCTGAGTAGTGATGGCTGCGTAAGTAGGAGTCTCCATTAATGTAAAAGCTAATTGTTCTGTGAAACTTACATCTTTAATAATTGAATCATAAGTTGTAGGCATTTCTATAGTTTCTTTTGGACCTTCAGTTTCTTGTTCAGCATCATCAATATAATATATTTTTCTAACAAGAGATTCTGGATCATTTGCCAAATTTATAATAGCTTCATATTTATCGTGACTCACAATAGATAAACGGTCAACTTCATCAACACCAGTGCGTTCACCATATGGAAGACGTAAACCACGTCCAATTGTCTGTTCAGTTAAAGTTTCAGAAGCTGAAGCACGTAACGGAATAATAGTATATAGGTTTGTTACATCCCAACCTTCTTTCAACATATTAACATGAATAACTATTTCAATCTTATTATCTGGATTTTCCAGTGATAATAACTGTTCAATATTTTCATCTTTTTCAGCACCTCTCTGTGCAGAGTTAATTTCCATAACCTTGTCAGCATAGTAACCATTAAAAAAATCATTAGATTTGATATATTTCATAATCTCTTTTGAATGGTCAGTATCCCTAGCAACAACAAGAACAAAAGGTTTTACTACTGGTTTGTCAAAAGTACGAGCATAAATTTCCAACTTACTTTTAGTATCTTCGTGCAAACGAAGACCATCATTTAATTTCTCATGATCAAGCTGTTCCTCCGTATATTCTTCTGGCCTAAAATCCTTACGAGTAAAGACAGCCGGAACCTTTACATATTTTTCATCATTTAATGCATGAGCAAGAGAATATTCATAAATAACATTTTTAAATGGTATTTTTTTTGCACCTTTTTGAATCTGAGGAGTTGCAGTCAACTCAACACCAAGAATAGGACGAAGTTCGTTAATAACATCAAAACTTTTGTCAGCATGATAATGATGGCTTTCATCCATAAATATACATAAATCAGGAAGTGATTGAAGGTATGAGAAATATGATTCTCCAAGCACTTCGCTTAATCTTTTAATTCGTGCAGGTTGACCAGCTTTTACTTTACTATCAGAATTTAACTTTGAAATATTAAATACATTAATGGTAACATCATTAACAAATGACTTCATTTGTCTGAATTCATCATAATTTTCACCATCAACAATACGAGGTGGATTAACAAATAAATCCAATCCTTTAAAGACATACTTAGGATTTGAAGGATTTCCAAGATCTGATTTTAATTTTCTATAGATTGTAAGGTTAGGTGCCATTACAAAGAAGTTTTTAATACCTTTTTCATAACGAAGATAGGCAATACATGCACCCATAAGTCTTGTTTTTCCAATACCTGTCGCTAACGCAAAACATACAGAAGGGAAATCTCTTTCAAAAGAACTAAGTGTTTTGAAATATTCCTGAGCGTTTTTTAAATCATCAGCATAAAAATCTGAAGCTATAGAAGAAGCTTTATCGTGAAGAAATTTGTATTTCTTTTCAATTGTAGATAGTGTATTATATTCTTCTTCATTATCCAAAATTATTTGCTGCATTGTTGTAGGATTTTTTTTCAAACTAATAATATCGCATAATCTCGCAAAATAATCTAAACTTTCTTCTTGCGGTGGACGTAGAGCTAGAACATTACTAATATATTTAGAGTGATAAGTATAATATTTTTCGGTATAGGATTCTTTAATCATCTTCCCATTCCTCCTCATCAATTATTGGAATATCAACCACATTTAAGTTATAGTTATCTACCCCATACTCACATTTATCAAGAACAGACTGTGGAATTTTCTTTACTTGAATATTGTCATAACGTTTATCAAGTCCAACATCAAAAGCAGGAGCACAAATAAGCAATCTTTCCATTCCATTTATATCTGACGCAATGCTGTCTAACATTTTAGAATCCAAATAGTTAGTTGTTACATAGATATAACTATTATTTTGGCTATAACCTTGTTTCCAAAATATATCTCTATCTGGCGAATAAAAATATCCATTAAGTTTTGCAATTGCCGCAATTAGCATATTTGAATTATATTGACTTGAAATAACGGGATTACCATACCTATCTTTTTCAATTAAAGAGGGGGCAAGTTCATAAAACTTATAGCCTCCTCCTCCTTGCCATTTATAGGTTTCAGAAATGCCAAAGCCTTCACCATCAATTACTCTATCCATTCTTGCTTTACAATGTGAGTAACAATGCTCGCCCAACTCAATACCTATCCATTTTCTTTTCATTTTATGGGCAGTGGCTGCTGTTGTTCCTGAACCCAAAAAACTATCTAAAACTAAGTCTCCTTCTTTTGTAGTAAGTAGCAATACTCGTTCAATAATAGCTTCCGGCTTTTGACCACCATTAAAATCTGAACGTTCTTTGGACATAGGATTAATAACTTTAACATCAGTCCATACATTACTAATTGGTTGACCTTTGTATTCATCAAGAAATATTTTTCTGTTGATAACTTGACTTTTTTTCTCTGGAAAACACAATCTACCTTCAGCGTCCCATTGTTCCATCAATTCTCGTGAAATCGAATATCCTTTAGTAGGAGTTCTATAACCTTTATAATCATAAATTAGATTTTCTCGATAGTTAGGGCTTTGTATAGGTGACTTCATAAATTTTCGCCCATTTTCATCAACATTATTGAATCTCTTACGTATATATTCTTGCGTATTTTCATCGTCAAGAGAATAAATTGGGTATATAGTATAGTCACTAGTTTTAGAATACCACAGTATGTAATCATTAACAGTGTTTAACCTGTCTTTTGGATTAGCACTACCACCTCTTCTTTTCCAAACAATAGTATTTATAAAATGATTTCTTCCAAATACTTCATCCATCAAAACTTTTAAATATGCCATTTCATCATCGTCAATTTGAACAAAAATAAACCCATCATCCCTTAGTAAAGATTTCAACAATTCTAAACGAGCTTTCATTAAATTAAGCCAAATACTATGTTCTAAATTATCATCATAATGTTCAAAAGCTGCTCCAGTATTATAAGGCGGGTCTATATAAATACATTTTACTTTTCCTGTATATTGTTGTTCCAATGCTTTTAAAGCAAGCAAATTATCCCCATGAATAAGCATATTTTCTGTGTTAGGATCTCCATAATCTTTTGAGGGATCGTGAAGTAAGATACGTGGCTCTATTTTGGGTTCTTTACCTTTTCCAATCCATGTTAATTCTAATCTTTGCATTTACAATTCCTCCATTATTTTATCTTAAAACCAATGGTCATAATATGAGTAATCTTACTATTACCTTTTAGTTTTTCACGAATTTCATCTTGAAGACGTTCATTCATTTCATCAATTTCATCTTCACGTTTATTAATATCACGTTCCATTATCTTTCGTTTTTTCTTCATTTTTTCAAGTTCATCTTTTATTTTAAGCATTTCTGAAAGAGGTAAATTGGTGCTTGCCCTAAATTCTTTATTCTTTTCAGTAATTGCTTTCTTTAAATCTTTAAGTTCTCGCTTAAGCCCTTCTTTTAAATCCTCACTATAAGCATCTAGTTTATCGCATTCTTCGATATAATATTTTTTATTATTTTCTTCAACTTGCTGTTGCTGATAAACTATAAGCTCTTGTCTATGTTTTATGAATTCATCAGATTCCACAGGGCAACCATCAATAATATTTCCTTGTAGTTCCATCATATTGTTTATAAGTTCTTCGTCAATTATAGTTCCATCTTTACATTTCACAGTAAATATAAGATGTTCTTCTTCACCAATACCCTCATAAGATATTTTATCTATAGAAAGCATACCCTCTAATCCTATATGTGAATCAAAAAATGCAATATGCCTATCAGAATTACCTGTATAATCAAATTCAATTGTTACAGAACTTAAATTATGTTCTTTTGCTTCATTTAACCATTCTGTGTATAATTTATCATCTTTTCTAAGAAATACATCTCCATATTTCTCCGCTGATTTCCAATCAAGATTATAGTTTTTATATTGTCCTTGATTACAGACACGAAAACGCAAATGACCAATAGGTTCAACTCTGTTTGCACCATGAATAAGGAAAAAGTAATAAAGCCAACGAGTATACTTATCCATACTAGCAACTGTACTTGTATGACAATCTTTTAACTTCGCAGCAACATCTTCATCAAAATTCTCTAAGATAGTTTGACGAGCTTGTGTCATCTTTTCATTAATTACTTCAGACATTTCTTTTTGTAATTCATCAAACTCTCGTGTAATTTCATCAGAAGTTTTACATCTCTGATAAATTCCTGCAATACGCTTTTCAAAATCAACACCTGATTCAATAGAACCAAGAACCTCATCAGAAGAACCAAACACACCACTAAAAAGTTTAAATTTTTGATCAAGCAACTGATATACTCTTACATCAGCAGCATTCTTTCTATTAAGAAAATTGATAACTACCACATCATTTTTCTGACCATATCTGTGGCATCGACCAATTCGCTGTTCAATTCTTTGTGGATTCCATGGAAGGTCATAATTAACAAGTAAACTACAAAATTGAAGATTTATACCTTCAGCTGCTGCTTCTGTTCCAATTAAAATACTAGCTCTATCTTTGAATTCTTCAACAACTGCTGCTTTAATATCAGCAGTTCGAGATCCAGAAACTCTACCATCATTTTTATGGCGTTCTTTCCATTCATTAAGTATTCTTTTTGAATCAGCATCATTATTAGAACCATTAAGAAAGACAATCTGACCTGCATAACCGTTATTTGATAACAAATTATATAAATAATCTTGTGTTCTTCTTGATTCCGTAAATATTACAGCCTTTCTTTGTCCGCCAAGTTTTTCTGTTTCTTCAAAACCTTTATGTAATGCTGTTAAAAGATTTTCACCTTTAGAATTTTCTGTAATACTTTGTGCTAAACGAGCATATTCTTCAAGCTGTGCTAATTCTCGCATGATACCTTCTCGGTCTCGAATTAATTCTGCAGTTATATTCTCCTCATCATCAAATGATTCTTTTAATTCATCAATAGTATCATAGTCTTCAATATTTAAATCACTTTCAACACCCAACAAAAGATTATTTAATCTTTCAATTAATGAATTTAATGTCCCTGAAATTGCAAATGAAGAAGAAGCTAATAGTTTTCTAAGAACCATTGTAATAAGTGTACGCTGTCCTTCAGGAAGTGCATATAATTTATCAGTCTGTAAATAATCAGAAATAAAATTATATAATTTTTCTTCATCTGGAGAAGGTGTGTACTCTTGCAAAATTGGAATTCTATTTGTATATCGAACATATTCTATTACTTGCGAACGAAGTGTTCGTTGACAAAATGATTGTAATCTTTTCTTAAGATTGTTATTACGAATCTCCGTATTATTAACAGCAACATACATTTCCCTGAATGTTTTAGCATCACCAAAAACATAATCATCAATAATACTTACTAAACCATATAACTCCATAAGATTATTTTGAAGTGGAGTTGCAGTTAATAAAAGTTTCTTTTTTCCTCCAAATGCTTTCTTAAGTTTGTTACCTGTAATATTACTAGTTTTGTATACATTTCTAAGTCTATGTGCTTCATCCATAATAACAAGATCCCAGTTTACTGCTTTTAATTCTTGTGCTTTACGTGATGCAAAATCATAAGAACAAATAACTACTTTATTAGAAACTTCAAATGGATTTATTGAGCCATTTTTTCTAAGATGATTAAATTCTTTGGATTCCATAATAATAGAATCGATATAAAATTTATCTTCAAGTTCTTGTCTCCATTGCATTCTAAGAGAAGCTGGAACAATTAATATAATTTTCCTTTTTCTTTCTGCCCAATACTGTGCAAGTACAAGACCTGCTTCAATCGTCTTCCCTAAACCAACTTCATCAGCTAAAATAGCTCCGTTGCTAAGTGGTGATTTTACAGCAAACATTGCCGCATCAACTTGATGTGGATTTAAATCTACTTTAACACCTGTCATAGAAGATGCTATAGATTCAAAACTAGAATGTGGTCTTTTTAATTGTATTTGCTCAGCAAAATATCTTGATTGATGTGGTGTAAAATTTACCATGCTAATACCCTCACTTTATTTATCTTCTCCAAATTTTAATATATCTGAAATATCACACTTAATTTCAACATATATTTTTTGAATAATATCCATATTAACATTTTCATTTTTTCTAAGTTTAGTTATTTATAAAATACAAATACCTGCAAGTATCTATAAATCTTTTTTTCATATCTTTATAGATTAATAAATTCAAAGTTTGTTATATGTAACCGACATTTTTTTACATCTATTGAAATATAATCTTAATTTTCTTGTTGTTATTCTTTACTTTAACATATTAGTTATTCATTTTCAATTGCCATTACTTTAATAAAAATGTTTTAATGAGAACAAAAGCTTTCCAAAAAACTTAGTAAATTTAGTTTTTAAAGAACTGATAAGTAATATAAATAACATATATTTTATTATTTTTTGATTTTTTATTTAACTTTACATCAATATTTATTGATAAATATTATCTTTCAAAATATTATTTAACATTTGATATTACAGTCATTAAGTATATTTTAAAAATTTTCTAATAAGTATTTATAATATTTATTAAAAAATCAAATTATATCAATTTTTGTGAAAAAGGAAAAGTTTTCGTAATCAATATATATCTACTATATATAAATTAATACATAATAAAAAGTTCTGCCAAAAAAAATGACAGAACTTTTTAAATTCAATTTTAATATATTATTCCTCATCATCATCTTCAAAAAGTTGATCCCAAAAGTTATTCCTATAGGCATTATCTAATCGCTCTTTTTTTTCTTCATACCAGTCATCTGGCTGTTTTTTTGATACTCGTTTTATACCATTAGTAGAAAAATTTAATTCTCCCCCTGTTCCTTCACCAGTTTCAATATAACCATCATAACCATAACGTACTAAACTTCCTTTTTTATTAATCAAATCATAAGATACAATTTTAGAATTTGCATAAGGTCCTGAGTAATCATCTTCTTCAATATTATATCCAGCATCTTCAAAACCTTCTATTGTAATTTTAGCTATTTCATCCATAGAGTTAATCTCTTTAATTTGTTTTATAAAGCTACTCTCTTCTGTAAAAACATTTATAGAGCAAAACTCATCATCATATTCATCGTCACTTTCCAAACCTTCTTTTACAGACTCTATTATAATCTTTACTAATTCATCAATATTTTTACTTTCTGCCCATTCTTTTGGAGATTTTCTTACTGAAAGACAACTATAATCTGTTCCTCCTTCACAGTCACTTGCTGCTTCAAACTCAATAGTTTTTCCATTTTTTAATTCAACTTTTAATGTTAGTAAAAATGAACTACTACTTGAATTTGTCACGAAATCAGTTCTAAACTTCATATTAATGTACCTCCTTTGAAAATTTTACGCTCTTTTTTATCACATAAAACAATATCAGGCATAAGTGGACAACCACCTTTGCATAATTCACTATTATTACAATCTGGACAAGCTCTTAACATATTTTCACGAAATTTTTCAAATTCTTTACTGTTCCATGCCTCTTCTATATTTTTATCTCTTAAATTCACTTTATAAATCTGATTTTGATCAAAACTACAAGGAAGCATAATCATATCTGCACCAATATAGCAACTATATCTTCCACCTTCACAAGTATCAAAAGCTTCTGGTACTATATTCTTACAAAAATTAATAGCTCCTGGAACATTACAACTGTCCATACCTATTTTAAATGGATATTTTAAATCTAATAACTCAAAAAATTTTTTAACTTTAGGATTTGATATTTTCAGCATATTTTCTTTTAAACCCATTCCTATTGGTTTATGTAATAGAAATATAACTGCGTTTATTCCTTTTGGAAAATCATTATTATACAATCTTTCTATTGCCTCATCGATACTATTATTACCTAATACATAATGAATATTTGTTTTAACACCTGCTTTTAAGAGCATATTTATTGCATTATATGTATATTCACTTCTATACCAACTAACAGCAACAGCTCCACAGTACTCTTTACACAGCTTCGCAATTTCTGGTGTCATACCATAACCTGATGTTGTAAAGTTAGGAACAATATTATTTTCTTTACATACTTTAAGTATATCTTCAAAATTTTCGTGTTGGTCTGGATCTCCTCTACCTCCTAAAGCAAATTGATTGCATCTTCCACTACATTGTTCTGCGATCCATATAAAATCTTTTAATTTCATATTAGGTTTTTCAATAGTTAAACCACTTTGATAACAACCTATTCCTGCTTTTACACATAAACCTGTCTTTCCATGAACACAGTGCCCCATTATACCAACATCTATTAAATGCGGAAAAGATGCCATAAAGGGATCTATTCCTGTATCTTTTCCATTTTTGTCTATAACTCCACTTCTAACATATGCTCCTGTTTTAGTATCAAATGCGGTAATAAATCTATATTTTTTATCTATAATTTTATATTTCAAAATATCCCTTCTTTACTTTTAAAGCAATATAAAATTAATCATATTTAATCTTCTTTAGAAAAAGTTAAATTATAGTGACTTACAATTTCTTCATCGCTCATATTTTTTAAAACTTTATTATAGTAATCTTCAAATCCTGCACATTCATAATATTCTTCAAGTTCCTCTATCATAATTTTAATATCTTTTGACATAATATTTATCTCCTCTCTTTAATAACTTATTTATTAAATTTTATATAAAATATTTTGGTATACTTGATAATTATTTCATAAGTTTTATTATAAAATTCTTCTTTGTTTTGATAATACTCATTTACAACCATTTTTTCCAATTTAATTACATTCCTTAAACCTGAACCTTTCACAATAGATTGGTATTTATCTAAATATTTAATATTTCCAGTTAGTAATCACTTTTATATTATATCATATATAGAGTTTATTATCACTTAATTAAAAACTTTACTAGTCATCTGTCTAGATTGAAATTTTATTAATAAATAATAACTGATGGTATTTAAAGTCCATCAGTTATTATAATAATGCTATGCATTTAATAGTTGACTACTATTATATTTCATGAAATATACAAATAATTTATATATTCAAAATATTATAACTCAAATAAAAATAAGTATATGTATAAAAATTTTAGTATTTTATATAACTTTAAAAATTATTTTCTTTTAACTTCAACAGAAAACTTCATTTCTCTAACAATTATAACCCATCTAATTATTGACGAAATACTATCTTTTAAAATATCAATTATATCTTTTCTGTTAAAATCAATATTTTTGATCATATTAATAACACTTTTAGCCTTATTATAAATCTTCAACGTCTCTTCATCTTGTAAATATATATTAATATTTACATAAGGATATTCTTTAACCCCTTTATCATTTATGATAGCTTCCGAAACAAAAAGTTCTGTTAAGATATATTTCAAACAACAGAAAAACTTTCTTTTGTAAGAATTAGGCTCTTTATCATAACTTATTTCATTTATAAATATAACAGCCATCGAAAGAGCATTATATCTTTTATTTATCTCAATAAAAGAAGGATAAAATCTTGAACTTTCATCAATATTCATTTCTTCAGCTCTTATAACACGCTTTTCATAATATTCATAAAGTTCTTTGATATCTGTATTTATTGTAATATCCATATAATTCTCCTATCTTTATACTGCATATTTAATTATATTCTTTTTATTTATAAAAGAAATATAACTTTTAACTACATTTTTTATATCATAATTCATTTCTTTATTACTATATCCTCTGCATTGTATAAGTTTATCATTTTTAAGTTCTATTGTAT
>NZ_NFLT01000026.1 GCF_002161055.1 Tyzzerella sp. An114
ATATATAGTATATTTTAGCTATAATTATATATTATAATTTGATAATATAATTATATTTATAATTTATAAGGAGGGACACTTATAATGGGGTATAAAAAAGGTGTATCTCTTTCTCAAAATACAGCTGAAGAAATAATTAAAATCATAAGAGAAAGTCATTTACAGCCAGGAGATAGACTTGCTAATGAGTATGAACTAGCAAAATCTTTAAATGTAAGTAGAAGTACTGTAAGAGAGGCGGTAAAAATTCTTGAATCAAGAAATATAGTTACTATAAAGAGAGGTGCTGGTACTTATATTTCACAAAAACAGGGAGTTGTTTCTGACCCTTTAGGTATTGCTTTAATCGGAAATGATGAAAGTGTAGCTTTAGAACTTTTAGATATAAGAATGATTTTAGAACCTGAAAGTGCAGCAATGGCAGCGAAAAACGCCACAGAAAGTGATATAATAGCTATTAAAAATCAAAATAAGAAAGTTATACATATGATTAATCACGGTTTAAATCATTCTGAGGAAGATGCAAAATTTCATCAGCTTATAGCACAATCAACCCAAAATAGAATTATAGCTAAACTTATTCCTATAATATATCATTCAATAGGTATGACAATAGAAATGACAAATAAAAGATTATCAGATACTACTATTGTATTTCATAATCAAATAGTTGAAGCTATTGAAAGACGTGATACTATTGGTGCTAGAAGTGCAATGTCTGCACATATAAGTGAAAATAGAATATATATAATAAAAGAAATTGAAAGAAAACAGAAATTTGAAGATATATAATAAGAAATATATATTTTGTAAATAAAATACATCAGACATATAATTGATATAATATAAATCAGATTTTAAGGGCAATTTTAAAGAAAAATTAACTTTTAAAATCTGATTTATTTTTTTGTTTTTTTAAAGACATCTGATGTATTTTGGGTTAAAATTATGCTTAATGTACAAAAAATATATAAAAAACAAGGCTTAAAAGAGAAAATAATATAAGATATTGCCAAATTTCACCTTCTAAACTATAATATTAATATAAAAATTAATCAGATGTTTGGGAGGTGCAATATTTATTTAAGACATTGTATTAAAAATAATATGTTGATTAGGGGGAAAGAAAATGAACAAAAAAAATAAGATTATTACAATATGTCTTATAGTTGGGTCAATAGCTTTGGGTGTTGGATTGACAAGAACAAGTAGTAAATATAAAACACAAGAAGAAGTTAACCTTATATTTTCAAATGTAACTTCTAATTCTGCTAAAGAAGCAGGCGTAAAATTTCAGGAACTTGTCAATGAATATTCTGATGGAAAAATAACAGTTGATTTATTTCAGGATAATGTACTTGGTGATGACAAAACAGTTGCAGAAGGTGTACAGAACGGAGATATAGATATTGCAGTATGTTCAACAAGTTCATTATCAACATTAAATAAAGACTATTATCTCTATGATACACCATATTTATTCTTAAATGCACAGGAAGTTTATGATATTGGTTTTAATGGTGAAACGGCTAAAGAAATGCTTAATAATATTTCGGATTTAGGACTTAAACATATGGCTATGTGGGAAAATGGTTTTCGTAATTATACAAATAATAGTCATCCTATTGAGACACCTGCTGATTGTAAAGGACAAAAAATTAGAACAATGGAAAATCCTATACACTTAAAAGCATGGAAAGCAATAGGTGCAAATCCTACTCCTATGGCATTCTCTGAATTATTTACAGCTATGCAGCAAAACACAGTTGATGGACAGGAAAATCCTTTAGGTATAATTTATAGTAATCGTTTTTATGAAGTTCAAAAATACATTTCTTTAACACAGCATGTATACACACCATATGTTGTGCTTATGAACCCAGATAAATATAATGCTTTAACAGAAGAACAGAAAGATATTATAAACAGAGCTATGGAAGAGGCTACCGAATATCAGTTGAAATTGTCTGCTGAAGAAGAAGAAAAAGGTATTGAAGAAATGAAAAAGTACGGATGTGAAATCAATACTCTTACAGATGAACAAAAAATGGAATTCCAAAAAATAATGGAAGATGCAGATGTTTTCGGTGTAGCTAAAGCTTCTATGAAAAACCCAGAATATTTTGACAAAATGTTAGAGGAATTAAATTCATATAGAGAACAGGAGGGATTTTAAGTGAAAAAAGTATTGAATTTTCTTGATAATTATCTTGAAGAAACATTGTGTGTGACACTTATGTCTGTTATGACAATAATAATATTTATACAGGTTATTATGAGATATATTTTTCACAATTCTCTTTCTTGGTCAGAGGAGCTTGCAAGATATTGCTTTATATGGCTGATTTATATAGGTGTGGCTTACGGTTGTAAACTTATGAAACATATAAAAATTGATGCTGCTCTTAAATTATTTCCAGATAGAATAAAACCTTATGTAGTTATTATAGGAGAACTTTTGGTTCTTGTATTTGCAGCCTACATAGTTGTTACAGGTATAGAGCTCACATATAAACAGTGGCTTTTTGGAAAAACATCACCAGCTTTAGGATTACCTTTACAGTATATAAATCTTGCACCAGTTGTTGGATTTGCTCTTGTAGTAATAAGACAAATACAAGCTGTTTGGTATAGAGTTGAACATTTGCATGATAAAAAAGAATTGGAGGTTGAATAAATAAATGGTAGCAGGAGTATTATTTATATCGTTAGTAATCACTTTAATTTTAAATGTACCTGTTGGAATTGCTATTGGTTTATCTTCATTATGTGCTATTTTTGCAGATGGTAGACTTAGCTCCCTTTATATAGTACAACAGTTAGTTACCAGTGCCGATTCATTCCCTCTTATGGCTATACCTCTCTTTATACTTGCTGGAGAACTTATGGGAGCTGGTGGAGTATCAAAACGTTTATTAAATGTTTGTAATGTATTTCTTGGAAGATTTACAGGTGGACTTGCAACAGTAACAGTAGTTCTTTGTATGTTTTTTGCAGCTGTATCAGGCTCAGGTCCAGCAACAGTTGCTGCCATAGGTTCAATGGTTATTCCTACAATGCTTGAAAAGGGATACAGTAAAAGTTTTACACTTGCATTGATAGCCACTGCGGGAAGTATAGGTGTTGTTATTCCGCCAAGTATTCCTATGGTTATATATGGAGTATCAACAAGTGTGTCAATAAGTGCACTTTTTATGGCAGGATTTTTACCAGGAATTTTAATAGGTGTGTCTTTAATAATAATTTCATATATATATTGCAAAAAGAATGGTTGGAAAGGTGACGAAAAAAGATATACAATCCGTGAAAAATTATTAGCAATATGGGACGCTAAATGGGCACTTATAAATCCATTAATTATACTTGGTGGTATTTATGCAGGTATATTTACACCAACAGAGGCTGCTGCTGTTGCTGCTGTATATGCTTTTATATGTGGTGCCTTTATATACAGAGAATTTGATTTAAAATCCATATTTGGAACAATAGGAAATGCTTGTAATACAACAGGAACAACAATGGTTATTATAGGTTGTGCAACTGCATTCACAAGAATTCTTACAATAGAAAAAATACCTGATATGATAACAAGCGGAATTTTAAATTTCACAGATAATAAGATATTAATATTAATACTTATAAATATATTACTTCTCATAGTAGGTTGTTTTATGGATACAACACCAGCCATGATGGTTCTTGCACCTATATTACTTCCTGTAGCTTTACAGTTTGGTGTAGACCCTATCCATTTCGGAATTATTATGGTAGTAAACCTTGCTATTGGATTTATAACTCCACCTCTTGGAATAAATCTCTTTGTTGCATCAAGAGTTGGACAAAGTAGTTTGGAAACAGTATGTTCGGGGATTATAAAATTTATAATTGTTATGATTATAGACTTATTACTTATAACATTTATACCTGTTATAAGTACAATATTACCTAGCTTATTATTATAAAAACTGATTTAGGAGGAATTTTAAAATGAAAATATATATTACAGATTGTGACCATAATGATATAGACATAGAGAAAGAAGTCTTTGAAAAAGCTGGCTTTGAAGTTATTTTAAAAAACGCAAAAACAGAAGATGAAGTTATAGAACAGTGTAAAGATGGAGAAATTTTAATAATTCAATATGCACATATAACAGAAAAAGTTATGAAAAATATACCATCTTTAAAGTTTGTTGTTCGCTATGGTGTTGGAGTTGACACAATAGACCTTAAAGCTGCAACAAAACACAATATTCAAGTTTGTAATGTTCCTGATTATGGTATGAACGAAGTTGCAGACCATGCAATAGCATTACTTATGGTGTTAAAACGTAAAATTGTACTTATGAACGAATATACAAAGAAAGAAAAATGGGATTATTTGAAATCCGTTCCAATACATAGATTTAGTGAGGAGACAGTGGGCGTTGTAGGTTTAGGAAGAATTGGAAGATGTTTTGCAAAACGTGCTCATTCTTTAGGATTTAAAGTTATAGGCTATGACCCATATTTTAAACAGACAGAGGAGACATCATATATAACACCTGTAAGTTTTGATGAACTTGTTGAAAAATCAGATGCTATTTCAATACATTGTCCAGCAGATAATAATTTAAATCTCTTTAATAAAGAAGTGTTTAAAAAAATGAAAAATTCTGCTGTGATTATAAATGTTGCAAGAGGCGGAATTATAAACGAAAAAGATTTGGAGGAAGCTCTTAAAAATAAAGAAATATCAGGAGCTGGCATTGACTGTATGAGTTTAGAGCCTATGCCTGTAAATTCATCAATATTTAAACATGATAATTTCATTGTTACTCCTCATATGGCATGGTATTCAGAAGAGGCTTCTCATGAATTAAAGAGAAAAGTTGCTGAAGAATCTGTTCGTTTTGCAAATGGTGAGAAGGTACATTATCCTGTTAATAATTTAGACTAATATAAAAGAGGTAAGCTATATGAATGAAATAATTAAAAAAATATCAGAAATAGGAATTGTTCCTGTAATAAAAATAGATGATGTTTCAAAATCTGTTGATTTAGCAAAAGCTCTCTGTGAAGGTGGTCTTCCATGTGCAGAGATTACATTTAGAACAGAGGCTGCTGCTGAAGCAATAAAAATATTTAAAACTAATTTTCCAGAAATGATAGTTGGAGCAGGAACTGTTTTAACGACAGAGCAAGTAGATATTGCAGTAAAATTAGGAGCTGAATTTATTGTAAGTCCAGGATTAAATCCTGATATTGTTAAATATTGTGTAGATAATAATGTTACTATAATACCAGGATGTTCAAATGCTAGTGATATAGAGCAAGCTATAAAATATGGTCTTGATGTTGTAAAATTTTTCCCAGCTGAAATATCAGGTGGAATTAAAATGATAAAAGCATTATCAGCTCCATATGGCAATATTCGTTTTATGCCATCAGGTGGTATTAATGAGAATAATATAAATGATTACTTAAAGAATGAAGCAATATTTGCCTGCGGTGGAACATGGATGATACCACAGAAAGCTATTGATGATAATGATTTTGATACTATTAAAAAACTTACAGAAATAGCAGTATATAAAATGCTTGATTTTAAACTTGCCCATATAGGAATAAATTTTGACAATCAATTTTCAGCTAAAGAGGCAGCAAATGTGTTTGATAAACTTTTTGGATTTGAAGCTAACGAAAATACAGGTTCAATATTTTCACATACATATATGGAACTTTTAAAGACACCATATTTAGGTACAAAAGGTCATATTGCTATATCAACAAATTCAGTAAGCAGAGCTAAAGTCTATTTAGAGAAAAAAGGTGTTGAATTTTTAGAAGAAACTAAATCTTTTGATGAAAAAGGCAATTTAAGGCTTGTATATATGAAAGAAGAAATAGGTGGCTTTGCAATACATCTTGTTCAGAATAAGTAATAAAATAGGGTAGGTGTTGAAATTGGGAAAAGTTATATTATTAGGAGAGCCTATGGCACTTTTAATAGCAGATACAACAGGAAAACTTGAAGATGTTGAACATTTTACAAGAAGTATGTCTGGAGCTGAGGTTAATGTGGCAATAGGTCTTTCAAGATTGGGACATGAAGTTGAATATATAACAAAATTGGGAGATGACCCTTTTGGTCATTACATAGAAAATAAATTAAAGTCAAATGGTATAGGAACATCTTTTGTAATGTATGACGATGTTTATAAAACAGGTATACAGCTTAAAAATAGAGTAACTGATGGAAGTGACCCTTATGCACCTTATTACAGAAAAGGTTCTGCAGCTTCTCATATATCTATTGAGGATATTGACAAAATAAATTTAGATGATGTTGATTTAATTCATATAACAGGTATACCTCCTGCTCTTTCTGAAACTGCAAGAGCTGCTACTTTCCATTTAGCAAAAAAGGCAAAAGAAAAGGGCATTTTTATAACATTTGACCCTAATTTAAGACCTAATTTATGGAAAAGCACAGAGGAAATGAAAACAGTTATAAATGAATTGTCTTCATATTCAAATCTTATACTTCCAGGAATAGCAGAATGTAAAATACTTTTAGATACAGAAGATAAAGAAAAAATATGTGAAATTTATCATAACATGGGTATAGATTTTGTTGTAATAAAAAATGGTTCAAATGGTGCTTATGTAAGTTATAAAAATGATATAAAAATTGTAGACGGATTTAAAGTTGATAAAGTTGTTGATACAGTAGGAGCCGGAGATGGTTTTGCTGTTGGAGTTATAAGTGGATATTTGGAAAAACTTGATATATATGATTGTGCTAAAAGAGGTAATGCCATAGGTGCAATACAAGTAATGAATATAGGTGATAATGAAGGATTGCCAACTCCAACAGAATTATATAATTTTATGAACAGATAAAAATTATATTGCTGTATAAATAGGAGGCATAAATTATGAATATTTTTAGTTTAGTCGGCAAAAAAGCTCTTGTCACAGGTGGAACAAGAGGCCTTGGGAAGGGTATTGCCGAAGGTCTTATGGAAGCAGGAGCAGAAGTAACTATTATAGGAAGTAACGAAAAAGTATATAAATTAGCTGATGAATTTTGCAATAAAGGATATGTATGTCATGGAGTCGTAGCTGATTTATCAAAATCAGAAAATAGACATAAAGCATTTAAAGAGTCTTTGGATTTGATGAAGGGGTTGGATATCCTTGTAAATGCAGCAGGTATTCAGAGACGTCATAATAGTGAGGATTTTCCTTTGGAAGATTGGAATGAAGTTTTAAATGTAAATCTCAATGCACCCTTTGAGTTATGTCAGTTAGCAGCTAGAGAATTTATTAGTAATAACAAAAAAGGTAAAATTATAAATATTTCTTCAATGTTAGCTTTCTTTGGTGGTTTCAATGTTCCGGCTTACTCTGCATCAAAGGGCGGAATTACTCAAATGACAAAAGCGTTCTGTAATGAATGGGCATCGAAAGGTATAAATGTTAATTGTATAGCACCAGGATATATGGATACAGATATGAATACAGCTCTTACAAATCCTGATAATCCAAGATATATTGAAATTACAAACCGTATTCCTCAAAAAAGATGGGGAAATGGAGATGATATGAAAGGTTGTGCAGTATTTTTAGCATCATCTGCATCAGATTATGTTAATGGTGCAGTGATACCTGTTGATGGTGGATATCTTGTAAAATAATTGTACATAAGAATGGAGGAAATAATATGAAATCTCTTGTTTATACAGCTCCCCAAAAAGTAGAAGTTCTTGATAAACCAACGCCAGAACCGAAAGAAGGTCAAGTTAGAATAAAAGTATCATATTGTGGAATATGTGGTTCTGATATAGGTATATATTCCGGAAAACATCCAAGAGCAAAAGCACCTTTAATATTAGGTCATGAATTTATAGGTACAATAGATAAAATAAATAATTGTAGTGGCAAATTTAATTTAGGAGATAGAGTTTGTGCTTATCCTTTAATATCATGTGGACATTGTTTTCCTTGCGAAAATGGAACACCTCACGTATGTCAAACATTGAAACTTATAGGTATTGATATAGATGGCGGAATTGCTGAATATGTATGTTGTGATGAAGATGTGTTATTTAAGTTAGATGATGATTTATCTGATATAGCAGCATCAGTTATAGAGCCTTTAGCTGTTATTATTAGAACTATGCATCAATCAAACTTCAAAACTTTAGATACTGTAACAATAACAGGAGCTGGACCAATAGGTATACTTACAGCTATTGTACTTAAACATTCAGGTGCATCACGTATATTTATATCTGATATAGATGAAAACAGACTTAAAATTTGCAAAGATATGGGCTTTGAAACAATTAATTCTGCAAAAACAGATATTATTGAATATATAAATGCACAAACCAATAATGTTGGTACAGATATAGTTTTTGAATGTAGTGGTGCGGAAATATCTGCTTTACAAATGACAAAGTTATGTAGAATAGGTGGAACAATATGTATGACAGGGGTACATAAAATTCCTCATGCTGTTAATTTGCAGGACTTGAATTTTAAAGAACAAACTCTTGTTGGTAGTAGAGTTTATACAAAACGAGAATTTGGTCAAGCTGTTGAATATGCAAAAGAAATAGAAAAAGAATTGGAAAGTGTAGTTACACACATATTACCTATTGAAAAATCTGAAAATGTATTTGATTTGATTAATGATAAAAATGAAATAACTGTTAAAGTTCTTATAAAATGTTGAGTTATTATTAATAAAATATGTAGTTTAAATATTAAAGACCTTCAAAAAATATTGTTTGTAGGTCTTTTTTATGTTTGATAAAAATTTGCAACAGTTTAATTTTATTGCGTAAGAGATATTATTATCTGTTACGCATTTTTATTTACAATTTAATTTTGATAAATAAAAGTATAATTTAATATGTATTTTACTCTAGGAGAGAAATAGACCAAAAACATACAGAGTAAAAAAATCATTAATAGGATATTTTGTACAAAAAACAAGTACTCAACTTGTCTAAAACTACGAAATATAAATAAATGGTCAAATCACGACAATTGTCGTTTAGAGCAAAAATTTTTTTTGATAGAATTATACAAGAACAGAGGATTAACCTCAGTAAATTGAAGAGATATATTTAGAAAGGAAGAGAAGTATGTATAATAAGTTAATGAAATGTTTTGAAAGTATAAAGGAAAAAGTTGATTTTAAACCAGAGGTAGGTTTGATTTTAGGTTCTGGACTTGGAGATTATGCAGAAGAAATTAAAGTTGAAAGTGTTGTTGAATATACAGATATTGAAGGATTTCCAGTTTCCACTGTTAAAGGACATAAAGGTCGTTTTGTATTTGGATATATAGGTACAGTACCAGTTGTAGCAATGCAAGGTCGTGTACATTATTATGAAGGATATGATATGACAGATGTTGTATTACCAACAAGATTAATGGGAATGCTTGGTATAAAAAAATTAATATTAACAAATGCAGCTGGTGGTGTAAATGAAACATTTAAACCTGGCGATTTTATGATTATTACAGACCATATAACTACAGGCATACCAAGTCCATTAATAGGGCCTAATATAGATGAATTAGGAACAAGATTTCCAGATATGAGTGAAGTTTATAGTATACGTATTCAAAATATAATACATAGTTGTGCAAAAAAATGTAATATTGACATTAAGGAAGGTGTTTATGTACAGTTTACAGGACCAAATTATGAAACACCTGCTGAAGTAAGACTTGCAAGAATATGGGGTGGAGATGCTGTTGGTATGAGTACAGCTTGTGAAGCTATGGCAGCTCGTCATATGGGATTGGAAGTATGTGGTATATCATGTATAACTAATATGGCAGCTGGTATTTCTAAAGAAAAATTAAATCATACAGAAGTACAAGAAACAGCAGATAAAGTTTCTAAGTCTTTTAAAGAGTTAATAACAGAAATTATATATAATATCTAATTTAGGAGATAAATACAATGGAAATTTATGCAATTAAGGGAGATATATGTTATAGTAAAGATATACATAAAATTGTAGTTAGCAAAGATAGTTATGTTGTGTGTAAAGATGGATTATGTGCAGGAGTTTATAAAATATTACCAAAATGTTATGAAATGGTTCCTTGTTATGACTATTCTGGAAAGTTAGTTATTCCAGGACTTGTTGATATTCATATGCATGCACCACAATATACATTTCGCGGTCTTGGAATGGATATGGAATTAATAGACTGGTTAAATACTCACACATTTGTGGAAGAAGCAAAGTATGAAGATGAGGAGTATTCAAACAAGGCTTATGATATATTTGTTGAAGATTTAAAATATAGTGCAACTACAAGAGCGTGTATATTTGGTACAATACACCACAAAGCAACATCTGAGCTTATGAAAAAATTGGAAAATGCAGGAATGTGTGGCTATGTAGGAAAAGTTAATATGGATAGAAATTCTCCGGAATATTTGTGTGAAAAAAGTGTAAATCAAGCTGTTGAAGACACAAAAAAATGGATAGAAGAAGTAAAAGACTTAAAAAACATAAAACCTATATTAACTCCAAGATTTATTCCTACTTGTTCTGATAAATTAATGGAAAGTTTATCAGAAATCCAGAAAGAAAACAAACTTCCAGTACAGTCTCATTTGTCAGAAAATATTGGAGAAATTGAGTGGGTAAAAGATCTTTGTCCAGATACAAATTTTTATGGTGAAGCATATTATAAATACAATATGTTTGGAGGAGACTGCCCAACAATTATGGCACATTGTGTTCATAGTAATGATGATGAAATTGAGCTTATGAAAAAACAAAATGTTTTTGTAGCTCATTGTCCAGAGTCTAATACAAACTTATCCTCCGGTATTGCTCCAATAAGAACTTATATTGAAAAGGGACTTAAAATTGGTCTTGGAAGTGACATAGCGGCAGGTTCTACATTATCAATTTTTAATGCAATGGCAATGGCAATTCAATGTTCTAAACTCCGTTGGAGATTAGTTGACCAATCTTTATTACCACTTAATATTGATGAAGCTTTTTACCTTGGAACAAAAGGTGGCGGAGAATTTTTTGGAAAAGTAGGTAGTTTTGAAGAAGGTTATGAATTTGATGCAGTTGTTATTGATGATACTTCTATAAAAAGTGCACGTGAATTAGAATTAAAAGAACGTTTAGAAAGATATATTTATCTTGCACAAGACCAGTATATTATAGCTAAATTTGTTGCTGGAAATAAGGTGTTTGGAAAATAGTTTAATTATTAAGAATATATTTGTCTGAGGTGATAATTATGGAATCTAAACAAGAATTATTAGAAATGATAAACAAATTTAAAGGCGAACGAAATGAATACTTATCTCTTTTATTTAAACATGTTCCAGATGTAGTTATAAAAGCGATAAACTATAAAAAAGTTGCCAAAGACAAATATATTCTTCAAGCTGAAACTCCATGTGATATGGTTTATATAATTTTGTCTGGAAAAGTAATTGGTGTTGACCAACAAAGAGAAGGACACCCATTTTATTTTATGGACTTTACACATATGTATGTAATAGGTGACTTTGAAGTGTTTGCTGGTATGAAGGAATACTGTGCATCTATCAAAACAGCAGAAAAATGTGAATTTTTAGCAATACCATCTTATTATTATTTACAATGGGTAGAACAAGATAAAAATGCTTTACTTTTAAGACTTCAAAATATAACTGCAATATTAACTGCTGAGAAAAAAAACGAAAGAACATATATATTTATGAATTGCAAAGAACGTCTTATTGCATATCTAATACAATCTTATGAAAGTAGAGTTGATTATAATTCTAAAATTTATAAGATTACAAAAACCCAAGTAGAAATAGCTGACAGAATAGGTTTTAATTATAGAAGTGTGCAAAGATGTATTGCAAGTCTTGAAAAAGATAATTTGATTTTTATAGAAAATGGTAAAATTACAATCTCAGAAGAACAATATAGAAAGCTAAAAGGAGATAAATAATAATGAAACGATATAAGCGTATATTTGTAATAGTTATGGATTCACTTGGCATAGGAGCTATGCCAGATGCTGTTGATTATGGTGATGTTGGATCAGATACATTAGGACATATTTCTCAAAATATGGAAAATTTTTGTATTCCAAACTTACAAAAGCTTGGTATGGCAAATCTTCATAAATTAAAACAAGTAAACCCAGTAGATAAACCATTAGGATATTATGCATCATTACACGAAGCAAGTAATGGAAAAGACACAATGACTGGTCATTGGGAAATTATGGGATTACATATTACTAAACCATTTAAGACATTTACAGAGAATGGATTTCCTAAAGAATTAATAGACGAATTATCAAAAAGAACAGGTCGTGTGATTATAGGAAATAAAAGTGCAAGCGGAACAGAAATTCTTGATGAATTAGCAGAGGAAGAAATCGCCACAGGTCATATGATTGTATATACATCTGCTGATTCTGTATTACAGATTTGTGGTAATGAAGAAACATTTGGCTTAGATGAATTATATCGTTGTTGTGAAATTGCTCGTGAAATTACAATGAAGGATGAATGGAAAGTTGGTAGAGTAATCGCAAGACCTTATGTGGGAAATAAAAAAGGTGAATTTAAAAGAACTAGTAATCGTCATGATTATGCCTTAAAGCCTTATGGTCCTACTGCATTAAATGTATTAAAAAATGCTGGTTTTGATGTTATATCAGTAGGTAAAATTTTTGATATTTTTGATGGTGAAGGATTAACAGAATCAAATAAATCTAAAAGTTCTGTACATGGAATGGAACAAACAATAGAAATAGCAAAAAGAGATTTTGAAGGACTTTGTTTTGTTAATTTAGTAGATTTTGATGCATTATGGGGACATCGTAGGGATGTAGAAGGATATGCCCATGAAATTGAAAAATTTGATGAAAAATTAGGACAACTTCTTGAATTTATGAGAGATGATGATTTGCTTATTATTACAGCAGACCATGGAAATGACCCAACATACACAGGAACAGACCATACAAGAGAAAAAGTACCATTTTTAGCATATTCTCCATCTATGAAAAATTCAGGAAAATTAGAAGATATGAATACATTTGCTGTAATAGGTGCTACTGTTGTAGATAATTTTGGATGTGAAATGCCAGAAGGCACAATTGGCAGTTCAATATTAGAAAAGTTATGCTGATGTTTAGAGTTCAAAAATGTATAGAAAGAAGGATTATTTATTATGGATAAAAAAGAAGTATTAAGTTATGTTGACCATACATTATTAGGACAAACAGCTACATGGGATGATATTCGTGAAATTTTAGATGATGGAATTAAATATGGTGCAGCATCTGCTTGTATTCCTGCATCTTATGTAAAACAAGCCGCTGAATATGTACAAGGTAAATTACCTATTTGTACTGTAATAGGTTTTCCTAATGGATATAACACAACAACAGTAAAAGTATTTGAAACTAAAGATGCTATTAGAAATGGAGCATCTGAAATTGATATGGTTATTAATATTGGTCAAGTAAAAAATGGAAAATATGATGAGGTTGAAAACGAAATACGTCAGATACATGAAGCTTGTGATGGAAAAATATTAAAAGTAATTATTGAAACTTGCCTTCTTACAGAAGAAGAGAAAATTAAAATGTGTGAAGTTGTTACTAATGCAGGAGCAGAATTTATTAAAACATCTACTGGTTTTTCTAGTGCAGGAGCGACTTTTGAAGATGTAAAACTTATGAAAGAACATGTAGGTAAAAATGTAAAAATTAAAGCTGCAGGAGGTATCTCATCTTTTGATGATGCAGAAAAATTTATTGAACTTGGGGCTAGTAGACTTGGAACAAGCCGTTTAGTTAAAATTTTAAAAAATACAGATACAGGTGTAGGATATTAATAGGGGGACATAATGAATAATATTTCTATGATTATTGAGGCAGTAGGATATATAGGTTCAATATTAGTTGTTGTATCTATGTTGATGTCATCTGTTATTAGAATAAGAATAGTAAATACTATAGGAAGTGGAATATTTGCAGTTTATGCGCTTATTATTAAATCTTATCCAACTGCACTTATGAATTTGTGTCTTGTTGCAATTAATATCTACAATTTGAGAAAACTTATGAAAAAAGAGCAAAGCTTTGAGATTGCAGACGGCAATATTAATGATAGTATGCTTAGCTACATGATAAACTACTATTATAATGATATTATGAAATATTTTCCTAAATTTAAAAACGATATTATGAACCAAGATTTAGTATATATTGTCTATTGTAAAGGTTGTCCGGTAGGCGTAATGATTGGGAAAAATATAGGTGATAATACAGCAAAAATTTCTTTGGATTATTCAATACCAACATATAGAGATTGTTCTGTTGGTAAGTATTTATTTTCTAAACTGACAGAAAAAGGAATTAATAAAGTTGTTTTTATGGAAGAAGATTCAGAAGTTCATAAAGATTACCTTTGTAAGATGGGATTTATAAAAGAAAAAGATAAATATGTTAAAATATTATAATAATTAGATTATATGTTTTATATTATTTTGGGAGGTTATTATGGACAAAACAGAATTAAAAAAGATAGCAAATAAAGTTCGTAAAGACGCTTTAACAGCTGTTTATTGTGCAAAATCAGGACATCCAGGCGGTTCACTTTCAGC
>NZ_NFLT01000027.1 GCF_002161055.1 Tyzzerella sp. An114
TTATAATTGTCAAATTAATATAGTATTGACAAAATATGAAAAGTATCATAATATAATATAAAAATATACACTATAAAAAAATATAGTATATATTTTTTGAATTATTATTTTAAAGGAGGATTTATTATGAAATTTAATTATTACTAGTATTTTTATTAATCTAGTTTCAATAAGTGCTCAAAACTTGACTAAATCATAAATGAATGATTTTGTTTCTAAAAGGGGTATAGAAATTATTTTGTATTTGGTTATTAAAAATATGAATATGATAATTATTCAAATATTTATTTTGATATAGCTGATGTAATTACAGTTGACTTTTAAAAAAATAAATTATTAGGGGGTACTATGAAAAAAATTATATATTCTGTAATATGCACTTTATTGTTAAGTAAAATAGTATATGCTAGTACACCAGAACCTATTACAAATAATATACCTTTAGTAAGTGACATAGTAAGTCAATTAGATATATTAGATTATGATGTTACTGATATATCGTATATATGTATTATAGGTTTATCAGGTAATATTTATATATCTGATATAAATGAGATAGATACATTTATTGAAGGTTTTAAATATTTTGTAAAAAAATTTGATGATTATAGTATAGAGGGATTATATCCAGAGCCAGTGGCTAATTATGATTACAATGTTATTATAGGTACATATAGTCAAGATGGTATTATTGTAAAAAATTTTGCTATACATAAATCTGGCAAAATAACTGAAAGATTAAAAGATGGTACAATGTCCCATATGTGGATTAAATCAGAAAAAATAGATGAGATTATAAAATTCATTGAAAATTTTTATGAAACTGATAAATATAAGTATGATATGCTATTGCCTTTAAATAATGATAATATGACTAAGCTTGGAGTTGTTTTTAAGGGTAGATTGTATTTATTAAGTGATGCTTTTTTACAAAATGGGAATACATTTGTTTCTTTAGATAGGTGGAATGAATTTTGCAATAATAATTTTTTTAAAAATCAAATTTTATATGTTAACAATAATAATATAATCAATAATGGAATTAATACAGGTATAAAAGCTCTTAAAATCAATGGAAAATATTATATACCTTTAAGAAAGTGTGTTGAAATTTTAAAAGATTATACTATAAATTGGGATTGTGAATTAAATAAGATTATTATTAATAAAATATAATTATCTCTCAAGTTATATAAAATTAATTTTTAAAATTTATGAAAAGAATATATATTGTTACATAATCATAAATAGGTATTAAATAATTGTGTAATTGAATATTAATTTGGTGAATATTGATATATGAAAAATTTAATTATTATACTTTTTTCAATTTTATTATTAACTTCTTGTGAAATGTCAAATGTATCCTATGATGATAGTGGTACATCGAACAATGAAAAAACTGAAACTGTCATCAAACCTGACGATGTGGAGATTGCATTTGAAAAAATAATAAGTACATCGAGAAAAAGTGGCAGTGACGGCGAGTACAGCACCGCCCAATACCTCGATGAACAGCTTACTTTAATGGGATATAAATCTGAAATAGTGCCTTTTGATGTGTATAGAAACGATATTGACTATTATTTTAATGATTTTTTTAACATAAATCCTTTTAATGAAGAGCCTATTGCCACATCAAACAATGTTATCGCAGAAAAGGACTTTGACATGAACAAAAAAACAATAGTGTTTTCTGCCCATTACGATGCATCAAGAAATTCAATAGGTGCAACTGATAATGGCTCCGGCACAGCCGTTCTCTTGGAAACGGCAAAGCTGATAGAGCCATATATTAAAAATCTTGATTATAATGTTAGAATAATATTTTTTGGTTCTGAGGAGTATTATTTGTCAGGCTCAAAATCATATGTATCAAACTTGGACAGTGATGAGCTTGACAATATAATCGGCTGTTTCAACATAGATATGACATCAACCAAGGAATGGAGAAAAATGTTTATAGATTGCAAGGAAAGTCTTTTTAGCAACGAGTTTTTAAGGCTTAATCCTAGTTTTGAGACTATGACTATGGGTGCAAGCGACGAAATATCATTTTTTAAAAAGGATATAATGAGCCTTAGATTTACAACTGTCGATATTTTTGATGAAAATTTCGATAGCAAAGCTCTTGTCGATGAAAGTGAAAATGAATATGTTGAAACGGAATTTATAAAAGAAGATGCTAATATTATTTTTAATTTTATGAAAAATTTAGATATAGATAATTTGTATAACAATTAATAATTTAAATATTATAATTCCATTGTCTAATTATAGAAATGAGGGATTAAAATGAAAAAATCTTTGTTGTGCATTATTATATCCACAATAATATTGAATTTATTAATGGGGTGTTCTTCTACAAGTAATGATATCTCTAGCTCGTCTACACAAGACTCTGAAATTTTTGTTGAGGATATATCTTTAAGCGATTATCTTGATAAAGAAGTATATCAACGTATGATTTCAGAACCGTTAGGTGCTGACCCACCTAAAATTCCTTTTTTCAATAAAGAAGTTGTATGTATCCTTAACTACAATGGTTTGGCTATTTTCGATATACAAACTGGTCAGCTTAAGAACTGTATTAATATTCAGAAACTGGGATTTGGTGATACTCAGGGAACTAATGCTATTTTAGTGCGTGGTAATGATGAATTTATCACGATTACAACAACAAATGATACAGAAGGATATATTTATTCTATTAAATCAGATGAATTGGGTAGACTTAAAAATGAAGATAACATGATTTATACAGAAGTAAAACGTCTAGAACAGGTGCCTTCTGATGTACTCGACTTATCAAAGTTCGATAATCCAGCAGAGACAGTAGCTTTGGAATCCGAAAATGGTATTTTGATTTACTACATTCCAATGAATGATTTGGAACAGATTCAGTTTCAAATTTATGAACCCTAATAACTGTGAAAAAGATTGGTGAAGAAAATATAACTGTTTAGCATATGCTATTTTTTACGATCTATAAGTATGGGAACGTTTTTTTATAGTAACCGTTAGGTTTTTGTAGATATGACATCAACTAAAGAGTTGGGAAAAATATTTATAGATTGGGAGATAGAATAAATTGTAAAAGGATGTGAAGATTATGAAACAAATTTCAAGAAAATATATAATAGTTTTTATATTATTCTTTATAAGTATGTTTTATAATATATTATTTATTTTAAATTTGAATGATTTATCAAAAAATATATACTCAATATATTATGAATATATATATTTGTTCATAACAACTCCAGTACTATATCTATCATTTGCTATTATATTTGGAGTTATAATTCAAAATTTACTTAAATCTAAAATTAATAATAATATAAAAAATATATGTAAAGTTTGTGTATTTATTGTCATTTGTTTTTATATAAGTTTATTTATATTTAAAAGTAATTATATAATATATAAATTTTTATATATTATAGGTGAATTTCCGCAAATATTCTTTTTAATAGGTATATTATTATTTATTGGAATTTTAGATAAAGGAGATGTAAATTAATACATAAATTAATAATGTAAATTAATATTAATAAGGAACCTTTAAATATTTAAAGGTTCCTTATTTTAAAGGAGAAAATTATGATAAAGTTTAAAAATATATTATTAATATATATGTTAGTCATATATACATTGTCATTTGATATAAGTTGTGTTTATGGTATTGATTTTAATACAAAAATAAAAAATATAGAGAATAAAAAATCTCAATATGAAAATCAACTTAATGATATAAAATTTAAAAAAAATAATATTGAAGAGGAAATTAAAAATGCAGATTATCAACTTAATATAGCACATAAAGAGCTTGAAGAAGCTGAAAATAATGTATATGAAATAAATAAAAATCTTGAACAATCAAGAAAAAATTTGGCAGAAGCTGAAAAAAACAAAGAAATACAGTTAGAAAAGTTTAGTGTAAGAATAAAATTTTTACATGAAAGAGGCAATATAGGTTATTTAGAGATAATATTAAGTTCAAAAAGCTTTAATGATTTTCTTAAAAGATGCGAATATGTAAAGCAAATTATGGAGTATGATAAAAAACTCCTTGAAAATTTAAGTAATATTCAAAATACAATACTTTTGGAGACACAAAAAATAGAAGATGATAAAATCCAAGCAGAGAAATTTTTAGTAGAAAAACAAGAAAAAGAACAGAATTTAAAAAACTTTATGGAAGAAAAACAAAAGGTATTAGCTTCATATATGAGTGACGAAAAAAAGTATGAGGAACTTATAAAAAATCAAGAAAAAGAAAGTCAAGAAATAAAAAATTTAATATTAGCATCAGCCTCTAAAACAACTAAAAATAATTCAAGTCAAAATAATATAACATATACAGGAGGAAAATTTAATTGGCCTGTTCCTTCAAGAAGTGCATCATCATCAAGTTTAAGTAGTGGTTTTGTACATAGAAAAAGACCTATTGGTTCAGGATATGAATATCATACAGGATATGATATACCAGCATCATATAGAGCAGATATAGTTGCTGCTGAAAATGGAACAGTTATTTTTTCTGGGTGGAAAAGTGGTTATGGAAATACTATTGTAATAGACCATGGTGGTGGAGTTACTACATTATATGGACATAACTCATCATTAGTAGTTTCAGTAGGACAATCTGTTTCTAGAGGACAAGTTATAGCTAAATGTGGAAGTACGGGAAATTCCACAGGTAATCATTGTCATTTTGAGGTTCGTAATAATGGCTCTCCTGTAAGCCCTGAAGGATATCTTGGTGTATCTAATATTTCTGAATAGTTATCATATGATGTAAAAATTTTAATTTAATATGAATATCTGATCCAATTAACAGTGTATTGTGAATTGTAAGGATAAATTATTATTAAAAAACTTTACTTAAAGAATATGTATAGTGTTATGCTTCAGAAGGTATATAATTAAATTATATTCAATTTTTATATAATATTAAAAAGTGTTCAAGAACTTATAACTATTTTAAAAATGTGATGAACTGTTTAAATCTAAAAGGGTAAATCCATTGTTTTTTTATTTATATATTATTTTAATAATATAATTGACAATACTTATATATTATAGTAATCTGATAATATAAGTATTGATTTTTACCTATTATTGGTATGTTGTTTATGAATTAAAAGCGTTTTTGTATTTATGTCTATAGTACATATGCAAAAACGCTTTTTTATTTTATTATTTTTTAGCCTATTAAGGCAGAAAGGAGAATTTATATGATTCAGATTTCAACATTAGGAAGGGTTACAGCAGATGTAGAGCTTAGAGAAAGTGCTAAAAAAGTACCATATTTAAGCTTTGATTTAGCAGTAACAGAAGGTTATGGTGAAAGTAAGCATACTATTTATTTTCAATGCTTGGCTTTTAACCAAACAGCTCAAAGAATTGCATCAGCTAATATTAAAAAAGGTAGTCAAATTTTTATTTCAGGCAGCCTTGATATTGTTGACTTTGAAAGGAGAGATGGTAGTAAAGGAAAGATTAATAAAGTAAATTTATATGATTGGCAGTATGTTAACAGTATTAAAAAGTTAGAAAATACAGAAAAAAATGACACTACACCAATATATGAAGAACATATGTGTGATGATTATGAAGATCTTCCATTATAATTTTGGAATTTTTTAGGAATGAAATTAAGTAAAATCTCTTAGTTTCATTCCTTTTTTATTTATTAATTAATTTATGGTTAAGAAAGGAAAAGTGTAAATGAAAGAAAAGAAATGGTTAAGAGTAAGTACAATAGTTACTATTGTTATATTATGTCAAATATTTATTCCAAATCAATTAATGGAAATATTACTTTTTATATGTATTACAGCAATAGCTTTATATTTATATGATAGGATTAAATTTGCATTGGAAAATAAATTTTTAAAGCCTAAAACCAATTTTAAAACAATAAATTTAGAGCCTGATTATAAAAAGCTTTTTGCTAAACAGATTTCTTTACGTTTACAAGAAAAAATAGAAAGTAAGTTTAAAAATGCCAAAATAGAAATAAATGATAATGATGCAATGGTATTAGCTAATTTTAAAAGGAATATATGTATACCTATAAGTGGAATTGATGAATTCAATAACATAACAGTTTCTTTAAGTGAAAATGGTGATTTTAACATTAAACTTTTTTCTCTGGTTGATTTTGATAATGATAATAAGATAGAAGAAAATATCGGCGATGAAGAAACAGAAAGATGGTATGAAGAAAATGGTCAGGAATTACTAACAAAGATAATAACTGAGATGAATCAAAAAGGTTTTTCAACACTTTCAATAGATGAAAATGGTGATGTTATTGTAAAGGAAAACGGTAAGTATGTTATAAAAGAACACTTTTCTGATTTTCCAACTAAAAATAAGTGGGATAAATTAAAAAAATTAATGAGTGATAGTGGTATAAAGATAAGAATAAACAATAATAAATTAACCTTTATATGGTAAGAAAGGATTTTTAATTATGGGAAAAATAAAACTTTTTGAAAATTGGACTTGGAATAGAAAACTTCCAGAGCCATTTAATAACACAGATATTGAGCAAAGATCAAGAATACACTTTTCAAAATATTGTACTACATCTGTAAAAACAGCAACATTACATTCAGCAACTCTTACGGCAATACTTACTATGATGGATTTAAGTTTAAATGCATTATCAGAAGGTAAAGGTGCAATGGGTATGCAAGGTGATTACTTAGATATTGTGGAATATCCAAGCAAACAAGATGAATTACAAGCTGTTGTTTTTAATAAAAAAACAGGTAAGTTTATAGCAGGTTGTTATGATGATATAAACCAAATGCCAAAGCCATATAGTTTAAAAGACGGTGAAAAAAGTGGTACTGCATTGATTTTTGCACTTATTAAAACTGCTATGGAAGATGAAGAGTTTGCAACAGAATATGAAGCTTTATTAGATGAAAAGAAACTAGGGTTTCCAGATTTAGAAAAAGCAGCAAAGAGTGCTTATATTTTATGTGATAATCTTTATCGTAGAATTGAAAATGCAAAGAATTTGGGTGAAAATGGGATACAAATTGTAATACCTTCCACCGGAAATATTGCTCCTTTTACGTCTATTAATCTTAATAAAGGTACATATAGTCCAGACTTTGTGTTGTTTGGTAAATTTTCTGTATTAGTTCCAAATAAAAATAAAGGTTCTAAGGTTAAAACTACACTTAAACATAGTGATTTTATATGTAAATATAAATTAAATGAAAGACTATTAAATAGTAGTGAAGAACTTCTTATACCTAATTTACCAAACTGGTATGTTATACCTGAAGAAGTTGTTAATATATGTAAACATGCAAATTTAACAACTAAAAGTAATAGACCGATGAGAAATTTTTTACTTAGAGGTAAATCGGGTACTGGAAAAACAGAAGGTGCAAAAGCTATTGCTACAGGTTTAGGTTTGCCATATGTACATTTAACTTGTTCTGCCAATACAGAAGTTTTTGACCTTTTAGGTCAGATGATGCCGGTTGTTAAAAATGATAATTCATTTAAAGTAGATTATCCAACATTTGATGACATTAGAATGGATACAGCAACTGCTTATTATAAATTAACAGGAGAATATTCAGAAGATATAACAGAAGATGAAGTTTATAAAAAGCTCATTGAAGTTATTTCTTTAAATGCATCAAATAAAGAAAATAACAATGAAAATTCTCAGAAATTTTCATATGTAGAATCACCATTAATAAAGGCTATGAAATATGGATACTTGATAGAAATACAAGAACCCACAGTTATTTCAAATCCTGGAGTATTAGTTGGTTTAAATTCTCTTTTAGATACTTGTAGTTCTATTGTGCTTCCAACAGGTGAATGCATAGAACGTCACCCTGATACTGTTGTTGTTATTACTACAAATGTTGACTATGAAGGGTGTAGAGCATTAAATCAATCTGTATTATCAAGAATGGATTTAATTATTGATATGGAAGAGCCTGATACAGATATATTAATAGAACGAGTTTCTGGTATTACTGGTTGTAAAGAAACAAGCAAAATGGAAATTATGGCAAAAATAATAAGTCTTATACAAGAACGTTGTCATATGAATATGATTGATGATGGCTGTTGTGGTGTAAGAGAATTTATAAGTTGGGTACAAAGCTATATGATTTGTGGTGATATTATGGAAGCAGCAAAATATACTATATTACCTGCTGTATCTGTTGACAGTGAAAATAGAGAAGATATTTTGACTACTTGTATTGAACCTATATTAAATCCATAAGAGGTGAATTGCAATGTATAGAAATATAGGAGAAAATCTTAAGTTTTTAAGAGAAATGAGAGTACCACAGTATTCTCAAAGAGAAGTTTCTTGTAAGCTTAAGATAAATAGAAATACATATGCAAAATATGAACAAAGTAAACTTATACCGCCACTTTGGTTTTTATATGATGTTGCTAAATTTTATGGAATTGATTTTACAGATTTAATATGGCGAAATTTTAGAAAGGAAGAAGAAATTGAGAATATCTCACAAAGAATTGAAAAGAAAGATTAATCAAGAAACATTAAATATTTCAGATAAACAGCTTTTTATGTCGCATGCTTTTTCTTCATATCTTACTGATATGGCAGAAACAGTAACAGGTCGTTATAAAAGAAAAATAAAAGTACATGTTTTTTATGACGAAGCTGAAAATGCTAAAATTGCCTATACAGATAATAATGATATATTTATAAATGTAGGAAATATAATTACAAAAACATTTCCAACAAGACAATTAAAAGCTGATAGTTTAATAGGAATGAATGCCCATGAAATAGGACATATACTATTTACCGATTTTTTATTGGCAGAAAATTATTATAGTGAAATGTCAAATGGTAGAATATATCCTTTTGAACCTACGTTTACAGATACAAAACATATTGATGCTTTAAATGAAATCAAAGATATATTATCTAAAAGAAATACTCCAAAAAGTAAAGGATTAATAATGATTGCACATCAGTTATTTAATGTAATAGAAGATGGTTATATAGAAGCTCGTATGTGTGATGCTTTCCCAGGAAAATATGGTAATGGCATTATTCTTAATAATATAAGAATGTCTGAAATAGTTCCGTCTATAAGTGAGCAGATAGCAAAGGGTGTATATCCATTCTCTATATTTATGAACCTTTTAATACAATATCATAGAAGTGGTGATATAAATAATAGAGATAATTATACTGGTGAAATATTAGATTTATTCTATGAAGTATTGCCTATATTAGATGATGCTATTTATGAAGATGATAGCAAAAAACGATATAATGCAATTAATGTAATAATAGTTATGGCTTGGGAATATATAAAAGATATTTTAGATAAAGCATTTAATAATAGTAGTCAAGATAAAGATGAAGTTTTATCAAAAATCAAAAAAGATTTAGATGAGCAACTTTCAAGCTGTGCCTCAGAACCTAAAGGAACAACGAAATCTATTAAGGACAAAAGTTCATTTAAAGCTAAAAAAGAAAATGCAAAGGAAGAAAGAAATAGAGTTCAAGAAGTTTTATCAGAGGAAACAACAAGACTTGAAGTTTTAAAAACAGAGGAGTTTTCAGATAATAAAACAGGTGGAATTGAATGGAATAAGAGTTATTCAGGCTCAGGGTATAATAATGCCAGTAGTGATATACAGCGTATTATTAAAAATTTAGCTGAAGAAAATGTACAATATGAATTAAACAATTCACTTATAGAAGAATTAGAGGAAGAAGCCAATAAAATAAATCTTGGAGATGTTCATGAAGGTGTTCATATAGTTATTAATCGTATAAAAAATGTTGAAGATTGTATGATTGAGGAATATAAAATGATAGCACCTCCACTTATTGCTATTTCAAAACAGATGCAAAAAAGATTAAAACGAATACTGAAGGATACTTCTTTTTCAGAAAAACAAACAGGTCTTTTAATGGGTAGAAGAATAGAACCAAGATTACTTACTGATAAAGATTGTAAGTTTTTTTCAAAAAATAAATTACCCAATATGGCAAAGGATTTATCAGTTGCTTTATTAATAGATGAAAGTGGATCTATGAGTGGAAAAGATAGAGCTACGTATGCAAGAGCTTCTGCTATTATGGTCTATGACTTTTGTAAGTCTATGGATATACCTGTTTCTATAATAGGACATACAGAAGAGCATTATGTGGAACTTTATGCTTATACAGACTTCAGTTCTAAAGATGATAAAGACAGATTTCGTTTAATGGATATTTCTGCAAGAGGTAGTAATAGAGATGGTGCAGCACTTAGGTATATAGCAGAACGTTTATCGAAACAACCAGAAAAAAGTAAACTTTTGATGCTTATATCTGATGGGCAACCGGCTGGTAGTTATGGATATTATGGTACAGTAGCTGAAGCAGATTTAAGAGAGATAGTAAAAGAATATAAAAATAAAGGAATTATGTTTGTTGCAGCAGCAATAGGTGATGATAAAGAAAACATTGAAAGAATTTATGGAGATGCATTTCTTGATATTACAGATTTAAGCAAGCTGCCTTTTTTATTGGTTAAAAGAATTGAGAAAGAGATAAGGAGTTGAATTTTCCAATGAGTGAGAATGAAAAATATATATCAAGACAAATATCTGTTTATAAAACAGACAAAAAATTAATAGAGTTTATTGATAAATTAAAACCGGCACCAACGGAATATTATGCACATATACATTCTTTTGGCGACAAAGATGAGGAAGGTATAAGACAAATATCTTGTATAGGTATTGTAATACAGGATTATTCTGTAGGTACAGGTAAAGATATTAAAAGAGTAATTGCAAATATAAGTCCTGATGAAGCTGAATATATATATAACAAAGTCAGAAATAATGTTACTGAATTTGAATTTAAACAAGAAAAGATATTTGGAGAGCCAAATTCAGAAGGTAGGTCAAGAGTTACCAAACTTCGTATATTAAGAGTACCAAAAGATAGTAAAGGCAATATAAGAAACTATCCTTGGTATATTGAAGTTGATAATGGAACAGCAGAGAAACAAAAAAATGCAAATGGTGGTTTTTCTATTAAATCCAATACCTTTAAATCTGAAAATAAGCTTTATATTAATATTAACGATTTAGATTTTTTTAAACTTTTTGTTCGAATATCAAAGTATATAAATGCTTGGGAATCAACTGTTTCACCTCATATAATAATGTCTGGCAAACAAGCTATTGCAGAACTAAAAGAATATCATTATTGAAAAAATTTAAATTTACGATATACTTATTATTATTAAATAGAATTTGGGTAAATGAGGAGTGAACTTTCGTGGACAAAAAAGTTAAAGCTTTAAGAGATAAACTTATTAAAGTTGCAGAAAAACCAAGGAAAACTTATGGTTTTGAATGTCCTAATTGTAAAGGATATGCAATAGGCTTTATAAGTGAAAACGGGGAAGTTCATGCAAGTTGTAATATATGTAAAATCATTATACATAAATAGAATAATTTAACAGAATGATTTATAAAAGCAAGAATGATTTTAAACAGTTTTAGTTTAATTTTGTTCTTGCTTTTTTATTTTATTGGAGGAATAAAAATGGATATATTTAAAAAGATTTCAAATGAACCAATGATGGATTTTAACTTATTTAAAGCTAAAAAAGTACAGAAAGAACAAAATAGTTCAAATATTATGTATAAAAATAACTCGAATTTTAGAAATTTAGAAGAAAAGCATTCGAATGAAGTGAAGTTTAAAAAAGAAGCTATTACAACTGAAAAAATCGTTTGTGAATCTGAAGAAAAAATAAATTCTGATATAATAAATTTTAAAAATTTTAAAAATAAAAATGAACAAGCAGTATTAAAGATTGAAAATGAGATTGAAAAAGCTAAAACAAATTTATTACCTGTTTTTCCTATTGTAAGATATTTAAAAAATAAATGTATTTCTGATAGTAACTTTGCAGACTTGGTTAATAATGATAAAAAAACATTGGAAAAATGCTTTGAGTATGTTATCGATGAGGTTAAAAAAGCTCTTAACTCACAAAATGGTTGGCTTGACGATAATGAGGTTTATGCTTATGCTGAAACTTATTATTATACTTCTGAAGAATTATTTGAAAAACTCGAAGCTGACAAAAAAGCTAAAGAAATGAAACGTCAAGAGGAAGTTGCTAAAAAAAGAAAGGAACAAGAGGAAAAAAGAAAACAAATAATAGATGAAATCAATGAAGATAAGCCTATATCAAATAAATCTTTGAAAGTAAATGAAACACAAATGTCATTAATTTAAAGGAGAGTAGGCTTATGAATAAAAGAGTTTTAAGAACAATACCATATAAAAATGCAGGTAGAAATATTATATCTAAAGCTAAAAGAATTAGTTATATAAAACATTATATAAAGGCTGAAACTAAAATAATAGATAGGAAAATAACATTAGTTATATATGTATACGATAGAAATGACCTTATCAATAATATAGAGAAGCCTATATTTCAAGTTTTTATAACTAAAAATGATTATATTACAAGAGATTTAAGAAATGCTAATATAAAATGGCTTATAGGAAGACTTGAAAGTCTTATTGAAATGAATAGTGTTGCTTGTGGTGATATATCTACAGAAAATGTTTTAAATAAATATTTTTTAAATTTAAAATATAAATCTAATGGTCCTTTAAGTAATATTATTATTTTTCAACATCAAATATTAAATAAAAGACTTAAAATTAAACATAACAAAATAAAAAAGAGAATAGATAATAAAATGAAAGAAGTGCCTAAGCTACCTAAAAACTTTTTAAATTGGATTGATAAAAAAGCTTTGGTTAATAGTAGATATATTTATTATACATATAGCAGAAAAAAATATATAGATGGATATTGTACTTATTGCCATAATAATGTTAAGGTAACAAATCCAAAACATAGAAAAGAAGGTATTTGCCCTGTGTGTGGTTGTAAAATCACATTTCTTTCAATCGGCAAAGCTAAAAAAGTATTTGATATTGGACATGTTGCTATTTTGCAAAAAACAAAATATGGTTTTGTTGAAAGATGTTTTTTGGTAAATAAAAGCTATTATACTGATTTTAAAAATCCTGATATTAAGATGTTTGAATTAACAAGAAATTTTTACGAAGGTAAAAAAGTATATCATTATGAATATAGGGATTTTAAAAATACAGGTGAACATCGCTGGTGTGAAGGGGTTATTAATTGGTATTTGAAAAATACTGTTTTATATAGTAAAAATATTGATACAGTATTAAGCAATACTATTTATAAATATTCTGCTATGAAAATGTTTGCACAAAGATATGAAGGGGCTATTTGTAATACATATTTGTATTTAAGATATTATTTAAAATATCCATTTATTGAATATATTGTTAAATCAGGTTTATACAATATAGCTTATAATTATATATATTCTTATGGTTATGGAACATCCCTTAATATCAATGGAAAAACTTTAAAAGATATACTTGGAGTACCTAAAGAATATATAAAATATCTTAAAGATATAGATGCAACAAATACAGAACTTTATATATTGCGAAAAGCACTTGAGTGTGGAGTTTATTTTAAAAGTGGTAAAGAGCTTAGAGAATTTAATGAAAAATATAATACCACTTATTCAAATATAGCTGTAAAAGTTTTAGAATTTGCTAAATATTCAACAATTTACAAAGTTGAAAAATATATTGAAAGGAATATGATTAACTATAAATCAATATCAAATTTTTTACTGGATTGGGATGATTATATTAAAAATGCAAAGGAGCTAGAATATGATATAAAATTAAAAAGTATTCTTTATCCAAATGATTTTAAAAAGGCTCATGATAGAGTTGTTGAATTAATAAGAAATAAAAAAGATGCAGAACAGAGAGAAAGATATATGA
>NZ_NFLT01000028.1 GCF_002161055.1 Tyzzerella sp. An114
GACACAGTAGTAATGAGTATCGGAACATCTCCAAACCCACTTATAAGAAGTACAACAAAAGGTCTTGAAACAAACAGAAAAGGCTGTCTTGTTGTAAACGAAGAAACAATGCAGACAACACGTGAAGGAATTTATGCAGGTGGTGACGCTGTAACAGGTGCTGCAACAGTTATACTTGCTATGGGTGCTGGTAAAAAAGCTGCTGAATCTATTCACGAATATTTAAAAAAATGAATTGTATTATATTTATTGTTTTTTATTATAATTTAATTTATTATGTAATATTTAAAAGTAACATAAGTAAATATATATTACAGAGTTTTTTGTTTCCATTAATTATTTAAACAATTCAGGGAACAAAGAAACACCAAATTTTTTGAAAAATAACTCTACACCAAGGGACAAGTGTTTTTCTATGTCATACTATTTATATCGTCATGATGGGATGAGTAGTCAAATGTGATGACATAGTCAAAAAAGCCCGAGAAATCAACGTTTTCAGAGGTTTTTTTAAAGGATTTTTAGGATTAAAAAAATTCGATTTTCATAGATGACATGGCAAAAATTAGGTGAAAAATCGATTTCAAGCGATGTGATTTTAAATTCACATCGCTTTTTGTTTATCAATAAAACCACCGACTAGGCCAGTGGATATTTATTAATAAATTTACTTTTTTTAATATTTTAATTTTAGCATATAAAGCTATAAAAGTATTGGCAAGTAGGGCAAAGTGGTACCCACTTTACATTTCTGCTTGTTTGGGAATACCCCTAATTCCCTTAAAAACACATAATAAATTATGTGGCGTTTATTTAGTAATTATGATTATAAATCTTTAAAATTAAAATATAAAAACTTTAATACAATTTAACTAAAATTTACAAAAATAAACAATTTGCAATCAAAGACGTTGTTGTAAAAATAAGTAAATGGTATAATTTTTCATATAGTTATTAAACAAATATATAAATATTTTTTAAGAGAGATGATGTTTATGTATAAAGCTCATATAAATGAAAGCACAAAAAGTGTTCAAACTGTAAAAGAGCATAGTCAAAATACAGCTAATTTATGTAAAGAAATGGCTATAAATGAATTTAAAGATGTTTTATATTCAATAGGTTTGTTACATGATATTGGTAAATATCAAAAATCATTTCAGAGTAGAATAAATGGAAAAAATATATACGTTGAACATTCAACTTGTGGTGCTATTGTAGCTAATGAGAGATATAAAAATGTTATTAAACTAATTATGATGTATTGTATTATGGGTCATCATTCTGGCATTCCAAATGGTGGTTATAAAAATGATACATCAGATATGTCAACTCTTTTTGGAAGATTGAAGCGTAAATTTGAAGATTATGATTATTATTATAATGAATTAGATATACCTGAAATTGATGAGAAAGAATTTAATAGTTTTATGTCTAAGGACTGCCTTAATATTTATAATGTAATTGATAAATTTGCTTTTTTTACAAGATATTGTTTTTCCTGTCTAGTTGATGCAGATTCTATTGATACAGCTAGATTTTGTAATGTTGTATATAATCCTTCATTGTATGCAAATTTTGATGAATGCTTATATAAAATAGATAACATATTAAATTCCTTTAAAGCAAAAACTACCTTGCAAAAATCACGTTCACAGTTACAGAAAAAAGTTTTTGACAATGTAGATGAAGAATACCATGTTTGTATTATTAATATGCCAACAGGAAGTGGCAAAACATTGTGTAGTATGAAGTTTGCTTTAGAAAGAGCTGTAAAATATAACAAAAAAAGAATAATATACATAATACCATATAATAGTATTATAGAACAAACAGCAGAAATTTTTGAAAATATTTTTGGTGACTCAGCAGAAATATTAAGGCATCAATCAACATTTTGTTATGATGAACATATAGAAAATGATGATTATATAAAAACTATCAAACTTGCTACAGAAAATTGGGATGCACAAATAATTATAACAACAGTTGTTCAATTTTTTGAGTCTATATATTCTAATAAAAGAAGCAAATTGCGTAAATTGCATAATATGTCAGATAGTATACTTGTTTTTGATGAAGTTCATACAATGCCAAGTGATTATTTGCAACCTTGTCTTGAAGCTATATCCTATATAACAAAATATCTTAATAGTGAAGCTATATTTTTAACAGCTACAATGCCAGATTTTGAAAAATTAATTAAAGAATATGGATTACATAATATCAATATAAAAAATTTAATTGAAAATAAATATTTGTTTGAAAATTTTAAAAAATGTGAATATAAAAATATTAATACATTAAGCAAAGAAAGTCTTATTATTAAATCAAAAAAATATCCATCAAGTCTTATTGTAGTAAATAAAAAGAGTACAGCTAAAGAATTATATAATATGTGTCAAGGTAAAAAATATCATTTATCAACATATATGACAGCTTTTGATAGAAATAGAGTTATAAATGAAATAAAATGTGAAATATTACAGTTAGAAAAAGACTTTCCTAATTTTGAAGATGTACCAGAATACAGAAAAATTACTGTAATATCAACATCTCTTATAGAAGCTGGAGTTGATATTGATTTTTTTGTTGTTTTTCGTGAATTATCAGGAGTTGATAATATATTACAGGCGGGTGGAAGATGTAATAGAGAAGGAAAAAGAGAGTCGGCAGAAGTTTTTATATTTGAGATAGACGAAGAAAAATTAAAACCTATAAAAGATAAAAGAATTGAGATAACTAGAGGTATTTTATCTAAATATAATGATATATCATCATATGAAAGTATAAATGAATATTATGAAAAGTTGTTCTTTATGAAAAAGAATGATATTGTCAAAAATTCTATGTATCAATATTCAGAAAATTTAGAATCATTACCATTTAAAGATTATTCAGAAAATTTTAAAATTATAGATGATGAGAGTGTATCTGTAGTAGTACCTTGTGATGATATAAGTCAAAAACTTATAGATGATATAAAGATAAATGGATATGGCGATATAAGAAAACTTCAAAAATATGCTTTTTCTGTACATAGATATGAATTTGAAATTTTATTTAAGCAAAATGTTGTTGATGATTTTCAAAGTGGTATATGGTGCCTTACAAATACTGATTATTATGATAGAGAAACTGGAGTGTTGTTTGAAGGAAAGGACTATTTTATATAAATAAGAGGTGTTAGTTATGTATGGTTTTAAAATTATAATAGAAGGGGATTACGCTTGTTTTACAAGACCTGAAATGAAGGTTGAAAGGGTTAGTTATGATGTTCCTACACCAGGAGCCTTAGAGGGAATATTAAAAAGTATTTATTGGAAACCGGCTATAAGATATGTCATTGATAAAATAGTTGTTTTTAATGATATTAATTTTATGAATGTACGAAGAAATGAAGTTAAAGAAAAAGTGTCTTATAATGCCGTGAAAAATCAAATGAAAGGTAAAACTTCAAGTCCATACATTTATACTTCTGATGTTAGAAGTCAACGTTCTGCTATGATATTAAAAAATGTTAAGTATGGTGTTGAGTTTCATTTTGAATTGACAGGTATTAAAAATGATAATGAGTTTGAAGGCGAAAAAAAACACTACAATATAATAAAAAGAAGAATTGAAAAGGGACAATATTTTAGAGTACCTTGTTTAGGTTGCAGTGAATTTCCAGTAAAAAAAATATACATGATAGAAGAATTTAATTATGAAGATATATCTTCATCTATTGTTGAAATGGGAGATGTTGATTTAGGTTTTATGAATTATAAAGTTGTATTTAATGATAAAGGTATACCTATAAATGGAGATTGGGAAAATCCTAAATTTTCAGATAAAGCTCATACGGTATATTATCGTCCTCATATGATTAATGGAGTTATTGATGTTTTTAAGTATAGGGAGGGTTTTAAATGCTGATAAAAGCACTTTGTGATTATTATGATATATTATCTAAAAATGGTAAAATTTTATCTGATGAGTATTCTCCCGTAAATATAAATTATATTGTATGTCTAACAGAAGCTGGAAAAATAGATACAATAATTGAATGTGAAAAAGGTAATTGTGAAATTTTTCCAAAGAGATATTCAAAATCAACTGTAAAATCAGAAATATTGGATTGTAGAGGTAAATATGTTTTTGGATTAGAATTTGATGTTAAAAATAGTATATTTGAAAAATCTATTAAATTTAATAATGACTTTATAAAGGTAAATATCGAATTTTTAGAAGGATTAAACTCGCCTGTTGTAAATGCGTATCGTAATTTTATATTAAATTGGAACCCTGAAAATGAATGTACAAATCAATATCTTTTGAATTTGGGAAAAAAATATAATAAGTCTAATTTTACTTTTTGTTTAAGTGGAGAAATAGACTTACCACTACATAAAGATAAACAAGTTATTGAAAAATGGCTTTCAATATATAAAAATTTACAAACTGATGAAGATAAAAATATTTCTCAGTGTGCTATAACAGGAGAAAATAGCGAAATATCAAGAATTCATGATAAAATAAAAGGAATTGTTGGTGGACAAAGCGGTTGTGTTATGGTTGGATTTAATAATAATTCTGAATGTTCCTATGGAAATGAACAGTCATATAACAGTAATATATCTGAAACAGCTATGAGAAAATATACTAAAGCATTGAATTATATTTTGAATAGTAAAAATAATAAAAAGATATTTGATGACATTACAGTTATATATTGGGTTATGAGTGATAAAGAAAAGTATAATGATATCATGTCTATGTTCATTTTTAATGAGAGTATGGACGAAAAGGAAACAGACAATATGCTTAAAGAAATTATTAAAGATGCTAAAATAGGTGCAATAAATCCTGAAAGGGTATCTTCTATATTAGATATAAGTACAGATGTTGATTTTTATATGGTAGGATTAAAGCCCAATGTTTCAAGATTATCTCTTAAATTTATATATAAAAGAAAGTTTGCTGATATTTTGATAAATATTGCAGAACATCAAAAAGATATGCAGATTTCAGAAGAAATCAAGCCCGTTCCTTTTTGGGTTATAAAAAAAGAATTATTATCACCAAATAGCACAAATAGTGCTGCAAATCCAGCTTTAATCAGTAAAATATTTGAGTCTGCTATATATGGAACAGAATATCCAACATCTTTACTTTCAACAATAATTCAGCGAGCTAAAATAGATAAAAATACTGATAGGAACAAAAAAATAGATATTAGAAATAATAGTACAAGAGCAGGAATAATAAAAGCCTGTTTAAATAGAAAATCAAGAATTTTCAATAAAAAGGAGGAAATAAAAGTGGCACTTGATAAAGAAAATAAAAATCCAGCTTATTTATGTGGAAGACTTTTTGCGGTTTTGGAAAAATTGCAACAAGATGCTTCAAATAATAGTTTAAATACAACTATTAAAGATGCTTATTTCTCATCAGCGGTTTCAAAACCAGCAATTATATTTCCAAAAATTTTAAAACTTGCCCAAAGTCATATTAAAAAATCAGAACATTCAACTTATTATAATATTTTAATAGGTGAGATTATAGATGATTTAAAAGGCGAATTTCCAGAAACACTTTTACTTAATGATCAAGGAAGATTTATGATAGGTTATTATCAACAATATCAGAACTTTTTTGTAAAAAAAGAAAATAAAGAGGAGGAATAAAATTATGATTAATAACAGATATGATTTTGTAATACTTTTTGATGTTGAAAACGGAAATCCTAATGGTGACCCAGATGCAGGAAATAGTCCTCGTGTTGATGCTGAAACAGGTTATGGCTTTGTTACAGATGTTTGTATAAAAAGAAAAATAAGAAATTACGTTGAACTGATTAAAGAAGGAGAGGCAGGATATAATATACTTATAAAACCTGATAAATCTCTTAATGAGAAATTTACTGAAGCATATGAAGCGGAAAATCTACCAACTAAACAAAAAGGCAAAAATAAAGATGATGTTAAAAAAGCAAGAGATTATATTTGTAAAAATTATTTTGATGTTCGTACATTTGGAGCAGTTATGTCAACAGGTGATGACCCATGTGGAATTGTAAGAGGTCCTGTTCAAATTAATTTTGCGAAAAGTTTATCTCCTATAAATATAAATGATATTACAATTACAAGACAGGCGATTACAAAAAAAGATGACAATAAAGTAAATGAAATGGGAAGAAAAAGCATTATACCTTATGCTTTATATCGTGCAGAAGGATATATATCAGCAGCTCAGGCAAATAAAGTAACTGATATGACAGAAGAAGATGTTGAACTTTTATGGGAAGCAATTATAAATATGTTTGAAAATGACCATAGTGCAGCGAGAGGAAAAATGTGTACAAGAAAACTTTATATATTTAAACATAATAGCATACTTGGAAATAGTCCTTCTCATATACTTTTTGATAAAATATCAGTTGAGGTTAAAGATGATGTTATAATACCTAGAAAATTTAGTGATTATAATATAGTAGTAGATGAGAATATGCCTGAAGGTGTTTCTATGGTAAGTAAATTATGAATGATATAGCAATACGTCAAATACAACATTATTTATACTGTCCTCATAGATGGGGACTTTTGGAAATTGACAGGGCTTGGGCTGAAAATATTTTTGTTACAAAAGCGAATATTATACATAATCGTGTTAATGAACATAGTAAATATAGTATTAGAGGGAAAAAAGTTTTTACTTCAGTTTCAGTGTATAATGATGATTATGGTATTTATGGTGTTGTTGATTGCATTGAAGGTACAGTATCTCATACAGGTGTAAAAATTTCTAATGATAATAAAAAATATGATTTATGTATTGTAGAATATAAACCTACTAAGCCTAAAAATAAAGATTATAATTATGAAGACTTAATACAGGTTTTTGTACAGAAATTGTGTGTTGATTATGTGTTTAATTGTGATTGTGATGCAGTTTTGTATTATGCAGATGTAAAAAAACGTTTTAAACTGCCTTTAAAAGACAATTTTAATGAATATGACAATAAATTAAAAAGTATAATAAGTGAAATTAGAAAAGATATTGAATATGGTATAATTCCTCCTATTAATAAAGGACAAAATTGTAATGGCTGTTCTATAAAAGATATATGTATGCCTTCTTATAAGCCTATTAAGAGTGTTAGAGAATATATTAATGAGATATGGGAGGAAGATTTATGAGAAGACTATTAAATACTGTTTATGTTACTAATGAAATGTCATATTTATATCTTGATGGAGAGAATATTGTCTGTAAAGTAGATGATGAAATTAGACTTCGTATTCCCTTTGAGAATGTTGAAAATATAGTTTGTTTTAACTATATGGGTTGTTCTCCAGCACTAATGGGAAAATGTGTTGAAAAATGTATACCTATAAATTTTGTTTCGCCACAAGGCAAATTTCTTGCTAAAGTTTGTGGTGAAACAAAAGGAAATGTTTTTTTAAGGGTACAACAAATTGATAAGTTTCGAGAAAATGGACTTTTTTTATCTAAAAATACCATGGCAGCAAAATTTAGTAATACTAGACAAGTTATAAAAAGAACATTACATGATAATACTGAATTGCGTGATGATAATGAATTACAATATGTTATGGATACATTATTATCAAAAACAAATGATGTTTTTAATGCTGAAACATTAGAAGAAGTTATAGGTATAGAGGGGAATTGTGCAAAATTATATTTTTCTATATTTGATAAATTAATTACAAATAAAAATTTTAAGTTTGAATGTAGAAGTAAACGTCCGCCTCTTGACCCCATAAATGCAATGTTATCTTTTATATATACTTTAGCCACAAATGAATTTGCATCATCTCTTGAAACGGTAGGTCTTGATAGTTATATAGGATTTTGTCATAGTTTACGAAGTGGAAGAAATTCTCTTGCTTGTGATTTGGTTGAAGAATTTAGATGTATGATTGAAAGATTTGTAATTACTCTTGTGAATTTAAAAATTATTACATATAAGGATTTTGAAACACAAATTTCAGGTGCAGTATGGCTTAATGATGAAGGAAGAAAAAAGGTATTAACACGTTGGCAGGAAAAAAAGAGAACAGATATAGTACATCCATATTTAAAACAAAAAATACCTTTCGGTCTTATACCTTATGTTCAAAGTAATCTTTTAGCAAAATATGTTAGAGGAGATATTGATGAATATCCATGTTTTTTAGTTAAGTAGGTGAAAAATATGATGGTTTTAATAAGTTATGATGTAAGTACAAAAGATAAAACAGGAAAAACCCGTCTTAGAAAAGTTGCAAGAGAATGTCAAAATCATGGACAGCGTGTTCAAAACTCAGTGTTTGAAGTAAATTTAGATTATTCATCTTTTTTAAAGTTAAAAGATAGACTTCTTAAAATCATTGATGATAGTCAAGATAGTCTTAGATTTTATTATTTAGGGAATAATTGGCATAGAAAGGTAGAACACATAGGAGCAAAAGAAACTTATGACTCTGAAGGTGTAATTATAATATAATTTTTGGGCGAAGTATAAGTGATGTAAAAATCCTGTTAGGTTCGCCATATAAAAGCTATATTTTTTATATTATTTATGATATAATTTTAAAAATGTAATTTTTTAATATTATATTTTAATAAAGTCCGCCCATATATAGTGGAGTGACCCTTTATAATACAATATATTGCGGTCACGCCTCGCAAGGGGCGTGTGAGTAGAAATTTCTGTTACTCATTGAAACAGCGTGAATTTCATAAAGTCACGCCTCGCAAGGGGCGTGTGAGTAGAAATTAGATGAGTGGTATACAGGAACGAAAGTTCAGCGTGTCACGCCTCGCAAGGGGCGTGTGAGTAGAAATAATATCAATTAACATTTGTTTAGTTGCAATTACGTCACGCCTCGCAAGGGGCGTGTGAGTAGAAATTGTTGTTTACCTTTTTACTGAAGGTTTCGACCGTTGTCACGCCTCGCAAGGGGCGTGTGAGTAGAAATATTCCAGTTTATCTGTCGACTTAAAAGTCTTGCGGTCACGCCTCGCAAGGGGCGTGTGAGTAGAAATTAATTCCTCCTTTTTTATTTAATTAATTCCACACGTCACGCCTCGCAAGGGGCGTGTGAGTAGAAATTTCCTATTGCTGGAGCTATTCAGGGCAGAGGTGCGTCACGCCTCGCAAGGGGCGTGTGAGTAGAAATTGGCAGGATATTTCAAAATATAGTGGCGGCGTTGCGTCACGCCTCGCAAGGGGCGTGTGAGTAGAAATCCTTTTCAACTTCATTTCTGTAATTAGTTATCTTGTCACGCCTCGCAAGGGGCGTGTGAGTAGAAATGCATCAAGACCTTGGTTTAAATCAATTTTTATATGTCACGCCTCGCAAGGGGCGTGTGAGTAGAAATTTAATCTGTCAGCGTCTTCATCATTTTTCTTTAATGTCACGCCTCGCAAGGGGCGTGTGAGTAGAAATTTTCTCATTACAAACCACCAGAGGATATAACTGTTGTCACGCCTCGCAAGGGGCGTGTGAGTAGAAATCATACATAGCCTTTTTAAATGCTGTTGTTTTTTGGTCACGCCTCGCAAGGGGCGTGTGAGTAGAAATGTTCAATATTTTTTCGGATAGGTGATAATATAATGTCACGCCTCGCAAGGGGCGTGTGAGTAGAAATACAAATAAACTTTTGCAGTTCTCTAACGGTGCTGTCACGCCTCGCAAGGGGCGTGTGAGTAGAAATAGCACATTCGGTATTTGTTTATATTTATAGCATGTCACGCCTCGCAAGGGGCGTGTGAGTAGAAATTGAGTTGTATTCTAACAATATGTTAAACAATATGGTCACGCCTCGCAAGGGGCGTGTGAGTAGAAATTTTATGTTGTATTGTATTAAATATAATATAACAGTCACGCCTCGCAAGGGGCGTGTGAGTAGAAATCCTATAAATGCACTAAAAAATTAAAATTTAACAGGTCACGCCTCGCAAGGGGCGTGTGAATAAAAATCATTTTTAATAGTTTTAATAGTTGTTTGATTTGTTGTCATTAAAATATAAAAATTATTGAATCTATTAAGTTAATATGAAACAAAAAATATATCCACGCTCTAATGATAAAAAGAAACAATCTACTTAAAAAATATTATTAAAAATCCAAATATTATAGTAGGAGATTATACAATATATAATGATTTAAAAAACAATCCAAAAAATTTTGAAAGAAACAATGTTTTATATCATTATCCAATTAATAATGATAAATTAATGATTGGTAAATTCTGTTCTATTGCTTGTGGTGCTAAATTTATATTTAATAGTGCAAATCATACGTTATCATCACTTTCTACATATCCATTTCCCATATTTTTTGAAGAATGGGAATTAGATGTTAAGAATATTACAAATGCATGGGATAATAAAAGAGATATTGTAATTGGAAATGATGTTTGGATTGGTTATGAAGTAGTTATTATGGCAGGTGTAACTATTGGAGATGGTGATATAATTGGAACAGGTGCAGTTGTTACAAAAGACATTCCGCCTTATACCATTGTAGGAGGTATTCCTGTAAAACCAATAAGAAAACGATTTAAACAAGAAACCATTGATATTTTATTAAAAATAAAATGGTGGAATTGGTCTGATGAAAAAATATATAAACATATTTTAGACATACAGAATGGAAATATAGAGAATTTAATATAAATTTATTAATAAATTTTATAAAATAGTGTATATAAGTATAAATAAGACGAGCCTAAAATGGTTCGTCTTTTTTTGTACAAAAAGTGACGGTTAAAAGAAAGATATATGATAACTGACCCTGTTAAGGATATTAAAGAAAAATATAAATAAATTCTTAAATATAGGGTTTTTCTTGAAAATACAGAATTCTAATAGAAAAAGAAAACTATTGATACAGCTAAAACAGTGACGGTAGGACAGTAAAATTTAATTAGTACCTACTACTAAAAAAACTGACCCTACTGACCCTGTGTAATTATTTTTGATGTTATTAATAAAAATTAGCAGAGTCATTTGTGATATATAAATTCTTATAAAAGGAGGTGTTGGCTTCAGGGAAAGTGCCTAAGAAGTGCTAAAAATAGTAGAAATAAAGGAGATGATTATTAAATTTACATATTAGTTAAAGATAAAAATTTGTAAATAAGGAGGAATTAAATGAATACTATAAAACCTTTTCAAGTAATAAATGGTGAGGAACTTATGGATATGGATTATAAACCTGTAAGATATATAGTAAAAAATCTATTGCCACAAGGCTTGACTATACTGGCAGGAGCACCTAAAACAGGAAAATCATTTTTAGCATTAGAACTTTGTCTTTCGGTTTCTAAGGGCGAAAAACTTTGGGATTTTGAAACAACTAAAGGAACAGTTTTATATCTTTGCTTTGAAGATAATACAGAACGATTACAGAATAGAATATACACTATGACAGATGATATACCTTCAAATTTATATTTCTGTTGGGAAGTATCAACATTAGGTTATGGACTTGAAGAAAAAATAAGTCTATTTTTAGAAGAACATAAAGATACAGTTCTTATTGTGATAGATACATTTCAATGTATAAGACCACAAGGAGCTGATTATAGTTATGGAAATGATTATAAAGAACTTCAAATATTAAAAAATATTGCTGATAAGTTTCATATATCAATACTTCTTGTACATCATTTAAGGAAACAAGAAAATAAAGATTATTTTCATATGATTTCAGGGACAACAGGGATACAAGGTGCATCAGATAATTGTTTTGTTATGACAGAAAAAGAGCGTGGAAGTGGTAAAGTTAAGTTGTATATTCTTGGTAGAGATATTGAAAAAAGAGCATTGGAACTTGAAAGAAATGAAAACAATATTTGGATAAAGATAAATGATTCTTTGGATAACAGAAAAATAGAAAAAGATGATATAACAGAAATAATAAAAGGATACATGAGTAAAAATGATTTACTTATCGGAGAACCAATAGCAGTAGCAAAAATATTAAGTGAAAGTTCAAATAAAGAAATATCTCACCTAACATTATTAAAAAGATTAAAGAAAAATGCAAATGAACTTTTAGATAATGGATATTCATTTAAAACAAGGAGAAGTAATGGAAAAAGAATTATTGAGATAGTAAAAATAGTGACAGTAGAAAAGTAATTTAGTGACGGTTAAATAAGTATATAGTCTTAACTGACCCTGTAAAAAGAGAAACACAAATGAATTTTAAACATTGGATTTTCCTTTAAAATAAGGCTTTTTAATATAAAAATGATTATTGAGATAATAAAAACAGTGACGGTAGGACAGTAAATTTTCATTAGTACTCACTACCCAAAAAAACTGACCCTACTGACCCTGTTTAGATATTATTTTCTGCAAATAATCTTATAAGTTTTTTAAAAACAGCCTAAAAATTTCATTGTCAGTTTCTATATCACGAGCAGTAAGAGCCAGACTTAATTCTTTTATCATAGCTTGTAAAAATACTTGAGCAAATGAAGTTTCAATAAAATGTTGAGAAAGCATCAACTGAAATGCTTCAAATTTTTCTTTGCCAACAAGATTTATAAGTTTATTTTCTGTTTCTTGAAACTCTATTACATCAACTTCGTTACAACAATGATAGTAAATTTCAGTTGTAAAATCAGAAAATGATTGCTTAATAATAGAGTCTGCCACAGATAATATTAAAAGATTTTCATTTGTTTCAGGTTCTTGATAGTGAAATTT
>NZ_NFLT01000029.1 GCF_002161055.1 Tyzzerella sp. An114
TATAAAAATATTTTTATAAAAATTAATATAATTTAATTATTATTTTGTAATATAAAAAAATAGCCTCATATTCTCTATTAATTAGATATATATTAGTATTTATTTAATATTATCATCATTTTTTGTACTTATAAATATAGAGAATACTTAAAGTATAACTTTTATATCATATAGACATATGTATAAAACTAACTCTAGCATCATATAATTTGAACTTCACAAATTTTAAATTATACTAAAATTATATTCTATTATAATATCAAATTATATAAATAATTACTTACTTATACTTACTAACTCTATAACCCCATTCTGAAAGTATATCTCAATTTTACTATCACTCACAGCAATCACATTCCTTATTAACCTTCTTACAAGTATATCATCATATTCTGCCATATAAATATTTGTGTTATCTATAAATTCATCAGCCTTATTTAATTTCTCCCCACCACCTAAAGATTTTATCTTGTTAGTTTCAAGTTCTTCAATACGCTGTGTTATGTTTTTACAGGCTTCTTCATATTCTTCTATGTTTTCATATGTATTGTTTTTTATTAAGTTTACAAGCTGTTTCTCCAATACTTTTATTTCTAAGTCATATTCTGTTGTAGTATCTTTTGAAATTACACTTATAACATTCTTTTTGAAATTTCCAATGAACTTATTTTTGTCCTGTATCTGTTTATTTATGGCATTCATAATGGCTTGCTGAAGAACTTTTTCATCATATGTAGGTGAGTTTTTGCAGTATTTTGTTCCATTTCTAAGTCTGTTTTCACATCTCCAAACAGCTTTTTTCTCACCATACTTTGACCAAACCTGTCTTCTGTAAGGTGTTCCACATTCCTTGCATATAAATATACTTGTTAAGGCATATTTACTGTTATATCGGCATTTTCTATCAGTTTCATTTTTACTTGGTGCTTTATTTTTTGAATTAGCTCGTCTTTCCATTTCTTCTTGTACTCTATAAAATAATTCTCTCGGTATAATTCCTTGGTGGCTGTTTTCTGTGTAGTATTGATTAACCTCACCATTATTAGTTCTACGTTCTTTTGTAAGGAAATCTACCGTATATGTTTTTTGAGATAATGTATCACCTATGTACTTTTCATTGCTTAAAATTCTTATTATAGAGGCAACACCCCAGTTTATTTTTCCTCGTATTGTTTTATAGCCTTTTTCCTTCAGCTTTTTAGCTATATTATTATAACTGCTGCCTTCCATAAATGCAGCGAATATAAATTTTACAATCTCTGCTTCTTCAGGTATAATTTCAAGCTGACCGTTTTTATTCCTTTTATATCCTAAAAGTCTGCTTACAAGAGTTTCTCCTGTTTCATATTTCCTTTTAAGTCCCCATCTTACGTTTTCACTGATATTTCTACTTTCTTCCTGAGCCTGACTGCTTAGTATTGTTATAAGTAATTCTCCTGACGAATCCAATGTATTAATATTTTCTTTTTCAAAGTATACAGCTATGTTTTTTTCTTTAAGTTTTCGTATATGTATAAGACTATCAACAGTATTTCTTGCAAATCGACTTATTGATTTTGTAATAATCATATCAATTTCGTTACTTTTCTTGATACACCTATCTATCATAGCATTAAAATCATCTCTTTTTTTGGTGTTTGTAGCTGATATACCATCATCAGCATATATTCCTGCCATATGCCAATTTGGGTTTTCATTAATAAGTTTTGTATAGTATTCAATTTGTGCTTCATAGCTTGATTCTTGTTCTTCTTGTAATGTACTAACTCTGCAATATGCAACAACATTTAATTTTTTATATTTTGGTTGAACATTTTTATTAGTATCAACTTTTGCTGGTATGACCGATATCCTTCGAGTTGCCATAAATATCACTCCTAAATTTTTTCTTCTATTTTTGCTCCGTTTTTTAATATAATTTTTATTTTCCTATTTTTATAAACTATAAATTTATCTAATGCAGTTATATCTATTTTTTCGATTTCTTCTTTATAATGTGACATTTCATACATAACAGACGCCCTTTTATAAATCAGCTTAATTAATTCTTCTTGGGTATATTCTTTTTCGCCTGTTTCAGCCATTTTTATTTCTCTGTCTAAAGCATTGTATCTACCTAAATTTTTATTTGAAATGGTCTTTTGTGGTTGTAATAATTTAGGATTTTCATTGATTTTTTGAATGACATTTGACCATATATTTTCTATTTGTTTATCAGATAATGAAATATTTCTACAACAAACCTTTCTTTTAAATACTTTGTGACTACAATTCCATATATATTCTTCCCCTCGCTTATATCTGTGATAATCTGCTCCACACTCACCACACACAATTTTATTTTCAAAATTTTCTTTTACATAACTATATGATTTATCCTGATTTTTGCCTATTTCATTCAATCTTTGATTTTTTATTTTCTGTGCTGTTTCAAATAAATCTTCATCTATTATTGGTGGTAAATCATTTTTTCCTGTATAAACATCATCTTCAAGAATTCTTTTTACTTTGTGTCTGCTCATATAAAAGTTTTTGATATAATTCTTTATCTTTGTTATATAAACTCCTTCACAGAAAAGTTCATATATTTCTTTAACTACTTTTCCTTCAATATCATCTATAATAATTGTTGTTCCATCAAATCTATATCCATAAGGTAATCGTCTTACTGCCATTTTCAATTTCCTTTCCTATATTCTCTGCACTCAAGTTTATTTTTTAATATAAATATTATTTCGCCTTTTGATATTAAAATCTTGTCTATGACTTTTTTAAATAGGTCTTTGTTGTATGTATTTATTGTCTTGGGTGAATTTTTTATTAAATCAATCAGCTTTTCTGTTTCTCTGATTTCATAATTCATTTGACTTTTTTCTATGTATCTTACTTTTTCAATATTAAGTTCAATTATTTTCTGTTCAGTCATATTTTTTTGTTGTATATAAAAAGCAGAGTCAATACACCTTTTTTGTATTAGCTGATTTAAGGTGTTACTCTGCTTAATAAGTTCATTTATTTTGTTTTCATAATCCTTAATTACCTGATTTTCTCCTGTATGCTCTTTTATAGCATACAATGATTCAACCATAGGTATTAAAATTTTCTCATAGTTATTTGATAACTTATTCCACATTTTCATAAATAATTCTTTTATTAATTCTTCCTTTACAATATCCATATCACAATAATCTTTTGATATAATTCTATTTTTACAATTCCAAGTTATATCCTGTTTAGGTTTTACCTGTCTGTAAAACACATCACCACATTTGGAACATATAATTTTTTCCCTAAATTCTGTTACTTCATTTTTTTCATTTTTAGGTTTACAGGATAGCATTATTTGAACTGCTTCATATTCTTTTTTAGTAACTATAGCTTTGTGGTCATTTTCTATAAGTATCTGTGGAACTTCACCTTTATTTATTTTTCTCTCGAATGGTACTATATTCATACTGTATGTTTTTTGATGAAGTATATCTCCTGTATATATAGGATTTTTAAGTATTCCATATACTGTTGCTGAATTCCAAATTTTATTGCCTTTTGGACTTTTAATTTTACTTTCACTTAATTCTCTTGCTATTATATGAATACCTTTTCCATTAAGATATTCATCATATATAAATCTTACAATTTTTGCTTGTTTTTGTGAAAGTTTAAGCCTACCTTTCTTATTGTTACAATATCCATAAGCTGGGTTTGACATTATGTATGTTCCATCTAAAAACCTTTTTTGTATACTCCACTTTTGATTTGTTGATATACTTTCTGATTCTGCTTGTGCTACTGAACTATATATTGAAAGTAGAATTTCACTTTTTTCAGATAATGTATGTATTTTCTCTTTTTCAAAGTACACATCAACTTTTAATTCCTTCAAACTTCTTACTATACTTAAACAATCAATTACATTTCTTGCAAACCTTGATATTGACTTAGTATATATAATATCTATCATACCATTTTTGCAATCTTCAAGCATTCTTTCAAAATCTGTTCTGCCTTCTTCTTTAGTTCCACTTTTTCCATAGTCAGCATAAATCCCTACAAACTTATGATTTGGCTTTTCTGTTATAAAGTTTTTATAATACTCTTTTTGTGCTTCATAGGAATTTATCTGGTGGGACATATCTGTACTTACTCGACAGTAAGCACAGGCTCTTGTGATATTACTTTTTGTATTAACTGCTTCAATAACCTTTGTAACTCCCATTTCAGACACCTCCTTATATAACATACAATACCTTATTTAAATTTACACATCTACACTTTTATAAACTTTCATCAACAATAAAATTTTATTATTTATGAAAACTTATAAATAATATCGGAACAATATAAAGTAAATCGGAATAATATTTTATACCTATCGGAACAATAGTAATTATATTTAAAAGCAACATAAACAGTGTTTGGCTACACTCATAGGAATTTCATCTTCCCCTTTGTGGAGACCACCGTCTTTGGGATACCTAAGACTCGATAGAAGTATCATTATAGCTCTGTTAAGGTCGTGGCATATTATCTTTGCCAGAGATAACTTAACCAAAGTAGTTCTCGCTCGGATTAAAGGATATAAAAAAATCGTCTTGACGCACTATGGCAACTGCTTTTCCTTTTCTGGCTTAAGATAGTAATGTATTTATATTTCTTGATATTCGGTTTTCAAGATTCACAAAGTAATTCCAAAGATATAAATTACTAAAAAACTTTAAACTTACCTTACCTTTAAGCCGAAACAAAGTATATTTTATTCCTATAATTATAAAACTTTTTTATTTTTAGTTACTTGAATAATTTTTATTATATTTTTACATCATATAAAAATAAAAAACAGCCTCATTACTATAAGTATTGAGACTGTATCATTTAAACTATATTTTATTATGCTTATTCAATTTTAAAAATTAAAATATTTACATATATGATAATACTTTTTATTTATATTATATTTTTAAATCATAAAATATTTAGCTTAGTTCACAATAATAAAAATCAATTTTAAAATCTTCAAAAGATTCAAAAGAAACTATAATTTGTAATACTATTGATACTTCCTCTTTGTTTGGTATACTATCTAATATTAATTCCATTGGAATTTTATCTCTACATCTAGAACTAAAAAATACAATCTGATATTTTCTTTGAATATTTCTTAAACTTCCTGCAAAATAATAATCTCCGTTTTCAACTCTTGTTTTTGCTAAATTTAATCGTTCTATAAATAAATTAATTTCTAATCTATTAAAATGAGCAAAAAAACTTATTATTTCAAAATCAGCATTTTCCTCTGATTTTGTTTCTATATGACTTGGAAGTTTTTGAAAAAACTCTCTAAATTCTTTCATATAAACTTCTAACTCTTGGGCATTCTTTATTCCATACCTTTCAGAAAGAAAATAATAAACTGATGAGTTATTATTTTTAGGTTTCATAATTGTTATTTCTTCTTCTCTGTCATGTATTAAAATATCAACTTTTCTATTTTTTCTATAAAATTCCAAACGCCATTCCAAATATTCTACTATCTCAATTGGAGTAATAAGAACTTCACACATTTTTTGAAAATCTTCATAAGACATACAATTTACATCCATTCCTTCATCAGAATGTTTCCATAATACATGTTCATATTCTTTTATAATATTATTATTAAATACTATTAATGGAATAATTTTTGCATGCTTGTTTAACTTAATATTTTGATTACTGCCATTTTCAAAACATGGTAAATCTTCATTTCGAATAAATTCTATAGTTTTCTTTATTTGTTTTTTAGCTTCTCTACATTTTATTTTAAGCCATTTTATTTCTTCATCTTCATTTGATATATCTTCTTTCTCTCGTCCTTTTAATTGAATTGCAATAATAATATCACCTAAATTAAGCAATATATCTGCTAACTCTTTTTCTGTACTTCCTGATGGAATAAATTTTAAGTTATCATGAACTAATTCATTAAAAAAATATAATTTTGAAAAAGCACTTAATAATTTTTCTGATTTATTTACCATTATATTTTCTCCTCTAAAAATTCACTTTATATATTTACTCCATAGGCTTAATTTTTTGTTCAATAAAATCTATTTCATCTTCAGATAATTCATATTTAGCATAAAGTTGTTTATCTATATCCTGAATTGATTTGCTCCAATCAATATCAGACTGCTGTGTAAAGTCTTGCATTGGTACATTTTCAAATACTAATTTTGATAAATTAACTGCACTTAGTGTTGTCATAACTATAAAACGTACAAATTTTGTTTTAAGATATTTTAATATATTTTCAACTTCTTCTTTAGAATCACTAATACCAATCAAAAAATAAGAGTGTGTACAAACTTCATTTGGCAATAAAACTCTCATTGATTTTGTAAAAATTCCAAACATACCATTTTTATCTGGTTCTCCTGCATGTTCAGCAGTTGTTTTACTCATCATAACTTTATATTTTCCAATATATTGATTGCCTTTTGTTATTTCACATTCATTAATATAAGTAACACCATCACTCGCATAAAGTGCTAAGCTATCATTATTAGTTTTTTTTGCTCGTCCTCTATAATTAGTTGATAATCCAAAAGGCATTAAAGGACTAATAATTGAAGTAATTGATTCAAATTCATTTGTTGAAAAAGATAGTATCTTATGCAAAATAGAAACTGCCTCATTATACCTTACAAAAAACTTAAATTCATTTGTAGGACGCTTTGAAAAACTTACTTTACCATCATGTATATTTTCAACTACACAATCTCCATTATAATTATCATTCCATAAAAAATAATTTACACCACCACTTATACTGATTTGTGGAAAACAATCTTTAGCATTAGTATAATCTTTTATTTTCATTAATTTATTATCTTTCGTCATATTATCACGAAACTTATCAAGCCCCATACCACCTGAAAACCATCTTGAAGGAGTAATCATTGTAACATAAGTTGTATTAAGATTTTTTGCTTGTTCAACAAAATAATTGTATATTGGCTTTGCTTGTCTTCCTGCACCTCCAGTTTCTTCCTGATATGGCGGATTACCTACAATAGCATCAAACTTCATTTTTCCAACACCCTCTTTCTTCCAATAACTTGCTTTTAATACACGGTCAATAAACTGTTGTGGTTTATTTTTCATTTGATTAATAAGGTCATCAAAATAATGTCCATTAATTTTTATATCTGAATATCCTGCAAGTGTTCTTTGTGTAATCTGTTTTGCCATTGGTGTTTTACAAATTACAAAAATATTATTTTTAATTGTATCATTCCATATATATCTTTGAACCTCTAAGGTTAAATCTGTTTCTTTATATTCTTTGCATTTAGCACGATAAATGCTATATGTTACATATAAAGGATATAAACCAGTCTTTGAATTGATTTCTAAAATTTTAGCAGAAACATTCCCCAATGTATCAGCAGTTACATTTCCTCTATCAACAAAGCGTGGTTCATCAAGTGTATTTTTATGTTCTTCATCATAAAAATCATAACCTCCAAGACAATCTGACATATGCATATTTACTACTGGCCATGGTGTCAATACTGTTTCTTTATCAGGATTTTTGAAAGTAAAAAATAATGAAGCTATTTTCTTTACACGCTCCGTAGGACTTAAAGTGTCTGCTTCTTTTGCAATATTTCTTATTCTTCGACCTGCTGCAATAAATACATCTTCATCATAATATTTTTTGAACTCTTTGAAATGTTCTTTTGTAACACCATTAGGCATAAATTCATTCCATGAAGAGTCATCAACCTCTTTAACAAAACGGTCAAGAGTTATTTCTTCATCATATGATATATCTGCACCATAAATTAAAAGTGGCATACGAATAGAAATACCACGCAATATAGAAATTGCATCACTTCTGACTTTTTTCTTTTTATTTATCTCTTCAAGCCTTGCTTTTTCTTCAGCTGAAAGTTGATTTTTAGGTTTTTTGCTCAATCTTTCATGTTCTTCATATTCTTCATTTGTAAGTCCGTGGTTATTTACAGTAATATCATTCTGTTTAGGTGCTGCCTTTGATTTTCCTATAATGCCTTTCAATTCATCAAACTTTTTAATATCTATATCATTTAATTTAAGCAATTCATCATTATATAAATTTTTATCATCAAATCCATTATTAACAACTCTGTCCGCATATGCTCTTTTTAATTGCTGTAACAATCTATCTGTTTCATATTTCTTCATTTGAGAACCTGAAATAGAAATTACAGGGCAAAAGTTAAGAAATTTACTTAAAATTTCTTTATCATCATCATTAGTTTTTCCAGCTTTGCAAGATACAGAAACGGCTTCCGATACCATTTTTAATGTACGGTCTGGAGCAAAATCAAATACATAGGCTGTATCTTTAATCATTCCATTTTTATTACATGGAGATTGTACTCGGAAAATAGTCTGTAAATAACTTGCTGCTGATGTTGAAAAAGAGCCTGAAAGCATAAATACTGCTGTCCATTCCTTTATTGTTACACCAGTTGTCAATTTACCACAAGATAATGTAATTGTATAATTATTTAATTTTTCAGCTTTTTTAATTCCATTTTTAACACTATTTAATGCATCTGATGATTCCTCATCATCGCTTCCTGCAACATTTATAATATCAAACTGTCCACTTCCAAACACAGGATGTTTATACATTAAATTTTTTAAAGCTTTTGCTGCTTTTATACCCGGAACTACCCAAAGAGAATGTTTAAATAAATCCCTATATTCTTCTTTTGAATAAGGATATGAATTACGTTCATCTTTTTTTGTCATAAGATTTAAAAATGACATAACATCATCTTCATGAACAAAATCACCTATATTAGCAGTATCAGGCATTTTAGCATAATCAATTTTATAATCCCCTATCCAAGTTCTAAAAAATTCTTGAAAATTAAATGCTTTATCCTCATATGTGCTATAACTATTGTTATTTAATAAATCTCCAAGACTATATGTATAAATCTTTAGTTTTGGAAGTTCTTCATAAGGATTTGAATCTCCAAAATTTTCTTCATCCCATTTTGCTTTATATTCCTGTTCTTTTATATAATCCCAAGTATAAATAGATTTATAATCATATTCATCTAAAATATTAAATGGTGTTCCTGACAAAGCAAGAAACTTTGTTTTTTTAATATCTTCTTTTACAATAGTTTTTATTGTTTCATTTCCTAAAGCTGTTTTTGTACCTTCATGAGCCTCATCTATAATTACACAATCCCATACTATTTTAAATATTTCATTATTTTTATCAAATTTACCTCCAACAGCTTCTGAACCTCTAAGGTCTTGTATAGATGCAAAATATATAAAGTCTTTACCTTTTTTATTTAAACTTTCAACATCATATCCATTAAATTTTGAACCATATAAATAATCTGTATCATAGAATATTTTTTTAAAATCTTCATACCACCCATCATTTACAACAGGTCTATTTGTAAAAATGATAGTCTTTTTAAATTTACATTGCTTTATAACTTCCAATGCACATAAAGTTTTGCCAAAACGCATTTTGGCGTTCCAAAGCATTCTGTTACCTTTTTTAAAATGTTCTATTGTCTTATTAATAGCTTCTTTCTGTTCCGGTCTAAAAATAATTGGAGTATATTCACTTGTTTTAACATTACTTAAATTTGCATAATTTTTCTTTACTGCATTTATTGCTTCAATTACAGTGTCTTTTTCAATTTCATACCATTCACGTCCTGTACTGCCATCTATTTTTGCTTTTTTAATTCCTGAATTCTCTAATACTCTATGAACGTCATAATCTCTAAAGGCTTTTAATTGTATACCATCATCATTACGGATTTCTCTTACAGCAAGCTCTGTATATAACAAAATTGGTGTTATACCAACTGTATTAGTATAACTTTTAATTCTTTTTAATGCTGCTTGATTAAGTTCTTTACAATTTGGTAATAAAGCCTGAATGGTAGAATTTGTATGCAATGTAGCATCTCCAATTTTAATCAATCCTTTATGAGTATCATCATTTACAGTAAAAGCATAAATAACCTTATAATTAAAGGCATTTTCAAACTTAATATTGTCTTTATGCTCCATTACTATTCCCCTCCATTCACTATGCTTTTAAATTCTAAACTTGTATTTGAACGCCAATCATATATTTTACATGGGATAGGCTCTTTATCTGAAGCTTCATTACCATTCATAAAATCAAACAGCGATATTTGAGTATTTACTCTTGGTCGTTCACTATACGGAACATTCATTGTTATACCGTCCATTTGCCATATATTCCATGAAATAATTCTTGCTATAATAAATAACTGTTCTTCATTTGGCTTATGTGAAAATTTATATTCCATGTTTTCTATAAAAGTATATAAAAGATTTTCTCTTGCAATTAACAAACTATCTCCTTGATATTCATAACCATAAATGCTTTCATAGGCTCTCTTTACCCAAAAAAACCAGTCATCTTCTGTAACTGTATTTTCATTTACAATACGTAATTTTCTATCTAATAATCCAATACGTTCTTCTATTGCTATTTCTTTACCAGATACTGTATCATATCGACTAACAAGATATGGTGCTTCTCCACAACTAATTTCTAATCTTTTAGCATCAACATATTTTCTCCAACTTTTATCTTTAGGAAAATGAATTATTTCTTTATTTGTAATCCAACATTGATTTTCTGATTTATTAAATACATCTTTACGACCAAACCAAGCTTCATCTACTAAATTATTTTGTTCATTACATACCCAAGATGGTGTAAATACTTCTGCTTTTTCCTTTGTTCTTTTAGTTTGTATTTCAACATCTTTAGCAACTCTTGGTGAAATAATATTGGCATTTCGTCCTGTAACCAATTCTTTAGTAATTGGTTCTTGAGGATAATAAGCATCACCATAAGATATATAATGGTCTGTTGCCCAACATATATTCTTTTTGGTTGTTCTATCCATTAAAAGTATATTAAATAATTTTTCTGACATATTTATAATTTCTTGTTCTATAATATCAACCATTATTATCTTCACCGCCTTTTGGTACATTTTCATCATGTATATATTCAACTATATCTCCAAAATCACAGTAAAGATTGTTGCATATTCTTCCTAACACATCTAAAGATACTTCTTTGTCTTTTCTAATTCTTGTCATAGTATTTGGTGCTATGCCGGACATTTTTCTCAGTTCAGAAGCACTTATTTTCTTATCTATCATTAGTTTCCATAATTTATTATATGAAATAGCCATAGTATCCTCCTTAAATTTTCAAACTTAGTATACATTTTTTATATTTATTTAGTCAATAAAAATTCGCAATATATTGCGATAATTATAAAATATAAAATTATTCTATTTTAAACTATTTCATATATTATTTTCATAAATACTTTTTTAAAATACTATTACTTCAAAATTTAATAGATATTTTCTACTTTCAAATAAATAGTTTTCAGTTTAAATCTATGTATTATTAAATTCAGTATGTACCAAATTTCTGTAATACTCCTCTATTGTTATTGGTGCATTGTAAATGGCTGTAAGTAGATATTGATGCATATTTTTTATTGAATTTATATTCTTCATAACACACTCAACAACATATTCTATATGATTTGAGTTTATATTCATAAACTGACTTATAACTTCTTCCTTAGACTTTTCAATTCCTGATATAAGAAATATTTCTTTATTTGAACAATATGTTTTCACAATAACACTTATTATTTCATCAACTATTTTTTTATCAATATATGGTTTCTTAATAATAATATCGTATTCAAATTTATCTTTAAAATATTTCCTCGTTTTATCAGAAGATAATGAGTTATCAACAGTTGATTTTTCATCTTCTCCTGATAATATATTATTAATATAATTAGTATTATTATTATTAGTATTACTACATTGTATTTTTGACATGTCAGAACTGTAATTTTTACATTTCAAGAAATGTTTTTCCACGGGTTTGTCAACATAGTTATCAACAGTTTCTTTGATAAGATTTTTAACATAAATAATATTAGGCTTTCCAAGCCCCTGACGTTTTCTTTCAATCAAAAAATACACTTTTTCCAAGTCATTCATAAGATTAACAGCTTTTTTATCACTACAACCTATGTATTTTTTAACATCATCTATTGTAAATATAATATACACTCTTCCTTTGTTATCAAACCAACCATTTGTTGCTGATAAATTACTTCTTTCAAGCATTAAGGAATATAAAACTTTTATCTCCAAAGATACATCTATAAACTCATCTTTTTCAAAAAATATCTTAGGTAATCTATAGAATAAAAAATATTCTGTTACCAGTCTATAAAAATAATCATATTTCATTTTATATGCCTCCTTAAATTTTCATAAAAAAAGAACCTTTACAAATCAATAAAAGGATAAGTAAAAGTTCTTTTTTATAGTCCTTATAATATCTAAATTTAATTT